>CAWCTE010000002.1:0-563354 GCA_963798385.1 uncultured Alphaproteobacteria bacterium | reverse complement strand
AGTCCCTGAGGTCGGCGGCGAAAGGCCCCGTATCGAAACGCCCGCCCTTGTGCCGATATCAGACCGGCGTCAGCGCCGCCGCTACCCGCCGCCCCTCGGCGAGAAGCACGTTGTAGGTCCGGCAGGCGGACGGCGTCGCCATCACCTCGACCCCTGCCCCCGCCACCTCGAGCGCCGTGCGGGCCTCGGCCAGGGCGGCCGAAAGCACCGCCATGTCGGCGCCCGTCCCCAGGAGCAGAACGTCGAACTCCGCGACCCGTTCCAGGAATGGTCCGAGATCGGGGAGGCCCTCCCAGGGGACGATGCCCTCCGGCAGCAGCGCCAGTGGCCCGTGGTGGACGAGGCCCGCCACCCGGAACCCGCCGGGGCCGTAGCCGTCTACCGGCAAGCGACCCTCGAAGCTGACTTCCGTGGTGCGCATGACCCCCCTTCGGGCGCGATCAGGCCTCGATGTTGCCGAACTGGGTGCCGGCGGCCCCGGCGTCGGGCTTGGACCAGTCGCGCTTGACCCCGAGCCACATGACGATCGCCGTCGCCACATAGATCGACGAGTAGGTGCCGGCAACCACGCCGAAGATCACCGCGAAGGCGAAGCCCCAGGTGACCGGCCCGCCGAGGAAGAGCAGCGCCAGGAGCGCGATCAGCGTCGTGCCCGAGGTCATCAGCGTGCGGCTCAGGGTCTCGTTCAGCGCCATGTTGAGGAGCTCGCGCAGCGGCATCTTCTTGTACTTGCGCAGGTTCTCGCGCAGCCGGTCGAAGACCACCACCGTGTCGTTGATCGAGTAGCCGATGATGGTCAGGAGCGCCGCCACGATCGTCAGGTCGAACTCGAGTTGCAGCAACGAGAAGACCCCGAGGGTCAGCATCGAGTCGTGAAAGAGCGCCACCACCGCGCCGACGGCGAACTGCCACTCGAAGCGCAGCCAGACGTAGACCATGATCGCCCCGAGCGCCAGCGCCACCGCCAGCACGCCGGAGCGCACCAGTTCGCCCGAGACCTTGGCGCCGACGCTGTCGACCTGCAGGAAGTCGATGCCGGGATAGGCCGCTGTCAGGGCGTCCTGCACGCTGCCCACCACCGCCGCCTGGGTGTCGGGATCGTCTCCGGAGATGCCGAGGCGCATCAGCACCACCTGCCCGCTGCCGGACCCGCCGGACGCCTCGGTGACCGCCACGTCGCCGACGTTCAGCCCCTCGAGAAGCGCCCGGTACTCGGCGATGTCGTGGGGCTCCGGGGATTTCGGCGAGGATGAGGCTGCCGCCGCGGAAGTCCACGCCGTAGTTCAGTCCGCGGGTCGGCAGGAGGGCGATCGACAGCAGCACGCCGACGGTCGAGGCGATGACCCAGAAACGCACGAAGCGGAAGAAGTCGACATGGGTGCCGTCGGGAATGAGCTTCAGCCGCATGACCATCTCCTTACACCGTCACCGTCTTGGGCCGCCGCCACTCGAGCCAGACCGCGATCATCAACCTCGTGAGATAGACCGCGGTGAAGACCGAGCAGACGATGCCGAGCGCCAGCGTCACTCCGAAGCCGCGCACCGGACCGGAGCCGATGGCATAGAGGATGACCGCGACGATCAGGGTGGTGATGTTGCCGTCGAGGATCGACGAGAACGCCTTCTCGAAGCCGAGCTCGATCGCCCGCGCCGGCCCGCGCGCAGTCTTGAGCTCCTCGCGGATGCGTTCGAAGATCAGCACGTTGGCGTCCACCGCCATGCCGATGGTGAGCACGAGGCCGGCGATACCGGGCATCGTCAGCGTCGCCCCGAGCGCGGTCAGGAGCGCGAGGACCAGGATCATGTCCATGAGCAGCGCCACCGAGGCGATGGCGCCGAACATGCCGTAGGTCGCCACCATGAAGGCGACGATCGCCAGGAACGCCACGACGGCCGCCGTCTTGCCGGCCTCGATGGAATCCTGTCCGAGCTCCGGCCCGACGGTGCGCTGCTCGAGCACCTTGATCTCGGCGGGCAGCGCGCCGGCGCGCAGGAGCACCGCGAGCTGCGTCGATTCCTCAGGGGTGAAGTTGCCGGTGATGATCCCCGAGCCGCCGGAGATGTGCGACTGGATCACCGGGGCGGAGATCACCTCGTTGTCGAGGACGATGGCGAAAGGCTTGCCGATGTTCTCGGCGGTGTACTGCCCGAAGGCGGCGCCGCCGGCGGGGTTGAAGCGGAAGGTGACGGCCGGACGGCCGTTCTGGTCGAACGACGGCTGGCTGTCCACCAGCTGCTCGCCGGTCACCACCGCGCGCTTCTCCAGCACGTAGGAGACCCCGTCCTCGTTCATCGACGGCAGCACCTCCTGGTCGAGGCCCGGACTGGTGTTGGGGTCGGTGACCCGGTTGACCACCGGGTGGAACGACAGCCGCGCGGTCTTGCCGATCACGTCGAGGAGCTCCTGCGCCGAGCCGATGCCGGGCACCTGCACCAGGATGCGGTCGGTGCCCTGGCGCTGGATCGAGGGCTCGCGGGTACCGGTCTCGTCGACGCGCCGGCGGATGATCTCGAGGCTCTGCTGCAGGGTGCGCTCGTCGATCGCCGCCTTCTCGGCCGGCGTCAGCGTCACCACCACCTCGTCGCCCTGGGCCTCGGCCTCGAACTGGCGGCTGGCGCCGCCGGTGATCGAGAAGACCGGCCGGGCGGTGTCGCGCACCGCCTGGAGGGCCGCGTCCATGCCGGCGGGGTTACCGATGCGGATCCGGAGCTCGTCCGCGGAGCTGTCAAGCCGGCGGACGCTGCCGACCTGGTCGCGCAGGTCGCGGAGCTTGTCGCGCAGGTCGGGCCAGAGCTGCTCGAGCTGCTCGGCATGGACCTCCGTCGTCTCCACCTGGACGAGAACATGGGCGCCGCCGCGCAGATCGAGGCCGAGATTGACGAGGCCCGACGGCAGCCACCCCGGCCAGCCCGCCTCGGCCGCCGCCATCTCCGGCGTCAGATCCTGCCCGCGCTCGACCGCTGTCCGGGCGTCGTTGGCCAACTCGACCCGGGAATAGAACAGATTCGGAAAGGCCACTACGAGGCCGACGAGGCAGATCGCCAGGACGACCAGCTTCTTCCAGAGCGAAAAATGCAGCATCTAGGTTCGGATCTCCCGGCGGCGGCAATCGGCCGCCGCGCTCACGCCGTCACGCCTCGGCGGGCTCGGTCTTGCTGACCACCTGGCTGATGGTGGACCGGACCACCCGCACCTTGATGTTCGACGGCGCCAGCTCGATCTCGATCTCGCCCTTCTGGTCGTCGACCTTGCTCACCTTGCCGATCAGGCCGCCGGAGGTGACCACCTGGTCGCCGCGGCGGAGGGCGTCGACCATCGCCTTGTGTTCCTTCACCTTCTTCTGCTGCGGGCGGATCATCAGGAAGTACATGATGACGAAGATGAGCACGATCGGCACGAAGCTGATCAGCCCTCCAGCGCCGCCGGCGCCCCCGGCCGCTGCCTGGGCGAATGCGGGTGTTGCGAACATCTCTGGCGTCCTTGTCTCTTGCGGGCGGCCAGCCTCCCCGGCCCCGAAAATCGCGCGGACACTAGCGTCGCCCCTCGGCGATGGCAAGGCGGCTTCCGGCGCGGCCGCCGAAGGCGATTGCCACCCCCGGCCGGTGCCCTATGGTCGGCGGGGTGGAGAACGGCGGCGCCCTCCCGGCGCGGCCCCGGTGGGAGAATCCGATGCGCCTCAGGATCGGCTACGAACTCGACTTCGACTTCCCGCAGCCGACGCCGGTGCTCTCGGTGCTCAACGTGCACTACTCCCGCGCCTCCGACCTCGAGGCACCCGACCTCATCCGCCTCGACCCGCCGGTGCCGCTGGCAAGCTACCGCGACGCCTTCGGCAACTGGTGCGGCCGGTTCACCGCGCCCGCGGGGCGCATCCGCATCACCACCGACACGGTGATCCGCGACAACGGCCTCCCCGATCCGGTGGTGCCCGACGCCCGCCAGCACCCGGTGGAAGAGCTTCCCGACGAGGCACTGGTGTTCCTGCTCGCCAGCCGCTTCTGCGAGAGCGATCGGCTGCTCGACCTCGCCTGGAGCCTGTTCGGGCAGACCCAGCCCGGCTGGCCCCGGGTGCAGGCGGTCTGCGACTTCGTCCACAACCACATCCGCTTCGACTATGCGCTGGCCCGCCCGACCCGATCCGCGTTCGAGGGCTACGAGGAAGGCGTCGGCGTCTGCCGCGACTATGCCCACCTCGCCGTCGCCTTCTGCCGGGCGCTCAACATCCCGGCGCGCTACTGCACCGGCTATCTGGGCGACGTCGGGACACCGAAGCCCTGGCCCCCCGGCGACTTCGCCGCCTGGTTCGAGGCCTATCTCGGCGGCGGCTGGCGCCTCTTCGATCCGCGCAACAACACCCCGCGCCAGAGCCGGGTGCTGATGGCCTACGGCCGCGACGCCGCCGACGTCGCCCTCACCACCACCTTCGGCCCGGGCGTCATGGAGAACTTCCGGGTCTGGACCGACGAGATCGTCGCGGCCTGATCCGCGGCGTCCGCCCCCGATAGACCCTTTCCTCGCGGACCCTCGTCGGCCATAACCCGCCGCGCACGCTCCGGAGGCCGAAAATGCACGACATCCGCCTGATCCGCGAGGCGCCCGACGCCTTCGATGCCGCCCTCGCCCGCCGCGGCCTGCCTCCGGCCGCGCCCGAGATCCTCGCCGTCGACGAGACCCGCCGCGCCCGCATCGCCGCCGCCGAGACCGCGCTCGCCGAGCGCAACGCCGCCAGCAAGGCGGTCGGCGCCGCCAAGGCCCGCGGCGACGAGGCCGAGTTCGAGCGCCTCCGCGCCCTCGTCGCCGACAAGAAGGACGAGATCGCCCGCCTCGAGGCCGAAGCGGCCGCCGCCGACGCCGCACTGCGCGAAATGCTGATGGGCATCCCCAACCTGCCGATGGACGACGTACCCGACGGCCCCGACGAGACCGCCAACGTCGAGATCCACCGCTGGGGCTCGCCGCGAGACTTCCGCTTCAAGCCGCTGGAGCACTTCGAGATACCAGCGGCAAAGGATGGGTTGGCGTTCGCGGCCGCTGGGCGCATTTCTGGTAGCCGCTTTGTCGTAATGCTCGGTTCTATGGCGCGACTACACCGTGCTCTGGCGCAGTTTATGATCGACACGCATATAATGTCGCACGATCTGCGCGAAGTCTGGACTCCTGTCCTAGTCCGTGAAGATGCAATGTTAGGGACGGGACAACTACCGAAGTTTGCCGAAGAAAGCTTTCAGACGACAAACGGCTGGTGGCTGATTCCAACTGCTGAGGTTACGCTTACGAACTTGGCAGGAAGCGGTGCGATTTTTGATGAGACGGATCTGCCGGTCCGCCTCACTGCTCATACCCAGTGCTTTAGGTCCGAAGCTGGAAGTGCGGGAAAAGACACGCGCGGCATGCTGCGCCAGCACCAGTTTGAGAAGGTGGAGATGGTGTCGATCACCCGCCCCGAGGACAGCCGCGCAGAGCTCGACCGGATGACCACCTGCGCCCAGAACATCCTCGAGGCGCTGGGCCTTCCCTACCGAACCGTAGTGCTCTCCACCGGCGACATGGGCTTCGGCGCCCGGCGCACCCATGACCTCGAGGTCTGGCTGCCCGGCCAGGACACCTACCGCGAGATCTCGTCGGTCTCGGTCTGCGGCGACTTCCAGGCCCGCCGCATGAATGCCCGTTTCCGCCGCGGCGAGGGCGCGAAGCCGGAGTTCGTCCATACCCTCAACGGCTCCGGCCTCGCCGTCGGCCGCACCCTGATCGCCGTCCTCGAGAACGGGCAGGAGGCGGACGGCTCGGTCACGCTCCCGGTGGCGCTCCATCCCTACTTGGGCGGCAAGACCCGGATCGCCGCCGACGGCACCCTCGCCTAAGGCAAGGGCGAACCGCGGGCTTTCATACGGGCTTGCTAACCTGGAGAGCAGTCGATTTCCGCCCACAGGCGGAAATCAAACAAAGAAACAATGCGCGCACCTGCGCGCTCCTTTTGGCCGCAAAGGCGGCCACGCGGCGAAGGCCGCGTCCCTCAGGCTGCCGCCGTCGGGTAGAACGCCTCATAGATCGGCTCGAGGGTATGGGCCTCGAACAGCGACGAGACGCTGGTGCCGTTGGCGATGTTGAGGATCGCCTGGGCGAACAGCGGCGCCACCGGCACCACCCGGATGTTCTTGGCCTGCCGGGCCGCCTCGGAGGTCTCGATCGAGTCGGTGACGACCAGGCTCTTCATCGACGAGCCGGCGATCCGCTCTACCGCCGGCCCCGATAGCACGCCGTGGGTGATATAGGCGTGGACCTCCTTGGCGCCGTGGCTCATCAAGAGTTCCGAGGCCTTCACCAGCGTGCCGGCGGTGTCGACGATGTCGTCGACAATGACGCAGACCCGGTTCTCGACCTCGCCGATCACCGTCATCGACGCCACCTCACCGGGGGCGGCGCGACGCTTGTCGACGATGGCGAGATCGGCGCCGATGCGCTCGGCGAGCTCGCGCGCCCGCGCCACCCCGCCGACGTCGGGCGAGACCACGGTGACGTCGTCGAGACTGCCGAAATTGTGGCGCATGTCGAGCGCGAAGACCGGCGCGGCGTAGAGGTTGTCCACCGGGACGTCGAAGAAACCCTGAATCTGCGCCGCGTGCAGGTCCAGTGTCAGCACCCGCTCGATCCCGGCGACGGTCAGCAGGTTCGCCACCAGCTTGGCGCTGATCGGGGTGCGGGCCTTCGAGCGCCGGTCCTGCCGGGCATAGCCGAAATACGGCATCACCGCCGTGATCCGGTGCGCCGAGGACCGCCGCAGCGCGTCGCACATAATCAGGAGTTCCATCAGGTTGTCGTTCGCCGGGTTCGACGTCGACTGGATGATGAACATGTCCTCGCCGCGGACGTTCTCGAACACCTCGACGAAGATCTCGGCGTCGTTGAAGCGCTCGACCCGGGTCTTGACCAGCTCCACCGTCTCGCCGCGATGCATCGAGATCCGGCGGGCGATTGCCGTGGCCAGCGGCCGGTTCGAGTTCCCGGCGATCAGCTTCGGCTTGAACAGCGGGTTCATCGGCACGTGGAGCGACCTCTCGACTGGCGGCAGGCACCGGTTACCACCGCCACCCGCCCTTGCAAAGCCCCGGAATTTGCCGATGCTGAACCGGGACCACGGGGGAGCCGCGGATGGCCGAGATCGACTATTACCTGTTTCCACTGTCGCCGTTTTCGTATCTCGCGGGGACCGAGCTCGAGGAGATCGCCGCGCGTCAAGACGCAACGATCACCTACAAGCCCGTGCAACTCATGCGGATTTTCGCGGAGACCGGCACGCCGCAGCTCAAGGACCGCCACCCGTCGCGCCAGACGTACCGGCTCGCCGACCTGGCGCGGCTGGCGCGCGCCAAGGGCATGCCGATCAACCCGACGCCGCGCTACTTCCCCACCAACCCGGTGCCGGCGTCGGCGGCGATCATCTCGGCGCAGGCCGCCGGTGGCGGCGACCTCGGCGCGCTCGTCCACGGCTTCCTGCGCGCCGCCTGGGCCGAGGAGCGCGACATCGCCGAGGACGAGGTGGTGCGCGAGGTCCTCGCCGCCGCCGGGTTCGATCCCGGGATCGGCGACAAGGGCCTCCTGACGGCGGTGGAGACGCTGGAGCGCAACACCGACGAGGCGCTGCGGCGCGGGGTCTTCGGGGCGCCGAGCTACGTGCTCGACGACGAGATCTTCTGGGGCCAGGACCGCCTGCCGCTGCTCGAGGCGGCCCTCGCCGACCGAGCCGGCTGACGGGGCCGACCCGCCCGGCGGCGGTTCAGACGCGATCGCCGGCTTTCTCGCCCTGCAGGATGCCCAGCAGCGCCGCGATCTCGTCCTCGGTGGTCGACCAGCTGCAGACGAGCCGCGCCAGCAGCGGCTCGTCCGGCGGGCCGTCGAGGCTCGGTTCGCCCGGCCAGAAGTGGTAGGCGGCGCCCGCGACGCGCGCCGCTCGGTGGGCGGCGCGCGGGCCAGGCGGCGAAGACGGCGTTGGCCTCGGTCGGATGCGCAAGGGAAGCGCCCGGGATCGCGGCGATGCCACGGGACAGGTCCGCGGCGCGGGCGTTGGCGCGGGCGGCGAGGTCGAGCCAGAGGTCGTCCTCGAGGTAGCCCTCCATCTGCGCCGACAGGTAGCGGTGCTTGGAGAACAGGTGGCCGCCGCGCTTGCGGCGGAGCTCGAGCTCCCAGGCCTTGCCCGGGTCGAACAGGATCACCGCCTCGACCCCGAGGCAGCCGTTCTTGGTGCCGCCGAAGCTCAGGACGTCGACGCCGGCCTTCCAGGTGAGCTCGGCCGGGGTACAGCCGAGCGAGACCAGGGCATTGGCGAAGCGCGCGCCGTCCATGTGCACGGGCAGCCCATGCGCCCGGGCCAGGCCGGCAAGCGCCGCCACCTGGGCGGGGCCGTAGACCGCGCCGGCCTCGGTGGCGTTGGTGAGGCTGAGCGCGCCCTTCTGGACGTTGTGGACGCTGGCCGGCGCGGCCGTCGCCAGCGCCCGCCCCAGCGCCTCCGGGTCGATGCGCCCGTCGGCGCCGTCGAGCAGGGTGAGCTTGGCGCCGCCGGTGTAGAACTCCGGCGCGCCGCACTCGTCCTCGGCGACGTGGGCCTCGCGGTGGCAGTAGACGGTGGCCCAGGGCGGGCAGAGGCAGGCGAGCGACAGGGCGTTGGCGGCGGTGCCGGTCGCCACCAGGCGGACCGCGGCCTCCGGCGCCTCGAAGATCGCGCGGAGGCGTGCGGTGACCCGCTCCATCGCCGCTTCCGCACCGTAGGAGGGGGCATTGCCGGCATTGGCGCGGGCGACCGCGGCCAGCACCTCCGGCGCGGCGGGGCTGGCGTTGTCGGAGGTGAACCACATCAGACGTCTTCCTCGATCACGATAGTCCTCCCAGTCTTCCTCGGTCACCTCGTATTCCGGCACCATGCGGCCGCGGAGCGACACCCCGGCGCGGTGGACGCTCGACGGGTCGCCGGAGACGAGCGGGTGCCAAGGCTCGAGGTCGCGGCCCTCGTGGACCAGGCGGTAGGCGCAGGTCCGGGGCATCCAGGGCAGCACGCTCTCGAGGTTGTCGCGGTCGAGGACGACGCAGCCCGCCACCAGCTGGCGGCGGAGCGCGTAGTTGCCGCAGCGGCAGGTGCCGAGGTCGAGGAGCCGGCAGGAGATGTTGGTGTAGGCGACCTCGCCGGTCTCGTCGTCCTCGAGCTTGACGAGGCAGCACTTGGCGCAGCCGTCGCAGAGCGCCTCCCACTCGGGGCGGTTGAGATCCTCGAGGCGGAAGCGGCGCCAGAAGGCGGGGCGGATATTGTCGGGACTGCGGCTCATCGGCGGACCATGGCGCTTTCGCTGGGAACAGGAAAGGGGGAGTTCGGCGCGGCCCGCCCCCGCCGCCTCATGCGCAAGTCAGGCGACGAGAACACGGCGGGTTCTTCTCCAACCCCGGCACAATTGGCGGTCCCTGTTGTGCGAAAACTGCACGGTTTGGCCAACGCCAACTTAGCCAAGATTCCCAGTAATACATTGGTAACTATTAATGAAAAGAATGCACAGCGCCAGATCGGGGTGAGCCCGCTGGTAAGAAACCAACTCCTAGGAGGAGTAGACATGCCCGCCCCCACTCTGAAGGACCTGCTGGTCCGCATCCGCGCCCTCGAATCCGCCGCCGTCAAGCTCATCGCGATGGACAAGGCGAAGCCCAAGGCCGCGGCCAAGCCGAAGGCGAAGGCGCCGATGAAGGCGAAGGCCAAGGCCCCGGCCAAGCCGCGCGCCAAGGCGCCGATGAAGGCCGCCGCCGCCAAGGCCACCACCAAGACCCCGGTGAAGACCGCCCCCGCCAAGGCGCCGGCCAAGCCCCGGGCCAAGGCGCCGGCCAAGCTCGTCGCGGTAAAGTAACCGGCCGGGCTCCCGCGCGGGAGCCCGCCGCGTTCGCAGCCATCCGGCGGCGGCCTCCGCAGACGCGGGAGCCGCCGTTTGGCTTTTCTGGACTGTGCGCCGGGCTGCCCTAGTCTCCCGGGTCCGCACAACCCGAGGAAAGCCCGTGATCGACCTCTACACCTGGACCACGCCCAACGGCCGCAAGGTCTCGATCATGCTCGAGGAACTCGGCGTGCCCTACGAGGTCCACGCCATTGACATCACCCAGCGCGCGCAGTTCTCGGACATGTTCACCCGCATCTCGCCCAACAACCGCATCCCGGCGATCGTCGACCGCGACACCGGCACCGCGCTGATGGAGAGCGGCGCGATCCTGATGTACCTCGCCGAGAAGTACGGGCGCTACATGCCGGCGGGCGAGGAGCGCTGGCGGGCGATCGAGTGGCTGATGTGGCAGATGGGCGGCATCGGGCCGATGCTCGGTCAGGTCCATCACTTCGTGAAGTACAACCCCGGCAAGGCGCCCTATGCCGAGGCACGCTACACGAAGGAGGCGCACCGGCTCTACGGCACGCTGGACCGCCGGCTCACGGACCGTGACTTCGTGGTCGGCACCGAGCGGGGAGAATACAGCATCGCAGACATGGCGATCTGGCCGTGGGTCTCCCGGTTCGAATGGCAGCAGGTCGATCTCGGCGCCTACCCGGCGGTGCAGGACTGGTACCTGCGAGTGGCGGCGCGACCGGCGGTGCAGCGCGGATACCAGGTGCCGAAGTTCGTCACCGAGATCCCGCTGCCGGCGGCCTGAGCGCCTCCCCATCGACGCAGCGGCGCGAAGACCCCATATAGGGGCAAGGTCGCAAGTGGAGGGCAACGATGGAGACCAGTACGTTCAAGGTCACCCGCACCGATGCGGAGTGGCGCGCACTGCTGACGCCGGAGCAGTACGCGGTGATGCGGGCCCACGGCACCGAGCGGCCGGGGAGCTGTGCGCTCCTGCATGAGAAGCGGGCTGGCACCTTCACCTGCGTCGGCTGCGGGCAGCCGCTGTTCCGCGCCCAGGTCAAGTTCGAGAGCGGCACCGGCTGGCCGAGCTTCAACGAGCCGGTCGAGGGCGCGGTCGAGACCACGACGGACGGCAGCCACGGCATGGTCCGCACCGAGGTCCACTGCGCCACCTGCGGCAGCCACCTCGGCCATGTCTTCGACGACGGCCCGCCGCCGACGCACCAGCGCTACTGCATCAACGGCGTGGCGATGGACTTCAAGCCGGAGGCAGCCGCGGCGGAGTGAACGCAGGCGCCGGCAGCGGCCCCCCGGGCCGTCCGCCGGCGCTCTCCACCCCCTTGGACCGCTCTCGGTCCGAGCGCATTAGTATTTCCGCTTTTCGCGCGATTCTGATACAAGCGATGTACATGCCTTGTAGGTGAGATGTACGTTGAAAGAACGCCGTTAACCATTGCGCCCCAATGGAAATCTCACCTTCTTCGACCCAGCCCGTTCGCCCCCTTGCGCTCCCACCCATCAGGCGGGATTGTCTATCTCCACCGGGCGCGCCATCGTGCAAACGGCCGCTGGCGGCATCGCAAGGGAGGGCTCACAAATGAAATCGCTGGTCCTGGAAGCGCAGCACAAGCTTGCGCTGAGAGACTTCCCCATCGAGCGCGAAGAGACCCTCGGCCCCCGCGACGTCCGCATCAAGCTGCACACCGTCGGCATCTGCGGTTCGGACGTCCACTACTACACCCACGGCCGCATCGGCCCCTTCGTCGTAAATGCACCGATGATTCTCGGCCACGAGGCCTCCGGCACGGTGATCGAGACCGGTCCCGAAGTCACCACCCTGAAGGCCGGAGACCGGGTCTGCATGGAGCCCGGCGTCCCCGACCCCAACAGCCGCGCCACCCGCCTCGGCATGTACAACATCGACCCCGCCGTGCGCTTCTGGGCGACGCCGCCGATCCACGGCATCCTGCGTCCGACCGCCGTCCATCCCGAGGCCTTCACCTTCAAACTCCCCGACAACGTCTCGTTCGCCGAAGCGGCGATGGTCGAGCCGCTCGCGGTCGGCGTCCACGCGGCCACCAAGGCGCGGGTGCGGCCCGGCGATCTCGCGCTGGTCATGGGCGCGGGGCCGATCGGCCTCGTCACCGCGCTTTCGGCGCTGGCCGCCGGCTGCGCGCGGGTCTTCGTCTCCGACATCGACGACGCCAAGCTCGCGATCGCCGCCTCTCTCGGCCCGATCACGCCGATCAACGTCACCAAGACGACGCCCGCAAAGGAAATCATCGCCGCCACAGATGGTTGGGGCGTCGAGCTCGTGTTCGAGGCCACGGGGAACGGCCGCGCCGCCGCCACCGTCTTCGAGGCCCTCTGCCCCGGCGGCGCCGTGGTGATGATCGGCGGCCAGCCGGAGCCCATCGCCTACGACGCCGGCGCCGCGATGGTGCGCGAGGCCCGGGTCGAGAACATCTTCCGCTATGCCCACGTCTTTCCGCGCTGCATCGCGATGCTGGCCTCCGGGGCCATAGACGTGAAGCCGCTGATCACCCGCACCTTCGACTTCGAAGACAGCGTCCACGCCTTCGAGGTCGCCGCCTCTGCGCCCAGCGGCGACGTGAAGATGCAGATCGCGATGCCGCAGTAGGAAGGGGCTAGGCTCCCACCGGCACCACATCAGGGGCGATCCGGAGCGACCGTGGTCCGGCAGCAGCACCGCGTCCGGCGCGATTCCGATCCCGGCCTCCACCGACAGCGGCTTGTAGCCGTCGAAGCCCGCCACGGCGTTGCGCCCGTGTGCCAACGTGATCATCGCATCCGCCGCAGTGCCCGCGCCCGCCGCCATCGGCGCACCGTTCGCGACCGAGATCAGGAAGAGCACCGACGGCCGGTCCGGCAGCGCGGCCAGCGCCGCCTCCACCGCTGCCATCCGCGCCTCGACCTCTGCCGCGAGCGCCGCCGCCTCGGGCTCAAGCCCAAGCTCGCGCCCCACGAAGGCGATCTTCTCCGGCACCACCTCGAAGACCTGGCCCTGCGGCCCGACGGCCACCGTCAGCCCGGCGGCAACGAGCTGGTCCATCACCGTCGGCGGCCCCACCTCCGGGCTTGCCAGCACCACGTCCGGCGTCAGCGACAGGATGCCCTCCGCCGAGAGCCGCCGCATGTAGCCAACCTTCGGCAGCGCCAGCACGGCGGGCGGCCAGACCGCAGTGGTGTCGGTGGCGGCCACCCGCTCGCCGGCGCCGAGCGCGAAGACGATCTCGGCGAGATCGCCCCCAGCACCAGCACCCGCGCCGCCGGCTCCGCCCGCTCCAGCGACGCCAGCCAAGCGCGCTGCCCGCGAGCAGCAGCGTCCGGCGGGTCGGCACGAGGCGGACTCCGTGAGCCCGCCGACCAGCGCCCGCCAGTCGGCGCGCTCCCGCTCGCAGTCCTTGCGGAGACCGAAGACCTGGACGAACACCTCGCCCTCCGCGTCATAAAGCTCCAGCGAATGGATCTCCCCGTTCACCGACGGCTTGCGCACCACCCAGGCCGATCCGATCCTGTCCTCGCGCAGGTGCAGGTTGAAACCCGGGTCGAGCACGTTCAGCCACGGCCCCATGGTCTCGATTCGCTCCACCGGTCCGGAATAGATTTGCACGCAGCCCGGGTTGCCGACGAAAACCATGATCGGCAGCCCTGAGGCCGCGGCACCGTTCAGGACCTCGCGTATCGCCGCCGCCGGAACCTCCCGGGCCCAGCTCCGGCCCGGCGAGACGCATCGCCTGGGCGCGGCCGACCTTGAAGCGTCGCAGCAGGCCGTAGAATTCGTGCGTATGCCCCAGCGCCTCCCAGGCCTCGCGCAGCCCGGCTGTGTCGATTTCGGCGTCGGGCCGGTCCGCTTCCCTCGGCGCAACCGGGGCAAAGCTGGCTGGCGCCGCGTCCGGATCCGCCGCCTCGTCGGCGATACGATCGAAAGCCGCCGCATCGGTTTTCGGCGTGGCTTAGTTCTTGTGGACCGCGGTGCCGTTTGCGTCGAAGAACTGAAGGCTCCTGCGCGGCCCCGACCGGGTCTCCTCCTCGAGCAGATACCCAAAGGCCCAGTTCCGCGTGAACAGGCGCAGGTCGATCGGCCCGACCACCTGGCCGACCGATCCCTGAAACTCCGGCGCGTTGAAACGCCCATGGACCTCATGGACACAGCCTCTTTCGCGTAAGCGCCATTACCTCGCCCGCCTCCGGCAGCCGCGCCAGCACCGCACCGAACCCCTCCGGCGCCTCCGGCCGCCGCAGGCGGCGCGCGGTGCCGTTGGCGCGCCGCCGAGCGATGCCGCGGCGTCGCGCATCCGCGGGGTCGCGCCCCCGGCTCGCAGGGCGGCCTCGCGGGCGAGAAGGTCTTCCGGCTGGTCGACGACGAGAGCTTCGGTCACCGCAGGGATCCTCATGGCTCGCCCGCACCGTCCCGGGCGAAGGAAAAGTACTTAAGTCGCACCACGATCAACGGCAGGGTCGTGCTTGACGCCTCACACCCCCTCGACGCTCGAGAAGCCCTCGAATTCCGGATGCCCGAGATAGGTCGCCTTGTTCTGTCCCGCGCCCTTGTGGGCATCGCGGAATTGCTCCGAGGTCGTCCAGGCGCGGAACGCCGCCTCGTCCTTCCAGACGGTGTGCGACGCATAGAGCGTATGCGCCTCGCCGGCCGGTCCGCGCAGCAGGTGGAAGTCGACGAAGCCATCCATCTCTTCGAGCCGCGACTTGCGGTTCCGCCACACATCCTCGAAGGCGGGCTCGGAGCCCGGCACAACCTTGAAACGGTTCATCGCGACGAACATGCTTGTCTCCTTGCGTTCTTCTGGGTTCAAAATCAGGCGGCGTTGGCGGCTCCGCCACCCGCAAGGTTCAGATCTCCGAGGTATCGGCAGTCCGCCGGCATCCAGGACCGGCCACGGTGCCGCGCATTGGACATCCGGCCCACGGCTCCCTGCTTTCCCCGCCCTCATCATCGGCGCTCTTGGCATCAGATATATGGGTCGGACCTGGCGTGAGGCTGGGGCGCATCCCGATAGCCCGCGGAAAACCATACCCGACAAAACATGTCAAGCATATGCGCCGCCGGCCGCCTGCGAAAGCGCCCAACCCGGCCGTTCTCGTAGCTCCGAACGGCTCGGATCAGTTCCGCGGTATCGCCTGCCCGCGGGCAATGCGGGCCTGGGCAGCGAGGCGGATCGGCGCGTTGGGGGCGCCGAAGCCGCCATAGCCGTCGCGCTGGACGATCTCGAAGAAGAACCGCTGCTGGAATGCCTGGGTGTAGAGCTGGAAGTAGCGGCCGGACTCGTCCTCGTCGTAGAGGATGCCGAGCCCGCGCATCCGGTCCAGCACCTCCGGCTCGAGCGTCACCCGCGCCTCGAGGTCGTCGTAGTAGTTCCCCGGGATCGGCAGAAGCTCGAGACCGCCCGCCCGGATCGCCTGGGCGGCGGCGAAGATGTCGTCGGTGGCAAACGCGATGTGCTGAACCCCGGCTCCGAAGAACTCCGACAGGAACCGCGAGCTCAGCGTCCGCTCAGAGATGCTGGCGTTGAGGCATATCCGTAAGGCGCGGTCGCGGTCCTGCAGCGCCATGCTCTCGACGATCCCGGCCGGATCGACGACGTCGACCTGCGGGGTCGTCTCGAAGTCGAACAGCGACAGGTAGTAGAGCCGCCAGCTCAGCATCTCGTCCGGCGACATCGATTGCGCCAGGTGATCGAGCCGGGTGAGCCACGCCGGCGGTACAGCGCCCGTCGGCTCGAACTCGATGTCCCAGACTCTCCCCAGCTCGGTCTTGGCGTCGGTAAAATAGATCAGCGAGCCGCCGAGCCCGCGAATCGCCGGAATGTCGAGCTCCCCCGGCGACACCGGCTGGCGGAACGCGCTCATGCGCAAGCCCTCGGCTCGCTCCAGGGCCGCAGCGGCGTCCCCGACGCGGATGCCGATGGCGACCACCGAGGGGCCATGGACGATCTGCTGCGAGTGCGCGAGCCCATCGGGCTCGGTGTTGAGCACGAGGTTGATTTCCCCTTGGGTATAGCGCGTCACCTGCTTGGAGCGGTGCCGGCCGGTGAGGACAAAGCCCAGGCCGGTGAACAGTTTCGCCAGCTCTTCGGCGTCCTCCTCGGAGACCGCGAACTCGATCCAGTCCACCGCCTCCGGCACCGCCCGCGGCGGCAGCTTGCCCGGGTTCATCCGGTCGTTCAGCCAGATCAGCGACCGCTCGCCATCCTCGGCGATCCGCCGGGGCGACGCCATGCGGAAGCGGTCGTTGAAAATCTCGTGACTGAGCCAGCGGTCGTATCCGGTGGCGATCACCGCCTGCATGAACGCGTCGACCGGAAAGTCGCCTTGCCCGGGGAAGTTGCGGAAATGCCGCGACCATTGCAGCAGGTCCATGTCCATCTTCGGCGCATCGGCGAGCTGCACGAATGTGATCCGGTCGGCTGGGATCGAGCGGATGGCGTCAACCGGCAGCCCGCGCGACAGGATGTGCCAGCTGTCGAGAATTACCCCGACCCGGGGGTGATCCGCGCGCCGCACGATCTCCCAGGCGTCGCGGTAATCCGAGACGTGCCGCCCCCAGGCCAGCGCCTCGAAGCCGATGTCGATTCCGAACCCCTCCGCAATCTCGCCCAGTTCACGCAAATCCGCGGCGGCCCGATCGATGCCGCCGAGGCTGAGGGGTGAGACGTTCGAGCAGACGAGAATAGCGCCCGCACCCAGCTCGTTCATCAACTCGAACTTCCGCCGCGCCCGCTCGAAGCCGCGGGAGCGCTGCGGCTCCGGCATGCCCTCGAAATCACGGAACGGCTGGAAGGCGATGATCTCGAGGCCCCGGTCGCGGATCATCTCGCCGATCTCCGCCGGCGATCCCTCGTGGGCCAGCACGTCCGCCTCGAAGATCTCCACGCCGTCGAACCCCGCCGCCGCGATGGCGCCGAGTTTCTCGGGCAGGGTTCCCCCGAGCGAGACCGTGGCGATCGAAAACTTCATGCCAGCTCCTGAAGTGCCTGGCGCAGCACCCCTTCGTCGATCTCCCGACCGTGGAAGATCGCATAGGCGTGCAGCCCCTGATAAAAATAGAGCTCGTACCCGCTCATGATGGCCAGCCCCTCGGCCTCGGCATCCTGCAGGAACTCGGTGTCCACCGGCGTGTAGACCGCATCGAACGCCCAGTCCGCGCCGCCCATCAGTTCCCTCGGCACCGGCGTGCCGTCGTACCCGACCATACCCACCGGCGTGCAGTTCACCAGCCCTGCCGCGCCTGCGACCCCCTCCGCCACCTCGCCGGTCACCGTCACCCGCAGCGCCGGCGCCGCGGCCCGCAGCGCCGCGGCCAGTGCCTCGGCCTTCGGCAAGTCGCGCTCCACCAGCCTGAGAATCCTCGAGCCCGAGCGACAGCAGGCCGAACGCCACCGCCTTGCCGACGCCGCCCGCCCCCACCATGCACACCGCCCCCGGCGCGCGCGACCCGAGCGCGTGCCGATAGCCCGCCATGAATCCCGACCAGTCGGTGTTGTATCCCTTCGGCCCGTCCGTCTCGAAGACCACCGTGTTCACCGCGCCCAACGTGGCTACCTGCGGATCGGGGATGCCGACGAGCGGCACGACCCGCTCCTTGTAGGGATAGGTGATGTTGAGCCCGCGATACCCCGCGTCCCGCGCATCCGCGAACACCGCCTCGAAGTCCTTGCCGAGATTCAGCGGGATCAGACGATCGTAGCGTACCTTGAGCCCCGTGAGCCGCCCCGCCAGTTCGTGCAGCCGCGGCGATTGCGAGCGGGCGATGTTATCGCCGATCAGGCCGAGGCGAATGGTGTCTGTCTCTGTCTCGTCAACCTGCGGCATGCCCGATCCTTTCCTTCGCCGTCTCCGGCGCCACCCGGTGACCCGAGCGCGCCGACCGTTTCACCGCGTCCAGAACCGCCAGCGAACGCAGTCCCTCACGACCGGAGACCAGCGGCTCGGCCCGGCCGCGGATCACCTCGCAGAAATTGCCGATCTGCCGCGCCAGCGGATCGGCGTGTACGTAGGACAGCCGCTCCCGCAGGATCGGCTGGTGCCAGTCGCGCACCGCGCCGTTGACGCTCAAGTCGAGGGTGGGCACCGAGAGCGACCCCTTCGAGCCGCCCACCAGATAACAGAACGCCTCCTGCCGCGGATAGTCGGCGTTCTCGCCGGTCGTCAGCTCCCAGCTCCACGGCGACACCACCGCGTCGGAGACCGTCATGGTCCCGAGCGCCCCGCTGGCAAACTCCAGCAGCACCACCGCGGTGTCTTCCACCGGATGCCCCCGACCCGCGCGGCTCTCGACCGCCTGGACCGCAACCACCTCGCCGCAGAGAAACCGCAGGTTGTCGACGTCGTGGATCAGGTTGGTCAGCACAGGCCCCGCCCCCGGCCGCCGCCGCCACTCCGGCTCGAAATAGCTGTCGGCCTTCCGGAACCAGCACTGCGCATGCACCGCCAGCACCTGGCCGACCCGCCCGCCGGCGATCGCCTCACGCGCCGCCTGCAGCATCGGATTGTGCCGCCGGTGGTGGCCGACGAGAACCGGCACTCCGGCCGCCTCCGCCGCCTCCACCAGCCGCAGGGCCTCGCCGAGATGGTCGGCGATCGGCTTCTCGATCAGCGCCGGAACGCCGGCCGCCACCGCCTCGAGCCCGCCGACGACGTGGAACGGGGTCGGCGTCGCCAGGATCACCCCGTCCGCCGGTCCGCCGCCAGCAGAGCGGCAAGGCCCGGATACCAGTTCACGCCGTGCTCCGCCGCCAGCACCTCGCCCGCCCGGCTCCGCCGACCACCGGTGGTGGGATCGACCACCGCGGCCAGGATCGCCCCGGGGTCCGCGGCGACCAACGCCGCATGGCGCCGGCCAATCATCCCGGCGCCGACGACTGCCAAACGGATCGCGTCTCCCGGCATGGTCTCAGCCCCGCCGCAGGGTGCGCCGAACCCATCCGAAGACCGGCGTCTGGCTCAACACAATCAGCACCACCGTGGTGAAGAGCACCAGCGACAGCGGGCTGGCGAACAACTTGGCGAAGAACTGCCCGAGGTTCTCCTGCTCGGAGATGATCGCGCGGCGCCAGTTTTCGTCGATCAGCCGGGCGAGGATCACACCGAGGATGACCGGCCCGACCTGATAGCCGAGAGCCGGCGATCTGGTAGGCCTGCCAGAACAGTCCGACGCTCAGGACCAGCAGGATAAGGCCGAAGAGGTCCTCTCCGGGTTTTTTCAGGCGCCGCTCGTGGAATTCCCGTCTCCCCCTTCGGATTGATTGTTGGAGGCGGCACGGATTGCCCGTGCCGCCCGTCGTTTGTCAGGGCTTCGGGATGTCGAACTCCTCGGGCGAAGTCTTGGCGATGCCCGCATCGTACACCAGCCACGAGGTCACCGACTGCCAGCGGTCGAGGAACTCCTTGGCTTCGTCGCCGGTGATGTTCATCAGCGTGAAGCCACGATCGTCCATGAGCTTCTTGAAGTCGTCCTGCTCGGCGCTCTCCTGGTAGGCGGCGCGCAGCTTCTCCACCGCCTCGTCCGGGGTGCCCTCCTTGACGAAGATGCCGAAGAAGGGTCCCCAGGGCAGGTAGGTGGCGAAGCCCGGATAGTCGGCGACGACCGTCGGCACGTTCGGCAGCAGCGGGCTCGGCTCGGTGTCGAACACCGCCAGCGGCTTGACCCTGCCGGCCTTCACGTTCTCGATGGCGGCACCCAGGACTGCCGGCATCACGTCGACCGCGCCGCCCATGAGCGCGGTCAGCGCCGGGCCGTCGCCATCATAAGGCACCGCCGTCACCGGCATCTCGACCTGGCTCGACATCATCGCGGTGACGACCGACGGCAGGCCGCCGGGTCCCGTCGAGCCGATCTTGACCTCGCCCGGATGGGCCTGGACGTACTCCACGAACTCCTTGAAGGTGTTGTAGGGCGCATCGGGATTGGCCACCAACAGCGGCGTGCCGCGGGCGAGGATGTCGATGGCGATGAAGTCCGAAAAATCGATGTCGCCGAGGCCCATCACCTTGTAGAGCTGCGGGTTCTCGGCGCCCATCAGCAGGGTGTAGCCGTCCGCCTTCTGGGTCATCGTGTACTTGGTGGCGATCGCCCCGACGCCGCCGGTCTTGTTGGTCATCACCACGCTGACGCCCAGCACGTCCTCGGGATGCGGGGTGACGGCGCGCATCACCACGTCGGTGGAGCCGCCGGCGCCCCACTGGATGATGCCCTGGATGTCCTTTTCGGGAAATTCGGCCAGCGCCGGAACCGTGGTCAGGACGAGCGCCGTGGCAGCGCTGAGAAGAAGTTGTTTTATGGATCCTCCCTTTTCTGATCTGTGTCTGGACGGACGAGGGGCAGGCATGCGCCCCGCTACGCAACTCCTGAAATACATCCGCCGCACCGGAAAATCGATTACCGATTCTTGGCGAACCGTAACATCATGTTAACTCGCGCCCCTCGGACGTCGGGGCGGTTTCCATCTTCCCCGGCGGCTCAGGTGAGCATCATCCCCGCCAGTCCGAGGAAGGCGAAGAACCCGAAGACGTCGGTGATCGTCGTCACGAACGTCCCCGAGGCCAGGGCCGGGTCGAGGTCCAGCCGGTCGAGGGCGATCGGGATCAGCACCCCGGCGAACGCCGCCACCACCATGTTGCCGATCATCGCCACCGCGATCACCACGCCGAGGGTCGCGTCCTGGAAATAGAACCCGCTCAACACCCCGATCATCGCTGCGAACCCGACGCCGTTGATCAGCCCCACCAGTCCCTCGCGGCCGATGAACCGCCCCATGTTCGAGGCGGTCAGGCTGCGGGTCGCCAGCGCCCGCACCGCCACCGTCAGGGTCTGGGTACCGGCGTTACCGCCCATCGACGCCACGATCGGCATCAGGATGGCCAGCGCCACGAAGGCCTGGATCGTGTCGCTGAAGAGCCCGATCACCGCCGAGGCGAGGATCGCCGTCCCGAGGTTTACCGTCAGCCAGATGAACCGCCCCCGCGCGATCTCCGCCACCCCGTCCGACAGCTCCTCGTCGCCGACGCCGGCGAGAAGCCGCATGTCCTCCTCGGTCTCGTCCTCGAGCACGTCCATGGCGTCGTCGATGGTGATGACCCCGGCCAGGCGCCCGTCCGCGTCCACCACCGGCGCCGAGATCAGGTGATATTTGTTGAACTCGTAGGCGACGTCGTCCTGGAGCTGATCGGCGCGAAAGGTGCGGAAGTCCTCGCTCATCAGGTCCTTGAGCTCGGTCGCCCGCCCCGAGCCCATCAGCCGGCCGAGCGAGACCATGCCCACCGGGTGCATCTGCGGGTTGACGATGATCAGGTCGTAGAAGCTGTCGGGCAGCCACTCCTCGGCGCGCATGAAGTCGATGGAATCGCCCACCGTCCAGTGCTCGGGCGCCACCACCACCTCGCGCTGCATCAGGCGGCCGGCGGAATACTCCTCGTACTGCAGCGACTGCTCGACCGCGGCCCGGTCGGCGGCGTCGAGCATGCGCAGGATGCGCTCCTGCTCCGGCGCCTCCATGTCCTCGGCGAGGTAGACGACATCGTCGGTCTCGAGCTCCTGGACCGCCGCCTTGAGGATGTGATCGGGCAGTTCCGCGAGGATCTCGTCACGCACCCCCTCCTCGAGCTCGGCGAGCACGTCGCCGTCGAGCTGGATGCCCCAGAGCCGGATGAGCTCCTGGCGCTCGGCGCGACTGATCTGCTCGAGAAGGTCGGCGACGTCCGCCGCGTGCAGCGGCTCGAGCAGCTCGACCAGGGCCTCGTGGTCGCCGGCCTCGACCGCCGCGAGCACCGCGTCCACTCGCTCCCGGTCGAGCGCCGCCTCGACCGCCGGCTCCGTCGTGTCGCTCATCAGAGCCTCCTGCAGCGGGATGGCGTTGGAGGCGACCTATACACAACCCGCCCGGGCTGCAAACCGGCTCCGGCTTCGCAGGCGCAAAAGAACCGCGGCCGGGCTCAGCCGCCTCCGGGCTCAAGGCGAATCGCCGCGTACCACTCGGCGGCGGCGCGGATCGCCGCGGCAGCGACCGGGCTCATGACATCGTTCCAGCACTTGCCGGAGCGGAACACCTTGAGATCGGTGTCGAATCAGATCGTGGTCTTCGGCGCTCCACGATCATTCTCGGAGCCGGGACCTTGCGCACCGTTGAGCGGGGTGTCGGGGGCTGTGGTATTTACGCCGCCTGCTCCGCCGAGTTGCCCATGCCGGCCCGCCTTCCCGCCATCCGCGCATCGGGGCGACTTACGCGACTCACCGCCGAGGTAAACCGAGGCGGCCGACGCCTTAGGCTCGACGGCAGGGAGGTTCTCAAATGCGAGGTCATGCTGGCCTCGAACCGATGAGAGCTCGATCACAACCGCCCCGTCGATCCTGTGTCGGTGGCGGAGTTCGGCGGAATCTCGGAAGGGCGCATGCGGATGTCTGGAGAGAACCGGGTATTCAACCCGGACGCTGACAAGAAGATCCCGGCCCATGAGGCACTAGGGTGGTTGTCCGGGGCGCAAGACTTTCTGGAACTCTATCTGGCGCGACGTTCCTCCGTTGCCGGTCCCATCGAGCCGCGCCTATTCCGCCCCGATCTTCGTGCCGATCTCTCGTGACCGATCCATATTTCACCCGGGCCTCCTTCGGGGCGGCCGATATACCGTCGGAGCGAAGTATGAGGAAGAGCACTTCAGCGACTTCAACGAGGCGCTCGCCCTACTTCAGAGGCTCCCGGTTCCTTGCTGGCGCCGTCCGAACGAAGCGGGAGGATGGGCTTGGTGTCTGGTGTGTCTCTTCTGAACGGATGAAATGGGACGACCTGGGGGCTTTCAGCAAGGATCCAGGTCGTCGGATGCCTTGATCCGACCTCGCTCCAGGTTCAAGCGGCGCTTGACTTGCACGCGATCTCTCGGCGGGATCTGCGGCAGACGGCAACAATGTTCGAAGGAGTACATTTCAGTTGGCTGCGAGACGGTTAACGGATTTTATTAAAGATTAACGTCTTTGTTTTCAAGGCGTTCACGCGTGAACGCCCCCCGTTCACACCCTCACTCGGCGGCCTTGAGCCGGATCCCCGCGTACCACTCGGCGGCGGCGCGGATCGCGGCGTCGTCGAGATCGGCGGCGACCGGGCTCATGATCTCGTTCCGGCGCTTGCCGGAACGGAAGGCCTTGAGCTGGGTGTCGAGATAGATTGTGTTCTCGCCCGCGAGGTTCGGCGCACCGTCGATCACCGCGATCCCGTCGGCGCCGTGGCATCCGGAACAGACCTCCGGCGCCGCCGCGGAGTCGAAGCCGGCAGGCGGCACCGCCGCCACCGTCTGCGCGGCATACCAGGCGGCAACGTCGGCGACCTGCTGGTCGCTCAAACCGGCGGCGACGACGCTCATCATCTCCTGCTGCCGCGCACCGCTGCGGAAGGCCTGGAGCTGTTCGGCCAGATAAGCCGCCGGCTCCCCGCCGATGTTCGGTGCGATCGGGATCTGGGCGATGCCGTCGAGGCCGTGGCAGGTTCGGCACATGCCCGCAACCTTCCGTCCGGCTTCGGCGTCCTGGGCGGACGCGGCCCCGGCGAGCGCGAGCCCGCCGAGACCTAGGGCAAAGACCGGCGCGAGCCGCATCAGTTGCCGGCGCGCTCGTACCAGATGCGATAGAGCGCCCCGGCAAGGTCGTCGGAGACCAGCAGAGAACCGTCGCGGAGCTGGGCAACGTCGACCGGCCGGCCGGAATACTCACCGGTCTCCTCGTTGAGCCAGCCTTCCGCGAACGGCTTGGTCGTTGGTGTCCCGTCTTCGGCGAAGGTCGTCACCATCACCCGCGCGCCTACCGGCTCGGTCCGGTTCCATGACCCGTGCTGGGCGGAGAAGATCGCGTTCTTGTATTCGGCCGGGAACATCGACCCGGTGTAGAACATCATCCCGAGATCCGCGGCGTGAGCGGTCATTTCCACCACCGGAAACACCACGTCGGCAGGCGGCTCCTGGTCCTTGAACTCGTTGGTCCGCACGTCGCCGCCGCCGTACCACGGGAAGCCGAAAGACTGGCCCGCCCCGGTCGCGTGGTTGATCTCGCCGGGCGGGATGTCGTCGCCCATGCCGTCGACCTGGTTGTCGGTGAACCAGAGATCGCCGGTCCCGGGGTCGAAATCGATGCCCACCGAGTTGCGGATGCCGGTGGCGAAGACCTCACGGTTCTTTCCGTCCTGGCCGACCCGGATGATCCCGCCAATGCCCGCCTCCTTGAACGGCTGCACAAGATCGGCCGGGGTGACGTTGTAGGGCTGGCCGAGCGCGATGTAGAGCTTGCCGTCCGGCCCGACCCGGCAGACCCGCGCGGTGTGATTGTAGCTTTCGTGATCGGGCGGGATCAGCTCGCCCTGCGCGACGATCGGTACGGCAACCACGTCCGGGCTCTCGTAGAAGAACTCGGCCGCGGGATACTGGAGCACCCGGTTCTGCTCGGCGATGTAGAGCATGCCGTCGGGAGAGAAGCACGGGCCGTTCGGGATCGCCTTGGCGAGGGACGGCGCGAAGTTCTTCACCTCGTCGGCCTTACCGTCCTTGTTGCGGTCGGTGACCGCCCAGGCCTCGGTCTTGCGGGTGCCGACGATGGTGACGATGCCCTGCGGCCCCACCGCCATGTGCCTTGCGTCCGGGACCACCGCGTAGAGCGCGATGTGAAAGCCCGCCGGCAGGGTGATCGCATCGAGATGCTTGCGGATCCCGTCGGCGAACTCTCCCGTCTGCTCCACCGTGGTGAACTCGGTGGTACCGGTGGTCTTGAAGTTCGAGAGCTTGTCCAGGTTGTCCCCGGCCGCTTGTGCAGGGGCGAGCCCAGGGCAAAGCGCCAGACAGGCGCAGGTTGTCAGGATGTGTCTCATGAGATGCTGTGAGGTAGGTTGCACAAAGGTCGGATCGAGGCCAATCGATTTGTCGGCGTCGGCAACGATGCCGCGACAAATCGCCGGCTACGTCGGCGGCCCCTTGACCCGGAGCGAAGAATTCGGCCCGCTGCCGGGAGGAAAAGGACCCGCCACCATCGCCCGTGCCCGCCTGACCATCGACCTCGACGCCGTCGCCGCCAACTGGCGCGCGCTCGACGCGCTGTCGGCCCCGCAGGTCGAGACCGCCGCCGTGGTCAAGGCCGACGCCTACGGCCTCGGCGCCGCGGCCGTCGGCCCCGCGCTCGTCGCCGCCGGCGCCCGCAGCTTCTTCGTGGCCCTGGCCGAGGAAGGCGCCGCCCTCCGCGCCGCCCTCGGCCCCGGCCCCGCCATCCACGTCTTCTCCGGCCTGATGTCCGGCGACACCGAAACCGTGGTCGCCAACGACCTCGTCCCCTGCCTCAACAGCGCCGCGCAAATGGCTGCGTTCGCCCGCGATCTCCCCAATCGCCCCTGCGCGCTTGCAGCTCGACTCCGGCATGAACCGCCTCGGCCTCGAGCCCGCCGAGCTCGACGCCTGCGCCCACCTCCTGCCCCGCCTCGCGCCGATCCTGGCGATCTCCCACCTCGCCTGCGCCGACGAGCCCGACCACCCGCAGAACCCCGCCCAGGCCGACGCCTTCGCCGCCGTCGCCGCCCGGCTCCCCGGCGTCCGCCTCAGCCTCGCCGCCACCGGCGGCATCCTCCTCGGCCCGGCCTTCCACCATGGCCTCACCCGCCCCGGCATCGGCCTCTACGGCGGCCTGCCCTTCGCCGCCGCCCGCCCCGTCGTCTCCCTCGCGCTGCCGGTCGTCCAGGTCCGCGACGTGGCGTCGGGCGAGGCCGTCGGCTACGGCGCCGCCTGGAGCGCCCCCGCCCCGGCCCGCATTGCCACCGTCGCCGCCGGCTACGCCGACGGCCTGCCCCGCGCCCTCGGCCGGGGCCGCGTCCACCTCTACGCCGGCGACATCCCCTGCCCGGTGGTCGGCCGCGTCTCGATGGACCTGATCACCGTCGACGTCACCGCCCTCCCGCAGGTGCCCGAGCACCTCGAAATCCTCAACGAACACCAGGGGATCGACGATCTCGCCGAGGCCGCCGGCACCATCGGCTACGAGATCCTCACCAGCCTTGGCGGCCGCTACGAACGCGTCTACAAGGGGGCCGCTCAGCCCCCCGGAGCCGCATGATCCTCCCCAAGCTCGTCCACGTCTTCCTCGCTTCGATCGGCCGCTCCACCCTGGCACTCCTCGGCGCCACCGGCCGGCTGACGCTGTTCGCGCTCCACGCCGTCTCCCAGCTCTTCCGCCCGCCCTACTACCCGGTCGAGCTCGGCCAGCAGCTCCTGCGCATCGGCTACTTCTCCCTCCCCGTCGTCGGCCTCACCACCCTCTTCACCGGCGCCGCGCTGGCCTTGCAGATCTACTCCGGCGGCAGCCGCTTCAACGCCGGCACCGTGGTGCCCTCGATCGTCGCCATCGGCATCGTCCGCGAGCTCGGGCCCGTCCTCGGCGGGCTGATGGTCGCCGGCCGGGTCTCGTCCTCGATCGCCGCCGAGCTCGGCACCATGCGCGTCACCGAGCAGATCGACGCGCTGACCACCCTCTCAACCGACCCGATGAAGTACCTGGTCTTCCCGCGGATCCTCGCCGGCACCCTGGCGCTGCCGGCGCTGGTGGCGGTCGGCAACGTCATCGGCATATTCGGCGGCTACCTCGTCGGCACCACCCGCCTCGGCTTCAACCCCGGCGTCTACATCAAGAACACGCTCGACTACCTGACCGCCGCCGACGTCACCACCAGCCTGGTCAAGGCCGCGGTCTTCGGGTTCCTGCTGGCACTCATGGGCTGCTACCACGGCTACCACTCCGGCCGCGGCGCCCAGGGGGTCGGCCAGGCCACCACCAACGCCGTGGTCTCGGCCTCGATCCTGATCCTCGCCGCCAACTACCTGCTCACCGAGGCGTTCTTCTGATGCGCGACGCCCCTGGCCGGCACGCCGCGGATCGAGCTCCGCGACGTGAAGAAGGCCTTCGGTCCCAAGCAGGTCCTCGCCGGCGTCTCGCTCCGGGTCATGCCCGGCGAGAGCCTGGTCATCATCGGCGGCTCCGGCACCGGCAAGTCGGTGACGCTGAAGTGCATCCTCGGCATCCTCACGCCCGACTCGGCGAGATCCTGATCGACGGCAGCCGCTTTCGCCTCGATCGACCGCCGCGCCTTCCTCCGCCACTTCGGCATGCTGTTCCAGGGCGGGGCGCTGTTCGACAGCCTGACGGTCTGGCAGAACGTCGCCTTCCGCCTCCGCCACGCCCGCAAGCCGATGCCCCGCCGTCAGGCGCGCGAGCTCGCCATCGCCAAGCTCGGCCGCGTCGGCCTTGCCCCCGAGACCGCCGACCTCTTCCCCGCCGAGCTCTCCGGCGGCATGCAGAAGCGCGTCGGCCTCGCCCGCGCCATCGCCACCGACCCGCAGGTGATCTTCTTCGACGAGCCCACCGCCGGCCTCGACCCGATCCTCGCCAACGTCATCAACGACCTGATCCGCGAGCTCGTCCAGGAGATGGGCGCCACCGCCATCACCATCACCCACGACATGACCACCGTCCGCACCGTCGCCGACCACGTCGCCATGCTCCACGGCGGCGTCGTCCGCTGGCAGGGCCACATCGACGCCATGGAGACCGCCGGAGATCCCTACCTTGACCAGTTCATCCACGGCCGCGCTGAAGGCCCGATCGCGACGGTGAGGTGACACGGATTCGACCGGCAGAACGCGATCCGCAGATTTTAACGATTATTAATCCGTTCAACATCAACATCTTAACAGGTGTTTCACGCGTGAAACACCCGGATGGCACACTTCCATGAATAGCCGACGCCCCACCTTCGTCTGCACCGAGTGCGGCGCTATCCACGCCAAGTGGGCCGGCCGCTGCGAGGCCTGCGGCGCCTGGAATTCCATCACCGAGGAGACCGGCCTCGCCACCGGCCCCGCCGCCCGCTCGCTCGGCCCGGCCCGCGGCCGCCGCATCACCCTTGGCGACCTCGCCACCGCCGAGCCGCCGCTGCCGCGCAGCCTCTCCGGCATCGACGAGCTCGACCGCGTCCTCGGCGGCGGCCTCGTCCCGGCTTCGGCCATCCTCGTCGGCGGCGACCCCGGCATCGGCAAGTCGACCCTGCTGCTGCAGGCCGCCGCCGCCTTCGCCGCCCGCGGCACCCCGGCGGTCTACATCTCCGGCGAGGAGGCCGCCGCCCAGGTCCGCATGCGCGCCGGCCGCCTCGGGCTGACACAGGCCCCGCTGAAGCTCGCCACCGAGACCAACCTCCGCGACATCCTGACCACGCTCGAGGCCGAGCGCCCGGCGCTCGCCATCCTCGACTCGATCCAGACCCTCTGGGCCGACCACGTCGACAGCGCGCCCGGGCTCCGTCGCCCAGGTCCGCGCCTGCGCCCACGAGCTCACCGCCTTCGCCAAGCGCCGCGGCACCGCCGTCGTCCTCGTCGGCCACGTCACCAAGGAAGGCCAGATCGCCGGCCCCCGCGTCGTCGAGCACATGGTCGACACCGTGCTCTACTTCGAGGGCGAGCGCGGCCACCAGTTCCGCATCCTGCGCGCGGTCAAGAACCGCTTCGGCCCCGCCGACGAGATCGGCGTCTTCGAGATGACCGGCACCGGCCTCGCCGAGGTCCGCAACCCCTCGGCGCTCTTTCTCTCCGAGCGCGACGCCGCCACCTCGGGCTCCGTCGTCTTCGCTGGCGTCGAGGGCACCCGGCCGCTCCTCGTCGAGATCCAGGCCCTGGTCGCCCCCTCTACCCTCGGCACCGCCCGGCGCACCGTCGTCGGCTGGGACGGCGGCCGCCTCGCCATGGTGCTGGCCGTGCTGGAGTCGCGCTGCGGCATCGGCTTCGGCCCCTCGGACGTCTACCTCAACGTCGCCGGCGGCCTGCGCATCACCGAGCCCGCCGCCGACCTCGCCGTCGCCGCCGCCCTCGTCTCCGCTCGCCAGGACATTCCGCTGCCCCGCGACGCCGTGGTCTTCGGCGAGATCTCCCTCTCCGGCGCGCTCCGCCCCACCGCCCAGGCCGAGGCGCGGCTGCGCGAGGCCGCCAAGCTCGGCTTCACCGCCGCCTACCTCCCCACCCTTCCGGCGTCCGGTAACGACCTCGCCATTCACCCGGTTGCGAATTTGGCCGCATTCATGGACAAGTGCTTCGGCACAATCGAGCGGTAGGGCGGCATGGAAGGTTTCACAATCGCGGACGGCATCGTCCTCGCCGTCATCGTGCTCTCGGCGATCCTCGCCTACGCCCGGGGCCTCGTACGCGAATCGCTCTCCATTGCCGGCTGGATCGTCGCCGCGATTGCCGGGTTCTCCTTCGCCCCGCTCCTCGCCCCGCTCATCCGCGAGGTCCCGATCCTGCGCGACGTCATCGGCACCAGTTGCGAGCTCGGCATCCTCGCCGGCTTCGCCGTCGCCTTCGCCGTCGCCCTCATCCTCGTCTCCTTCGTCACCCCGCTTCTCGCCGGCGCCGTGCAGAACTCCGCCATCGGCCCCATCGACCAGGGCCTCGGCTTCGTCTTCGGCATCGTCCGCGGCGTCCTTCTCGTCGTCATCGCGCTCGTCGTCTACAACCGGGTCTTCGGCGGCGCCGGCGGCGTGCCGCAGATCGACAACAGCCACTCCATCGCCATCTTCTCTGGCCTCGAGGAGCGCATCGCCGCCATGCTCCCCGAGGATGCCCCCCAATGGATCGCCAGCTACTACGACCGGTTGACACAGAGTTGCAGCTGAACCGTCACACCTTGTGGTGACATCCCGCCGGCCGACCTCTATATACCGCCTCGTGGCCACCCCCGAGGCACCCCCCATGTCCTTCCCCGCGCATCCCTTCGACGACGACAAGCTGCGCGAGGAATGCGGCGTCTTCGGGGTCATCGGCGTCGACGAGGCCGCGAACTTCGTCGCCCTCGGCCTCCACGCCCTGCAGCACCGCGGCCAGGAGGCCGCCGGCATCGTCGCCTACGCGCCCGGACAACGGCTTCGCCTCCGCCCGGCGATTCGGCTACGTCCGCGACAACTTCACCTCGCCGAGCGTCATGGAGACCCTCCCCGGCCAGCTCGCCATCGGCCACGTCCGCTACTCGACCTCCGGCTCCAAGGGCGCGACGCAAATCCGCGACGTCCAGCCGCTCTTCGCCGAGTTCGCCATGGGCGGTGCGGCCATCGCCCACAACGGCAACCTCACCAACGCGCTGTCGCTCCGCGAGGATCTCATCGCCCACGGCTCGATCTTCCAGTCGGGCTCGGACACCGAGTGCATCATCCACCTGATGGCCCGCTCGATCCAGAAATCCATCCCCGAGCGGATGAAGGACGCGCTCCGCCAGGTCGAGGGCGCCTTCTCCATCGTCGCGATGACCCGCTCCAAGCTCATCGGCGTCCGCGACCCCCGCGGCGTACGCCCGCTGATGCTCGGCCGCTTCGGCGACGCCTGGATCCTGTCGTCGGAGACCTGCGCCCTCGACATCATCGGCGCCGAGTTCATCCGCGAGGTCGAGCCCGGCGAGATGGTCATCGCCACCGCCGAGGGCGTCGAGAGCTTCTTCCCCTTCGAGCGGGTCAAGCCGCGCTTCTGCATCTTCGAGAAGGTCTACTTCTCCCGCCCCGACAGCGTCATCGGCGGCCAGTCGGTCTACGAGACCCGCCGCCGCATCGGCGTCGAGCTCGCCCGCGAGGCCCCGGTCGACGCCGATCTCGTCTGCCCGGTCCCCGACAGCGGCACCCCGGCGGCCATCGGCTACTCCCAGGAGTCCGGCATCCCCTACGCCATGGGGATCATCCGCAACCAGTACATGGGCCGCACCTTCATCGAGCCCACCGAGCAAATCCGCAACATGGGCGTGCGCCTGAAGCTCAACGTCAACCGCGCCGTCATCGCCGGCAAGCGCATCGTCCTCGTCGACGACAGCGTCGTCCGCGGCACCACCTCCCGCAAAATCCGCGAGATGGTCCTCGACGCCGGCGCCGCGGAAGTCCACTTCCGCATCGCCTCGCCGCCCACCCAGTGGCCCTGCTTCTACGGCGTCGACACCCCCGAACGCGAAAAGCTCCTCGCCGCCTCGATGTCCGAGGACGAGATGTGCGCCCATCTCGGCGTCGACAGCCTGCGCTTCGTCTCCCTCGACGGCCTCTACCGCGCCTGCGAGGAGCCCAAGGGCCGCAACGCCCGCAACCCGCAATACTGCGACGCCTGCTTCTCCGGCGACTACCCGGTGCGCCCCTCCGACCGCATCGACCAGGGCTTCCGCCTCAAGGTCCCCGCGTGAGCGACACCCCGGCGGAGGCCGCCCCCGAGGTCGCGCTCGTCACCGGCGCCAGCCGCGGCCTCGGCTACGCGGTGGCCAAGGCCCTCGGCGCCCGCGGCACCCACGTCGTCGCCATGGCCCGCACCGTCGGCGGCCTCGAGGACCTCGCCGACGCCATCCTCGCCGCCGGCGGCCCCAACCCCACCCTGGTGCCGCTGTCGATCACCGACGAGGGCGGCCTGCAGCGCCTCTGCCTCGCCGTCAACGACCGCTGGGGCCGGCTCGACCTCGCCGTCCACTGCGCCGCCCACGCCGCGCCGCTCTCGCCCGCGCCCCACATCGCCGACAAGGACTTCGACACCAGCGTCGAGGTCAACCTCCGCGGCACCCAGCGCCTGATCGTCATGCTGCAGCCGCTGCTCCTCGCCGCCCCCGCCGGCCGCTTCGTCTTCACCGCCGACGCCCGCGCCGGCGCGCCGTTCTTCGGCGCCTACGGCGCCACCAAGGCCGCCGCCGAGGCCCTGGTCCGCTCCTGGACCGCCGAGGCCGCCCGCATCGGCCCCCGGGTCCTCACCTTCCACCCCAACCCGATGCCGACGGCCCTGCGCGCCCGCTTCCACCCCGGCGAGGACACGAGCCCCCTCACCCCCTGCGCCACCGAGGCAGAGCGGCTCCTCGCCATGCTAGACGAGCAGCATGATTGACGGCCTCGTCGATCTAATGAACTGCGCCACAAAAAAAGATCTCAAGAAATACTGCAGGTCACTTACTATTCGCTCCTCAGACCTATCTATGGCGATCAGAGTCGCTCAAAGTGGAGGTTTCGCGCCCTACGATCACGCCTCTTGCTTCCAAAGTTGGAATCCAGAGCATCTGCATCTCAATGAACAGGACCTAGCAGCCATTTCTTCTAACGGCATTGGCCTCTTCAACCCAGCCGCGCAAAAAGCGGCGAATAAGATGTTTCAAATGATGAACGATCGAAGGCACCTGGCGGCCCATGTGTTCTACACTCTGGATCATGCCTACTGGTTTTGCTTCTATTTTGACCAGAGAGACGCATCTGAGTTTGGCCAGCATTGGAAGCACGGGTCGCATCTCCACTTGGTTTCCCATCATTGGCCAAACCTCTCTTTGAAACAAGTATGGACCGGCATTCAGCAAGGATGCGCCCCCACCTCGAGTATTCATGTTCGCTTCCAAGCTTCTGAGTGACGCAACCCAAGTGGCACCAAGTAGTTCCGCAAGTGTCTGACACCTACAAGCTAGCCGTGGCCCGGACTTACCAGCCGTAAACGTTAGGCAGCTTTTTAGGAACCCAGGCCTCACAGCAGTGTTCCCTCCCCGAAGGAGAACACCCATGCCGCTCGACGACACCACCGGCACGGCGAAGATCGCCACCCTCTACCGCATGGTCATGCCCGACCACCTCTGCCCCTACGGCCTGAAGTCCAAGGCCCTGCTCGAGCGCAACGGCTACGAGGTCGACGACCGCCCGCTCCGCACCCGCGACGAGACCGAGGCCTTCCAGCGCAGCCGCGGCGTCGAGACCACCCCGCAGGCCTACATCGGCGGCGAACGGATCGGCGGCTACGACGACCTGCGCGCGTTCTTCGGCCAGGACGTCCCCGACGACGACGCCACCAGCTACCAGCCGGTGATCGCCGTCTTCGCCACGGCGGCGCTGATGGCGCTGGCGTTCTCCTGGGCCGCCTACGGCAGCGTGCTGACCGTCCGCGCCGCCGAGTGGTTCATCGCCATCTCCATGTGCATCCTCGGCATCCAGAAGCTCCAGGATCTGGAGAGCTTCTCGACGATGTTCCTGAACTACGACCTTCTCGCCCGCCGCTGGGTGCGCTACGGCTACCTCTACCCGTTCGGCGAGACCCTCGCCGGCGTGCTGATGATCGCAGGCGCCCTGATCTGGCTCGCCGCCCCGATCGCGCTCTTCATCGGCACCGTCGGCGCGGTCTCGGTGTTCAAGGCCGTCTACCTCGACAAGCGCGAGCTCAAATGCGCCTGCGTCGGCGGCAACAGCAACGTGCCCCTCGGCTTCATCTCGCTGACCGAGAACCTGATGATGGTGGCGATGGCCGTCTGGATGACCCTCACCTGAGGACTCTCCAGACTACACGTTAACCATTAAGCCCGGCTGAAAATCGTATGGGCGGTTTCCAGCCGGTTTCCATACGCTTTCCAGCCACAAAAAACCCCCGTAAACCTTTGACTTCCCCGCCGTCACCCCGACACGTACCGCCGCCAGTCATGCTCCTCCCGAAACCCCAGAACCTCCCGGATCTTGCGGTTCGAGAACAGCGCCTCGTTCTCCCCCATCTCCCGCGTCACCGGCACCCCCGGATAGAACCGCTCGATCAGATCGCGGGTCGGAATGTTCATGCCATTGGTGTCATTCCCGGCGTTAAACACCTGAAATCCCAGCCCGTCCTTCTCCAGGCACAGATGCACGATCTGCCCCAGGTCCCGTGCGTCGATATAGCAGAACGCATTCCGCCGCCGCACCTCGGGATGGGCAAAATACCCCGGAAACAGCGCCTCGTACTCATGCGGCTCGATCACGTTCCCGATCCGGAGCCCATAAATATCGAACCCCGACCGCCGCTGAAAACTCCGCGCCGTAACCTCGTTCAAAACCTTGGATAATCCATAGCTGTCCATCGGATCGACATCATAATCCTCCTCCAGCGGCAAGCTGTGCGGATCGGCCTTCCCGTCCGCGAAGCACACCCCGTAAGTCGTTTCAGAAGAAGCAAAAACGATCTTCCTGATCCCCAGCTTCACCGCCGCCTCGATGACGTTGTACGTGCCGATCGTATTCACCCGAAACGTCTCGTTGTCCGGCTTGATCAAAATCCGCGGCACCGCCGCAAAATGCACCACCCCATCGAACCGCGGCACCCCCGTCCCCGGCTCCAGCTCGTCGAAATTCGCGTAAGACGTCATAACATCAAACACTTGCCCGGAGTCGGTGATATCCGCGCTCAGATTGTCCACCCCCGGATGATCGAGCGGCACGAGATCGACGTTCACCACCCGGTACCCCTTGTCGATCAACCACGGCACCACGTGCCGCCCCGCCTTCCCCGATCCCCCGGTGAACAGAATCCGCTTCCTCGCCATCGCTGCCTCCTTGTGCCTGGGCCGGTTCCCGCGCCCACCGTCGAAGCGCTGGAAATCACCGCCCCGACAGCCCTATGATCGGGCCGACACAATGACAACAGCAGGGGGGAAAAGACCATGGCGCGGACCATTGCCATTCTCGGCGCGTCCAACACCGGCAAATCGACGCTCGTCGACCGCATGTGCGCGCTCGAAGGCCAGGCCCACCCGCCGGCCACGCCGGGCGAGCTCCGGGTCGCCGAGTTCACCCTGCTCGGCGAGACCTGGCAGGCGATCGACACCCCCGGCTCCATCGAGCTCCTGAACGTCGCCCAGGACGCGCTCCTCGCCGCCGACGCCGCCGTCGTCTGCATCGGACCCGACCCGGCCGCAGCGGTCCTCGCCTCCCCCTACTTGCACGCCGTGGAAGCCGCCGGCACGCCCGCCGTCCTCTTCATCAACCGCATCGACGAGGCGACCGGCCCGGTCCGCGATATCGTCGCCGCCCTCCAGGACTACGCCCGCCATCCCATCGTCCTGCGCCAGATCCCGATCCGCGAGGGCGGCGTCATCACCGGCTCGGTTGACCTCGTCTCCGAACGCGCCTGGAAGTACCGCGAGGGCGAGCCCTCGCAACTCGTCGAGATCCCCGCCGGCACGCTCGAGCGCGAGCACGAGGCCCGCGACGGCCTGCTCGAGCAGCTCTCCGAGCACGACGACACCCTCCTCGAGGAACTGATCGAGGACCGCACCCCGGCGAGCTCCGAGGTCTATGCCATCTGCGCCCGGGTGTTTCAGGAGAACCGCGTCCTCGAGGCGCTGATCGGCTCCGCCGGGCACGGCAACGGCATCGTTCGGGTGATGAAGGCGCTCCGCCACGAGGCCCCCGCCCCCGCGGCCCTGCGCGAGCGCCTGCAGGCCCAGACCGGCCTCGACGAGCCGCCGCTCGCGGTGATCTTCGCCAGCGCCTACCGCAAGCACGTCGGCAAGACCCTGCTCCTGCGCGCCCTGCAGCCGCTCGGCTCGGGCCCGTCCCTCGGCGGTCGCGCCACCGGCCAGATGACCCCCGCCGATCCCCGCGACAGCCGCCATCTCGACGAGGTTCCCGAAGGCACCATCGCCAGCGCGGTCAAGGCCGACCATCTCGCCGCCGGCAAGCTCGCCACGGCCGACGCGCTCTTCGACCCGCCGGCGTGGCACCGCCCGCAGCCGGCGGTCATGCACCGGGTCCTCGCCCCCACATCCGAGCGCGACAACGTCAAGCTCTCCGGCTCGCTCGCCTCGCTCGCCGAAGGCGACGGGGCGCTGACCGTAAGCCAGGACCCCGCGACCGGCGGCGCGCTGGTCGGGGTCCAGGGCCCGCTGCATCTCCGCCTCGTCCGCCAGCGCCTGAAGGAGGTCTTCGGCATGGATGTGGAGGAGGTCGCCCCCGAGGCCGCCTATTGCGAGACGGTCGCCAAGTCCCAGGACACCGCCTACCGCCACAAGAAGCAGACCGGCGGCGCCGGCCAGTTCGCCGACGTCAAGCTCACCGTCGCCCCCGGCCCCCGCGGCAGCGGCTTTACCTTCTCCGAGGTGGTCAAGGGCGGCGCGGTCCCGCGCAACTACATCCCCGCGGTCGAGCAGGGCGCCCGCGACGCCATGGAGCGCGGCCCGTTGGGCTTTCCCGTCCTCGACGTGGCGGTGACGCTGACCGACGGCCTCCACCACCCGGTCGACAGCTCGGAGATGGCCTTTCGCATCGCCGGCCGCCGCGGCGTCGGCGAGGCGCTGAAGGCGGCAGGGCCGGTGCTCCTGCAGCCGATCTTCAAGATCTCGATCCATGCGCCCGCGGTCTTCACCGGCAGCCTCGGGCCGATCGTCGCCTCGCATTCCGGCCAGGTCCTCGGCTTCGACGCCGATCCCGACAACAAGGGCTGGGAGATCTTCCAGTCCCTCGTCCCCGGCAGCGCCCTCGGCGGCCTCGCCAACGACATCCGCGCTGCCACCCAGGGCGTCGGCTGGTTCGACTCGGCCTTCGATCACTACGAGGAGTTCCACGGCAAGGCCGCCGACCGCATCGTCCAGGACCGCGCCAAGGAACCGGCCTGACCGCTCGGGATCGCTGTGGTCCGGCGGATGCCGGGGCCCAAGTTCGGTGTGAACACGGAGGTGTTCACGCGTGAACGCACTGAAAGTAAAGGGATTAATCTTCAATAAAATTCGGTAAATGTCTGGTCCAAGCGTGATCCGCCGCGGGTGGCGCCGGAGCGTCTCTACCGGGTCGCTACGCGGTCGCCTCCGGAGAACTGCGCGGTCTTCCCGGTGTATTTGAAGATTTCCATGCGGACGCCGTTGGGGTCGGTGATCCAGGCCTGCCAGGTGTCGCCGATTGCGAGCTTGGGGATCAGCCGGCCACGCCTTGGTCGCCGTTCCGGTTGGCGTTGAAGACGACCTCCATGCCGAAGATGCAGGTGTGGGCGAGTTACGTCACCTCGATAGCCATCGGTCCTACGCTTCAGGCGAAGCGAACCGTGGCAGCTGCCATCTGTTTCCACGCAACTGCGCCGAGGCGTGTACTCGTAATATAAGCCGACACACCACGGCCGGTCTCGGCCCGGAGCGGTCGTTCGTGAAGCCCGTAGCGAACGACGGCAACAGCCGCGCCAAGCTGAAGGGGGAACCGGTCGGGCGCTCTGTCGACCCCTTCGGGCATTGGATAGCTCTACAGCATCGGCGTGTCCCCGCCGCTTGGGCGATGGTCCGGGCTGCGCGACTGGCGCTCCCGGAATTACTGGCACCTGTCGCGGACTACGCGTCGCCCCCAACGCCGGACCCGGGGGCATCGGTCGGCAACCTGAGCGATGCCTCGAAACCGGAAGATGCACCAGGTCGCGGCGATCTCAGAACGAGGGAGCTTCCGATCCGGTTCGCGATGGCCGCGACGATGGCAAGGCCAAGCCCGCTGCCATCGGTGCTTGCGTTCGCCCGTTCGAAGCGTGCCGTCAGGCGGTCGAGCATCTCGCGCGGCACCACGGGACCATCGTTCGCGACAACGAGGTGGCCGTCCGCCGTCAGCGTCACCCCGACTGCCAAATTTTCCGCTCCGTGACGGAGAGCGTTTTCCACAAGGTTTCGGCACAGGATGGCGAAGGCGTCGGGATCGATGTCCGACATGACAGCTGCGGCGGGAAGGTTCAGCACGATGCGGCGAGGAGCGCCTGCGCGTCCGATATCGTCTACCACGATGCGTGCGACCGCCCTGAGGTCTGCGCTCCGGTCCATCCGCAGCCTCCCGCCTTCCGCCCGTGCGAGTTGCATAAGGCGTTCGGAAAGCCGGGTCAGACGTTTGAGTGTCGCCTCGATCTCAGCGGCACGAGCTTCGGTCGCCGGCTCGTGCGTCTCCGTTTTCAGCCGCTGCGCCTGGGCGATTGCGCCGGCCAGCGGCGTTCTCAACTCGTGTGCCGCGTTCGCGGCGAAGCTGCGCTCGGCCTCGAACGCCTCGCGCAAGCGGGCCAGAAGGCCGTTGAGCGTCTTGGCCAGCGGACCAATCTCCGTCGGCAGATCGCTGGCAGGAACCTCCGCCAGGTCGCGGGCGCCGCGCGCCTCCAGCCGGGCGCGGAACCGGCGCAGCGGATCGAGGCTGAAGCGGACCGCCAGGATGATCGCCACCAGCGCGATCGGCAGCACGATGAGCAGCGGCAGGCCGAGGCCCATCTGGATCTCACGCGCGACCGACACGCGATGGGCCAGCGGCTCGGCCACGGTGATCCGGATCGTGTCCTGAAGCGCTGCGTCGCTATAGAGCCGGTGGGTGGCGGTCTGCCGAAACCCCGGGCCTTCCCAGGGCGGGAACACGGCAGGGTCGGCCGCATGAGATTGCAGCAGGATGCGCCCCTCGCCGTCGCGGACGAGGTAGGTGAAGAGCTCGTCGTGTTCCCGGATGGGCGCGAGCCGCTGCGTCACGCCCTGGTCTTCGCGGCCCACGATATCGGTCACCGCCAGCGGGAGGATGCGTTCCGCCGTCTCCCGCAGGGCGCTGTCGAAGACCTCGTCCAACTCGCCCCGGACGATCACGGCCGTCACTGTCGCCGCGAACAGCCACAGCACCGTCAGCGCAAGGCCGAGCGACAGGCCGAGTCGGCCCTGAAGGCTCGCGGGCCATCTCATAGACGGCCCAGCCTGTAGCCCATGCCGCGCTCGGTCTCGATGACCGACATCCCCAGCTTCTTGCGCAGGCGGCTCACATGGACCTCGATGGTGTTGCTCTCCACCTCCACGTCGAAGGCGTACAGCTTCTCCTCCAGCTGTGCCTTGGACAGGAGCTGACCGGGACGGGCGAGGAAGGCTTCGAACAGCGCCCATTCCCGTGCGGTCAGTTGCACCGGCTTGCCGTCGCGATGAACGCTGCGGGCGGCGAGGTCGATGTCCAGCGGCCCGTGGGTGACGATGGGGTTCGGATTGCCGCTGTAGCGTCGAGCGACAGACCCGATCCGCGCCGACAACTCCGCGAGATCGAAGGGTTTGACGAGATAATCGTCGGCGCCCGCGTTCAGCCCCTCGATCCGGTCCGACACCTGGTCGAGCGCGGTCAGGATGATGACCGGGGTCACGTTTCCGCGCGCGCGCAGGCTCTTCAGGAAGCCGATCCCGCGCCCGTCCGGCAGCATCAGGTCGAGCAGGATCAGGTCGTAGGAAGTGGATTTCGCCGCTTCGCCGGCCGCATCGAGGCGCATCACCCAATCGACCGACTGCCCATCGGCCGCGATCTGGTCGCGCACCGCCGCGCCAAGCACCGTGTCGTCCTCGATCAGCAGGATCCGCATGCTCGTCCCCGTCCTTGTCCGATGACCCTCCATGATCCGTCTGGCTGACACGAAGCTGAAGCGGCGGGGTACGTCCCTTCAGGCTGCCGTCAGCTTCGCCGCGCATGAATTGCGTCAAGATGGCCGCAGCGAGGAGTTTGGCCCATGAAGAAGGCATTGACAATTCTCGGCTTTCTCGCGGTCTTTCCGGCCGGTGTAGCGCTGGCAGACGACGACTGCTTCGTGCCGATGGCCGACTGGCAGCCGCGCGACGCCGTCGCCCGGCTGGCCGAGGAGAACGGCTGGACGGTGCGCCGGATCAAGATCGACGACGGCTGCTACGAGATCGACGGCCGCGACGCCGAGGGGCGCCGGATCGAGGTGACCGTCCATCCGGCGACGCTTCAGGTGATCGAGTTCGAATACGAGGACGAGGACGACGACGATCGCCCCCGCCGGGATCGCGAAGGAGGCGACGATGACTGACGCAATCTCACACCAAGGGCCAGAGATGAGCACGGGGCCGAGCAGCGAGGTCCGTGTCTGGGATCCGCTGGTCCGCGTGTTCCATTGGGGCCTGGTCGCAGCCTTCGCGACCGCATGGCTGACTGCGGACGAGCTGCAACCTGTCCATGAGTTCGCAGGCTACACCGTCGCCGCACTTGTGGCCTTCCGGCTGGTCTGGGGCCTCGTCGGCAGTCGCTACGCGCGCTTCGCCCAGTTCCTGAGGGGGCCTGGCGAGACGCTGACCTATCTCGGAGACATGACCCGCGGACGCGAGCGGCGCTACCTCGGCCACAACCCGGCGGGCGCGGCGATGGTCGTGGCGCTGCTGGTTACGCTGTCGGGGACGGCTTTCACCGGCTGGCTCCTGGAGGACGAAGCCCGTCTGGCGATGCTTCCGTCCATGCCCGCCATCGTGGCGCCCGCTTGGGCCGACGACGACGGTGACGAGCGGGAGTATGGCGCGCGGGGCGACGTCGAGGGACCGCTGAAGGAGGTCCACGAGACGCTCGCCAACCTGATGCTGCTGCTTGCCGCGCTGCATGTGGGCGGCGTCGTGCTGGCCTCCTTCCGGCATCACGAGAACCTGGCGCGCGCCATGGTGACCGGCGACAAACGCGGGCCCGGTCCCGGCGACATCGCCTGACCGCACCTATCCCCAAAGCCGACCGTCCTTTCGGCCCCCCTTTGGCCTCGCCCTCACGGGCGGGGCCTTTTTCTTTCGGAGGCCGCTCTCTTCCTGACGGCAAGCTGAAGCGGGAATTGCGGATGCGTCAGGAAGGCCTCAGGTCGTGTCTCCAGATTGTTCTCAGCAGATGACAAGGAGACCCTGCCATGAAGAAGACCCTGACACTTCTGGTCGCGTCCACGGCGCTGACCGCCGCGATCGGCGTCCCCGCCTGGAGCGCGATGCAAGCCTCGGCCGATGGCGTCCTTCGGCCCGTTGCCGCGCTCTTCGATGACGCCTCGCAAGCCATGCCGCTCGTTCTCGCAAGCGATGATGATGACGACGACGACCGCTGGCGGGACGGTTCGCGTCGCGGCCACGACGACGATGACGATGACGATGACGACGACTGCGACGACGATGATGACGACGACGATTGTCGGGGCGGCGCTCGAAATCCCGCGTCCGCCGGCACGGTCGCCCCGCCGCAGAACGGCCTCTTCGGGAACGGCGCCCCTCCGCAGGTTCAGGTGAACTGAACCGCTCTCGAGCCCCTCTCCGAACAAGGATCAACCCGATGAAATCGCTTCTCGCAACGCTCGCGCTCACCACCGCGCTGACGCTTCCCGGCCTCGCCATTGCGCGGCCGGTGACCCTGACCACGACCCTCAACAATTACGGCGGCGACGGCGCCTATCTCGCGCTCTACGTCACCGACGCCTCGGGCGCCTACGTGGGCAGCCTGTGGATGGCGGGAAACAAATCCAAGTACTATGAGCATCTGAGCGACTGGTACCGTGCCACCGGTGGCGACACCGCGCAGGTCAACGGCATCACCGGCGCCAGTGTCGGCGCGGGCCGCACGCTCGAGATCACGCTCGACCTGGCCGACGCGCTCTTCGATGCGGGCTACACGCTCCACATCGACGCGGCGGTCGAGGACATGCGCGACAGCCCGAACGAGGTGGCCGTCCCGCTGACGACCGACGGCGCGGGCACGCCGGTGAGCGGCCGCCGCTACATCGCCAGCTTCGCCTACGACATGTGAGGAGCGGGGCCATGATCCGTGCACTCCATCGCTGGCCGGGTCTCTTGGCCCTCGCGCTCGTCACCGTCCTGAGTCTGAGCGGCACGGCGCTGTCGGTCTTCCCTGCGGCCGAGCGCATCGCCGCGCCGCAGGCGGAAGCCGGACTGACCGTCGCCGCTCTCGCGGACCGCATCCAGGCCGTCTATCCGGGCGTCGAGCAGATCCGCCGGTCGCCCTCCGGTCGGATCACCGCCTACTGGTTCGATCAGGGCGCGCCGGGCGCCGCCGTGATCGACCCAGCGACTGGTGAGGGCGTGGCCTCGGCCGACCCGAACCAGGCCGAACGCTGGCTGACCAACCTGCACCGGTCGCTGTTCCTCGGGGATGGCGGCCGCATCGCAATGGCTGCAGGGGCTGCCGCCATGCTGGTCCTCTCGCTCTCCGGCGCCGCGCTTGTCGTGCGGCGGGCGGGCGGCTGGGGGCATTGGTTCGCGCGCTTGCGTGGTCCGCTCGCGGGCAGGCTGCACGTCGAGATCGCCCGGATCGCCGTCGTCGGCCTCGTTCTGTCTTCCACGACCGCCCTCTGGATGACGGCGTCCACGTTCGATCTCCTGCCGGATGGCGGCGTCCTGCCGGCCGCCCCTGCCGAGGTCAGTGGGGAGACCGGCTTCGCTCCGGGCCGGATGCCCACGCTTCGGCAAACGCCAGTCGCCGAGTTGCGGGAGCTGAGCTTTCCCTATCCCGGCGACGCGACGGACGTGTTCACGCTCAAGACCGACCGGGGCACCGGCTATCTCGACCAGGGCGACGGAGCCCTCCTGGCGTGGGCCGACCTCACGGGATGGGAGCGCGTCTCGGAGACCGTCTACATGCTGCACACCGGACAGGGCGCGGCGACGCTCGGCCTGGTGCTCGGCCTCATGGCGCTCGGCGTGCCCGCGATGGGCGCGACCGGCGTGCTGATCTGGCTCGCCGGGCGGCGCGGTCGGCCGCGCATCCGGGGCAATCAGCCCGCCGGTCGCGCCGAGACAATCCTGCTCGTCGGCAGCGAGGGCGGCAGCACCTGGGGCTTCGCCGCGACACTGCACGCTGCCCTGACCGAGGCTGGGCAGAGCGTCCATGTCGGCCCGATGTCGGGCTTCGCGCCAGAGCGTTACGCCCGTGCCGAGCGGATCATCCTGCTAGCCGCGACCTATGGCGACGGGGCTGCGCCCGCTACGGCGAAGGGCTTCCTCGACCGACTGAACGATTCCGACCGGGCGCCGGACATTCCTCTGGCGGTGCTCGGCTTCGGCGACCGCAGCTTTCCGGCCTATTGCGCCTTCGCGAGGGACGTCGCGGCAGCGGCGCGGGCGAAGGGTCGGCCCGAGCTTCTGCCACTCGACACCATCGACCGTCAATCGCCGCAGGATTTCGCCCGCTGGGGTCGTGCGCTTGGAGACGTGCTCGGCATTGAACTTGAACTGTCGCATCAGCCGGTCCAGCCGCAAACGACCACGCTGACCCTCGTCTCGCGGCGCGACTACGGCGCCGAGGTGCAGGCCCCGACCGCCATCCTCCGCTTCGCGCTTCCGCGCGCCTCGCTCTGGCGCCGGCTGCTCGGGGGCGGGTTCGCCCGGTTCCAGGCGGGCGACCTGATCGGTATTCTGCCCGACGGCAGCGCCGTCCCGCGGCTCTACTCGCTCGCCTCCGGACGCCGCGACGGCTTCATCGAGATCGTGGTGAAGAAGCATCCCGGCGGCCTCTGCTCGGGTCAGCTCACGGCGCTGGAGCCGGGCGATACGGTGGCCGCCTTCCTCCGCCGCAACCCAGGCTTCCGTCCGGGGCGAAGCCAGGCCCCGCTGATCCTGATCGGCGCGGGGACCGGCATCGGTCCGCTCGCGGGCTTTGTGCGCGGCAACGCGCGCCGCAGGCCGGTCCACCTGTTCTTCGGCATGCGCCATCCCGACAGCGATTTCTTCTACGGCGAGGAATTCCCCGGCTGGCAGGACGAGGGGCGTCTAACCCGGCTTGTCACGGCCGTCTCGCGCGGGGCGCGTCCCCATTACGTCCAGGACGCGCTGCGCCGCGAAGCCGCTCAGGTCGCGGAACTCATCCGCGATGGGGCGCGCGTGATGGTTTGCGGCGGACGGGACATGGCCGCCGGCGTGGCCGAGGCGCTGGCCGAGATCCTCGCACCGGCCGGGCTGACGCCGGCGGTCCTGAAGGCGGAGGGGCGGTATGTCGAAGATGTCTACTGAGAGCGCGCGCATCGCTCTGAACGGACCGACCATGGGCACGCGCTGGTCGGCGCTGTTCTTCGCGGAACCGGACTTCGACCCGGCCCCGATCCGCGCGGCGCTGCAGGCGGCCGTGGACGAAGTGGACGCACAGATGTCGACCTGGAAGCCCGACAGCGACCTGATGCGGCTCAACGCGGCGCCGGTGGGAGAATGGGTGGCGGTGCCCGCGCGACTGGCTCGCGGTCCTGCGCCTTGGCCTCGAGATCGGGCGCGTCTATCGGGCGGGGCTTTCGACATCGGCATGGGCGACGCGGTGACGGCCTGGGGCTTCGGGCCGGACGGACGCCGCGCCAGACGGCATCCGCGCGGCGATGGAAGCCCCGCGCCGCCCGGCGCATGAGTCGCTCGAGTTCGAACGGCACCAGTGTGCGCAAGGCCACGCCCATCGCGCTCGACCTCAACGGCATCGCCAAGGGCTATGGCGTCGACCGGCTGGCCGAGACCTTGCGCGACCATGGAATTGTGGACGCCCTCGTCGGGATCGATGGCGAGATGCGCGCGATGGGCCTCCGGCCGGATGGCGAGGCGTGGACCATCGCGGTCGAGGCGCCGGACGCCGAGCGCCGGACGCCGCATTCGATCCTCGCGCTGCAGGACGCCGCCGTCGCGACCTCGGGCGACTACCGTCACTGGGTCGAGGTGCAGGGGCGCCGCCTGTCGCACACGATGGACCCGAGGCGGGGCGCGCCGCTGATCGCGTCGCCGGCCTCGGTCACCGTCGTGGCTCGAACCTGTGCCGAAGCCGATGCGTGGGCGACGGCCCTCATGGTGCTTGGGCCGGACAAAGGCGCGACGCTCGCAAGACGAAGCGGGCTCGACGCCCTGTTCCTCTTGCGCGATGATGATGCCAGCGCACGGGGCGTGGGAGTCGGACGAATATTTTCCGAAGAGCCAGCGGCAATCGCCTCAGCCGAGGGGAGATAGGCCGCATGGAGACGACACGGACTGACCGCTTCAAGACCGCTATCCTGCTCATTGCCGCGACCGGCCTGATTGCGGGACTTGTCTTCTACTTTTCCGGCCAACTCGAAGCAGCGAACCTGATCTGGATCGCCGGCGTCGTTCCCGCGCTCGCAGCGCTGGCGGTCGAGATCCTGCGCAGCCTGCGCTCCGGCGAGGTGGGCCTCGATATCGTCGCGGCGCTGTCGATGTCGGCGGCGCTCGTCTTCGGCGAGACCCTCGCCGCGGCGGTGGTCGCGGTGATGTATTCCGGCGGCACATTCCTCGAAGCCTTCGCCGAGGGCCGCGCCCGGCGCGAGATGCACGACCTTCTCTCCCGCGTGCCCCGGAGCGCGACCCGGCACCGCAACGGCGGGCTGGAGGAGGTCCCGCTCGACGACATCGCGCCCGGCGACCGTCTCCTGATCCGGCAGGGCGACGTGGTGCCTGTGGATGGCATGGTGGCCTCGGAGACGGCCTTCGTCGACACCTCCGCGCTGACGGGCGAGTCCCTGCCGGTGCGCCTCGCCCACGGCGCCGAAGCCATGAGCGGCTCCACAAACGCAGGCGAGGCCTTCGACCTGATGGCGACGCGCGAGGCGAAAGACAGCACCTATGCCGGGATCGTCCGACTGGTGGAGGAGGCGCAGGCGTCCAAGGCGCCGATGTCGCGGCTGGCTGACCGCTGGTCGCTGGGCTTTCTCGCGGTCACGGTCAGCATCGCCTTCGCGGCCTGGTGGTTCACCGGCGATCCGATCCGGGCCGTCGCCGTGCTCGTCGTCGCCACGCCCTGTCCGCTGATCCTGGCCGTGCCTGTGGCTTTGGTCGCCGGTCTTTCGCGGGCGGCGCATTTCGGTGTGCTGATCAAGGGCGCGGGGCCGCTGGAGACGATGGCGCGTATCCGCACGCTGATCCTCGACAAGACCGGCACCCTGACGGACGGGCGACCGCAGATCGTGTCGATCGACAGTCACGACGGTATGGCCGAGGACGACGTCCTGCGCCTTGCCGCAGCGCTCGACCAAGCCTCGAAGCACCCAGTCGCGCAGGCCATCGTCGCCGCCGCAAAGACGCGGGGCTTCACGCTGCCCGTCCCCTCAGATGTGGCGGAGATCCCGGGCGAAGGCGTCGTGGGCCATGTCGAAGGCCGGAAGGTCATCGTCGGCGGGGATGCCTTCGTCGCGTCCCGCGTCGGACGGCGGCCGGGCGATCATTCCGCCATCGCCGCCGGCTCGGTCCTCGTCGCCGTCGCGGTCGACGGGCACATGGCGGGCCACCTCGTCATGTCGGACCCCCTGCGCGACGGCGCGGCCGCGATGCTCGACGGTCTGCGCCGCGAGGGGATCGCGCGGATCCTGCTCGCCACCGGCGACCGCGCCGACGTGGCCGAGCGCGTGACCGAGGGACTTGGCCTCGACGGTCTGCGGGCCGGGCTGACGCCTGACCAGAAGGTTCTGCTCGTGCTGAGCGAGCGGAAAAACGGGCCCGTCATGATGGTGGGCGACGGGGTCAACGACGCGCCCGCTCTCGCGGCGGCCGACGTGGGTGTCGCGATGGGCGCACGCGGCGCCGCGGCCTCGGCCGAGGCGGCGGACGTCGTGCTCCTCGTCGACCGTATCGACCGGCTCGGGCCGGGAATCGAGATTGCGCGCGGTGCGCGGCGCATCGCCGTCGAAAGCGTCGTCGCCGGGATCGGCCTGTCGGTCATGGGCATGATCGCGGCCGCTTTCGGTTATCTCACCCCGGTGCAGGGGGCGCTCCTGCAGGAGGTCATCGACGTCGCAGTGATCCTGAACGCCCTCCGCGCGCTGCGCATCGCGCCCCATGAACCCACCATTCCGAAACCAAAGGCTGTCTCCTCCGGGCAGGCCGACATCGCGCAAGGAGCCACGCCATGAGTCGCCTCTCACATTCCGAAATCCACATGGTGCATCGCATCGGCTGGCTGCGGGCGGCCGTTCTCGGTGCCAACGACGGACTCGTCTCGACCGCGAGCCTGGTTGTCGGCGTGGCCGCGGCAGGATCGGGAAAGCCGGAGGTCCTGATCGCGGGGCTGGCTGGCCTCGTGGCCGGTGCGATGTCCATGGCGGCAGGAGAATACGTCTCGGTCAGTTCCCAGACTGATGCGGAACAAGCCGATCTTGCCCGCGAGACCCGCGAGCTGGCGGAAACGCCTGAGGCAGAGCTCGAGGAGCTCACCCGGATCTACGTAGACCGGGGGCTGGATCGCGACCTGGCGGAAAAGGTGGCCCACCAGCTGACCGAACGCGACGCGCTCGGATCGCATGCCCGCGACGAACTCGGCATCTCCGAGACCGTGACGGCACGCCCAATCCAGGCGGCGCTGGTCTCAGCTCTCACATTCGCCGTGGGTGCGGTCGTTCCGCTGATCGTCGTTCTATTGGCGCCCGAAACGGTGATCGCGCTGTTCGTGGCGGCATTGACGATCGTCGGCCTCGCGGTTCTCGGCGGTCTTGGCGCCTCCGCCGGCGGCGCCGGTGTCGCTCGGGGCGCTGCGCGGGTCACCCTCTGGGGCGCCCTCGCAATGGCTGCGACAGCAGCGGTGGGAGCGCTGTTTGGCGTCTCGGTGGGGTAGCAATTATTCGGTGGGGTAGCAATTATTGAGCTTCTGGCTGGAGGTTGGTTATGAGGCCCTCCCCCTCAACTTAATGGTATGGATACGACCAGAGAGGAACTCTCTGCTGCGACATCGTCCGCATACCGGCTGTTCGTTATCATCGCAGCGAACGACTGCTCTCCGCCGGATGCCGTTGAAGAAGTCGATGCTGCAGCGCGGCGCGGCGAGCCCGCAGAATTTGCCGGTCGGCTCTCTCAGTTAGGAGCCGGGAGCGTCATCGCGAGCTTGCGAAGGTTCTGGACGGTGGCTGCCATCAGGAACTCGTCCTTCGCTCCGTTGGGGCCTCGAAGGCGCAGACGGGTAAGCCCAAGGATGCGCTTCAGGTGCGCGAACAACATCTCGACCTTCTTTCTTGCGTAGGCCGAGGCTACGTAGGCGTCGCTCGAGGTGATCTCCCGCGCCAGGTCGCGCGCGCCCTCGTGGATCGATCGGGTGATATTGCGCTGAGGCACGTTCGGGCAGCACCGCGGCTTCAGCGGACACGGCTGGCAATCCGCCTTGGCGGCGCGGTAGCGGACGGTGCTGTCGTCCTTCGCCGCAGGCCGGATGGTCTGGAAGGCGCGGCGACCGGGGAGCAGTTCCTTGCCGCCTGGGCAGGCGTAGCTGTCGGCCTCGCGGTCATAGGTAAAGTCCTCCCGGGAGAACGTCCCGTCCTTGCGATGTGACTTGTCGATCACCGGGATGTGCGGCTCGATCCCCTCGCTCTCCACCAGCCATCCGAGCGTCTCGGCCGAGCCGTAGGCGGTGTCGGCGACCAGCTTCTCGGGATAGAGGCCGAAGCGCTCCCGCGTGCGGACGATCATGTCCATGGCCGCGCCGGCCTCGGCCTGCCGGATCGGCGCGGTCGCCTCCACGTCCACGATCACCGCGTGCTGGAGATCGACCAGATAATTGGTCGAGTAGGCGTAGAACGGCCGGTCGCCGTTCGCCGCGGTGAACCGCGCGGCGGGATCCGACGGCGACAGCGCCTTCGGCGTGACCGGCGTCGCGGCGCCGAAGGCCGCGTCGTCGAGGGTGTCGAGATATTCTTGGGCGGCGCGCGTGATCTTCTCCGGCGCCCATTCCTCGGGCTCGATCTTCTCGAAGCGACAGGCGTCGGCCGAGATAAGGGAAGCGTCGACGCCGAAGCTGTCGCCGCCCACCAGGCCCTCCGCGATGCAGCGCGCCAGGACCTGCTCGAAGAGGTGGCGGAAAAGGTCGCAGTCGCGGAAGCGCCCGTGGCGGTTCTTCGAGAAGGTCGAGTGGTCCGGCACGGGGTCCGTCAGATCGAGCCGACAGAACCAGCGATAGGCCAGGTTCAGATGGACCTCGTCGCAGAGCCGGCGCTCCGAGCGGATGCCGAAGCAGTAGCCGGCGATCAGCATCCGGATCATCAACTCCGGGTCGATCGACGGCCGGCCGGTCGAGCTGTAGTAGGGCGCCAGAAACCGCCGGGTGTCGGAGAGGTCGACAAAGCGGTCGATCCGCCTCAACAGATGGTCGCCTGGGACGTGATCCTCGATGGAGAACCGGTAGAAGAGCGACGCCTGCGCCACTTGCTTCGGCCCCATCATCTGCCCGATCCTCCCTCAGCCCTCTGAGGATTGAATCAGGCCTTCGCGCTTACTTCAACTGCGAGTTTTTCAACGGAATTCGCCGCAAAGCGTACTCAGGAGCGGTCTATGGATACAGGCTCTCCCGGGCTCCGCTGCATCGGGAGGGGGCGCCGACGACGCGCCCCATCACTCCATCGCTGCCGCCACCGGCTCGCCGCCCGGCGCCTTGGCCGGCTTGCGCATGAAGGCCAGGAGCGGGATCACCGCCAGCGTCACGAACATCATCAGCTTGAAGTCGTCGATATAGGCGATGAAAGCCGCCTGCGCCGAGACCTGGGCATTCAAGCACCCCGAGCGCCGTGGTCGGGTCGAGGCCCGTCGCCGACAGCTGGTCGAGGTTGGGGCTGTAGGGCGTCAGCTTCTCCACCAGCTCGGAGCGGTTGATGACCAGGTTGTGGGCGAGCTGCACCGACACGATCGAGATGCCGACCGACGACCCGATGTTGCGCACCAGGCTGAACAGCGCCGCCGCATCCGCCCGGAACCGCGGCTCCAGCGTCGCGAAGGCGAGCGTGGTCAGCGGCACGAAGACCAGCCCCAGCCCCATCCCCTGGATCACCCCGGAGATCACGATCGGCCGGGTGTCCATCAGGATCGAGAACTGCGTCATCTGCCAGAGCGAGACCACGGTCAGCCCGAGACCGGCCAGGATCAAGAGCCGCGCGTCGACCTTGCCGACCAGCCGGCCCACCACCAGCATCGAGATCATCGTCCCGACCCCGCGCGGCGCCATCACCATGCCGGTCGCCACCACCGGATAGCCCATGATGTTCTGCAGCATCGGCGGCAACAGCGCGAGCCCGGCGAGCAGGATCATCCCCACCATGAAGATCATGACCAGCGCCATCACCAGGTTCTTGTCCCGGAAGATGTGCGGGTCGATGAACGCATGCTCGCGCCCGATGATGTGAAGCACGAAGGCCCAGAACCCGGAGAGCGTCAGCCCGAGATAAATCCAGGTCTCCGCCGAGGCGAACCAGTCCACCTGCTCGCCGCGGTCGAGCATCAGCTGCAACGCCCCGATGGCGATCGACAGCATCGCGAACCCGAAGAAGTCGAAGCTCCGCTGCCGCTTTTCCGAGCGCGGCAGGAACACGATCAGCCCGGCCAGCGCCAGCAGGCCCACCGGAAGGTTCACGTAGAAGACGAAGCGCCAGTTGAAGGTCTCGGTCAGGTAGCCGCCCAGCGTCGGCCCGATGATCGGCCCGACCATGATCCCGGCGCCCCAGATCGCCATCGCGCGGCCATGCTCTTCCTTGGTGTTGATGTTGAGCAGCACCGTCTGGGAGAGCGGCACCAGCGCCGCGCCGCAGATGCCCTGCAGCGTCCGGAACACCACCATCTCGGTCAGGCTCGTCGCCATCCCGCAGAGCATCGAGGTGACGACGAACCCCGCCACAGAGACGATGAAGAGCTCGCGAAGCCCGATCCGGTCGCTGAGCCAGCCGGTCACCGGCGTCATGATCGCCGAGGCGACGATGTAGGAGGTGAGCACCCAGGTGATCTGGTCCTGCGCCGCCCCGAGCGAGCCCTGCATCGAGGGCAGCGCCACGTTGGCGATGGTGGTGTCGAGCACCTGCATGATCGTCGCCAGCATGATCGAGACGGTGATCAGCCCCTTGTTCGCGACCGCCGGCGGGGCTCCCGCGGCCGAAGCCGCGGCGCTCATTTGACCGTGTCCGCAGGCGCCGCAACCGCCGTCGCGCCGTCGCCGAGCCCGAGCGCCGCCAGCACGCCCTTGACCGGGCGTGGCAGGCCGCGCACGTGGCCGGTGTCGACCTCGACGCTGGCGCTCATGCCGGGCCTGAGCGGCGGCAAGGCCTGGCCGTCGTCGAACCGCACCCGCAGCGGCACCCGCTGCACCACCTTCACCCAATTGCCGCTGGCATTCTGCGCCGGCAGCAGCGCGAACTCCGACCCGGTGCCGGCACCGATCGAGCCGACGACGCCCTTCAGCGGCGTGTCGGGATAGGTGTCGAGCACAACCTCCACCGGCTGGCCCGCGGCCATGTGGGTGAGATCGGTCTCCTTGAAATTCGCCTCGATCCAGGTGTTGTCGGTGGCGACCAGCGTCAGCACCGGCACAGCCGGCGTCACGTACTGGCCCGCCTGCAGCCGGCTGGTCTGGCTCACCACCCCATCGCGCGGCGCGGTGATCGTGGTATGCGCGACGTCGAGTTCGGCCGCGTGCAGCGCCGCCAGCGCCTCGAGCACCGCCGGATGCTTGTCGGTCGCAATGTCGGGATTGCCCGCCAGCGCCGCCTTGGCCGACAGCACCCGGCTCTCGGCCTGCGCCAGGGCGCCGCGCGCCTGCTGCAGCTTCAGCGCACTGTCGTCGGCGGTCGCCTGCGGCACCACGCCGGACTTCAAGAGCGACTGCTGCCGGTCGTCCTGGGTCTCGGCGGTCGCCAGTGCATCGCGCGCCGTCGCCTCCTCCGAGAGCGCCTGGGCATAGGCCGCCTTCAGCTTCTCCACGTCGAGCCGCGCCAATTCGAGCTTGGCCTGGTCCTCCTCGACCGCGCTGGTGTAGACCGCGGGATCGATGGTGAAGAGCGGGTCGCCCGCCTGCACCGTCTCGTTCTCGCCGACCATCACCTGGGCGATCTGGCCGCTCACCTGCGGCATCACCGAGATCCGGTCGCGCTTCACGTAGGCGTCCTCGGTCTCGATGTAGCGCCCGCCGGTGACCCAGGCATAGCCGCCGCCGAGCATCAGCAGCACCGGCAGCGCCGCGATCAGCAGCCGCCGCCGCGACCGCCGCGGCCGCGCCGGCGCGGCCTTGTTCTCCGGCTCCTTCGCCAGCGCCACCGCCGGCCGTGCCGCGTCTTCGACCGGCTTGGCCTCCTCGAGGGCGGTCTTGCTTACCTGGGCATTCATGCGATCTTCCTTTCCGACCCGCTGCGGTCGACATCCTCGGTTTCCGCAGCGCATTCGGTCGCGGAAAGGTTGGCGATGATGGTCTCGAGCGCCTTGGTGAGCGCGGCCCGTTCCTCTTTCGAGAGGCCGGCCTGCACCTGCTCGTAGACGGCGTCGGCACGCTCCCGCATCGGCAGGAGCAGCGCCCGGCTCTTCTCTGTGGTAAAGAGCTGCCGCGCCCGCCGGTCGTTCGGATCCTGCCGCCGCTCGACCAGTCCGGCCGTCTCCATCCGGTCGACGTGCCGGCTGAGCGTCATCGGCTCGATGTCGAGGATCCCCGCGAGCGCCGCCTGGCCGATCCCCTCGTTCCGGGTCAGCCGCGCGATGATGTGGAGCTGTGCCGAGGTCATTGGAATGTCCCGGCTCTCCTTCTCGAACCGCCGCCGCAACAGCCGCGAGGCGTCCGCCAGCAGGAACCCGAGGGTCGTGTGAGTCGTGCTTTTCATGCCGCCGATATAATAACCGTGCTTATGATAAGCAAGCCATTTCCGGCAGAATTTTGCAGCGCAGCAGGCCCACCGGGCCTAGCGGTACGGTCCCGGACCGACAACCCCGTTGCAGGCCACGATTGCCGCTATAAGTATTAGAGGTGCGGCCAAGGGCCCGAATACGCCTTGGCCGGGAAAGGTGGGGAGGAAACCTTGAGCGCAAGCCAGCCTTGGCGCCTTCCGGCAGACGACCGGCAAGGCCCGATCTATAACTCTGACCAACTGAGGCTCTTCGAAGTTGTCTTGGACGATGCGTTCCGGGACCTGCGGGCCATGAACAATCCTCTGGCTTCGCCGGAATGCGAGGACCAAACACGGAGGCGTCTTACCGCCGCGATCTTTCGGGCTGCCGCCGCCGGGGAACGCGACTTTCTCTGGCTGAAGATGAGGGCTCTTCAGGCGATGCAATAGCCGGCCGGCCCCGGGACGGATGGGAGCCCGCGTGCCGACCGCGATGCGGCCAAGGCACCCTGTCGGGTGCAATGACCACGTCACCTGAGTCCCCCGCCACCGCGCCAGTCAGACGGCGTGAACCTTCGGCTCCCGCTCCCAGTGCCGCAGCTTGCGGCAGAGCCCGACGAACCGCTCCACGGACGAGGTGCCATCGAGCGCCACGACCCCCTCGTCGGGCGATACGCCGGCCCGCTCCATCAGCGGCCGTGCGGCTTCGGCGAAACCGATGAACTTCGCATGCGCGAAGGCATCCGCGACGAAGTCCCGGGCCGTCGCCTCGCCCGCCAGCACCTTCGCGCCCTCCGCCGAGACGAGCAGCGCAACCGCATCGTAGAGCACCGACGGCCCGCCGTTCACCTTTTGCTTGGCCGGGTGATGCGTCCCGCCACTGTCGGTCACGCCATAGACCTTCGGCGCAACCAGCTCGACCATCGCACCTTCCGCCTCGGCCGCCGCCTTCAGCGCGCTGAGCAGCTCCGCATCGACGCCGTCGCTCACCAGCACGCCGATCTTTCGGCCCGCGAAGCCCTGCGGCCCGTTCCGAATGATGCTGAGCTTCTCCGACACGGCGAGATCGGTCACCACCGCCCGCGCCGGCTTCGCCGCCTCCGGCAGCTCGGCCAGCCCGAGCCCGTCGGCGACGCCCTTCGCCAGAGCCTTGTCGACGTTCAGCAGGTGCGCCACCATCCGTTCCCGGATCGTCGGCGTCTCGACCTTGGAGAGCTCGAAGGTGAAGGCATCCTTGATGTGCACCTGCTCCACCTCGGTCTGGCTCAGGTAGAACTGTCGCGCCTGGCTGTAGTGATCGGCGAAGAGCTCGCCCCGTACCCGGAGCTTACTGCCCCCTTCCTCCGCCTCATAGCTGCGGTATCCACGCTCGGGATCTTCCCGCGGCCCGCCGTCCTCCCCCCAGGAATTCGGCTCATAGTTCGCCCGCCCCTTGGGATTGTGGAACGCCATGTGGCCGTCCTGTTGGAAATGGTGGAACGGGCAACGCGGCGCGTTCACCGGCAGGTGGGTGAAGTTCGGACTGCCGAGGCGCTTCAGCTGGGTGTCGAGATATGAGAAGTTTCGCCCCTGCAGCAGCGGATCGTTGGTGAAGTCCACACCGGGCACGACGTTGCCGGTTTGGAACGCCACCTGCTCGGTCTCGGCGAAGAAATTGTCGACACAGCGGTCGAGCACCAGCCGCCCGACGATCTTGATCGGCACGTCCTCCTCGGGGATGAGCTTGGTCGCGTCCAGCACGTCGAACGGGAACTTCTCGGCGAAGGCCTCGTCGAAGAGCTGCACCCCGAGCTCCCACTCCGGGAAATCCCCCATCTGAATGGCGTCCCAGAGGTCGCGCCGGTGGAAGTCGGGGTCGGCGCCGTTGAGCTTCAGCGCCTCGTTCCAGACCACCGACTGCAACCCCTGCTTCGGCTTCCAGTGGAATTTCACGAAGGTCGACTTACCCTCGCGCGTGAGGAACCGGAAGGTGTGTACCCCGAAGCCTTCCATGAAGCGGAACGAGCGCGGGATCGTCCGGTCGGACATGATCCAGAGCGCCATGTTCATCGCCTCCGGGTTCAGCGAAATGAAGTCCCAGAAGTTGTCGTGTGCGGTCTGCGCCTGCGGAAAGCCTCGGTCCGGCTCCTGCTTCGCCGCATGGATCAGGTCGGGAAACTTGATCGCGTCCTGGATGAAGAACACCGGGATGTTGTTGCCGACGATGTCCCAGTTGCCCTCCTTGGTGTAGAGCTTCACCGCGAAGCCGCGCACGTCGCGCGCCACGTCGGCCGACCCCTTGTTGCCCGCCACCGTCGAGAACCGCACGAACGCCTCGGTTTTCTCGCCCTTGCGCTGGAAGATATCGGCACACGTCACGTCCTCGAGCGTCTCCGTCGTCTCGAAGTACCCATGCGCGCCGAACCCGCGGGCATGAACCACCCGCTCGGGAATGCGCTCGTGGTCGAAGTGAAAAATCTTCTCGCGGAAATGAAAATCCTCGAGCAGCGTCGGCCCGCGCCGGCCGACCTTGAGCGAGTTCTGGTCGTCGGCGACCGGGACGCCCTGCTGCGTCGTCAGCACCTCCCCGCCCTTCCCGACGACCTGATGGGTCTCGCCCCCCGTCCCGCGCTTGATCTCGGCCTCGCCCATGCGGGCGGTCGTCAGTTTCTCGGCCATCGGGCCCTCCGTCGCTGTATCGGCTTTGGTCGCGTCTGCCGTCCCAACGACACAGGGCGGCGATCGTTCGGCGCGCCCCCAAAGAATCCGTCATCCAGCGCCCGCTTCACTGTCCAGCAGGCCGATCAGCCGCCGCTCCCCCGCCCGCAGTCGCAGCGGACCCGCCGGCGCGAGCCCGCGCAGCCGCTGGCGGCGCACCTCGGGATCGAGATGGGCAAGTCCGAGGACCGCCGGGTGGATGTAGGCCTTTCGGGCGATCGCCGGCGTGTTGTGCAGCCGCTCCGCCGCCGCCTCCGCCATCGCCCGCACCGCCAGCCGCCCCTCTGCGGCGCCCGCCGCGGCAAAGGCCGCCATCGTCCCCGCCCAGGTCCGGAAGGTCTTGGCGCTTACGCCTTCGACCCCGGTCCGCTCCGCGAGGTAGAGGTTCACGTGGTGCGAGCCGATGACATGCACCTCGCCGTCGTCTTCCACCCAGGTGAAGAGATTGCGCCCAGGCAGATCGTGGATCGCCTCGAAGATCCGGTGCAGACGCTTGTCGCGCAGGATATGCTCCGCCATCCGTCCGCCCTTGGCGCGGTAGCGCAGGCGCAGCGCGCCGCCTTCGAGCCTCAAGTGGCGCGTCTGGAGCGTCGTCGCACCGAACGTCCGGTTCCGCGCCGTATGCGCCGCCGACCCGATCCGAAGATGCACCCTGTCGAGCAGGACGGCGATGGCGGCGAGGCTGACGTCCCGGTCCCCCGCCGCGCCGCCGAGATCGCGCTCCACCCGCGCCCGAAACCGCGCCAGTCCGCGCCCGAACGCCGCGAGCCCGGCATACTTCGCCTCCGCCCGCCAGGCGCTCCACTCCGGGTGGTAGCGGTACTGCTTGCGCCCTGCGGCGTCGAACCCGGTCGCCTGCAGGTGGCCCGCCGGATTCGCGCAGATCCAAACCCCCTCCCACGCCGGCGGAATCCCGAGCCCCGCGCAGCGCAGCCGCGCCTGCGCGCCGACGGCGCGTCCCTTCGCATCGAGATAGGTAAACCCGCTCGCCCCGCCGTCGGCGCGCGATCCCGGGCATCTCGTCGCTGACGTAGACGAGCCCGGTCGGCATCTCGATGGGCGATAGCTCCGTCACGGCATGTGCCTCCCGCTGACACCCCCGCAGACAATCCCGCGCCCCGCCGCCGGTTCCGGCAGGACGCGGGAACTTCCGTCCCGCGTCCACGTTTCCCCGAGGAGAAAATCGGCAACCTTCGCCTCGGGGCGGCGCCGCAGAAGGATTTCGTCAATGACCATCAGAACCACCACCATCGCGGCTCTTGCCCTTGGGTTGGCCGCACCGGCCCTCGCCCAGGAGCCGGTCACCTCCGGCACCGCGCCCTCGAACGAAGGAACGGTCATGGCCCGGCTGGCGATGGCCGACGGCACCGACGTCGGCTCGGTCACCTTCCGCGCCATGCGCGCCGGCATCCTTGTCGAGGTTGACCTGACCGATCTGCCGCCGGGTCCGCACGGCATCCACATCCACGAAACCGGCGCCTGCACCCCCGACTTCGACGCCGCCGGCGGGCATCTCGCGCCGGAGGGACATCCGCACGGATTTGCGGAGACCGAAACGCCGCATCCGGGCGACCTGCCCAACCTGATCGCCGCCGACGACGGCACCGCCCGCGCCGAGTTCCTCGACTGGCGCCTGACCCTGGACCAGGTGCTGGACTCCGACGGCTCCGCCGTCATCGTCCACGACTCCGAGGACAGCTACATGGACCCGGCCAGCGCCGGCGGCCGGCTGGCCTGTGGCGTCGTCAAACAGGAAAGCTGACGGAACCCTTCCGCTCGCCCGCACCGAGGGAAGGAACGCCGAGCCCGCTAATCCAGGGAGGCCCCGAGCGCAGCGGCGGCATCCGGCTCCTCGGTGTTCCAGAGGCTGGCGCTGGCGAGGCCGGCGCCGCCGACCACGAGAACGCCCGGCAGGAGCAGCGAGAGATCGAGAACGCCTTGGGCGAAGAGCGCCACCAGCACCGCGCCGATGAACGGCTCCACATACGCGAAGGCCCCGAGCGCCTGGATGTCGCCGCGCTTGATGCCGAAGTCCCAGAAGTAGATCGCGAGCCCCATGGGGAGAATACCGAGCCCGGCGATCGCCGCCCATTCGGAGGCCGTGGGCGTGACCCAGGATTCCAGCACGCCGTGGGCGACGAGGCAGATCGCGGCGGAGGCGGCGTAGAAGACGCCGAGCGCCGACGTCGGCACGTCCGGCTGGCTGCGCGAGACGATCGCGTAAAGGCCCCAGAGGGCGGCGGCGAGCCCGATGAGGCTGAGGTAGAAGGCGGCGTCGGGCCAGTTCCCCGGCGCGTCGCCGCCCTCGATCAGCATGAGCACGCCGACGAGGCCGAAGCTCGCACCGGCGACATGCCACCAGCGCAGCCGTTCGCCCGGCAGCAGGGCGGAGCCGAGAACGATCATCAGCGGCGTCGTCCCCTGCAGCATGGCCGCGGCGGCCGGCGGCGCCTTCTGGGTCGCGTAGTAGATGCACGCGTGGTACCCGACGAGCGCGCCCACCGCCATGACCCAGACCGATGCCGGCAGCCGGAACGCCTCACGCGGTCCCGACCCGGTCACCCACCAGACGATCGGCGACAGAAGCGCCGCGAAGACGAAGGCGAGGCCGACCGTCTGCACCGGCGGGATCGCGGTGGTGAAGGTGATCAGCGTCGTCTCGGCGGCCCAGAGCATCACCCCGACGGCGCCAACGGCGCTCGGCAACAGGCGTGTCGGCCATCTGGACGTGAATTGGCGGAACGAGGACATAACCGGACTCTCCCGAGAACGCGCACACGGACCGGCCGCTTGGCGGCGGCGATCCGCAGGATCAGGACGCGACCGCAACGATGCGGTCGGTGTGAAAGCCGTTGAAGCGCGTGCGCATCGACAGGCTGTAGGCCCCCATCATGTCGACCTCGATCCAGTCGCCTTCCCGGGTGTCGGCGGGCAGCAGGAATGGCGCCCCGAGCACGTCGTTGGAATCGCAGGTCGGGCCGAAGACCCTGAACTCGGTCAGCCGGTCCGACACCGGCCCCGACGGACGGATGACGCGGACCGGCCGGCGTTCCAGCGGGCTGACCAGCTCCTGAAGCGTGCCGAAGACGCCGTCGTTGAGAAAGATCGACCTGTCCCGTCGCACCACGACCTGCACGATGACCCGTCCCGCCGTGGCGACGAGGCTGCGGCCCGGCTCGCAGAGGAGCATGCATCCCGGCGGCAGGTTGATGTCGCGGCGGCCACGGATGACATGGGCAAAGTAGGCGCTGATGTCGGGCAGGCGATCGCCCGGATAGGGTGCGGGAAAACCGCCACCGACGTTGAGAACGCTGATCGGTACCCCGGCCTTGTGCATCACCCGGCCCGAGAGCGTGATCGCCGCGCTGAAGGACTTGGGATTGAGGCATTGCGAGCCGACGTGGAACGAGACCCCGGCCTTGACGCCCCGCGCCTTGATCATCTGCACGATTCGTACCGCCTCGTCCGGCGCCGCGCCGAACTTGGTGGTGAGGGTATAGCGCGCATCCTTGGCGGCGGTGGCAAGTCGGACGGCGATGATCAGATCGTCGTCGAGGCGGGCCTCCGCGAGGATCTTCTCCACTTCGTCGGTGCAATCGGCGGTGTAGAAGCGGATCCCGTGCTCCTCGCTGCCAATTCGGATCGCCTGGCGGGTCTTGGCGGGATTGTTGAAGAACTGCCCGGCCGACTTCTCGAACAGCCCCCCGATCAGCCTGATTTCGTCGAGGGAGGCGACGTCGAAATCCGTGATCCCCTCCCGGTAGAGCGTCTCCAGCACGAAGGGATGCGGGTTGCACTTCACCGCGTAGAGGACGCGGCCCGGAAACGCCACGAAGCGGCGGGCCGCCGCACGGAGCTCGGCCGGCAGAAAGCAGAAGACCGGCTCGGCGGGCTGGAGATCCGCCACGATCGCCTCGCTGCTTGCGAAGGTATCGAGCAGGATCGGCTCCGAGCGCAGCCGCACGGCCGGGCGCGGCTGGCTGCGGAGCCGCCCGAGATAGGGCAGCGGCGCCGAATCGGGCACCTCGTTGACGGACAGCGTGGCGGGCGTATTCATTCGGGAATTCCAGTGCGAGAACGTCGTAGGTCAGGCCGCGGCATTCTCGATTCCGAAACCCTTCCACTTCCTGAGGAACGCGGTGAGTTCGCGTGCCGGCACCGGCCGCCCGAAGAAATAGCCCTGCACCTGCTGGCAGCCCTCGCGCATCAGGAACTCGACCTGCTCGACCTTCTCCACGCCCTCGGCGGTGATGGTCATCTGCAGGCTTTCGCCCAGCGACAGCACCGAGCGCACGATGGCGCGCGACTTCTCCTGGTCCTCAAGGCTCGAGATGAAAGAGCGGTCGATCTTGAGCTTGTCGAACGGAAACGAGTTCAGATAGCCGAGCGACGAGTAGCCGGTACCGAAGTCGTCCATGGCGATGCTCACGCCGAGCGCCTTGAGCGCGTTGAGGATGTCGAGCGCCGCCGCAGTGTCCTTGATGAGCACGCTTTCGGTGATCTCGAGTTCGAGCCGCTCCGGCGCGAGACCGGTTTCCTTCAGCACCGACTTGATGGTGTCGATGAGCTCGCGGCTGCGGAAATGCACCGGTGAGAGGTTCACCGCGACGCGGAGGTCGGGCCACTTCAGCACCTGCGTGCAGGCCGTCCGCAGCACCCACTCGCTGATCGGGGTGATCAGCCCGCATTTCTCGGCAATCGGGATGAAGGTCTCGGGCGAAATCGGACCATGCTCAGGATGATGCCACCGCAGCAGGGCCTCCACGGCGGTGACGCGCTGGCTCCGAAGATCGATCAGCGGCTGGTAGTTGAGGATGAATTCGTCGCGGTTCAGCGCATGGCGCAACTCGTACTCGAGCGACTTGCGCGCCTGGAGCTCGTTGTCCATCCGCGGCTCGAAGAACCGCACCGTGCCCCGGCCGGTCTGCTTGGCACGGTAGAGCGCGATATCGGCGCACTTGAGCAGCTTTTCGGGGTCGTTGTTACTCTCGTCCGGAACCGCCGCGCCGATGCTGACGCCGATGTGGAGTTCCTGGCCGTCGATGATGAAGGGCTCCTTGATCACGTCGACGATGCGCAGGCTGAGCGCGGCGGCCTCGTCCGGTCCGGCGACGCCGACCTGGATGATCGCGAATTCGTCGCCGCCGAGCCGCGCGACGGTGTCGCCGGGCCGCACGCACAGGCGGAGGCGTTCGGCCACCTTCACCAGGAGCGCGTCGCCGAAGCCGTGGCCGAGGGTATCGTTCACCTCCTTGAAGTGATCGAGGTCGAGGCAGAGGACCGAGATGAACTGGGTATCGCGTCGCTTGCCCTCGAAGGCGCCGTCGAGGCGCTCGTGGAACAGCACCCGGTTCGCCAGGCCGGTCAGCGCATCGTGCAGCGCCAGGTGATTGGCGCGGGCCTGGGCCTCGACTTCCTCGGTGATGTCGGTCGCGGTGCCGCGGTAGCCGATGAAGCCGCGCGTCGCGTCCACGATCGGACGACCCGCGAGGCGGCAAATCCGGCTGTTGCCCGACACGTCGCGATAGAAGCAGCGCAGGTCGCGGAAGGTGGAATGCTCGTTGGTGCCCTCAAGAAGCTGCGCCCAGCCGTCGGTCTCGCTGTCGCTGGCGAAGAACTGCTCCAGCGGCTTGCCGAGCACGCTCGCCGCCGAGATCCCCGTCACCTCGGAGAAGCGTGCCGAGAAATAGATCAGCCGCAGGTCCGGATCGCATTCCCAGATCCAGTCGGACGAGGCCTCGGCCACGTCCCGGAAGCGCGCCTCGCTCTCCCGCAACGTCTGGGCGTAGGATTCCACGATCCGGGCGGAGTCCTCGAGCGCGCTGGTGGAGCGGCGCGCGTTGTTGACGACCAGCCAGGCGAAGGCGCCCAGAACCAGAATGGCGATGCCGAGCGGGGGCAGCAGCAGGCTCAGCAGCTCGTACCCGGGCGTGGCCGGCGTCCAGGTCAGATAGGCGAGGGTCTTCCCGGCCGAATCCGCCAGGGGAATCGACGCCGGCTGCAGCAACGCCGGATCGCGCACGATGTGGAGATCCTCGAGCAGGTACTCGGCGCCCATCCGCGTCAGGAAGGTATCGTCGAGCTTCTTCACGAAGATCAGCGTCGACAGGTCGTCGGGATTGGTGGTCGCCCTGTCGATCGAGGGCGGCAGGATGGAATTGACCGCCACCATCAGCACGTCCGGGCCCGAATTCGAGCAGGCTCACGACGGGCTTGACCTGGGAACGACCCGCCTCGATCAGCCCGTCCAGGCCTTCGGGCAGAAAGTCGAGCGCGTTCGCCTGGCGCGGAACCCCGTCGATGACCGCGTAGGTCGTCTCGCCCTTGGGGTTCACCACGAAGGCCATCTCATAGCCGAGACCCTCGTAGATGTTCGCCCCGACGTTGCCGTCCGTCGCCGCCCAGGCGAAGTCGACGTTGACATGCAGGTTCTTGTAGACGTCCTCCCAGACCGCGTAGTCGCGCAGGTTCCGGCCCATCTGCCGCTGGTTCACGTTCAGCGCCGTCTCCGCGAGCTTGGTGGACGAGCTCACCTCCAGACGGTTCTGCCCGTTGGCACTTACCACGACGAAAGCCAGGACCAGGCCGACGGCGACCACAATCATGCCCGCCATCGGCATCACGATCCGACGGGTGAACGTCTCGCTCGACAGAGACGGGATCTGGTGACTGGCTCTGGGCACGACATTCCTCCGCAATTCAATCGCGACACCCTTTGCGTCAAATTACTAAGTAGGTACTATTATTCACTGCCTAGTTTTTGCTTTGGTAAAAGCTACATTTATTATGGGTTTTATAGAATAACTTGCAGTAGCTTTTATTAAACCCTGCTTGGTCGGGCTCGGGCTCGGCCAAGCTCGGTACGTCGACGATCCGGGGGCCATGGCGACAACGAATGTCCGCGACCGGGATGGGTCCGCGACCGCGCTCGGACCGACGGTTAACGGAGTGTTGATATGCTAGCCTATCAGTAGCGAAAACAATGACATGACCCCTCTGCACAATGTGTGCAGGGAGGAAAAAAGGGCCGCGGCCCACGCCTCTTGAAGGCGGCCTGTCCCCCCTGTGGCCATGATCAGGGACCGGCCGCGCGGCGACCGCCACGCGCCCAAGGCCCCCGCAACGTTGACAAGGGCCGCCACATTCCGGTCAACTTCCCCCAACAAGCCGACACGCAATAAACCGGGAGGAAACCATGTCACGCCCCATCTCCACGCTCCTGACCGCCCTCGTCGCGGCCGGCTGCCTCGCCAGCGCCGCCGGCGCCCAGACCGTCCTGCGCGCCTCCCACCAGTTCCCCGGCGGCAAGGGCGACATCCGCGACGAGATGGTGCAGATCATCGCCCGCGAGGTCGCCGCGGCCGACGTCGGCCTCGAGATCCAGGTCTTCCCGGGCTCCTCGCTCTACAAGCCCAACGACCAGTGGAACGCCGTGACCCGCGGCCTCCTCGACATCACCTCGTTCCCGCTCGACTACGCCTCCGGCCGGCACCCGGAGTTCTCGGCGACGCTGATGCCCGGGCTCGTCGGCAACTTCGACCGCGCCGAGCGGCTGAACGATTCCCCCTTCATGACCGACATCAAGCAGGTGATCGAGGACGCCGGCGCCATCGTCCTCGCCGACGCCTGGCTCTCCGGCGCCTTCGCCTCGAAGCAGAACTGCATCACCTCGCCCGATACCGTCGAAGGCCAGGTGATCCGCGCCGCCGGCCCCGCCTTCGAGGAAATGCTGGTCGCCGCCGGCGCCTCGATCTCCTCGATGCCGTCCTCCGAGATCTACACCGGCATGCAGACCGGAGTCCTCGACGCCGCCAACACCTCCTCGGCGAGCTTCGTCTCCTACCGGCTCTTCGAGCAGGTGAAATGCCTGACCGCCCCGGGCGACAACGCCCTCTGGTTCATGTACGAGCCGGTGTTGATGTCGAAGAAGGTCTTCGACGGCCTGACCGAGGATCAGCAGAAGGCTATCATGGCCGCCTCCGACAAGGCCGAGGCCTTCTTCAACGAGGAGGTGCGCAAGGGCGACCAGAAGATGGTCGACACCTTCACCGAGGCCGGCGTCGAGGTGGTGGAGATGTCCAAGGACGACTACGACGCCTGGCTCGCCGTCGCCAAGGACTCCTCCTACAAGACCTTCGCCGAGAAGGTGCCGAACGGCCAGAAGCTGATCGACGAGGCCCTCGCCGTCGAATGAATCCCGCCACGCCCGGCCGGGCCGTGACCGCAACCCGGACGCGATGCTGAGGGCCTACATCGCCGCTGTGAGCAGCCTGTCCCGGGCGCTCGCGGCGGTGTCGGTGGCGCTTCTCGTGGCAGCGATGCTGGTGGTCTGCCACCTGATCCTGATGCGCTACGTCTTTCGCGAGCCGACCGTCTGGCAGACCGATTTCGTCGTCTTCGCCGCCACCGCCGCGATCTTCATCGGCGCCCCCTACGTCCTGCTCGAGGGCGGTCACGTCGGCGTCGACGTGGTCGAGATGACCGTGGGTCCCCGCACCCGCGGCACCCTGAAGCTCGTCGGCAAGCTCTTCGGCCTGACCTTCTGCGTCGTCATGCTCGCGGCCAGCTGGCTGCAGTTCCAGGAGGCCTGGGTCAACGGCTGGACCGCCCCGACGGTCTGGAGCCCGCCGCTCTGGATCCCGCTCTCCGCCCTGCCGGTGGGCTTCGCCATGCTCTGCCTGCAATACGTCGCCGAGATCCTGCGCCCCCTCGCCGGGGAGTCGCCGCGATGAGCGCCGGCCTCGCCGGTCTCATGCTCGTCGGCGGGCTTTTCCTCCTTCTCGCCACCGGCATGCCGATCGCCTTCGCGCTCGGGCTCGCCGCGGTCACCGCGCTGCTCCTCCAGGGCGGCAGCGGCATGCTCTACGTGCTCTCCGACACCATGTACTCCGGCATCGCCAACCTCGCCTACGTGTCCATCCCGATGTTCGTGATGATGGGCTCGGCCGTCGCCTCCTCCCCCGCCGGCGCGGATCTCTACACCTCCCTCGACCGCTGGCTGAACCGGGTTCCCGGCGGCCTCGTGCTCTCCAACCTCGGCGCCTGCGCGATCTTCTCGGGCATGACCGGCTCCTCCCCGGCCACCTGCGCCGCCATCGGCAAGATGGGCATCCCGGAGATGATGGGGCGCGGCTATCCCGCCTCGGTGGCCAGCGGCTCGATCGCGGCCGGCGGTACCCTCGGCATCCTCATCCCGCCCTCGGTGACGCTGATCGTCTACGGCATCGCCACCGAGACCTCGATCGGGCGGCTGTTCATGGCCGGCGTCTTCCCCGGGCTGATGCTCACCGCGCTCTTCATGACCTGGGCGCTGATCGACTGCTGGCGCAAGGGCTACGAGTTCGCTGCCCGCGGCGTCCGCTACACCCTGCGCGAGAAGCTCTCCACCCTGCCGCGGGTGCTGCCGTTCCTCCTCATCATCGCCGGAACCCTCTACGTCCTCTACGGCGGCCTCGCGACCCCCTCGGAGGCCGCCGGCGCCGGCGCCTTCCTCACCCTCGTGGTCGTCATCCTCGCCTATCGGCTGTTCAGGGTGCGCACGGTCGGCACCATCCTCGGCTCGGCGATGCGCGAGAGTGTGATGATCATGATGATCATGGCCTCCGCCGAGCTCTTCGCCTTCGCGCTCTCCTCGCTCTTCATCACCCAGACCATCGCCGCCGAGATCGCCGCCCTCGACGTCAACCGCTGGGTGCTGATGGCGATCATCAACGTGTTCCTGCTGGCGGCGGGCATGTTCCTGCCGCCGGTCGCGGTGATCGTGATGGCGGCGCCGCTGCTCTTTCCCATCGTCACGCAGGCGGGCTTCGACCCCTACTGGTTCGCCATCGTGCTGACGATCAACATGGAAATCGGTCTCATCACCCCGCCGATCGGCCTCAACCTCTTCGTCATCAACGCCATCGCCCCGGAAATCCGGACGAGGGATATCCTCTGGGGCGCCCTGCCCTATGTGCTGGTGATGTTTCTCGGCATCCTGATCCTCTGCATCTTTCCGGAGATCGCCACCTGGCTGCCGAGCCGCATGATGGGGAACGCGCAATGAACGGACCGTCCTACCTCGGCGAATTGCTCCAGACCATCGCCGAGCGCGGGCGGCAGTACCTGCCGTTCACCCCCCGCGGCCAGGCGTCCGCCCGCGGCAGCCTGGAGGCGATGTGCGGCTCGCTGCTCTCGGGTAGCGGCGAGGCCTCGGGCATGGCGATCGCCACCGCCATCCTCGCCCGCTGGTCCGACCTCGACGCGGACGGCCGGCTCGCCTTCCTCGAGATGCTCCTCGAGAAATTCGGCCCCGACGCCGCCGCGCTCGACCGGGCGATCGACGACTACCGTGCCGCACCCTCGACCGCGACGCTGCTCGCGCTTCACCGCGCCGCGGAACCCCGCCGCCAGGAACTGATCCGCCGCCTCAACCTTGCCCCCAACGGCGTCGCGACCCTGGTGGCGATGCGCGAGACGCTCTTGAAGCTGATGCGCGACCATCCCGACCTCGAAGCCGTCGACGCGGACTTCGCCCATCTCTTCGTCTCGTGGTTCAACCGGGGCTTCCTGGTGCTGCGCCCGATCAACTGGACGACGCCCGCGAACATCCTCGAGAAGATCATCCGCTACGAGGCGGTCCACGAGATCGGCAGCTGGGACGAGCTGCGGCGCCGGCTCGTGCCGGCGGACCGGCGCTGCTTCGCCTTCTTCCATCCCAGGCTCGCCGACGAGCCGCTGATCTTCGTCGAGGTCGCCCTCACCCGCGACGTCCCCGCCACCATCGCCGAGGTCCTCGACGAGGACCGCGACCCGATCACGCCGGAGACCGCGACGACGGCCGTCTTCTACTCCATCTCCAACTGCCAGCAGGGGCTGCGCGGCATCTCCTTCGGCAACTTCCTGATCAAGCAGGTGGCCGCCGACCTTTGCCAGGAACTCCCCGGCCTGAAGACCCTGGTGACGCTCTCGCCCGTCCCCGGCTTCGCGCGCTGGCTGGCTGGCGCGCTCGCGGACCCCGACTCCGCCTTCTCCCCCGCGGAGCGGGCGGCCCTCGCGCCCCTCGCCACCCCGGACTGGCCGGACAGCCCCGCCGAGGATGGCCTCCGGCAGCCGATGCTCGCGGCCGCCGCCCGCTACTTCCTCGAGGCCCGCGACGGCGAGGGCCGTCCGATCGACCCGGTCGCCCGCTTTCACCTCGGCAATGGTGCCCGGCTCGACCGCATCAACGTCCTCGCCGACCGCTCGCCGCGCGCCCTGCGCCAGGCGCACGGCCTGATGGTGAACTACCGCTACGAGCTGAACGAGATCGAGGCCAACCACGAAGCCTTCGCCGCCCGCGGCGAGGTCGCCGCCGCACCGGCGGTCCGCAAGCTCCTCCGGCGTCCGCGCGCCGTCCCGCCGGCGCCGGCGCTCGCCCCGCCCAGGACGGATGCTGGCGCCGCCGCAAACGCCGTTAACCAGGGTTGACACTTCATTAATATGGAAGACAAACTCTAACTATAGCAATAGGATAGCCATCTGGGCACGCGTGCCCACATCCGTGTTTTCAGCACGTTGGGCCGCTATTCCTCGGCGACCAGCCGCTCGATACTCCGGCGCAGATCGCCCTCGTCGAAGGGTTTGCGGATCACCTGCACCCGCCCCATGCCCTCGATTCCCGGCACGTCGACGTGCCCGGTGGCGAAGACCACCGGCACCTCGGGAAGCGCCTCGCGGATCCGCTGCGCCAGCTCAACCCCGGTCATGTCCGGCAGGCCGACGTCGATCACCAGGACGTCCGGCGGCTCTTCGTTCACGCTCGCCAGCGCCTGCGCCCCCGCCCCGGCCTCGGTCACCGTCGCCCCCGCCGCCTCCAGCATGTCGGCGGTGTTGAGCCGGATCAGCGCTTCGTCCTCGCAGATCAGCACCCGCAGCCCGGCGAGGCCCCGCGCCGGCGCCGGTTCCTGCCGCGCCGCGGTCAGCACCGAGCGCACCCGCCGCGCCAGCGTCTCACGCGTATAGGGCTTGGAAAGCAGCTCCACCCCGGCATCGAGCCGGCCGCCATGGACGATCGAGTTCTCCGTATAGCCCGACGTGAACAGCACCCGGACCCCCGGCAACCGCTCCCGCGCCATCCGCGCCAGTTCGGTGCTCCGGAGCTTTCCCGGCATCACCACGTCGGTGAACAGGAGATCGATCGGCACCCCGCTCTCGATCACGTTCAGCGCCCCGGTCGCATCCCGGGCGGTCAGCACCCGGTATCCGAGGTCGGACAGCATGTCGACCACCGTCGCCCGCACCCCGTCGTTGTCCTCCGCCACCAGGATCGTCTCGGTCCCGCCGGTCACGGGCCCCGCCTCCACCGATACCGGGACATCCTCGCTCTGCCGGATCCGCGGCAGATAGAGCTTCACCGTCGTCCCCTGCCCGGTCTCGCTGTAGATCTTCACGTGCCCGCCCGACTGCTTGACGAACCCGTAGACCATCGAGAGCCCGAGGCCGGTGCCCTTGCCGAGGGGCTTGGTGGAGAAGAACGGCTCGAACACCTGGTCGAGCAGGTCGGGCGCGATGCCGCTGCCGGTGTCGGTCACCGCCAGCACGGCGTATTGCCCCGGCTTCACGTCGACATGCGCGCGGGCATAGCTCTCGTCCAGGAACGCGTTGCCCACCTCGATGGTGAGCTTGCCGGTCACGCCCATGGCGTCCCGGGCGTTGAGCGCCAGGTTCAGCACCGCGGTCTCGAGTTGAGCCGGATCGACCAGCGTGTTCCACAGCCCGCCCGACACCATGGTCTCGACCTCGATCCCGTCGCCGATGGTCCGCCGCAGCATCTCGCCCATGTCGTTCACCAGCCGGCCGACGTTGACCACCTTGGGCTCCAGCGGCTGGCGACGGCTGAAGGCCAGAAGCTGGCTTGCCAGCCGCGCGCCCTGCCGCACCCCCGCCATCGCCTCGGCCACCCGCTCCTCCGCCCGTTCCCTCCCAGCCACGTCCCGCGCCAGAAGTTGCAGGTTGCCCGAGATCACCTGGAGCAGGTTGTTGAAGTCGTGCGCCACCCCGCCGGTCAGCTTGCCGATCGCCTCCATCTTCTGCGCCTGGCGCAGCGCCTCCTCGGCCCGGGAGCGCTCGGCGACCGCTTCCGCCACCCGCTCCTCCAGCGTCTCGTTCAGCGACTTGAGCGCCGCCTCGCTCTCCCGCGTCTCGGTGACGTCGACGTTGACGCCGATCATGCCCAGGAACGCCCCGTCCGCCCCGAAGCGCGGCCGGGCGTCGGTCCGGACCTGGCGATAGACCCCGTCCGCCCGCCGCAGCCTGCTTCCACCGTGAACGGCTCATGGGCGTGCATCGCCCGCTCGAAGGGTTTGCGGAGCGCCTCCTGATCCTCGGGATGCACTGTCGTGCCCCAGTCGAAGCCGGCGACCTGCTCGGGCGCCACGCCCCAGAATGCCCGCTGCGCCGCGTTGAGATAGCTGCAACTGCCGGTCTCGGTGCCCATCCACAGCATCACCGGTGCGTTCTCCGCCACCAGCCGGAACCGCTCCTCCGCTCGCTCGCGCTCGGTGACGTCATAGCCCTCGACAAAGATGCCGGTGATGGTGCCGTCCTCGGCGGCGATCGGCTGGAAGACGAAGTCCACGTAGCGCTCGGTCCGCGGGTCGCCGGGCGCGGGCTCCAGCGCGACCGGAACGCCCTGGCCCACGTGGGGCACGCCGTTCCGACGCACATCGTCGAGCGTGGCGACGAATCCCTGCTCCACAATCTCCGGCAGCGCCTCGCGCACCGTCCTGCCGATGAGATCGCGCCGTCCCAGGAAAGCCTGCATCGCCTCGTTCGCCAGCGTGAAGCGATGATCTGGCCCCTCCAGCATCGCAATCAGGCCAGGCGCCTGCTCGAACATCTGCCGTAGGCGGCCGCGCTCGCCCTCGATGATCCGCTCGGCCCGGACCTTGGCGGTGGTATCGACCACCACTGCCAGGACCCCTGCCGGCGTCCCGGATTCGTCGAGGACCGGCGAGTAGTCGAGGCTCAGCCACACGCGCTCCGCCTCGCCGTTGCGGTAGAGCATCAGTTCCTCGTCGCGAAACGCCAACGTGCGCCCGGCCAGCCCCTCGCGCATGACCCGGTCGTTGAAATCCGCGACCTCCGGCCAGCCGTCGCGGACGTTCATGCCGAAGATCTCGGGATGCCGCGCGCTGGCGATCTCGGCATAGGCGTCGTTGTAGATCATCACCCCCTCCTCGCCCCAGAGGGTGATCATCGCGAGATCGGAGCGCAGGATCAGCGAGACGACGGTGCGCAGGCTCTGCGGCCAGCCATCGATCGGCCCGAGCGGCGTTGCCGCCCAGTCGAGCCCGGCAATGATCCGTGCCGCCTCGCCGCCGCCGGCAAGAAACGCCAGATCGTCGCGGCGTTCAGGATCGGAGCCGGCCACGTGCGTCATCGGAGGGTCCCAAACCGTCGATCAGGCATGCCGCCGCAACACGTAGTCTCCGAGGATCCCGCGGCAAGTATCGGAATCACTTATTCCTTCACCGCACCTGTCATCGACGAGACGTAGTAGTCGACGAAGAACGAATAGAGGATCACCACCGGCAGCGAGCCGAAGAGCGCCCCCGACATCAACGCCCCCCACTCGTAGATGTCGCCCCGCACCAGCTCGGTCAGAACCCCCACAGGCACCGTCTTGTTCTCCGACGAGGAGATGAAGGTCAGCGCATAGATGAACTCGTTCCAGCTGAGCGTGAACGCGAAGATCCCGGCCGAAATCAGCCCCGGCACCGCCAGCGGCAGGATCACCCTCGTCAGGATCTGCCACCGCGACGCCCCGTCCACCAGCGCGCTCTCTTCGAGCTCGAAGGGAATGGTGCGGAAATAGCCCATCAGGAGCCAGGTGCAGAACGGAATCAGGAAGGTCGGATAGGTCAGGATCAGCGCCAGGCGCGAGTTGAAGATCCCCACCTGGAAGACGATGAACGCCAGCGGGATGAACAGGATCGACGGCGGCACCAGGTAGGCGAGGAAGATCATCAACCCGGTAACCCGCGCCCCGGTGAAGCGCACCCGCTCGATGGCATAGGCCGCGAACACCGACGCGGCCAGCGCGATGACCGTGGAGGCGCCGGCCACCAGCATCGTGTTCCAGAGCCACCCCGGATACGAGGTCTCGAAGAACAGGTACTTGATGTGCTCAAGCGTAGGGCCGACCACCCAGAACGGGCTGTAATCGGTGTAGTTGGTGAGCTGGTGATCCGGTTTGATCGCCGTGATCGCCATCCAGTAGAACGGAAACAGCAGCACGAAGACGAACACCGCCAGCGGCAGGTAGACGACGAGGATCCGCCGCGTCAGGCTGTTGTACTGCTCCATCCCGACGATGTCGTCGACCGCGGAGGCTGGCGCGTGGCCCGCAGCGACGGCATCCTCGACGATCTCCTCCTCGATGTCTGGTCGGCGGCTGGGCGCGGCCATCAGTCGCCTCCTCCCTGTTGCCACCGGCGACGCTGCAGCCCGAAGAAGCTGAAGAGGATCGCCGCCAGCAGGAACGGGATCATCGCCACCGCGATCGCCGCCCCCTCGCCGAGCTGGCCGCCGGGGATCGCGCGCTGGAACGACAGCGTTGCCATCAGGTGGGTGGCGTTGACCGGGCCGCCGCGCGTCAGCACGTAGATGAGCTGGAAGTCGGTGAAGGTGAAGAGCACCGAGAACGTCATCACGACCGCGATGATCGGCGTGAGGAGCGGCAGCGTGATCCGCCGGAACCGCTGCCATGACGTGGCCCCGTCGAGCGCGGCCGCCTCGTTCAGCGACTGCGGGATCGTCTGCAGCCCGGCGAGGAGCGAGATCGCCACGAACGGCACCCCGCGCCAGACATTGGCGGCGATCACCGACCAGCGCGGCGTTCCACGGGTTCCCCGAGGAAATTGATCGGCGCATCGATCAGGCCCCATTTCATCAGGACGTAGGAGAGGATCGAGAACTGGCTGTCGAAGATCCACCAGAACGCCAGCGCCGAGAGCACCGTCGGCACCACCCAGGGCAGGAGCACGATCGCCCGGAAGAACGATTTCATCGGCAGCTTCTCGTTCAGGAGCAGCGCCAGCCACAGGCCCAGTCCGAACTTCAGCACCGAGGCCACGGTGGTGTAGAAAATCGTATTGAACACCGACAGCCAGAACACCCGGTCCTCGGCCAGCCAGGCAAAGTTCTCGAGCCCGACAAAGACGCCGGCGCGACCGATGCGCGTGTCGGTGAACGCAAGCCACACCCCGAGCCCGAGCGGATAGGTCAGAAAGCAGAGCAGGAACGCCGCCGCCGGCAGCATGAACAGGATTCCGAGGCCGTTGCGGCTCTCGCTCAGCCAGCCGAGAAACGAACCTCGGCGCCGGGATGGTCTGGCTCTGTCCATGGGAGGCTCCGCTCCGGCCTGGATCGGCGGGCGGACCACGAGGGCCCGCCCGACGCTTTCGCAATCAGCTGTAGTAACGGTTCGCGCGCTTGGCGGCGTTGGCGATCGCGTCGTCGGCCGAGGCCTGCCCGGTCACCGCCTCCGCGAACATGTCCACTAGGACGTAGTCCGCCATCACCCCGGCCGACGCGTATCCGAGCGGACCGGCATAGCCGTTCGGACGAAGGCTCTCCGAGGCGTGCGAATAGGGCTCGTGGATCGGGTTCGACGTCCAGACCGGGTTCGAGGCGAAGTCCTTGAGCGCCTGGCAGCAATAGGCGCTCGCGCCCTCGATCCAAGCGTTCATCCGGTCCGGCTGGTACATGAACTGCAGGTAGGCCATGGCTGCTTCGGGATACTGCGTGTGCTTGAAGATCGAGAGCGAGCTGATCTGGAACAGCTCGACTGGGTTGCCCACCGGGCCGATCGGCATGATGGTCGTACCCATATCCTCGCCGATCTCCTGCAGGGCCGCGTCCTTCATGGCAGCGTAGTATAGCGAGACGCCGTTCGCGGTCAGCGAGATCTGCCCGGCGAGGAAAGCTCGGTTGTTATTGATGTCGAGCCAGCTCTCGGTGCCCGGGATAAAGGTTTCGTAAAGCGACTTCGCGTACTCGATCGCCTTGCGCGTCTCCTCGGTGTCGATCCCGACGGTGCCGTCCTCGTTTATCATCTTTCCGCCCTGGCTCCATAGCAACCAATGGGCGTAGTTGTTGCCGTCGCCGACCGCCTTGCCGTGCGGGAAGCCTGCGGGCGTGCCGTTCGCCTTCATCGCCTTGCAAAGCTCGAGGAAGCCTTCGCTATCCTTCGGAAACTCGCTGAAGCCCGCTGCCTCGACGTGGCTTTTGCGATAGCAGATCGCATTGCCGATAGCCGTGAGCGGCATGGCGATGAATTCGCCGTCCTTCACCGCATAGTCGCGAGGACCATCATACCAGCCGCCATTCGCATTGCCGATCGCGTTGGCGAGCTCGGTCACCGGGATCAGCTTGTCGGGATACTGGAACGGATCGTCGAACCAGCTCATCACCAGGTCCGGCCCCGAGCCCACGTTCGCGGCCACGGCGGCCTTCGGACGAACGTCCTCCCAACTTTCCTGGTCGATGCGCACCTCGACGCCGGTCGCCTCTGTGAACGCGGCGGTGTTGGCGTTCCACGCCTCCTCCTCGCCGGTGACGAACGGCACCCAGCGCAGCAGGCGCAGCGACGCGCCGTCCTCCGGGGTGTAGGTCGGCATGTCCTGGGCAAAGGCGCGCGGAATCCCGACGGCACTCGCGGCGGCCAGGCCGGCGGCGCCGGCCATCAGGTCTCTGCGGGTTATGTTGCTCATAAGCGTATCCTCCATGTTTTGCGGGTTCGTTCAGGTCGATGGACGGCGGGCCCCGCAGCCCGCCCGTCCCGACATGGCTTCATGCGGTTAGCCGCTTGCCCGAGGCGGCGTCGAAGAGATGCGTCGCCTGCGGCTCGATCGAGATCCCGATCTGCTCGCCGGGGCCCGCGGAGATCCGCTCCCGGAACACCCCCACGACCTCGGTGCCGCCGAGATGTCCGATCACGTGGGTTTCCGATCCCGTCGGCTCGACCACGTCGACGTGCAGCGGAATGTCGCCGCCGAGATGCATCGACTCGGGGCGCAGCCCATAGATCGCACCGGCCTGCGGCATGCCCTCGAGCGGCTTCAGGATCGGCAGCGCGATGCCGTCGCCGGTAAGGAACCGCCCGGAATTCTCGGGATCTACCCGGCCGCTCAGCATGTTCATCGCTGGCGACCCGATGAACCCTGCCACGAACAGGTTCGCCGGGCTGTCGTAGAGCTCGAGCGGCGCGCCGATCTGCTCGACGCGGCCGTCGTGCATCACCACGATCGTGTCGGCCATCGTCATCGCCTCGATCTGGTCGTGGGTGACATAGACCGTGGTGGTCTTCAGCCGCTGGTGCAGGTTCTTCATCTCCGCCCGCATCGACACCCGCAGCTTGGCGTCGAGGTTCGACAGCGGCTCGTCGAACAGGAACACTTGCGGTTCGCGCACGATCGCCCGCCCCATCGCCACCCGCTGCCGCTGCCCGCCCGAGAGCTGCCGCGGATACCGGTCGAGCAGCGCCGTCAGCCCGAGGATCTCGGCCGCCGGCTTCACCTTCTCGGCAATCTCGGCCTTGGAGGCGTTCTTCAGCATCAGCGAGAACGCCATATTGTCGGCGACCGTCAGGTGCGGATAGAGCGCGTAGTTCTGGAACACCATCGCGATGTCCCGCTCCTTCGGCGGAAGGTCGTTCACCACCCGGTCGCCGATCACGATTTCGCCCGAGGTGACGTGTTCGAGACCGGCCAGCATCCGCAAGAGCGTGGACTTCCCGCACCCCGACGGCCCAACCAGGACGACGAATTCGCCCTCACTGATCTCGGCCGAGACCCCGTGGAGCACCTCGACCGTGCCGAAGGACTTGCGCAGATCGCGGATCGTCACCGATGCCATGACGTGCCGCACCTCCCCATTGTTTTTCTTGTCTTGTCCAATCGATAGCCGTCCCCTCCGGCAGCCGCAACCACCGATTACCCCGGCCGCCGGCGCCCGCTGGCCGCGACGATCACCGCGACGATGACGAGCCCCGTCAGCACCAGCCGCACCCCGGCGCCGAACCCCCAGGTGTTGAGCATCGTCACCAGCAGGAACAGGAACAGCGCCGCCCCCCAGAGCCCCGGCACGTTGGCAAAGCCCCCCGCGACCGAGGTCCCGCCGATCACCACCACCGCGATCGACGACAGCAGGTACTCCTGCCCCATGTTGAGCGCCGCGCCGCCCGAGAACCCCGCCACCACGTACCCGCAGACCGCCGCCAGCACCGCGCAGAGCAGGTAGGTCATCGCCCGCGTCCGCTCCACCGGCACCCCCGCCAGCCGCGCCGCCCGCCCGTTCTGGCCGATGGCGATGACGTTTCGCCCGTAGATGCTCCGCGTCAGCACCAGGTGCATCACCACCGAGAGCGCCAGCACCACCAGCGCCAGCACCGGCACCCCCCAGGCCATGCTCACGGTGAAGTCCCCGAGCGCCGGCGGCGGCTTGATCCGCAGCCCGCGGTTGTACCAGATCGCCGCCGACTGGAAGATGAAGCTCGAGCTCAGCGTCGCGATGATCGGCGGGATCCGCAGGAACCGGATCAGCCCGTAGTTCACCGTCCCAACGCCGAGCCCGATCAGCACCGCGAGCCCCAGCCCCGGCAGGATCATCGCGTTGTCCTCGGCCATCACCTTCATCGCCACGGTGCCCGCCAGCGTCATGCAAGCCGGGATCGACAGGTCGACGTTCCCGGGCCCGAGCGTGATCACGAACATCTGACCGAGCGCCACCAGCACGTAGAACGTCGCGAAGGTCAGCGCCGCGCTCAGCACGTCGCCGCCTCCCCGCCCGCCGGTGAAGAGCACGATTCCGAGCCAGACCGCGAACGCCCCGAGCCACGACCACACCCACGGCCGCCCCGCGATCTCGCGCAGGAGGATCACGCCCGCGCCTCCGCCCGCGACACCAGCAGCCTGAGCGCCAGCACGATCACCAGGATCGCCCCCTGCGCCCCGATCTGCCAGTCGGGATTGAGCCGCAGGAACGACAGGAACGACCCCGCCAGCGTCAGCGTCAGCGCCCCGATCACCGCCCCGATCGGCGACACCCGCCCGCCTACGAACTCGCCGCCCCCGAGGATCACGCCGGCGATCGACAGGAGCGTGTAGCGCAGCGCGATGTTGGCATCCGCCGAGGTGGTCAGCCCGATCAGCGCGATCCCCGACAAGACCCCGAAGAACCCGGCGAGCCCGAACATCGTCATCCGGATCCGCAGCATCGACCACCCTGCCCGTGCCACCGCCCGCGGGTTGCCGCCGGCCCCGCGCAGAACCACGCCATAGGACGACCGCATCAGCCCGAAATGCACCACCAGCGCGATCGCCACCGACGCCAGGATCGGAAACGGCACGAACGGCGGCTTCAGCGTCATCAGTGACCGGATCCAGCCCGGCGCCTCGCCCCCCGGCGTCGGCAGCACCAGCACCGCCAGCCCCAGCCAAACGAACGACATCCCCAGCGTCACCACGATCGACGGCAACCCGCGGAGCTCGATCAGCGCCCCCATCAGCGCATAGGCCACCACCAGCCCCGCCAGCGCCAGCACCCCGAGGAGCGGCGTGTCGTTCAGCCACGTCGCCGCGATGCAGGCGACGAGGCTCACGAACCCCCCGATCGACAGGTCCAAGTCGTTGACGCAGAGCACGAACATCTGCGCCAGCGTCGCGAGCGCGATCGGCACCGCGAGATTGAGCAGGAGGTTCAGCCCGAAGTAGCTCATCGTCCGCGGCTGCAGCCAGAAGATCGCCACCAGCAGCACCGCCAGCGACGCCGCCGGCAGGAGGTTGCGCAACAGCCGCGGGTTCATGCGTCGGCCCGGAACGAGGCGTGGATCACCTTCTCCTCGCTCATCTCCTCCCGCGGCAGGTCGGCGACGATCGCCCCCTCGCGGAACACGTAGACGTGGTCGCACCGCGCCAGCTCGTCCATCTCGGTCGTGTACCAGAGAAACGTCCGCCCCTTGGCCGCCTCCGCGCGGATCATCCCGTAGACCTCCTGCTTGGTGCCGACGTCGACGCCCCGCATCGGATCGTCCATCAGCACGATCCGCGCATCCGACCCCAGCGCCCGCGCGAACAGCACCTTCTGCTGGTTGCCGCCCGACAGCGACAGGATGCCGTTGTCGACGTCCGGCGTCCGGATCCCGATCTTCTCCCGCCAGTCCTCGGCGAAGCGCCGCTCCGCCGCCGGATCGAGCAGCAGCCCGCGCCGGAACCGCCGGAGCGACCCGATCCCGGCATTCTCGGCGATCGACCACAGCGGAAAGACCCCGTCGCTCTGCCGGTCCCCGGCCACCAGCGCCATCGGCCCGTCGGCCTCCGCACCCGCCGCCCGGTCGAAAATCTGCACCAGGAGCTCGGTCTGCCCGTGCCCGCTCAGCCCTCCGAGCCCGACCACCTCGCAGGGATGCGCCAAGAGCTCGCCCAGCTCCTCCCGCCCCTTCGGCCGCGCCCGCACCACCGGCACCGTCCCCGCACGCCGGCTTTCCGCTTCCGCCTCGACCGCCGCCCGCGCCGCGACGCTGCCCATCGCCTTGACCAGCGACCCCCGGTCGAACGCCGCCGCCCGGTCCAGCGCCACCACCTGGCCGTCCCGCATCACCGCGATCCGGTCGGCCGTCTCCAGAATTTCGCCGAGCAGGTGCGAGATCAGGATCACCGCCCCGCCCGCCTCGGTGAACCGCTTCACGTAGGCGAGGAGCTGCCCCGCCAGCATGCTGTCGAGCGACGAGGTCGGCTCGTCGAGGATCACCACCGCCGCCGGCACGTCCGTCACCGTGAAGGCGCGGGCGATCTCCACCATCTGCCGTCGCGCGATCGAGAAGTCGCCCACCGGCGTGTCCGGATCGATCCCGTGCCCGGGAAAGATCGCGTCCAGCATCTCCCCCATCAGCCGCTCGGCCCGCCGCCGCCAGCCGACCCCGGCGATCGCCGGATGCATGATCCGCCCGTTCTCCGCCACCGTCAGGTTCGGGCAGAGCGACAGCTCCTGGAACACGCAGCGCACTCCGGCGGCATGCGCCGCCCGCACCGAGTACCCCGTCGTCAGGTCCCGCCCGTCGACCACGATCGTCCCCGCGTCGGGCGGAAACACCCCCGCGAGCACGTTCATCAGCGTCGATTTGCCGGCGCCGTTATGGCCCACCAGCCCCAGGCACTCGCCCCGAGCCAGTTCCAGGTCGACGCCGCCAAGCGCGCGGACGGCGCCGAAGCTCTTTTCGACGCCGCCCAGACTTACGACAGGTTGCAGGCTCACGCCGCCCCGGCTATTTCGCGGCCTCGATCACCTCGATCGCGTCTTCCTGGCTGTACTCGACATTGGCGACGCCCCCGGCCTCGGTCGTCTCGAGGTTCGCCTCGAGATTGTCCTGGTCGATCCGCAGGAACGGCACCGTCAGGTCCTTCGGCACCTCCTTGCCGTCGAGGATCTGCTGCGCCACCCAGAAGGCCAGCGTCGAGACCCCGGGCGCGATCGAGACCGACATCGTCTCGTATCCGCTGGCGTCCTTCTGCTCCTTCCACCACTGCAGCTCGTCCTGCCGGTTGCCCATGATGATCGTCGGCATCGGCCGGTCCGTCGCCTTGAACGCCTGCGCCGCACCGTAGCCATCGCCGCCTTGCGTCACCACCGCGACGATGTCTTCCGGCAGGCTCGGCAGGATCCCCGCCACCGCCTTCTGCGCCACGTCCTGCGCCCAGTCGCCGTTCACCGATCCCACGATCTCGAACTGCGAATTCTCCGCTACGCCCTCGTGGATCCCCGAGCTGATCGCGTCGTCCACGAACACGCCCGCGAGCCCGCGGATCTCCAGGAGCTTGCCGCCCTCCGGCATCTTCTCGGCGAGATAGAGCACCTCGTCCTTGCCCATCTGCTTGAAGTCGACCGCAATCCGCCAGGCACACGGCTCGGTCACGATCCCGTCGAAGCTCACCACGGTGATCCCGGCGTCGCAGGCCTCCTTGATCGCGCCGTTCAGCCCCTCGGGCGAGGCGGCGTTGACCACGATCGCGTCATACCCCTGCAGGATCAGGTTCTGGATCTGCGCCGCCTGCTCGGTCACCTGGTTCTCGGCGGTGGTGAACGCGTCCGCCGCCGCCACCACGCCGTCGCTGACCGCTTGGCTCGTCACCTTCTCCCAGCTCTGCAGCATCGCCTGCCGCCAGGAATTCCCGGCATAGTTGTTCGACAGCGCGATCCGCTTGTCCGCGGTATCAGCCGCCGCCGGCATCCCCGCCGCCATCGCGGCGCCCGCGAGCATCACGGCACTGACAGTCCTCGTCATCGTCATCGTCTTTCCTCCCCGAATGTCCTTGGACGGCTTTCCGCCGCCGGCCACAATACCGACAAAGCGCGGGACGAGAAGGGGTTTCGGCGTCTATTCCGCCGCTTCGGCGGTCTCGCGCAGAATCTCCGCGGCGATCTCGAACGACCTGAGCCGCGCCGCGTGGTCGTGGATCTGCCCGGTCAGGATCACCTCGTCCGGCCGGTGCCGCCCGATGAACGCCCCGAGCTCCCGCTGCACCGTCTCCGGCGACCCCGTCGCCGAACACACCAGCGCCTTGTCCGCCCAACCCAACATCGCCGGATCGGCCACCGCCGCGATGTCTTCGACCGGCCGCGGCAACGGCCCCGGTCGGCCGGTCCGGAGGTTCACGAACGCCTGCTGCATCGAGGTCCGCAGGTACCGCCCCTCCGCATCAGTCGCCGCGGCGAACACGTTCATCGCCAGCATCACGTAGGGCTCCGCCAGATGCTCCGACGGCCGGAACGTCGAGCGATAGACCGCCACCGCCTCCTCCAGATCCCCCGGCGCGAAATGCGACGCGAAGGCGTAAGGAAGCCCCAGATACGCCGCGAGTTGCGCCCCGAAGAGGCTCGAGCCCAGGATCCACACCGGCACCCGCGTCCCCGTCCCCGGAAACGCCTGCACCGGCCCCGGCGCCCCGTCGCCGAAGTACCCGAGCAGCTCCACCACGTCCTGCGGAAAGGTGTCCGCCTGGTCCATGTGCCGCCGCAGCGCCCGCGCCGTCGCCATGTCCGTCCCCGGCGCCCGCCCGAGCCCGAGGTCGATCCGCCCAGGGAAGAACGTCGCCAGCGTCCCGAAGGCCTCCGCCACCATCAGCGGGCTGTGGTTGGGCAGCATGATGCCCCCCGCCCCCACCCGCATCGTCGAGGTCACCGCCGCCACCTGCCCGATCACCACCGCCGTCGCCGCGCTGGCGATCCCCGGCATGTTGTGGTGCTCCGCCAGCCAGAACCGACGATACCCCCAAGCCTCCGCATGCCGGGCGAGATCCAGCGTGTTGCGCAAGGCATCGGCGGCGGTGGCGCCCTCGGGCACCGGCGACAGGTCGAGAACGGAGAACTGGGTCATGGCCCGTCGCATGTAGCGCGCCCGACCCCGGCGGCCAAGGCCGCGGCCGTTACCGAAGCCTTAACGATTCGCCCCGAGGCTCCCGCTCTCCGCCTTTCGGGAAACCGCATGTCCCGCCTCGCCCCCCTCCTGCTCCTCGTCGCCGCCTGCGCCGCCGCGCCCGCCGACGACCTCTCCCGCCACATCGCCTTCATCGCCGCCGAGAGCGGCCTCCGCGACCCCGGCGGTCCCCGCCCCGCCGTCCGCCACACCGGCCCCCGCGACCTCGCCCGCCACACCGGCGACGCCCGCGCCCTGGATGGCAGCAGCCCCGTCGGCGTCTATCTCGCGGAGTCCAACCTGATCCTCCTCCGCCGCGACCAGGGCGAGGACGTCCTCGTCCACGAGCTCACCCACTGGCTCCAGCACGCCGCCGGCCAGGGCCCCGGCTGCGCCGCCGAGGCCGAGGCCTACCGCATCCAGGCCCTCTGGCGCGCCCGCCACGCCCTGCCCGAATCCCGCCGCGTCGACCCCTGCGACACCGGCGCCTACACCGACCTCGCGCGCGAAGTCGGTGCCGAGCTCGCACGACGTTGACTTCTCTACATGTACTTGCTGGCCCGAGAACAGCAGCAGTATTCGCGGGCCAAGTTAACGATTTCATCGCGACGAGGACTTCCGACGCTAACACATATGCCACAAATCGTTAACATCAAGAGAGAATATCTTTTTATTTCAATCGACTTGATCCGCCTGCACACAGTGTGCACCGCTCACCCATAGCTCCGCACGTCGTCGATCACCTTGCCGTCGTTGGGCAGGCTCCCCGGCGCCACCACCTCGACCTCGCCCCGGAGCCGCAGCACCGCCTGCACGCTCGCCGCCACCGCCGCCGCGTCGATCCCCTCCCCCTCGACCCGCACCGTCAGCGTATCCTGCTCGCCCTCCCGCCCGGCGATCACCCGCGCCCGGCCCACCTCGGGATGCCGCGCCACCAGCGCCGCCACCTGCTCCGGCCGCACGAACATCCCCTTGATCTTGGTGGTCTGGTCCGCCCGCCCCATCCACCCCCGAATCCGCATGTTCGTCCGCCCGCACGGGCTCGCCCCCGCCATCACCGCCGACAGGTCCCCGGTCGCGAACCGCACCAGCGGATAGTCGGGGTTCAGCGTCGTCACAACCACCTCCCCCACCTCGCCGTCCGGCACCGGGTCCCCGGTCCCCGGCCGCACGATCTCCACCACCACCCCCTCGTCGACGATCATCCCTTCGCCGCCGGCGCTCTCGTAGGCGATCAGCCCCAGGTCCGCCGTCGCGTAGCACTGCAGGCAGGCGATCCCCCGGTCCGCATACTCCTGCCGCAGCGACGGAAACAGCGCCCCGCCCGACACCGTCGCTTTGGAGAACCCGAGCCGCACCCCGTCCGCCTCGGCCGCATCGAGGATCACCTTCAGGAAATCCGGCGTCCCCGCATAGACCGTCGCGCCCACGTCCCGCGCCGCCGCCACCTGCAGCTCCGTCTGCCCGGTCCCCGCCGGCAGCACCGTCGCCCCGACCGCCGCCACCGCGTTCTCGAACATCATCCCCGCCGGTGTCAGGTGATACGAGAAGCAGTTCTGCACCACGTCCCCCGGCCCGACCCCGCAGGCATGCAAAAACCGCCCGATCCGCCACCAGTCCCGCCCGCGCTGCCCCGGCTCGTAGATCGGCCCCGGGCTCTGGAACACCTGCGCGAACCCTGCCACCGGCCCCGCGAACCCGCCGAACGGCGGCTCCGCCCGCTGCGCCTCGACCAGCGCGGACTTCCGCAGCAGCGGCAGCCGCGCCAGCGCCGCACGATCCGTCACGCCAGCCGGCTCGACGCCCCCGAGATGCGCCGCCATTGCCGGCGCCTCGATCGCCCGCGCGATCTGCCGCGGCAGCGCCGCGGCCAGATCCGCCGCCCGCGCCTCCGCGCTCCGCGTCTCGAGCTCGTCCCAGGCCATCGTCCCTCCCTAACCGGCCGCCTTCACCGCCTCCGCCGGCCCGTCGAGCGCCGCCCGGGTCAGCGCCGCCGTCAGCCGCACGAACCGCTCCCGCGACCCGGCGAGCTTCGACAGCTCCTCGGCCTCCGCCGGCAGCCCCAGGTCCCGCGCCGCCTCCACCGCCGGCCCGTCGAGCCGCGGATAGAGCTTGTCCCACACCAGCTGCGCCTCCCGGCAGAAGATCGACGCCCCGACCGCGCCAATCCCCTTCACCTCCTCCAGCGCCGCCTCGATCGCCGCCGCGTCCTCCGCCCCGTCGCGTAGCTTCCGCAGGTCGCCGCCGTACTTCTGGTCGACGAGCTCCGCCGCCGCCCGGATGTAGTCCGCGCCGATCGTGTCGTAGCGCGCATAGCCGTGGGTGTTGAGCGCCCGGATCCGCGTCGGCTTGTCCGCCTCGAGCAGCCCCTCCACCGTATGCAGCCCTTCCGCCTTCAGCCCCCGCGCCCCCTCGATCGCATTGCCCGCCGCGATCCGCGCCGACAGCAGGATCGACCCGAGCAGCCAGTGGAACAGCGGCTGCGGCGTGTCCTTGGCGATATCCGCCCCCATCGCCTCGCTGTAGAGCTCGCCCTGCTCCTCGATCAGGGCATCGACGACATCCTTACGGCTCATCCCGAACCTCCTTCCGATTGCCTCTGCAACCGGAACGGCCCGACGCACCTCCTGTTCCGCCCTCAGCTCAGCCACCGCTTCCGCCGCCGATAGCTCCGCACCTCCCGAAAGCTCCGCCGCCCCTGCTCCGACATGCCGAGGTAGAACTCCTTCACGTCCGGATTCTCCCGCAGCTCCGCTGCAGGCCCGTCCATCACCACCCGCCCCGACTCCAGGATGTAGCCATGATGCGCAAACCGCAGCGCCACGTTGGTGTTCTGCTCGGCCAGCAGGAAGCTCACCCCTTCCTTTTCGTTCAGGTCCCGCACGATCTCGAAGATCTCCTCGACCAGCTGCGGCGCCAGCCCCATCGACGGCTCGTCGAGCAACACCGTCTCCGGCCGGCTCATCAGCGCCCGCCCGATCGCGCACATCTGCTGCTCGCCGCCGCTGGTATACCCCGCCTGGCTCTTCCGCCGCTCCTTCAGCCGCGGAAAATACCCATAGACCATCTCCAGATCCGCCGCGATCTTCGCCGCGCCGTCCCGCCGGGTATAGGCCCCGGTCAGCAGGTTCTCCTCCACCGACAGGTGCTCGAAGCAGTGCCGCCCCTCCATCACCTGGATAACCCCGCGCTGCACCAGGTCCGCCGGCGACAGCGCACTGACGTTCTCGCCGCGATAGACCACCCGCCCCTTGGTGATCTCGCCGCGCTCCGAGCGCAGCAGGTTCGAGATCGCCTTCAGCGTCGTGGTCTTCCCCGCGCCGTTCCCGCCGAGAAGCGCGGTGATCCCGCCGGCGCGCACCTGCAGGCTCACGCCCTTCAGGACGAGGATCACGTGGTTGTAGATCACCTCGATGTTGTTGACCTCGAGGAGCGTCTCGCCGGCCTCGGACATCGTCGCGTCGGACATCTTGGCGCTCCGCACTGGTCCCCCCGGCCCCGCAAGGGCCGGGGGGCGTTCCCATCAGCTCGACGGGCACTCCCGCTGCTCGACTCCGTTCTCGGCACGGAACGCCGCGGCGTCTTCCTCGACCAGTGGCCCGATCACCTCCTTGTCGGACTCGATGAAGTCGGTCAGCTTCACCCAGGTCTTGGCGTCCGCATCCCACTGCGTCATCAGCCCGACCCCCGGCCCGCCGTGGTTGGCGCAGGTAATGTGGATCTCCGGCCCGAACCCGGTCATGCCGAGTTCGTCTAGCCGCGCCGCGTCGATGTCCAGCGCCTCCATGCCGTCGCGCATCTGCGCGGGGGTGATGTCCGGCGTCCCAGCGATCTCCTGCGCCGTCCGCGCCGCCTCCGCCGCCAGCATCGCGGCGAAGATGCCGCGGTTGTACTGCACCGTGCCGACGCTCGACCCGTCGCCTGCGCCTTTGCCGGCATCGACCACGTACTTGCGGAGATCGGCGTAGAACGGGAAGTCCGTCCCTACCCCGGTGAAGTTGATCGCCTTGTAGCCGTTGGCCCCGGCGCCGGCCGGCAGCACGTCCGGCTCCGCCCCCGACCACCAGACCCCGATGAAATGATCCATCGGGAACCCGATCGCCGCCGCCTCGGTGACCGCCACGGAGTTCATCACCCCCCAGCCCCACATCACCACGTAGTCCGGCCGCTCCCGCCGGATCTGCAGCCACTGCGACTTCTGCTCCTGTCCGGGGCTGTCCACCGGGATCGTGTTCAACGTGAATCCATGCTTCTCGCTGAGCTTCTCCAGCGTCCGGATCGGCTCCTTGCCATAGGCAGAGTTGTGATATAGCAGCGTGATCTTCTTGCCTTCGAGACTGCCGCCGTTCTCGTCGAGCAGGTACTTCACGATGATCGACGCCGCGTCCCAGTAGTTGCCCGGATAGTTGAACACCCACTCGAACGACGTCCCGTCCACTGCGCTGGTCCGCCCGTAGCCCATGGTGTGGAGCGGGATCTTGTCCTCTGTCATCTTCGGGATCAGCTGGTAGGTGATCCCCGTCGACAGCGGCTGCAGCACCAGGGGGTTCGTGCCGCGCAGCTGCTCGTAGCACTCGACGCCCCGCGTCGTGTCATAGGCCGTCTCGCATTCCGGCACCGTGGTCATCACCCCGCCGATCCCGCCGTCGCGCTCGTTCAGGAGCGTGAAGTAGTCCGCGTACCCGTCCGCGAACGGCGCCCCGCCCGCGGCATAGGGCCCGGTCCGGTAGCTCATCGACGGAAAGTTCAGCTCCGCCAGCGCCGGCCCGGCCACAAGGCCGAGCGTCGCGGCCACCACCGCCAGTCTTGTCAGTCTCATCGATCTTCCTCCCTTTGGTTCTTGGACTTCCTCAATGCGGAAACGGCCACAGCCGCAGCTTCTCCTTCGCCAGCCGCCAGAGCTGCGCCAGCCCGTGCGGCTCGACGATCAGAAAGAACATGATCAGCACCCCGAGCAGCATGATCTCCACGTGCGCCGCGAGATCCGTCGGCCAGCCCAGCGTCCCCACCATGACGTTCTTCAGGAGGATCGGCATCAGCACGATGAAGGCCGCTCCGGCGAAGCTCCCGAAGATCGACCCCAGCCCGCCGATGATCACCATGAACAGCACCAGGAACGACACCCGGATGCCGAAGGCGTCCGTCACCTCCACCGCCCCGAAATAGACGGCGAAATAGAGCGCCCCGGCTACGCCGACGAAGAACGACGACACCGCGAAGGCCGAGAGCTTGGCGCGCAGCGGGCTCACCCCGATGATCTCCGCGGCGATGTCCATGTCTCGGATCGCCATCCACGCCCGCCCGATCCGCCCCCGCGTCAGGTTCCGCGCCGCCCAGGCCAGCACGAAGACGATCGCGAGGCAGAACAGGTACTTCGCCGCCGGCGTCGCCGCCGCCCCGGTCACCTCCCACCCCAGCACCGTCCTGACCGGCGCGTTGATCTGCCCGGTGGCCGAATAGTTGGTGAACCACGGCACCTTGTTAAACAGCCACACCAGGAAAAACTGCGCCGCCAGCGTCGCCACCGCCAGATAGAACCCCTTGATCCGGAGGCTCGGCAGCCCGAAGGCCATGCCCACCAGCGCCGTCACCACCCCGGCCCCGAGCACGCAGACGACGATGCTGAGCTCCGGAAACGCCGTCATCAGCTTGAACGCCGCGAACGCCCCCACCGCCATGAACCCGCCGGTCCCAAGCGACACCTGCCCGCAGTACCCGGTCAGGATGTTGAGCCCGATCGCCGCGATCGACCAGATCAGGAACGGCAGCAGGATCGCGTTCGCCCAGTAAGGATCGATCACCAGCGGCACGCCGAGGAACGCCACCGCCAGCACCACCCAGTAGCGCCAGCGGTCGAACGCGATCGGAAACGTCTGCCCGTCGGCGGCATAGGAGGTCTTGAAGTCGCCGGCCTCGCGGTAGATCACCCCTCGTCCTCCCAGACCCGCGCGCTGGCCCGGAACGCCTCCGAGCGGCCCTCGATCACGCAGAACCGCTGCCCGGTCGGCGCCTCCATCACCACCCAGGTCTGCACCTCGGAGATCTTTCGCGCCCCGAGCCTCTCGAGCCGTGCCACCTCCGCCGGCACGTCGTCACTGGCGATGTCGAGATGCACCCGGCTGTCGTGGTCGACCTTCTGCACCTCGACGCTCAGCCCGAGGCGCGAGGTCAGCCCGACATAGCCCACCCCCGCCGGCCGCGTCTCCTCGCCGAGCGCCTGGGCCCAGAACGCCGCCGCCGCGTCGAGATCGTCGGTCCGGCAGTCGATGATGAACCCCGCCAGCCGGCTCCGGTGGCTCATGCCCGCGCCTCCCCGCAACGCGCCCCTTGGCTTTCATACAGGCTTGCTGACCTGGAGAGCAGTCGTTTTCCGGCAACAGCCGGAAAACCAGCAAAAAAACCCCTGCGCGCACCTGCGCGCTCAATTCGGCCGCAAAGGCGGCCCGCGGCCAACGGCCGCGCCCGGCGCCGCTCACACCCGCTCAATGATCCGCTCCCCGAACAGCCCCTGCGGCCGGAACATCAGGAACGCCAGCGCCAGCACGTAGGCGAACCAGTTCTCCGTCGCCCCGCCGATCATCGGCCCGATCCAGAACTCGAACACCTTCTCGCCGACCCCGATGATCAGCCCGCCGACGATCGCCCCGGGGATCGAGGTGAAGCCGCCGAGGATCAGCACCGGCAACGCCTTGAGCGCAATCAGCGAGAGCGAGAACTGCACCCCGGTCCGCGCCCCCCACATCACGCCCGCGACCAGCGCCACCATCCCGGCGATCGACCAGGTGATCACCCAGATCGTGCGCAAGGAGATCCCCACCGACAGCGCCGCCTGGTGGTCGTCGGCGACCGCCCGCAGCGCCCGCCCGATCCGGGTGTACTGCGAGAACAGCGTCAGCGCCGTCACCAGCACCGCCGCCACCACCGCCGCGACGATGTCGAGCTTGTCGATGTACATCCCCCAGTAGTCCGGATCCGCCGCCCAGCCCTTGCTCAGCTCCTCGAACCACAGGCTACCGCCCTGCGGCAGCCCGACGTCGACCGCCCGCACGTCCGCGCCCCACATCAGGTCGCCGAACCCCTCGAGGAAGTAGGCGAGCCCAATCGTCGCCATGAACAGGATGATCGGTTCCTGGTTGACCAGGTGCCGCAGCAACAGCCGCTCGACCAGCACCGCCAGCAGCACCATGAGCCCTGCCGTCGCCACCACCGCCACCACCGCCGGCAGCGTCCAGCCGAAATGCGAAATCTCGTGCCCGGTGATCGCCGAGAGGAGATGCCCGAACGGCACCTGCCCCTCCTGCAGCCCCACCAGCGTCAGCGCCGCGAACAGCGCCATCACCCCTTGCGAATAGTTGAAGATCCCGCTCGCCTTGAAGATCAGCACGAACCCCAGCGCCACCAGCGAATAGAGCACCCCAACCATCAGCCCGTTGAGGATCACCTCGATCAGGTTGAGGACGCCCACGCTCACGGCTTCGTCCCCGCCAAGATCTGGGCCAGTTCGGCCGAACAGTCGAATGAAAGTCGCACGCCAGAGGCCGCGCCCGGCGCGGTAGGCAGGTCCATCTCGCAGCGACTCGCCGCCGCGCTTGCATCGACGAATGAGTCCGCGAACACGATCGCCACCCCAACGAACCCGGCGATCAACAGATACAGGTGCCAATTCGTGTACTTCCGAACCGCCGCCAAAGCCCTTTGCGCTGCCGGGGGTGGCGTGACGTGAGGCGGTGGAGCTCCGGGGGCGGGCGCAGGAAGTTTGGCCGCCGCCGCGGCCATTTCGTTATCGTAGCGGACAGCGCCGCTGATCACAAAAATTCCGAATAGCGTGCTCAGGAACAGGAGAAACAGCAAGAGGCCGGCAAGACCGCGAACGACACCGTCCCCGAGTTCCCAGCCGAAGAGTCCTCCGGTTGTGTCAACAGTGCTGACATACGCGAACCCGATACCTGCAAGGGTGACCGTGTACTTGATGTAATCTTTGATCGCCTCGAGGTTAAGCATCTGACCCGCCGCTCAAACCGGCCAGCAGTCGCAATCGGCAAGGGCGAGGATGACCGGGCCTATCGGAAGACCTTGCGTCATCATGTCCGCAGACCGCGCCGCCAACGCGACCATCCCAAGCTCGACGTCCCACGCGTTCAGGTTCTTGTCGGCGAGTTCCCCGCGTAGGCGGCCGGGTTCCGTGAGGACACTGAGACGGAGCGCGCGTGCCGCCAGCGCTGCGTCAGAGAACGCGGTCGCCTGAACGGCCAGCGTCGCCGACCCGAGCGCGCGAAAGGCGTCGAGGTCGAAGCGGGCGAGACGCTGCGCGGCGAGCTCGGTCATCGGCGGCAGCGGGCGGCCCGTCGTCTCAAGAAGCAAACCGTTGATTTCCTCTGGCGTTGCCATTGTCCCCTCCCTCAGTGGCTCACCCCCAGGTAGGCATCGATCACCTCCTGGTTCCCCCGCACCTCGTCCGGGGTCCCGTCGCCGATCTTCCGCCCGTAGTCGAGCACCACCACCCGGTCGGAGAGGTCCATCACCACCCCCATGTCGTGCTCGATCAGCGCGATCGTCGTGCCGAACTCGTCGTTCACGTCGAGAATGAACCGGCTCATGTCCTCCTTCTCCTCGACGTTCATCCCCGCCATCGGCTCGTCAAGGAGCAGGAGCTTCGGCTCCGCCGCCAGCGCCCGGCCGAGTTCCACCCGCTTCTGCAGCCCGTAGGGCAGCCGCCCCACCGGCGTCTTGCGAATCGCCTGGATCTCCAGGAAGTCGATGATCTTCTCCACCACCTCCCGGTTCTCGTTCTCCTCCCGCTCCGCCGGCCCGGCCCAGACCGCCTGCCACAGAAGCCCGCGGTGCATCTTGGTGAACCGCCCGGTCATGATGTTGTCGAGTGTCGTCATCCCCTTGAAGAGCGCGATGTTCTGGAACGTCCGCGCGATCCCCTGGCGCGCAATCGCATGCGGCCGCATCGGCCCGCGCTTCTCGCCGCGGAACCAGATCTCCCCCTCCTGCGGATGATAGAAGCCGTTGATCACGTTCAGCATCGACGACTTGCCGGCGCCGTTCGGTCCGATGATCGCTCGGATCTCGCCCTCGCGGATGTCGAAGCTGATGTCCCGGATCGCCACCAGCCCGCCGAAGCGCAGGGTGATGTTGCGCACGTCCATCAGGACCCCGCCAATCCGCCGCTCCGGCGCCGCCGCCGCAGGCTCGGCCAGCGCCGTCACCACCGAAGCCCCGCCCGCGGATCCGTCCCAACCGGGCCCCCGGGCCGGTACGGCGCGGGCCCCGTAGAACCCTGATCCCGAACCGCTTTCACTCCGCCGCCATCCGTTTTGTCACCACCTCGACCGCCGCGTCCCGAATCTCCAGGTTCGCCCGGATCTTCCCTTTCCGCCCGTCCTCGTAGGTCACCTCGGTCTCCGTCGCGATCCGCTCCGACCCGTCGTAGAGCGCGGCGATCAGGTCCGCGTACTTCTCCTCGATCACCCGCCGCCGCACCTTCCGCGTCCGCGTCAGCTCGCCATCGTCCGCATCCAGCTCCTTGTGCAGGATCAGGAACCTGTGCACCTGGCACCCCGCCAGCATCGGGTCCGCCGCCAGGCTCCGGTTCACCGCCTCCACATGCCCCTGCACCATCGCGTAGACCTCCGGGTGCGCCGCCAGCTCCTGGTAGCTGCCATAGGCGATGTTGTTGCGCTCCGCCCAGTTCCCCACCGCGGAGAGATCGATGTTGAGCACCGCACAGGCCATCTCCCGCCCCGCCCCGAACACCACCGCCTCCAGGATGTTCGGATAGAACTTCAGCTTGTTCTCGACGTACTTGGGCGCAAACAGCGACCCATCCGCCATCCGCCCCACGTCCTTCGCCCGGTCGATGATCCGCAGGTGCCCGGTCCCCTCCTCGATGAACCCCGCATCCCCCGTCGCCACCCACCCTTCGGCGTCCTTGGTCTCCGCCGTGCTCTCCGGGCTCTTGAAGTATTCCCGGAACACCCCCGGCGACCGGTAGAACACCTCGCCGCTCTCGCGCGATCCGCAACTCCACCCCCGGGCTCGGCACCCCCACGGTGTCCGCCCGCACCTCGCCGTCCGGCTGCTGGGTGATGAAGACGCTGGCTTCGGTCTGCCCGTAGAGCTGCTTGAGGTTGATCCCAAGCGCTCGATAAAACTCGAAAATCTCCGGCCCGATCGCCTCCCCGGCCGTGTAGCCCACCCGGATCCGGCTCAGCCCCAGCACGTTCCGGAGCGGCCCGTAGACCAGCACCTCCCCGACCCCGTACCCGACCCGGTCCCACATCCCCACCGTCCGCCCGTCGAGGATCGCCGGCCCGACCCGCCGCGCCAGGGCCATGAACCGCCCGAACATCGCCCGCTTGATCCGCCCGGCATCCTCCATCCGGATCATCACACGCGTCAGCATCCCCTCGAAGAACCGCGGCGGCGCGAAGAAATACGTCGGCCCGATCTCCCGAAGGTCATGTTCCATCGTCTCCGGGCTCTCCGGGCAGGCCACGCAGAACCCCGCCCACCACGCCTGCCCCATCGAGAAGATGAAGTCCCCGACCCAAGCCATTGGCAGATATGCCAGAACACTGTCATCCGCCGTCAGGTGGTCAAACTCCGCACTCGCCCGCGCCGTCTCGATGATGTTGCGGTTCGACAGCACCACCCCCTTCGGCCGCCCCGTCGTCCCCGAGGTGTAGAGCATCACGCAGGTGTCCTCGCCGCCCTGCGCCGCCACCCGCTCCCGCAGCCGCGCCTGCGCCACCTCCCCCGCCGCCCTGCCCCCGCGCCTGCACCTCCGCGTAGCCATGCAGCCGCGCGTGGTCGTAGTTCCGCAAGCCCCGCGGATCGAGATAGACGATCTGCTCCAGGTGCGGCAGCCGGCTCCCCACCTCCAGCACCTTGTCCACCTGCTCCTGGTCGCCGCAGACCACGAACCGCGCCCCGCAATGCTCCAGAACGAAGGCCATCTCCTCGGCCACCGCGTCCTGGTAGAGCGGCACCGGCACCGCCCCGCAGGCCTGCGCCGCCACCATCGCCCAGTAGAGATGCGGCCGGTTCCGCCCGATGATCGCGAGGTAGTCCCCCCGCCCGAGCCCCAGCTCGCTCAGCCCCGCAGCCAGCGCCAGCACCTCGGCCTCGGTCTCGGCCCAGGTCCAGCTCTGCCAGATCCCGTATTCCTTCTCTCGGTAGGCGGCCCGTTGGGCGAACTTCGCCGCGTTCCGCCGCAACAGCTTGGGAAACGTGTCCTCGGTCACGGTGAGAGCCCCTTGGCTCATGTCCCGACCATCCTCCCTGCGCGGCGCTCTGAGGACGCCTGCACGCACCTTGAAGACTACCAACAAAACCCCTTGGGTCCACAGGGAAGTTCATCCGTGGCGGAGCTACCTTCGCCCGAGGCCCGCCCTCACGCCGGATCCGGCGCCAATTCATCGCCGGCGCTGTCCGCGGCGGCCTGGATCTCGATGAACACCCGGCTCACCTCCGCATGCCGCGCCTTGATCTCGGCCTCGAGCCCGGACACCCCGGTCTCGATCTCGCCTGCGGTCAGGTGGTTGCGCGCGTCGACGCTGAGGTTGACCAGCACGTCCGCCGGCCCGAAATGCATCGTCCGCACCTCGTTCACCGCCTCGACGAACTTCGCGCGGCTCGCGACGCCGATGATGTCCTCCACCAGCCGCGGACTTGCCGCCTCGCCGATCAGCAGGCTCTTGGTCTCGATCGCCATCACCAGCGCCGCCAGCGCCAGGATCACCCCGATCACCAGCGTCGCCGCACCGTCGGCCCAGAGCCAGCCGAGCTTGTGGGCGCAGAAGACCCCCACCAGCGCCGTGAACAGTCCGGCCAGCGCCGCCGTGTCCTCGAAAAGCACTGTGAACAGCGCCGGGTCCTTGGACTGCCGCAGCGCCCGGATCACCGGCAGCCGGCCGCGGGTCTTGTCGAACTCCCGCCAGGCCACCGCCCAGGCCCCGCTTTCGAAGACGATGGCGATGCCGATCACCACGTAGTTCCAGGTCACGCTCTCGAGTGGATGCGGGTTCCGGAGCTTGAGGATTCCCTCGTAGATCGACACCCCGGCGCCCAGGCCGAACAGCAGGATCGCCACCACGAAGGCCCAGAAATAGATCTCCATGCCATATCCGAATTGGTGCTTGGCGTCGGCGGGCCGCTCGGCGCGGCTCATGCCGACCAGCAGAAGCGCTTGGTTGCCGGTGTCCACCGTGGAGTGGACCGCCTCGGCGAACATCGCCCCCGAGCCGCTGACCGCCGCAGCCACGTACTTGACCGCCGCGATCGCCGCATTGCCGAGCAGCGCGGCAATCACGACTTTGGTCGAACCTCCCGCCACCCGCCTCGCTCCCTCCTCGCCACGACGCTGCAGTCAAGCAGGCCCGCCGCTCCGCATCAAGAGCGGCGCGCGCGGCGCCGACCGGCGGGATTCCGCCGGTAACGATTTAACCTATAGACTTGCTGCGCTGCGTCATGCGACTTTGCCGCCAATATCAACAACTTGTGGAATCGGCCCCTTGCGATCCCTCACCCGCGTCGTCGCCGGCATCGCCGCCCTCCTCGTCGTCGCCAACTGCACCGGCACGACCGAGGCTACCCAAAGCTCCCGCAGCGCCCCGCCGGAGGCCGCGCCCGAGGTGAGCCGCGCGTCGGCTCCGGCGCTGTCCTGTCTCGCCGAGGCAATCTATTTCGAGGCCCGCGGCACCGGCACCACCGGCGAATCCGCGGTGGCGCATGTCGTCGTCAACCGCGCGAAAAGCCCCAAGTTTCCCAACTCGGTTTGTGGCGTCGTCGCCGACGGCTGCCAGTTCTCCTATCGCTGCGACGGCCGCGCCGACGTCCTCGCCGACACGGGCGCCCGCGCCCACGCCTTCAGGATTGCCGAGTCCGTGCTGGCCGGCGCCCCCGACATCACCCAGGGCGCGCTCTTCTTCCACTCCGCCCGCGCAGCGCCCGGCAGCTGGTTCAACTCCCGCCCGCGCATCGGCACCTTCGGCGGCAACGTCTTCTACCGCTGAGGACCAGCCTCCCGCAGCGCCCGCCGCCGGATCTTCCCCGTCGCCGTCATCGGCAGGCTGTCCACGAAGACCACCTCCCGCGGCGCCACGTGCGGCGAGAGCCGGGTGCGCACCCGCGCGATCAGCGCCACGTCGAGCCCGGCCGGGCTCGCCCCCTCCCGCAGAACCACGAAAGCCTTGACCGCCTCGGTCCGGATCGGATCGGGCACGCCCACCACCGCCGCCAGCGCCACGTCCGGATGGCCGGTCAGGCAGTCCTCGATCTCGCTCGGCCCGATCCGGTACCCCGACGAGGTGATGACGTCGTCGGTCCGCGACCGGAAGAACACGTAGCCGTCGGCGTCCATCGCCGCTTCGTCCCCGGTCATCAGCCAGTCGCCCCGGAACTTCTCCGCCGTGCGCTCCGGCGCGTTCCAGTAGCCGAGGAACATCACCGGGTCCGGCCGCCGGATCGCGATCTCCCCCGTCTCGCCCGGCCCGAGCACCCGGCCCTCCGGCGACACCACCGCCACCGCGTGCCCAGGCACCGCCCGACCCGCCGCCCCCGGCCGCACCGGCATCATCGAGGCGCAGTTGGCCACCACCACGTTGCACTCGGTCTGGCCGTAGAACTCGTTCACCGTCAGCCCGAACACCGACCGGCCCCAGTCCAGCAGCTCGGCCCCCAGCATCTCCCCGGCCGAGCCGACCGCCCGCAGCCCCGGTGCCGCCGCCACCCCGGCCTGGCGCATCAGCTTCAGCGCCGTCGGCGGCAGAAAGGTCAGCCGCACCCCGGTGTCGCGCATCAGCGCCACTGCCCGCTCCGGGTCGAACTTCGCCATCCGGTGCGCCACCACCGGAACGCCCCAGCAGAGCCCGACCATCAGTACGTTGGTGAGCCCGCCCATCCAGGCCCAGTCCGCCGGCGTCCACAGCATGTCGCCCGGCTGCCCCGGCCGCTCGTAGGCGAGCTCCAGCCCCGGCAGATGCCCGATCAGCACCCGGTGCCCGTGCAGCGCCCCCTTCGGCGGCCCGGTGGTGCCCGAGGTGTAGCTGATGAACGCCGGATCGTCCGGCCGCGTCGCCGCCATCGGGCAGGCATCCGCCGCCTTGCCCAGCTCCTGCCAGAAGCCGTGCACCCCGCTCTCGCGCACGTCGATCGAATAGATCGCCTCCAGCGTCGGCAGCCGGTCGCGGATCGCCAGCACCTTCGGCAGGTTCGCCGCATCGGTGACCAGCGCCCGCGCCCCGCTGTCCTGCAGGCGGTAGAGCAGCCCGTCCTCCCCGAAGAGCGTGAAGAGCGGCACCGCCACCGCCCCCAGCCGATAGGCCGCGAGATGCGTCAGCGCCGCCTCCGGGGTCTGAGGCAACAGCACCGCCACCCGGTCGCCCCATCCGATCCCCCGCCCCGCCAGCGCGTTCGCGAAGCGCCGCGACGCCCGGGAGAGCTGCCCATACGTGTAGTCCCGCACCTCGCCGTCCGGGCGCACGTAGCGCAGCGCCAGCCGCTCCGGCGCCACCCGCGCCCAGCCGTCGCAACAAGCCTCGGCAATGTTGAAGCGCTTGAAACGCGGCCACCTGAACCCGGCGCGGAGCGCCTGCCAGTCGGCACCGGGCGGGATCAGCGGTCGGCCGGGGTCGCGCATCGTGGGTCCTTTCGCAGGCGCACTCTAGCTGCGGACCGCCCCGAGGCAAGCGGCCTTGCCGCGCCCTGCCCCAGTCCCTACCTTATAACCCGAACCAGCGAGATCCCGGGCGCGCCCATGACCCTCACCCTTCCCCCCCGCGTCACCGACCGCGCCTTCGCGCGGATCCGCGAGGTCGGCGACCAGCCGCTCCGCGTCGCGGTCGAAGGCGGCGGCTGCTCCGGCTTTCAGTACGACATCCGCCTCGACGAACCCGCCGAGGACGATCTCATCCTCGAGCGCGACGGCGCGCGCGTCCTCATCGACCCGGTCTCGCTGCCGTTCCTCGCCGACGCCGAGATCGACTTCTCCGAGGAACTCATCGGCGCCCGCTTCGTCGTCAACAACCCCAATGCCACCGCCTCCTGCGGCTGCGGCACCTCCTTCTCCATCTGAGCCCGGGCTGGCTATCGAAAGGACGCTCTATCCTCCCCGGCCAACAAGGACATCTCTTGTTGTCATCAGGGTCGGGCGGCGCCATTTACCGGATTTTATTCTTCATTAATACCAATGATTTCAATGCGTTCACGCGTGAACACCCCGGTGTTCACACCCCGGATTGCCCCAAACGACTAGCCTTAAGGTTGGATGCCCCGCCCCCACCGCCCGCATCGGGAGTACCAATCTCACCAGGTCTATTGATGTGCGCCCGGAACCCGCGCTAACCAGATCCGGGGAGTGTGCGACGCGGGCCCGCGAGGTCCGATCTCGTACCGTATCGGGGGGTGGGTTGTGTCAGGTTTCATCCAGCTCGGCGCCAACGAGCTCAGCATCGGCGAGCGCGACGGCACTGTCTTCATCCCGGTCACCCGCACCGGCGACACCTCGCACGCGGTCACCGTCGAGTACCGCCTCGACAGCGAGACCGCGATCGCCGGCCAGGACTTCACCGCCCAGACCGGGGTGATCCTCACCACCACCATCGCCGCCGGTGCAGGCAGCGTGCTGATCCCGGTTCCGATCATCAACGACACCCAGTCCGAGGCCACCGAGACCTTCACCATCTCCATCGTCAACATCGACAGCGGCACGCTGCTCACCCCGCGCACCGGCCGGATCAGCATCCTCGACGACGAGAGCCCGGTGACGCCGCCGGTCAGCCCGCCGCTCCTCTCCGACTACAACGTCCAGATGCAGCCGGTGATCTCCGGCCTCGCCGAGCCCATCGACATCGACTTCTCGCCCATCGACCCGTCGATCGGCTACGTCGCCACCAAGGGCGGCAAGGTCATCGCCTACGATTTCGACCCCGGCACCGGCGCCGTCACCCAGCTCTCCACCGTCCTCGACATCTCCGCCAAGGTGAACGATTACCAGGACCGCGGCCTCCTCGGCGTCGCCCTGCACCCGGATCTCGCCAACAACCCCTACCTCTACGCCTTCTACGTGGTCGACCCGGCCGACACCGCCGGCAAGACCGGCAACGCCGGCCCCGACGGCGGCGGCAACCGCTACTCCTACCTCTCGCGCTTCACCCTCGACGCGGATGGCCTCGGCGTCGTCCCCGGCAGCGAGGTGGTGCTGGTCGGCGGCGCCGGCCAGAGCCTCGCCAGCGTCAGCGGCAATGGCACCATCGACAGCGCCAGCAGCATCTCGACCCCGTCCTCCGAGATCAATCCGGCCACCGGCCAGTACATCCAGGACTTCCTCAAGGTCGATTCCCGCAGCCACGCCGGCGGCGGCCTCGCCTTCGGCCCCGACGGCATGCTCTACGTCTCCGTCGGCGACGGCACCTCCTACAACTTCGCCGACCCTCGCACGATCAGCGTCCAGAGCGTCGACAGCCTCTCCGGCAAGATCCTCCGCATCGACCCGCTGACCGGCGACGGCCTGCCCGACAACCCGTTCTACCAGCCCGGCACCTCCCTCGATTCCAACAGCGCCAAGGTCTACCAGCTCGGCCTGCGCAACCCCTTCCGCCTCGCCTTCGACGACGAAGGCCGGCTTTTCATGTCGGAGACCGGCTGGAACACCTACGAAGAGATCAACAGCGGCGGCCCCGGGGCGAACTTCGGCTGGCCCTACTTTGAGGGCGGCGACGGCGGCGTCTCGATCAAGACCCTCCAGTACCCGGCGGTCCTGCCGAACTCGGCCGCCTTCTATGCCGCGGTCAACAGCGGCTCCATCGTCATCACCGCGCCGTTCCGGGCCTTCAACCACCAGGACTCGGCCCCGGGGTATCAGTCCAACGTCATCGTCGGCGGCAGCGGGTTCCTCGACGGCCCGAACTACCCGGGCAGCCTGCAGAACAGCTACCTGTTCAGCAACTTCGACAAGGGCCAGATCTTCGCGGTCGACGTGAACAACCGCCAGGATCTCGCCTATCTCGCCACCACCGCGAGCGGCTACGGCCCGACCGAGTACGTCGCCGGTCCCGACGGCTACATCTACACCGCCGACCTGATCAGCGGCACCATCAGCCGCCTGCTGATCACCGAGAAGGGCGCGACCGAGGCCGACGTCGTCTACCGCTGGGCCGCGGGCCCGACGACCGTGGCGGCAATCGACGGCGGGCCGAACTGGACGGCGGATGCCTCCGTGGTCAAGGGCGGTCCCACCCAGACCTTCGCCGGCGGCATCACCAAGCTCCACGCGTCGGTGGCGGCAACAACCCCCTCCGCCCTCTTCAACAACGAGCGCTACGACGAGCCGACCGGCGCCGAGATGGGGCTCGACTTCGGCAACGACCTTGCCCCCGGCACCTACGCGGTGCGGCTGTTCCTGGCCAATACCTACGACGGCACCAAGACCGTCGGCAGCCGGGTCTTCGACATCCGCATCGAGAACCAGCTCGCCTTCGACGACGTCGACCTGGTCAAGCTCTTCGGTCACCAGGCTGGCGGCATGCTCACCTGGCAGGGCCAGGTCGTCGACGGCACCATCGACATCGACTTCGTCCACGGGGTGGAGAACCCTTTGATCAACGGCGTCGAGGTCCTCCGCGTCGGCCCGCCGAAGCCCGCCGTCACCCTGACCGCATCACCGACCGCGGGATCGGAGACCGCCGGCACCGTGATCACCCTGACCGCGACGGCCTCCGCCGCCGTCGACGGCCCCCAGACCGTGGCCCTGTCGTTCAGCGGCGCCGGCATCACCGCCGGCGACTTCACCGGCACCCTCCCGACGTCGATCACCATCCCGAACGGCGCGACCTCGGCCAGCGTCACCGTAAAGATCGCCGACGACGCCCTCGTCGAGGGTCCGGAGACCGCGACGTTCACGATCTCGAGCCCCTCCTCGGGCGTCACGCTCGGCGCGACCACGACCGCGAACGTCAGCATCACCGACAACGACGCCGCCCCGGTTCTGCCCACGGTCAGCCTCGCGGCGAATCCGGGCAGCGGCTCGGAGACGGCCGGCACCGAGATTACCCTGACGGTGACCGCCTCCGCCGCCGTCACCGGCCCGCAGACCGTGGCCCTCGCCCTCAGCGGCGGCGGCATTAGCGCGAGCGACTTCGTCGGAGCCCTCCCCACGTCGATCACGCATTCCGAACGGCGCGACCTCGGCCAGCGTCACGGTCAAGGTCGCCGACGACGCCCTCGTCGAGGGCTTGGAGACCGCGACATTCACTATATCCAATCCGTCCTCGGGCGTGATCCTCGGCGGCACCACCAGCGCGAACTTCGCCATCGCCGACAACGACGCACCGGCCGGCCCGCAGGTGCTCTACCGCTGGGCGGCGGGGGGCGTGACGGTGGCGGCCACCGACGGCGGCCCGGCATGGACCGCCGACACGTCGGTGGTCAACGGGGGCCCCACCGAGACCTTCGCCGGCGGCATCACCAGCCTGCACGCCTCCGCGGCCGGCGCCGCACCCCTCGCCCTCTTCGCCAACGAGCGCTGGGATCCGGCCACGGGCGCGGAGATGGGCCTCGACTTCGGCAGCGGCCTTGCCGCCGGCACCTACGCGGTCCGCGTCTTCATGGGCAACGGCTACGACGGCACCAAGGCCGTCGGCGCCCGCGTCTTCGACATCCGCGTCGAGAACCAGCTCGCCTTCGACGACGTCGACCTCGTCAAGCTCTTCGGCCACAAGAAGGGCGGAATGCTCTCGTGGGAGGGCGCGGTCACCGACGGCACCGTCGACATCGACTTCGCCCACGTCAAGGAGAACCCGCTCGTCAACGGCATCGAGGTCCTCTACCTCGGCCCGGTGCTGCCCAAGGTGACGCTGGCGGCCGCCCCCGGCGTCGGGTCCGAGGCCGGCGGCACCGAGATCAAGCTCACCGTCACCGCCTCCGCCCCCGTCGACGGCCCGCAGGTCGTGGCCCTCTCCCTCGACGGCACCGGGGTCACCCCCGGCGATTTCACCGGCACCATCCCGTCCTCGATCACCATCCCGAACGGCGCCACTTCGGCGACGGTGACCCTCAACGTCGCCGACGACGCCCTGATCGAGGGCGTCGAGACCGCGCGGTTCACCATCTCCGCCCCCTCCTCGGGCATCGCTCTCGGCGCCACAACCAGCGCCAGCGTCGTCATCACCGACAACGACGCCCCCGCCGCACCGGAGGTGCTCTTCCGCTGGGCCGCCGGCAACACCACCGTCGCCGCCACCGATGGCGGCCCGGCCTGGACCGCCGACGCCTCGGTGGTCAAGGGCGGCCCCACCGAAATCTTCGCCGGCGGCATCACCGGCCTCCACGCCTCCGCGGCCGGCAAGGCACCCCTCTCCCTCTTCGCCAACGAGCGCTGGGATCCGGCCACCGGCGCGGAGATGGGCCTCGACTTCGGCAGCGGCCTCGCCGACGGCACCTACACGGTGCGCCTCTTCATGGGCAACGGCTACGACGGCACCAAGACGGCGGGCAGCCGCGTCTTCGATGTGCTGATCGAGGACCAGCTCATCTTCGACAACGTCGACCTGATCTCGCGCTTCGGCCACAAGAACGGCGGCATGCTCGAGTGGACCGGCACCGTCGACGACGGCACCGTCGACATCGACTTCGCGCACGCCGTCGAGAACCCGCTGATCAACGGCGTCGAGATCCTGCTGCTGGCCTGAGCCCTTCGCGTCCCCGCGCGCCGCGTTAGCGGTTCAATCCTGACCGCTTGCAGCCTCCCGCGCCCCGCCTTAGGGTCCGCGCGCCATGAAGATCGCGTCCTTCAACATCAACGGCATCAAGGCCCGCCTGCCCGCCTTCCTCGACTGGCTGCGCGACGCCGGCGCCGACGTCGTGGTGCTGCAGGAGATCAAGTGTACCGACGACGCCTTTCCGCGTCTTGAGATCGAGGACATGGGCTACAATCTCGAGACCCACGGCCAGAAGGGCTTCAACGGCGTCGCCATCCTGTCGAAGCAGCCGCTCGAGGACGTCCGCCGCGGCCTCCCGGGCGACGACGGCGACGAGCAGGCCCGCTGGATCGAGGCCGAGGTCGCGGGCGTCCGCATCTGCGGCCTCTACCTGCCCAACGGCAACCCCGCCCCCGGCCCGAAATACGACTACAAGCTCGCCTGGATGGACCGCCTCCAGTCCCGCGCCCAGGCCCTCGTCGACGCCGAGGAGACCGCGCTGCTCCTCGGCGACTACAACGTCATCCCCCAGGACGAGGACTGCTGGAACCCCGCCGTCTGGGCCGAGGACGCGCTGTTCCTCCCCCCGACCCGAACCGCCTTCCGCCGCCTCGTCAACCTCGGCCTCACCGATGCCCTGCGCGCCGTCGACCGCAGCCCCGGCGTCTACACCTTCTGGGACTACCAGGCCGGCGCCTTCCAGAAGAACTGGGGCATCCGCATCGACCACGTCCTGCTCACCCCCCAGGCCGCCGACCGCCTCGAGACCTGCGCCATCGACGCCGAGACCCGCTCCCGCGAAAAGCCCTCCGACCACGTCCCGATCTGGGTGACCCTGGAAGACGCCTAGATGTTCTCCACCACAATGTCCGCCGCCCGCGATCCCTCGACGACGAGCTCCGCATTCGGCAGATCGTTACTCTCCACCCAGGCCGCCGAAGCCACCGGCTCCCGCCCGTAGACCCGCCACCGCTCCAGGAGGCGTCGCCGCAATTCCGCGGCCGGGACCGAAAGAAAAACCGTGAAATCAAAGGCCCCCGCCAGACGGTCCCAGGGTGGCCGGTCGAGGAGGAGGTAGTTGCCTTCGACCAGCACGATCCGGTGTTCGGCCCGGATCAAGCGCGCTGCGGCACGCGACAACTCCAGTGACCGGTCGAAAACGGGGACCGCCACATCCCGGTCGCCGGCACGGATCCGCGCCAGATCCCGCTCCAGCCCATCGACGTCGAAGGTATGTGCCGCCCCCTTCCGCGCCCGGATACCCAACTCGTCGAGCACGGCATCATCGAAGTGATACCCGTCCATAGCCACTAGCGCCGCCTGCCCCGGTAGCAACAAGCCGAGCGCCGCGAGCAACTCCTCCGCGAACGTCGACTTCCCAGAGGCCGGCGCGCCGGCAACACCCACCAGAAACCGCGGTCGCCCTCCGGCGCGCGTGACGAGCTCGGCCGCAAGCGTGTCTATCTTCACGCAGCCGTCGCCTCCTTCGGCGGCTCCTTGGCCCCGGTCATGAACGCCACCGCGTCGGACATGGTGTAGTCCTTCGGATCGATGACGCAAAGCCGACGGCCCAATCGGTGAATATGGATCCGATCCGCCACCTCGAAGACGTGTGGCATGTTGTGGCTGATGAGCACGATCGGCATCCCCCGGCTGCGCACATCCTGTATGAGTTCTAATACCTTGCGGCTCTCCTTGACGCCGAGCGCCGCCGTCGGCTCGTCGAGAATCACCACTTTCGAACCAAAGGCGGCCGCCCGCGCCACCGCAACGCCCTGGCGCTGTCCACCCGACAGCGTCTCGACAGCCTGGTTGATGTTCTGGATGGTCAGGAGCCCGAGCTCGCTCAGCTTCTGCCGCGCAAAATCCTCCATTCGCTTGCGATCCAGTTTGCGCAGCCACTGACCCATGAACCCCTCCACGCGGAGTTCTCGGCCCATGAACATATTGTCGGCGATCGACAACGCCGGTGACAGGGCGAGGTTCTGATATACTGTCTCGATCCCGGCGGCCCGCGCCTGCATGGGCGAAGTGAAGTGGATAGGCTTGCCTTCGAGCGTGATCACACCCTCATCCGGCACCACCGCCCCGGATACAGCCTTGACCATGGTAGACTTTCCGGCGCCGTTGTCGCCGATGACCGCCAGAATCTCGCCCTTCATCAGGTCGAAGTCGGCGTTGTCGAGGGCGGTGACACGGCCGTACCGCTTGACCAGCCCGCGCCCGGTGAGAATGGGTTCGGCCATGATGCTATCCCGAGACCTTTCTGATCCACTGGTCGATCGCGACGGCGCCGATGATCAGCGCGCCGATGAGAAGGAACGTCCACTGCGGGTCGGTGCCCATCAGCCGAAGACCGAGCCCGAAGACGCCGACGATCAATGCCCCGAAGAGCATACCGAGGATCGAACCCCGCCCACCGAAGAGCGAAATTCCTCCGATCACAACCGCGGTGATGCTCTCGATGTTAGAGAACTGCCCCGAGGTGGGCGAAACCGAACCGATCCGCCCGATCAACACCCATCCCGCCAGCGCGCATATTAGTCCGGCGATAACATAGACCGAAATCAGCATCTTCTGAACCTGGATCCCCGACAGCTCCGCAGCATCGGGATCGTCGCCGATCGCGTAGACGTGGCGACCCCATGCGGTATGGGTCAGGATATAATTGAGCACGAGGACCAGCAGGATCATGACGATGACCCCCCAGGTCAGGACCGCGCCCCCGACCTTGATGCTCGCACCGAATAGATGCAGCAGCGGCGCCTCCGCATCGATATCCTGGCTGCGAATGGTCTCGTTGCGCGAGTAGAGGAAGTTCGCGGCGAGGACAATCTGCCACATGCCAAGCGTGACGATGAACGGCGGCAGTTTCACGCGCGCGATGAGAAAGCCGTTGATGTAACCGATCGCGCCGCCAACGGCAAAGCCGCACAGGATGGCGATCGGCACCGGCAGGCCGTACCGGAAGGTGAATTGCCCCATCACCACCGACGAGAGGACCATGATCGCGCCTACGCTCAGGTCGATGCCGGCGGTCAGGATGACGAGGGTCTGCGCCGCTCCGACGATGCCCACGATCGAGACCTGTTGCAGGATCAGCGTCAGCGCAAAGGGCGAGAAGAACTTCGTCCCCAGGATCGCTCCGAAGACCAGTAGGGACAGCACCAGCACGATGAGGGGTACCAACGCGGGGTGCGAGTGGAGCACGTGTTGAATGCGCTCTAGCGGGGAGCGACGGTGGTGCTCGAAAGAGGCAACCGTTGTCGCGCTCCCCGACAGAGCTCTCTCGTATTCCTGCGAAGGCTGGGTTCGACCTTCGGTCATCGCGTTCTCCTCTCCGTGTCGCACCGGGGCGCCGGGCCGTCGACGGTGGGAAGGGCGGCAAGAAAGCCGCCCTTCCCGGAGGTCATTGTCCTGCGTGAGGGGTCACCCCCAGCACTTCTCCAGGCCTTCCTTCGTGTCGATGGACTCGATCCCCTCGACAGGCTTATCGGTAACCAGCACCGCACCCGTGTCGAAAAAGTCGAGGCCCTCGGTTGGGGCCGGAAGTTCGCCTGTCTCGGCGTACTTCTTGATCGCCTCCATCCCCATGGATGCCATCAGCAGGGGATATTGCTGCGACGTGGCGCCGATTACGCCCTCGGCCACGTTCTGAACGCCGGGGCAGCCGCCATCGACCGAGACGATCATCACGTCGCCTTCGCGGCCGACGGCCTTGAGCGCTTCGTAGGCGCCCGCCGCGGCAGGCTCGTTGATCGTGTAGACGACGTTGATGGTCGGGTCTTTCTGAAGGCAATTCTCCATCGCCGTCCGGCCGCCCTGCGGGTTGCCGCTGGTCACGTCGTGACAAACGTTGCGCGGGTCATCCTCGTCGCCGATCCGTTTGGGATCCCCCAGATCGATGCCGAAGCCCTGCATGAAGCCTTGATCGCGCAACACGTCCACCGTCGGCTGAGCCGGCAGCAGATCGAGATAGGCGATGCGCGCGTTCGCCGCTTCGTCGCCGAGCTGCGCCTTCGCCCAGGCACCGATCAGTTCACCCGCCTTAAAATTGTCCGTCGCCAGTGTCGCGTCGGCCGCATCGATCGGATCGAGCGGCGTGTCGAGCGCAAATACAACGATCCCGGCGTCCTGAGCGGCCTTTACACTGTCGACGATGGCCGCACTGTCAGTGGGCACCAGCAAAATGCCGGTGACGCCATTGGCGATGCACGACTCGATCGCCTGAACCTGACCCTCGTTGTCTCCCTCCTCTCGGCCCGCAAGCGCCGTGAAGCCCATGCCAAGCTCATCCGCCTTGGCCTGAGCGCCCTCCTTCATTTTCACGAAGAACGGGTTGCTGTCCGTTTTGGTGATTAGGCAGGCAGAAACGTCCTGCGAAAACGCCGGTCCCGCGGCCAAGACCCCGAACGCGGCGGCCGCCAGCAGCCCGCCCTTGAGCGATCCAGTCGTCATGAGATATTCCCTCCCGGTATTGTGGAGCAACGACCCCACCGGCCGCCGCTCCCGACAAGCAAACCCTAAACTTCCAATCGAGTCAAAATCCGTATGCGACGCAGCAACGAGACCTGGAGGCACTACCGCTCGTCCCGTGTCCTCCCTATGGTGGAGATAGCCATCGCTGACATCACCCGATGGCCACACCCTATTGCCACATCGAGTTTTCCGAGGCTGCTTTGTGTGAATCCTACGCCGCCACGGCATGTGGTCGCTAGAAAGTGGCTGGAAAGCGCCCATACGATTTTAAGATGAGATCAATCGTTCATGCGTATCCCTGGTAACAGAGCGCCAAAATTTTCTAACTACCTCTCATGAGTGGTCTCCTCCCATTTACTTGCGATGTAACAGGCGCTTGGCCTCAAGGGACTACGTGCCGGCGACTTGTGTCGGCCCGAGGAGTCTTCGCCAGCTCGAATCAGCGAACGCCCCGGCAACGCCACCCGTCAACACCGCGTCGCCCCACTCAAGCCCCCGACGAGTGGAGGTACGCCGAACGTACCTGGCGCTTCCCGCCCGAGGGCGCTTGGTGGGGCGCGTTTTCGCGGCCCTTCGACACGTCGAAACGTCTTCCTCCGACGCGGAACTCCTGGGCAGATCGGGAGTTTTAGGCCTGCCAGAGTCACACGGAGATCCTCAGATGCCCGTTTCCACCGCCAAACCCGACCAGAGTATCGCCGCGGCGTTCAAGGATCGGGTATCCGCCTCCATCGCCTGTTCCCTCCTGCGGGAGGGGGGTGTTAGCGCCGAGCGAGGCCAGAATGTGCGATTTGGCGAGTGCGGCGTCAGCGCAACCGGGCTCTTTCCCGAGCAATTCAAGAGGGCGATGGTCATTCTCAGGAGGGCAGGCGCGACCGAGATCGGCTCGGTGGATGCGGCAGACTTCCCGGCCGGCAAGACCGCTCGATGCGATATGGCCGAGACTTCTCCGTAGAGCGGCGAATCCAATTCAACCGAAGCAAGGCTTTGCGCGGCTCGCTCGAACACTCTAGCTTCGGCTGATGCTCAAGAGCCAGATTTTCGAGATCGCCTCCATCTACGTTCCGGTCAAACGTGCGAAGACTCTGGACGCCACGAAGATCCGAGCGATTGCCGAGAGCATGCTCGAAGCGGGACAGACCACGCCCATCATGGTTCGGGCCGATGGAGACCGCTTTGTGCTGGTGGAAGGCCTGCACCGCCTCGAGGCTCTGAAGTCGCTCGGCGAGACCACCGTCGAGGGATTTGTCGTCCAGGCGCGGAAACACTGATATGCGGTGCAGGGTCACATGTACGTAAGCGTGGAACTAGCGGGCAACTCCGCGTCCGGCCCAGGTCCAGCAGTTCTTACGGGTTACGTGCGGCGACCCCGGCGCACAACTGTGCAATGCTCTCATGTGGGCGCGATAGTTTCCGGCCGGCCCCTCGGGATTGGTCAGGTAGAAGAAGTTCCGGGCGTCGCGATCGTTCAGGAGACTTCCGTCAGCGTAGCCGGCCAGGCACGCCGCCGAGATCATGACCAGGCTGGTCAGGGTGCTTGCAATGCGGGCGCCAGTCCCGTCGTTGGATTTCATCACAGTGCAGGTCCGGGCTGCTGGAGGCCGCGGGACAAGGAAACGCAATCAAGGTGAAGAGCGCGTTAATCCGGACGTGACGGCGCATCGTTCCGAGAGGGACGGGTGCAACTGATCGGAGCGCAACGCCCTTTGGAGAGTGGCGACCTGAATCCAGCCAATCCTGCGACCAAGTCTGGAAGCCTGGTTGCTTCAGCGGTGCTTGTTTTCTTAGCGCAGGATGCAGGTCCGTGTCTGATGCCGCACCACGCGGATAGCGAAGATCCGTTACTCGATAGCTTCTGCGGGACCGTGCCCAAGTCTGGAGATAAAGCCGGAAGCGACCTTGCCCTCCGCTGATCCAAGCCGCCGCCCCGTTGATCGCGTCAATCGGACGACGGGCTTTCGACCGGCCTGAACTTGAGCCGCGCGTGAAAGCGGGCCATCTCGCTCCCCGTCGGGGAACGGCCCGAGTAAATCTCAACATAGCGCGCGACCCGCGACGTCCGCGTCGCCGTGCTTTCCTGCACCTGCATCGCGATATAGCCGATCTGCACGAGGTAGACCGTGCGGGCACGGACGTCGGCATCGTCGGCGCCATAGCCGAACCGCTCGAACATGCCGCGGATCGCCGACAGGCGTCGCTCGTCCGCCGCGTTGACGCGCGCTGTGACCGCCGCCGACTGGTGCGCCCAGCCGCGGACGGCAAGGTCGAGCCGCGGCTCGAACATCGCCTCGTCGTGGAACACCACGATCAGGTTCAGAATACCCTCGCTGATGGTCTCGGCATAGGCCTCGCAGGCCTCCACGAACGCCCCGGTGTTCTTGGCTTCCCACTCATCGAGCAGCGCGTCGAGCAGCGCGGACCGATCCTTGAAGAACCAGTAGAAGCTGGTTCGCGCGATATTCAGCCGGCCCGCCAGCGGCTGAATTTTCACCGCCTCGAGTCCTGCCTCGACCAGCGCCTGCTTGGCCGCCGTCAGCCAGATGGCGCGCGACGCGCGCCAGCCGGATTCCTTCTCGATCTCGACTGCACCCACGGTTGTCATGGCAAGACCATACCGATCGCTCCCGGCTCCGACAAGCAGAATGCACACTCGTGATCCTTTTCTTGACACATGTGAACATTTCTGGCTTCTTCGCGCCATCCGAGGGAGACGATTCCATGTCCAGCGATCCGCTCCTCCAGCCGTACCGGCTCAAGCACCTGACGCTGAAGAACCGGCTGATCATCACCAGCCACGAGCCGGCCTATCCCGAGGACGGCATGCCGAAGGAGCGCTACCGCGCCTACCACGTCGAGCGGGCGCGAGCCGGGGTGGCAATGACGATGACCGCCGGCTCGGCCTCGGTCGCCCGCGACAGCCCGCCGGTCTTCAACAACCTGCTCGCCTGGAAGGACGAGATCGTCGGCTGGATGAAGGCGCTGACCGACGAGTGTCACGAGCACGGCTGCGCGGTGATGATCCAGCTTACCCACCTCGGCCGCCGCACCCGGTGGGACAAGGCGGACTGGCTGCCGGTCGTCTCCGCCGGCCACGCGCGCGAGGCCGCGCACCGGGCGTTTCCGAAGCAGGCCGAGGACTGGGACATCGCCCGGATCATCGAGGACTATGCCGACGCCGCCGAGCGGATGCAGGCGGCCGGGCTCGACGGCATCGAACTCCAGGCCTACGGCCACCTGATGGACCAGTTCTGGTCGCCGCTGACCAACGAGCTCGACGCCCCCTATGGCGGCAGCCTCGACAACCGGCTGCGCTTCACCTTCGACACGCTGAAGGCGATCCGTGCCCGCGTCGGCGACGCGTTCATCGTCGGCATCCGCTATACCGGCGACGAGGATCTGCCCGGCGGCCTGACCAACGCCGACGGGCTCGAGATCTCGCGCCGCCTCAAGGACTGCGGCATGGTCGACTTCCTCAACGTGGTGAAGGGGCACATCGACACCGACGCGGGCCTCACCGACGTGATCCCGGTGCAGGGGATGCGCTCCGCGCCGCACCTTGACTTCGCCGGCGAGATCCGCGCGGCCACGAACTTCCCGACCTTCCACGCCGCGAAGATCCAGGACGTCGCGACCGCGCGCCATGCGATCGCCAGCGGCAAGCTCGACATGGTCGGCATGACCCGGGCGCACATGGCCGACCCGCACATCGTCGCCAAGATCGTCCGCGGCGAGGAGGAGCGCATCCGTCCCTGCGTCGGCGCCAACTACTGCCTCGATCGCATCTACCAGGGCGGGATGGCGCTCTGCCTGCACAACCCCTCGACCGGGCGCGAGCTCGAGCAGCCGCACGCGATCGCGCGCGCCGGGGCGGAGCGCCGGGTGGTGATCGTCGGCGCTGGCCCCGCCGGGCTCGAAGCGGCCCGCGTCGCTGCCGAGCGAGGGCACGCAGTGGTCGTCCACGAGGCAGCGAACGATCCGGGCGGACAGGTTCGGCTGACGGCCCAAACTCCGCGGCGGCACGAGATGATCTCGCTCATCGACTGGCGGTTCGCCGAATGCGCCCGGATGGGCGTGACCTTCCACTTCAACAGCTACGCCGACGGCGAGGTCGTGCTGGCGGAGCGGCCCGACGTGGTGGTCATCGCCACCGGCGGCCTGCCGCACACCGAAGTGCTGGAGGCGGGCGACGACCTCGTCGTCTCCGCCTGGGACATCCTCTCGGGCGATGTCCGGCCCGGCTCGAACGTGCTGATCTACGACGATGCCGGCGACTATGCCGCCCTGCAGGCGGCCGAGAAGATCGCTGCGACCGGGGCGCGCGTCGAGATCATGACCCGCGACCGCAGCTTCGCCCCGGAGGTCATGGCGATGTCGCTGACGCCGGCGCTGCGCGAACTGCAGAAGCGCGACGTCACCTTCACCGTCACCTGGAAGCTCGATGCGGTGCGCCGGCAGGGCAACGAGTTGCTGGCGACGATCGGCAGCGACTATGGCGGCGTCAGCCGCGAGCGGCGCGTCGACCAGGTGGTGGTGAACCACGGCACCCGCCCGCTCGACGACATCTACTTCGAACTTCGCCCCGGCTCGAGCAACCTCGGCGAGGTCGACTACGAGGCGCTGGTCGAGGGCCGGCCGCAGGCGGTCGGCCGCAATCCCGACGGCACCTACCAGCTCTTCCGCATCGGCGATGCCGTGGCCGCCCGCAACACCCACGCGGCGATCTACGACGCGCTGCGGCTGGTTCGGAGGCTCTGAGATGCGCTCGTCCAGGAACGGCGACTTCCCCTTCCCCGGCCTCAATCTCGCCGTCATCACCCCCTTCGACACCGAAGGCCGGGTGGATCTCAACCGGCTCGAGGCGCGTCTCAAACGCTATATCGCCGCGGGGGTCGACGGCTTTGTACTCAGCTCCGGGACGGAGTCGACATCATCTGGGACGAGAGCTCTGCCGAGGCCGTTGCCAAGCTCCGCGCGATGAACGAGGCCGGCAATGTCACCTGGGACCTCGTCGACGTGCTCGCCACCGACGGGATCCGGCTCTGCGACGAGGGGCTGGTGGCGGATGTCCCCTTCGACGAGTGGCTCGCCCCCGCGCCCGACGGTACCCCCGCGAGCGAGGACCTGGGCAAGTACGTCGTCTCCGACTGCCACATCCCGACGAACCTCTATTCGACGACGTTCGGCTACCGTACCGACGTCGCTGCATGGAACGGCAAGGTCCCCGAAGACATCTGCGCCATCTTCGATCTCGAGACCTTCCCCGGCAAGCGCGCCCTCGAGAAGCGACCGATCAACAACCTCGAATGGGCGCTCGTCTGTTCGGGGGTTCCGGTCGAGGAAGTCTATGACACCCTCGAGACCCAGGAGGGCGTCGACAAGGCGCTCGCCAAGCTCGCTACTATCAAGGACCAGACCGTCTGGTGGTCGGCCGGCGCCGAGACGCCGCAGCTCCTCGCCGACGGCGAGGTGGTGATCGGCTCGACCTACAACGGCCGCCTCTTCTCCGTGATCGAGGAGCAGAAGCAGCCAGTGGCGATGCTTTGGGACTACCAGGTCTTCGACATCGACGGCTTCGTGGTGCCGGTCGGGCCTCCCCGAGGACCGACTGAACCGGGTGAAGCACTTCCTGCGCTACGCCACGGACACCCAGCACCTCGCCGACCAGGCGAAGTACATCTCCTACGGCCCGGCACGCGCCTCCTCGCAGCCGCTCGTCACCACCCATGCCGACCTCGGCATCGAGATGGCGCCGCACATGCCGACGGCGCCGGACAACGCCAAGACGGGCTTTCTCTTCAACTACGAATGGTGGGCGGACCACCGCGACGAGATCGACGCGCGCTTCCAGTCCTGGCTCGCGCAGTAGGCCAATAGCGTGCGGCGGGGCCCAGGGCCTCGCCGTGCTCGTTCGCGTGCATGCACAAACCTGCCTGCTTTGGCGAACGGATTGTGGCACCGTTGCCGTCGCCGCAGCTTGCAGGCCGGGGAGGCGACGACTGAATGGTGTATCGATACTACCGGCTGCCGTCGCTCACCTCGCTCGCCGCCTTCGAGGCCTCGGCGCGACATCGTAGCGTCAACCGGGCGGCCAACGAACTCAACGTCACGCCCGGCGCCGTCAGCCGTCAGATCAAGGCCCTGGAGGAGGAGCTCGGCGTGCCGCTCTTCGGGCGCACGTCGACGGGGCTGACCCTGACGGCCGACGCGGAGGCGCTCTACGCCGTGCTCGCGCAGGCGTTCAGCCGCACCGCGGAGGCGGTCCAGCTCATCCGAAGCGGCCATCGGACGCGCCGCGTCACCCTGGCCTGCACCCATGCCTTCGCCTCCCAGTGGCTGATGCCGCGGATGGGCACGTTCTGGCGCGGCCACCCCGAGATCAGCGTCGACCACCTGATCTCCGACGACGCCAGGGATTTCCGGCGGGCGGAGGTCGACCTGCGCATCCGCTATGGCTTCGGCGCCTGGCCGGACGAGACCTCGGCGCTGCTGATGACCGAGACGATCTATCCGATCGCCGGCCCGGAGTTTGCCCGCAGGCACGCAGGCTGCACCGCCGCCGACATCCCCGAGCTGCCGCTCCTCCATGTCGACTGGGCCGACGCCGAGTGGACGGGCTGGGACGAACTCCTGCGCCGCGCCGGCGTCGCCCACGGGGCATTGCCGGGCCGCCGGTTCAGCACCCTCGGGGTCGTGCTGCAGGCCTGCCAGGAAGACCAGGGCGTGGCCGTCGGCTGGCACCGCCTCGTGCGCCCGCTGGTCGAGGAGGGCCGCATCGTGCCGTTCACCGACCTCAGGATACCCGCGCCCGGCTCCTATTACCTGAGCTGGAACGCCAGCCATGAGCCGAGCGACGCCATCCGGACGCTCCGCGACTGGCTGATGGCAGCCGCGGCGACCGAGACGGTTTGAGGCCTACCGAAGCGCAAACCTCTATTGAGTTTTTCGCCAGAGGCGCGCGATTTTTTCTCTCATCAACTCGCGCCGCGTCTGCGGTATAGGCGACGCCAGAGTCGGGCGTGATTCTGCGGCGCTCGCCCAACCGCCACCCGCGCCGCGTGCCTGAGGAGGACCCACCCATGCTCCAGGATTCCGATGTTTCGTCGCTGCTGGCCGCCCGCAGGCCCAACCACTCGCTGCCGCGCGCCTTCTACACCGACCCCGGCATCTTCCAGCTTGACCTCGAGCGCATCTGGTACAGGAGCTGGCTCTTCGCGGCGCCGGCCTGCGAGCTGCCGAAGCCGGGGAACTACGTCACCCACAAGATCGGCCTCTATTCGGTCATCATCGTCCGCGGCAGCGACGGCACAATCCGCGCCTTCCACAATACCTGCCGCCACCGCGGCTCGACCCTCTGCCGCGCCACGAAGGGCAGCAGCCCCAAGATCGTCTGCCCCTACCACCAGTGGACCTACGAGCTCGACGGCCGTCTGCTCTGGGCCCGCGACATGGACGCGGACTTCGATGCCTCCCGGCACGGGCTGAAGCCCGTCCACTGCCGCGACGTGAACGGGCTCATCTACATCTGCCTCGCCGACGACGCCCCACCCATCGACGCCTTTGTCGACCAGGCGGCCCGCTACCTCGCCCCCCACGACCTCACGAACTCCAAGATCGCCTTCGAGAGCACCATCGTCGAGAAGGGCAACTGGAAGCTCGTCTGGGAAAACAACCGCGAGTGCTACCACTGCGCCGGCAACCACCCGTCGCTGACCCGCACCTTCCCCGAGGACCCGCGCCTCTCGGGCGGTGTGGGCGGCGAGGGCCTGTCGGAGGTGCTCGACAAGCACGTCGCGCGCTGCGAGCTCGTCGGCGCCCCCTCGGCCTTCCACATCGACCCGCGCGGCGCCTGGCGCTTCGTGCGGATGCCGCTGCTCGGCACCGCCGAGAGCTATACCATGGACGGAAAGGCCGCGGTTGCGAAGCCGAACTCCAGCCTGCCGTTCAAGGACGGGGGCGTGCTTCTCCTCTTCAACTACCCGACCACCTGGAACCACTTCCTCGCTGATCATGCGATCGTCTTCCGCGTCACCCCGATCAGCGCGACCGAGACCGAGGTCTGCACCAAGTGGCTGGTCCACAAGGACGCGCAGGAAGGCGTCGACTACGACCTGAAACGACTGACCGAGGTCTGGGTCTCGACCAACGACGAGGACCGCGTCGTCGTCGAGAACAACCAGCAGGGCATCCTGTCGCCGGCCTACCAGCCGGGGCCTTATTCCACGGTTCAGGAAAGCGGGGTGATCCAGTTCGTCGACTGGTACACGACCGCCCTCGGCGACTCGTTGTCCGACCGCACCCTCGTCGCGGCGGAGTGAGCGCATGGCAGCGCCGACCGCCTTCGACGAGCCGTCGACCTGGACCGACGCCGAGCCGCTCGAGTGCTGCGCCGTCGTCCCGGAGGCGCCGGACGTCGCGACGATCAGCTTCGTCTCGCCGAGCGGCGCCTGGTTTCGCTACCAGCCGGGCCAGTTCGTGACCCTGGAGCTGCCGGTTCCCGGCGGAACGATCTGGCGCACCTACACCATCTCGTCCTCGCCCTCGCGGCCGCTGACGCTCGCGATCACCGTGAAGGCGGCCAAGGGCAGCATCGGCACCCGCTGGATGCTCGACCACCTGCGCGTCGGCATGAAGATCCGCGCCAGCGGTCCGGCGGGCATCTTCACCATCCCGATGCGCGGGGCCGGCAAGTACCTGTTCATCTCGGCGGGGACCGGCATCACCCCGTCGCTCTCGATGACCAACTACATCTACGACCGCGGCCTCGACCAGGACATCGTGCTCGTCAACTGCGTCCGCCGACCGGCGGAGATCATCTGCCGGCGCCGCCTCGAGCTGATGGCCTCGCGCGTGCCGTCGCTGAAGCTGCACTTCATCGTCGAGCAGGAAGACCCCTACGACGTCTGGACCGGCTATCGCGGCCGGCTCAACCAGATCATGCTCGGCCTGGTCGCCAGCGACTATCTCGAGCGCAAGGTCTACTGCTGCGGCCCCGAGCCTTTCATGCAGGCGGTGCGAGACATGCTGATCGCGCTCGGCTACGATATGGAGAACTACCACCAGGAGAGCTTCGCCGTCGCCGTCGAGACCGAGGCCGACGCGCCGGTGCTCGACGATTTCGTCCCCGACGAGGGCAAGTGGGCCGAGATCGTCTTCGCCGACTCGGGTGTCACCGCCTCCTGCAACGAATCCGACACGGTGCTGGTGGCCGCCAAGGCCGCGGGGCTCAACATTCCGAACGGCTGCAACTTCGGCGTCTGCGGCACCTGCAAGATCCGCAAGCTCGCGGGCGAGGTCCACATGGTCCACAACGGCGGCATCTCGGCGGACGACATCGAGGCCGGCTACATCCTCGCCTGCTGCTCCCTGCCGGTCGGACGCGTCGAGGTCGCGGTCTGACCCGCCGGACCGGTCACGCTCCCGCCCGCGCCTGCCGGAATGCCTCCGGCGTGATCCCCTCGGCCGCGCGGAAAACCCGGATCAGGTGCGGCAGGTCGCAGAAGCCTGTGTCGTTGGCGATCTGCGTCGCCGACCGCCGCGTGGTGCGGAGCAGATGCTTCACCTGCTCGACGCGGATCAGCCGGTCGGCCGCGAGCGGCGTGATGTCGAGGGCCGCACGGAAATGCCGCTCGAGCTTGCGCCGGCTCACCCCGAGCCGGGCGACCACCCGGCCGATCGACAGCGGCGCGTCGATCGACTGCTGCATCAGGAGCAGCGCCTTTTTGACCAGCGCGTCGTCGCTGGCGAGCGCCAGCGGCATGCCCGGCTGCGGCTCCTCGGCTGCCATGGCCGTGTCGATGATCATGATGCGCAGCGCCTTCTCCGCCCTCGCCGTTCCAAGGTGCCGCTTGACGATGAAGGCCGCGAGATGGGCCGACGACACCCCGCCGGAGCAGGTCAGGCGGCCGCGGTCGACGACGAAGATCTGGTCGCTGACCGGCTCCAGCCCGTCGAACCGCTCGAGGAAATCCTCGTGGTGAAACCAGCTCACGCAGGCCCGATACCCGTGCATCAGCCCGGCCCGGTGCAGCGCGAAGGTGCCGGTGCAGACGCCCACCAGAGGCACGCCGGCCCGGGCCGCGCCCGCCAGAAAACGCACGGTGTCGGGATGCAGGTTCTCGGTCTCGTCGACGAGGCCGCCGACGACCACGAGATAGTCGAAGCGCGCAGGATCGCCGAGCCGTTCGTCCGGCTGGACGGCAATACCGCTGCTCGACGCGATCGGCTCCGGGGTCGGGGCGACAACCTTCCAGCTACAGAGGATCGGCCGCGACCGGTCGCCTTCGTCCGCCGACAGCCGGAGCACGTCGACAAAGTTGGCGAAGGCGCAGAGGGTGAAGCGCCGCGCCAGGATGAAACCGATGTTGAGCGTCGCCATCCCGCACCTCCGCCGCCAGCATACAGCACTTCTGACGCATCCATACACCCTCGAATCGCGCCTTTCAGGCAGAGAGCCGCAACGGATCTCCGGAGTCCCGCATGACCCACTTCTCCTTCGCCCAGGTCCTCAAGGGGGCGCTGACCGGCCAGAAGAACTGGACGCCGCAGTGGCCCGACGCCGCGCCGAAGGCTGCCTACGACGTGATCATCGTCGGCGCCGGCGGGCATGGCCTCGGCGCCGCCTACTACCTGGCGAAGGAGCACGGGATCACCAACGTCGCGGTGATCGACAAGGGATGGCTCGGCGGCGGCAACACCGGCCGCAACACCACCATCATCCGCTCGAACTACCTCTACGACGAGAGCGCCCGCCTCTACGACCACGCCCTCGATCTCTGGGAAGGCCTCTCCCAGGACCTCAACTACAACGTCATGTTCTCCAAGCGCGGCGTGATGATGCTCGCCCACAACGTCCACGACGTGCAGTCCTTCCAGCGCCACGTCCACTCGAACCGCCTCAACGGCGTCGACAACGAGTGGCTGACGGCCAACGAGGCCAAGCTCTTCTGCCCGCCGCTCGACATCTCGCCCTCCGCCCGCTACCCGGTGCTCGGCGCCGCCCTCCAGCGCCGCGCCGGCACCGCCCGCCACGATGCCGTCGCCTGGGGCTACGCCCGCGGCGCCGCCGCCCGCGGCGTCGACATCATCCAGAACTGCCCGGTCACCGCCATCCGCCGCGGTCCGGACGGCCGCGTCACCGGCGTCGAGACCGCGAAGGGCTTCATCGCCGCGAAGAAGGTCGCGGTCTCCGCCGCCGGCCACACCTCGGTGGTGATGGAGACCGCCGGCGTCCGCCTGCCGCTCGAGAGCTACCCGCTGCAGGCGCTGGTCTCCGAGCCGATCAAGCCCGTCTTCCCCTGCGTCGTCATGTCGAACTCGCGTCCACGCCTACATCAGCCAGTCCGACAAGGGCGAACTCGTCATCGGCGCCGGCACCGACGCCTATGTCAGCTACTCCCAGCGCGGCGGCATCCACATCCTCGAGCACACGCTCGCCGCGATCTGCGAGATCTTCCCGATCTTCCGCCGGATGCGGATGCTGCGCTCCTGGGCCGGCATCGTCGACGTCACCCCCGACCGCAGCCCCGATCCTCGGCAAGACCCCGGTGCCGGGCCTCTACGTCAACTGCGGCTGGGGCACCGGCGGCTTCAAGGCGACCCCCGGACGCGGCCCACGTCTTCGCCCACACCATCGCCCGCGATGCGCCGCACCCGATCAACGCCCCCTTCACCCTCGAACGCTTCACCACCGGCCGCCTCATCGACGAGGCGGCGGCCGCCGCGGTCGCGCATTAGCGGAAAATTATTGAAGATTAACCGCCGCAATATCAAAGGCTTGCAAATTGTTCACGCGTGAACACCCCCCTTGTTCACACCCCCGGCCCCCGCTCCGAGGTAGCGCCCGATGCTCCTGATCCACTGCCCCTACTGCGACGAGGACCGCCCCGAGCTCGAGTTCGCCTATGGCGGCGAGGCCCACATCGCCCGTCCCGCCGACCCTTCCAGCCTGACCGACGAGGAATGGCGCGACTTCCTCTTCATCCGCACCAACCCCAAGGGCCACCACTTCGAGCGCTGGCGCCACGTCCACGGCTGCGCCCGCTTCTTCAACGCGGTGCGCGAGACCGTCTCCGACCGCTTCCTCCTCACCTACAAGGCCGGCGAACCCCGCCCCGACCTTTCTTCGCTGACGGGGGGCACCGAGTGACCAGCTTCCGCGTCCCGAACCGCGGCCGCGTCGACCACGGCAGGCCGGTCAAGTTCACCTTCGACGGCAAGGCCTACACCGGCCTCGCCGGCGACACCCTGGCCTCGGCGCTGCTCGCCAACGGCGTCCACCTGATGGGCCGCTCCTTCAAGTACCACCGCCCCCGCGGCGTGGTCTCCGCCGGCTCCGACGAGCCGAACGCCCTGATGGGCACCCGCCGCGGCCCCGGCCGCTTCGAGCCCAACACCCGCGCCACCATCCAGGAGCTCCGCGAGGGCCTCGAGGCCGCCAGCCAGAACCGCTGGCCGTCGCTCGCCTTCGACGCCGGCGCCATCAACGACAACCTCGGCTCGCTGTTCTCGGCCGGCTTCTACTACAAGACCTTCATGTGGCCGCGCGCCTTCTGGGACCGCGTCTACGAGCCGGTGATCCGCAACGCCGCCGGCCTCGGCGTCTCGCCCTCCGAGCCCGACGCCGATCGCTACGCCAGCCGCTTCGCCCACACCGACGTCCTCGTCGTCGGCGCCGGCCCCGCCGGGCTCGCCGCCGCCCTCGCCGCCGGCCGCTCCGGCGCCAGCGTGATGCTCGTCGACGAGACCGCCGAGCCCGGCGGCGCGCTCCTCTCCGAGCCCGGCGTCGTCATCGACGGCCAGCCCGCCTGGGACTGGCTTGGCCGGACCCTCTCCGAGCTCGAAAGCCTGCCCAACGTCACCGTCATGACCCGAACGACGGCGATCGGCTACTACCACCAGAACCTCCTCGGCCTCTGCCAGCGGCTCACCGACCACCTCGCCACCCCGCCGGACGGCGCCCCGCGCGAGCGGCTGTGGAAGGTTCGCGCCGGCCAGGTCGTCCTCGCCCAGGGCGCGCTCGAGAAGCCGCTGGTCTTCGACGGCAACGACCGCCCGGGCGTCATGCTCGCCGGCGCCGCCCAGACCTACCTCGCCCGCTACGGCGTCAGGGTCGGCGACCGCCCCGCCGTCGTCACCGCCCACGACAGCGCCTGGCACACCGCCTTCGACCTCGCCGAGGCCGGCGCGAAGCCCGCCGTTATCGTCGACGTCCGCCCCACCGTCGACCATGCCCTCACCGACCGCGCCCATGCCCTCGGCATCGAGACGCTGCTCGGCCGCACCGTCACCGGCACCTCAGGTCGCCTGCGGGTAAAGTCCCTCCGCGTCAACCGCATCGAGGACGGCAAGCCTGGCCAGGCCCGCGACATCGCCTGCGACGCCGTGCTGATGTGCGGCGGCTGGACGCCGTGCCTGCATCTCTTCTCCCACACCAAGGGCAGCCTCGCCTGGGACGACGCGTTGAAGGCCTTCCTCCCCGGCAAGAAGTCCGAGGCGGTGCACATCGCCGGCGCCGGCCGCGGCCTCTGGGGCATCGCGAAGGCACTCGACGACGGTGCCGCCGCCGGGGCGCAGGCCGCCCGCGACGCCGGCCGGGAGGCGACCGCGCAAAGCCACGCCGTCGAGGCCGACCGCACCGGAACCGGCATCACCCTCGAGGAGCTGCCGACCGACCGCGATCCGGGCAAGGCCAAGGCCTTCATCGACTTCCAGAACGACGTCACCGCCAAGGACATCCGCCTCGCGGTCCGCGAGGGCATGCGCTCGATCGAGCACGTCAAGCGCTACACCACCAACGGCATGGCCACCGACCAGGGCAAGATGTCGAACGTCAACGGCCTGATGATCGCCGCCGACGCCCTCGGCAAGCGCGCCCCCGAGGTCGGCCTCACCACCTTCCGCCCGCCCTACACGCCCACGACCTTCGGCACCCTCGCCGGCTACCACCAGGGCGCGACCTTCGACGTCACCCGCAAGACCCCGATCGACCCCTGGGCCGAGGCCCACGGCGCCGTCTTCGAGCCCGTCGCCCTCTGGCGCCGCGCGTGGTACTTCCCCAAACCCGGCGAGGACATGCACGCCGCCGTCGCCCGCGAGTGCCGCGCGACGCGCGCGTCCCTCGGCATCTTCGACGCCTCGACCCTGGGCAAGATCGAGGTCGTCGGCCCCGACGCCGTCGAGTTCATGAACCGCATGTACACCAACCCCTGGGCCAAGCTCGCCCCGGGCCGCTGCCGCTACGGTCTCTTGCTCGGCGAGGACGGCTTCATCCGCGACGACGGCGTCATCGGCCGCCTCGCCGAGGACCGCTTCCACGTCACCACCACCACCGGCGGCGCCGCCCGCGTGCTCAACATGATGGAGGACTACCTCCAGACCGAATGGCCGGACCTGAAGGTCTGGCTCACCTCCACCACCGAGCAGTGGGCGACGGTCGCCCTCAATGGCCCCAACGCCCGCAAGCTCCTCGAGCCCCTCGTCGAAGGCCTCGACATCTCGGCGGAGGCCTTCCCGCACATGGCGGTCGCCGAGTGCACAGTCGCGGGCTTCCCGGCGCGGCTCTTCCGTGTCTCCTTCACCGGCGAGCTTGGCTTCGAGGTCAACGTCCCCGCCCGCCACGGCCGGGCCCTCTGGGAAACGCTCTGGGAGCACGGCCAGCAGTACGACATCTGTCCCTACGGCACCGAGACCATGCACGTGCTCCGCGCCGAGAAGGGCTACATCATCGTCGGCCAGGACACCGACGGCACCCTGACGCCCCAGGACGCCGGCCTCGCCTGGGCGATCGGCAAGCAGAAGCCCGACTTCGTCGGCAAGCGCTCGCTCGCCCGCCCCGACATGGTGGCCAAGGGCCGCAAGCAGCTGGTCGGCCTCCTCACCGAGGACCCGAAGGCCGTGCTGCAGGAAGGCGCGCAGATCGTCGCCGACCCGACCCAGCCGAAGCCGATGACCATGCTCGGCCACGTCACCTCCGCCTACTGGAGCGAGGCGCTCGGCCGGTCGATCGCCATGGCCGTCGTCGTCGACGGCCACGACCGGGAGGGCGAGATCCTGCACGTCCCGATGCCGGACCGCACGCTGACCGCCCGCGTGGTGAAGAGCACGGTCTTCTACGATCCCGAGGGCACGCGCCTCAGCGCCTGAGATGGAGAGCGACATGACCGCCACGACCGCCCCTGTCGCCGCCGGCGTGACCATCACCGAGCTGCCGCCGACGACCCGGATCTCGCTCCGCCTCGCCGACCCCGACGGCGCCGGCCTCGACCTTCCCGCCCGGATCGGCACCCGCACCACCGAGGGCGCCCGCACCGCGCTCTGCCTCGGCCCGGACGAGTGGCTCCTCGAAGCGCCGGAGACCGACGGGGCCGCACTGGCGGCAACCCTCGCCGACCTAGCGACCCGCCAGCCGCTCAGTGCGGTCGACGTCTCCGACCGCGAGATCACCTACCGTCTCGAAGGCCCGGCCGTCCTCGACCTCCTCGCCACCGGCTGCCCGCTCGACCTTGCGCGGATGCCGACCGGCAACGGCACCCGCACCGTCTTCGACACCGTCCAGGTCGTCCTCACCCGCGAGGCGGACGACTGCTTCCACCTCACCGTCTGGCGCTCCTTCGCCCCCCACGTCCGTGCCCTTCTCGACATCGCCAACGCCGAGCTCGCCGCCGGCCTCTGACAAAAGGGACCCGAGGGATCTGAGCTGCCGTTAATAGTTGTTTCCGCCGGGTTAACGTCGGCCTAAACCAGCCTATATATCAAACGGATAGTCATCTGGGCACGCGTGCCCAGATCGTGCCCGGGAGGCCCGATGTTCCTGAGCGTCTTCGACATCTTCAAGATCGGCGTCGGCCCCTCGAGCTCGCATACCATGGGCCCGATGCTCGCCGCCGCGCGTTTCCTGGAGAGCCTCCGCGACGGCCGGGACCGCATCCCCGGCGCCGGCCCCGCTACTCGCCTTGAGGCGACCCTGCACGGCAGCCTCGCCTTCACCGGCAAGGGCCACGCCACCGATCGCGCCGTCATCCTCGGCCTCCTCGGCTTCGTCCCCGAGACCCTCGACCCCGACGAGGCCGAGCGCCGCCTGGCCGACCTTGAGGCCGCCGGCCACATCGACGACCCCGCCCTCGGTCCGCTGGCCTTCGACGCCCAGAAGGGCGTGGTCTTCGACTATGGCCCGCCGCTCACCGGCCACGCCAACGGCTTGGTCCTGCGCGCCCTCGATACCGCCGGCAACCTGCACCTTTCCGAGACCTACTATTCCATCGGCGGCGGCTTCGTCCTCACCGAGCGCGAGCTGAAGGGGGCCGCCCTCAAAGGTGACGACGCCCGGATCACCCGCCCCTACCCCTTCGCCACCGCCGCCGAGATGCTCGCCATGGGCGAGGCCTCCGGCCTTCCCATCGCCACGATGAAGCGCGCCAACGAGACCGCCGGCGGCCATGTCCCCCTCGACGCCGGCCTCGACCGGCTCTGGTCGGTGATGGACGCCTGCATCGACCGCGGCCTCGCCACCGACGGCACGCTCCCCGGCGGCCTCAAGGTCCGCCGCCGAGCCCGCGCCATCCACCAGGCGCTCCTCGCCGAGCGCGGCATGAACCTCGCCCAGCCGCACACCGTCAACGACTGGCTCTCGGTCTACGCCATGGCCGTCAACGAGGAGAACGCCGCCGGCGGCCGCGTCGTCACCGCCCCCACCAACGGCGCCGCCGGCGTCGTCCCGGCCGTCGTCCGCTACTACCGCGACCACTGCGTCGGCGCGACCCACGCGGGCATCCGCGACTTCCTCCTCACCGCGGCGGCCGTCGGCGGCATCATCAAGACCAACGCATCGATCTCCGGCGCCGAGGTCGGCTGCCAGGGCGAGGTCGGCTCCGCCGCCGCCATGGCCGCCGCCGGCCTCTGCGCCGCCCTCGGCGGCAGCAACGCCCAGGTCGAGAACGCCGCCGAGATCGCCCTCGAGCACCACCTCGGCATGACCTGCGACCCCGTCCGCGGCCTCGTCCAGGTCCCCTGCATCGAGCGCAACGGCCTCGGCGCCATCAAGGCCGTCGCCGCCGCCAGCCTCGCGCTCCGCGGCGACGGCACCCACGTCGTCCCCCTCGACGCCTGCATCGAGACCATGCGCCAGACCGGCCGCGACATGAGCGTCAAGTACAAGGAAACCTCCACCGGCGGCCTCGCCGTCAACCTGCCGGAGTGCTGATGCAACTGACCCGGGCAGGCCCTGCGGATGATGGGAACCCGCACCTGCCCGGAACACGCTTCGCAGTTACTGTCCGCAAGGCCAACGTCTTCTGCTCGGGAAATTGCAGGGACCGAGCCGGGCGCCGAAGACGCTCGGCCATTCGCCGAAGGCGAGGTTGGTGGTGACGATCACCGAGGTGCGTTCGTAGAGTCGGCTGATCATGTGGAACAGCAGCTGTCCGCCGGACTGGGCGAAGGGCAGGTAGCCGAGTTCGTCGAGCACGACGAAGTCGAGGCGGGTGAGATGATCGGCGATGCGTCCCTGGCGGCCGGCGCGGGTCTCGGCCTCGAGCTTGTTGACGAGGTCGACGACGTTGAAAAAGCGACCGCGGGCGCCGCGGCGGATGCAGGCCCGAGCGATGGCGATGGCTGCGTGGCTCTTGCCGGTGCCGGTTCCGCCGATCAGCACGACGTTGCGCTGCTGCTCGATGAAGCCGCCGCCGGCGAGGTCGCGCACCAGTGTCTCGTTCACCGCAGCGGCGTCGAAGTCGAAGTCGTCGATGTCCTTGGCGAGCGGCAGCTTGGCGATCGTCATCTGGTACTTGATCGACCGCGCCTGCTTCTCGCTGATCTCGGCCCCCAGAAGATCGCCGACCACCTTCTGGGGTTCGTGCTGCCGCTTCACGGCCGTGGCGACGATCTCGTCGTATGCTCCGCGCATGCCGAAGAGCTTTAGTTCGCCCATGGCTTCGAGGATTTGCGAACGCTCCATCAGTTTGCCCTCCTGAGGGTGTCGTACCGGGTGCAGTCGGCGATCGGCGCGCAGGTCAGGTGCAGCGCCTCCGGGGTCATGATCGTGACCGGCGGTCCGGGATCGCGGCGCCGGGCCAGGATGTTGAGAATGACGTCGGCGGAGTGGACGCCTTCGTTCAGCGCTTCGGTGCAGGCGGCCTCGACCGCGGGCAGCCCGTCGGTCAGCACGGCGCCGAGGACCTCCATCATCTGCCGGTCGCCGTCCGGCGCGGCCCGAAGCTTGCGGCGCACCCGCTCAATGGCGGCCGGCAGCACCCAGTGCTTGAACGGCGCGCCGTTCCTCAGCGCTCCCGGTTTGCGGGCCAGCACCGGCACATAGTGCCACGGGTTGTAGACCGTCCGGCCCCGGCCGAAGGCGCGGGCATGCTCGCCGACGACACGGCCGTCCTGGCGCAGCTCGATCCGGTCGGCATAGGCGCGCACCTCCACCGGCCGGCCGACGGCGCTGGCCTGAACGGAGTATTTGTTGTTGTCGAAGCGCACGAGGCAGGTCTTGGAGACCGAGGCCTGCACGGCGTGGAACCCGTCGAAGCGGCCGCGGTAGGGCACGAGGCTCGCCCTCTCGGCCTCGAACACCTCCCAGATCGTCTTGTCGGCAATCTCGGGGTGGCGCTGGACCTTCGCCCGGGCAACGCACTGGTCGATTAGCCAGTCGTTGAGTTCCTCCATGCTCCTGGCCCGCACCCGCGGCGCGAACAGCCGCTCGCGGATCGTGCCCACCTGGTTCTCGACCTGGCCCTTCTCCCAACCGGACGCCGGCGTGCAGGCCACCGGATCGACGAGATAGTGGCTGCACATCTGCTGGAACCGGCGGTTGTAGGCCCGTTCCTTGCCCACGAAGATCGCGTCCACCGCCGTCTTCATGGTGTCGTAGATCCCGCGTGTGCAGGCGCCCTTGTAAAAGGCGAACGCTTGGTCGTGCGCGTCGAACACCATCTCATGGCTCTCGCGCGGATAGGCCCGCACGAACGGCATCCGACTGTGGCAGAGCCGCATGTGGGCGACCTTGATCGTCACGGTGACGCCGTCGATCAGCACCACCTCGTGGCTCCAGTCGAACTGGTAGGCCTCGCCCGGCTCGAAGATCAGCGGCACGAACGCCGCCGCGGTCCCCGTGCTGCCCTGGCGCCGCCAGACCGCAGCGTAACGCCGGACGGCATTATACCCGCCCTCGTATGTTACCCACAATCCCCACCTGCTGCTGGTGTCCGGCATTGGCGAGCCCTATGACCCACGCAACGGCCGCGGGGTAGTCGGCAAGAATTACGCCTACCAGATCACCTCGGGCGTGACGGCGTTCTTTGACGACGTTGTGGTGAATCCTTTCATCGGCGCCGGGTCCCTCGGCATGGTGATCGACGAGTTCAACGGCGACAACTTCGACCACACCGGCCTCGGCTTCATCGGCGGCGGGTACATCGCCCAGTGGCAGACCAACGGCCGCCCAATCGAAAGCCTAAGCGTCCCCGAAGCGGCGCCCAAATGGGGCGCCGGCTGGAAGAAGGCGGCGCGCGAGAACTACAATCACGCGTTCACCATAGGAACCCATGGCGCGGTGATGAGCCACCGTGGCAACTACCTCGACCTTGATCCGACCTACAGGGATGCCTATGGCCGGCCGCTGCTTAGGATGACCTTCGACTTTGCCGAGAACGAGCTCAAGATGTCAGACTACCTAACCGACCGCGCCACGGAGATCGCGCGCGCGACGAACCCGCGCGAGATCAAGGTCAGCCGCCGCGAAGGCCCCTATTCGATCGTCCCCTACCAGACGACGCACAACACGGGCGGCACCATCATGGGTACGACGCCTGCGGAGAGCGTGCTGAACAAGTATTTGCAGAGCTGGGACTTGCCGAACCTGTTCGTGACCGGCGCCAGCGCCTTCCCGCAGAACCCCGGTTACAACCCGACCGGCACAGTGGCGGCATTGGCATCCGCCTTGCCGCCGTCGGCGGCCTTCTTTGCCTCGCCGTTCTGATCCTGCTGGTCATCGCCGAGAGCGCCACCCGCCAGCATAGCATGATCGTGTTCGGCCAGCCGACCGTGGGTTCGAGCTTTCCAGAAACGCGTTGATCGGGGCAATGATCGCGCTGTCTGGCAGCGCATTGATCACCCGGTCCTCCGCGGTGCGGCCCGCCATCATCGCTGTGCCGGTGTGCGCCGCGACGACGGCGCGATGACTTTGCATCGCCCCTTGGGCCGCCCGGTCGTGCCGGAGGAATAGGCGATCACCGCCAGGTCCTCGGGACAGCGCGCGCGGACGGCGAAGGCTCCGCCGTCCCGCACGAGCCAGTCGCGCAGCATGACGGCTCGGTCCCGCGCCGTTTCGCCCCAGAGGACAACATGGTCGACCACTGAGGAGCCGCCCGAGCTTGTCGGACGCGCCGGCCACCACGCGCGCACCGGCGCCTGCCACGGTGTAGCGCAGCTTGTCCGTAGTGAGCATGCTGCTCAGCGGGTTGAGCACCGCCCGGGTCCTGGCCGCGCCGTAGTAGGCAGCCACCCACTCGGGAACTGTCGGCGCCGAACTCAGAATGCTCGAGCTACATCGTCGGGGACATCCTGCCGGTGCTCGGCGGTTGCTGACGGGCAAGCCGAGGGGACGATCCTTGCTTCGGGTCTCAGACAACCAGCGGCTGAATGACGGGAAAAAATGTTCAAACCAATGCATCGGTTTGGCCTCCCGGCTGTTGGTAGAGAGGGACGCGCCGACAAGTAGCGTGACCGTCAGAATACGATGAATGGAGAATGTGATATGAAGAAGCTACTCGCAGGCACCGCACTCGCCCTCGTTGCGGGCTGGCCAGTTCTTGCGCAGCAAGCCGCCGACGACACCGCAAAGACCACCTCCACTGAGGCAGACGCTGGAGGCGGCATGCTCGTGCTGTTCCTCCCCGACATTCAGGACCCGGTTTTTGCGTCTGATCTGATTGGCATGGATGTCTATAGCTCGGAGGCCGATTACAACGGCTACCGCGGAGATCAGATGGTGTCGTCCGCGGATCGCGGGCAGTGGGACGACATCGGCGAGGTCAATGACGTCGTCATGTCCCCCGACGGCGACGCACGCGGAATCCTCGTCGACATCGGCGGCTTCCTCGGAATGGGCGAGCATACTGTGGCGCTCAACATGGATCAGGTCCACCTCCTCCGCGATGACAACGACGCGCGTTTCGTGGCCGTCAACAGCACCCGTGAGGAGCTTGAAAACGCGCCGGAGTACCAGCGGCCCGCCGATCGGACCGCGACGGCGACCACGGGGATGGACGCGACGACCGCGCCGGGTGACACCGCGGCGAACGCCCCTGCGGCCACCGCGCCAGGCATGATGGGAAGCCGTCCCGAATTCCAGCGCGAGGGCTATGTGACCGCCGACTACGACAAGCTCACGGTGGAGCAGTTGCAGGACGCCACCGTCTATGACGCGAACGACGAGGACGTGGGCGACGTCGAGGAGTTCATCGTCTCGGATGGCGGTCAGATCCAGCAGGCCGTCATCGACGTTGGCGGCTTCCTCGGGATGGGCGAGCACCGGATCTCGATCCCGTTCGACGAGATGCAGGTGATGACGAATACAGAGGGCGATGATGTCCGGGTCTACATCGACCAGACCCGCGAGGCGCTTGAGCAGCGGCCCGAATACGAAGGCTAAACGCTCAAGACAAGCCCGGTACTTGATGCCCGCCCCGCTTGGGCGGGCATCTCTGTGTTCGCGGGCATGCACTCCGGAAATTACTGGCAGACGCCGGTCAAGCGGTGCGCAAGGCCTCGGACACCGGCCGTTGTGCGGACCAGACCTCTCGCACCGCCGCTTCGCAAGAATATGGGCCGATCCCGATAATCGGGAAGTTGGGTCCTATGGCCACTGCCTGCGGCTGGTGATCGCCTCGGCCGACGAGACGGACAAGTATCCGACAGCACTCGGCTTCACGCACGTCTCGGTTTGGGAGGCGAGCCGGAACGTTATCTTCAGCACCTCCCGGCTGCTGCTTCCGATTCTCGCCGCATCAGCGGTCGCGGTCGATGCGGCAAGGGCAACATCGACCTGACCACCCGGCACTCGCGCACCTGTGCCCGATGCTACAGGCCTCCGTCGGACGCGCACAAGGCGTGCAGCATGCCGTCGCCTTCGAGCGGGTAGGTGTAGGAGACTGGCTGAAAGCGCGGGTTCGGGCCGTTGCGCATGTAGGCGCCCTCACCAGCGCCCGATCGGCGAAGGCCTCTTTCTGAGCGGCGCCGTCGGCTGGGAACCGCGCGACGAAAGGGCGAGTTCGGGCCTCGGATGGTGCGGTCGGCACATGAGCTCCGCACTGACGATGTCGGCTTTGGGGTCTTGCAAAGCAGCATTGTTGCCGGGCTCAAAGATGGCTGTGGGCCGGCCGGCTCGCCGAGCCGGCCGGAACGGCTTCAGAGATCGATCGCCTCGGATATCGTCAGCGCGTCATCGAGCTCGACGCCGAGGTAGCGGACCGTGCTGTCTATCTTGGTGTGGCCAAGCAGCACCTGGACTGAACGCAGGTTGCCGGTCTTCTTGTAGATCTGCGCGACCTTCGAGCGGCGCATCGAACGGGTGCCACAAGCGCTCTGGTCCAAGCCGATAGACGTCACCCAGCCGCGCAGGATTCGGGCGTATTGCCGCGTCGACAGGTGCGGGCTTTCGTGGAAGCGGCTTGGCCAGAGGAAGTCGGCGCCGAGCATCTCGGGGTTCGCGATCCAGCGCTCCAGCGATTCCCGCATCGGCTCGGTGATCTCGAACCGCACCGGCTGGCCCGTCTTGCGCTGGGTGATCGAGGCGCGCTCTCGGACGCGACCAGCCGCTAACACGTCCCTCACCCGCAAGCGAACGAGGTCGCACCCACGCAGCTTGCTGTCGATCGCCATGTTGAAGAGGGCAAGGTCACGCGGATTGTCGGCCATCTCGAGACGCACGTCGAGACGCACGCGGATCGACCAGACGTGCTTCGGTTGCAGCGGGCGCTTTTGGCCGACTATACGGCCCTTGTTCCAGGCGATACGGGATGGGCGCAGGGCGGGAAGAAAATCGGTGGACATGGCGAGACCTCCTGTCCTCCGGCCCACCCTGTCTTCGGTCAAGCCGACGCCGGCAATTGTAGCATCAGCGCGACGATCCAATCCGCTCGGGACTGGGCGGAGTGCGGTCGTTCGTCGCTGCGGCCCCATTAATTGCACGCCGAGCGGTCATCCAGTCGGGCGCCCCATCTTCGGAGCGGACCGATCATCCGTGGAGGGGCGCGATGGCCGACCTCACGGCGAATGCTTCCCGCGTTCGGCGCGCCAAGCGACGGGCGAGGTCCCGCTCCAGCGCCGGAAGGCTTCGGTGAAGGCGCCGTGCGTGGAGAATCCGAGTGTCACCGCGATCTCTCCGACAGGCAGCGAGGTGAGCGTCAGGAGTTCACGGGCGGCGGCGAAGCGCACCTCATCCCGGATTGCCTCGAAGCGGGTTCCCTCGCGATCGAGCGCCCGGCGGAGCGTCCGCGGCGTCGTCCCGAGCTCGCCAGCGACCTCCGCCATCCCCGATCGGCCCTCGAGCATCAGCGGGCGCAGCGCATGCGCGACCTGCCCGGCCCGGCCCGAGGGCGTTGAGGCGAGCTTCGCCGACAGCGCGGCGAAGGCGGCGGCATGGGCGCGGCGGTCGGCGCCCGGCAGTGGGAAGTCGAATGCGCCGCTCGGGAAGACAAGCCCGGTCTGGGACTCGCCGAAGCGGACGGGACAATCGGCGAGGCGGGTCCAGGGGCCGGGGTCGCGCGGGCGCGGCCGCATCGTCACGATTTCGGTCGGGGCGACCCGCCCGCCCGTCAGCTCGCGCATCAGGATGCAGGCGACGCCGATCACCGCGTCGTGCATCTGCGGCGACACCGGGCCGGCATAGATGCCGTAGCCGACGACGAAGTCCTCGCGCGTCCGGTGCAGATAGACGGCGCTCCCGGTCGAATTGGCGATCTGGAAGGCGGCGAAGTCACTCCAGGCCGTCCCGACCGTCGGGGCGAGGCGCATCAGCGTCCCGACCGGTCCGAGCGCCGCGAGGGTCAGCCGCAGCCCGAGCCGCAGTCCGAGATCCTCGCGCCCGGTCAGCCGCGCCGCCCGCTCGAGGATGTCGAGGAAGGCGGCGTAGGGGATGAAGGCGTCGGGCCGCAGGTCGGCGGGCGTCACGCCGGTGCCAGCAAGAACCTCCGCCAGCGGCACGTCCCCGAGAAGCGCCGGGAGCTCGACGAGCCCCGCCGCGCGCTGCATTGCCGGACCGCCGGTTTTCATCCGGATCGAATGTCCTCAAAACGAAAACGCGTCAACCGCGACGGCTGTAGTCGCGGGGGCGACGCGCGAGTCGACATCCCGGCGAGGGGCCGGGCTGCAGCGCCCGCGCAGCATGGAGTTCCGGCATGCACAAACGGCCCGCCCTTCTCGCACTCATGGTCTCCGTCGCGCTCTCGGCGACGTCCGCATCAGCCGACGACTACAAGTACCAGACCCAGATGCCGCCGGGGGTCGCCGCGCCGGACAGCGTCGAGACCCGGCTCGGTACGCTGAAGTTCGACTACGGCTATCCCGACGACGCGACGGCGAAGATCATCTACGACAATCTCGATTTCCAGCGGGCGGTGCAGTCCTACCTGCTGGCGCTGCCGCCGGTGAACCAGGCGGCGAACCGCAATGCCATCCGCCCGCTCGGGCCGGTGAACCGGACCGTGCCGATCTTCGAGCAGCTGGTGACGCCCGAGCAGATCTTCCTGACCGCGAACGACAACACCGTCTATTCCTGGCCTTGGCTGGATCTCACCAAGGGGCCGCTGATCGTCGAGGTGCCGCCCAAGGTGCTCGGGCTGGTCGACGACATGTGGTATCATTGGGTGACGGATGTCGGCATCACCGGCGCCGACAAGGGCGAGGGCGGCAAGTACCTGTTCCTGCCGCCGGACTGGACGGGCGAGGTGCCGGAGGGCGACTTCGTCGAGGTCGTGCATTCGCCACCTACAATCTCTGGATGCCCTGGCGCAGCTTCCTCGTCGACGGCGACCCGAAGCCGGGGATCGACCTCGTGAAGGCGCACACCCACTTCTATCCGCTCGGCGGCAAGCCCGAGGAGATGACCTACGTCGATCTCTCCTCGAAGGGCTATTTCAACACCATCAACCCGGCCGGCTACGAGTTCTGGGAGCTGCTGAACCAGGTGGTCCAGGAGGAGCCGGCGGAGTCGCTCGATCCTGTCACCGCGGGCTTCTTCGCCTCGATCGGCATCGAGCACGGCAAGCCCTTCGCCCCCGACGAGCGGATGAAGAAGATCCTGACCGAGGCCGCCGCCGTAGGCGACGCGACTGCGCGGACCATCGCCTTCCACAGCCGCGACAAGGACTTCTTCTACTACGACGACAGCCACTGGCAGGTGGGCTTCGTCGGCGGCTACAAGTTCCAGTCACAGCCGGGCGTGGACAACCTCGACGGCGCCAATTTCTTCTACTTCCTCGCCACCGGCGTGACCCCGGCGATGGAGGAGAAGCTGATCGGCAAGGGCTCCCAGTACATGTGGACCGCCCACGACAAGGACGGCGCGCCGCTGGAAGGCGGCAAGAACTACCACCTGCACCTGCCCAAGGACGTGCCGGTGAAGGATTTCTGGTCGGTGATCCTGTACTCGAACCAGACCCGGTCGATGATCCAGACCGACCAGGTCCACCCGTCGGTCTCGAGCCAGCAGAAGGACCTGATGGTCAACGACGACGGCTCGATCGACATCTGGTTCGGCCCAAATGCCCCGGAAGGCAAGGAACCCAACTGGGTGCAGACGGTGCCCGGCCAGACCTGGAACGCGATCCTGCGGCTCTACGGCGCGCTGGAGCCGTTCTACGACCACAGCTGGCGTCCGGGCGAGATCGAGGCAATGTAGTCCGACGCGGAGGCGGCCCGGCGCGGGGGCGTCGCCGCCGCCGGCGACGCCTCGCCTCCCGTGCCGGGGGGAGCGGCGACCACGCTCCCCCTACGCCTCTCGCGGCCGCCCGCGGAGTGACCGAGAGGTCTGGTCGCGGCGGCCACCGCTTCGCGAAAGACCGCTCCGGGCCGACCACGTCGATACCTCGTCGTCGGCGCGAGGGGCGGATGGCCGTCATTGGCCGGCAGCTGCGAGCCTTTAGGTCGGCGTTCTAAGACCGGCCCTTCGCCCGCAGCGCCTCGATTTCGATGAAGATCTCCTCCACCTGCGGATGCGCCTCCTGTATCCGCGCCTCAAGCCGGTCCACCGCCTCGACCAGCGCGCTCCCCGACATGTCGGGCCGGAAGCGGATGTCGACGTTGAGGAGCACCCGTCGCGGCGCAAGTTGCATCGTGAGGAGCCGTGGGATCGCCTCCACGCATGGATCGCCCGCCGCGATCGCTCGCACTGATCGCACGATCTCCCAGATGCGCATGTGCCTCGCAATAGGCTTGGGCAGCCCCCCAGAGCGCTTGCCACGCCAAATCTCCGACGGGGAGGGGATCGGCAGCGAAAGGTCGCCCGGCTTCCACCTCGACGGCCCGGGCGGTCGCTGCGATCTCCATCTTTAGGGCCATGATCCGGTCGGCGGCCGCGTCGTCCAGGGCGGCAGCAATGGCGGCGGCGCTGCCGCCAAGAGCATCAAGCCGGACGGCGAGTCTGTCGCGCTTCGTCCCGCTCACCTCCGTGACGTGCTTCGCGCCGACGGCGTCGATCACGCGGCCGGCTTCGACGTCGCGCGCCGCGGCGAGAGCGCCATTCGCGCGGCGCTCGACCGGATCGCGGCGTCGACCAGGGGGCAACTCACCACGCCAGGCAAGATCTTCGGCCCGATGTACCTCTGCCTCGCGCGGGACTACCTGCGGGAACCCGGATTCGCCCGGTTCGGCCGCATCCTGCGCGACTGCATCCTTGACCACTGGCCCATTGCGCCCGGGGAGACGCTGCTCGGCGAAGTCGTCGCCGAAAACCGCCATTTTGCGCACACTTATGCGCTCTCGACATCGGCGGCTTCTTGTTTGGCGACCCCGGCAGGGCTCGAACCTGCGACATTCGGTTTAGAAGACCGATGCTCTATCCAGCTGAGCTACGGGGCCGTAAGCCCGGAAAAGACCCGGTCAGGGCGGCGGCGTCAATGCGTCCAGGCCATCCGCCGCGCGGTGGCGAAGTTGTCGCCATAGCCGTTCTGCCGCAGGATGTGGCGCCGGGTCTTGGGCTCGAACACCTCGTGCGCGATCCCGTAGCGGTCCGCATAGGCCACCGCCGCCTCGCGGCTCTCGAAGGTGAGCCGCACCTGGCTGTTCATGTCGTCCGACCCGGTCCAGCCCATCAGCGGATCGATCCACCGCGCATCCGCCGGCACGAACTCCAGCACCCAGTGCCGGGTCTTCGCCTGCCCGGACTGCATCGCGCTGCGGCTTGGCTGATAGATCTTGGCGAGCATCCACTTCGCTCCCGAACGAAACCCTGACCGCTTATCGCCAAAGACGGCCACCGGATCAAGCCGGTTGCCGTTCGCCGTCGGTCGGTGCGGAGGGCTTTGCAAGGCAGCGGGTCGTCGTCCGACTGCGAGGGAGCGAGGGGTGGGGTGGGTGTACGCACCCGGACGACGACCACTTTGCTGCTTGCGACTCCTGTTTAACGCGAATCGCAGTCCACACGCAAGGGTTTAGTTACCCGCCATCACAGATACCTGTGGATGAACCTGTGAACAAAATTCCGGCCGCCGATCTTCGCCTCGACTTGCCCTTGCCGGACGGGCGAAGATCCCCCATCTGAACAGGCTCTCCCGGGGAGATCGCCGATGCCGCTCGTCGACATGCTGACCACCGTGCCGGAGGACCCGCACCGGGCCAAGCTCGAGGGCGGCAAGCCCTTCCGCCTGGTCTCCGAGTTCCAGCCCGCCGGCGATCAGCCGACCGCCATCGCCGAGCTGGTCGACGGCATCCTCACGGGCGAGCGCAATCAGGTCCTCCTCGGCGCCACCGGCACCGGCAAGACCTTCACCGCCGCCAAGATCATCGAGGCCACCCAGCGCCCGGCGATTATCCTCGCCCCGAACAAGACCCTCGCCGCCCAGCTCTACGGCGAGTTCAAGTCGTTCTTTCCCGAGAACGCCGTCGAGTATTTCGTGTCGTATTACGACTACTACCAGCCCGAGGCCTACGTGGCGCGGACCGACACCTACATCGAGAAGGAATCCCAGATCAACGAGCAGATCGACCGGATGCGCCACTCCGCCACCCGGGCGCTGCTCGAGCGCGACGACGTCATCATCGTCGCCTCGGTCTCCTGCATCTACGGCATCGGCTCCGCCGAGACCTACGGCGCCATGACCCAGGATCTCGTGGCCGGCCAGTCCTATCCGCAGCGCCAGGTGATCGCCGACCTCGTCGCCCAGCAGTACCGTCGCAACGACACCGGCTTCGCCCGAGGCGCCTTCCGCGTCCGCGGCGACACCCTGGAGCTCTGGCCCGCACACCTCGAGGACCGCGCCTGGCGCCTCTCGTTCTTCGGCGAGGACCTGGAGGCGATCCACGAGTTCGACCCCCTCACCGGCGCCCGCACCGCCGAGCTCGACCGCATCCGCGTCTACGCCAACTCCCACTACGTGACCCCGCGCCCGACCCTCCAGCAGGCGGTGAAGTCCATCCGCACCGAGCTGCGCCAGCGCCTCGACCAGCTCGTCGCCGAGGGCAAGCTCCTCGAGGCCCAGCGCCTCGAGCAGCGCACCCAGTTCGACCTCGAGATGATCGAGGCCACCGGCGCCTGCGCCGGCATCGAGAACTACTCGCGCTACCTCACCGGCCGCAAACCCGGCGAGCCGCCCCCTACCCTCTTCGAGTACATCCCCGACAACGCCATCGTCTTCGCCGACGAGAGCCACGTCTCGGTCCCGCAGATCGGCGGCATGTACAAGGGCGACTTCCGCCGCAAGTTCACCCTCGCCGAGCACGGCTTCCGCCTGCCCTCCTGCATGGACAACCGACCCCTCAAGTTCGAGGAGTGGGACGCGATGCGCCCGCAGTCGGTCTTCGTCTCCGCCACCCCCGCGGCGTGGGAGCTCGACCAGTCCGGCGGTGTCTTCACCGAGCAGGTGATCCGCCCCACCGGCCTCATCGACCCGCCCGTGGAGATCCGCCCGGTCGCCATGCAGGTCGACGACCTCCTCGACGAAATCCGCAAGGTCGCCGCCCAGGGCAACCGCATCCTCGTCACCACCCTTACCAAGCGCATGGCCGAGGACCTCACCGAGTACCTGCACGAGCAGGGCATCCGCGTGCGCTACATGCATTCCGACATCGACACGCTGGAGCGCATCGAGATCCTCCGCGACCTCCGCCTCGGCGCCTTCGACGTCCTCGTCGGCATCAACCTGCTGCGCGAGGGCCTCGACATCCCCGAATGTGCCCTCGTCGCCATCCTCGACGCCGACAAGGAGGGCTTCCTGCGCTCCGAGACCTCGCTCATCCAGACCATCGGCCGCGCCGCCCGCAACGCCGACGGCCGGGTCATCATGTACGCCGATCACGTCACCGGCTCGATGGAGCGCGCCCTGGCCGAGACCAACCGCCGCCGCGAGAAGCAGATGGCCTACAACGTCCTGCACGGCATCACCCCGGAGACCATCCGCCGCAACGTCCACGACGTCCTCGAGGGCCTCTTCCCCGCCGACACCGACCAGTCCCGCGTCACCGCCCGCATCGACAAGCCGCTGATCGGCGCCAATCTCGCCGCCCATCTCGACGGCCTCCGCAAGTCGATGCTCAAGGCCGCCGAGAACCTCGAATTCGAGGAAGCCGCCCGGATTCGCGACGAGATCAAGCGCCTCGAAGCCGTCGACCTCGCCATCCACGACGATCCTCTCGCCCGCCAGTCCGCCATCGACGCCGAGGTCGCCACCACCGCGCCGCGCTCGAAGGCCGGCAAGGGCGGCACACGTGCCTACCGCGGCAAGAGCCAGAAACGGCTTCGGTAGCCGTCGACGCAATCCGTTCGGCAGGAGATACGTGGCGCCTGTGCGCGGCCTGAGCCAGCGGCGTGACAGACATCAGGGTCCGTTTCCGAGCCCATCGCGACCTTCGTCGAGGTCACGATGGCTGAGCCCGGGTTGCCGCTTGCAGGCCCCGCTCTATGGTCACACTCAATTTCCTACCCGCTCGATACGAGGATACCGAATGATGAACCCGTGGCACATGATGGTCGCTGCCACGGCACTGCTCTGCAGCGCAGGGGGGCCCCTCGCCTCCACACCGAGACGGCTCGAGCATCGCCAACGACGAGATCGTGCCGAACGCCGACGGCAAGACCTTCGATCTCTATTTCGGCTCGAAGGAGACCTGCCCTGCGGACGCGAAGAACCTGCTCGTGGCCCCGACGGACAACTGGACGCTGGCTATTCGCGTCTACTTCCCGGATGAAGCCCTACAGAACAACGAGTACAAGCTGCCGGACCCGGTACCCGCAGGGTAGCCTCTAGTGCGCGAAAGTCCCTTCCTGGCGCATGATGCCGTGACGACACGGAAGCGGTTAGCCGACGCGAGGACGCGAACTGCAGATATTGGCAACCGATGTCTCAAGGAGCGGAACGCGTCAGGAGTTGCCGCACGGTCCTGAAACGCCCGGTCGCCGAGCCGGACATCCCTCCGTGGGAGCCTCTGCCCGGTGAGCAGAGCGACCTTTACCGAATTTTATTGAAGATTAACCCCTGTAATATCAATATGTTCACGCGTGAACACCTTGGTGTTCACACCCTTCCGAGCCGGTCGGCGGCACCCCCTTTCCGACAACGGGTTCCCGGCGCTACAACTGTTCCCCGGGGCCCATCCCCAAGGACAGTGGAAGAAACGACGATGAAGACGATTTACGCTCCCCTCGCCGCCGCGGGTGCCCTTCTTCTCCTTGCGGCCTGCAACGACCCGACCCCCCCAGGCTACAACGACGTCCCCGGCGACAGCGCCGGCAGCGCCGGCCCGGCCTACTGCGAAAGCGTCCCCTCTAACCCCGACGAAATCGAGCAGTGGAACCAGCTCTGCTCGCCCGACCGCTGAGCCTCCCGCGTCGCCGTCACCCCGGCGCGCGCAGCAGCTCCTCGGACATCTCCAGCGCCCGCCCGAAGACCTCCGGGTCGCGGGCGCTGCGAAGCTTCAGGTTCCGGTACCGCCCGGCGAAATGCGCCCGGAGCGCCAGCTCTGCCCCCGCCCGGTCGAAGTCGCCGGCGAAAGCCTCGCCGTAGAGGTCGAGCAGCTCCGCCTCCTCCAGCCCCCCATAGCGCCGGACCACGTGCAGGTCCGCTCCCAACGGCGCCAGCCCGGCATGGCCGAAGTCCATGAGCACCCCCCGTCCCTCATGCATCACGATGTTGCTCGGCCCCAGATCCATGTGCCCGAGGCCCGCCGCCAACCCGTCCAGCCGCCACCCCACCGCGTCCCATCCCGCCTCCACCGTCGTCAGCCGCCGAACGATCGCCGCCGCCTCGACGGCCTCCACCCCCAGCGCCGCCTCCACCGCCTTCACCCCCGGCACCGCCAGCCGCCGGCACCCCCGCGCCACCGGCACCCCCGCCCCCAGCCCTCGATGCACCGCGTTGAACTCCGCCACGGCCCGCACCACCCGCCGGACATTGCGCGCGTAGATCCCGTCCCGCTTGCGGAAATCCGTCCGCATGTAGCCCCGCTCCGCAAACGCCAGCACCATCACCGGCCCGGCCTCCGCCACCGCCACCGGCGGCTCGAGCCGATAGTGCCGCCCCTCGCCCCGCACCGCGCCCGCGCTCCAGGCCCGCCAGACCTTCGCCTCGCGGCTCGATCCCAGTATCGCCTTGGTGAAGAACCGCCCCCCGCCCGCGCCGCTGGCGATGGCACAGAAGAACCCGCCCCCGGTCTTCATCATCGGCGCACAGTCAACCAAGGGCCCGTCGAGCCCCTGGGGAAACGCCGCCGCCAGCACCGCGCCCACGTGCCGGCGGCACGCCTCCCGGTCCCGCCTGGCCCGCGCCCGCCAGGCCAGCACCGCGGCGAGCAGCAGTCGCGTAGCCACCCCGCCTAGCCGAAGGTCTCGGCCACCTCGTACATCACCGGCTCGAAGCTCTTGCAGAGCGCGCTGATCTCCCGGTTGCGCCGCCGCATCTCGTCCGAGCGCAGCATCGCCAGGAAGTCCCCTCGCTCCTGCCACTGCGAGTAGCTGGCGATCCGGGTCTGGGCGTCATTCACGTGCAGCGCCCCGCCGAGAAACCCCGGCTGGCGGCTGATGAACGCCTCGTAGGCGTCGAGCAGCAGGTCGTGCAGGTCCTGGCAGGCCCCCGGCATGACCTCGAAGGTGGTGATCACGGTCTGCAGTCGGGCATCGCGGCTTATGCTTGGCATCGGGCACCTCCTGCGCCGCAGTCTAGCGCAAGCCCGGCCCGCCGCCAGAGCCCCGGCTCAGGAGGACAGGTCCTCGAACCCCGGCAGCACCCGCCCCTGCGGCGTGATCCGCCGGGTGACGTCACGCACCGCGACGTCCCCGATCCGCACCACCGCCCCGACCGGCCCCAAAATATCGACGCCGACATGCGCGTAGAGCACCCGCGCGTCCCACACAAGGTCGACGCCTTCCCGCGCTTCCCGTCCAACCACGGCGCGCAATTCCGTCACCGCCCCGTGCCCGTCCAGCGCCACCTCGGCGCCGGCCATTGGCAACTCGTCCACGCGCCGGCCCTGCGCCCCACCCGGCCACGCCGCGATCCGCGCCCGCGGCAACGGCCCGCGCATCGCCTTCACCCTGACGGCCACCTCGAGGTAGGCGCCGGCGAGCAGCGGCACCTCGCCCATGTAGCGCAGCCGCGCCACCGGCCCGGTGGTGCGCAGCTCGAGGCAAGTGCCGAAATCCGCATCGCCCGCCGCCAGACGCGCATTCTCCGCCTCGTCATAGGTCGGGCTCTCCGGCGTCCCGTCGCCGCGGGACCAGTCGTCGAGGCCGTCCACGAAGGGAGGCGGCATCAGGTCGACTTCGGGATGGGTGTGGAGATTCATGGGGACCCTCGTCTCGTGCGGCCGGCCCCGCGGGGGCCGTGCCCGACGGCTGCGATCGGGCGCCCCTCCGGCACCCCGACCGCTTGGTTAACAGGCCCCGGTTAACGCACGGTTAACCATTCAGGCGTCGCGCCCCGTTAACCGTCCGGCATCGCGTGCCGACTAGGTATATGCAATGTGCATGAGTTGAAAGTCTAACAAATCGCCGTCAAGGCTTGCAGTGTTTCGCAAAAACCCCGACCGACTCATCCCACGCTCCCGTCACGCCCCCACGGCCTCTTCGTCGAGGATGCGCACGCCGTCGATCAACCAACCCTCGTCGTCTTGGATCATCTCGTATTCGAGCACATAAACCGACCCCGCGCCGCCCGTTACGACCATCCGCTGCAACGTCCGCCCGTCCCGCCGTGACAGGTCGGAGAACCGAACCTCCCCCGGCCGCCACACCATCGGATAGCCGTCGCGGACCATCTGCCCGAACCGGTCGGGCGTCCCGAACATCCGCCGGATGCCCGGCGAGGCATAGCTGAACGCCCGCTCGAAATCGTCGACCTTGAACGCTTCGATCTGCGCCGCAATCACCGCCCGCACCGCCGCCTGCGGGTCGTCCTGCGCCTTCGCCGCCCCCGCGCCCCAGGTCAGAAGCAAGATCGTCAGCAACCTCCGCAGCATCGCAGACCTCCACCTTTCCGGATGAGGTGGCGCGCCCGCCGCCCGCGTCAACTCCGATAGCGCCCCACGAAGTTGCGCAGGATCCGCCCAGGCAGGCTCACCGCCGCCGCGCGCACCTCCGCCTCGAGCCGGGCGGCATCCTCGGGCGGAAAGTATCCCTTGTCCCGATAGATCCGGATCCGCAGCGCAAAGCTGTCGGCATCCGCCTCCGGGTGGAACTGCGTCGCATAGACGTTGCGCCCACGACGGATCATTTGGTAGGGGCACGGGTCCGAGGATACAAGATGCACGCAGCCTTCCGGCAGCGCCTCCACTGCCTCCTTGTGCCCCACCAGCGCCTCGAAGCGCTCCGGCAGCCCCGCGAGGACCGGATCGTCCCGACCGGCCTCGGTGATCCGGCAGCCCACCGCTCCCACCGGCTCGCCGTAGCGCCCCTTGCCCACCGGCGCGCCAAGGTGATGCGCGAGGATGCCAATCCCGTAGCAGCAGCCGAGATACGGCAGGTCGCGCCCTACCACCTCCGGCATCAGTCCCAACACCGCGTCCTCGATCCGCTTCTCGACCGGCGACTTCTCCGCCTCGGCGTCGCTGACACACCCCGGCCCCCCACCGACAATCACCCCGGAGAACCCGCCGAGGTCGAGGCCCTCCGGCAACGCGTCCCGGTCCAGCCGCACCCGCCGGGTCTCGGACTCGGCCAGTCCGCCCCGGGCGAGAATGGACGCGAATTCCTCATCGGAGGCCTCCGCCTCCGGCCGAAGTTGCAGGACCAGGAACGGCCGCGCGCTGGGTGTTATCCCGGTCACTTGGCCGCCAGCCGGCCCTCCAGGGCCGCGTCGATCAGCGCGATCGTCTCCGGGATGCCGTAGACTGCGATGAACCCTCCGAACCGCGGGCCCTGTGCCGCGCCGAGCAGCACCTCGTAGATCGCCCCGAACCAGGCGCGCAGCGGCTCGAACTCGTGGTCCTTACCCACCTCGAACACCAGGTTCTGCAACGCCTCCGGCTCCGCAGCCCCCTCCCAGCCCCGCAGTCGGTCGCGCAGATCGGCCAGCGCCGCCGCCTCGCGCGTGCCAGCATGCCGGTAAACCTTTGCCGGGCGGACGAAATCCTCGAAATACCGCACCGCCCCCGCCGCCGCCGCGTCAAGCTGCGGATGGGTGTCCGGCGAGGCGTCCGGCGCATAGCGGCGGACGAAGCCCCAGAGCACGTCCTTGTCGTGGGCATTGGCCGCACTGGCGAGATTGAGCAGCATCGAGAAGCTCACTACCATGTCCGATGCCGGCGGCTGGCCCCGGTGGATGTGCCAGACCGGATTGGCCAGCCTCGCCGCCGCGTCCTGCCCCTCGAAGGCCCGGAGTTGCTGGTGGTACTCGTCGACGGCCTTCGGGATAACGTCGAAATAGAGCCGCTTCGCCGTCTTCGGCTTGCCGAACATGAAGTAGCTCAGGGACTCCGGCCCAGCATAGCGCAGCCACTCGTCGATGGTCAGCCCGTTCCCCTTCGACTTCGAGATCTTCTCGGCGTTCTCGTCGAGGAACAGCTCATAGACGAAATGGTTGGGCGCTCGCCCGCCGAGGAGCTCGCAGATCCGGTCATAGATCGGCGTATTCGTGGAGTGATCCTTGCCATACATCTCGAAATCGACGTCGAGCGCGGCCCAGCGCGCGCCGAAGTCCGGCTTCCACTGCAGCTTCACGTTGCCGCCGGTCACCGGCAGCGTGACGTCGCGTCCGTCCTCGTCGGCGAAGGTGATGGTGCCGTCGCGGGCATTCACCTCCTTCATTGGCACGTACAGGACCCGCCCGGTCGTCGGCGAGATCGGCAGAAAGCAGGAATAACTCTGCTGCCGCTCCTTCCGCAGGCTGGCGAGCATCACCGCCATGATTTCGTTGTAGCGCTCGCAGGCGCGCCGCAGCACCGCGTCGAACCGCCCGGAGCGGTAAAAGTCGGTGGCGCTCACGAACTCGTACTCGAACCCGAACGTATCGAGGAACCGCCGTAGCATGGCATTGTTGTGCGCGCCGAAGCTCTCGAACTCGCCGAAAGGATCCGGCACGCTGGTCAGCGGCTGCTGCAGGTGCGCGCGCAGCATCTCCTGGTTCGGCACGTTCTCCGGCACCTTGCGCATGCCGTCCATGTCGTCCGAGAAGCAGATCAGCCGCGTCGGCAGGTCGGACAGCACCTCGAACGCCCGCCGGATCATCGTCGTGCGCGCCACCTCGCCGAAGGTGCCGATGTGCGGCAGGCCGCTCGGACCATAGCCTGTCTCGAAAAGCACGTATCCTTTGGCCGGCGGCGTGCCCTCGTAGCGCTTCATCAGGCGCCGGGCCTCCTCGAAGGGCCACGCCCTCGATTGCTCCGCCAGCGCGCGCCTCTCTTCCATGTCCGCCATCCACCGCCTGAAGCTCGCGCGCTTCCTATTGCCCGGCCCGCCACGGGTCAATACAAGCGGGGCAACCGCCAGCGAGAGGCTTCATGTCCGGACCCGACACGCCGTCTTCCTTCTCCGCTCAGGATGCTCTGATCGCCGCGATGGTCGGCGTCTCCGCATCCGACGAGAACATCACCACCAAGGAGCTGCTGTCGATCAGCCGCATGGTCGAGACCCTGCCGATCTTTGAGGGCTTCGACCGCGACCGCCTGCGGATCATCGGCCAGACCGTCTTCGACCTCTTCACCGAGGAGGACGGGCTCGATGCGCTTTTCGGCCTGATGCGCGACGCGTTGCCCGAAAATCTCCGCGAAACCGCCTACGCGCTCTGCTGTGACGTCGCCGCCGCCGACGGCCACGCCTTCCAGGCCGAGCTGCAGTTCCTGCTCGAGCTCCGCCACGAGCTCGACATCGACCGCCTGCACGCCGCCGCCATCGAACGCGGCAGCGCCGCTCGCCACCGCCGGCTTCCGGCCGAGGCCTGACAAGGCGGGTCAATTCCGGGGAGGAACAGCATGAAAGTTCTAATCATCGGCGCCGCGGGCATGGTTGGCGCCAAGCTCGCCCAGTCGCTCGCGGCCGATCCCGTAGGCATCGACGAGATCGTCCTCGTCGACGTCGTCCCGCCAAGTGCACCCGCGGCCCCGAAGCTGAAGGTGCGGACCGGAACGCTCGACATGACCGACGCCGCGGCGGTGGCGGCGCAGATCGCCGAGCGGCCGGAGGTCATCTTCCACCTCGCCGCCGTCGTCTCCGGCGAGGCGGAGGCGGACTTCGAGAAGGGCTACGCCGTCAACTTCGACGGCACCCGCAATCTCTTCGAGGCGATCCGTGCCCAGGCCGCCTACCGGCCGCGGGTGGTCTTCGCTTCCTCGATCGCGGTCTTCGGCACTCCCTTCCCCGACCCAATCACCGACACCTACATCCTCGCGCCGCTCACCAGCTACGGCACCCAGAAGGCCATGGGCGAGCTCATGCTCAACGACTATTCGCGCCGCGGGTTTCTCGATGGCATCGGCATCCGGCTGCCCACGATCTGCATCCGCCCCGGCACGCCCAACAAGGCGGCCTCCGGCTTCTTTTCCAACATCCTGCGCGAGCCTTTGGCCGGCAAGGAGGCGGTGCTGCCGGTCAGCGACGACGTGCGCCACTGGCACGCCAGCCCGCGGGCGGCGATCGGGTTCCTGCGCCACGCCATGACCATGGACACCGCGGCGCTCGGCACCCGGCGCTGCCTGAGCATGCCCGGCCTCTCGGCCACCGTCGGCGAGCAGATCGAAGCCCTGCGCCGCGCCGCCGGCGACGCCGCCGTGGCGCTCATCCGCCGCGAGCCCGACCCGACGATCGTCGGTATTGTCGCCGGCTGGCCGACCCGCTTCGACGCCGCTCGGGCGCGTGACCTCGGCTTCACCGCCGATGCCTCCTTCGACGCCATTATCGCCGCCCACGTCGAGGATGAACTCGGGGGCGTCATCGCCACCGCGGGGTGAGCCTGCCGATCGCGCGAATCTGAATGCCGCGCAAATTCGTTTGGCAGAGCGTCTCTTAAGCACTAACCTTCCCGGAAAGCAGACCGCAATCGGCCGTTCGCTGCCGATTTAAGGGGGGAAGAAGTGCGCTACAGGCTACTCGCGGGCACGGCGCTTGCCCTGACCTTGGCCGGCTGGGGTGGTGTCCCCCGCACGTTGGCACAGGATGCCCCGGCCGCCGATACGCCGGCGGCTGCCGCCACCGAGGAAGCGGCGGCCGCCGCCGAGGACGCCGACGCCGGCCTCAGCGACGACGAACTCGACGAGCTGGTGGCCCCCGTGGCCCTCTACCCCGACTCGCTCCTGACTCAGGTGCTGGTCGCCTCCACCTACCCGCTCGACATCGTCAAAGCTGACCGCTTCATCACCACGCAGGCCGACCTCACCGACCAGGAGCGTGCCGACGCCGCCGAGCAGCAGGACTGGGATCCCAGCGTCCAGGTGCTCGCCGCCGGCTTCCCGTCGGTGGTCCAGAAGATGGCTACCGAGCTCGACTGGACCCAGGAGCTCGGCGACGCGATGCTGGCCCAGTCCGACGACGTCCTCGATTCCGTGCAGCGCCAGCGCGCCCGCGCGGTGGCGATCGGCAACCTCTCGACCAACGAGGCCCAGGTCGTCGACGAGAGCGACGACAACATCACCATCGAGCCCGCTGCGGAGGACGTGGTCTACGTCCCGCAATACGACGCCACCACCGCCTATACGACGCCCTACACACAGCCCGCCTATGTCGCCACCGCCGACACCGGCTACTCCACCTCGAACCTGATCACCACCGGCGCTATCGCCTTCGGCAGCGCACTCTTGATCGACGAGATCTTCGACGACGACGACGACTGGGACAACTACTGGCGCCACGACAACCATTACGACAACAACCACATCGACTGGGACAACGGCGACATCCGCCCGCGTCCGGACGTCGACATCAACGGCGACGTCAACATCGACCGCAGCCGCGACCGCAACAACGTGGTCGTCGACCGCGACCGGACTGACATCGAACGCAAGCGAATCGGCGACGACTCCCGCAACCGCGCAACCTGGAAGCCCTCGGAGCAGAGCCGCGCCGACGCCCGCGACCGCGTCGCCGACCGCGAGCGCGCCAAGGACCGCCAGAACGCCGCGAACCGCCCGAACGCGGGGAACCTCGCCGCGAATCGGCCGAACGCCGGCGGCAACGACGGCGCAAACCGGCCGAACATCGGCAGCAACGGCGGCGCGAACCGCCCGCATGTCGGCGGCAACGACGGGGCGAACCGCCCGAACGCCGGCGGCGGCGGCAAGAACCCGAGCGCCGCGGACGTCAGCAACAAGCTCGCGGCGCGGGACGGCACCAAGCAGCCGACGCGCGCCCCTGGGGCGGCCGCCGGCGACCGCAAGGCACCGCCCAAGGCCGCCACGATGGAGACGCCGTTCAGCCCGAAGAAGGCCGACGCCAAGAAGACCAAGGCGGCAGCCGCCCGCGGCGACCACAGCGTGAACAAGGCCAGTGCCAAGCCCCAAATCAAGGCGCCGTCCAAGGCGGTCAGCCGTCCCAAGACGGCGAAACCGCCGGTCCGCAAGGCCGCGCCGCCTACCTCGGCATTTAAGAAGAGTTCCAGCGGCAGCCGCGCCAAGGCCTCCTCCTCCCGCGGCCACAAGAGTGGCGGCGGGAGCCGCGGCGGCGGTGGCAAGCGGCGCTAGAAAGGTGATGGCGATGACGATGCTCAAACTGCCGAAATCCCTGGCCGGCGGCCTGACGGCGGCGATCCTCGCCTCGGGCATCGCCCAGGCCGAGCCGCAGGCCTTCGACACGCCGCAGGCGGCCGCCGACGCGGTGATCGCCGCGCTGAAGGCCAAGGACGCCCAGGCGCTCCTCGCGGTCTTCGGGCCGGAGAACAAGGACGTGGTCTTCACCGGCGACGACCCCAGCGACCGCGAGGACTGGAGCCAGTTCCTCGCCAACTACGAGGCCATGCACCGCATCGCCACCGACGAGGGCGAGGGCGAGGGCGGCGAGCAGGCGACGCTCTACGTCGGGCGCGACCAGTGGCCCTTCCCGGTACAGATCGTCTCCGCCGACGGCAAGTGGCACTTCGACGCCCCCGGGGCGGCCGAGGAGATCCGGCTGCGGCGCATCGGCCAGAACGAGCTCGACGTCATCGACCTGATGCACGGCTACGTCCGGGCCCAGGCGCTCTACCGCACCGAGAACCCCGACGGCGACGGGCTGCCGAGCTTCGCCTCGGCGATCCTGTCATCCGCCGGCAAGCACGACGGCCTATACTGGCCCTCAGCACCCGGCGAGCCCGAGAGCCCGATCGGCGACTTCATGGCCCGCGCCGCCGCCGACGGCTACGAGATCGACGGCTCCGACGTCGAGCCCGAGCCCTACCTCGGCTACTACTACCGCGTGTTGCAGAAGCAGGGGCCGAGCGCCCCCGGCGGCGCGCTCGACTACATGGCCAACGGCGAGATGGTCGCCGGCCACGCGCTCCTCGCCTTCCCGGCCGACTACGGCGAAAGCGGAGTGATGAGCTTCATGGTCGGCGAGGCGGGGATCGTCTACGAGGCCGACCTCGGCGACGACACGCTGTCGATGGCCGCGGCCATCGACAGCTTCGATCCCGGTGACGGCTGGTCCCAGGTCGAGGAAACCGAGGGCGAGTAGTCGAGGCTGCGGATCATTGCGAGATAGAGCGCCTCCAGCGACACCGGCTTGGTGACGTATTCACTCATCCCGGCCGCGAGGCAGTACTCCCGGTCGCCTTCCATGGCGTTCGCGGTCAACGCGATGATCGGGATTGCCGCCTTCGGGCCCTCCAGCGCGCGGATCCGCCCGGCCGCGGTGATGCCGTCCATCACCGGCATCTGGATGTCCATGATCACCAGGTCGAACTCCTCCTCGGCCAGCGCCAGCACCGCCTCGTGGCCATTGGTCACCATGTGCGCCGAATGGCCGGCCATCGCGAGGTAGGCCGCAAGGAGCTGGCGGTTGGTCGGGTTGTCCTCGGCCACCAGCACCCGAACCGGCGGCAGGTCCGCGGCCGGCGCAGAAACGCAAGCGATCTCGGACTCCAGCGCCGGCCGGATCGGCTCAGCGGTGGCCTCTGCCGCCGGCGCCGGGATCCAGAACCGGAAGGTACTGCCCAAGCCGTCGACGCTGTCGACGGTGATCTCGCCGCCCATGAGCTCCACCAGCTGCCGCGAGATCGCCAGCCCCAGTCCGGTGCCGCCGCGCCGGCGGGTAATCGAGGAGTTGACTTGGACGAAGCGCTGGAAGAGATCTCGCTTGGCGTCCTCGGGAATGCCGACGCCAGTGTCGCGCACCGCCACCTGGAGCCGCCCTCGGCTCACGTCGTAGCCAACACTCGTCACCACGCTGCCGGTCTCGGTGAACTTCACCGCATTGCCGACGAGGTTCATCAGCACCTGCCGGAACCGGCTGGCGTCGCAGGTCACCAACGCCGGCAGCTCCGCGTCGGTGACGGCGGTCACCTCGAGATCTCGCTCCGAGGCGCCGGACGCCATCAGCGCCACAACGTCGCGGGCCAGCCGGCGAACATCCACGAGGCGCGGGATCGAGGGCGATGCGGTTCGCCTCGAGCTTCGACAGGTCGAGGATGTCGTTGAGAATGTCGAGGAGCTGCCGGGCCGAGTCGCAGGCGATCGCCGCCCTCTCGCGCTGGGTCGGGTCGAGCTCGGTGCGCAGGATCAGGTCGAGCATGCCGATGACGCCGTTCATCGGCGTGCGGATCTCGTGGCTCATCGTGGCGAGGAACTGCGATTTGGCCACCGAGGCGCCTTCGGCCTCGAGCCGCTTGGCATTGAGTTCCTCGTTACGCACCACGTCCACGGTGACATCCCAATTCACCCCGACGATCTTCGAATTACCGTCGGTTTCGCGGTAGACCGCGCCAATCGCTCGAACGTGGCGCACCGCGCCGTCCGGCAGCAACAGGCGATAATTGGAGACATAGCGCCCGGTCTCCTCGATCGCTTCGCGGAACTCCTCCTCGGCGCGGGGCAGATCCTCGGGGTGAAGACGATTGCGCCAGTCGGCATAGGTGTGGCGCCGCCCCACGACCCGCGGATAGCCGTAGAGCTCGTCCATCCGCTCGTCCCAAACCAGCAGGTCGGTGTCGATGTTGAAATCCCAGACGCCCACCTTCGAGGCGTCGAGCGCAAGGCCCAGACGGCGGGAAAGGCGGCCGAGGTCGGCCTCGCGGTCGCGGAGCTCAAGAATGTTGCTCTGGCGCTCCTCGATCAGCCGGCGCGTGCGCATCATCGGCCCGACGATCAGCCCCACCGCGAGCGCCGTGACGATCCAGATGGGCCAGGTCGCCGTCGACCCCATCGTCCACCCGCCGCCGGGCGCCGCGGCCAACGTCAGGTCGGCGCCACGCACCGCGACCGGAACCCGCACGGGATAGGGGCCGACCGCCGCGGCATCGCCCAGGACTGGCCAGGACTCGCCGTCGTCGAGCAGGACGGCAAGACCGAGGTCCGGGGAGAGCCCCGCCGCGGCCAGAATCTCGAACATCGGTGAGACGACAACCGCGCCGCGCCACTCCGGCCCCGCCATGCGGCTCCAGACCGCGAGCCACGTCCCTTCCGGGGTCCTTACAAAGCGCGTGCCGCTCCCCTGCGGCGGGTCGGCGAGCAGGGCCGCGAGAGCCTCCGCGCCGTCGCCCAGGACCAGCGGCGCCCCGGCTCCCGCCAGCGCCGCGATCCCACGCACCGGGTACTCCGGCAGGAGGTCCGCGACGAGCCTCTCTAGCGCCCGGAGATCCGCTGCAGGCTGCACAGCAAGGGCTCCGGCGAGCCGGTCGGCCGCCGAGGCCTCCAAGTCGACCCGATTGACGAAGGCGCCGGCGACCATCTCCATCCGGGCGCGGACAGCGGCACGCTCGCCGAGATTGGCCATGGTGCGGCTCTGACGGTCAGCGAAAAACCCGGCGAACAGGATGATGCAGAGCGCCACGACCGCCGGCAGGTACGCCGCCGCCGAAGGCACCTGGCCAGCCCTGATACGCTTGCCGTCCACGCTCCCCTGCCTCCCCTGGCCTCGTCCCGTTTTCCAGCCGGGATTCGGTCCCCGACCGGCGTAGCGACGCAGCGTAAAGATTCCGCTTTCGTTGGCCAGCTCAATTTCCGATTGAAATACCCCACGAAGTTTTTAATCTCATAAAGAGTGCCAGCCGCCGGCCCACGGCGACGACATTTGGTTAACGCCCGCTAACCAAACCCAAATTGACCTTCCGGCTTCGTGCGCCCCCGGTTTAAAATGCGGCGTTTGACGCCTCAGCGCCCCTCGATCCGCCAGGCGGCGAACGCAAGGCCCGCGGCCAGCACCAGGCTCAGCCACCCCGGCGCCAGGTCGACCTGCCGGATGTCGCGGAGCTGGTAGGCGTCGCGGTCTGCCAGCCCGACCCATCCCCGCCCCTCGGCCACCCGCCCTTCGCGCACCAGCCTCACCTCGGGCAGACCGCCCTCCAGCCGCCGGATGCCGCCCCGGGTGGCGCTGGCGAGCGGTGCCAGGATATCGCCGGTCGAAACCGGGTTCTCGAACTCCCGCGGGGCCGAGGGACCGACCACGGCCACCCCCTGCTCGTCGCCGTTGACCAGCCGCCAGACCCCGTTCTCGGCATCCGGCAACTCGCCGCGCCAGAGCCCGGGCGAGACCTCGGTCAGCGTCACCTCCGACACCTCGCCGGAGGGGCTGGTCGCGGTCACCGGCGGCACGCTCTCTGCCAGGGTCCGGCGCTCGATCGCCACCTTGCCGCCTTCGCCGGTGCCGCGCAGCACCTCCTCCTCGAGCTCCGGCTCCTTCATCAGCCAGTGCGCCAGCCGCCGCAACAGCTCGAGCTGCGGCCCGCCGCCCTCGAAGCCGCGGCTCCAAAGCCAGGCCTGGTCGGATGCGAGGACCGCAATCCGCCCTTCTCCCTCCCGGGCGAGCACCAGCAGCGGCCGCCCGTCCGGGCCCAGCATCACCGGCTCGCCAGTCTCGGCCGCCACGTCCACCATGCGGAACCACCGGCCCCAGCCCGGCGTCCCGTCCGCCGCCGGCGGCTCCGGGGCGTGGTCCTCGAGCCCGGCGGTCACCGGATGCCGGTGGCCGACCTCCGAGATCATCGGGCGGAACCCCTCCTCGACCACTCCCCCGGTCGGCGCCACCGGTAGGATTTCCCTTAGCGGCGAGCGGTAAAGGCTTTCCGCCCCGGCGAAATCCGCCCCGCTGGCGATCAGCAGCGCGCCGCCGTCGCGCACGTACCGGGCGATGTTCTCGAAGTAGTGATTGGGCAGGATGCCGCGGCGCTTGTAGCGGTCGAAGATGATCAGGTCGAATTCGTCGACCTTCTCCATGAACAGCTCCTGCGTTGGGAACGCGATCAGGCTGAGCTCGAAGACGGGCACGAAATCCTGCTTCTCCGGCGGTCGCAGGATGGTGAAATGCACGAGGTCCACCGAGCTGTCGGACTTGAGCAGGTTCCGCCAGGTCCGCTCCCCCGGATAGGGCTCCCCCGACACCAGCAGCACCCTGAGCCGGTCGCGCACCCCGTTGATCGAGACGATCGCCTGATTGTTGCGCGCCGTCAGCTCCCCCGCGACCTCCGGCGTCGAGATTCTGAAGAACGTTGACGCCGCCGCGCTTCACCGTCACCGGCAGGGTCACGCTGCGGTTCAGCGGCACGTCGAAATGCTGCGGCTCGGTCCCGTCGAGCGAGATCGCCAGCGGTGCGAAACCGGTCCCGGGGGCGGCGCCGATATCCTCGACCCGGAGGACCAAACTCACCGCCTCGTCGACGATCGCAAACGCCGGCGCCGTCTCGATCACCACCCGCCGGTCCCAGTCCTCGGCGCTGCCGGTCAAGAGCACCTGCACCGGACCGGGGAAGGCCGCCAGCGCCTCCGGGTCATGCACCTCGCCGTCGGTCAGAAGCACCGCCCCGGCGATGCGGTCTGCCGGCAGTTCCGCCGTTGCCTCGGCCAGCGCCGTCAGGAGCAGCGTCCCGTCCTCGCCGCTGTCGGCCACATGCACTGTGCGCACCTCGAGCTTGCCGTCCCGCCCTAGCCGTTCCAGCCGCTCCTGCAGCCCCTCGAGCGCTCCGGCGAGTTGCTGGTCCCGCCCGTCGATGCGGTTGCTGGCGCTGTCGTCCACCACCACGATGGCGATGCTCGACACCGGCGCCCGGTCCTCGCGCAAAAGCGATGGCCCGGCCAACGCCGCGAGCAGCACCAGCGCCGCCAGCCCACGCAGCCACCACCCGGTCAGCCCGCGCCAAAGCGCCAACGCCACGCCGATCGCGGCAAGCCCCGCGAGCCCGATGATAAGCGGCATCGGCAGCAGCGGAGAGAACACCACCGACTGCATCTACTGACCCAGCCGGTCAAGCAGCGCCGGCACATGCACCTGGTCGGATTTGTAGTTCCCCGTCATCACATACATGATCAGGTTCACCCCGAAGCGCACCGCCATTTCCCGCTGCCGCTCGCCGGAGATGCCGCGGCCGACCGGGAACATCGGCTGGCCGTCGTCGCCCTCCGCCCACGCCGAGGCCCAGTCGTTCCCGCCGATCACCACCGGCGTCACGCCGTCATTGAGATTGCGGAACGGCATGCCCTCCACCTGCTCCGCCGCCGGCGCCGCCTCCACCCAGACCGGTGCATTCGTCCAGCGCCCGGGAAAGTCCTGGAGCAGATAGAAGGTACGGGTCAGCACATGGTCGTGTGGCACGATCTCCAGCGACGGGACGTCGAGCTTGGCGGCGATGCGCTGCAGCGCCCGCCCGTTCGGCGTCGTCGAACCCAAAGTCCCGCCGAGATCGGCGTCCTGGGTATCAAAGAGGATCATGCCCCCGAAGCGCAGGAAGTCGTTGATCTTGGCCACCGCCGCATCCGACGGCGGCGCCTGGCCCTCCGTCACCGGCCAGTAGAGAAACGGGTAGAGCGAGATGTCGTGGGTCTCGATGTCGACGGCCACCGGATCGGCCGGCTCGATGGCGGTCCGCTCGTAGAGCGCCCGGCTCAATCCCTTGAGTTCCTGCCGCGCTGACCCCGTCGACCCGAGGATTGCCGGTGCGCACATAGGCGAGCACCGTCTGGTTGGCGGCGTAGAGCGCATCGGCCTCCGCGCCGGCCTGCGCCTCGGCGCGGCCCACGCCGACCAGCGCCACGGCCACCACCAGAACCACAGCACCCGCGGCTTGCGCCGCCGTCCGGCGGCCGCGGCCGAGCCGGCCAGAGACGACGAGCGTCGCCAGCACGTCGAGCGCCAGCAGCGCCAGCGCCAGCGCGATCAGCCACGGCCCGAGACGCATCTCCGCCGGCAGGTCCAGCGTCTCCACCACCACCCCGTCCGGCAGCGCCCCAAGCGGCGCCAGCCGGTCGCCGTCGCGCATGACGTTGAGCGCCACCCGCCGGTCGCCACTCGCATAGATCCCCGGCGGGGTTTCCGGCGATGGCCGCGCCTCCGCCAGTCGATCGCCGGGAACCCCGGCGACGAGGCTCGGCGTCTCGAGCGCCCCGAAGCCGTCGAGCACCTGCTGCGGCGTCCAGACGGCGCCCGCCAGCGTCTCGGGCGCCGTTGCCAGACCGCCGGCGCTCAGCGTCAGCCGCTCCAGCATCTGCACGAATAGCCCCGACAGCGGCAGGCTCGACCAGTCGGCGCTGGCGGTGACGTGGAACAGCACCACGCGCCCGTCGCCGAGGCTGCCGCCGGTGACGAGCGGCGTGCCGTCCTCGAGGCTCGCCAGCACCCGTCCGGGCAGGTCCGGGTCGGGCTGCGCCATCACCTGGCTCGAGATATCCACGTCCTGGGGCACCGGCAGCCCGGCGAACGGGCTCGACTCCGGGAACGGCCGCAGCCGCCGCGGCGCCCCCCAGGACATCGCGCCGCCGATTGACCGCCCCCCGGCGCGGAGCCGCACCGGCAGCAGCGGGTCTTCCTCGAGTTGCCCGACGCCGGAGGTGGCGAGCCGCGGGCCCGCAAAGCGGATGAGCAGGCCCCCCTTTTCCACCCAGGGGATGAGCTCTGCCCGCTCGGCCTCGCCCAGGTTGCCGACGTCGGCCAGGATCAGCACGTCCGGGGCGGCATTGAGCATCTCGGGAAGCGGCGCCTCGATCACCTCGGCGAAAGGCACCAGCGCCTTGCGCAGGTAGTGCAGCGGATCGACCAGGTCCTGCGCCTCGCCCGCCGGACGGCCGGACATAAGACCGACCTTCCGCCGGCGCACCGAGTTGTCGGCGAGGACCACGCCCGCCGCCGAGCGGGCATCGGAAAGCTGAACCCGGGCCACCCGGTTGCGCAACTCCATCGGCATGTCGATGGTGAGGTCGAGCGTGTCCTCGCCCGCGGCAAAGCTGCCGGCGGCAGATCCCAGCACCCGCTCGATGCCGTTCGGATCCGGCCCCAGCGCCACCACCCCGACCGGCCGCTCGCCAACGTCACCGGCGCGGAGCGCGCTGACGCGGAAATCGCCGTCATCGAGCCGCGGTGGCGTCAGCGCCAGCGCGGTCTGCGGCGGGCCGACCAGCGTCACCGGCCCATGCGTGACCAGCGCCCGGGCAAGATCCGTCTCGCCGCCGTGCCCCATGCCGTCGCCGAGCCAGAGGGTCTCGAAGGGTGCCTCCTGCGCCGCGAACCAGTCGGCCCAGGCCTGCCGCTCCGGCGCCCAGGCGTGCGGCGCGAGGCCGGCCAGCCGCTCGGACCAGTCCGCCGCCGGCCGCCAGGGCACCGGCTCGCCCGCCAATGGCGGCGTTGCCATCTCGAGGACCGCCGCCGCCCGGCCACTCCGCGCAGCCTCGCCCAGCGCCGCGGCCGCCCGGTCCATCCGACGCGCCCAGTCGGGCGCATCGCCCCAGCCACCGTCGAGGAGCACGAGGAGTGGCGCGTCCGAGCTTTCGGGTCGCGGGTTCAGCACCGGCCCGGCAAAGGCCAGGATCGCCGCCGCCAGCGCCAGCATCCTGAGCGCCAGCAACCACCAGGGCGTGCGCTCCGGCATCTTCTCGGGGTCTGTCAGCCCGAGGAGCAGCCGCACCCCGGGAAACGCCCGCCGCCCGGGTGCCGGCGGCACCGCGCGCAGGAGCCACCAGAGTACCGGCAGCGTGAACAACCCGAGGAGGAGCCACGGCGAGAGAAAGGCGACGGAGCCGATCATCGCCGTCTCATGCCCTCTCGCCGACCGCCATGTAGAGCCAGAGCAGCGCCGTCCGTGGCGGCTGGCTGGTGTGGTGGAAGTACCACCGCCAGCCGAGATGGCGTGCGTATTCAACGATCGTCGCCCGCCGCTCCGCCAGCCGCTCGGCATAGGCGTCCCGCAGCGCCCGCGCCCGTTGTGTCTCGAACTCGGTCGTCCCGCCCATGCTCTCGAAGATCATCCGGCCGTCGAAGGGAAACACCTCCTCGCTCTCATCGAGCACCTGCACGAAGCAGCCGCGCACCCCCTGGTCGGCGGCATGGGCAAGTGCCGCCTTGAGCGGCTCGATGTCGCCGAGAAAGTCCGAAAAGAACACCGCTCGGCTACCGTGGCTCAGCCGGTCGTTGGGCGGCACCCCATAATCGGGCCGATCCTCCCGTGGGTCGACCCCGAGGGCGAGCGCCATGCGGTTGAGCTGCGCCCGCCCGGCCCGCGGCTGCGCCGCCTCGGTCCCCATCAGCGCGACGCGCTCCCCAGCCTTGACCAGCAGGACCGACAGCGCCAGCGCCAGCAGCGCCGCGCGCTCGCCCTTCGACCGCGCCTTGAAGTGCTCGGCGTCGCGATAGTCCATCGACTGGGCGTCATCGACCCAGATCGACACGGTCTGCGACGCCTCCCACTCCATCTCGCGAATGAACTGCTGGTCGGACTTGCCCGACCGCCGCCAGTCCACGCTCCCGCGCGCGTCCCCCGGCACCGCCTGGCGGTACTGCCAGAAGTTCTCTCCATGCCCGGCCCGCCGCCGGCCGTGAAACCCCATCGCCACCGTCGCCGCCAGCTGCTCGGCCTGCGCCAGCAGCGGCGGCAGCGCCCCACCAATCTTCTCGGCATCCCGGCGGAGCCCGACCGGCCCCTGCGGCTTGTCACGACCGCGGAGGCGGGCGTCGATCACGCGGCCGCCTCCAGCCCCATCACGTCGCCCACCAGCGTTGAGATCAGCCGATCCAGCGTCTGCCCTTCGGCGCGAGCGGCAAAGCCCAGCGCCATGCGATGCACCAGCACCGGATGCGCCAGCGCCGCCACGTCCTCAATGCCAGGTACCAGCCGCCCCTGGATCAGCGCCCGCGCCCGGATCGCCAGCATCAGCGCCTGCGCCGCCCGCGGCCCCGGCCCCCAGCTCACCGCGTCCTTGACCGCCGCATGCGCCTCCGCCGAGGTCGGCCGCGCCGACCGGACCAGATCGAGGATGCGCTCCACCACCGCTTCGCCCACCGGCAGGCGCCGGATCAGCCGCTGCGCCCGCACCAGGCTCTCGGCGTCGAACACCGGCTCAGCCACCGCCTCGTCGACGCCGGTCGTCGCCAGGATGATCTCGCGCTCGGCGGCACGGTCCGGATAATCCACGTCGATCTGCAGCAGGAACCGGTCGAGTTGCGCCTCCGGCAGCGGATAGGTCCCCTCCTGCTCGATCGGGTTCTGCGTCGCCAGCACATGGAACGGCCGCGGCAGGATCCGCCGCTGCCCCGCCACCGACACCTCCTTCTCCTGCATCGCCTGCAGCAGGGCGGACTGCGTTCGCGGGCTCGCCCGATTGATCTCGTCCGCCATCAAGAGCTGGCAGAAGATCGGCCCGTCGATGAACCGGAACGCCCGGCTCCCGTCTGCCCCGGTCTCCAGCACCTCCGCACCGAGAATGTCCGCCGGCATCAGGTCCGGGGTGAACTGTACCCGGTGCGCCACCAGCCCGAGCACCGTGCCCAGCGTCTCGACCAGCCGGGTCTTCGCCAAACCAGGCGCGCCCACCAGCAGCCCATGCCCGCCGCAGAGGATCGCGATCAGCGTCTGCTCGACCACGTCCTCCTGCCCGATGATGCGCCGCGCGATCATCTCCCGCGCCGCCACCAGCCGCTCGCCCGTCGCCTCGATCTCCGGCATCAGGTCGTCGCTGTCCGTCATCCCGCAATCGCCTTTCCGCTGCCCGCCCGGCGTTGCCCGCTCGTCGCGGCGCCGCTATCTTCGCGGTTGCGAGTGTAACCCGACGCGGCGGCGCCACAATGACCAATGGCGATCACAATCCAGACAGCCCGACAGACAGCCCCACCGCCGAAGGGCTCGCCGCGGCGGCGCGCTCCGCCGCCCGGCGTGGCCCGCCGCCGGTGCATCTCTGGGACCCGCCGTTCTGCGGCGACCTCGACATGCGCATCGCTCGCGACGGCACCTGGTTCTACCTCGGTACCCCCATCGGTCGCGCGCCGCTCGTCCGGCTGTTCTCCTCGATCCTCAAGCGCGAGGGTGACCGCTACTTCCTCGTCACACCGGTCGAGAAGGTCGGCATCTCCGTCGACGACGCCCCCTTCGTCGCCGTCGACTTCGCCGCCGAAGGCAACGGCCGCGACCAGCGCCTCACCTTCACCACCCATGTTGGCGACAGCGTCACCGCCGGTCCCGACCACCCGATCCGCGTCACCCGCGACCCCGACACCGGCGAGCCCGCCCCCTACGTGATGGTTCGCCGCGGCCTCGAGGCGCTCATCGACCGCAAGAGCTTCTACCGCCTCGCCGAGATTGGCACCGAGCACGTCGAGGGCGGCGTGGCGCAGTTCGGCCTCTGGTCGGACGGCAGGTTCTTTCCACTCATCCCGGCCGACGAGCTCCGGGACTGATCGCTGCCACAGGCGAAACGCGGTTTGACACAGTTGAAACAAGCCCACGATTGCGCGAAATCCTGATCCGCCGTAGAAACCCGGTCCACCGAACAAGTATTTCCAAAAGGACCGAAAGATGCGGATCGCGCAATACTGCCTCGCTGTCGCCGCAACCGCCGCCACCTGTGGCATGGGCCTCGGCATCGCCATGGCCGCCCGCCAGGACTTCACCCTCGCGCCCGCGCACGCCCACCTCAACCTCCTCGGCTGGGTGTCGATGGCGCTCTACGGCCTCTACTACCGTAGCGCCCCCGGCATCCGCCCCCGCCTCGCCTGGACCCAGGCAATCGCCGGCACCGTCGGCTTCGTCACGATGTTTGGCGGTCTCGCCACGTTGCTCACCACCGGCGATCCGCGGGCCGAGGCAGCGATCGGCATCGGCGCCATCGCCGCTGTCCTCGGCATGCTGCTCTTCCTCGCGCAGGTTCTCACCGAACACCGTCGCCGGCCCGCCGCCTGGGCCTCGGAGGTCTGGTCCGGCTGAGGCCTCAGCGATAGATCAGCGTCGGCAGCCACATGGTGATCTGCGGCACGAAGGTGACCAGCAGCAGCACGATCCCGAGCGGCACCAGGAACGGTGCCGTCGCCACCACGCAGCGCTCGAACGGCACCTTCGCCACCCGCGACAGCACGTAGAGAACCATGCCGACCGGCGGCGTCAGCAGGCCGATCATCAGATTCAACACCATGATCACCCCGAAATGCACCGGATCGACGCCCATCGTCGTGGCGATGGGCAGGAGCACCGGCACCAGGATGGTGATCGCCGCCACCGTCTCCATGAAGCAGCCGACGACCAGCAGGATCATGTTGATCAGGATCAGGATGACCCACGGCCGGTCGGAGACCGACAGGATCGCCGCGGCGAAATGCTCCGGCACACGGTTCGACGTCAGCAGCCAGGCGAAGATCGAGGCGCCGGCCACCACGAACAGCACCACCGCCGTCGTCTCGATGGTGTCGAAGGAGACCCGCACGAACCGCTGCCAGGTCAGGGTGCGATAGACCAGGAGCCCGAGGATCAGCGCCCAGAAGCACGCCGCGATCGCCGCCTCCGTGGGCGTGAACGCCCCCGACAGAATGCCGCCGACGATGATCACCGGCGTCATCAGCGACAGGAAGGCGTGAACGAACGTCGACCCCAGCCGCCGCACGCTGAACGCGGCGTCCCGCGGATAGCCGCGCCGGTGCGCGTACCAGGCCACCATCAGCATCAGCGCCACCGCCATCAGCAGGCCGGGCACGAACCCGGCGGCGAAGAGCTGGCCGATCGAGGCCCCCGCCACCACCCCGTAGATCACCATCGGCAGCGACGGCGGAATGATCGGCCCGATGGTCGAGGACGCCGCGGTCACGCCGACGGCGAAGTCGACGTCGTACTTGGCGTCCCGCATCGCCTTGATCTCGATGGCCCCGAGACCGCCCGCGTCGGCGACCGCCGCGCCCGACATGCCGGCGAAGATCACGGAGGCGCCGACGTTCACATGCCCGAGCCCGCCCCGCATCCATCCGACGAGCGCGGTGGCAAAGGTGAAGATCCGCTCGGTGATGCCGGCGGTGTTCATCAGATTGCCGGCGAGAATGAAAAAAGGCACCGCGAGCAGGGGGAAGCTGTCGACCCCGTTCACCATCCGGTGGGCCACCACCGGCGGTGGCACGCTCCCGGTCAGCAGAATGAAGATCGCCGACGATCCGGCGAGGGCGATCGCCACCGGGATCCCGAGCGCGATCATGCCGAAGAGCAGGATGAAGAGAAGCGCCACCATTTTGGGTTACTCCACGCCGCGCAGCGGTTCGTCGGCATAGGCCTCGGGGTCGATCAGCCGGCTGGTCCCGCTCCGCCAGTGGCGGACCGCGACAGTCACCGCATAGATCGTCATCGCCGCGAAACAGCCGGCAACGACCCAGTAGATGATCGACTTTGGCATCGGGATTGACACCATCTTCTGGCGCGTGCTCTGGGCGAGCTCGATGCTGAACCAGGTAAGCGCCCCGTAGAAGACCAACGATACCAGATCGATCAGAGTCTGGAAAAACCGCCGCAACCCTCTCGGAAACCAGCGAAACATGAACTCCACCGCGATGTGGCTCTGCTTGCGGACCGCCATCACCGCTCCGGTGAAGGTGACCGCGATCAGCAGGTAGCGGGCGATCTCCTCGGTCCAGCCGAAGGAGTTGTTGAGGACGTAGCGGGTGAAAAACTGCAGGAACACCACGACCGCCAGCGCCCAGAAGGCGACGAAGACGATGGCATCGTCCCAGCGGATGTCGGAGAGGTCGATCGGCTCGTCCTCGAAGAGCGGAGCCTGCTCGTCGTCGGGAGGCGTCATGGGATGGACACCGCGCTGTCAGGTTTTTTGGGGGGGAAGTCGGGGAAGAGGGTCGCGCGTCATGACGCGCGACCCGAAGGGCTTACTCGATCGCCTGGAGCCGGTCGTAGGTTTCCTGGTCCCAGGTCGCCATGTCGCCGTTGTGGAGCTTCATCGTCGCCTCGCGGAACGGCCCGCGGTCGACCTCGTTCACGTTGACGCCCTGGTCCTTGAACCAGGCGACCAGATCCTTTTCCTGTTGGATGATCTGATCGGTCGCGCAGACCGCCGCATCCTCGAGGACCCCGGTGAGCGCCTCGTGGTCCGCGTCGTCCATATTGTCCCAGGCCGGCCCGCCGACGATGGTCAGCAGCGCGTCGGTGATGTGGCCGGTCAGGTTGATGTCCGACTGCACCTCGTAGAACTTCTTGGCCTTGATCGTCGGCAGCGGGTTCTCCTGTCCGTCCACCGTTCCCTGCTGTAGGGCTAGATAGACCTCGGCGAAGGCGATCGGCGTCGGGTTCGCCCCCACCGCCTCCGGGAACATCATGTAGAGGGGCGCGTTCGGCACCCGGATCTTCATGCCCGCCATATCCTCGGGCTTCAGGATCGGCTTGTTCGAAGTGACGTGGCGCTCACCGTAGTAGGTCATGGCGATGACGTGGTTGCCGGTGGCGTCCTGATAGCCCTGCGCCAGCTCCGTGAAGAGATCGGAGTTCCGGAAGTGATCCCAGTGGTCGAAATCACGGAACATGTACGGCGCCCCGCCGATCGCGATCGGGCCATAGGCGAGCCCGGCAAAGAGCTGGCCAGTATAGATGATGTCGACGGTGCCGAGGCCGAGGCCTTCGTTGATGTCGACCTCCTTGCCGAGCGACGAGGCCGGATACACCTCGATCGAATAGCGGCCGTCCGTTGCGACCGACAGCGCGTCGCTCGCGGCGACGGCACAGGTGTGATACGGTTCGCTGGTCTCGTAGACATGCGCCCATTTCAGCACTGTCTGCGCCGAGGCCAGCGTCGGCACGGCCATCGCCGCGGCACTGCAGAGCGCCGCGCCTATGGCGAGCCGGCAATCATATGAAATCATCGTTGGTCCCTCCCAGGTATGAAGCCGCTTGTTTTATGAGCAGCCTTGCGGGAAACCATACCGCCTCGTTCCTCGTGGGCAAGCCGAAAAGTCCGCTAGGATCAATGTGCCGCCCCGCGCCGGACGCGCCGCTCCGCCGACCGCCTCCGCCGGGTTTGCCAAGGCGCCGGCGGGGGAGTAATGCTCGTGCCGGGCGAGCAGGAGAAGATTAATGCGGCCGGTCGTGCTGTGCATTCTGGATGGCTTCGGCCTCAGTCCATCGCGCGAGGGCAACGCCGTCGCGCAGGCCGACACGCCGAACTTCGACCGCATCTGGCAGACCTGCCCCCACGCCCAGCTCGCCGCCCACGGCAAGGACGTCGGGCTCCCGGACGGCCAGATGGGCAATTCCGAGGTCGGCCACATGAACATCGGCGCGGGCCGCGTGGTCTGGATGGACCTCCCCCGCATCGACAACGCCATCGCCGACGGCAGCTTCGCCGCCAGCCCGGCCCTCGCCGCCTTCGTCTCGGCCCTGAAGGAAAGCCGCGGCACCGCCCATCTCGCCGGCCTCGCCTCCCCCGGCGGCGTCCACGCCCACCAGCGCCACATCGCCGCCGTCGCCGAGGTCATCGCCGCCGCCGGCGTGCCGGTTGCCGTCCACGCCTTCCTCGACGGCCGCGACGTGCCGCCGCAGAGCGCCAGCGGCCAGATCGCCGACCTCGAGGCCGCCCTCCCCGAAGGCGCCCGCATCGCCACCGTCATCGGCCGCTTCTACGCCATGGACCGCGACAAGCGCTGGGACCGGGTCGAGGCCGCTGTCCAGGCCATCCTCCACGGCGCCGGCGAACGCGCCGCCACCGCCGCCGAGGCGATCGAGGCCGCCTATGCCCGCGGCGAGACCGACGAGTTCGTGCTCCCCACCGTCATCGGCGACTACAAGGGCGCCGCCGACGGCGATGGCCTCTTCTTCGCCAACTTCCGCGCCGACCGCGCCCGCCAGATCCTCGGCGCCCTCGTCGACCCAGACTTCGACGGCTTCGAGGTCGTCGGCCGGCCCAACTGGGCAGCACTCCTCGGTATGGTGGAATACTCCACCCGCCTCGACGCGCTGATGCCGGCGATGTTCCCGTCGCGGGACATCGTCAACACCCTCGGCCACTGGGTGGCGGAAAAGGGCCTGAAGCAGTTCCGCATCGCCGAGACCGAGAAATATCCCCACGTCACCTTCTTCCTCAACGGCGGCGTCGAGGAGCCCGAAGCCGGCGAGGACCGCTACATGGCCCAGAGCCCCAAGGTCCGCACCTACGACCTGCAGCCGGAGATGTCCGAGCCCGAGGTCGCCGGCCACCTCGCCGCCGCGATCCGCTCGCAGGACTACGCCCTCATCGTCTGCAACTTCGCCAACCCCGACATGGTCGGCCACACCGGCATCCTCGAGGCCGCGATCAAGGCCTGCGAGGCGGTCGACCGCGGCCTCGGCCAGGCGCTCGCCGCCCTCGACGACGCCGGCGGCGCCATGCTGGTCACCGCCGACCATGGCAACTGCGAGGTGATGATCGACCCCGAGACCGGCGGACCCCACACCGCCCACACCCTCAACCCGGTGCCGGTGGTGCTGGTCGGCGGCCCCCCGGGCGCCCGGCTCCGCAACGGCCGGCTCTCCGACCTCGCCCCGACGCTCCTCGAGCTCATGGGCGTCGAGCAGCCGCCCGAGATGGGCGGCCAGAGCCTGATCGAGGCGGCATGACCCGGAGCGCCCTCCTCGTCCTCGCTCTGATCGGCGCACTCGCCTGGCCGGCCGCATCCGGCGCCGCCGCCGATCCCGGCGACCTCGCCGCCCTCACCGCCCGGATCGCCGCCGCGGAGAAGCGGCTCGACGCCGCCCAGGCCGCGCCCGACCGGATCGCCGACCTCGGCCAGGCGGTCTCCGACTACGAGGCGGCGCTGGCCGCGCTCCGCACCCAGGTCACCGCGGACGGCGAGCGCGCCGAGGCCCTCGCCACCGGCTTCGCCAGCCGCCGGGTGGAGATCGCCCGCCTCCTCGCGGCGCTCGAGGCGATGAGCCGGAGCCTCGAGGCGCCGGCGCCCACGCTCCACCCCCAGGGCCCGCTCGCCGCGGCGCGCACCCACGCGATGATGACCCGCCTCTATCCCGCCCTTGCCGACCAGGCCCAGCTCCTCGCGGGCCAGGTGAACGCCCTCACCGAGGCCCGGACCGCCTACGGCGAAGGCCGCGACGTCCTTGCCGCCGGCCTCTCCCGCCTCGGATCGGCCCAGGCCGTCCTCGGCGAGGCGATGGCCGCCGCCGCGCCGACGCTCTCCGATCCCGGCCAGCCGACCCTGACGATGATGGCCCGCGACAGCGCCAGCCTGACCGCCCTCGCGGCGGCGCTGGCCGAGGCCCCGGACGCCCCGCCGCCGCCGGCGGGCACGGCCGAGGGCTTCCTCTGGCCGGTCGCGGGCGAACTCGTCTCGCACTTCAACGAACCCGACGCCGCCGGCGTGCGCCGGCCCGGCCTCGTCCTCGGCGCCCCGGCCCAGACCCTGGTCAGCGCCCCGGCCGACGCGGTGGTGCGCTACGCCGGCCCGTTCCTCGAATATGGCTTCGTGGTGGTGCTGGAGCCCGATTCGGAGCGGATGGTGGTCCTCGCCGGCCTCGACCGCCTGCTGGTCCGGACCGGCGCCCCGGTGCGCCGGGGCGAGATCCTCGGTCTCCTCGGCGGCCGCCACCCGGACGTTGAAGAATATGTGATGCCGGCCGACGCCGATAGTGGCTCCGCTGGCCGGGAAACCCTGTATATAGAGGTCCGCCAAGGACGCGGCCCGGTGGATCCGGAGCCCTTGTTTGCCGGAAAGAACGGATAGGAAAGACGCTCAATGAAGAAAATCTGGTTGGCAGGACTCGGCGGCGCCGCGGCGGGCGTCCTGGTGAGTACCCAGTTCGCCGCGCCCATCCTCGCCCAGGAAGCCGACGCACAGAAGTCGGTCTATGAGCAGCTCGACCTCTTCGGCGACATCTTCGAGCGCGTCCGCTCGTCCTACGTCGAGCCGGTGGACGACAAGACCCTCATCGACGCGGCGATCAACGGCATGCTGAGCCACCTCGACCCGCATTCGAGCTACATGCCGCCCGACGAGTTCGACGACATGCGCGTCCAGACCAAGGGTGAGTTCGGCGGCCTCGGCATCGAGGTCACCCAGGAGAACGGCTTCGTGAAGGTGGTCTCGCCCATCGAGGGCACCCCCGCCGACCGCGCCGGCGTCGAACCCGGCGACCTCATCTCCTCCGTCGACGGCGAGAGCGTGCTCGGCCTCACCCTCAACGAGGCGGTGGACCTGATGCGCGGGCCGGTCGGCTCCGACATCACCATCACCGTCACCCGCGAGGGTACCGCCGACCCCTTCGACATCAAGATCACCCGCGAGACCATCACCGTCTCCCCGGTCAAGTCCCGCGTCGAGGACGGCGTCGTCGTCCTGCGCCTCGCCACCTTCAACGAGCAGACCTATCCCGAGCTCGAGGAGCAGCTGAAGAAGGACGTCGAGGAGGCCGGCGGCATGGACAAGGTGACGGGCTTCGTCATCGACCTGCGCAACAACCCCGGCGGCCTGCTCAACCAGGCGATCTCCGTTGTCGACGCCTTCCTCGAGTCCGGCGAGATCGTCTCGACCCGCGGCCGCGACCCGCAGGATTCCGAGCGCTACAACGCCACGCCCGGCGACCTCGCCGACGGCAAGCCGATGGCTGTCGTCGTAAACGGCGGCTCGGCCAGCGCGTCCGAGATCGTCGCCGGCGCGATGAAGGACCACCACCGCGCGGTGATCATCGGCACCCAGACCTTCGGCAAGGGCTCGGTGCAGACGATCATGCCGGTCGAGGGCGAGGGGGCGATCCGGCTGACCACGGCGCGCTACTACACCCCGTCCGGCCGCTCGATCCAGGCGCTTGGCGTCGCGCCCGACATCATCGTCGAGCAGCGCCCGCCCGAGGAGGTCGCCGAGGGCGAGGACACCGCCACCGACATGCCGATGCGCACCGAGGCGGACCTGCGCGGCTCGCTCGAGAACGACTCCCTCACCGACGACGAGAAGAAGATCCTCGAGGAGGACCGCAAGCACAAGGAAGAGACCGCGCGGCTGCGCTCCGAGGACTACCAGCTCAGCTACGCGATCGACATCCTGCGCGGCATGTCCTATCTCGCCGCCGAAACCCCGCAGGGGACCGCCCAGGCGGTGCAGTGACAGAAGCCGAGATCCTGGCGCTGCCGTATCGGCCCTGCGTCGGGATCATGCTTCTCAACCCGGCGGGGCTGGTCTTCGCCGGGCAACGCATCGATACCCCGGGCGCCTGGCAAATGCCGCAGGGCGGCATTGACAAGGGCGAGACCCCGGGAGAGGCCGCCCTCCGCGAACTTGGCGAGGAAACCGGCCTCCCCGCCGCCGCCGTCGAGATCGTCGCCGAGGCGCCGGACTGGATCACCTACGACCTGCCCCACGCCCTGGTCCCCAGGACCTGGAAGGGCCGCTTCCGCGGCCAGAGGCAGCGCTGGTTCCTGATGCGCCTCACCGGCGAGGATTCCCTCGTCGCGATCGACGGCCACACGCCCGAATTCGCGGAATGGGCCTGGGTCGAGCCCGACAGCCTCCTCGCGCGCATCGTCCCCTTCAAGCGCGCGACCTACGCCGCCGTCCTCGACGCTTTCCGCCCCTACCTGGCCCCGCCCGCGACCTGAGGCCGAACCGCGCTTAGGTGGTCTTGCCGACGACCCCGATCTGTCGATCAAGCGCGAAAAGGCAAATCCACATCTCGTAGATTTGCGCCCCATTCGCCGCAATCGCCCGCAAAATCCTGAGCCTTGGCCACGCCTCGGGCGAATCTGGTTACCAAAGCTGAACGAGAAATGAATCTCCGAATCTATTTGACGCGATATCAATGACTTGACCCCTCTGCACACTGTGTGCAGCCGCCATTTTCACCCCCGCGTCAGCACCTCCGGCCCTTCCTCCCCCAGCAGCACCGTATCCGACACGAAGGCGTCGCCCTGCCCAGTCCCCATCAGCCAGGACAACACGTGAAAGCTCATCCCGGTCCGGATCTCGAGCTCGGAATCGTGCCGCAGCCCGGTCACCGTGTTCCCCCCCGTCCAGCTCGGCGGCACCCCGATCCCGACCGCATACCCGCAGTGATGCCGCCGGTAATGCCCGAGCCCCGCCGCGTCCACCACCGCCTGCCACGCCCCATAGACCTCCCGCGCCCGCGCCCCGGGCCGCAGCGCCCCGACCACCGCCTCGAACCCGGCCTCCGCCACCTCCGCCATCCGCGCGTCCGCTTCGCGCACCGCCCCGATGCGCACCAACCGCCCCAACGGCGCGTGGTACCGCCCCACGCACCCGGAGAGCTCCAGCACCACCGGTTCGCCCTCCCGGAACCGCCCTTCCCCCCAGGTCGTGTGCTCCTCCCCCAGCCGCGCCCCCGGCCGGATGAACGGCCCGAACCCCGGCGGATCGCCCCCCGCCCGGATCATTGCCGCCACGCACGCCGCCGCCACCTCCCGCTCCGCCACCCCGTCCCCGATCGCCGCCACCGCCGCCGCCGCACCCGCCCGCGTCACCGCCGCCGCCGCCCGCATCAGCCCCTGCTCCTCCCGGCTCTTCACCAGCCGCAGCCCGTCCACCAACCCCGAGACATCCCGCCACTTCGCCGGCGCCAGCCCCTGCAGCCGCGCCCCGAGCCCATAGCTCATCCCCGCCGTCCACCCCTCGATCCCCACCGGCCGCCCCGCCAGCCCCAGCCCCGCCATCTCCCGCGCCGCCGCCTCCGCCGCCGTCTCCGCGTCCCCGTGTCCCGCGAACCGCGCTGCCCGCACCTGTGCCCCGATCGTCACCGCCTCCATCGCCCGCGTCACCAGCACCGGCTCCTGCTCCAGCGGCACGATCAAAAGATGCGGCGCGAAATACCCCCAGTGATCGAGCCCGGTCAGGTAGAAGACGCTCTCCGGCGCCGCCAGCACCGCCGCCTCCAGCCCGCGCTCCCCGATCGCCGCCCGCACCCGCGCCAACCGCCCGGCGAGTTCCGAATCGGAGAAAGGGTTGCGATGCATCCTGCGACCTCCTGGCCAGTGTGGCGGGCTTGATGTGCACAACTACGGGACAACCACTGCCTGATCCAGTGCCCAAGCTTCAAATCCGGCTGGACCGCGACAGGAATCATTGCTCGTTCCGCATCGGAGTTGTACACTTCTGGGCAATAACCGCGGCGCGAAGGTGCCGGAATGCCCCTAAAGGTCCGCTCACAGGGAGACCAGCATGGACAAGTTGCATACAACCCGCCGCCGGATCGTGGCCGCGGCCGCCGGCGCGGCCTTCGCCGTTTCGCTGGCGGCCACGGCCGCCATGGCCCAGACAACGCTCGAGAAAGCCAAGGAGAGCGGCTACATCCGCGTCGGCTTTGCCAACGAGGCGCCCTTCGGCTTCGCCACCCCGGACGGCAAGCTCACCGGCGAGGCCCCGGAGGTCGCCAAGGCCGTCCTCGCCAAGATGGGCATCAACGAGGTCGACGGCGTCCTGACCGAGTTCGGCTCGCTGATCCCCGGCCTCAAGGCCGGCCGCTTCGACATCATCGCCGCCGGCATGTTCGTGAACCCGGCCCGCTGCCAGGAGATCGCCTTCTCCGAGCCCTCCTACGGCATTGGCCAGGCGATGCTGGTCCCCACCGGCAACCCCAAGGGCATCGTCGACTACGCGACCATCGCCGCCAATCCCGACCTCAAGCTCGCGGTGATGGCCGGCGCCGTCGAGGCGGGCTACGCCGATGCCGCCGGCGTACCCATGGACCAGATCGTCAGTCTCCCCGACCAGTCCAGCCTCGTCGCCGCCGTCCAGTCCGGCCGCGCCGACGCCGCGTCGCTGACCGCGCTCTCCATCGCCGACATGGCGTCGAAGGCCGACGGCGTCGAATCGACCAAGCCCTTCGGCGAGGTCGCCGGCGAGTCGGTGAAGGGCCATGGCGCCTTCGGCTTCCGCAAGGAGGACACCGACCTCCTGGAGGCGTTCAACGCCCAGCTCAAGGCGTTCCTCGGAACCCCCGAGCACATCGCGCTGGTCGAGCCCTTCGGTTTCGGCGCCGACTACCTGCCGAACAAGACCACCGCCGAACTCTGCGCCGGCGAGTAGCCTCCCGACCCGGGACGGCGGCGGCGCCGTCCCTCTGACCTCGGAGGATCGGAATGGGCATCCGCAGCCTCACGGCCATGCTCGTCGCAGCGTTGGCCGTGATCGGGCTCCTCGCGACCCGACCGGACTACGCCATCTTCATGCCGCAGCTCCTCATCGGCGCCCGGCTCACCGTCGAGATCGCCGTCCTCGGCTGCCTCCTCGCCCTGGTGATGGGCGTCGCCGCCGCCCTCGCCCGCATGTACGGGCCGCGCCCGCTGGCCTGGATCGCCACCGCCTATGTCGAGATCTTCCGCGGCACCTCGGCGCTGGTCCAGCTCTTCTGGCTCTTCTTCGTGCTGCCGCAGTTCGGCGTCACCATCGACCCCTTCACCGTCGGCGTCCTCGCCCTCGGCCTCAACGTCGGCGCCTACGGCTCCGAGGTGGTGCGCGGCGCCATCCTCGGCGTCCACCGCGGCCAGTGGGAGGCCGCCACCGCCCTCAACATGACCCGCGCCGAGGCGCTGCGCCGCATCATCCTGCCTCAGGCCTTCGTGGCGATGATCCCGCCCTGGGGCAACCTCTTCATCGAGCTCCTGAAGGCCACCTCCCTCGTCTCGCTCATCACCCTCTCCGACCTCACCTTCAAGGCCCAGCAGCTCAACCAGTCCACCTTCAAGACCGTGCCGATCTTCACCCTGGTGCTGCTCATGTACCTGGTGATGTCGCTCGTCCTCACCATCGTCATGCGGTCGCTCGAAAACCGCGCCTCCCTCGGGCTGGCGCGAGGGGCCGGTCATGATCTGGGACTGGTCCTTCGCCTTCGAGATCCTCCCCGTTCTCGCCAAGGCGGCGATCGTCACCATCGAGGCCACCCTCCTCGGCTTCGCCATCGCCGCCATCCTCGGCCTCGTCCTCGCCGCGCTCCGCATCGCCTTCCCGCGCCTCGCCCTGCCGATCTCGATCCTTGTCGAGCTCATCCGCTCGACGCCGCTCCTCATCCGAATCTTCTTCATCTACTTCGTCTTCCCGAAGTTCGGCGTGGTCATCGACGCCTTCCCCGCCGGCGTCATCGCCATCGGCATCCACTACGCCGCCTATTGCTCGGAGGTCTACCGCGCCGGCTTCGACAACATTCCCCGCGGCCAGTGGGAGGCCTCGACCGCCCTCAACCTCTCGCCCTGGACCACCTTCCGCGACATCATCATCCCCCAGGCGATCCCGCCGGTCGTCCCCGCCCTCGGCAACTACCTCGTCGCGCTCTTCAAGGAGACGCCGCTGCTCTCCGCAATCGCCGTCCTCGAGCTCATGCAGACCGCCAAGATCATCGGCTCGCAGACCTTCCGCTACACCGAGCCGATCACCCTCGTCGGCGCCTTCTTCCTGGTGATGAGCCTCGTCTCCGCCGCCGGCATCCGTGCCCTTGAACGCCACCTCAACCGGAGGCCCGCCCGATGACCGACGCCCCCATGGTCCGCTTCGAGAACGTCTCCAAGCGCTACGGCCAGCTCACCGTCCTCGACGGCCTCGACCTCGACGTCGCCCGCGGCGAGAAGGTCTCGATCATCGGCCCCTCGGGCTCCGGCAAGACCACCGTGCTGCGGATGCTGATGACGCTGGAAGAGATCAACGACGGCGTCATCTGGGTCGAGGGCGAGCCCCTCACCCACATGAAGCGCGGCGACCAGCTCGTCCCGGCATCCCCCGCCCACATCCGCCGGGTGCGGGCGAAGATCGGCATGGTCTTCCAATCCTTCAACCTCTTCCCGCACATGACGGCGCTGCAGAACTGCATCGAGGCGCCGGTCACCGTCCTCGGCATGTCGAAGAAGGAGGCCACCGACCGCGCCGCCGAGCTCCTCGACATGGTCGGCCTCGGCGAGAAGAAGGGCCACTTCCCCTCGCAGCTCTCCGGCGGCCAGCAGCAGCGCGTCGCCATCGCCCGGGCCTGCGCCATGCGCCCGAAGATCATGCTCTTCGACGAGGTCACCTCGGCGCTCGACCCCGAGCTCGTCGGCGAGGTCCTCGAGGTCATCCGCAAGCTCGGCCGCGAGCACGACCTGACCATGCTGATGGTCACCCACCAGATGGGCTTCGCCAAGGAATTCTCCGACCGCGTCTGCTTCTTCTATGCCGGCAAGATCGCCGAGCAGGGCCCGCCGTCCGAGCTCTTCGGCAACCCGAAGAACGAGCGCACCCGCCAGTTCCTGAGCGCGGTGATGGAGGCGGGATGACCGCGCCCGCCCCGGATGCCGTCACCGAGCCGCCGCGGCCCGCCTCGGCCCGCGCCCGGTCGGAGCGCATCTACCGCACCCTGCGCGATCGCATCTGCCTGCTCGACTACCCGCCGGGCGCCCGGCTCTCCGAGGAGGAACTCGCCGCCGAGTTCGAGATCAGCCGCACGCCGCTCAGGAAAGTCCTCACCCGTCTCGAGGCCGAGGGCCTGATCGGCTCGGTCCATGGCGTCGGCACGATCGTCACCGACGTCGACGTCGAGGAGCTCGCCCAGGTCTACCGCCTGCGCATGGAACTCGCTCCGCTCCTCGGCAGGCTCGATCCGATCCCGCGCACCGCCGAAGACCTCGACCGCATCCGCGCCATGATCGCCCAGTGCGACACCCTGGTCCGCAACGGCGACCACCGCGCCTTCCTGCGGCTCAACATGGCCTTCGTCCAGGAGGTGAACCAGCTCACCGGCAACCTGGCGCTCCGGGAAATCTCCGAGCGGCTCTACATCCAGGTCGCCCGCGTCGTCCTCAAGATGATGCCCGAGCTCGGCCTCGCCGCCGAGTTCCGCGCCTTCCGCCGGGAAATGGAGGAGGTGCTTGCCGCCGCCGAAGTCGGCGACTGGGACGCGATCGGCCACATCCGCCGCGCCCATATCTCGATGAGCTTCACCCGCATGCTGCAGAACGCCCGCGCAAGGGCGCATCCGTGAGGAAACCCCGTGCCCAACCCAGACCCGCGCTTCACCGCCGCTGAATACGCCGACCGCCTCGCCAGGACCCGCGCCGCCATGGAGGCGAGCGGCATCGAATGCCTCATCGTCTCCGATCCCTCCAACATGCACTGGCTGACCGGCTACGACGGCTGGTCCTTCTACGTCCACCAGGCCGTCATCGTGCCACCCGCCGGCAATCCGATCTGGTACGGCCGCGGCCAGGACGCCGCCGGCGCCCAGCGCACCGCCTGGCTGCCTGACGCCGACATCGTCGGCTATCCCGACACCTACGTGCAGTCCGCCGAGCGCCACCCGATGGACTACCTCGCCGCCCGGCTCGCCGAGCGTGGCCTCGACAAACTCCGCACCGGCGTCGAGATGGACAACTACTGGTTCTCCGCCGCCGCCTTCGCGTCGTTGCAGCAGCATCTGCCGAACGCCCGCTTTTCCGACGCCACCGGCCTCGTCAACTGGCAGCGCGGGGTGAAGAGCCCGACCGAGATCGGCTACATGCGCAAGGCGGCCCGCATCGTCGAGGCCATGCACGCCCGCATCGCCGAGCGCGCCCGACCCGGCCTGCGCAAATGCGACCTCGTCGCCGAAATCTTCGATGCCGGCATCCGCGGCACCCCGGAGTTCGGCGGCGACTACCCCGCCATCGTGCCGCTGCTCCCGTCCGGCGCCGACGCCTCGGCCCCGCACCTCACCTGGGACGACAAGCCGATGAGACCGGGCGAGGGGACGTTCTTCGAGATCGCCGGCTGCTACCACCGCTACCATTGCCCGCTGTCGCGCACGGTGTTCCTCGGCCGCCCCACCCAGGAATTCCTCGACGCCGAGGCTGCCACCCTCGAAGGCATGGACGCGGGCCTCGCCGCCGCGAAGCCCGGCAACACCTGCCACGACATCGCCGCCGCCTTCTTCGCGGTCCTCAAGAAGCACGGCATCGTCAAGGACAACCGCACCGGCTACCCGATCGGCCTCAGCTACCCGCCCGACTGGGGCGAGCGCACCTGCTCGCTCCGTCCCGGCGACCGGACCGAGCTCCGGCCCGGCATGACCTTCCACTTCATGACCGGGCTCTGGCTCGAGACCATGGGCCTCGAGATCACCGAGAGCATCCTGATCACCGAAACCGGCGTCGAGTGCCTCGCCTCCGTTCCCCGCAAGCTCACCGTGATCGACTGACCATGCTCGGGACCCTGCCGCCATCGCCCGTCGTCGCGACCGTCGATTTCGCCGCCGACGGCGCGCAGCACGGATTCCTGCGCCTTCCCTACAGCCGCGACGACAGCGCCTGGGGATCGGTGATGATCCCGATCGCGGTCATCCGCAACGGCATCGGCCCCACGGCGCTCCTGACCGGCGGCAACCACGGCGACGAGTACGAGGGTCCGCTGGCCCTCTTCGATCTCGCCCGCACCCTCGACCCTGCGGCGATCTCCGGCACCGTGATCGTGGTGCCGGCGCTCAACTACCCGGCCTTCCGCGCCGGCACCCGCACCTCGCCCATCGATCGCGGCAACCTCAACCGCAGCTTTCCCGGCCATCCCGCCGGCACCGTCACCCAGAAGATCGCCGACTACGTGCAGCGCTACCTGCTGCCGCTCGCCGACCTCGTCCTCGACTTCCACTCCGGCGGCAGGACCCTCGACTTCGTGCCGTTCTGCGCCGCCCACATCCTCCCCGACGACGCCCAGGCCGCCCGAGGCTTCGCCGCCGTCGAGGCCTTCGGCGCGCCCTTCTCGATGAAGATGCTGGAGATCGACAACGTCGGCATGTTCGACACCGCCGCCGAGGACATGGGCAAGACCTTCGTCACCACCGAGCTCGGCGGCGGCGGCACCTCGCGCGCCGCGACGGTTGCCGTCGCCCGCCGCGGCGTCCGCAACGTCCTCGCCCATCTCGGCATCATCGACTCGCCGCCCGAGCCCGCCCGCACGTCCTGGCTCGACATGCCGTCCGGCGACTGCTTCACCTTCGCCGAGGACGAAGGCCTCCTCGAGCCGATGGTCGACCTCGGGGAGCCGGTCGCGGCCGGCGACGTCGTCGCCCGCATCCACGCCGTCACCCGCACCGGCCTCGCCCCGGTGGAGCTCCGCACCAACCTCACCGGCGTCCTCGTCGCCCGGCACTTCCCCGGCCTCGTCAAGGCCGGCGACTGCGCCGCCGTCGTCGCGGTGCCGCTATGACCCGCCCGACCCTCGCCCTGCCCGGCGCACCCCCCGGCTTTCATACGGCCTTGAAACCTGGAGAGCAGTCGTTTTCCGCCCACAGGCGGAAAACCAGCAAAGAAACCCTGCGCGCACCGCGCGCTCGAAATGGCCGCAAAGGCGGCCTCCCGCCGGTCTCAACACCCCTTTCCGTCGGGTTAACACGCCGCGCAAACCGCAGCGATCTCAACCAGTTAGCCGTCTGCGCACGCGTGCGCACGTCTGCGCCATGACCCTGCCGCTCACCCTTGCCGACATCCTCGCCGCCCGCCGCACCATCGCCGGCACTGCCGTCCGCACCCCCCTCATCCCCTCCGCCCTCGGCCCGGCCCTCGGCACCGAGCTCCTCCTCAAGCTCGAAGGCTTCCAGCCCACCGGCGCCTTCAAGCTCCGCGGCGCCCTGAACGCCCTCGCCGCCCTGCCCGCCGGCACCCCCGGCGTCACCTGCTGCTCCACCGGCAACCACGGCCGCGCCGTCGCCTTCGCCGCCCGCGCCCGGTCCTTGCGCGCCGTCGTCTGCATGTCGCCCCTCGTCCCCGCCGCCAAGGTCGACGCCATCCGCGCCCTCGGCGCCGAGGTCCGCATCACCGGCCGCAGCCAGGACGACGCCGCCCTCGAGTCCCGCCGCCTCGCCGAGTCCGAGGGCCTCGCCGAGATCCCGCCCTTCGACGACCCCCGCGTCATCGCCGGCCAGGGCACCGCCGGCCTCGAGATCGTCGAGGACCGCCCCGACGTCGCCACCGTCCTCGTGCCGCTCTCCGGCGGCGGCCTCGCCGCCGGCGTCGCCCTCGCCGTCAAGGCCGCCAACCCCGCCGCCCGCCTCATCGGCGTCTCCATGGACCGCGGCGCCGCCATGCACGCCGCCTTCGAGGCCGGCAACCCCGTCGACATCGAGGAGGTCCCGAGCCTCGCCGACTCCCTCGGCGGCGGCCTCGGCGCCGAGAACCGCCTCACCTACCGCCTCTGCCGCGCCCTCCTCGACGACATCGTCCTGGTTACCGAGCCCGAGATCTACCGCGCCATGCAGTCGCTCTATGTCGCCGACCGCCTCGTCGCCGAAGGCGCCGCCGCGGTAGGCATCGCCGCGCTCCAGACCGGCCGCATCGCCCCATCCGGCCCGGTGGCGACCCTCGTCACCGGCCGCAACGTCGACATGGCGGTCTTCACCCGCGTCGTCACCGGCCAGGACGTCACCCTCGGCACCCTCACCGTGGAAGGCCGCCCCCATGCCCCATGACGTCTACATCGTCACCGAGGCCGAACTCCGCCGCAGCGTCGCCCTCGACCTCACGGCCATCGACACCGTCGAGCGCGCCTTCGCCGCCCTGGCGACCGGCGACGTGGTGATGCCCCCCATCCTCTCCATGGCCCTGCCGCAGGTGAACGGCGAGGTCGACGTCAAGACCGCCTGGATTCCCGGCTTCGACGGCTTCGCCATCAAGGTCAGCCCCGGCTTCTTCGACAATCCTGCCCGCGGCCTGCCCTCGCTCAACGGCCTGATGATCCTCCTCTCCGCCACCACCGGCCTCGTCGAGGCGCTGTTCCTCGACAACGGCTACCTCACCGACATCCGCACCGCCGCCGCCGGCGCCGTCGCGGCCCGCCACATGGCGCCCGCGACCGTCACCACCGCCAGCGTCCTCGGCACCGGCGTCCAGGCCCGCCTGCAGCTCCAGGCCGCCCACCTCGTCCGCCCCTTCGCCCGGGCGCTCGTCTGGGGCCGCGACCCTTCAAAGGCCGAAGCCGCCGCCGCCGACATCGCCGCCGCCCTCGGCATCGACGCCCGCGCCGAGCCCGACCCTGCCCGCCTCGTCGCCGAGAGCCAGCTCGTCGTCACCACCACCCCGTCCCGCACGCCGATCCTGAAGGCCGCCTGGCTCCACCCCGGCCTCCATATCACCGCCATGGGCTCCGACCAGTCCGAGAAGAACGAGATCGACCCCGCGGCGCTAGCCGCCGCCGACACCTACGTCTGCGACCGCGTCAGCCAGTGCGAGGCCCTGGGCGAGCTCCGCAGCGCCCTCGCAGCCGGCGCCTGGACCCGCGGCACCCCGCCCGAACTCGGCGCGGTCGTAACCGGCGCCGTCCGCGCCCGCCGAAGCGAGGCCGACATCACCATCTGCGACCTGACCGGCACCGGCGCCCAGGACACCGCCATCGCCACCCTGGCCCTTGCCGCCTGCCGCGCCGCGGGCGCCGGCGCCGTGATCCGCGCCTGAGAACGGAGACCCGATGACCGAAACCCTGACCGAACCCCGCCTCGAGACCCTGGACGACCCGGAGCTCTTCCGCCCCTATGCCTTCGTCGGCGGCCACTGGAAGCCGGGCGACGACGGCCGGCGCCTCACCGTCACCGACCCCGCGGACGGCACCACGGTCGGCGAGGTCGCGCGCCTCTCCGCCGCCCAGTCCGCCGCCGCCGTCGCCACCGCCGACGACGCCTTCGGTCCCTGGTCGGCGCTGCTCCCGCAGGAGCGCGGCGCCCTCCTCCGCCGCTGGTTCGAGCTCATTGCCGCCGCGCGCGAGGACCTCGCCCGCATCATGACCCGCGAGCAGGGCAAGCCCCTCTCCGAGGCCCGCGGCGAGATCGACTACGCCGCCTCCTTCGTCGAGTTCTATGCCGAGGAGGCCCGGCGGCCGAACATCGAAGGCGTCACCTCGCACCTGCGCGACGCCGAGGTCGAGGTCTGGCGCGAGCCGGTCGGCGTCGCCGCCCTCGTCACCCCCTGGAACTTTCCCTGCGCGATGATCACTCGCAAGGCCGCCGCGGCGCTCGCGGCCGGCTGCACCGTCCTCGTCCATCCCTCCCACGAGACCCCGTTCTCGGCGTTGGCGCTCGCCGAACTCGCCCGGCGGGCCGGGATGCCGCCGGGGGTCTTCAACGTCGTCACCGGCGAGGCGGCGACGATCGTGCCGCCCTGGACCGCCGACCCCCGGGTCCGGGCCCTCTCCTTCACCGGCTCGACCGAGGTGGGGCGCCTGCTCTACCGCCAGTCCGCCGACACGGTGAAGCGCATCGTCCTCGAGCTCGGTGGCCACGCCCCGTTCCTGCTCTTCGCCGACGCCAACCTCGACCAGGCGGTCGACGAGGCGATCAAGGCCAAGTTCGCCACCTCCGGCCAGGACTGCCTCGCCGCCAACCGCTTCCTGGTCGAGCGCCCGGTCTACGCCGAATTCTCTCGCCGGTTCGCCGAGCGGAGCGCCGCGCTGACCGTCGGCCCCGGCACCCAGGACCGCGACCTTGGCCCGCTGATCAACGCCCGCGCCGTCGCCAAGCAGGAGGAACACGTCGCCGACGCGCTGGCCCGCGGCGCCCGCCTGCTCACCGGCGGCGAACGGCACCCGGCCGGCCCGCTGTTCTTCCAGCCGACGGTCCTCGCCGACGTCCCCGCCGACGCGCTGATCCTGCGCGAGGAGACCTTCGGCCCGGTCGCCGCCATCGCTCCCTTCGACACCGAGTCCGAGGCGGTCGAGCGCGCCAACGCCACCGAGTATGGCCTCGTCGCCTACCTGCACAGCCAGGATCCCCGCCGCATCTACCGGGTCAGCCGGGCGCTCGCCTTCGGCATGGTTGCCGTAAACCGCACCAAGGTCACCGGCGCACCGATCCCCTTCGGCGGCATGAAGCAGTCCGGCCTCGGCCGCGAGGGCGCGCGCCTCGGCATGGAAGCCTTCATGGACGTGAAATACGTCTGCCGCGACTGGGCATGAGGTCCAGGACATGCGATCACCGGCCACGACGACCGCTCGCGGAGGGCCGCAGGACGGTTAGGGGAAAATTATTGAATCTTAACGCCAACGATATCAACATGATACGGGTGTATCACGCGTGTTACACCCCGCGTAACACACTAAGGAGGGATCGCACATGCTGACCAACGACCAACTCGCCCAGTGGGACCGCGAGAGCTTCTTCCATCCCTCCACCCACCTTGCCCAGCACGCCCGCGGCGAGACGCCCACCCGGGTCATCACCGGCGGCAAGGGCGTCTATATCGAGGACCGCGACGGGCGGAAGCTCCTCGACGCCTTCGCCGGCCTCTACTGCGTCAACGTCGGCTACGGCCGCACCGAGATCGCCGAGGCGATCGCCGCCCAGGCCCGCGAGCTCGCCTACTACCACGCCTATGTTGGCCACGGCACCGAGGCCTCGATCACCCTCGCGAAGATGATCCTCGACCGCGCCCCCGCGGGCATGTCCAAGGTCTATTTCGGCCTCGGCGGCTCGGACGCCAACGAGACCAACATCAAGCTGGTCTGGTACGTCAACAACATCCTCGGACGTCCCGAGAAGAAGAAGATCATCTCCCGCTGGCGCGGCTACCACGGCTCCGGCCTGATGACCGGATCGCTCACCGGCCTCGAGGCCTTCCACAAGAAGTTCGATCTCCCCATGTCCCAGGTCCTGCATACCGTGGCACCGGACTACTTCCGCCGGGCCGATCTCGCCATGTCCGAGGCCGAGTTCACCGCCCACTGCGTCGCTGAGCTCGAAGCGATGATCGACCGCGAAGGCCCCAACACCATCGCCGCCTTCATCGGCGAGCCGGTCCTCGGCACCGGCGGCATCGTCCCTCCGCCCGCCGGCTACTGGCCCGCGATCCAGGCGGTGCTCCGCCGCCACGACATCCTGCTCATCGCCGACGAAGTCGTCACCGGCTTCGGCCGCCTCGGCACGATGTTCGGCTCCGACTTCTACGGCATCGAGCCCGACATCATCACCATCGCCAAGGGCCTCACTTCCGCCTACGCCCCCCTCTCCGGCTCGATAGTCGGCGACCGTGTCTGGACGGTGCTGGAGAAGGGCACCGACGAATTCGGCGCCATCGGCCACGGATGGACCTACTCCGCCCACCCCATCGGCGCCGCCGCCGGCATCGCCAACCTCCGGCTCATCGACGAACTCGGCCTGGTCGAGAACGCGGGCGCAACCGGCGCGTACTTCCGCAAAACGATGCAGGAGGCGCTCGCCGGCCATCCCCATGTCGGCGACGTCCGCGGCGAGGGCATGCTCTGCGGCGTCGAGTTCGTCGCCGACCGCGACACCCGCCGCTTCTTCGACCCTTCCGACAAGATCGGCATCCGCGTCGCCGCCGCGCTGTTCAAGCGCGGGGTCATCGGCCGCGCCATGCCCCAGGCCGACATCCTCGGCTTCGCCCCGCCCCTCTGCCTCAGCCGCGCCGAGGCCGACGCCGTCGTCACCGCCACCGTCGACGCCCTCGCCGAGGTCTGGAGCTGATCCGCAACCGGTGCGACAGCTTCGCCGCCGCCCCGGCCCCGTTAACCCTTGCGACGTCAAACAATTGAAGGCTTCGGCGCGGGCGCCGCAACTCCGCCCCAAAGCGCCGCCAGACGAATCAGCACGGCTGTCGCCGCGGCCATGTCCTGGACGCTGATCCATTCCAGCGGCCCATGGATCATCTGCATCCCGGTGAAGAGATTGGGACACGGCACCCCCATCTCGGTCAGCCGCGAGCCATCGGTCCCGCCGCGGATCGGTTCGGAAAACGGCTCCACCCCCGCCAGCCGGCACGCCTCGCGCGCCAGATCCACCGGTCGCATGTCGGTCTCCAGCCAGTACCGCATGTTGCGGTACTGCGGCGTGATCGCCACCTCGATGTGCGCCCGCGGCTCCGTCGCCGCCACCGCCGCGCAGACCTGGCCGAGAAGCGCCCCATGGGCAGCCAGCCCTTCCCGCTCGAAATCCCGCAGGATGAAGCTCAGCTTCGCCGCGGCGGCCGTGCCCTTCATCTCGTAGAGATGGATGAACCCGTCCCGGCCACCTGTGGTCTCCGGCGTCCGCGTGACATGCGGCAGCGTCTCCACGATCTTCGCCGCCAGATGCAAGGCGTTGACAAGCTTGCCGTTCGCCTGTCCCGGATGGATCGAGACGCCGGTGATCTCGACCACCGCCTTGTCCGCCGAGAACGTCTCGAAGCTGATCTCCCCCCGGCTCCCCCCGTCGAAGGTATAGGCGAAATCCGCCCCCAGATCCTTCGGCAGATCCGCATCAACCCCGCGCCCGATTTCCTCGTCGGGCGTGAACGCAATGCGCAGCGGCCCGTGCGAAATCCCCGGATTGGCAATGAGATGCCGGGCGGCGGTCATGATGATCGCGACGCCCGCCTTGTCGTCGGCCCCGAGGAGCGTCGTGCCGCTCGCCGTGACGATATCGTCGCCCACCCGCTCGGCGAGATACGGCGACACCACCGGGGCCAGCACCAGATCCTGCGCGTCGGGAAACCCGATGCTGCCGCCATCGTAAGCCCGATGCACGATCGGCTTGACCCCGGTGGCATTGAACTGCGGCGCGGTATCGACATGCGCCAACAGCCCGATCATCGGCCCCGTCGCCCCGTTGCTGGCCGGAATCGTCGCAAGTACCGCCCCATAGCCGGTGAGCCGCACGTCCTCGGCCCCGATCCCGATCAGCTCGTCAATGAGCACCCTCTGCAGGACCAGCTGCCGCTCGGTACTCGGCGTACTCGCCGAGGCCTCGTCGCTCTGGGTGTCGATGGCGGCATAGCGAAGCAAGCGCTCCTCAAGCTCGCGGTCGAAGTCCGGTGTCACCACGCCTGTCCCCCGCTTTTGATCCGGTGCCATACGACACCGGCCGGGGATATTGGCAAGGGCGATCTGACCGTCAGGCCGCCGGCGCGGCCTCCGTTGCGGCGACCTTGCGGCTGGTGCGCCGGCGCGGCGCCCGCGGCTTGGCCGCCGGTGTCTCGACCGACGGCTCCGCGGCAACCTCCACGACGTTCGGCATCGCCGGATCCTCGGGCTCGTCCTCGTAATCCGGGGCCTGCTCGACCCGAAGTTCCCGCATCAGGAACGCCGGGACGTGATCCCCCATGCCGGGAGCGGAGGCGTCGTTCCGCTGACTACCGTCTCGCCCGCGCCGGGTTCGCGGCTCGGCCGGGACAGGCTGGTTCCGGGCCGGCTCCTGCGACGCCGTCTCGACACGAACCGGCTCCCGCGGGGCGGCCTCGACCGGAACCGGCTCCCTCGGCGCGGCCTCGACCGACATGGGTGCAGGTCGCGTCTCGCCGCGACGGCCGCGATCCGAGCGGGTACGGCGCGGACTAGGCTCCCGCGGCGGACGCGCCTCGAAGCTATCGTCGCCCTTGAGCGGGCTCTCCATTGCCGGAATCGCCTTCTTAACCAGCTCCTCGATCTTGGCGAGGTACTTTTCCTCGGACGGCAAGCAGAGGGTGATCGAGATGCCCGAGCGCCCGGCCCGGCCGGTGCGGCCGATGCGGTGGACGTAGTCTTCGGAATGGATCGGCACGTCGAAGTTGAAGATGTGGCTGACGTTGGGAATATCGAGCCCGCGGGCGGCGACGTCGGAGGCGATCAAGAGTTTCAGCTCTCCGTCGCGGAACGCTTGCAGGATCTTCATCCTGAGCTTCTGGTCGAGGTCGCCGTGCATCGCCTGGGCGTCGAAGCCGTGGCGCTTCAGCGACTTGGCGAGAATGTCGACGTCGACCTTGCGGTTGCAGAAGATGATGCCATTGGTCAGCGCATCGCCCTGGTCGCGAATGATCCGGCGGAGGACCTCGCGCTTCTCGCTTGCGGACGTGTCCTTGCGGCGCGGGCTGTGGCGGACCACGAACTGGTCGATGGTCTCGGAGGTCGTCGCCTGGCGGGCGACCTCGACGCGGACCGGGTTGTGCAGGAATTCCTGGGTGATCCGGGTGATCTCCGGCGCCATAGTGGCGGAGAAGAACAGCGTCTGGCGGGTGAACGGCACCAGCTTGAAGATGCGCTCGATGTCGGGGATGAAGCCCATGTCGAGCATGCGGTCGGCCTCGTCGACCACCATGATCTGCACGCCGGTCAGCATCAGCTTGCCGCGCTCGAAGTGGTCGAGGAGGCGCCCCGGGGTGGCGATCAGCACGTCGACGCCGCGGTCGATGAGCTTGTCCTGATCCTTGAAGCTGACGCCGCCGATCAGGAGCGCCATGGAGAGCTTCAGGTGGGCGGAGTATTTCTCGAACTGCTCGGCCACCTGGGCGGCGAGCTCGCGGGTGGGGGCAAGGACGAGGCTGCGCGGCATCCGGGCGCGGGCGCGGCCCTTGGAGAGGTGGCAGAGCATCGGCAGCACGAAGGCCCCGGTCTTGCCGGTGCCGGTCTGGGCGATGCCGAGGACGTCGCGGCCCTCGAGGGCGTGCGGGATCGCCTGGACCTGGATCGGAGTGGGGGTGACGTAGCCGGACTCGGTCACGGCCTGAAGGACCCGCGGGTCCAGCGAGAGGTCTGAAAATGTGGTCATGTGGCCTTCGGTTTCGGTTGCGGCTGGGTGGCCGCATTCCTCCACGCGGCCCGGGCCCCCGGATTAGGGCCCTGATCTTCCTGCGGCTTACATAGGCGCTGCGGCGCAAAAGGTCAATCGGCGGACTTACTCGAATTACGCCGCATTGCTTGGCTTTCCGGAAGGCGTATCCTGTAGCCGGGGAGAGTGGAGGCGAGGAGGGCAACGGTCCGCGCGACAAGTCCAACTCTGCCGACGGCAAGCGCCTTCGAGCGGCCGGAACGAGACCGTCGTCGGCAACGGCGGCGGCGACGTCCTCAAGGTGCGCGGCGGCGACGACACGGTCTGGATCTTCGAGCGGAGGATTCTGAAAGACGATGGCGGCGCGGGGCGGGACACGCTGGTCATCTCACTCGGGGTCGGGGACAACACGCTCGACCTCGCCGATCCCGCTTCCTGGGGCCGGAGCAGTTCCTTTTCTAAGCGGAACGTTTCTTAAGCCGCTTGAAAACAGACGCCAGCCCGCAGTAACGTGCAAGTGGGGGAATGGTTGCATGAACCTCGAGATTTTCGTTGAGCACGTTCCACCTGACCGCCCTCCTCCTCGCCCTGTCGACCCTCGCCGCAGCGGCCCCTGCCTCTGAAGTCGGTTTTCGGCTCCTTAAGATCGACGGTGTCTACGTCAAATGGGGCGATCCGGCGTTCGGAACCGGCGCCGAGGTCACCTATGGCTTCGCCACCGAGTCCGGAAGCTTTCCCGACGCGATCAATTGCAAGGCGCTCGCGCCGATGGCGACTCTGTCGCCGGTATGGGGCGACGATCCCGCCAGGCTCGACGAAATCGTCGCGGGCGCCTTCGCAATGTGGAGCGGCGAGGCCGACATTCGGTTCCGCCGGGCCGAAGCGGGTGCCAGTCCGGATATCCTGATCGGCGTCCAGGCGACGCCGCGACGGATCGCCTTCGCCAATGTCTGGCACCAGACCGCGGCGCCGGGAGCCTTGGCGTCGCTCACGCGGGCGACGATCTGCCTCAATCCCGAGGTCGCGTGGAGAACCGGCGGGGCGCCGCTGCACGGTAGCTACGGTCTCGGGACGGTCTTGGCCCACGAGATCGGGCACGCGATCGGGCTCGACCATCCGGGCGCCGTTGGGGCCCTGATGGGCTTTTCCAACCAGGGGGATATCGACCACCTGATGGGTGGCGACATCGCCGGGGCGGGGACGCTCTACGGCCCGGCGCCGGACGGAAAGGCAGAATGAGCGGCCGGTCCGGCGGGACCTAGGACGGCCGGGCCGACGATTGCCGCAATGCGGGACGCTGTACCGAGGAGGAGGTCGGGGACGGAACCTTGTCCGTCGGCAAGCGCCGAAACCGCCGCTGCAAGGGGTTTTCGTTCTGCACCGCTCCCGTGTATGAGCGCGCGACGATTCCCGAGTGAGGCTGACATGAACCAGGTCGTGGACAAGGCGCTGCGCGGCATGACGCTGCTCAAGGTCTCCAACATTCGGCATTGGACGGACAGGACGTTCTCGTTCAACTGCGACCGCCCGCAGAGCTTCCGCTTCCGCTCCGGCGAGTTCGTGATGATCGGCCTCATGGTCGAGGGCAAGCCCCTTGTGCGGGCCTATTCCATCGCATCGCCGTCCTGGGACGACACGCTGGAGTTCTATTCCATCAAGGTCCAGGACGGCCCGCTGACCTCGCGCCTCCAGCATCTCTCCGCCGGCGACGAGATCGTCATGCGCCCGAAGCCGGTGGGTACGCTGGTCCACGACGCGCTGCTTCCCGGCCGGCGGCTCTTCCTCTTCGCCACCGGCACCGGCATCGCGCCCTTCGCCTCGATCGTCCGCGACCCCGAGACCTATGACAAGTTCGAGCGAGTGATCCTGACCCAGACCTGCCGCGACCGGGCGGAGCTCGACTACGGCCACGATCTCGTGGCGCGCATCCGCGGCGACGAAATGCTCTCCGAGATGGTCGGCGGCAAGCTCACCTACATCGCCACCACGACCCGCGAGCCGAGCGACACCATGGGCCGGATGACCGACTGGATCCGCGACGGCCGCCTGGCTGCCGCCGTTGGAGGCGGGCTCGACCCGGCGACCGACCGGGTAATGATCTGTGGCTCGATGGGCATGCTCCAGGAGCACAAGGCGCTCTGCGAGACCGCCGGCATGACCGAGGGCTCGAACTCCGAGCCCGGCCAGTTCGTGATCGAAAAGGCCTTCGTCGACTGAAGCACGTTGCCGACGCCTACCGCCCCCGCCCGGGCTTTGCGCCTCACGCGTTAACGCTAAAGCCCGCGTTAAGATCGTATGGCCACTTTCCAGCCACTTTGCAGCCGCCTTCCAGCCACACCAAATCCCCGTAAACCTTTGACGCGGGTCGGTTTCGCAATCGATACGATCAGACTGCCCCCAGCGAGACCGTCTCCGCCTCGACTGCGGCCAACTCCTCACCGAAAAGCCTGGCCGTCCCCTCCGTCCGCGCGTCTCGCACCGCCTCGAGCGCAATCTCCCCGTACACCCAGCCCGACGCCCCCATCTTGCCGACGGCGATGACCCCATCCTCCGGGAACCCCGCCTCCGGCGGCCCGTAAACCCCGGCCGCGCCGTGGTTGTGATCCGCCGCCGGCAGCCAGTCGGCTTCCCCGACGGTCACCGCATGCACCACCACACACTGGGTCTCGAGCGCCCGCGCCATCGCGGCGATCCGGATCTGGCCGTAGGTCCGGACCGTCTCCGTACAGCTCGGCACCAGCAGCACCTCCGCCCCGGCCGCGGACATCGCCCGGGCGATCTGCGGAAACCCCGCATCCTCGCAGAGCAGGATGCCGATTTGCCCCAGCGCGGTCTCGAAGACCCGCGCCGGCCCACCCGGCCCGATCCCCCAGTCCTGCCGCTCGAACGGTCCCGGCACCAGTTTGTCCTGGACCTCGAAGCTGCCATCGGGCGCAAAGAACCGCGCCCGGTTCACCGGCCTTCCCTCCGCACGCCGCAGCGGCGCCGAGGCCGCGCAGATATGGACCTCGAACTCCCGCGCGAGGCTGCCGTGTAGGTCGTCCACGTCCTTGATCCGGGCCCCCACCGCATCGATCGACTTCGCCAGATCCTTGGCGTTCTCCTCCCCGGCCAGGCTTGCGAGCTCCATCGCTCCGTATTCAGGAAACAGCAGCAGTTCCGCGCCTTGCTCGGCCGCCGTCCGCACCCAGAGACGCAGCTTGCCCACGTAGTCGTTCCACCGGTTGTGCCAGTCGATCGGATAGGCGGCGGCGGCTATCTTCATGTTTCGTCCCTCCCTGCGCGGCGCATTCCGACAGTCGGGCCGTCCGTGCGCAACAGAAAACGTATGTCGGCGGAGTCCGGCCCGCGAGCCTGGGCACTCGTCTACGCCGCGCTGGCGCCCGCGCGGAACTGAAGCGTTTCAGGGGGTGTTCGCGCACGCCTGCACACTGTGTGCAGAGGGGTCAACTCATTGATTCGGAACGAGTATGGGTCCGGCTTTTACTTTGGCTTAACCGTGGACGATCAGGCCGCAGAGGCGTGTCCGGCCACGGCGGCGCCGAAGGTCTGGAAAAGCGGGCGGGAGACCGGGTCGTTGGCGGCGTTCCATTCCGGGTGCCACTGGACGGCCATGGCGAAGCCGGGGGCGGCGTCGACGACGATCGCCTCGGGGGTCTCGTCGGGGGCGTAGCCCTCGATGACGATGCGCTCGCCCTTGTCGAGGATGCCCTGGCCGTGGAGCGAGTTCACCAGCACCTCACGGGCGCCGAGGACTCGGTGGAAAGCGCCGCCGTCGGTCAGGCTGACGATGTGGCGATGCTCGAATTTCTCCTGGAGGGTGCCGTCGGGCGGCATGCGGTGGTTCATCCGGCCCGGGATCTCGCGAATCTCCGGATGGAGCGTGCCGCCGAAGGCGACGTTGAACTCCTGGAACCCGCGACAGATGCCGAAGACCGGGACGCCCTTGGCCACGCAGGCCCGGATCAGCGGCAACGTCACCGCGTCACGGTCTGGGTCGAAGCTGCCATGCTTCTCGGTCGGCTCGTGGCCGTAGTGACTGGGGTGGACGTTGGGCCGGCCACCGGTGAAAACGAAGCCGTCGCAGGCCTCGATCAGGTCGCTGATCGCCGCGATCTTGGGGAGGGCCGGAACGATCAGCGGGATGGCTCCGGTGAGATCCGCCACCGCCTCGATGTTCGACAGGCCGACGGCCTGGACCGGATATTCGTCGTTGATAAGGTGCGCGTTGCCGATGATGCCTATGACGGGCTTGGACATGTTCCGCCGTTTCGATGCCGCTCCCAGCTCAGGATAATACATGGCTCCTCCTGCGTCGAGAGGCTTGCCGCAGCGCAGCAGATCACAAGCCGGCCACCGCCCGGCGCCCGGTGCCCACGTCGCGCACCGAGACGGAGACGGCGTCCCCTGCCCGGCTGAAGCGGTAGAGCGCGCCCTCGAAGCCGGGCATCGCGAAGGCAACGTCGTCGCCTTCGGCGAGCGCCATGACGACGCGCATCGGGTGCGCGTCCGGCGTGTCGCGCTCGGCGAAGGTCGCGGTTACGACGAGGGTGCCGTCCCCGGCTGGCCGGAAATAGGCCACCATGTCGAGCGGGCCGTCGTGCAGGCTGCCGGCCTCGATGGCGCGGGACATCACCGCCTCGTCGGCGAGGGCCCCGTAGGCGAGCCCCACCCAGGCGAGGCCGGCGATTGCGTAGGCAAGCAGGACGGGATGGCGGCGCAGCATCACGGATCTCCTCGGGTTCGGTTATCCACTGTCTCGCTCACCGCTGTCACAGGTCGATGCCAGCGGGGCGGAGGGTCTGTTTCAAATGTCGCAGCCGGGCGGCTCTTGACGCCCTCGCGCCTGCCCCCGACAAGCGACTGCCGCAGCGACAGGAGACCTTCATGCGCGTCGATGCCCAGGCCCCGACCATCCGGCTCGCGGACTACCGCCCACCGGCATTCCTCGCCGAAACCGTGGAGCTGAGCTTCGCTCTCGCTCCGACCGCGACTCGGGTGAGGGCGCGGATCGTGTTCCGCCGCAACCCGGATCGGCGGGACGAAGGTCCGCTCGACCTGCGGCTCGACGGGCGGCAGCTCACCCTCGTCTCGGCGACGATCGACGGGGTGGCGGTGCCGCAGAACGCGCTCACCGTCGACCACGAGGGGCTGACGGTGCCGGCGGACCACGTGCCGCAGGCAGAGAGCTTCGTCTGGGAGGCGGAGACCGAGATCGCGCCGCAGGGCAACACCGCGCTGGAGGGGCTCTACATGTCGCGGACGATGTACTGCACCCAGTGCGAGGCGCAGGGGTTCCGCAAGATCACCTTCTATCCCGACCGGCCGGACGTGATGGCGACGTACAAGGTGCGGATCGAGGGCGACGCGCCGGTGCTGCTGTCGAACGGCAACCTGGTGGCGTCCGGGCCGGGCTGGGCGGAGTGGGAGGATCCGCATCCGAAGCCGAGCTATCTCTTCGCGCTGGTGGCCGGCGACCTCCGGGCGGTCGAGGACCGGTTCGTCACCCGGTCGGGGCGCGATGTGCTGCTGCAGATCTGGGTGCGGCCCGGGGACGAGGACCGCTGCGGCTATGCGATGGACGCACTGAAGCGGTCGATGGCCTGGGACGAGGCGGAGTACGGGCGGGAGTACGATCTCGACCGCTTCATGATCGTCGCCGTCGACGACTTCAACATGGGGGCGATGGAGAACAAGGGGCTCAACATCTTCAACTCCCGCTACGTGCTGGCGAGCCCCGAGACGGCGACGGACGCCGACTACAAGTCGATCGAGGCGATCATCGCGCACGAGTACTTCCACAACTGGACCGGCAACCGGATCACCTGCCGGGACTGGTTCCAGCTCTCGCTCAAGGAGGGGCTGACGGTGTTCCGGGACCAGCAGTTCTCGGCCTCGCAGCGGAGTGCCGGGGTGAAGCGGATCGAGGACGTGCTGCGGCTGCGGGGCGCGCAGTTCCGGGAGGACGCCGGGCCGCTGGCGCATCCGGTGCGGCCGGAGGAATACGTCGAGATCAACAACTTCTATACGGCGACGGTCTACGAGAAGGGCGCCGAGCTCATCGGGATGCTGCGGCGGCTGGTGGGGGCGGAGGTCTACGCCCGGGCGCTCGATCTCTATTTCGAGCGGCATGACGGGCAGGCCTGCACCATCGAGGACTGGCTCAAGGTGTTCGAGGACGCCTCGGGCCGGGATCTGGCGCAGTTCAAGCGCTGGTACCGGCAGGCGGGGACGCCGCGGGTGAGTGTGACCGAGACCTGGACCGGCGGCACCTATCGCCTGGAGCTGGCGCAGGCGACGCCGCCGACGCCGGGGCAGCCGGAGAAGGCGCCGGTGGTGATCCCGGTGGCCTACGGCCTGCTGGGGCCGGACGGCGAGACGGTTGCGGAAGGGGTTCTGGAGCTCGACGAGGCCGCGCAGGTCTTCGAGTGGGAGCTGGCGGCGCGGCCGGTGCCGTCGCTGCTGCGCGGGTTCTCGGCGCCGGTGATCCTGAACCGCGAGACGAGTCCGTCGGAGCGGGCTTTCCTGCTCGCCCATGACACCGACCCGTTCAACAAGTGGGAGGCCGGGCACGCCTATGCGCTGGCGCTCCTGGGCCGGCTGGCGGCGGACCCGGCCGCTCGGCCCGATCCGGAGTTCCTGGCGGCCACGGCGGCGGTGGCGGCGGACGACGGGTTGGATCCGGCATTCAAGGCGCTGTTGCTCGGGCTGCCGGCCGAGGAGGAGGTCATCGCCCACATGGCTGCGGACGGGATCGCGCCCGAGCCGCTGGCGATCTGGGCGGCGCGGCGTCGGCTGCAGGCGGCGATCGCCGAGGCACTGGGGGAAACGGCGGAGCGGCTCTATCGCGACAATGACGTGCCCGGGCCGTACAGCCCCGACGCCAAGGCCGCGGGGCACCGGGCGCTGCGCGGGCGGGCGCTGGGGCTCCTCACTGCGCTGGATCCGGAGGCGGCGATGGCGCGGGCGCAGTTCGAGGCGGCCGACAACATGACCGAGCGGATGACGGCGCTCGGGCTGCTGGTGGCGCACGGCCGGGGCGACGCGGCGCTGGCGGCGTTCTACGAGGCCTGGCGGGAGGACCGGCTGGTGGTGGACAAGTGGTTCGCGGTTCAGGCGACGCAAACGCCGCCGGACCGGGCAGTGGCGGCGGTGGAAGCGCTGACGCCGGCATCGCGGACTTCGACTGGAAGAACCCCAACCGCTTCCGGTCGCTGATCGGCAGCTTCGCCATGGCCAATCCGGCGGGGTTCCATGCGGCGGACGGCGGCGGCTACCGGCTGGTGGTCGACTGGCTGCTGCGGCTCGATCCGGTGAACCCGCAGACGACGGCGCGGCTGACCGCGACCTTCGGGTCGTGGCGGATGTTCGGGCCGGAGCGGCGGGCGCAGATCCGGGGCGAGCTGGAGCGGCTGGCGGCGCTGCCGGGGCTGTCGCGGGACACCGGGGAGATCGTCGGCAGATTGTTGCGCGGCGACGGCGGCTGAAACCCTGCGCTTGTCAGCGCATTGTCAAACTGCCACGATAGGAGGCAGCATGCGCGAGGTCGTCGACGATCTGATCGAGGAACGTGCTCCCTGGCTGCGCCGCCGGGGCCTGCTGACTTCCATCGCCCGGCCGATCCTGCACCGCCTGCTGCAATACGAGCGCACCATCAAGGTCGGAGAGGCGCTGGAGCCGCTGCCGGGCGGGGCGGTGCTGGAGTCGCTCTACGACATGCTCTGCCAGCACGTCGAGGTGAGCGGGCTCGAGAACGTGCCGCGGCAGGGGGCGGCGATGGTGGTCTGCAACCATCCGACCGGGATCGCCGACGGGATCGTGCTCTACGGGGCGCTGGCGAAGGTGCGGCCGGATCTCTTCATCTTCGCCAATGCCGACGCGATGCGGGTGATGCCGGCGCTCGAGGCGGTGCTGGCGCCGGTGGAGTGGCGGGCGGAGAAGCGGACGCACAAGCAGAACCGCGAGACGATGGATTATGCGCGGAAGGCCTTCGAGGCGGGGCGGATGGCGGTGCTGTTCCCGTCCGGCCGGCTGGCGAAGCGGCGGTGGTGGTGGCTGAACGAGCGGCCGTGGATGGCGTCGGGCGCGATGATGGCCAAGCGGTTCAACCTGCCGGTGGTGCCGCTGCACATCACGGCGCGGAACTCGGCGCTGTTCTATCTCTTCGACCGGATCCATCCGACGCTGCGGGACATCACCCTGTTCCACGAGGTGCTGAACAAGCGGCGGCAGCGGTACCGGCTGAACATCGGGACGGTGATCGAGCCGGAGTCGCTGCCGGCGAACTCGGCGGAGGGGATCGAGATCCTGCGGGCGCGGACGCTGGAGCTGGGCGGGCGCAAGCCGCAGACGGTGCTGACGGCGCCGGTCTACGGACGGGCGGGACGGCTGAAGCCGGCGCGGCTGGGGGTGTGAACACGAGGGTGTTCACGCGTGAACGCACTGATTTTAAAGAGATTAATATTCAATAATTATGAGTAAATTAGCCGCGTTCAGCCTGGCTCGTCGCCGCCAGGGAGGGGTCTTGTCGCTGGTCCGGCGCGGCACTAGAACGGCGGCCTGACTCTTTCCGGGACGGATGACCGATGGCCGAGCTTGAATACGTGGAGCCGGAGCCGAAGACCATCGCCGGCGCCACCGGCGACTGGGAGATGGTGATCGGGCTCGAGGTGCATGCGCAGGTGACCTCGAACGCCAAGCTGTTCTCCGGGGCCTCGACGGCGTTCGGGGGCGCGCCCAACAGCCATGTGAGCCTGGTGGACGCGGCGATGCCGGGGATGCTGCCGGTGATCAACGAATATTGCGTCGAGCAGGCGGTGCGGACCGGGCTGGGGTTGAAGGCGGGGATCAACCTCACCTCGCGGTTCGACCGGAAGAACTATTTCTACCCGGACCTGCCGCAGGGCTATCAGATCAGCCAGCTCTATCATCCGATCGTCGGCGAGGGCGAGGTGCGGGTGGATATGGCCCCCGGGGTGGCGCGGCGGGTCAGGATCGACCACATCCATCTCGAGCAGGACGCGGGCAAGTCGATCCACGACATGGATCCGAACCTCTCCTATGTCGACCTCAACCGCACCGGCGTGGCGTTGATGGAAATCGTGTCGATGCCGGACATCCGCGGGCCGGAGGAGGCGGCGGAATACGTGCGCAAGCTGCGGCAGATCCTACGGTATCTCGGCACCTGCGACGGCAACATGCAGGAGGGGAGCCTGCGGGCCGACGTGAACGTGAGCGTGCGGCCGAAGGGGTCGGCCGAGCTCGGGACGCGCTGCGAGATCAAGAACATGAACTCGATGCGGTTCATCCAGGCCGCGATCGAATTCGAGGCGAAGCGGCAGATCGCCATCCTCGAGGACGGCGGCAAGGTGGACCAGGAGACCCGGCTCTACGATCCGAACAAGGGCGAGACCCGGTCGATGCGCTCGAAGGAGGAGGCGCACGACTACCGGTATTTCCCGGATCCGGACCTGCTGCCGCTGGAGCTGGAGCAGGGGTGGGTCGACGAGATCGGCAAGGGGCTGCCGGAGCTGCCGGACGCCAAGAAGGCGCGGTTCGTGACCGAGTACGGGATGACCGAGTACGACGCCGGGGTGCTGACCGCGGAAGTGGCCAATGCCAGTTATTTCGAGGCGGTCGCCAAGGGCCGGGACGGCAAGCAGGCGGCGAACTGGGTGATCAACGAGCTCTTCGGGCGGCTGAACAAGCAGGGGCTCGGGGTCGAGGCGAGCCCGGTGGGGCCGGAGCAGCTCGGCGGGCTGATCGACCTGGTGGGATCGGGCGAGATTTCGGGAAAGATTGCTAAGGACGTTTTCGAGATTATCTGGACCGAAGGCGGCGATCCGGCGAAGATCGTCGCCGAGCGGGGTCTGCGGCAGGTCACCGACACCGGCGCCATCGAAGCGGCGGTAGATCAGGTGATCGCGGCAAACCCGGACAAGGTGGCGCAGGCGAAGGAGAAGCCGTCGATGGCCGGCTGGTTCGTCGGCCAGGTGATGAAGGCGACCGGCGGCAAGGCCAATCCGCAGGCGGTGAATGCGCTGGTGAAAGAGAAGCTCGGGATCGGGTGACGGGGCGGATCGCCCGGCCCGGTATCCTCTGGGGGGAGGACAAATGACGTACTACGATTACAAGGTGGTCCCGGCGCCGAAGCGGGCCAAGCGGGTGAAGGGCGTCCACGGGGTCGAGGACCTCTTCGCGCTGACGCTGACCGACGCGATCAACGAGGTGGCGCGCCAGGGCTGGGAATACGTCCGGGCCGAGCACATGCCGGCGGAGTCCCCGGGCGGCTGGTTCCGCGGGGCGAGCACCGGCGAGCAGACGGTGCTGGTGTTCCGGCGCGGGCGCGAGCAGGTGGGGCCGCGGCTGGCCTCGGTGCGGCCGGAGCCGGCCGCCGAGCCGGCCTACGAGGCGCCGTCGATCCCGCCGGTCGAGCGCGCGGTGGTGGACCGGCTGCGCCGGGAGCCGGTGCGGCTCGAGCCGCTGATCGGCGAGCCCGAGGAGTTCACGGCGACGCCGCTGCGGCCGAGCCCGCGGCTGGGGCCGGCCGAGAAGCCCTAAGCCTCCGCGAGGTCGAGCGCCAGGGCGTGGACGCGGCCGGCGAGTTCGGCGTCGAGGACCTTGTGGACGGCGCGGCTGCGCTCGACGCGGCTGAGGCCGGCCAGAGCCGGGGCACGCATCACCACGCGGAAGTGGGTCTCGCCGCCCTCGCGCCAGCCGCCGTGGCCGCGGTGCTGCTCGCTCTCGTCGATGACCTCGAGGCGGGTGGGCTGGAAGGCGCCGGCGAGCTTGCGGCGGATGGCGTCGGCCACGGGGGCGTCGGTGTCGGTCATGTGGTCTCCCTGCCGATGGGCCTTGGCCCGTCTCGGCAAATGCTTACAATCAGGCGCCCGAGTCGCCTGCCAACCCGAGGATCGGCCTGCCCATGAGTCGCCGCTCACCCTTCGATTTCGACATTTCGGTGTCCGCCGACAAGAAGCGGCGGGCGCGTGCGCGCGGTTTTTCCGGGGCGGTCGAGACCTCCGAGCGGACCTGCGAGCGGGCCGGCTGCGCCAAGCCGGGCAAGTTCCGGGCGCCGAAATCGCCGGACAACCTGGACGACTTCCACTGGTTCTGCATCGACCATGTGCGCGAGTACAACCTGAAGTGGAACTTCTTCAACAGCCATTCCGACGACGACCTGGAGCGGCAGTTCGCGGCGGACCGGGTCTGGGAGCGCAGCACCCGACCCTTCGCCAACGGCGCCGGGCACGGCACCACCCAGCCGCACGCCGAGGGCCGGGCCTGGCAGCGCTTCGGCTTCGACGATCCGATGTCGCTGCTCGGGGACAAGGCGACGCTGAACCCGGGGGCGCGCAACGGCGCGCGGGCGCAGCGGCGGTTGCCGCCGACGGAGCGGCGGGCGCTGGAGATCCTCGACGCGCAGGACAACCAGACCAAGACCGAGATCCGCAAGATGTACAAGGCGCTGGTCAAGGACCTGCACCCGGACATGAACGGCGGCCGGCGCGACGACGAGGCGCGGCTCTCCGAGGTGGTCTGGGCCTGGGAGCAGATCAAGGCGAGCCGCAGCTTCCGCGACTGAGCGGCGGTCAGTCGTCGCCCTCGATGGCGTCCGGCCCGAGCGGGACGGTGGCGTCGCCGGTGGGCTGCGGCGGCGCGGAGCTGCAGGCCGCTGCGATCAGGATGAGGGCGAGAGCGGTCCAGGCGCGGAGCGGGACGGGCATGGCGGATTCCTCTGGCGGATGCGGGGATATGAGCCTCCGGCGGCGGCCGGCCCGCTGTCAAGGCGCGGGGCGGGGGCCGGCTTGCATCGGGGCGGCAATTGCATCACATACCCCGCGAAGGTGACGGGCAAAGGTGACGGGCACGTGCCCGGGAGGGCTGACATGGCGGATGGCGGAATGGAAACCGGGACGGAGCCGACGGTCGATCTGAGCGCACGCGATCTCTTCGGGATCGACAGCGACATGATCGTGAAGGGCTTCGCCGAGCCGACCGACCGGGTGCCGGACATCGATTCGACCTATCGGTTCGACCGGGACACGACGCTGGCGATCCTGGCCGGGTTTCAGTTCAATCGCCGGGTGATGATCCAGGGCTATCACGGGACGGGGAAGTCGACGCATATCGAGCAGGTGGCGGCGCGGTTGAACTGGCCCTGCGTGCGGGTGAACCTCGACAGCCACATCAGCCGCATCGACCTGATCGGCAAGGACGCGATCAAGATCCGCGACGGCATGCAGGTGACGGAGTTCCAGGAAGGGATCCTGCCGTGGTGCCTGCGCAACGCCTGTGCGATCTGCTTCGACGAGTACGACGCCGGGCGGCCGGACGTGATGTTCGTGATCCAGCGGGTGCTGGAGGTGGACGGCAAGCTGACGCTGCTCGACCAGAACAAGGTGATCCGGCCGCATCCGTATTTCCGGCTGTTCTCGACGGCGAACACCGTGGGGCTCGGGGACACGACCGGGCTCTATCACGGGACCCAGCAGATCAACCAGGGGCAGATGGACCGCTGGTCGATCGTGGTGACGCTGAACTATCTCGCCCATGACGCCGAGCAGGAGATCGTGCTGGCGAAGTATGCCGACTACGACACGCCGGAGGGGCGCAAGACCGTGAGCCGGATGGTGACGGTGGCGGACCTGACGCGGGCGGCGTTCATGAACGGCGATCTCTCGACGGTGATGAGCCCGCGGACGGTGCTGGCCTGGGCGGAGAACGCGCGGATCTTCGGGGACGTGGGCTTCGCGTTCCGGCTGACGTTCCTCAACAAGTGCGACGAGCTGGAGCGGCAGACGGTGGCGGAGTTCTACCAGCGCTGCTTCGACAAGGAGCTGCCGGAGAGTGCGGTGAGCCTCAGCCTCGGCTGAGGAACGCGACACCCTGGGACGGCAGCCGGCGCCTGAAACGAGGTCCTTCGGGCGATGGTGCCATCCTTTCTACCGGTCCTGTTCCTCTGCACCGTTCACGTGATCGCCGGCACGGCGACGGTCCAGCGCCGTCGGTGGACGCCGCGAATGCTGTCCTTCGCGTCGGGGATGAGCGTGAGCTACGTGTTCCTCGACCTCCTGCCCGGCCTCGCGCAGAAGCAGGGGTCGATCGACGCCCTGGGCCTGCTGAGGGCCCTCGATCGGCACGTCTATATCCTCGCGCTGATCGGGCTCGTGATCGCCTTCTGGGTCGAAACCACCTCGCGCAATTCCAGACGCCGGCAGCGTAGCGCCGGCGGACCCGACGAGACGGGAGGCGCGGCCTACCGGCTGAGCATCGCGTCCTTCGTCGTTCAGAATGCGGCGATCGGCTATGCCGTCGGTGCGCCGGGCGACCGGAGTGTCGACCCGATGTGGCTCTTCGCGGTGGCCATGGGCCTGCATTACCTGGTGAACGATCACGCGCTGGTCGAGCATCACGGCGATCGCTACCAGCGTCAGGGGCGCTGGTGGCTCGTCGCCGCCCTCCTGGTGGGGTGGGGGATCGGCTCCCTGGGGTCTGTGGAGATTCCGGGTGGAATCCTGCCGCTGGTGCTCGCCTACCTTGCGGGCGGCACGATCCTGAACATCCTCCGGCACGAGCTTCCCGACAGCGAGCGCTCCGCAGATGTGGGAGCGCTTGCCATGGGCGCCGCCGGCTATACGGCCCTGCTTCTGTTGCTGCCCTGATGGCGGCTCCGGTGCTGCGACCACCCCCGCATCCGCTGGATGCCCTGAAGTGGGCACGCGTGCCCAACGAGGCAAGGGGTTGGAAATGTTTGCATTTCGCCGCGGCGTTAACCGCGGCGAAAGGGTTCGGTCAGGCAGCGGCGCGGGTGCTTTCGGCGCGGGCGGCCATGGTGGCTTCGGTCCACCAGGCGAGGTCGTCGAGCATCGCCTTGGCGCTCGGCAGGATGTGGTCCTCGATCTCGGAAATCGGGGCGTTGACCCCGCCCATCGGGTGTACCTTCATCAGGTCGGCGCCCATGATGTGGACCCCGGAGCGGACCGGGACCATCTGCAATTCGATGGCGATGGAGCGCAGGTGCTCGGCGGCGCGGCTGCCGCCGGTCGCGCCGTAGGCGAGGACGGCGGCGGGTTTGTGGATCCATTCCTTGTAGGCCTGGTCGAGGGCGTTCTTGAGCGATCCGGTGACCGAGCGGTTGTATTCGGCGGCGACGAAGATGAAGCCGTCGAAGGTGGCGAGTTTCTTCTGCCAGGCGATGGCATGGGGATCTTCGCTCGGCACCCAGAGGTTGGAGCTTTTCTCGTTGAAGAGCGGCAGGTCGAAGTCGCGGAGGTCGACGAGCTCCACCTCCCAGCCCTTGCGCTGGCTGGCGAGGTCGAAGATCCACGCGGCCGGCTTGTCGGCGAAGCGGGTGTCGCGGGTCGAGCCGATGATCACGGCGATGCGGGGTTTCGTTGTCAAAGCTGGTCTCCTATTGAAACTGGTATCCTATCGACACCAACTGACCTATCGTTCGTGGGAGCTTTGACAAGGAGGCACGGTGATGTGCCCAGGTGAGGCCCGGGATACCTCGCAATGCGAGCAGATCAGCGCGCTGCTTTCGCGCGTGGGTGACAAATGGACGGTCTTGGTGGTGGGGTCCCTCGGGGCCGGTCCGGTGCGGTTCAACGCCCTGCGCCGGTCGATCGGCGACATCTCGCAGAAGATGCTGTCGACGACGCTGCGCAATCTCGAGCGCGACGGCTTCGTCACCCGGACGGTGACGCCGACGAACCCGCCGCAGGTGGAATACGCGCTGACCGACCTCGGGGTCGGGCTGCTGGAGCCGGTGCGGGCGCTCGCCGCGTGGACGCTGGCGAATGCCGACCGGATCGAGGCGGCGCGGCGGGCCTACGCGGCACGCACGGCCGCCGAGACGCCCTTGCGCAACGACCCGGAGCGTGTTTTCTCGCGCGGATGAGCAAGCCCGCCGACAATCCGTCCGATCCGTTCAAGAAGGCGCTCGCCGAGGCGACGCGGGCGATGGCGGGCGAGCCGGAGCTGACGGTGGCGTTCTCGGTCGATCCGTCGGGGTATTCGGCCGGCAACATGCGGCTGCCGCAGGTGACGCGGCGGATGACCCGCGAGGAGGTGCTGCTGGCGCGGGGTACGGCGGACGCCTTCGCGCTCCGGATGCGCTTTCACAGCGATGCGACGCATCGGCGCTACGTGCCCGAAGGCGAGACGGCGCTGGCGCTGTTCGAGGCGATGGAGACGGCACGCTGCGAGGCGATGGGGGCGCGGGCGATGCCGGGGACGGCCGGCAACATCGACGCCAAGATCGCCGAGGAGGCAAGGCGCGGCGGGTACGGGGAGATCTCCGAGGCGGACCAGGCGCCGCTGGCGCAGGCGGCGGGGTACCTGGTGCGGCATCTCGCCACGGGGCGCGACCTGCCGAAGGGCGCGCGGAACGTCATGGACCTCTGGCGGGGCACCATCGAGTCCCAGGCGGGGGAGCACTTCCAGGATCTCGACGATGTACTGGCGGACCAGACCGCGTTCGCGCGGGTGTCGCGGGAGGTGATCCGGGATCTCGGCTATGGCGACCAGCTGGGCGAGGATCCGGATTCCGGCGACGAGAACGACGAGGAGGATGGCGACGACGCCTCCGAGGAGCCGCAGGAGGCCGGCGGGGATTCCGAGGACCAGTCCGAGCAGGAGGACACGTCCGAGAGCGCCCCGGCGGACCAGCGGGCCGATCCGCAGGACATGCAGGCCGCGCTCGACCAGGCGGAGGACGCGGACAGCGCCGAAGAGCTCGACACCGACGAGGGCGAGGCGCCGGAGCGGCGGCCGCCGCCGCCGCATTCCGAGGCCGATCCCGGGTACAAGGTGTTCTCGACGAAGTTCGACGAGGAGATTTCGGCGGAAGACCTGGCGGACCCGATCGAGCTCGAGCGGCTGCGCGCCTATCTCGACCAGCAGCTCGAGCCGCTGAAGGGGGCGGTGGCGCGGCTGGCGAACCGGCTGCAGCGGCGACTGCAGGCGCAGCAGAACCGGGCCTGGGATTTCGACCTCGAGGAGGGGACCCTCGACGCGGGCCGGCTGGCGCGGGTGGTGGCGAACCCGATGACGCCGCTGAGCTTCAAGATGGAGCGGGACACCGACTTCCGCGACACGGTGGTGACGCTGCTGCTCGACAATTCCGGGTCGATGCGGGGGCGGCCGATCTCGATCGCGGCGATCAGTGCGGACGTGCTGGCGCGGACGCTGGAGCGCTGCCAGGTGAAGGTGGAGATCCTCGGGTTCACCACCCGGGCCTGGAAAGGCGGGCAGAGCCGGGAGACGTGGCTGGGGCTGCACCGCCCTGCCCTGCCCGGCCGACTGAACGATTTGCGACACATCGTCTACAAGTCAGCGGACGCGCCCTGGCGGCGGGCGCGGCCGAACCTCGGGTTGATGATGAAAGAGGGGCTGCTCAAGGAGAACATCGACGGCGAGGCGCTGGAATGGGCGCACCGGCGGCTGCTCTCCCGGCCGGAGGCGCGGCGGATTCTGATGGTGATCTCGGATGGGGCGCCGGTGGACGACTCGACGCTGTCGGTCAACCCGGCGAACTACCTCGAGAAGCACCTGCGCGACGTCATCGCGATGATCGAGCGGCGGCGGCTGGTGGAGCTGATCGCCATCGGTATCGGGCATGACGTGACCCGGTACTACGGGCGGGCGGTGACCATTACCGACGTCGAGCAGCTCGCCGGGGCGATGACCGAGCAGCTCGCGGCGCTCTTCGACAACGATCCGGTTCGGCAGGTGCGGAATTCGCGGGAGCGGATGCGGGCTTGAACCCGGCGGCGCCCGCGGCGTTGAGGGTATGAGGGAGGGGATGGCATGCATGTGAACGTGACGGGGATCGGGGGGTTCATTCTCCTGGTGCTCGACATCTGGGCGATCGTTTCGGTGATCGGGTCGCAGGCGAGCACCGGCTCGAAGGTGATCTGGGTGCTGGTGATCCTGTTCCTGCCGCTGGTCGGCTTCATCGCCTGGCTGATCTTCGGGCCGCGATCGGCGCGCTGACCGGCGATGAAGCTCTCGGTCTGCGAGAATTGCGGGCAGCTTCTGCAGTTCGAGAACGGCGCGTGCCGGGGCTGCGGCGCGGCGCTCGGGTTCATTCCGGGGACGATGGAGCTGACGACGGTGCGTCCGCGCGACGGCGGCGTGGCGCCGGCGTCCCGGCCGGAGGAGACCTGGCGGCGCTGTGCCAACGCCGAGGCGATCGGCTGCAACTGGCTGGTGCCGGAGGACGCGGACGATCCGCGCTGTGCGGCCTGCCGCCTGAACCGCAACCTCGCCGACATGCACGTGCCGGGCAACCGCGAGAAGTGGCGGGTGCTGGAATGCGCCAAGCGGCGGCTGGTCTATGGGATGATGCGCTTCGAGCTGCCGATCGCCTCGAAGAAGGACGGCGAGGCGCGGGGGCTGGCGTTCGACTTCCTCGAGGGGAGCCGCGGGGCGCCGGTGATGACCGGGCATGCGAACGGGCTGATCACCGTCAACATCTCGGAGGCGGATTCCGCCGAGCGCGAGCGGCAGCGGCTGGCGCTGGGGGAGCCCTACCGGACGCTGCTCGGGCACATGCGGCACGAGGCGGGGCATTACTACTGGGACCTGCTGGTGGACGATGGCGGCAGGCTCGAGGAAAGCCGGGCGATCTTCGGCGACGAGCGGGAAAGCTACGGGGAGGCGCTGCAGCGCTACTACGATGACGGGCCGGCGCCGGGGTGGGAGGAGGCCCATGTGAGCGCCTATGCGACGATGCATCCATGGGAGGACTTCGCCGAGACCTGGACGCATTACCTGCACATGGTCGACACGCTCGACACCGGGGCGGGGTTCGGGCTGTCGGTCAATCCGCGGGTGGGGAGCAATCCGCGGGATGCGGCGGTGATCGACTTCGATCCCGTACCGGCCGCCGGACCTTCGAGAGCCTGGTGCGGGCCTGGCTGCCGCTGACGGCGGCGGTCAACAGCCTGAACCGGAGCATGGGGCAGCCGGACCTCTATCCGTTCGATCCGAGCCCGAACGTCCTGGCGAAGGTGCGGTTCGTCCACGACCTGTTGCATCCCCCGGCGGACTAGCGCGTTATCGCCGCGGAACGCGAAGGGGACGAGCGATGCGGATTTTCACCTGCCAGAACTGCGGGCAGCTGCTGCACTTCGAAAACACGGTCTGCATGCGCTGCGGCATGGCGCTCGGATTCCTGCCGGAGCAGCTGGTGCTCTCGGCGCTGACGGCCGAGGGGGACGCGGTGACGGCGATGGCGGACGGCGGGCATTGGCGGCTCTGCCACAATGCCGGGCAGGCGCTCTGCAACTGGCTGGTGCCGGCGGACGGGAACAGCACGTTCTGCCCGGCTTGCGCGCTCAACCACACCATCCCGGACCTGAGCCAGCCGGGCAATCCCGAGCGCTGGCAGGCGCTGGAGGCGGCGAAGCGACGGCTGATCTATGCGCTGATCCGGCTCGACCTGCCGCTGAAGTCCAAGCAGGAGGACAAGGAGGGTGGGTTGGCGTTCGACTTTCTCTCCGATGCGGGATCGAAGCAGCCGGTGATGACCGGCCACGACGACGGGCTCATCACCATCAACATCGCCGAGGCGGATTCGGCCGAGCGGGAGCGGCGGCGGCTGGAGCTGGGCGAGCCGTACCGGACGCTGCTCGGGCATCTGCGCCATGAGGTCGGGCATTATTACTGGGACGTGCTGGTGCGGGACGGCGGCAAGCTCGAGGCGGCGCGGGCGGTGTTCGGCGACGAGACGCTGGACTACCAGGAGGCGCTGGAGCGGCACTACCAGCAGGGGGCGCCGGCGAACTGGCAGGACAATTACGTCAGCGCCTATGCGACGATGCATCCGTGGGAGGATTTCGCCGAGACCTGGACTCACTATCTGCACATGGTCGACACGCTCGACACGGCGGCGAGCTTCGGGCTGGTGGTCGACCCGGGCGTCACGGACGATCCGACGCTCAACACCGAGATCGGTTTCAACCCCTACCGGGTCCGCGAATTCGACCGGCTGGTGCAGGCCTGGTTGCCGGTGACGGTGGCGGTCAACAGCCTCAACCGCAGCATGGGCCAGCCCGACCTCTATCCGTTTGCGCTGAGCCCGGCGACGATCGAGAAGCTGCACTTCATCCACGAACTGGTGCGGGGCTGACGAATCATTGCCCGCCGGCGCGGGTTTCGTCCAATGGCGGCCATGGAGCGCGCGGTCGTCGACATCCGGATATCCGAGGCGCGGGACGTGGCCGCGATCCAGGCAATCTATGCCGGACACGTGCTCCACGGGCTCGCGACCTTTGAGGAGGTAGCGCCCGACGCCGCCGAGATGGCGCGGCGGCGGGAGGACGTGCTGGCGCGTAGGACTGCCCTACCTGGTGGCGGAAGCGGAGGGGCGGGTCGTGGGCTATGCCTATGCGGCGCCGTTCCGGGCGCGGTCGGCGTATCGGTTCACCGTGGAGGACTCGATCTACCTCGACCCCGAGCGGCAACTGGCCGGGGTATCGGCGGGCGGCTGCTGGCGCGGCTGATCGAGGATTGCACCACCCGCGGCGCACGCCAGATGCTGGCGGTGATCGGCGACAGCGGCAACGCGGCCTCGATTGCGGTCCACGCCCGGGCCGGGTTCCGGCCGACGGGGACGTTCCGCGCGGTGGGGTTCAAGTTCGGGCGCTGGGTCGACACGGTGCAGATGCAGCGGCCGCTCGGAGCGGGCGACGGGACGCTGCCGTGAGCGGCCGCGCAGGCCTTGCTCCGGCGGGACGGCTCGCCTAGAAGCAACGACGCAGCAGAGGGGCCTTTGCCATGTCCGACGATCATCTTTTCGCCGACCGGATGCTGTCGCTGGGGCTCGCCCGGGTCTCGGAGGCGGCGGCGATCGCGGCGGCGAAGCTGGTGGGCCGGGGTGACGAGAAGGCGGCCGACCAGGCGGCGGTCGACGCAATGCGCACGCAGCTCAACCTTCTCGACATCCAGGGCGTGGTGGTGATCGGCGAGGGCGAGCGCGACGAGGCGCCGATGCTTTACATCGGCGAGGAAGTGGGCACCGGCAAGGGGCCGGGGGTCGACATCGCCCTCGACCCTCTGGAAGGCACGACGCTGACCGCCAAGGACATGCCGAACGCGCTGGCGGTGATCGCCATGGGGCCGCGGGGCTCGATGCTGCACGCGCCGGATGTCTACATGGACAAGCTCGCGATCGGGCCCGGATACCGGGAGGGGATAGTCAACCTCGACATGACGCCCACCGAGCGGATCAAGGCGCTGGCGCGCGCCAAGGCGACCTCGACGAGCGGGGTGATGGTCTGCGTGCTGGAGCGGCCGCGGCACGAGAAGCTGATCGAGGAAATCCGGGCGACTGGCGCGCGGATCCGACTGATCACCGACGGCGATGTCGCCGGGGTGATCCACTGCGCCGAGCCGCAGAAGACCGGGGTCGACATGTACATGGGCTCGGGCGGCGCGCCGGAAGGGGTGCTGGCGGCGGCGGCGCTGAAATGCATGGGCGGGCAGATGCTGGGGCGGCTCCTGTTCCGCAACGACGACGAGAGAAAGCGGGCGAAGAGCGCCGGGATCACCGATCTGGACAAGGTCTACAATCGCGACGAGATGGTGACCGAGGACGTGATCTTCGCCGCCACCGGGGTCACCGACGGGTCGATCGTCCACGGCGCACGGCGCGACGGCGAATGGATGGAGACCGAGACCATCCTGATGCGGTCCAAGACCGGGTCGGTGCGGCGGCTGCAGTACCGGCAGCGCAACCAGTAGGCTATGGCGCGCAGCCGCTCCGGGACAATCGGCATCGGCTTCCTGATCGTCTGGCTGGTGTTCTGGGTGGCGGCGATCCTGACCGCCCTCTGGTACATGGGCGACGCGGCGCTCCGCGGCGAGCCGGGGGCCGTGGTGTTCCTGCTGGTCTGGCTCGGCGGTGCCGGTTTCGGGCTCTGGAACGGCGCTCGGCGGCTGGTGCGGCTGATGCTGGAGGGCGAGGCGCCGCCGAAGCCGATACGCGACCACACCTGGGAGGACGGCATCGATCCGCCGCCGCCGCGGTAAGCCGGGAGCGGCGCGTCGCCCCAAGCGTGACACGGGTGAGAGTCCCGGCATCCAGTCAGAGTTGTTGAAATCCATGTTCGTCAAAGTCCCGGCCCTGCGCCGCCAGGCCGCCGGGCGACATCGGTGATGCGCGTCGGGCATCCCTTTCGCGGGCCGCTGTTCATGACGGTGTCGACCTGCGCCTACGTCGTGAACGACGTGATGATGAAGCTCGCCACCGAGGGGCTGCCGCCCTACGAGGTGCTGATGCTGCGCGGGGTCTGGGCGAGCCTCTGGGGGCTGCCGTTGCTGCTGGTGCTGGGGTACGGGCGCGACCTCGGCAGGATGTTCCAGCCGCGGGTGGTGGTGCGCAACCTGGCGGAGCTGATCGGCGTGCTGTTCTACGTGGTGGCGCTGGCCAACATGCCAATCGCCGACGTTATCGCCATCGTACAGGTCAATCCGCTCATCGTCATCCTCGGCTCGGCGCTGATGTTGCGCGAGCCGGTGGGCGGGTTGCGGCTGGCCCTGATCGGCTGCGGCTTCGTGGGCGCGCTGATGGTGGCGCAGCCGACCGGGTCGGGGATGTCGGTCTATGCGCTGATGGCGTTCGGAACCGCGATCTTCGCGGCATTCCGGGACCTGATCGGGCGAGGGGTGCCAGCGGTGGTGCCGGGGATGGTGGTGGCGCTGTCGTGCTCGGTCATCGTCATGGTCGGCGCGGGGGCGGCGCATGTCGTCGCCGAGGACTGGGTGGCGCCGGGCGGGCGCAACCTCGCCCTCCTCGCCGGGTCGGGGTTGTTCCTGTTCGTCGGGCATTTCTTCGTGTTCATGGCCTACCGGATCGGGCCGACGCATCGGGTGGCGCCGTTCTTCTACACCTTCAGCGTCTGGGCGGTGATCGCCGGTGTGGTGGCGTTCGGCGACCTGCCGAACGCGCTGGCGCTGGCCGGCATCGCGCTGGTGATCGCGAGCGGGCTGGTGGTGGTGCTGCTCGACTCGCGGATCCGCCGGCCGACGCCGGTCGCCTGAGGCCGGCCCGCACTGGCGGTGACCGGCGGTTCTGGGGCATGACTGCCGGCATGCTCGAATCGCCCGCATTCCTCAACGTCGAGGCCTCGCTGACCGGCCGGCGCTGGCTGGCGCCGACGGCGGAGCACGACCGGCTGGGGCTGGCGATCGCCCAGGCGGCGGGGCTGCCGGAGATCGTCGGGCGGATCCTGGCGCGGCGCGGGGTGCCGCCGGGCGAGGCGGCGGCGTACCTTGCGCCGGCGCTGCGGGACCTGATGCCGGATCCGTCGCGGCTCCGCGACATGGACAAGGCGGCGGCGCGGGTCTGGGCGGCGGTGAAGGGGCGCGAGCGGATCGCGGTCTTCGCCGACTACGACGTCGACGGCGGCGCCTCGGCGGCGCTGGTGCTCGCCTGGCTGCGGCAGATGGGGCGAAGCGCCACGCTCTACGTGCCCGGACCGGATCGACGAGGGCTATGGGCCGAACGTGCCGGCGATGCGGCAGCTCGGCGCGAGCCACGACCTCATCGTCTGCGTGGACTGCGGCACGCTGAGCCACGAGCCGATCGCGGCGGCGGGGTGCGACGTGGTGGTGCTCGACCACCATCTCGGGGGCGAGACGCTGCCGCCGGCGGTGGCGGTGGTGAACCCGAACCGGCAGGACGAGGACGGGAGCCTGAGCTACCTCTGCGCGGCGGGGGTGGTGTTCCTGCTGCTGGTGGCGGTGAACCGGCTGCTGCGGGCCGAGGGGGGCAGCGGGCCGGACCTCCTGGCGATGCTCGATCTGGTGGCGCTGGCGACGGTGGCGGACGTGGCGCCGCTCATTGGGCTCAACCGGGCGCTGGTGCGGCAGGGGCTGACGGTGATGGCGCGGCGGGAGCGGCCGGGAATCGTGGCGCTGGCCGAGGCGGCGAAGCTGACCGGGGCGCCGAGCACTTATGGCCTGGGGTTTGTGCTGGGGCCGCGGGTGAATGCCGGGGGGCGGGTTGGCGTCGCCGACCTCGGGGCGCGGCTGCTCGCCACCGACGATCCCCACGAGGCGGCAGCGCTGGCGGCGCGGCTGCACGGGCTGAATGACGAGCGGCGGGAGATCGAGGCCGGGGTGCGGGCGCTGGCCGAGGCGCAGGCGGCGGCGCGGGCGGAGGGGCCGCTGGTCTGGGCCGCCGGCGAGGGCTGGCATCCGGGGGTGGTCGGGATCGTGGCGGCGCGGCTGAAGGAGGCGTTCGGGCGGCCGGCGGTGGTGATCGGGTTTTCGGGCGGCGAGGGCAAGGGGTCGGGGCGGTCGGTGAGCGGTGTCGACCTCGGGGCGGCGGTGGCGCGGCTGGCGCGCGAGGGACTGATCGGGCGCGGCGGCGGCCACAAGATGGCGGCGGGGCTGAGCCTGAGCGCGGCGCAGCTGGAGCCGGCGATGGCGCGGCTGGGCGAGCTGCTGGCGGCGCAGGGGGCGGGCGAGCGGCCGGCGCGGAGCCTGCGCTTCGACGGGCTGGTGGCGGCGGGGGCGGCGACCCCGGAGCTTGCCGCGCAGATGGCGGCGGCGGGGCCGTACGGGGCCGGGTCCCCTGCCCCGCGGCTGGCCGTGGCGGAGGCGCGGATCACCGGCGCGCGGCGGATCGGCGACGGACACCTGGCGCTGGCCTTGGGCGACGGGATGGGCGGGCGGCTCGACGCGGTGGCGTTCCGGGCGTTCGAGAGCCCGCTGGGCGAGTTCCTGAGCGGTCGGGCGGGGGCGGCGGCGCACCTCGCCGGGCGGCTGGAACGGGACGAGTGGAACGGGCGGGTGCGGGCGAAGCTGCATGTGGAGGATGCGGCGGAGCCGAGGTGAGGCGGGGCAAATTCGCGCTTGAACCGCGAGGGGGCCGGCGATACATAGCGGGCCGCGGCGCGGGCCCTTCGTCTATCGGTTAGGACGCCAGATTTTCAATCTGGAAAGACGGGTTCGACTCCCGTAGGGCCTGCCAGTATAAGGCTCGCGACTCACGGCAGCTGGCCCCTTCGTCTATCGGTTAGGACGCCAGATTCTCAATCTGGAAAGACGGGTTCGACTCCCGTAGGGGCTGCCAAGCGAAACTTCCGGCCATCGGATCGCGTCGAATTGCGCGCGTGCGCACTGTGCGCAGGTGGGTTATCGGTCTGATTTTGAACGATAAGTGCAGTTCCGGCAATACATTCTCAACGATGTTTAACGAGGTCCGCGGCGCGCGAACGCCCGGGGCAACGGTTGGGTAACGCTTTCCGGCGACAGTCCGCTGCCGTCCCGGTTCCTGCCCGGAGAGCTTCGTGCGCTATCGTCGCGATATTGATGGGCTTCGCGCCATCGCGGTCCTGCCGGTGGTGTTCTTCCACGCCGGGGTACCGGGCTTTTCCGGTGGCTTCGTCGGCGTCGACGTCTTCTTCGTCATCTCCGGCTACCTGATCACCTCGCTGATCGTCGAGGATCTGCGCGGCGGGCATTTCTCGATCCTCGACTTCTACGAGCGGCGGGTGCGGCGGATCCTGCCGGCGCTGCTGGTCGTCCTCATGGCGAGCTCGGTCCTCGCGGCCTGGCTGCTGATGCCGCATCCGTTCCGGGAGTTCTCGAGCAGCGTCGTGGCCACGCTGAGCTTTGCGTCCAACGTGCTCTTCTGGCGCCGCACCGGGTATTTCGCCGATCCGGCGCTCGAGCAGCCGCTGCTCCACACCTGGTCGCTGGCGGTCGAAGAGCAGTTCTACGTGGTGTTCCCGCTCCTGCTCCTCGTCGTCCACCGCTGGTTCGGGGGGCGGTGGATTGCGGTGGTGGCGCCGCTGGCGGTCCTGTCGTTCGCACTCAGCCTCTGGGGCGTCGCCCGGGCGCCGTCGGCCGCGTTCTACCTGGCGCCGTTCCGGGCCTGGGAGCTGCTGCTCGGCTCGCTGGTGGCGCTCGGGGCGTTCCGGCGGTTGTCGGGCGGGTGGAATGCGGAGATGCTGGCGGCCGCCGGTCTCGGGGCGATCGCCTGGAGCGTCTTCGCCCTGACGCCGGCCTCGCCGTTTCCGGGGGCGAACGCGCTCCTTCCCTGCGTCGGGGCGGCGCTGCTGCTCCATTCCGGCGGGAATGGCGGGACCCGGGTGCACAGGCTGCTCGCCACCGGGCCATTGGTGTTCGTCGGTCTCATCTCCTACTCGCTCTATCTCTGGCACTGGCCGCTGCTGGTGTTCGCGCCGATCTGGAACGTCTACGAGCTGACCGCGGCGGGGACGACGGTCGTGGTGGCGCTGTCGTTCGTCGCGGCGACGCTGTCCTGGCGATTCGTCGAGGCGCCTTTCCGGCGGAAGGACGGTCTCTTCGGCGGACGGGGGCGACTCTTCGCGTCCGTCGCCACCGCGTCGGTGGCGCTCGTGGCGTTCGGGCTGTTCGGGCGCATAAGCGACGGCTGGCCGGCGCGGATCCCGGATCGTGTCGTCGAGCTCGCCGGCTACGCGACGTCGGAGAACCCACGGCAGCGCGAATGTTTCGACCAGCCGGGCAGTCCGGTCCGCGTCGACCGGTCCTGCAACTTCGGCGCAGCGGTCACGCCGTCCGTCGCTGTCTGGGGCGACAGCCACGCCGACGCGATGATCACGGCGATCGGCGCAGTCGCCGCCCGGCACGACGCCTCGGCGCTGTTTTTCGGCTCCACCGGATGCCCGCCGATCGTTGGAGTGGAACCCGGATTCAGGCAGGGCGCGTGTCTGGCGAGGAATGCCGAGGTGCTGGAGCGGATCCTGCGGGACCCGAACTTGGAGACGGTGATCCTGATCGCGCGCTATGCGCTCTATATCGACGGGCACAGCCGCACCTACGGGCCGGCGGAGGCCGACGATCCGACCGACTATCTGTTGACGGACGCCTCCGGGGCCCACCTGGCGCCGCCGGCGAGGCAGGCGCTTTTCGAACGGCAGTTGCGCGCGACCGTCGATAGCCTGGAGCGGGCCAGGAAGCGGGTCGTCGTCGTCTATCCGGTGCCGGAGGTCGGGTATTCGGTGCCGACGACGCTGGCGGCGCTGGCGATGAAGGGCGTGAGCCCGGCGTCGTTCACCCGACCCTTCGCTCTCTACGAGGCGCGACAGCGATACATCTTCGGGGTGCTCGACGGTCTCAATGCGCGCAGCGGCATCGTGCGGCTCTATCCGCACCGGCGCCTCTGCGACGGGGAGGTTTGCGCCGTCTATGCCGAGGGCGCGCCGCTCTACTGCGACGACGACCACCTGGACCTGGAAGGGGCGTCATTCATCGCCGACATGTTCGACGTGGCGTTCGCGGGGTCGGAACTGCGGACCGAGTTGCGGGCGCGCTGACCGCGCCGCCCGCGGGTGGGCTTGTGCTCCCGAGGCGCCCGGATAAGATGCCGGCGTTGTCCGTTCGGGTCCCGGAACGCGAGCTAAACCATGCCGATTGGCGTCTTTGACAGCGGACTCGGCGGGCTCACCATCCTCGGGGCGCTGACCCGGGTGCTGCCGGAGCAGGATTTCGTCTATCTCGGCGACAATGCCCATGCGCCCTACGGGCTGAAGTCGCCGGCAGAGGTCTACAATCTGACAATCGACGGGGTGGAGCGGCTGTTCGCCGAGGGTTGCGGGCTGGTGGTGCTGGCCTGCAATACCGCCTCGGCGGTGGCGCTGCACGACCTGCAGGTGAACTGGCTGAACCCGGCGACGCACCGGGTGCTGGGGGTGTTCGTGCCGGTGATCGAGCACCTGACCCGGCGGGACTGGGGGGACAACACCCCGCCGACGCATACCGGGCTGCGCGACGTGGCGCTGTTCGCGACGCCGGCGACGGTCAGGAGCGGGGCGTTCCCGCGGGAGCTTCGGTTCCGGGCGCGGGACGTGACGGTGGTGCCGCAGGCCTGCACCGGGCTGGTCGAGGCGATCGAGGCAGGGGATCTCGACCGGGCCGGCGCGGTGGCGCGGGAGCACGTGGCGGCGCTCCTGGCACGGTTGCCGACGCCGCAATCGGCGGTGCTGGGCTGCACGCACTATCCGCTGGTCGAGGCGGCGTTCCGAGCAGCGCTGCCGCCGGCGACGGCGCTGGTATCGCAGCCGGACCTGATCGCGGCGAGCCTGTCGGACTATCTGAAACGCCATCCGGGCTGGCGGGGCGGGGACGGGACGGTGCGCTATCTCACCTCCGGGGATCCTGGCGTCGTCGGGGCGCGGGCCGCGGTCTTTACCGGACGGCCGCTGCCGTTCGCGGCGGCCTGACGCCAGGGAACATCCCGCCGGTTGCGGCGTTGGGTGCCCAGGAGTCGGGCATATCCCATCATGCACTGTGTCGGCGCACCGCGGTCGTTGTTCGATCTCGGCGGCCGGAAGGGAATTGCCCGATTGCAAACGGAGCAATTCGCGAGGAACGCCCAATGATCGACGAGAAGCACGACTTCGCCACGCCTTACGGAGAGGCGCCGCGGGAGGCCGGTTCGCAGGATGTAAGAGACACGGCGCGGGAGGCAGCCGAGGCCGGCAAGGAGCGGCTCGGCGAGGTCCGCGAGGCCGCGCAGGCGGGCCTCGACGACGCAAAGACCGCGGTGCGGGAGCAGACCGAGCGGGCCAAGTCGTCGGCGGCGGACGAGATCCACCGCACGGCCGACGGCCTCGAGGCCGCGGCGCGCGAGCTGGAGGGCTCGCCGCAGCATGACCTGCTGCAGGAGGCCGCGGACGGGTTGAAGCAGATCTCGCAGGCTATCGACGGCAAGAGCATCGGGGAGATGGTGAGCGAGCTCTCTGACTTCGGGCGGCGCAATCCGCTGGCGTATCTTGGCGGGGCGGCCTTTGCCGGGTTCGCGCTCGCCCGGTTTGCCCGGGCGACGACGTCGGAGTCCGAAGTCGGCCCAACCGGAAAGTCACCTGCCACCACGTACGGGGGCACGATGTACGGGGGAGGGTCGCCGGATGCTTGATCCGCAGGAGCGCTCGACCCCGGCGCTGATGGGGGATTTGCTGGAGCACGTGACGGAGCTGGTCCGCAAGGAAGTCCAGCTCTTCCGCGCCGAGATGAGCGAGAAGTCGACGCAGGCGATGGTCGCGGCCGGGAGCGTGCTGGCCGGGGCGGTGATCGCTCTGACGGCGCTGAACGTGCTGGCGGCGGCGCTGGTGGCGGCGCTGACCAAGGCCGGGATACCCGGTGCGTGGTCGGCGGTGATCGTCGGCGGGGCGCTGGCGATCCTGGCCTTCATTCTGGCGAAGAAGGGCCTCGACAACCTCAAGGCGACGAGCCTCGCCCCGACGCGGACCGCGCGGTCCGCCTCGCGGGATGCAAGCATGGTAAGGGAGAAGATCTGATGGCTGAGTTCAGGACCGATCCGGGCGACCGCGGCGTGACCGAACTGGAGCGAGACGTCACGAGCGAGCGGGAGCGGGTTTCGGCGACGATCGACGAGCTGCGCTCGCGGGCGTCGGTCGAGAGCATCGTCGACCAGGTGGTGAAGTCGGTCGCAGAGAACGGCGGCGACGTCAGCCGTAATCTCGGGCGATCGCTGCGGGACAATCCGCTGGCGGCGATCGTTACCGGAGTCGGGCTCGCCTGGCTGATGGCCGGGTCCGGCAGGCCGGCGGAGCGGGATCGCTGGGACGAGGCGCCGGATCGCCTCGACCACGAGCGGGACGACGTCTATGCGATGTACGATCGTGGGCGGTTCGGGACCGAAGACCGGGCGCTGGAAACCGACGACGACAGCGTCGGCCTGGGCGAACGGGTCTCCGACGCCGCCGGCCGGATCGGCGATGCGGTATCAGGTGCTGCCGAAGGGCTTCGGGACGGGGCCGCGGGGGCGGCGCACTCGGCAAGCGGCGCCGTGCACCGGGCCGGGGACGCGGTACGGCGGCGGACGGCCGCGACGTCGCGCGGCGCGGCGCGGCAGGGGGCGAACCTGCAGGATGGGCTGGAGACGCTGATGCGGGACCAGCCGCTGGTTCTCGGCGCCATTGCCATGGCGCTCGGCGCGGCGGTTGGCGGGACGCTGCCGCGGTCGCGGATCGAGGACCGGGCCATGGGTGCCGCCAGCGACCGGGCGAAGGGCGCGGTGCGGGCCGCGGCGGAGGAGACGGGCGCCGAGGTGCAAGCCGCGGCCGGGGCGATGGCGGAGGAGGCTCTGGATATCGCCGACGAAACCGCGGCGGAGATGGGTGGCGCCTTGCCGTCGGGGGACGAACTGGTCGCGGGCGTAGAGGACCGGGTGCGGAATGCGGGCGCGCGCCTGCGGGACGCGGCAGAGCGCGAGGGCGACCCGAAGCGCGTGAACCGCTAGGTTAAGCGAGCCAAAAGGGGAACGGGGCGGGCCGACGGCCAGCCCCGTTTTTCGTTGGGCGCTGCGGCTCGAGGCATGCCAATTCCAGAGGACGCCCCTGCCCCGCCGCACGGGAATTGATCGCGCGGCGGGATTGTCCTAAACGGGCCCCCGCAGCTGGGTTAAGAGGGGGCGGGCTTTGACCGATCTGAAAAGCGTCGCGATCCTCGGGGCGAGCGGCTATACCGGCGCGGAGCTGGTGCGGCTGATCGCCACACATGGCGGCATGTGGATCACGGCGATGACCGCGGATCGCAAGGCCGGGCAGAGCATGGGCGCGGTGTTCCCGCACCTTCGGCACCTGGACCTGCCGGTGCTGACCACGATCGATGCGGTGGATTTCGGCAGCGTCGACCTGGCGTTCTGCGCCCTGCCCCATGCGACGAGCCAAGAGGTGATCGCGGCGCTGCCGCGGGACCTGAAGGTGGTGGACCTGTCGGCGGACTTCCGACTGCGGGATCCGGCGGTCTACGAGAAATGGTACGGGCATCCGCACCTGGCGCTCGACCTGCAGGCAGAGGCGGTCTACGGGCTGACCGAGTTCTATCGAGACGAGATCAGGGCGGCGCGGCTGGTGGCTGGGACCGGGTGCAACTCGGCGACCGGGATCTACGGGCTGCTGCCGCTGATCCGGGCCGGGGTGATCGAGCTCGACGATATCATCATAGACCTCGCCACCGGGGTCTCGGGGGCCGGGCGCTCGCTGAAGGAGGGCTCGCTGCATGCGGAGGTCTCCGAAGGCTATCATGCCTACAACGTGGCGAAGCACCGGCATCTGGCGGAATTCGACCAGGAGTTCGCCAAGGCGGCGGGGCGCGACGTCGAGGTGACCTTCGTGCCGCACCTGCTGCCGCAGAACCGAGGCATTCTGGCGACGATCTACGTGCGGGGCGATGGCCCGGCAGTGCATAGGGCGCTGGCGCAGGCCTATGCGGCGGAGCCGTTCGTCGTGGTGCTGCCTTATGGCGAGGCGCCGGCGACGCGGCACGTGCGGGGGTCGAATTTCGTGCATCTGGGCGTGGTGCCGGACCGGCGTCCCGGGCGGGTGATGGTGTTCTCGACGCTGGACAACCTGACCAAGGGCTCCTCGGGGCAGGCGGTGCAGAACGCCAACCTGATGCTCGGGCTGCCCGAGACCATGGGTCTGATGGCCGCGCCGCTGTTTCCGTGAAGCTCCTCAAGCGCGCCTTTCGGGTCGTCTGGGTGGCGGTGGACCGGTTCAACCGGAACGACGGCTGGTCGATGTCGGGGTTCATCGCCTTCTCGGGGCTGCTGTCGATCTTTCCGTTCCTGATCTTCGCGGCGACGCTGACCGGGATCATGGTCGGGCCGCAGCGCTCGGATGTGATCATCGAGGCGCTCTTCGAGATCGCGCCGGCGCACGTGGCGCAGACGCTGTCGCCGGTGGTGGAGGAGGTGCTGAACAAGCAGAGCGGCGAGGTGCTGACGCTGTCGGCGGTCTTCGCGATCTGGGTGGCGTCGAGCGCGGTGGAGGCGTTCCGGGTCGCCTTCGACCGCGCCTATGCGGTGCCGGACCCGCGCGGGTTCATCCACAACCGGGCGCTGGCGATCATGTTGGTGTTTCTCGGGGCGATCGTGGCGGCGCTGCTCGGCGTCACCATCCTGTTCATGCCGCTGATCCTGCGCTTCGCCGAGAACGTCCTGCACGTGCCGGTGCCGCCCGCCGCCACCTATGTCACCTATCTTTTCGGGGTGCTGGTGTTCATCGCGTTCCTGCTGGTGATGCACCGGGTGCTGCCCGGGCGGCACGTGAAGGATTCCCGGCTGTGGCCGGGGGTTCTGGTGACCACCGCCCTCTGGGCAGCGGCGGCCTCGGGATTCTCGATCTACCTGAGCTTCACCCCCACCTACACGGTGACCTACGGGACGCTCGCCGGTGTGATCATCACGCTGATGTTCTTCTATCTCACCGGGCTGACGATTATATTCGGCGCCGAGGTCAATGCCGCGCTGAACCAGTTCGGCTACGCAGAGCGGAGTTGAGGGAGCCATGGCCGTCGGGCTGAAGAAGCGCCGCCGCATCCAGCTCGTGGTGATCGCCGCGGCGATGCTGGTCGCTGCGACCGCGCTGGTGGGCTATGCAATGCGGGACGGGATCGAGTTCTTCCGCAGCCCCAGCCAGCTCGCCGAGCACCCGCCTCGGGAGGGGGAGCGGTTCCGGTTGGGCGGGCTGGTCGAGGACGGCTCGGTGGTGCGCGAGGCGGGCGAGGTCCGGTTTTCGGTGACCGATGGCGGCGACAGCGTGGCGGTGGTCTTCGCCGGGATCCCCCCGGATCTCTTTCGCGAGGGTCAGGGGGTGATCGCCACAGGGCAGCTTGAGGGAGAGACCTTCGTGGCGAGCGAGATCCTCGCCAAGCATGACGAGCAGTACATGCCGAAGGAAGTGGCAGAGGCGCTGAAGGAGCAGGGCATGTTCCACCCGGAGGCGGACGAACCGGGAAGCTGAGAGCGGGATCCGACTGACGGATGAAGCCGTCCGACGCCAATGGTTTACGGGGATTTGGTGTGACTGGAGAGCGGCTGGAAAGTGGCTGGAAAGCGCCCATACGGTTTTGACGGGGTTTAATCCTTAACGGGTATCCTGCGGAAGGTCGAGCGGGGGCTATCCCCACGCGTCGGGTCTGGACGCGTGGGGGGTCGCCGGATCACTGCACCGCTTCGATCTCGCTCGGCCGCCAGGACTTGTCGAAGAAGGGCGGCAGCGGGCTGTAGAGGCGCAGGATGGTGAACCAACCCTTCTCGGGGTCGGTCTGGATCCAGTTGCCGCGCTCGACGCCCTCCGGCTGCTCTGGCGCGAAATACACCGTCGTCGAGCCGTCCTCGGCTTCCGTCGCCGCCGGCGAGGGATAGCTTTGGCTGCCGGCGCGCGGATACTTCTGCGGCGTCTGCAGCATCGAGCGGGTCTGGTTGTCGTAGACGGTGAGCGACCAGAAGGCCTTGGCCGGAACGTCCTTGGGCAGCGTCACCTTGTAGGTCTTCGCGCCGTCGAACGGCTCGCCCGCGGGGTCGAGGAAGGCCATCAGGTACTGCGATCCGACGCCGGGAATCCGCATGATCATGCCTGGGCTGTCTAGCGTGTAGCCGTAGTAGAAGGCCGTGCGCGAATTGAGCGTGCGCGCGCCGGTCGGCGGCAGCGGCTTGAATCCGCCGTCCTCGAAGAGCGGCGGCGGGGTCTCGAAGTAGGCGCCGCCCTGCCAGAGCATGCTGCCCCACATCGAGCCGTCGTAGTATGCCCAGTCAGGATGTTGCGAATAGGGCCGCCAGTTCAGGACCCGGCCGGCCGCCTGGCCGACGGCAGCGGCGTCCGACAGGATTTTCTTCATCCGGTCGTCGGGGGCGAACTCCTTGCCCTTGACGATGCCGATGGCGGCGAGCTGGCCGGCGAGTTCCACGTCGTAGCTGGTGGCGGGCTCGTTCTGGACGTTCTCGTTGATCAGCTCGAAGAAGCCGAAGTCGCTCGGCGGGATCGTGTTGTAGGACTTGCCGGTCGCCTCGATGAACGTCGTCTCGGGGATCTTCGGCTCCCCGGCCAGCTTCACGCCGCCCTCGAGCGCCGTCGCGATGCTGGTGCCGTAGGAGCCCGGCTCGTAGGGATAGATCTTCAGGTTCGCCTTGATGTTGTCGACGGCGGGCTTCGGGTCGTTGTCGACCAGGTAAGCCCGTGACGCATAGAGGACGTGATTTGTCTTGGAGTGCGCGATGAAGTAGCCGCCCTCCGGCAGCGGTCCGTCATAGTCCGGGCCGACGATCAGGTACTTGCCGCCCAGGCCGCGGTCCGGACCGGGACCGCCGATGTCGATGATCCAGGAAAACCACATGTCGTTGATGGTGCCGACGGCGTTGGACGGCTGCTCGATCACCATCGGGCCGTCCGTTAGATCAATCCCGCTGAGATAGTAGACGGTGTCGGCGTTGGCGGTCAGGTAGAGCGAAGAAGAATCCATCAGCTCGGAGAAGATGATGACGTCGTTGTCCTTCGCACCGATGCTGGCGGCGCCCTTCAGCAACGCCAGCGCCGAGGCGCCGCGGAAGCTGTTGTTGTAGACGTTGAGGGCACGGGTGAAGTCGAGGGCGTCATAGACCTTCTGGGCGGTCTCGGCGCTCGGCGCGCCGTCCTTGAAGTCCAGCGTGCCGATCGAGGTTTCGATGCTCGGCGGCGCCGACAGCGACTCGATCGTTTCCTGGGAGACCTCGGCCCAGGCCGGTCCGAGGGACGCGACCAGCGCGAGACTGCCGAGGGAAATCCGGCGGATCATCTTCAACTCCTGCAAATTCTTGACGTAAGGCGGGCTCCGGACACGGGCTTGGCGTGCGATCGCGCCTCGGGGCCGGCGACGGTTGCACAGAGGGTCGCGCCCCTGCAAGTCACAGAGCGGTGTCTGGCCCGTCCCCGGAATGCCCCGATCACGGCGGGCGCTCGCCGGGATCAATCGAATTTTAGGGGCTTTGTGCCAATCTCCCGCGGATTCAGCCAAATCGTCAGGAGAAGGCATCATGCACTCGGTGGAGAGCATTGCGGCGGAAATCGTGCGCCGCGAAGGGGGGTACGTGAACGACCCCGACGATCCGGGCGGGGCCACCAACCACGGCGTCACGCTCGGAACCCTGCAGGGCCTGAAGGTCGATCTCAACGGCGACGGGCGGACCGACGTCAGCGACGTCAAGGCGCTCGACGCGGCGCAGGCGGCGGAGATCTATGTCCGGCACTACTTCCACGGGCCGAAGATCGACCTGCTGCCGGAGCCGCTGCAGGCCAGCGTCTTCGACATGCAGGTGAACGCCGGGGCCAATGCGGTGAAGATCCTGCAGCGGCTGATGGCGGCCTTCGGGCTGGCGCTCAAGGACGACGGGGTGATCGGGCCGGTGACGGCGCGGGTGGTGGCGCAGGCGATGGACGCGGCGCCGGAGCATCTGGTCGACGCCTACGGGATCGCCCGGCGCAACTACTACTACCGGTTGGCCGACCAGCGGCCGGCGAGCCGCAAGTACGCGCGGACGCGCGACGGCGGCAAGGGCGGATGGATCCTGCGCGCGGAGGAGTTCATCGCCGAGCGGTTCCACTTCACCCGCGCCCAGCACGAAGAGAGGGTGGCGGCATGGGGCTGATGGGAACGATCTTCGGGGCCGGCCGGGCGGTGAGCCAGGTCGGCGAGGCGGTCGGCGGCGTCGCCGAGGTCTTCGTCGGCAACCGCGCCCAGCGCGACACCGACGCGAGCAAGCAGGTGCTGGCGGCGGTGGGGCAGTTCGGCGCCGAGTTCGCGGCACCGGCGGCCGGGCGCTTCGACGGGTTCGTGAACGGGCTGAACCGGCTGCCGCGGCCGATGCTGGCGCTCGGCACGTTGGGGCTCTTCGTCTATTCGATGGCCGAGCCGTCGGGCTTTGCGCTGCGGATGCAGGGGCTGCAGCTGGTTCCGGAGCCGCTCTGGTGGCTGCTCGGGGCCATCGTGTCGTTCTACTTCGGAGCGCGGGAGCTGCATCACCAGCGGGCGCGGGGCGCGCTCGTGAAGGCGGCCGGCATAGCCGCCGGTGCGATTCCGAGCATTTCGGACGCGAGGGTGGCCGCTCCGGAGCCGTCGACCCCGCCGATGCCGTTCGCGCAGCCGGTCGCGGCCGCCGCAACGAATGCGCGCGATCCGGAGTTCAACGCGGCGGTGGAGGAGTGGCGGCGCCTGAAGGCATGATCTCGCCCAACCCCGGGATGGGGGCCGGCCGCGCCCGGGGTGGCGTTTAGGCCTTTGGCAACGTGAGCGGGGTATAGGCGGGGCCGGGCCCTTTCGGTCCGGGAGGCTGGAAGGGCGGACTTCGCATGACAGGAGAGACAATCCCGCTCGAAATACCGCGTCTTGAGGTACGTCTGGCGCTGGCCTGCATGGTCTATGCGCTGACCGCTGCGCTCTATTCCCGGCACGACTTTGCGATGCTCGGGCATCAGTACGCCCTCTCGCAGTTCCGCGCCCTGCCCCTAATATTAGCCTTCGGGTTGTGCGGGGCGGCGGTCCTGGCCCGGCCGCGGGCGCCCATCGGCTACCTCCGCGCGCTTCTGCGCCGCCGCGGACTCGGCGCGGCGGTGACGCTGCTGGTGTTCTGTATCGGGATCACCGCGTTCTCGACCTTCAAGCACCATCTGCCGGCCTGGGTGCCGTTTTTTGCCGACCGTCCGCTCGCCGACCTCGACGAGGCCCTGCATTTCGGCCAACCCTGGCGCTGGGCGCACGACGTGGCCCCAGAGGGCGCGGGCGCGGTCCTCGCCGTTCTCTACGGTCCGGTCTGGTTCGCGCAGTTTTTCGGCTTCGTCGTCCTGGCGGCGTTCCTGACCCGCGACGCCTTGCGGGCACGGTACCTGATCGCGCTTGTGGGGACGCTGGTCCTGCTGGGGACGCTGGGGAGGATCGCCGGAGCTTCCGCGGGACCGATCTTCTACGATCGGATGCAGGACAGCAGCCGCTTCGCCGATCTCGCCGCGGCCCTGTCCGCGACGCGGCACGGGCAGGCAATGCTGGCGGCGTCGGACTATCTCTACGCCTCTTATCGGTCAGACAGCGCCGTCTTCGGCTCGGGCATCTCGGCGATGCCGAGCATCCACGTCGCGCTGGCGGTTCTGAACGCGCTGTTCCTGCGGGCGCTGAACCCGCGGCTCGCGCCGGTCGGGGTCGCGTTCGCGGCGATGATCCTGTTCGGATCGGTGTATTTCGGCTGGCACTATGCGCTCGACGGCTACGCCTCGATCATCGGGGTCGCCCTGATCTGGTACGGTGCCGGGCGGCTCGCCCGCGCCTGATCGCGGGAACGCGACACCGGCCAATTTGAAACCCCGGCGGTTCCGCTCCATAGTGCTGGCGAGCGAACCCGTTGGAGTGGGGCATGATCGTCGAATACGGGCATCTCGCCCTCGTTCTCGCCTTCCTCGTCGCCGTCGTGCAGATGGTGGTGCCGATGGTGGGCGCCAGCCGTGGCTGGTCGGACTGGATGCTGGTGGCGGTGCCGGCGGCGGTGGTGCAGTTCCTGCTGACGCTGGCGGCGTTCGGCGTGCTGATGCACGCGTTCGCGGTGTCGGACTTCTCGGTGCGGCTGGTGGCGCTCAACTCCAACTCGGCGCAGCCGCTCATCTACAAGCTTGCGGGGACCTGGGGGAACCACGAGGGGTCGATGCTGCTCTGGATGCTGATCCTGACGCTGTTCGGCGCGATGGTGGCGGTCTGGGGCGGCAACCTGCCGCCTTCCTTGCGCGCCCGGGTGCTGGCGGTGCAGGCGACGGTGGCGGTGGCGTTCTTCGGGTTCATCCTGCTGACGTCGAACCCGTTCCTGCGGCTGGCCGTGCCGCCGCCGGACGGTGATGACCTCAATCCGCTGCTGCAGGACCCCGGCCTCGCGTTTCATCCGCCGTTTCTTTACCTTGGCTATGTCGGGCTCTCGATGGCCTATTCCTTCGCCATCGCCGCGCTGATCGAGGGGCGGGTGGATGCGGCCTGGGCGCGGTGGGTGCGGCCGTGGACGCTGCTCGCCTGGGTGTTCCTGACCATCGGCATCGCCATGGGGTCGGTCTGGTCTTATTACGAGCTCGGCTGGGGCGGCTGGTGGTTCTGGGATCCGGTGGAGAACGTCAGTTTCATGCCGTGGCTGATCGCTTGCGCGCTGCTGCACTCGGCGATCGTTGTGGAGAAGCGCGACACGCTGAAGAGCTGGACGATCCTGCTCGCGATCCTCGCGTTCTCGTTCTCGCTGATCGGGGCGTTCATCGTGCGCTCGGGGATCATCACCTCGGTCCATGCCTTCGCCGACGATCCTGAGCGGGGGGTCTACCTTCTCTGGATCCTCGGGGCGTTCATCGGCGGCTCGCTGACGCTCTACGCCTGGCGGGCGCCGATGCTGCGTTCGACCACGGTGTTCTCCGTGGTGAGCCGCGAGAGCGGGCTCGTGGTCAACAACCTGCTGCTGGTGGTGGCGACGCTGGTGGTGTTCTTCGGGACGATCTGGCCGCTCTTGGCCGAGGTGCTGACCGGGCGGAAGGTCTCGGTGGGGCCGCCGTTCTTCGATCTGGTGTTCACGCCGTTCATGGTGGCGCTTGCGGTGATCCTGCCGCTGTTCGCCGCGCTGCCCTGGAAGCGGGGGAGCCTGCGGCGCGGGATGGAACCGCTCTGGGGACCGCTGGCGCTGTCGGTGGCCCTGGGGGCACTGATCTGGGCGGTGCAGACCGGGCGGTCGATGCTGGCACCGATCGGGGCGACGCTGGCGCTCTGGCTGGTGCTGGGAGCACTGGCCGATCTCGGGACCCGGGTCCGGTTCGGCAAGGCCGGGGCCTCCGAGGTGCTGCGGCGGGCCTGGAACCTGCCGCGAGCCGACTGGGGCAAGGCGCTGGCACATGGCGGCCTCGGGATCACCATCTTCGGCATCGCCGCAATCACCGCCTGGGCGGTGGAGGACATCCGCGCGGTGCGGCCCGGCGAGGGCTTCGCCGTCGCCGGCTACGAGCTGCGGCTCGACGGGGTGGCGCCGGGGCGCGGGCCGAACTACGGCACCGAGACCGCGACGATCGCACTCCTGAGCGACGGGCAGCAGGTGGCCGAGCTGCGGCCGGAGAAGCGGCTCTACGACGTGCAGGGCATGGCCACCACCGAGGCGGGCATCGACCGCGGTTTCCTGCGCGATGTCTACGTCGCGCTCGGCGACAAGCAGGGCGACGGCGCCTGGGCGGTGCGCACCTACATCAAGCCCTTCGCCAACTGGATCTGGCTCGGGGCGCTGGTGATGGCGGCCGGCGGCATCGTCAGCCTGACCGACCGGCGCTACCGAGTGGGCGCCCCTGCCCGCCGCGCGCCGGGCGCGGCCGTGCCGGCGGAGTAGGCACGGTGCGCTGCCTGCTCCTGGTCCTCGCGTTGCTGCTCGCCCCACTTGCTGCCGGTGCGGTGCAGCCGGACGAGATGCTCTCCGACCCGGCGCTGGAGGCGCGGGCGCGGGGAATCACCGCCGAGCTGCGCTGCGTCGTGTGCCAGAGCGAGTTGGTGGACGAATCGAACGCCGACATCGCCCGCGATCTGCGGCTCCTCGTCCGCGAGCGGATCCTCGCCGGGGACACCGACGCCGAGGTCCGCGACTTCGTGGTCGACCGCTACGGCGAATTTGTGCTGTTCCGGCCGCCGTTTAGCCTGGCCAATGCGCCGCTCTGGCTGGCAGGCCCGACGCTGCTTCTGGCCGGTGGTGCGCTCGCGTTCGGCTTTATCCGTCGCCGCGCCCGGCAGACGCCACCGGAGCGGCAGCCACTCACCCCGGAGGAGGAGGCGCGGCTGCGCGAGCTGACGCGGGGCTGAGCCGGCAGACCACGGCCGCGCGTCCGGGTTTCCGCGCTTCCCAACGGCGGCTATCGTGAGGCCGGCGCCGGACGCGGGAGAGCATCGCAATGGACTACGAGACACTGCTGTTTGCCGAGGCGGGCGGCGTCGCGACCATTACCCTAAACCGACCGAGCGCCATGAATGCGTTGACGAGCGAACTCCGGCGCGAGCTCATCGAGGCCTTCGGCCGCGCGGCGGCCTCCGCCCGCGTCATCGTGCTGACCGGCGCCGGACGCGGGTTCTGCGCCGGGCAGGACCTGAGCGACATCGACTTCGAGGGCGGGACCGTGGATCTCGAGACGCCACTCCGGGACGAGTACGAGCCGATGCTTCACGCGATCTACGACTGCCCGGTGCCGACGATCGCGGCGGTCAACGGGCCGGCGGCCGGTGCGGGCGCCAACATTGCGCTCGCCTGCGACGTGGTGATCGCGGCGCAGTCGGCGGTGTTCATGCAGGCGTTCGCGCGGATCGGGCTCATTCCCGATGCAGGCGGCACCTATTGGCTGCCGCGCCAGATCGGCTTCGCGCGGGCGATGGGGGCGGTGCTGTTCGCGGAACCGGTGACGGCGACGCAGGCGGCCGAGTGGGGGATGATCTGGGAGGCAGTGCCGGACGCCGATTTCGCCGAGCGGGTGGCGGCGCGCGCCGCGCACCTGGCGTCGGGGCCGACCGCGACCTACCGGCTGGCCAAGGAGGCGCTGCGACGGAGCTGGCAGAACGATGTCTCGGCCCAGCTCGCGCTCGAGGCGGAATTGCAGGACCGCGCCGGGAAGACCGCGGACTTCCGGGAGGGCGTCGCGGCTTTCCTGGAGAAGCGTCCGGCCCACTACCAGGGGCGCTGAGGCGGGCGGAAATCTTCGAGGCGCGGCGAACTCGCGCCGGCCCCGGGCGTTGTGCCGGCATGCTGGCCAAAAGGAGAACGCCAATGAGCCCGAACGAAAATCACGACACCGAGGTCGCCCGCCTAGCGCATTCGATCTGGGAGTCCGAAGGTCGCCCCCACGGCCGCGACCACGAGCACTGGGATCGGGCACGCGAGATGCTGGCCCGCGGCGAGACAACGCTGCCGGACGCGCCGCGTCAGGTCCAGCCCGGGTTCGAGGACGCGGCACCCGGCATGGTGCCGGACATGGAGAGGACACCGGATCCCGGCGAGCTGAAGGAGGACGCCGGCGGCCGCTTCGCACAGCAGATCGCCGATCTTCCCGAAGAGAAACAGCCGGCGCGCCGTCGCAACCCTAAGATGCCGGGACCGCGCAACCCCGCGCCGATCCCGCAGACCGGCCCGGGCGGCGCCACCGCGATCCCGAGCGTCGAGGATGCCGCGGCCGGCGCGCTTCGGAGCGCCCCGACCAAACCCCGCCGCCGGTCCGGGACCTGAGGCCGGTGCGCCCGGGGCTGTATCGCTCCGGGCGCCGTGCTATCACCCTCGGGTTCGGCAAAGAAGCGGGTGACGGTCATGGCGGGCTCGCCTGCGCAAGAGCAACGATCCGCAGGCGCCCTTGCAGACCGCATCGTCCGCGCCCCGCGCCCGCATGACCCGGCGCTTCTCGGCGATGTCGCCGCGAGCTTCGGCGGCGTCACCGGACCGGCGCGCGAGCTTCTCGAAGGCACCGCGGGCTGCTCGACCTTCCTCGCGAACCTGATGCAGCGTGAGGCCGAATGGCTGCGCGCCGCACTCGCCGAGCCGCCAGAGGCGAGTTTCGCCGCCCTTCTCGAGGCCATGCCGGCGGAGGGCGCCGCGGCGCTCTCGGACAGCCTGCGGATCGCCCGGCGGCGGGCAGCGCTCCTCGTCGCGCTGGCGGACCTGGGCGGGGCCTGGGACCTCGGCGCGGTCACGGGGGCGCTGAGCAGGCTCGCCGACCGGGCGGTCCAGCTCGGCCTCGAGGCGCTGGTCGCCGCCGAGATCGCACGCGGCAAGCTGCCGGGCTGCACCGAGGCCGACGTGCCGGAGGCCGCGGGCATGTTCGTCATCGCCATGGGCAAGCTCGGGGCGCGAGAGCTCAACTACTCCTCGGACATCGACCTCATCGTACTCTTCGACGAGAGCCGTCACGATCCGGAGGACTATGCCGAGCTCCGCGCCGGCTTCATCCGCGTCACTCAGCGGCTGGTGAAGCTGCTCTCGGAGGTCACCGCCGAGGGCTTCGTCTTTCGCACCGACCTGCGGCTTCGGCCCGACCCCTCGGTGACGCCGGTCTGCATCGCCAGCGATCCGGCGGAGCACTACTACGAGAGCGTCGGGCGCACCTGGGAACGCGCCGCCTACATCAAGGCCCGGGTCTGTGCCGGCGCCATCCCGGCGGGGGAGGGGTTTCTCGGGCGGCTGCGGCCGTTCATCTGGCGGCGCCACCTCGATTTCGCTGCGATCGAGGACGCCCAGAACATGCGCAAGCGCATCCGCGCCCACAAGGGACTTACTGGACCGCTGCGCGTCCCGGGTCACGACATCAAGCTCGGCCAGGGCGGCATCCGCGAGATCGAGTTCTTCACCCAGACCCGCCAGCTCATCGTCGGCGGCCGCGACGCCGGGCTGCGTCAGCGCGAGACGCTGGTGGCACTCGACGCTCTCGCCGAGAAGGGCTGGGTCGACCGCGAGGAGGCCGGGACGCTGTCGGAGGCCTACGTCGCCCACCGCGAGCTCGAGCACCGGTTGCAGATGCTCGAAGACGCCCAGACCCAGACGCTGCCCGAGAGCCCGGACGAGCTTGCCCGGCTCGCGGACTTCTGCGGAGAGCCGCTGGATACCTTCACGCGCGCGCTGACCGAGCGGCTCGAGGCGGTTCATGCGCTGACCGATACCTTCTTCGTCCCCGAAGCGCGGGCGCGCGACGCCCCCGCCCCCGAGGAGGTGTTCGCCGATCCCGAGAGCGCCGAGGCGACGATGGCCGCCTGGCGCCGACTGCCGGCGCTTCGCAGCGAGCGGGCGCGGGCGATCTTCAAACGGCTGCAGCCGGAGCTGATGCGCCGCATGGCGGGGGCGGCCAGCCCGGACAACGCCTTGCGCTCGCTCGACGCCTTCCTGTCGCGGCTGCCGGCCGGGGTGCAGATCTTTTCGCTGATGGAGGCGAACCCGCCGCTGCTCGACCTGCTCGTCGACATCTGCAGCAGCGCGCCGGAACTCGCGCGGCACCTCGGCAGCAATGCCGGCGTGCTCGACGCGGTGATCAGCCGGGACTTCTATCGCCCGCTCAAGGGCCTCTCCGAGCTGCGCGACGCGCTGATGGCGCGGCTCGACGAGGCGCCGGACTACGAGAGCGCGCTGAACGTCGCCCGCATCTGGATGCGCGAGCGCCACTTCCGTATCGGCGTGCATCTCCTGCGCGGCATCGCCGATCCCAATGAGGCGGCGGCGGCCTATTCCGCGGTGGCCGAGGCGGTGGTCGCGGCCCTCTGGCCGGTGGTCACCGGCGAGTTCGCCCACCGCCACGGGCCGCCGCCGGGCGCCGGGGCGGTGGTGGTGGCCCTGGGCAAGCTCGGCAGCCGCGAGATGACGGTGAGCTCGGACCTCGACCTAATCGTCATCTACGACGCGGAGGGCGCGGAGGCCTCCGAGGGCAAGCGACCGCTCGCCACCACCGCCTATTACGCGCGGCTCACCCAGGCGCTGATCTCCGCGCTCAGCGCGCCGATGCCGGAGGGGATTCTCTACAAAGTCGACATGCGGCTGCGGCCTTCCGGCCGCTCCGGGCCGGTCGCCACCTCTACCGGCGCCTTTCGCCGCTACCAGGCCGAGGAAGCCTGGACCTGGGAGCACCTGGCGCTGACCCGCGCCCGTGCCGTCGCCGGGCCGCCGGAACTCGCCGGGCGGGTGCGTGCCGCCATTGCCGAGGTGGTCCGGAGCCCGCACGAAGCCGCGAAGGTGCTGGCCGATGCCGAGGACATGCGCCGGCGTCTCGCCGAGGCGCACGAGGCGGCGGCCGCCAACCCGTGGGAGGTCAAGCTCGGGCCAGGGCGGATGATGGATATCGAGCTCTTGGCGCAGACAGGCGCGCTGCTGCACGATCTCGGCGGGCTGCGCAGCCCGCGGCGGATGCTGGGCAAGCTCGGGGCCCTCGGCTGGCTCGCCTCCGCCGACGCGGCGGCGCTGGAGACCGCGCTGGCGCGACTGGCGGCGCTACAGCAGGTGGGCCGGCTCGCCAGCGACCATACGATCGACCCGGCGGAGGGCGGCGAGGGTCTGGTGCGCCTGGTCCTCTCGGTGACCGGCCAGCCGGATCTCGACAGCCTGCGCAGCATGCTCGCGGCCGAAGCCGCGCGCAGTGCCGCGATCGTCGCCGCGCGGCTGGCGCGGCGCTGATGCTGCCGGTTGTTTTCCACGCAGACTACGTGGCGCCGCTCGCCCGCGGGCACCGGTTCCCGATGTCGAAATACGGCTACCTGCGGGAGGCGCTGGTGGCCCGCCGCCTGCTGCCGGCCAGGGGCGGCTTTGTCTACCCTGCCCCGGTGCCCGTCGCCAGGGTCGCGGCGGTGCATGCGCCAGCCTACGTCGAGCGGGTGGCGAGCCAGACGCTGACCGCCGCCGAGGTGAGGCTGATCGGCCTGCCCGACACCGCGGCCGTCGCGCGGCGTGCGTTCCTGTCCGCGGCGGGCACGCTGCTCGCGGCCCGTCTCGCGCTCGACCACGGGCTCGCCTGCAATATGGCCGGCGGATCGCACCACGCCGGTCCCGAGGGCGGGGCGGGATTCTGCGTCTTCAACGACGTGGCGATCGCCGCGCGGGCGCTCCTCGATGAAGGCCGGGTGGCGCGGGTGCTGATCGTCGATTGCGACGTCCACCAAGGCGACGGCACCGCCCGCATCTTCGCCGGCCGCGACGACGTGCTGACGCTGTCGCTGCACGCCGAACGCAACTATCCGGCGCGCAAGGCGGTGTCCTCGCTCGACTTCCCGCTGCCGGACCGCCTCGGGGACCGTGCCTATCTCGAGGTGCTTGCCCACGCGCTCGCCGCGACCGCTGCCTTCCGCCCGGACATCGTCTTCTACAATGCCGGGGTCGATCCGCATCAGGAGGACCGCCTCGGCCGGCTGGCGCTCACCGATGCCGGGCTTCACGCCCGCGACGCGCTGGTCATCGGATGGGCACGGGCACGGGGCGTGCCGGTGGCCGGCGTCCTCGGCGGCGGCTACGACAGCGATCCGGCCCGCGTCGCCGCCCGCCATGCCATCCTCTTCGAGGAGGCGGCCCGCAGCCATCGCGGCCTGAGGTGCGGCGCGCGCTTGACGGGCCACGCGCTGCCCGCCTACGCCATTGCGCAGACAGGGAGGCCGCATGCCTGAGAAACTCAATATCGGCTGCTGGATCGGGCTGCCGAGCCCGGAGGTGGCCGAGATCGTCGCCGGCGCCGGCTTCGATTTCGCGATCATCGATGCCGAGCACGGGTTCATCGGCATCGAGACCGCAGGCCGGATGCTGATGGCGCTCGCGACCTCGCCGACGGTGCCGATGCTGCGGATCCCCGAGGCCTCGGAGGCCTGGGTCAAGCGCGGGCTCGACGCCGGGGCGGCGGCGGTCATGGTGCCGCGGGTGGAGGACGCGGCCACGGCGGCGCGGCTCGCCGGTTATGCGACCTACGGCCCGGAGGGACGGCGCGGCGAAGGCACAGCCGTATCACGGGCGGCGCGCTACGGGCGGAACGCCGCGGGCTACCGCAGCGGCTGGCGGAGCCGCGGCGGGCTCGTGCTGCAGATCGAGTCGCCCGAGGGGCTGGCTGCGGCGGCCGAGATCGCGGCGACGCCGGGTGTCACCCAGATCTTCTTCGGGCCGGCGGACTTCTCCGCCAGCCTCGGCACCAGCTTCGAGGACCCGCGGGTCGCCGGTGCCGCCCGCGAGATCGCCCGCATCGCCCGCGCCGCCGGCCGCGAGGCGGGGTCGGTGATCTTCCCCGGAACCGGCTTCGCCGATCTCGCCGCCATGGGGTTCACCCACGTTCTCGGCACCTCCGACATCGGGGTTCTCGTTCCGGCCCTCGACGCCGATCTCGCCGCGGCCCGGCAGGAGGCGGCCCGTGGGCAAGGGTGATCTCAGCGTCGATCCGCGTGGCCTGATCTACGAGGCCTATCGCATGGAGATCGGTTCCCAGGACTGCCGGACGATCTTCCTCGACTGGGCGCTCGGCCTCCCCGAGGGCGGCGGCGAGGCCGAGATCGCGACGCTCCTCGCCCACTACGGCGCCGCCCAGCCCGAGCACCCGATGACCGCGGTGCTGCGCGAAGGCATCGCCGCCGCGGCCAAGTCCTCCCGCCGCCGCGGCGGTGCCCGCGGCCGGCGGCCGTAGCGGAGCGTGCTTGCCGTTCTCGGTGCGCCGTGGTCAGGTCGCCGCTGAACAGACGGGCACGGAGCGCGTGGTGACCCCGGCGACGGTGGCGATCGAAAAGGACGGGCCGGGGGCGCGGGTCGCCCTCTCGGGTGACCTGCGCGTCGGCGGGATCGAAGACATCGTCGGGTCTCTCGCCGCGGTGGCAGGACCTGGACCGATCGTCGTCGACGGCGCTGGCATCGAGACCTTCGACACCGCCGGCGCCTGGGCGATCGCGACGCTGAAGCGCCGTCTCGATGCCGAGGGCGTCGAGGTCCGCATCGAGGGACTTGCCGCGGAACGCGCCGCGCTGCTCGAAACCGTCGAGCGCAACCTGCCGAAGCAGGCGGTGCCGGCGCCGGCGCCCCCCGGTTTCGTGGGCTGGCTGGGGCAGGTCGGCGAGAGCGTCGTCGGCGGTTGGGTCGCGACCGTCGAGATCGTTAACCTGTTTGGCGCGGTCCTCAACCGCCTGGCGGGTAACCTTCTGCACCCGTCGCGCCTGCGCCTGACCTCGGTCGTCTACCACATGCAGGCCGCCGGGCTGAATGCGCTGCCGATCGCCTCGCTGATGGCGTTCCTGATCGGGGTGGTGCTCGCCTATATGGGCGCGGTGCAGCTTCGCCAGTTCGGGGCGGAGATCTTCGTCGTCGACCTCATCGCCATCGCCGTGCTGCGCGAGCTCGGCATTCTGCTCACGGCGATCATCGTCGCCGGCCGCTCCGCCTCGGCCTTCACCGCCTCGATCGGCTCGATGAAGATGCGCGAGGAGATTGACGCGATGCGGACGCTCGGGCTCGATCCGCTACAGATCCTGGTGGTGCCGCGGGTGCTGGCACTGCTCATCACCCTGCCGCTGCTCGGGATCGTCGCCAATGTCGCCGGGCTGATTGGCGGCGCGCTGATGGCCTGGCTCGAGCTCGGGGTGTCGCCGGAGGCATTCTGGGTCCGGCTATCGGATTCGATCGGCGTCTGGAACTATCTCGTCGGTGTCATCAAGGCGCCGTTCTTCGCGCTGGTGATCGCCCTCATTGGCTGTCACAACGGACTGAAGGTCGGCGGCAACGCCGAGAGCCTGGGGCGGCTGACTTCGGCGTCGGTGGTGCTGGCGATCTTCCTCGTCATCGTGCTCGACGCGGTGTTCGCGATCTTCTTCGCCACGGTGGGCGTGTGATGGCGGAAGCGGCGACGTCCGCTCCCCGCGAGGTGGTGATCGCGTGTCGCGGCGTGGTGAACCGCTTCGGCACGCAGGTCGTGCATGATGGCCTCGACCTCGACGTCTACCGGGGCGAGGTGCTGGGAGTGGTCGGTGGCTCGGGCACCGGCAAATCCGTGCTGCTGCGCTCGATCGTCGGACTGAACCGGCCGGCGGCGGGGTCGATCAAGGTGTTCGACGTGGATGTGCTGAATTGCAGCGACGCCGAGCTCGAGGCGGTCAGCCGGCGCTGGGGAGTACTGTTCCAGCAGGGGGCATTGTTCTCGGCGCTGACGGTGCAGCAGAACGTCGAGGCACCGATGCGCGAGCTCATGGACGTCGAGCCGTCGCTGCGCGAAGCGCTGGCACAGCTCAAGGTGTCGATGGCCGGCCTGCCGGCGGACGCCTGCGACAAGTATCCTTCCGAGCTCTCGGGCGGCATGCAGAAGCGCGCCGGCCTCGCACGGGCGCTGGCGCTCGATCCGGACATCGTCTTCCTCGACGAACCGACGGCGGGGCTCGATCCCATCGGCGCGACGGCGTTCGACGAGCTGATCCGCCAGCTCAAGGAGTTGCTGGGCCTCACCGTGTTCATGGTTACCCACGACCTCGACAGCCTACATGCGGTCTGCGACCGGATTGCCGTGCTCGCGGAGAAAAAAGTGCTTGTCACCGGGACCATGGCGGACATGCTGAAGGTGGATCACCCTTGGGTCCGCGAATACTTCCACGGACCACGCGCCCGCGCTGCCCTGTCCGCGACCGAGGACTGACGATGGAGACCCGAGCCAACTACGTTCTGATCGGTGCCACGGCGCTGGCGGGGATCGTGCTGGGGCTCGCCTTCTTCGTCTGGCTGGCGAAGATCCAGATCGACCGGCAGTACGACTACTACGACGTGATGTTCGACAACGTCTCGGGTCTCAGCCGCGCGGCAACGGTGCGCTTCAGCGGCCTGCCGGTCGGCCAGGTTCTCTCGCTCGACCTGGCCAGGGACGGCACCGGGAAGGTGCGGGTGCGCGTCGAGGTCGCGGATGGCACGCCGATCCACGAGGGAGCGACGGCCCAGCTCCAGTCCCAGGGCGTCACCGGGGTCTCGGTGGTGTCAATCGCCCCGGGTGACCGTTCGAAGCCGCTCCTGCAGGCCTCGGTCCAGGGGGTGCCGGTCATTCCGGGTAGGCAGTCGGTGGTACAGTCGCTGACCGAGGACGCCCCGGATTTCCTCAACGAGGCGATCAAGCTGGTGAAGGATTTCCAAGTTCTCGTCGGGCCGGACAACCAGCAGCGCGTTGCGGCGATCCTCGAGAACGTCGACAAGGCGTCGGGCGCTTTCGAGGCCGCTCTTTCGAATTTCTCGTCGATTTCAACTACCGTTGCGGACGCGACCGGGCAGATCTCGGTATTCACCAACAAGCTCGATCCGATCGCCGATGCGGTCAAGTCGGCGCTCGGCGAGGCCGAGACCACGATGATGGCGATGACCGGGGCCTTCAACCAGGCCGGCACCACGCTCGGGACCGCCGACACCACGCTCAAGACCGTTGATGGCGCGGCGGCGGCGGCCAGCGATCTCATCCGCAACGACGGCGCTGGCGCGGTCGCGGCGCTGAAGTCGACCGCCACCCGGCTCGACACGCTGGTCGACAGCCTCGGCACCGAGGCCGGGACCGTGCTGACTGCCTTCGGCGGTACGGCGACGGAGGCCACGGCGCGGTTGGTGGAGCTTCGCGCAACGCTGGCCGACCTCGACACGGCCATCGACGGCGCGACCACCGCCCTCGCCTCCGTGGATTCCGCGGCCACGAGCTTCGATGACCTGGTGGACGGCGACGGGACGGCGCTGGTTTCGGAGGCGCGCACGACGCTCGCCTCGCTGCAGGCGTCGGTGGACTCGATCGAGACCGCGACGACCAAGGACCTGCCGGCGATCATCGCCGAGGTGCGGCAGGCGCTGGGGACGGTCAACGATGCCGTCGAGCGGGTATCCGGGGACGTCACCGCCTTCACCGGCGATCTGAAGCCGGTGGCGGCGGAGGCCGCAACGACCCTCGAGACGGCCACCGCGACGTTCCGCACCGCCAATGCCACCCTCGATCGGCTGACCCCGGCGATCGCCTCCGCCGAGCGGACCCTGGCCGCGGCCGAGGGGGCCTTCGGCAGCGCCGAGCGGGTGATCTCGCAGGACGTGGCGCCGGCCACCGCCGATCTGCGCTCTGCGGCCGAGCGGATGACGGCGTCCGTCGAGCAGGTCTCAGCGGATCTGCCGGCGGTCACCGCGGAGCTCAAGGCCACGCTTGCGCAGGCAACCGACACGATCCGGCGGATCGACACGGTCGTGCAGCGGAGTGCAGGGCCCGTCGACCAGTTCGCGACCCAGGGACTGCCGCAGTTCGTGCGATTCACGGCCGAGGCGCAGGCGCTGGTCTCGCGGCTCGATCGCATCGCCGGCCAGCTCGAGCGCGATCCGGCGCGGTTCTTGCTGGGGACTCCGGCGCCCGATTTCAGGAGATAGGGGATGCCCATGACGCTTCGGCCGTTTGTTGCCGTTGTCTTGGTTTTGACTTTCGGGCTCGCGGGGTGTTCGGCGTTTTCCTCGCTCAATAGTGCTGCGCGGTCGATGGATACGTATGCGCTCAATCCGTTGCCGGCGCAGACCGCGGCGCGGAGCGGGGCGACGATCCTGTTCGTGGGCGAGCCGACCGCGTCGGGCGCCATTGCCAGCGACCGTATCGTCATCAAGCCGAATCCTCTGCAGGTGACACTGCTTGGCGACGGGCGGTGGGTCGAGGCGGCGCCGGCGCATCTGCGGTCGGTGATCGCGCGGTCGTTCGCCAATACCGGGCGCTTCGCCTTTGTAACCACCGCGGCGAGCGGGCCGCTGCCGGACTATACGGTGTTGATCGAGATGGATTCTTTCGAGGCCAGGGTGCTGCCGCAGGGAAGCGCGGCGCCGGTGCGGGTGGTGGTGTCCCTGACGATGTCGGTGGTGCGTGACGCCGATGGGCGGCTGGCGGCGAGCCGGCGGTTCAGCCAGGTGGCGGATGCGCCGGAGATCGATGCGATATCGGTGGTCTCGGCCTTCGAGACCGCGACCAGTGGGCTGCTCGGGGAAGCGATCCCCTGGGCGACAGCGGTGATGACAGGGGCACCGGGGGCGTGAGACTCGTCAAAAAAGTCGGATGGGGCATTGTAGCGGTTGAGCGCGGGTGAGCGGCGTCCGGTGGGAAGAACTTCCGGTCGCCAAAAGTTTACGGGGATTTGGTGTGGCCGGAAACCGGCTGGAATGTGGCTGGAAAGTGCCTATACGATTTTCACGCGGACTTAAACCTTAACGCGGATACTGGTGGGATGCCGGCGATTTCGGTGGAGCCCCGCGCCGTTCACGTATCCCCTCAGTCGACTTGCCGTTCCGCCGCGTCGAGATCGATGCCGAGGGCTTCGGCGGTCTCCGGGCCGACCATGCCGTCGGGTGTCAGGCCCAGCGAGAGCTGGTACTGCACGACCGCAGTCTCGGTCCGAATGTCGTAGGTGCCCGAGGGCGCGGCGTCCAGGAAGCCCAGGGCGGCGAGGCGGGCCTGGAGGTCGCTGACCGGCGGGCCGCTCTGCGGGCGATCCTCGCGGAAGCGGAGCTGGAACGGCGCGGCGTAGGCGGGGTCGCCGAAGCCCCGCGGGATCGGCGGGTAGGAGGCGTTCGGGATCAGGACCCCATAGTCCCAGGCTCGGCCCTTGATCGGGGCGCGCACGACGCCGTAGGCACGGCCGCGGGCCTCGACGGTCTCATTGCCGGTGCCGACCGAGATGGCGATGTGGCCGGAGGTGGCGCCACGGCGCAGCAGCATGGCACCCGGGACATGGGCGGCGATCTCGACCGGGATCGAGACGCCGAGCGCCAGGACGTCGCGCTTCCAGGCGCCGGTGAAGGCGTTGGCGCGGGCCGGCGGGGCGGTGTTCTCGGTGCAGCCGTAGATCAGCCGCATGCCCTGGAAGACGCTCCAGGAACAGTATTCGGCGCAGTCCCAGGGACCCATCCAGTCCGGGTCGTCCATCGGGACGCTGGCGCCGAAGACGTACTCCTGCGGGGTGCGGCCGTCGACCTTGAAGAGCTTGGCCGAGGCCAGCCGGACGAACCTCTCGCCGTCGGTTTCCATGGCGCCCCCCTCACGCGTCGCCGGGGGCGGGCCGGACGGTCGCGGCGACCGGCCTGCCGTCGGGAAGGGTCGCCCGCATGGTCTCGGCCTCGGCCGGCGACGCCACGGGGGCGAAGAGCCCGCAGACCTTTCCGCCGATGCCGGTTTCGCCGAAGGCATCCGCCAGCCGGTCGAGGTTCGCCTGGTCAAGATCGACGAGCGCATCCGCCGAGCCGCAGGCAAAGCTCGCCACCGGCTCGCCGACGGCCGCCCCGGCATCCGCGGCGTCCCCGCTCTCCCTGGTGCAGCCCGCGAGCAGAACCAATGCCAGTGCGGCCGCGGATCCTCGCCCCATGATCTCGCCCTCCGGTCGGACGAAACCGAGCTTACACCTTCGGCGGCATTCCGACGAGGTGGTCGTGCGAGCCTTATGGCGTCTTGAGGGCCGAGTAGATTGCCCGGGCGGCATCGGGAAGTCCGTTCTTGTCGTCGTCCGGCTGGCTGTTGGTCTGGAGGGTGATGAGGGTATCGTCGTCCTCGTACCAGACGTAGAGCGTGCGGTAGCCCAGCGTCGTGCCCTGGTAGTACCAGACCGGCCCCTCCGGCATCAGGCCATGGACAAGGCCGAGGGCGAAGCCCTGCGGGTCGGTCTCGCTGACGGCGGCGAGCGGCTCGCCGGTCCGGGTCGAGATCATCGACAGCCATTCGGCCTGCTGCTTGGGCGGCACCACCCGGCCCTCGAAGATATCGCGCATCCAGCGGGTCACGTCGCGGGCGTTGGAGATGGCGCCGCCGGCGGCTTGGGCCCAGGAGGTGCTGTCCTCGCGCACGTCGCGGCCGATGAGCGGCTTGTTCCAGGTCTCCGTACAGTCGGGCGGCTGGTACTCCGCGCAGGCGGTGTTCTCGAAATAGCCATGCGCGAGGCGGGCGATCACCTCCGGCGGGTAAGTGCCGGGCGTGTAGAAGGTCGAGTGCAGGCCGTGCGCCTCGATGACCAATTCCCGTACCAGGTCGGCATAGGGCTTGCCCGCCGCCTTGGCCGCGATCATGCCGGCGAGGATGTAGTTGGTGTTGGAGTAGTGGTAGCCCGTCGTCACAGGCAGATCGTCGGTGCCGGTGGGATAGGCGGCGGCGATGAGTTCCTCGGCCGTCAGGTTGCGCTTGGGGTCCTCGACCCAGATGTGGGAGATGAACTCGGTCTCGGAATAGTTGGGAATGCCGCTGGTCATGTCGAGCAGGCGGCGGATGTTGACGTCGCCCCAGGCGGGGTATTGCGGCAGCCACTTGCCGACGGTGTCGTCGATGGAGAGGAGCCCCTGCGTCTCGAGCTTCAGGATCACCGCGGCGGCGAAGGATTTCGAGGTGCTGCCCATGGCGAAGAGGGTGTTCTGGTCGACCTGCGGATCGTCGGCGCCGTGGCCGGTCCGGCCGGCGAAGGCCTCGATGTTCGGGCCGGGGGAGCCGAGGCTGACGTAGGCAGCGATGCCGGTGACGCCTTCGATCGGGCCGCGCTCGGCGAGCCAGGTGTCGAGGGCGGACTGTACGCGTTCTGTCTGGGTGTCGCCGAAGGCGGCCGGCGCGACGAGAAGGGCCGCGCCGAGGACGAGGCCTTTTGGAAGAAAGCGTGTCATGGGATGCTCCCTCGAGAAGGGCGCAGTCTGCTGTCGGAGCAGCGGATTGGGAACAATTCGTTGTGCGGATCAGACGGTCACCCGACGAGCGCGAACCACTCGTCCTCAGTGAGCACGTTGAGGCCGAGCTCGCGGGCGGCCTTTTCTTTGGAGCCCGCGCCCGGGCCGGCGATGACGTAGTCGGTCCTGGCCGAGACCGACCCTGCGACCTTGGCGCCCAGCGCCTCGGCACGGGCCTTGGCCTCGGCGCGGGTCATGCGCTCGAGCGAGCCGGTGAAGACCACGGTCTTGCCGGCGATCGGCGAGCCGGCGGTGCGGGGGGCCTCGACGTCCTGCACGTCGAGTTCGGCGACGAGGCGGTCGATGGCGGCGCGGTTGGCGGGCTCGTGGAAGAAATCGACGAGGGAGGCGGCGAGGATCGGGCCGACGCCGTCGATGTTGTTGAGCTCGTCCCAGTCGGGGCCCGCGTGCTCGCGGGCGGCCTCCATCGCGGCGGCGAAGCGCTGCCAGCCACCGTAGTGGCGGGCGAGGAGGCGGGCGGCGGTCTCGCCGACGTGGCGGATGCCGAGGCCGAAGATCAGCCGGTCGAGGGGAATGCGGCGGCGCTCGGCGATGGCGCGTAAGAGGTTCTCGGCGGATTTCTCGCCCCAGCCCTCGCGGTTCTTGACTTGGGTCGGGCAGCCGGGGCCGTGGCGCGCCTCTAGGGTGAAGATGTCGGCGGGCTCGCGGATCCAGCCATCGGCGAAGAAGGCCTCGACCTGCTTCGCGCCGAGGCCCTCGATGTCGAAGGCGCCGCGGGAGACGAAGTGCTTGAGCTTCTCCACCTGCTGGGCCGGGCAGATCAGGTTGCCGGTGCAGCGGTGGACGGCCTCGCCCTCCTCGCGGATCGCGTCGGAGCCGCAGACCGGGCATTTGTCTGGGAAGACGTAGGGGCGGCTGTCCTTCGGGCGGCGGGAGAGGTCGACGTCCTCGACCTTGGGGATGACGTCGCCGGCGCGGTAGATGGTGACCCAGTCGCCTTCGCGGATGTCGCGGCCCTCGCGGATCGGGTTTCCCTTGGAGTCGCGCCCGGCGATGTAGTCGGCGTTGTGGAGGGTGGCGTTGGAGACGACCACCCCGCCGACGGTGACCGGGGTGAGGCGGGCGACGGGAGAGAGGGCGCCGGTGCGGCCGACCTGGATCTCGATGGCCTCGAGCCGGGTGGAGGCGCGTTCGGCGGAGAACTTGTGGGCCAGCGCCCAGCGCGGGGTGGCGGAGCGGAAGCCGAGGCGGGCCTGCAGGTCGAGGCGGTCGACCTTGTAGACGACGCCATCGATGTCGTAGCCGAGGGTGGCGCGCTGGGCCTCGATGGCGCGGTACTGGGCGAGCATCTCGTCGGTGGTTTCGCAAAGCACCATCAGCGGGTTGGTGGCGAAGCCCAGGGCGTCGAGGCGGGCGATGGCCTCGGCCTGGGTGGCGGCGAGGGGCGCGGAGGTCTCGCCCCAGGCATAGGCGAAGAAGCGCAGGGGCCGGGCGGCGGTGATCGCGGCGTCGAGCTGGCGCAGGCTCCCGGCGGCGGCGTTGCGGGGGTTGGCGAAGGTGCGGCCGCCGGCGTCGGCCTGGCGGGCGTTGAGGGCGGCGAAGTCGGCGTGGCGCATGTAGGCCTCGCCGCGAACCTCGAGGATCTCGGGGGCGCCGGTGAGCGTCTCGGGGATGTCCTCGATGGTGCGGGCGTTGGCGGTGACGTTCTCGCCGGTCTCGCCGTCGCCGCGGGTGGCGGCCTGCACGAGCCGGCCGGCCTCGTAGCGGAGGGAGAGCGAGAGGCCGTCGATCTTGGGCTCGGCGGTGAAGGCGAGCGGGTCGTCGGGGCCGAGGCCGAGGAAGCGGCGGATGCGGTCGACGAATTCGGGGACGTCCGCGGGGTCGAAGGCGTTCTCGAGGCTGTACAGGGGTTTGGCGTGGCGGACCTTGGCGAAGCCCTCGGCGGGGGCGGCGCCGACCTTCTCGGACGGGCTGTCGGTGCGCTTGAGCTCGGGGAAGCGCGCCTCGAGGGCGACGTTGCGGCGTTTCAGCGCGTCGTAGTCGGCGTCGGTGATTCCCGGCTCGTCGGCCTGGTGATAGGCGAGGTCGGCGGCGGCGATGGCGCGCGCGAGCTCGGCGAGCTCCTCCATGGCCTCCTGCGGGGTCAGGTCGTCGACGGGACGGGGGTCCAAGGCGCTGGGTCTCCGGAAAGGCGATGGATCCGATAGCGCGCGCGAGGGGCCTCGTCCAGTCGGGCGGCGGCAAGGCCTGTGACGCCGGTCACAGGGCGGCAGCGTCGAATCGGGCATGGTGGCCTCACCCACAAAGGAGACCTGCCATGACCCGCATCACCCCGACCGATCCCATCGTCCACCTGCCGACCGACTGGGACACCTGGAACGAGGACGACGGCCAGCTCGGGCGTGCCCCGGCGCCGGAGCCGGACGGATGGCTGCCCGCGCGCCTGCGCAGCGAGTTGTGCATCTGAGCGCGGCAGCGAGGGGGCCGGTGGTTCAGCGGCCGGCCGCTTCGGCCAGGGCGCCGGCGTCCTCCAGGACGATCCGACCGCCGGACATGGCGACGAGGCCCTCGCGCTACCACCTGCGCAGGCAGCGGTTCACCGCCTCGCGGCTGCCGCCGACCATGTCGGCGAGCGCGCCCTGGGTGTCGCTGAACTCCCTGCGGCCGTCGGGGCCGGGGTTGGCCCGGGCGATCAGCGCCTTGGCCAGCCGGCCGGGAAGGCTGGCGAAGGCGAGATCGGCGATATGAGCGTCGGCAGTTCGCAGGCGCGCGCAGACCACCTGAAGGACGGCCTCGACCAGCCCCCAGTTGTGCTCGAGAAGCCGCAGAAAGTCGCGCCGCTCAAAGGAGAGAAGGGTGCAGTCGGTGACCGCGGTGGCATCCGCCGAGCGCGGGCCGGCGTCGAGGAGCGCGATCTCGCCGAAGACCGATCCGGGGCCGAGCTCGGCCAGGAGGAACGTGCGTCCGTCGGGGGTCGGGTAGCCGATCCGCACCGTGCCGGAGCGGAGCAGGATCATCGAGGCGCTGGGGTCGCCGAGGACGAAGATGGCGGTCCCGGCGGGACAGGACCGCGGGTGCGCGGCGGCGATGAACTGCGCGCGCTCGGCGGGTGCCAGAAGCGGGAAGAGGAAGGAGCCGCGCAACGCCTCCTCGATGTCCTGCCGCGATGCCGCCATGGCCCAGACCTCCCGCCCTGCCGGAGCGCCGCGACACGGGGACGGGGCTCACCCGGCCGGGATGCTACGCCCTCGGGCCGGCGGTCGCGAGTTCGGATCGCGCCGGCGCAGGCGGCGGGCACGAAAAAGGTGACTCGCGGAGGGACGAGTCACCAAAGGTCTCTGAGGGAGGAATGCGAAAGCGGGTTACTCGCGACGCAAGGTGGTGCGGTACGGGGTTGCCTAGGCCCCGACCGCCAGCCGGCGTTTCGCCTCGCTGCTTTGGGGATCGCGGAGAACATAGCCGCGGCCCCAGACTGTCTCGATATAGTTCTCGCCCCCGGTGGCTTCGGAGAGTTTTTTCCGGAGCTTGCAGATGAAGACGTCGATGATCTTCAGCTCCGGCTCGTCCATGCCGCCGTAGAGGTGGTTGAGGAACATCTCCTTGGTCAGGGTCGTGCCCTTCCGAAGCGAGAGAAGCTCCAGCATCTGGTATTCCTTGCCGGTCAGGTGCACCGGCTTGCCCTCGACCTCGACGGTCTTGGCGTCGAGGTTGACCTCGAACTTGCCGGTGGTGATCACCGACTGGGCGTGACCCTTGGAGCGGCGCACGATCGCGTGGATGCGTGCGACCAGCTCCTGCCGGTGGAACGGCTTGGTCATGTAGTCGTCGGCGCCGAAGCCGAAGCCCTTGAGCTTGTTCTCGGTGTCGTCCTGGCCCGACAGGATCAGAATCGGCGTCTCGACCTTGGCGATTCGGAGCTGCCGCAGCACCTCGTGGCCGTTCATGTCCGGCAGATTCAGGTCCAGTAGGATCAGATCGTAGTCATAGAGCTTGGCGAGGTCGATGCCTTCTTCGCCGAGATCCGTTGCATACACGTTCAGATTAGCATTCTGGAGCATCAGCTCGATGCTTTTAGACGTCGTCGGATCGTCTTCGACCAGAAGGATGCGCATGAGCTGCTCTCCGTTCGACCTATCGGCCCTTCGCTTACTCCAGAGACACTTAACAGGTTATTGGTTAACGACTGATTACGATAATGCAGTCATACCAGCTCGCCTTAAAGTTGTCTATACTTCTGAATCGCGGTGACCCGGAGCGCGGCGGCTCCGTGCTGGCGGACGGCCGAACGCCAGATGTCCAACTCCTCCTCCGACAGATGGTACATGCTGCAGGCCTCGCTCGGCTCGATGAGGCCGAAGTCGACGGCCGCAACCACCGTTGCCTTTCGGCGCGCCACCCAGCGTTTCGTATTGGCCGGCGGCAGATCCGAACGGGTCAGCTTGGTCCCGTCTGGCAGCACGACATAGACGGGGCCCTTCTCGCGGCGAATATACATGACTTTACTCCCTTACTCGCACATCACCCACGCGATTACTTAACGGCTCAACTCTTAAATGGCGGTGAACCACGCTCTTGAGCTTGCTTAGGGTTTTACGATATTCCCGCGCATCCACGTGGAAGCCCTGCCCCATGCTCCTGAGCCGCGAAACCCACCCACTGAACAGCCTTGGGATCCCCGGGCCCCCGCGGGAGACCCGGGTGCTCGTCGCCATGTCGGGGGGTGTCGACAGCTCGGTGGTTGCGGCGATGCTGGCGGACGAAGGCTATGACGTGGTCGGCGTGACGCTTCAGCTCTACGACCACGGCGCGGCGCTGGCGAAGAAGGGCGCCTGCTGCGCCGGGCGCGATATCCACGACGCCCGGCGGGTGGCCGAGACGATGGGTTTTCCGCACTACGTCCTCGACTACGAGAACCGCTTCCGCGAGAGCGTGATCGACGAGTTCGCCGATGCCTACCTCTCCGGAGCGACGCCGGTGCCCTGCATCCGCTGCAACGAGCGGGTGAAGTTCCGCGACCTCCTCGAGACGGCGCGGGACCTCGAGGCCGACTGCATGGCGACCGGACACTATATCCGCCGCTTCGACGGCCCTCGGGGACCGGAGCTTCACCGCGCCGCGGATCCGGCACGGGACCAGAGCTATTTCCTCTTCTCGACGTCCCGCGCGCAGCTCGACTTCCTTCGGTTCCCGCTCGGGGGACTGGCGTCGAAGGCGGAGACCCGGGCGCTGGCGGCGCGCTACGGGCTCGGCGTGGCGGACAAGCCCGACAGCCAGGATATCTGCTTCGTGCCGAACGGCTCCTATGCCGCGGTGATCGAGAAGCTGCGGCCGGGTGCGGCGGAGCCCGGCGAGATCGTCGATCTCGACGGGCGGGTGCTCGGGCGCCACGACGGGGTGATCCGCTACACAATCGGCCAGCGCCGCGGGCTCGGGATCGGAGGGGGAGCGCCGCTCTTCGTGGTGCGGCTCGACGCCGACGCCCGGCAGGTGGTGGTCGGGCCGCGGGAGGCGCTTGCTAGCCAGAGCGTGGCGGTGGCGGAGGTGAACTGGCTCGGCGACGGAGATTTCGAGGCCGCACCGGCCGGTGGCTGGGAGGTGGCGGTGAAGGTGCGCTCGACCCGGCCCCCGAAGCCGGCGCGGGTCCATCCGGAGGGGCCCGCGCGCGCTCGGGTTGAACTGCTCGCGCCCGAGGAAGGCGTGGCGCCGGGACAGGCCTGCGTGTTCTATGCGCCGGAGGGAAGCCGGGTGCTGGGTGGCGGCTGGATCATCCGAAGCTAGGTTGTCTCCGGAGGCAAGGAAAAGGATCGGGCCGTGGCGCTGAACGAGGTTCTGGCGGAGATCGATCGCGCACAGCCGGAGGCGCTCGAACGGCTCTTCGAGCTCATCCGGATGGAGAGCATCTCGACCGACCCGGCCTATGCGGGGGCCAGCCGGGCGGCGGCGGACTGGTTGGTTGCCGATCTGCGCGCCATCGGCTTCGAGGCCGGCCGCCGCGACACCGGCGGTCATCCGATGGTGGTCGCCCATGGCGGCGACGGGTTCGGCCCGCATTTCCTGTTCTACGGCCACTACGACGTGCAGCCCGTCGATCCGCTGGAGCTCTGGGACCGGCCACCGTTCGCGCCGGAGCTGACGGCCGGGTTGCCGACCGTCGGAGTGGCCACGCGGCGGGGATAGGGCAGAGGGTCGCGAATCAGCAGGATTGGCAACTGACAATTTGCAATCGCGCTCCGACAACGACCCCGGATCCCGCCGTGCGTGCCGATCTCGCCGGCATTGCTCTTCTCGACCCGCGGCTATCAGCGGAATATCGCTCAATGCGTCAGGATTGTGACGTTTTTCCTCGGGCTTGCGACGTTCCTGTGACACATTAACCAAATCCACACTATGTGCCTCGTGCACGCGATACGCCTAGCCCGGAAGGCCCCTATGACCTTTATCGCTGACCCGACCGCTCCTGCGATGATCAGGCCGGTCCGCGATGGCAGCCACGTCCAGACGGTGCCGCAGGGCTCGTTCGGCCGCATCAAGAAGAAGCGCGGCGCCCGGCAGTTGATCTTCATGCCGGGCCTGTTCTTTAAGATCGGCCGCAACGACGTCGAGTCGTCGAACATCGAGCGCGAGTGCGCCGCGGTCCAGACGGTGGCGGGCTATCGGTTCTGGCGGCCGCTTCTCACCCGGGTCTTCCGGATTCCGACGCACGGCTTCGTCGGACGCCGGCTGCGCCCCGCGACGCCCGACGATTTCGACCGTCTGGTCGAGACCGTGGAGACGCTGTTCAGCACCGCGCTCGCCTATCCCGAGGTCGATACCCTCGAAGGGGTGGTCGAGCGGCCGCTCTTCCAGCACCTCACGCAGGATGAACGCCGGGCGCTGGTGGGGCTGGTGAGCGGGCTCAGGCTGCCGAAAACGTCGATGCACGGGGACGTCCACGTCTTCAACTTCGTTTTCTCCGGCAAGGCGCCGCGTCTGGTGGACTGGGAGTTCTTCGACCCCAACGGCAGCTTCGTCTACGACTACCTCGACTTTTTCATCTCGGTGAGCTCGATCAATTCCGACGATTCCTGGCACACCATAATGCGTCGCCTGACCCCGAACCACCCGGCCATCGCCACGGTGTCACAACGGTTAGGAATCTCGCCGCGGGTGCTGCTCAGCTACTATCTCTTCGTCAAGGTCAACACGATCCTCTCGCTGCACGGGACCTTCACCCGCGTGTCAGACGCCTTCTTCGAGGACGCGACCGCGGGCCTCCGGGCCTCGCTCCGGGCCGCCTGAGGCTTCAAACCGCCCGCATCTTCTCCAGCGCCCGGGCGTGCAGGTCGGGGCTCGCGGCGGCGATGACCGTGCCGCCGGCTAGCGGCGGCGCGCCGTCGGGGCCGGTGACCACCCCGCCCGCCGCCTCGATGATCGGCACCAGGGGCAGGATGTCATAGGGCTGCAGGCCGGCCTCGATCACCAGGTCGATGAAGCCGTGCGCCAGGAGGCAGTACGAATAGCAGTCGCCGCCGAAGCGGGTCATCCGCACCGACACCGAGACCGCGTCGAACCCGCGCTGGGCTGCACCCGTGAACATGCCGGGATGGGTGCTGTAGAGGACGGCCTCGGCGAGCGCCGTTCGTCCGGAGGTGCGGAGGGGCCGGATCTCGCCGGCGCGGCGCAGTTCGGCGCCGCCAGGCCCGCCGACGAAGGTCTCGCCGAGGTACGGCTGGTGCACGATCCCGCCCACCGGGCGGCCGCCGCGGAGGAGGCCGAGCAGGATCCCCCATGCCGGAACCCCGGTGATGAAGGCGCGGGTGCCGTCGATCGGGTCGATGATCCACGACCATTCGCTGGTTCCGGGGGTGAAGCCTTCCTCCTCGCCCATGATCGGGCTGTCCGGGTAGACGGCGCCGAGCCGGGCACGGATCAGCGCCTCGACGCCGCGGTCCGCCGCGGTGACCGGGTCGAACGCCCCGGCGCCGAGCTTGTTCTCCACTGCGATCGGAACCCGGAAATGGCGCAGCGCCAGTTGCCCGGCGGCGGCGACGATCGGCAGCGCCTCGGCCAGGCGGGTCTCGACTTCGGAATCCGAGGGTCATCAGGTCACCGCCGACTTGCGCCGGTAGCGCTCGTCGTCCCAGAGACGCTGGCGCATCACGTCCTCGATGATCGCGACGGCCCGTTGCACGTCGTCGGCGTCGAGATAGAGCGGGGTGAAGCCGAAGCGCATGATGTCCGGCGCGCGGAAGTCGCCGATGACGCCGCGGGCGATCAGGGCCTGGATGGCGGCGTAGCCCTCGGCGAAGCGGAAGGAGACCTGGCTGCCACGGCGAGCGGGGTCGCGGGGGCTGGCGAGGGCGAGATCGGGGCATCGGGCCTCGATCTCGGCGATGAAGAGTTCGGAGAGCGCGATGGAGCGGGCGCGGACGTCGGCCATCTCGACGCCTTCCCAGACGTCGAGCGCGGCCTCGAGGGCAGCGTAGGCGAGGATCGGCGGGGTGCCGACCCGCATGCGCTCGATGCCCGGCGCCGGGCGGTAGCCGGGCTCGAAGGCGAACGGCGCGTCGTGGCCGAGCCAGCCCGAGAGGGCGGGCCGCGCCTGGTCGGCGTGACCGGCGGCGATGTAGATGAAGGCGGGGGCGCCAGGGCCGGCGTTGAGGTACTTGTAGGTGCAGCCCACCGCAAAGTCGGCGGCGCCGGCGAGGACGTCGACGGGGATGGCGCCGGCGGAGTGGGCGAGGTCCCAGATCATCAGGGCGCCGGCCGAGTGCGCCTTCGCGGTCAGGCGCGGCATGTCGTGGAGGCGGCCGGTGCGGTAGTCGACCTCGGTCAGCATCACCACCGCCACGTCCTCGCCGATCGCGGCTTCGACATCCTCGGGGGCCGGGGTGCGCAGGGTAAGGCCGCGGTCGAGCATGCCGATGAGGCCCTGGGCCATGTAGAGGTCGGACGGGAAGTTGCCGCTGTCGGAGAGGATGACGGTCCGGTCGGGGCGGAGGGCGAGGGCGGCGGCGAGGGCCTGGAAGACCTTGATCGACAGGGTGTCGCCTACCACCACGCTGCCGGCGGGCGCGCCGATCAGCCGGCCGATGCGGTCGCCGAGACCCCGGGGCTTGGCGATCCAGTCGCAGGTGTTCCAGGCGCGGATGAGCTCCTGGCCCCACTCGGCGCGCATGGTCCGGCTCACGGCGTCGACCGCGGCGGTGGGCAGCGGGCCGAGGGAATTTCCGTCGAGGTAGACGATACCCTCGGGCAGATCGAACATCGCGCGGGTGCGGGCGAAGTCCGTCATCGGGGGGTGTAACACGTGTGATACACAGCTAACACCTTGATATTGAAGGGCCTCAAATTCGATAATTCTTCGTTAAGACGGGATCTCGCCGCTCAAAGCCCCTCATATCAGCCCCTGAACGCCCGTGCCAGCGCCTCGGCGCCGCGCGCCAGGATGGCGGCGTCGAGGCCCACTGCGACGAAGCGCGCGCCGAGATCGAGGCAGCGCCGGGCGAAGGTGCCGTCGAAGGTGAGGACGCCCGGCGGCTTGCCGGCGCGGGCGATGCGTTCGATGGCGGCTTCCACCGCCGCCCCCACATCCGGGTGGCCGAGATCCGCCGCGTGACCCATGCTGGCGCCAAGATCCCCGGGGCCGACAAAGATGCCGTCGACCCCGTCCACCGCGGCGATCGCCTCGATCTCACCCACTGCGGCGACGGTCTCGACCTGGACGATCAGGCAGAGCTCGGACTCGGCCCGGGCGTGGTAGTCCCGGACGCGCCCGTACCGCGTCGCCCGGTTGGTGCCCGACATGCCGCGCACCCCCCGCGGCGGGTAGCGGATCGCCGCCACCGCGGCCCGGGCCTCGTCGGCGTTCTGCACGTAGGGAATAAGGAGCGACTGCGCGCCGATGTCGAGGAAGCGCTTGATGAGCACGGTATCGTTCCACGCGGCGCGCACCACGCAGGCGGTGGACAGGTAGGGCGCCGCGGCCTGGAGCTGGTCGAGGACGGTAATCGGATCGGCCGGCGAATGCTCGGTGTCAAAGAGCAGCCAGTCGAAGCCGGCCCCGGCCGATATCTCCGCAGCGACGCCGCCCGGCATCGAGCACCAGAGGCCGATCTGCGGTTCCCCCGCCGCCAGCGCGCGCTTGAACCTGTTGATCGGAAGCTCCATCCCCTGCCCTTCTCATGCCGCGTGTCGGGACATACCCCGAACCGAGTGGCCGACATCATATTCCGCCGAACGCCTTCACTCCGGCATGATCCGCTTGCGGACCCGCCGCACCAGCAGCCAGACGATCACCACCACCGGCACCGTCAGCAGCGCCAGCAGCGTCCCCGTCGAGATCCCCGCCTCGTGGGCCAGCGGCTCGGCCACGTGCTCGGCGAGGCTGACGGCGTAGTAGCTGATCGCCACCACCGACAGCCCCTCCACCGTCTCCTGCAGGCGGAGTTGCAGCGCCGCCCGCCGGTCCATCGCCCGCAGCACCTCGACGTTCTGCGCCTGGTTGGCGACGTCGACCCGGGTCCGCAGCAGGTTCGCCGCCCGCGCCGCCCGCCCCGAGAGCTCCGCCAGCCGCTCCTTCGCGGAGCGGCAGGTCCGCATCGCCGGATCGAAGCGCCGGGTCATGAACTCCGCGAAGAGCTGGCGGCCGCCGATCCGCTCCTCCCGGAGCACCTGGATGCGCTGGTTCACGATCGCCTCGTAGGCCCCTGCCGCCCCGAACCGGAACGCGGTCGTCGAGGCCAGATGCTCGATCTCCGCCGAGATCTTCAGGAGCCGGTCCAGCGTCTCGGCCTCGTGCCCGGTCTCCGCCGCCATCGCCGCCACCACCTCGGTCAGCTCCCGGTCGATCCGCGCCAGCGTCCGCGCCACCGTCCGCGCCTGCGGCAGGGTTAGCATCGCCATGCACTTGTAAGTCTCGATCTCCAGCAGCCGCTGTACGATCCGACCCAGCCGCCGCTCGCCGATGTCCGGCCGCGCCAGCACGAAGAACCGCCCGTGGCCGCGGGCATCGATGCGGAAATCCGCGGCGATCATCGCCTCGCCGTCCACCACCCGGCTGACGGCGAGGCTTTCCGGCACGAACCATTCCCCGAGCCCCTCCGCCACCTGCTCGAACCCGTCCGGCTCGGCGGTGTCGATCCGGACGAGGCAGGACGTGAGGATCCGCCCCGGGGCGGCTGCCAGCCAGTCCGCCGGGAAGAGCTCGAACATCGCTCCCGAGAACGGCTGCGGATCGAGCCCGTCGGTGAAGAGCGTGTAGGTGACGAACTCGGTATGCATCTCCCACTTGAGAAACCCGCGCCCGAGCGTCCCGGAATAATGGCTCGCATCTGGCGCCGGGTGTGGCGCGCCGTAGCGGTCGAGTAGCGCCACGAGATGCGCCCGGTCGAGCTCCCGGTCCCGATCCGCCGCATCCCCCGGCGGCTTCAGCGCCAGGTGGACCGCGGCGCAGGGCGCGGTCAGCTCAGGAAACGGTCGGGCATGCAACTCGTTCACCAGCGCGTATCGGTCGGGATAGTCGTCGCGAGCCTGGCGCGCCATGGCGATCTCCGGATGCATCTCCTGGCGGAGCCTGCCACGGCAGGAGAGGAAATGCAGCCCCGACCGCGCTCGATCAGCCGCGCTCGGGCAGCCGCGTCACCTGCGCCGTCTCGACGGGTTCCACCTCGCCCTCCGGGGTGAAGTCGATCGCCTCGAGCCGCCGCGCCCGGCCGTGCGCCCGGTCGGCGGAGATGCGGATCTCCTCGATGTCCTTCTGCGCCTGCCCGAAATGCCGGTCGAGGTTGCCCACCCGGGCCGAGAGCCGCTCGACGTCGCGATAGAGCAGCCCGAGCTCCCGCCGGATCGCGTGCGATTCCGCCCGCAGCCGCGCGTCCTTCAGCACCGCCCGGAGGGTGTTCAGCGTCGCCATGCAGGTGGTCGGCGACACGATCCAGACCCTGAGGCCGAAACCCTCGCGCACCAGCTCGCCGAAGTTGGCGTGCAGCTCGGCATAGACCGCCTCCGACGGCAGGAACATCAGCGCCCCTTCGGCCGTCTCGCCCTCGATCACGTATTTCTCCGCGATCGCCTTCATGTGCGCCCGGACCGCGCCCCGCATCAGCCGCTGCGCCGCCTGGGTCTCCGCCGGCGTCTTCGCCGCCCTGAGCGCCTCGTAGGCCTCGAGCGGGAACTTCGCGTCGATGACGATCGGCCCCGGCGGCTGCGGCAGGTCGATCAGGCAGTCGGCCCGCACGCCGGTCGAGAGCGTCGCCTGAAACGTGACGACGTCGGGCGGCAGGGCGCGGGTCACGATCTCGCGGAGCTGGATCTCCCCGAACGCCCCGCGGGTCTGCTTGTTCGAGAGGATGTCCTGCAGACCCAGGACGTCGCCGGACAGCTTCTCGATCTTGGTCTGCGCCCGGTCGATGGTCTCCAGCCGCTGCTGCAGGTCGCCCAAGGAGCGCGCCGTGCGGACCGAGCTGGTGTTAAGGCTCTCGCCCATCGCCTTGGTCACTTCGGCGAGCCGGGTCTCCAGCGACTGCGCAAGCCGCACCTGCGCGGCCGCCTGCGCCTCGGCCACGTGGGTGATGCCGCCGTGCATCTGGTTCTGCCCGTCGTTCAGCGCCCGCACCGCGCCGTCGAGGTCGGCGAGATGCCGCGCCAGCGGCTCCACCGCCTTCGCCGAGCGCGTCGCCGCGCGCCAGAGGATCAGGAACAAGACGAGCGCGACCGCTGCGGCCCAAAGTCGCGGGTCGTCGAGCGCGATCTGGTACGTCCCGACCTCGATCATCGCCGCCCGAACAGTCGCTCGATGTCCGCGAGCTTCAGCTCCACGTAGGTCGGGCGGCCGTGGTTGCACTGCCCCGAATGCGGCGTCGCCTCCATGGAGCGCAGCAGTGCATTCATCTCGTCGGCCCGCATCTGCCGCCCCGCCCGCACCGAGCCGTGGCAGGCCATGCTGGAGAGGACCGCGTCGATCCGCGCCTCGAGCCCGCGGCCGGCGCCTTCCGCCAAGGCATCCGCCACGTCCCGGAGCAGCCGGGTCCCGTCGACCTCGCCGAGCAGCGCCGGCGTCTCGCGCAGGCAGACGGCGTTGCCGCCGAAGGGCTCGAGCACCAGCCCGAGCCGGGCCAGATCGTCCGCCGCCTCGATCAGTCGCCCGCAGGCGGCGGCGTCGAGCTCCACCACTTCGGGGATGAGCAGCATCTGCCCGGCGACTCCGGCCGCCGCCCGCGCCGCCTTCAGCTTCTCGTAGACCAGCCGTTCGTGGGCCGCGTGCTGGTCGACGATCACCATCCCGTCCAGGGTCTGGGCGATCACGTAGGTCTCGTGGAGCTGCGCCCGCGCCACCCCGAGCGGCAGGTCGGGCTGCATGTCCTCGACGGGCGCCTCGACCCGCGCCGCCGCCCAGGTCTCCGCCACCGGCGCCTCGGCGAATCCCGCCTCGGCCGGTCGCGCCGGCGCCCACAGGGCCCGTTCAACCGCCGGCGCCAGCGGCCTCTGCGCCCGGAACGCCCCGAGCATCGCCCCGCCGGTGGTGGTCGATCCGCGGTGCCCGGCGCCGGCCAGCACCTGCCGCAGCGCCCCGATCACCAGGCCACGCACCAGCCCGGGATCGCGGAAGCGCACCTCCGCCTTGGCGGGATGCACGTTCACGTCGACGGCGTCCGGTTCGCAGTCGAGAAACAGCGCCACCGCCGGGTGCCGGTCGCGCGACAGGAGGTCCGAGTACGCCGCCCGCATCGCGCCGACGAGCAGCTTGTCGCGCACCGGCCGGCCGTTGACGAAGAGATACTGCGCCACCGCCGCGCCGCGCGAGTAGGTGGGGAGCGCTGCGTAGCCGCCCAGGGTGACGCCCTCGCGCTCCGCCTCGACCCGCAGCGCGTTCGCCAGGAACTCCGGCCCGAGGATCGCCCGGAGCCGCGCCCCGAGGCCGTCGAAGAGATCGCCCGGCTCTGCCGCCAGCCGCAGCACCTCGCGCGGCGCTTCGGGGTCCGAGCGGTCGGTCAGGCTGAACGCCACCCCGGGCGCGGCCATCGCCAGCCGCCGCACCACCTCGCCGATCGCCTGCGCCTCCGCCCGGTCGCCGCGCAGGAACTTCAGCCGCGCCGGCGTCGCCGAGAACAGCCCCTCGAGCTCCACCACCGTGCCCTTGGCCAGCGCCGCCGGCCGCACCTCCGCCATCACTCCGCCGCGCACCGTGACGCTCGCCGCCGCCTCCGCACCAGCAAACCGCGACGTCACCCTCAGCCGCCCCACCGCCCCAAGCGAGGGCAGCGCCTCGCCGCGAAAGCCATAGGTCAGGATGTGGGTGAGGTCGGTCCCGTCGATCTTCGACGTCGCGTGCCGGTCGAGCGCCAGGGCCAGTTCGTCCTCCGGAATCCCGTGCCCGTCGTCCTCAACCCGGATCAGCCGCTTGCCGCCATCGGCATAGGCGATGTCGATGCGCCGGGCGCCGGCATCGAGGGCGTTCTCGACCAGTTCCTTGATCGCCGAGGCCGGCCGCTCCACCACCTCGCCCGCGGCGATGCGATTGGCGGCCGCTGCGTCGAGCAGCCGGATCGGGCGGCGCACGCCATCTATCTTGGGGTTGGCGACGTTCATACCCCAAGGTTTAGCACAGCCCGTCGCCGCCGCGCCACCCGTTATTGGTTAATTTGTCGCCTCGACCCCTTCGGGCTGTCCCACCACCACGAAGGTGAGCTGGTCTGGCTGCAGCAGGCGTTTGGCCACCCGGTTCACGTCCTCGACGGTCACCGCCTCGATCAGCCCGTTGCGCTCGTTCACGTAGTCGAGCCCGAGCCCGGCGAGCTGCAGATAGAGGAGTTGGCTCGCGATCTGACCGTTGCTGTCGAAGCGCAGCGGGTAGGCACCGGTGAGATACCGCTTGGCGGCGGCGAGTTCCGCCTCGCTCACCCCCTCGTCCGCCATTTTCCGCCACTCGGCGCGGACGATGTCGAGTGCCTCGGCGACCCGAGCGTTGGCGCTCGAGAACCCGCCCATGTAGAGCCAGCCGAAGTCGTTCGGCGCCAGCCAGGTCGAGATGCCGTAGGTCAGCCCCCGCTTCTCGCGCACCTCTTCGGTCAGCCGTGAGCCGAAGCCGCCACCGCCGAGGATATGGTCGAGCACGTAGGCGGGAATGAAGTCCGGATCGTCCCGGGCGATCCCGGGCTGTCCGAACAGCACCACCGATTGCGGGATGCCGAGATCGACCACGGTCAGCGACCCGTCCGTGGCGGGCTCCGCCACCGGCGGCAGCGGCGCCCCGCTCTCCGGCAGGCCGCCGAAAAGGTCGTCCAGCAGCGGCCCGAGCTCCGCCACGGTGATGTCGCCGACCACCGAGACCGTCAGGCGGTCGCGCACCATCGTCGCCGCATGGGCCTCGCGCACCGCCGCCACGTCGAGCCCCGCGACGGAGTCGGGGGTGCCGCCTTGCGGCCGCGCGTAAGGATGTCCGGAAAAGATCTTGGAATAGAACGTCTTGCCGGAGATCGCGTCCGGGTCCGTCGCATCCGAGCGCAGGATCGACAGGAGCTGCCCCCGGACCCGCTCCACCGCCTCGGGGTCGAAGCGCGGCTCGATCAGCGCGCCCCGCAGCAGCGCCACGCTCTGCGCCGCGGTTCTCGGTCAGCATCTGCGCCGAGACCGTCACCGAATCGAGCCCGGAATCGAAGTCGAACCGCGCCGCCAGCGCTTCCCGCGCCTGGGCGAAACCGGTGGAGTCGAGGTCCCCCGACCCCTCCTCCAGCAGCGCCGCCATCAGCCGCACCGCGCCTTCCTTGCCCTCGGGGTCGAGGACTGTGCCCCCCTGGAAGCTCGCCTCGATGTTGAGCATCGGGATGGTGTGTTCCTCGTAGAGCCAGGCGGTGATCCCGCCCGGCGAGGTCACGGGGGTGATGGTGATCTCCGCCCGGGCCGGGGCCGCAAACCCCAGCGCCAGCAGGGCGAGGACGACCAGCGCCTTCATTCGGCGTCCTCCGCCATCAGCCAGCCGGTCACCGACGCCTCCGGCCGGAACAGCGCCCGCGCTGCCGCCTGCACGTCCTCGGCGGTTACCGCTTCGAGGATCTCCGGCCAGGCCTCCACGTCCTCGAGGGTCAGCCCGGTCGCCAGCGCCGAGCCGACATCCCGCGCCCGACCCTGCTGGCTGTCGAGGTCATAGATCTCCCCGGCGCGGATCCGCGTCTTGATCCGCTCGAGCTGTGCCGCGTCCGGCCCCGTCTCGACGAAGTCCGCGATCAGCGCGTCCAAACGCGCCTCCGCCTCCGACAGTTCGACGCCCGGCTTCGGCACCACGTAGAGGTTGAAGGTCCCGGGATCGACCCCGATCCCGCTGTAGCTCGCGCCGGACCCGGTTGCGATGCCGTCGCCGATCTCGAGATCCTGGGCCATCACCGAGGTCACCCCGGACCCGCCGAGCAGCGTCGCCAGCACCGTCAGCGCCGCCGCCGCCTCCTGGTCGCCCGGCTGCCGCTGCGGCGCGAGGTACAGCCGGCTCACGTAGGGCTCGGCCACCCGCGGATCGTGCATCATCACCCGCCGGGCCGCGATCGGCTCCGGCTCCTGCGGCCGCACCCGCGGCGGGATCTCATCCGACGCCGGGATCGGTCCGAAATGCGTCTCGGCCAGCCGCTCCACCTCGGCCGGCTCCACGTCGCCCGCCACCACCAGGATGGCGTTGTTCGGGGCGTAATGCGTCCGGTAGAACGCCAGCGCCTGCTCCCGGGTGAAGGCCTCCATCTCCTGCGGCCAGCCGATCACCGGATGCCCGTAGGGATGGTTGATGTAGAGCGCGGCGCGAAGCTGTTCATAGAAGAGCGAATCCGGGGAATTGCCCACCCGCTGCCGCCGCTCCTCGATCACCACGTCACGCTCGAACGGCACCGTGTCGGGCCCGGGCGCGAGGTTCACCATGCGGTCGGCCTCGAGCCCCATCACCAGATCCAGCCGGTCGGCGGCGACCCGCTGGAAATAGGCGGTGTAGTCCGCGGTGGTGAAGGCGTTCTCGTCGCCGCCGTTCTCGGCGACGATCTGGCTGAACTCGCCGTCGGCGAGCGTGTCGGTGGCCTTGAACATCAGGTGCTCGAGGAAGTGCGCATTCCCGGACTGGCCGCGCGGCTCGTCGGCCGAGCCGACCTTGTACCAGACCATCTGGGTCACCACCGGCGCCCGGTGATCCTCGATCACCACCCCGACGAGGCCGTTCGGCAGCGTGAAGCTGGTGATCGCCGGCTCCGAAATCGCGGCTGGCGCGACCGCTGGGTTGAGGAAGACGGCGGCGCACAGGGCGCCCGGGAGCAGACATCGCATGGTTCGGGGGTCTCCGCGGCGGCAGCTGGCGGGCGCATCCTATCCCGCGCGCCTCCCGGCGCAAGCCGGGGCACGCAGAGGTGATCGTCACTGGGAGAGCGCGCTCGGCGGTGCCGCCGGAACCTCGACGCCGCGGGCGCGCATCTGCTCCCAGGCGTCCGGGGCGTTCAGGATCATCTCCTGGTAGGTCACCCGGTCGCGATCTTTGCTGAGCAGCCGCTCGAAGAAGAGGCCATGGTGGGTCCGCCGCCACTCGGCATCCTCGACGGCGAGCTGGCTGCGGATCGCCGGATCGCGCGGGCCGGCCCGCGCCACCAGCACCGAGCCGTCGGCGTTGCCCGGCGGCGGCTGCCGCCCGGTCAGGCCGACGATGGCGTCGGTCCGGGGCTGATAGTCGACGCGGTTCGGCACCCCGGGCGTCGGCGGCGGCAGTGTCGACAGGTTCTCGGGCATCTCCAGAGGCCGGGTGGGCAGCACCATGAACTCGTCCGGCTTGCCGGCGACGCCGGCCCGCCGCAGCCCGCCCGCAAGCCCGCCCTCGCCGCATCCGACGAGCGCGAACGGCGCCAGCATCAGCGCCGCGCACGCGATTGCCCGTCCTGCCCGCATGATCCTCCCGGTCGAAGCCGTTACAGCGCCTCGTCTCTAGCCTACTCGGCCGGGCGCGTCACGTCCTGTTGCGCTCCTCCGCCGCCGGCTTGCGGTGGAAGAGGATGAGGAGGGCGGCGCCGCCGAAGATCGCCGCGTCGGCGACGTTGAAGGCGAAGGGGTTGCGGATCCCGCAGCAGCTCATATTGATGAAATCCGCCACCGCGCCGTAGGTCACCCGGTCCCAGACGTTGCCGAGCGCCCCGCCGATGATCGCGCCCGCCCCCACCGCCTGCAGCCATCCGCCGCGCCGCACCCAGACCAGCAGCGCCGCCACGATCGCCAGCGCCAGCGCCACCAGCACCCACCGCCCCGCCGCCCCGAAGTCGAAGAGCCCGAAGTTGATCCCTTCGTTCCACGCCATCGTCAGGTTGAAGAACGGATCCCACACCGGGAGGAAGAGCGCGTGCCGCAAATCCAGGATCTCGACCACGTAGACCTTCGTCGCCCGGTCGAGGATGATGACCACGGCGGCGACGAAGAGCGTGCGAGCGATGTTCCGGCCAGGCATCAAGAGGCTCCGTCAAAGGCGGCAGACCCTTAGCGGCCCGCTCCGGCGCCGGCAAGCGACGCGCCTTTTTCCTTTCGCGGCGCCGCGCCCTGCGCTAGAGGCTGAGGCCGTCGGGGCGTGGCGCAGCCTGGTAGCGCGGCGGTTTTGGGTACCGCAGGTCGCTGGTTCGAATCCAGTCGCCCCGACCAGGCCTGCTCATCCGTCGGCGGCGAAATGGCCCGCGTGGGTCTCCCGGATCCGCGCCACCAGTTCCTCGATCCGGCCGAGATGCACCCGCATCGCGGCCACCGCCGCCGCTGAGTCGCCCGACTTCAGCGCGTCGACGATGGCGACGTGGTCCTCGAGGGCCTTCGGGGCGCCGAAGCTCAGGCTGAGATACCGCACCCGGTCCATGTGCGCCTTGCTCTCGCGGATCAGCGACCAGGCGTGGTCGAGGCCGCAGAGCGCGCAGATCCGCCGGTGGAACGCGTCGTCGAGCTGGTGGAACGTTTCGCGGTCCTCGGCCGCGACCGCCTCGGCCTGGGCGGCGATCACCGCGTCGAGCGCCGCGAACTCCGCCGGCCCGAACCGCTCGGCGGCGACCCGGATGGTCTCGACCTCGAGCGCCGTCCGCACGAAGCGCGCCTGCATGACCGCGCGCTCGGAGATGGTGCTGACCTCGGTGAAGCGTTGCGGGCGGATGGTCAGGAACCCCAGTTGCGACAGCCGCCAGAAAGCGTCGCGGACCGGCTGGCGCGAGACCCCGGCCGCCTTCGCCACATCGGTCTCCGAGAGGCGCGCGCCCGGCTGCAGCTCCAGCGTCACCACCTGCCGGTAGAGCGATTCGAAGACCTGCTCGGCGGCCGATGCCGGTCGGGCGTCGAACCTCTGAAAAGCCATCCCCCCCGGCATTCCCGCTCCCGTTGACAGCGATTGCATACTAGCATATTACAGCAAATCGACGAGGCGGAAAGACCTTTGTCGACGACGCAGGGGGATGACTGCATGGCGCTGCTGGATCCGGATCGGCTGTTTCCTCCCGACCCCGTGACCCGCCGCCTCGCGCGCAGCCTCTACGACACCGTCCGCGACCTGCCGCTGATCAGCCCCCATGGCCACACCGACCCGCGCTGGTACGCCGAGGACACCGCGTTTCCCGGACCCGGCCCAGCTCTTCGTGGTGCCGGATCACTATGTCTTCCGGATGCTGTGCTCGCAGGGGGTGCCGCTCGCCGACCTCGGGGTGCCGCGCGCCGACGGCGGCCCGACCGAGACCGATCCCCGCCGGATCTGGCGGCGCTTCGCCGAGAACTATCATCTCCTGCGCGGCACCCCGTCGCGGCTCTGGCTCGACCACACCTTCGAGACGGTGTTCGGGCTCCAGACCCGGCTGTCGGCATCGACGGCGGATGCGTACTACGACCAAATCGCCGACTGCCTCGCCCGGCCGGAATTTCGGCCGCGGGCATTGTTCGCGCGCTTCAACATCGAGGCGATCTCGACCACCGACAGCGCGCTGGACGACCTGCGCTGGCACCGGATGATCCGCGACTCCGGGTGGGGCGGCCGGGTGGTCCCCGCCTACCGGCCGGATTTGGTGGTGGACCCCGAGTTCGAAGGCTTCGCCGCCAACCTCGCCCGCTTCGGCGAGATCACCGGATGCGACACCATGTCGTGGGAGGGCTACCTCGAGGCGCACCGCACGCGCCGGGCGTTCTTCAAGGGATACGGCGCCACGAGCTCCGACCACGGCCACCCGACGGCCCGCACCGAAAACCTGCCCCAGGCCGAGGCGGCGGCGCTCTTCGCCAGGGTGGTCGCCGGCACGGCGAGCCCGGAGGAGGCCGACGCCTTCCGCGGACAGATGCTCACCGAGATGGCCCGGATGAGCCTCGAGGACGGGCTGGTCCTGCAGATCCACCCGGGCTCATGGCGCAACCACTCGGCCGCGACCTTCGCCGCCTTCGGCCGCGACAAAGGTTTCGACATCCCCTCGCGCACCGATTTCGTGCGGTCCCTGAAACCGCTCCTCGATGCGGTCGGGATGCGTCCGGAGCTCACGATCATCCTGTTCATGCTCGACGAGACCACCCTCTCGCGCGAGCTCGCCCCGCTCGCCGGCGCCTATCCGGCGCTCAGGCTCGGGCCGCCGTGGTGGTTCTTCGACAGCCCCGAGGGCATGCGCCGCTTCCGCGAGCTCACCACCGAGACCGCGGGCTTCTACAACACCGTCGGCTTCAACGACGACACCCGCGCCTTCTGTTCGATCCCCGCCCGGCACGACATGGCCCGGCGCGTGGATTGCGCCTATCTCGCCACGCTGGTCGCCACCGGGCGGCTGGCGGAGGACGAGGCTCCGGAGGTCGCAAACGACCTTGCCTACCGGCTCGCGAAGCAGGCATACCGCCTGTAAAAGCCGTTTCAAAACTGGGAGGACTGCAATGAGCTACATGAGAAACTTCCGCGCGGCGCTGCTCGGCACCGCCGCAATTGCGCTCTCGGCGCTTGCGGCCAATGCCGCCGAGACGGTGCTGCGATCGTCCGACACCCACCCCGACGGTTATCCGACCGTTGAGGCGGTGAAGTACATGGGCAAGCTCGTCGAGGAGCGCACCGAAGGCCGCTACGGCATCGACGTCGCCTTCGGCGCCCAGCTCGGCGAGGAGAAGGACACCATCGAGCAGACCCGCTTCGGGGTGATCGACCTCAACCGCGTCAGCCTCGGGCCGTTCAACGGCCTGGTCAAGGAAACCGACGTCATCTCGCTGCCCTACATCTTCAAGTCCATCGAGCAGATGCAGCACGTGATGGACGGCCCGATCGGCGACGAGATCGCCGCGGCCTTCGAGCCCTACGACCTTGTCGCGCTCGCCTTCTACGACGCCGGCGCGCGCTCGTTCTACAACTCCAAGCACCCGATCAACTCGGTCGAGGATCTCAAGGGGATGAAGTTCCGGGTGATCCAGTCCGACGTCTTCGTCGACATGACCAACGCCCTCGGCGCCAACGCCACGCCGATGCCCTACGGCGAGGTCTACTCCGCGCTGCAGACCGGCGTCATCGACGGCGCCGAGAACAACTGGCCTTCCTACGAGTCCTCGCACCACTACGAGGTGGCGAAGTACTACACCCTCGACCAGCACCTGATCGTGCCCGAAGTGCTCGTCATGTCGAAGATGTCCTGGGACAAGCTCACCCCCGAGGACCAGGCGATCTTCAAGCAGGCGGCCAAGGACTCCGTGCCCTACATGCGCGACCTCTGGACCAAGGCCGAGAAAACCTCCGAGGAAACCGTGCGGGCCGCCGGGGTCGAGGTCGTCACCGACATCGACAAGCAGCCGTTCATCGACGCGATGAAGCCGGTCTACGACAAGTACCTGACCGATCCGAAGCTGAAGGATCTCGCCACCCGCATCCAGGCGACCGAGTAGGTTCGCATCCGCCCGCGGCGGCGCACGCCGCGGGCCTCATCCGGGGGGATGCCGTGCAGGAACGCATGAAGGCGATCGCGGGCGTGCTCGGCGTCGTGGCACGCTTCGCACTGTGGCTCTCGGGCGTGGGGCTGGTGGCCATGACCGCCTGCGTCGCCTGGCAGGTGTTCAGCCGCTACCTGCTCAATCACAGCCCGAGCTGGACCGAGGCCACCTCGGTCCTTCTGATGGGCTGGTTCATCTTCCTCGGCGCCGCGGTCGGCATCCGCGAGGGCTATCACCTGAGCTTCGACGTGCTGCTCTACCTCCTGCCCGAAGGCGGCAAGAAAGTCCTGCACACCATCTCCGACCTGGTGGTGACCGCCTTCGGCCTCGGCATGGTGATCTACGGCTTCAAGCTCTCCTACGGCACCTGGGACGCCACCATGCCGGCGCTGGGCATCCCCGGAGGGTTCGCCCTGGTCCCTGTTATCATCGGCGGAGTCCTCGTGGTTCTCTTCTCGCTCGAACGCATCGCCCGGCGCCTGGCCGGACTCGAGACTGCGCGTTTCGGCGAAGTCGACCTTCCGGTGGAGTGAAACCATGGAACTCTGGGTCCTGTTCGGCAGCTTCGTGGTGCTGCTCCTGATCGGCACGCCGGTGGCGTTCTGCCTCGGCGTCGCCTCCTTCGCCACCATCCTCTACATGGGCCTGCCGCCAGTGGTGGTGTTCCAGCGCCTCAATTCCGGCGTCTCGGTCTTTGCGCTCATGGCAATCCCGTTCTTCATTTTCGCCGGCGAGCTCATGGTGCGCGGCGACATCGCCCGGCGGCTTGTTGCCCTCGCCGGCTCGCTCGTCGGCCATTTCCGCGGGGGCCTCGGCCAGGTGAACATCGCCGCTTCCGTGCTCTTCGGCGGCGTCTCGGGCTCGGCCGCTGCGGACGCCTCGGCCATCGGCGGCCTGATGATCCCACAGATGAAGGAGCGCGGATACGATGTTGATTTCGCCGTCAACATCACCGTCGTCGGCTCGATTATCGCCCTGATGATCCCGCCGTCGCACAACCTCATCATTTATTCCATCTCCGCGGGCGGAAAGATCTCGATCGCCGACCTCTTCACCGCCGGGGTGATCCCCGGGCTGTTGCTGGCACTCTGCCTGATGATCGCCGCCCGCTTCGTCGCGATCCGCCGCGGCTATCCCACCGAGTCCTTTCCGGGCTGGGCGATGGTGGGCCAGCTCTTCCTGACCGCCGTGCCCGGGCTCATCCTGATCGGCATCATCTTCGGGGGCGTCCGCTCCGGCGTCTTCACCGCCTCGGAAAGCTCCTGCATCGCGGTGGTCTACGCGCTTCTCGTCACCGTGCTCGCCTACCGCACCATGCACTGGGGCGAGTTCGTCGAGGCGACGCTGAACGCCGTCCGCACCACCGCGATGGTGCTCCTCGTCATCGGCTGCGCCGCCGCCTTCGGCTGGCTCCTCGCCTACCTCAAGGTGCCGACGATGCTGGTCGAGTACATGAAGACCATCTCGGACAACCCGATCGTCATCCTGCTCCTCATCAACATCGTGTTGCTGGTCCTCGGCACCTTCATGGACATGTCGCCGCTGATCGTGATCACCACGCCGATCTTCCTGCCGGTCGCCACCGCCTTCGGCGTCGATCCGGTCCACTTCGGCATCATCCTGATCCTCAATCTCGGCATCGGCCTCTGCACCCCGCCGGTCGGCGCCGTGCTCTTCGTCGGCTGCGCCGTCGGCAAGATCCCGATCTGGCAGGCGATGCGCACGATCTGGCCGTTCTACGCCGCTGCGGTCGTCACCCTGCTGATCGTGACCTACATCCCGGCGGTGTCGCTTTGGCTGCCGCGCCTGTTCCACTGAGGAGATGCCCGCGATGTCCGACAAGGTCCGAATCTTTCCCGTCGTCGACGCCGGCAACAACGTCCGTCGCCGGGTGCTGGCCGAAAACCCGGAGCTGATGCTCGTCGAGTTCGCCTTCGCCGCCAACGGCATCGGCGCGCCGCACAGCCATCCGCACGTCCAGTCGACCTTCGTGAAGGCCGGCCGCTTCGAATTCACCGTCGGCGGCGAGACCTTCGCCGTCGGCCCCGGCGACGCCTTCGTCGTTCCCTCGGGCGTCGCTCACGGCTGCCGGGCCCTCGGCGAGCCGGGGGTGCTCATCGACACCTTCACGCCGCGCCGCGACGATTTCCTCTAGCCGTTAAGCCAAGTTGCCGCGCGGTTAACGCGCGGCTGATTTCCTCAGTGTTTCAATATCTTGACCTTCCGGGCACGCGTGCCCACCCCAGTCCTGGAGCCTGCCCGATGCTGACCGTCGAGACCCGCCACGCCATCGACCCCGTCACCGCGCGCGGCTTCGACACCGAGGCCCTGCGTGCGCATTTCCACGTCGGCGGCATCTTCCGGGACGGCGAGATCCGGCTCATCTACACCCACTACGACCGGATGATCGTCGGCGGCGCAGTGCCCGCCGGCGGCTCGCTGACGATCGACAAGGTCGCCGAGGCCGGCACGCCCAGCCTCCTCGATCGCCGCGAGATGGTCGTGGTCAACATCGGCGGCGACGGCACCGTCTCCGCCGCCGGCCAGGACCACGCGATGGTGAAGGGCGACATGCTCTACCTCGGCATGGGCTCCGGCCCGGTCACCTTCGCCGGCGCGGGCCGCTTCTACATCCTCTCCGCCCCGGCGCACGCCACCCATCCGACCCGGCTGATCAAGATCGCCGAGGCCGCCACGGTGACCCTCGGCACTGCCGAGACCTCGAACCGGCGCACCATCTACCAGTTCGTCCACCCCGACGTGATGAAAGCCTGCCAGCTCGTGGTCGGCCTGACCAAGCTCGAGCCCGGCTCGATCTGGAACACCATGCCCGCCCACGTCCATGACCGCCGGATGGAGGCCTACCTCTACATCGACCTTCCCGAGACCGCCCGCGCCATCCACCTGATGGGCGAGCCGACCGAGACCCGCCACCTCGTCCTCCAGAACGAGGAAGGCGCCATCTCGCCGCCGTGGTCGATCCACGCCGGCGCCGGGACCTCGGCCTACACCTTCATCTGGGCGATGGCCGGCGACAACGTCGACTACAAGGACGTCGACATGGTGGCGATGGAGACGCTGCGGTGAGCGACGCCTTCCGCCTCGACGGCAAGGTCGCGCTCGTCACCGGCGCCAACACCGGGATCGGCCAGGCGATCGCCGTCGCCATGGCCCGCGCCGGCGCCGAGGTGATCGCCGCGGGCCGCTCGTCGCTGACCGAGACCCTTGACCTTGTCGCCGCCGACGGGCTGAAGGCCCGCCCGCTGGAGCTCGCGCTCGACGAGCCGGCGCAGGCCGCGCAGAAGCTGCTGACGCTCGGCCCCGTCGACATCCTCGTCAACAATGCCGGCATCATCCGCCGCGCCAACTCAATCGACTTCACCGAGAAGGACTGGGACGACGTCATCGACGTCAACCTCAAGGCCGTCTTCTTCCTCTGCCAGTCCTTCGCCCGCGCCGCCTTCGCCCGCGACGCAGGCGGCGCCATCGTCAACATCGCCTCTCTGCTGGCCTTCCAGGGCGGCATCCGCATTCCCTCCTACACCGCCTCCAAGCACGGCGTCGCCGGCCTCACCAAGCTCCTCGCCAACGAGTGGGCGGCGCGCGGCATCAACGTCAACGCCATCGCCCCCGGCTACATCGAGACCAACAACACCGAGGCCCTGCGCGCCGACCCGGAGCGGTCGAAGGCCATCCTCGACCGCATTCCCGCCGGCCGCTGGGGCGAGGCCTCCGACATCGCCGGCACCGCCGTCTTCCTCGCCTCCCCTGCCGCGAAGTACATCCACGGCACCATCATCCCCGTCGACGGAGGCTGGCTTGCCCGCTGACACCCCCCGCCTCGCCCGCACCTCCTCCCACCGACCCGGCGTCGGCATCGTCCACCTCGGCCTCGGCGCCTTCTTTCGGGCCCACGGCGCCATCTACGTCGAAGAGGCGATGGCGGCGTCCGGCGGCGACTGGGGCATCGTCGGCGTCAGCCTCGTCAACCCCACCCAACGCGACCGCCTCGCGCCGCAGGACTTCGCCTACACCGCGCTCGAACTCGGCCCCGACGGCGAGACGCCGCGGGTGATCGAGGTCGTCCAGAACGTCCTGGTCGCCCGCGAGGATCCGGAGGCCGTACTCGCCGCCATGGCCTACCCTGGCGTGCGCATCGTCACCCTGACGGTCACCGAGAAGGGCTACTGCCACGAGCCTTCGACCGGCCGCCTCAACCACCAGCACCCCGACATCGTCCACGACCTCGCCCATGCCGATGCCCCACGCTCTGCGCCAGGGTTTCTGGTCCGCGCCCTCGCCCGCCGAAGGGACGACGGCCTGCGCCCTTTCACCGTCCTCTGCTGCGACAACCTGCCGGAGAACGGCCACGTGGTCCGCGGCGTCACCATCGAGCTCGCCCGCCTGATCGATCCCGCCCTCGCCGACTGGATCGAGGCCGAGGGCGCCTTCCCCTCCACCATGGTCGACCGCATCGTCCCGGCCACCAAGCCCGAGGACGTCGAGCGGCTGACCGCACTCACCGGCCGGCTCGACCTCTCGCCGGTCATGCACGAGCCGTTCCGGCAATGGGTGGTCGAGGACCGCTTCGTCGACGGCGCCCGCCCCGACCTCGGCGCCGTCGGCGTGCAACTCGTCGACGACGTGACCCCCTTCGAGCTGATGAAGCTCAGAATGCTCAACGGCACCCACTCGGCGCTCGCCTACCTCGGCTATCTCGCCGGCCACGAGACCGTCGCTGACACCGTCGGCGACGCCGCCTTCGCCGGCTACGCCCGCCACCTCTGGACCGCCGAGATCATCCCGACCCTGGCGCCGCCGCCCGGCGAGGACCTCGGCGCCTATGCCGAGGCGCTCCTCGCGCGCTACGCCAACCCGGCGATCCGCCACCGCACCTGGCAGATCGCCATGGACGGCAGCCAGAAGCTGCCGCAGCGCATCCTCGGCACCATCGCCGACAACCGCGCCGCCGGGCGGCCCTGCCCCGGCCTGACGCTCGCGGTCGCCGGCTGGATGCGCTACGTCGGCGGCACCGACGAGAACGGCGCGGCTATCGACGTGCGCGACCCTCTCGCCGACCGGCTCAAGGCGCTGAGCGCCGGGGACGCGGCCGCCCGGGTCGATGCGCTTCTCGGATTGACGGAGATCTTCCCCCGCCCGCTCGCCGGCGACGCCGGATTCCGGGACGACCTCGTCGCCGCACTGCGCAGGCTCGAGGCCGGGGGCGCCCGGGCCGCGGTCGCAGGCATCGCTTGATCCGCGCGGCCTCGGCGCATGATATGGAGGTAGGGCGCGGCTCCGGTCCCGCGCACGGAGGAACGCACGCCATGCTCGACGACACGCCAGCCCCCCTCGTCCTCAATCCCGCCGACAACGTTGCGATCCTGACCGCGCGCGCGCCGCAGGGCGCCCTGCCGCTGGGCCTCGGCGAGCCGCTCGCCGCACCGGTTTCCTCTGGCCACAAGATCGCCCGCGAGGCGATTCCGGAAGGCGCCCCTGTGGTAAAGTTCGGGCAGGTCATCGGCTATGCGACCAAGGCGATCGCCGCCGGCGAGCACGTCCACACCCAGAACTGCGGCTTCGGCGCTCACGACCAGGAATACCATGCCGGCGCCGATCTCGCCGCCGCCCGCGCCGCGATCCCGCAGGTCGCGCCCCGGACCTTCATGGGGTACCGCCGCGACAACGGCCAGGTCGGCACCCGCAACTACATCGCCGTCTGCGCCACGGTGAATTGCTCGGCCACCGTGATCCGCCGCGCCGCCGAGCAGGTGATGTCCTCGGGCATCCTGCGCGACTATCCCAACGTCGACGGCGTCGTCGCCTTCGCCCACGGCACCGGCTGCGGCATGGCCGCCTCCGGTCCCGGCTTCGACAACCTCCAGCGCGTGCTCTGGGGCCATGCGACGCACCCGAACGTCGGAGCGGCTGTCTTCGTGGGCCTCGGCTGCGAGGTGATGCAGGTGGCGCGGATGAAATCGTCGTTCGGCGCCTCGGGGGCCGAGCGCTTCCACGGGCTGACCATCCAGGACACCGGCGGCACGACGAAGACCGTCGCCAAGATCGTCGAGCAGATCCACGAGCTGCTGCCCTCGGTGAACGCCATCGCCCGGGAGCCGATCCCGGCCTCCGCGCTCAAGGTGGCGCTGGAATGCGGCGGGTCGGACGGCTTCTCCGGGATCACCGCCAACCCGGCGCTCGGCATCGCCTCCGACCTGCTGGTCGGGCTCGGCGGCACCGCGATCCTCGCGGAGACCCCGGAGATCTACGGGGCCGAGCAGCTCCTCCTCCGCCGCGCCGTCTCACCGGAGGTGGCGCAGAAGCTCATCGACCGCATTCGCTGGTGGGAGAACTACACCGAGATCAACGGCGGCTCGATGGACAACAACCCCTCCCCCGGCAACAAGCAGGGCGGGCTTACCACCATCCTGGAGAAATCCCTCGGGGCCGCGGCCAAGGGCGGCTCGACACCGTTGACGGACGTCTTCCAGTATGCCGAGCAGGTGACGACGCCGGGGTTCGTGTTCATGGACACGCCGGGCTACGACCCGGTCGCCACCACCGGCCAGATCGCCGGCGGCGCGCAGGTCGTGGTCTTCACCACCGGGCGCGGGTCGGCCTTCGGCTCCAAGCCGGCGCCGACGATCAAGGTTGCCACCTCGGATCGGCTCTACGCCCAGATGCCCGACGACATGGACATCAACTGCGGCGACATCGTCAGCCAGGGCGTCAGCCTGCAGGACAAGGGCGCCGAGATCCTCGAGCGGATCATCGCCGTCGCCTCGGGCGAGAAGACCAAGAGCGAGGCCCTCGGCCTCGGCGACAACGAGTTCGTCCCCTGGCAGGTCGGCGCGGTGATGTGAGCCGAGGACCGGCTCTGCACACGTTGTGCAGAGGGGTCAAGCCTTTGACTTTCCTGTAGAACGACTCCGAGATTCATTTCTCGTTAACCGGGTTCGCGGCAAGGCCGGTGCAGGCCTCGTGCACCTTTGCCCTGAGCCATTGCGATGCGGGGTCCTCCGCCAGCCGCGCGTGCCAGTACATCGTTACGTCGACGGAAGGCTCGGGCACGGGGAGGCGGTAGAGCGCGAGGCCGAGCCGCGGCGCGACGGCGGCGGCGAAGTGCCTGGGCAGTGCGACGAAGAGCTCGCCGTCCGCCGCCGCCAGCGCCATGGCGTGAAAGTGCGGCAGGGTCAGCACCACCTGCCGGGACATCCCGCGGGCCTCGAGCGCGGCGTCGAGGGTGCCGCGGGTGGCGCCGTCGCCCGCGACGATGCCGTGCCTTAGCCGCACCAGGACTTCCGCGGGCACCTCGGTTCCCGGCGCGACGGAGGCGAGCGCCGGGTGTCCCCGGGCGGCGGCGCCGACGAGATGCGAGCGAAAGAGCGTCTGGCGGAGCACCCAATCCGGCACCGCCCGGGCGATGTCGAAGGCAAGATCGGCCGCCGCGTCGGCAAGCTGCGCCTCCGGCGGTCCGGGACGGTCGATTAGGTGCAGAACCACGCCCGGCGCCTCCCGGCCGATAAGTGCTGCCAGCGGCGGCATCAGCAGCGTCGAGAAGTAGTCCGAGCCGTGCAGCCGGAACCGCCGCGTCGCCTCCCCCGGCACGAAGCGCTGCGGCGCCGCCAGCGTCGCCTCGATTGCGCCGAGCGCGGCACGCACCGGCCCGGCCATCGCCTCCGCCCGGGCGGTCGGTACCATCCGGTTGCCCTCGCGCACGAACAGCGGATCGCCGGTGGCATGGCGGAGCCGGGTCAGCGCAGCGCTGACCGCCGGCTGGCTCAGCCCGACGCGCACCCCGGCGCGGGTGGTGTTGCGCTCGGCGATCATCGCGTCGAGCACCCGCAGCAGGTTGAGATCGAGGGCGGCGAAATTCATGGTATGGATCGCTCTTAGACAATCATTCGATTTCATGGATCGGCCCGGTTTGTCTAGTGTCTCTCCGCGACCGGTGACGGTCGGAGAAACGAGGTCATCATGAACGTCCAGACGCCAATCGCCGCGGCCGCGGCGCCCGAAATCCTCTGGCTCGGCACCCGCTATCGCCTTGCCGTCCGGGGACACGACAGCAGCAACTGTGCCCTTGGCAGCTTCTTCGCCACGGTGCCTGCGGGCGAGGGCCCGCCGCTCCACGCCCACTATGGCGAGGACGAGGCGATCCACGTCGTCTCCGGCGCCGCCGACTTCTGGCTCGACGGCGCGGTGACCCGGCTCACCGCCGGGCAAGGCGTGTTCCTGCCCCGCGGCATCCCCCACACCTTCCGGGTGACGCCGGAGGCGCCGGCGCGGCTCCTCGGCGTGGTCACGCCCGGCGGTTTCGAAGGCTTCTTCGCCGCGGCGGCCGCAGCCGATGCCGGCCCTCACGATCCGGCCGGCCTCAAGGCCCTCGCCGACGACTGGAAGCTCGCCTTTCTCGGACCCTCGCCCTTGGCCCGCTAGCCGGCCCCGGCGGGCGGCGACGCTGGCAGTCGCTGCCCGCCGTATCGGTGCTTCACAAGCACCGCGAATACAATAGAGTGCCCCCGACAACCGACACGGGAGCGGGGCCGCATGGGACACGTCATCACCTTCGCCCAGCAGAAGGGCGGTTCCGGCAAGACCACCGTGCTCGCGCATCTGGCGGCGGCCTGGTCCGAGGCCGGCCGCAGCGTCGCGCTCATCGACCTCGACCCGCAGCAGTCCCTGACGCGTTGGGCGAAGCTGCGCGCCGACCCGGCGATCGAGATCGTCGAATCCAAGGACTACCGCGCCGGCAGCGACATCAAGAGCGCGAAGCGCAGCCACGACTTCGTCCTCGTCGACTGCCCGGGTGCCGCCTCCTCGCTGCTCGAGAACGCCATCCGCGAGAGCGACCTCGTCATCGCCCCTTGCCAGCCGTCGGTCATGGACGTCTGGGCGCTCGACACGGTCATAGCCACCGCAACCAAGCTCAAGCGGCCGCTGAGAATTCTGCTCAACCGCATGCCGCCACGCCTCGCCAGCCTCGAGGAGGTGCTCGCCGCGCTCGGCCCCTCCCGGTCGCTGCTGCTCGCCACCCAGCTCGGCAACCGCAACGGATTCTCCAAGGCGATGCTCGACGGCCGCACCGCCGCCGAGCTGTCGCCGCGGTCCACCGCGGCGGCGGAAACCTACGGCCTGCGGGCCGAACTCGGGGCGCTCATTCCCCGCCTCTGACCGGCGCTGCCTTTCGCTTGACAGGGCCGGACGCATCCCGGATGCAAGGACATCGGCGGCGGCAAGGGGGAGCGCGCAAGCATGCAGAAGGTGTATGACAACGCTGCGGCGGCGCTGGATGGCCTGCTCTTCGACGGCATGCTGATCGCCGCCGGCGGCTTCGGCCTCTGCGGCATCCCGGAGCTCTTGATCGCCGCCATTCGCGACGCCGGCACCAAGGACCTCACCGTCGCCTCCAACAACGCCGGCGTCGACGACTTCGGCCTCGGGCTGCTGCTGCAGACCCGGCAGGTAAAGAAGATGATGTCGTCCTACGTCGGCGAGAACGCCGAGTTCATGCGCCAGTACCTCAGCGGAGAGCTCGAGCTCGAGTTCAACCCGCAGGGCACACTCGCCGAGCGCATGCGCGCCGGCGGCGCCGGCATCCCCGGGTTCTACACCAAGACCGGGGTCGGCACCGTGATCGCCGAGGGCAAGGAGCACAAGGAGTTCGACGGCGAGACCTACATCCTCGAGCGCGGCATCGTCGCCGACCTCTCGATCGTCAAAGCCTGGAAGGCCGACGACACCGGCAACCTCGTCTTCCGCAAGACCGCCCGCAACTTCAACCCGCCGGCGGCGACCTGCGGCAAGGTCTGCGTCGCCGAGGTCGAGGAGATCGTCCCCCGCGGCTCGCTCGACCCCGACTGCATCCACCTGCCCGGCATCTTCGTCCACCGCCTGATCCAGGGCGCGCACGAGAAGCGCATCGAGCAACGGACCACGCGCAAGAGGGAGGCCGCCTGATGCCCTGGGATCGCAACCAGATGGCAGCGCGCGCTGCCGAAGAACTCGAAGACGGCATGTACGTGAACCTCGGGATCGGCATCCCGACGCTGGTAGCGAACTACGTCGGCGACAAGGACATCACGCTGCAGTCCGAGAACGGCATGCTCGGCATGGGCCCCTTCCCCCTCGAGGGCGAGGAGGACCCCGACCTCATCAACGCCGGCAAGCAGACGATCACCGAGCTCGCCCGCACCTCGTACTTCGACAGCGCCCAGAGCTTCGGCATGATCCGCGGCGGCAAGATCGCCTGCGCCATCCTCGGCGCCATGGAGGTCTCCGAGACCGGCGACCTCGCCAACTGGATGATCCCCGGCAAGCTGGTCAAGGGCATGGGCGGGGCGATGGATTTCGTCGCCGGCGTCAAGCGCGTGGTGGTGGTGATGGACCACACCTCCAAGCACGGCGAGTCGAAGCTCCTGCACGAGTGCACGCTGCCCCTGACCGGCAAGGCGGTGGTCGACCGGATCATCACCAACCTCGGGGTCTTCGACGTCGTGGACGGCGGCCTCAGGATCGTCGAGATCGCCGACGGCGTCACCGAGGACGAGGTCCGCAAGGCCACCGAGGCCAAGCTGGTCTGATACCGGCCCGCCGCCGGCCCGGCCCCCCGGAAGCGGCGGCGTTTCGCCTGAGATCTCAAAGACCACTGGCGTGCTATGCCGATGCGTTCTAAGGTTAATAGCCGGGGGGCGACGGAACCGTGACGCACGCGCTGGAGCATTGGGGCAACGCGAACACGCCGGTGGCGGGCGGCAACGCCGACTCGGTCGCCCTGGAGGACCGCCTCGCCCATGCCCGCAACCGGCGGGCCCGGGTTCTGGCCGCGCGGGAGACCGCGCCGCCCGCCGCCCCGTCCCTGCCTGCAGCCACCGTTGCCCGGCACCGGACGCCGCCGCGCCGCAGGCTCCGGCCGGCGGTGGTGCTGCCGGTCTTCGCCGCCGGTCTCGCCGCCGGAGCCGCCGCGGTCCTGTTCGTCCCGGCCCTCAACGGTCCGCCGCCGGTCCCGCCGTCGGTGGTGCTGACCGCCGCCAGCATGATCCCGCCGCCGGTCACCCTGCTGGCGACGCCGCGTCCGGCCGCAACCGCCGCGTCCCGGCTTGCCCCCCTGCCCGAGCTCGCGCCCATCGTCGTTGCGGCGGCCGGCCCGCGGCCGCGGCCAGCCGCCATCCGCGCACCGGCGCCGCCCTCCGCGGTCACCCTGGACAGGCCGCCGGCGGATTTCGCGCTGGTGCTGGTCGCGGTCCCGCCCGGTCCCGAGAGCACCTCGCCCGCCGGCTTCGATCCCGGCCACCTTGCCGCGAGCGTTCGCGCCGCCTTCCCGGCAAGGGCCGCCGCGCCGGTCACACTCGCCGCGCTCACACCCTGGCCGACAGGCGCGGCGATCGCGCCGCCGGCGCCGCCGCGGACCACGGCCTCCGCCCGGTCGCACCGGGAGCCGGCGCCCCGCAATCCGATCGCGGCGCTCTTCCAGGCCATCGGCCGCCTGACCCAAGGGCGCTAGGCCGGAGCCCGCGGGGGCCGGAGGACGGACGGAAGATGGAAGACGATGGACACATCCTGCGGCTCGACCGGGTGCAGCCGCGGGTTTCCGACCTCCTCGATCCCGCCGGTCTCGAGGCGCGGCTGCAGGAGGCCCGTGCCCGCCGCGTGCAGGCGCTGGCCCGACGCGCCGGGGCCGTTCCCGATCCCCGGTGCGCCCGGGCCCCCGCACTCGTCGCGCCGACGCGCCCCCTCGCCGCGCCCGCCGCCACACGGATCCCGCCGCCGCCGCGGACCCGCGGCTTTCCGTCGCCGGCCACCCTCTCGGTCGTGGCGCTCCTCGCCGCTGGCGCGCTTGCGGTGACCGTCGCGCCAGACCCGCGGCCGAGCACCGCCCCGGCGCCCGTGCTGGCGGTCGCCGTCCTGCCGGCGGCAGCCGCGACGGATTGGCGCCCTCCCCCGCTCGCGGCTGTCACCGCGGCGGCCGATCTGCCGGCGGTCCGCACGCCCGCGCTGCCGGAGCCGGCCCCGGTCCTCCCCGAAGCCACGCCCGCAGCGACGGCCGGGATCGTCCTGCGCCCGGCGCCCCGTCCGGAGGCGCTTCGCGCCGTCGCCGCTTCCGGAACCCGCTCCTCCAGCGCGCCCGCCGCTGACCTCGCACGCTTCGTACCCGGGAGCCCGCCTGCGACCCGGCCGGCCTACGACTGGCCCCAGCGCGACGGCAGCGACGGGATGCCGGGCGCGCAGGCCACGGCCGGCACCCCGGCGGCCGGGCCGACGCAAACTGCCGTCGTCGTTCCCGCGCCCACGGCGCAGCCGGCGCCGGCCTCCGGTGGCGGCGGGCCGAAGACGGTCCGCCCTGCCGATCCCCCGCCGCAGCCTTCCGCACCGGCGGTTGCGACGCCGCGTCCGGCGACGCCGGGGCCGACCGCCCCCACGCCGCGGGTCGAGCCAAGGCCGTCACCGGCACCGGCGACGGCAACCCCGCGCCCGCCGGCGCCCGCGACCGTCACCGCAAACCAGCCTTCGCCGGCCCACAGCGGCGACGCCCCCAGGGGTCTCGCCGCGGCAATCGGCCGGGCGGCCGGGGCGCTCGGACTGACCGGCGGCCACGGGGCCACATCCCACGGCCCCGACGGCCCGGGGGCCTCCGCCGGCCGCGGCGTCCGGCAGGGAGCAGGCCCGCCAGGCCCTCCGGATCGCGGCGCCTCCCATGGCAGGAGCGGCGAGCGCGGCGGTGGCGCCGGGCGCGGTGGCCATGGCAACGGCGGCGGCGGCAAGGGCGGCGGCAGAGGCGGCGGCAACGGCGGCCACGGCGGCGGCCGACACTGAGCGTCGGCCCGCTTCGGGCCCGTGGCCGCAACACCAAGCAGAAACCCGCCGGTGGATACCGGCGGTCAGAATACGCTGCGCTGGCGCGAAGCGGCCGTTTCCGCTACAATTCGCCTCAAATTTGAACTTCGGGGCATGGGACCAGGCACTCTGCAGGAACGAGCGGCGCGGAAACGCGGCCAGTCGTTGGGGCTTGGCAAGGGATGATCGAATGGCGAAGGAAAGCCAGCTGGCACGGCTCGACCGGGCGGCTGCGAACGAGCCGAACCTCGGTGATCTGCTCGATCCGATCGCCCTCGAGGAGCGGCTGAAGGACGCGCGCGCCCGCCGGGCCGAGGCCTTGGCCCGGCGCGGCTCGCCGCAGCCGGCGGCCGCCCCTTTCCCGACGGCGTCCCCGCCGGCGCCGCCCACCCCCCTCGCCGCGCCGCGACCGGAGCCCGCGGTGGCTCCGCCACCGGCCCCGGCCCCGGTCCTGGCCGCGGAGCCGCGGCCGACGCCGCCGCCGCGACGCCGTGCCCCGGCGCTCTCCCCGCTGGCGCTCTTTCTCGCCGGGCTCGGCGGTGGGGCCATCGCCGTCCTGGGGTTCCAGATGCTCCCGGAGCCCGCCGCCAACCCCGCGCCGCACCGTCCCCCCCGCGCAGGTCGCAGCACCCGCGCCGGAGGCCGCCGCAGAACCCGAGCAAACCGCAGCGACCGCTCCGGAGCCCGCACCGGCGCCGGAGCCCGCCGCCGCCCCCCAACCCGACGCCACCCCGCCCACCGCCGTCGCGGCCGCCCCGGCCGGTCCCGCCCCCGCCCAGGATCTGCCCGACACCCGCGTCGCGACGCCGGCTGCCTTCACGCCCTTCGAGGCGCCCGTCCCCGCCGGCCTCGGCCAGCCGTCACCGGAGCCGATGCCGCCCGCGGCGCTCTCGCCCGTGCCCGGCCTGCCCGCACCGGAGGCCGCAGCACCAGCCCTGCCCGCACGGGTCTTCATCCACTATCCGCGCTCCTCCGAGGCTGCCGCCGCCGCCGCCCGGGATGCGCTCCTCGAAGCTGGCGTGCCACAGGTCGACATCGTCCCGGTCCGCTTCACCATCGACCGCAGCAACGTCCGCTACTACCACGACAGCGACCGCGCCGCCGCCACCGGCCTCAGCGCCCTGCTCGGGCCGACTTTGCCCGGCGGCCCGCCGGTCGCCCGCGACTTCACCGACTACCCGACCCCACCCGCCTCCGGGAAGGTCGAGGTCTGGCTCGCCGGCACCTCCGACGGCGGCGCGCGCAGCGCCGCGCCGCGGAAGCCCGCCGCGCCGGGACCCGCCGTCACCGCGCCCCTCGTGCTGCAGCCGACCCCGCCGCAGGCGCCGCCCGCGAACCAGGCCGAAGCCGTCGAGCGCATCCTGATCGAGCGCACCGTCCAGCGCCTCCTCGAGCAGACCCAGGGGCGGAACTGAGCCCACCGCGCCCGCTTGACGCAACCCCGCGCCGGCCCCATACCCCGGCCCCATGACCGACACCGCGCATATCCGCAACTTCTCCATCGTCGCCCATATCGACCACGGGAAATCCACCCTGGCCGACCGGCTGATCCAGTCGACCGGCACCGTCAGCGACCGCGACATGAAGGCCCAGCTCCTCGACTCCATGGACATCGAGCGCGAGCGCGGCATCACCATCAAGGCCCAGACCGTCCGCCTCGAGTACAAGGCGAAGGACGGCGAGACCTACATCCTCAACCTCATCGACACCCCCGGCCACGTCGACTTCGCCTACGAGGTCTCCCGCTCGATGCGCGCCGTCGAGGGCTCGCTCCTCGTCGTCGACGCCTCCCAGGGCGTCGAGGCCCAGACCCTCGCCAACGTCTACCAGGCCATCGACGCCGGCCACGAGATCGTCCCCGTCCTCAACAAGGTCGACCTCCCCGCCGCCGAGCCCGCCCGGGTCCGCGAGCAGATCGAGGACGTCATCGGCATCGACGCCAGCGACGCCATCGAGATCTCCGCCAAGACCGGCCTCGGCATCCCCGAGGTCCTCGAGGCCATCGTCACCCGCCTCCCCCCGCCCAAGGGCGACCGGACCGCGCCCCTGAAGGCGATGCTCGTCGACAGCTGGTACGACCCCTACCTCGGCGTCGTCGTCCTCGTGCGCATCTACGACGGCGTCCTGCGCCGCGGCGACCGCATCAAGATGATGCAGACCGGCGCCCTCTACCCGGTCGAGCGCATCGGCACCTTCCGCCCCGGCATGCTCCCCGGCGACGAGCTCGGCCCCGGCGAGATCGGCTTTCTCACCGCCTCGATCAAGCAGGTCCGCGACACCCGCGTCGGCGACACCATCACCACCGAGCGCAAGGGCGCCGAGACCCCGCTCCCCGGCTTCCAGCCCTCGATCCCGGTGGTGTTCTGCGGCCTCTTCCCGATCGACGCCAACGACTTCCCCGCCCTCCGCGACGCCATCGAGAAGCTCCAGCTCAACGACGCCTCCTTCACCTCCGAGATGGAGACGAGCGCAGCCCTGGGCTTCGGCTTCCGCTGCGGCTTTCTCGGCCTCCTCCACCTCGAGGTGATCCGCGACCGCCTCGAGCGCGAGTACGACCTCGACCTCATCACCACCGCCCCCTCGGTCATCTACCACGTCTGGAAGACCGACGGCTCGATGGTCGAGCTCCACAACCCCGCCGACATGCCGGATCCGGTCCGCGTCGACCACATCGAGGAGCCGCGGATCAAGGCGACGATCCTCGTCCCCGACGAGTACCTCGGCGACGTGCTGAAGCTCTGCCAGGACCGCCGCGGCATCCAGCTCGACCTCACCTACGCCGGCACCCGCGCCATGGTGGTCTACGACCTGCCGCTTGAACGAGGTGGTCTTCGACTTCTACGACCGGCTGAAGTCCGTCACCAAGGGCTACGCGTCGTTCGACTACCACCTGACCGGCTACCAGGAGGACGACCTCGTCAAGATGCAGATCCTCGTCAACGACGAGCCGGTCGACGCCCTCTCCACCATGGTCCACCGCGCCCGCGCCGAGGCCCGCGGCCGCGCCATGGTCGAGAAGCTCAAGGAGCTGATCCCCCAGCACCTCTTCAAGATCCCGATCCAGGCCGCGATCGGCGGCCGCATCATCGCCCGCGAGACCATCTCCGCGCTCCGCAAGGACGTCACCGCCAAGTGCTACGGCGGCGACATCACCCGGAAGCGCAAGCTCCTCGACAAGCAGAAGGCCGGCAAGAAGAAGATGCGCCAGTTCGGCCGCGTCGAGATCCCGCAGGAGGCGTTCATCTCGGCGCTGAAGATGGACAGCTGACGTGCCGGTCCGCCTCCACCCCCACGCCGCCGCCCGTATCGGCGAACGCGGCGCGTCGGAGGCAGAGGTGATCGCCACCGTCGAGACCGGCGAGACCTACCCCGCCAAGCACGGCCGTACCGCCTTCCGCCGCAACTTCCGCGGGCCTTGGGGCTGGCGAAACAGGACGTTCGACACCAAACAGCTCGAAGTCTATGCTGTCCTCGAGGACGGCGACTGGCTCGCCATCACCGTGCTCGTCAAGTTCTTCTGAAGGCCGCCGATGAAGCTCTCCTACGACCCCCAGGCCAACGTCGCCTACATCCGCCTCCGCGAGCGCCAGGGCGACGTCGACACCATCGAGGTCACCGCCGACTTCCGCGTCGACATCGACGCCACCGGCGCGGTCTGCGGCATCGAGCTCCTCAACGCCAACGAACAGCTCGTCGCCGGCGACGACGGCAAGCTGGTGTTCGTGAACCAGCTCAACGGCGAGATCGGCGAACTGCAGGTCGCTTGATGGCCTGCGGCCGCATCATCGCCCGCGAGACCTTCTCCGCCCTCCACAAGGACGTCACCGCCAACTGCTACGGCGGCGGCATCACCCGCAAGCGAAAGCTTCTCGACAAGCAGAAGGCCGGCAAGAAGAAGATGCGCCAGTTCGGCCGCGTCGAGATCCCGCAGGAGGCGTTCTTCTCGGCGCTGAAGATGGATGGATGATAGATGAAGATTGAGCGAATTCGCGCGAAGAATTTCCGCACTCTCGTCGATATCGACGTGCCTTTTCCCGCATACTATGGAACTATTTCTGGGAGAAACAATGCCGGCAAGACTAATCTGGTACTTATTATCCGAGAGTTCTTCGAAGAGAACGAGCGCGGGTTCCCGTTCAGAATCCGGCGCGATCGCTATGCTGACTTCCGAAGCAAGCTAACCGCCGTTGGCGAGCCTGTGTGGATAGCGATCGACTTTTCGTTAAGTAGGCAAGCAACTCGGAAGTCTTCTTCCTAATCGATAGCTTGGGACCCGCACCGACAAAGGGCGACAAGATCTCTGTTCGCGTCGAAAGTACTATTCGAGAAAACGATGCATCCCATTTGTGCACTATCAACGGGTCCGATTTTGATGAAAGAACGTCCAGCGAGATACTCAAGAAACTAAAGGCTGTCAATAACTTCTTTATTTATAACTCTACGTCGCCGGAGAGAAGCTATCACTTCTCTGGTGGAGAGTTTAAGGAGATGTTAGACGTATTTTTCACAGACCAGGATAGGAAGAGCATCGACGATGCCAATCGAAAGTATAGAGAGAATGTTAGGCGTGTTGTACGTAAGCACCGGGAACATTTTTCAGAAATGTTAGGAAAGATAAGGGAATCGTATGAGGTGGATGTAGCCCCATCGGACAGCCTTTATAGCTCTACATTCCCAATCGGGATAACGCTCAATGATAAGTCCGTTCAGGTGCCGCTTTCAGATTGGGGATCTGGGACGCAGAATCGTGTTCAAATCCTACTTTCTGTGTTGCAAGCATCGCGGCTTAAATCTTCGCAAGATCCAGACCATACAACAACCCCGGTGGTCATAATCGAAGAGCCGGAAAGCTTTCTGCATCCTACAGCTCAGGCGGAGTTCGGCCGTGTCCTTCAAGATCTGCGAGGACACAAAGATACAGATTATCTGTACGACGCACAGTCCTTATATGCTAAGCCAAATCCACCCAGAGTCGAACGTACTATTGGATCGAAAGGTTTCCTACGGCAAGCCGAAAGAAACGCTAGTTGTTGACACTAGCGGAGAGAATTGGATGAAGCCATTTGCACAGCAGTTAGGAATTGTTCCTCCCGAATTCGAAAGCTGGAAAGGAATAATTACGTCGTCTTCTCGACGTGTGGTTTTGGTCGAGGGAGAGATCGATTTAGAGTACTTTTCCCTATTTAAGGATAACTATCCTGCTCTTTACAAGGTGCCGAGCGATGTAGCCGTTCAGGCATATGGTGGCAAGGATTGCCTTAAGAACACGCCACTACTTAAGTTCGCTCTGGATAGGTACGACAAGTTCGTTATTACGCTGGACTTGGATGCGCTTGCGGCTGTTGAGAAGTCGTTGGCTGCCATGGGTTACACGAAGGGCTTGCATTATCTAGCGATTGGAAAGGACAAGCCTGGTGCGCAGTGCATTGAGGGGCTCGTCCCCGCCCGGATAAAGAAGGACGTCTTCAGTGAGAACGTTGAGCTGGTGGAGGCATTGCAGAGCGCAGATGCTTCAGAGCGTAAGTCTGCGAAAAACAAGCTTAAACGCAAGCTTCTGGATAAGATGACAGCCAGCAAGCCTCTGGAAGCCGAACTTGGAGAGTTCAAAAGGCTTTTCTCGGAGATCGCGAAACAATTTCCAGTCACTTAAAGGCGCGCGGCTCGAACGCCCGTGGATCGAACGGCGTCGCCAGCCCCGCCTCGGACTGACGCGCCTGCTCCTCGAATCCGCCTTGAGCGCATGGAACGCCGCCGCCCCGCGCTCCTCCATCAGCTGGCGCATCCCCGCCCGCACCACCTCGCTCAGGTTGGCGAAGGCCGCTCGGCAAACTCCTGCATCTGCGGTGTCAGGTGGACGTTGGGCATGGTTATTCTCCGATGAGTTTGTGGCAGATGATATCAGATACGGCCATCCCGGAAATCGGCGCGGCAATGGTGGTACATGCGTTGTACATCCGACGTACATGGATTGTACCTCGGTGAATCTGCCAACATACTTTGCCCGGCCAGATTCACCGAGCTCGATCTCCCCCTCGACCACATGCTCCATCCCATGCCCCTCGATCGTCAGCACCGTCCGCACCTTCAGCCGCCCCGAGCTGTCGCCGTGCTCCCGAACATGCCGCTCGATCGCCTGCTGCGAGGTCACCCCGACCTGCTTGAGGTACTTCCGCATCGACATGTTGAAGGTGTCCTCGTCCATCGCCCGTCTCCTCCTGGCCAGGCCGCCAGCCTAGCCCCACCGCGTCCCCGCCGCTAGCCGAAGGCCAGCGCCCCGGCCCCGACCAGGAGCGCCCCGTAGGTGCCGAGCATCCCCGGCGCCCGGAACGCGGTGCGGCCGCTGAGGATCCCCGCCACGTGCAGCGCCCGGCCGGCGATCAGCAGCCCGGCGACGGTCCAGAGCCAGCCGGGCCCGGCGCCGCGGACCTCGGCGAGGCCGAGGAGGATCAGCGCCAGCGGCACGTACTCGATGAAATTGCCCTGCGCCCGGATGCGGCGCAGCAGCGTCTCGTCGGTGCCGAAGCCGATCCTCACCCCCGCCCGGATGCGCCCGAGGCTGACCCGGACGCTGAGGACGACGAGCGCCACCGCAGCCAGCGCGGCGGTAAAGGCGGTGACCGGCAGCATGACGTCCTCCCTGGTGGCCCGCCGCAGACTATCCCCGCCTGACTTGCAGATTGCAAGTCAGAAGCGACGGTGCCAGACTGCCGGCCATGCAGGACCCCCGCTTCCGCTCCGGCTGCCCGATCGCCTCCGCCCTCGACCTCGTCGGCGACCGCTGGACGCTGGTGCTGCTCAGGTCGATGGTGATGGGCGCGCGCAGCTATTCGGACTTCCTCGCCCAGCCCGAGCGCATCGCCACCAACATCCTCGCCGACCGGCTGCGACGGATGGAGGAGACCGGCCTCATCGCCCGCGCCGAGGCCGCCCCGGGACCGGCCCGCGGCGCCTACGTGCTCACCCCGAAGGGAGCCGCCCTCCTCCCCGTCCTGCAGGCGCTCGCCCGCTGGGGCGAGGCCCACATCCCCGGCCGCTGGGCGGCGCCCGAGCGCTTCTACGCCGCCCGCCTCGAGACGCTCACCGACACCTGACCGGCCACGGCCTCCGCCAGGTCCTGTCCGCGGCCGGATTCCAGGAAGCCCCCGGCCTGAGACATTAACCGAAAATTATTCAAGATTAATCCCTTTGATATCAGTATGTTCACGCGTGAACACCTTCGCGTTCACACCGCTGCCGCAGCCCGGCCCCGCCAGTTCCACGCCGCCGCCGACCTTGCGCTCGCCCGCGGATCGCTCGACATTCGGCAACGACCACGAGGGAGGCAGCCCATGACCGTCCACGACACGCCCGTCCCGGCCCGCCGCGGCGACCCCGCCCCGGCCATCGCCGAGATCCGCGCCCTCCTCGGCGACCGCCTCTCCACCGCCGCCGCGGTCCGCGAGCAGCACGGCAAGGACATGACCTACCACGCCGGCCACGCCCCCGACGCCGTCGCCTTCGCTCAGTCGACCGAGGAGGTCGCCGCCATCGTCCGCATCTGCGCCCGCCACGGCACCCCGGTCATCGCCTACGGCACCGGCACCTCCCTCGAAGGCCACATCGCCGCCCTCGAAGGCGGCGTCACCATCGACCTCGGCGCCATGACCCGCGTCCTCGAGGTCAACGCCGAGGACCTCGACGCCCGCGTCGAGGCCGGCGTCACCCGCGTCGCCCTCAACACCCACCTCCGCGCCACCGGCCTGTTCTTCCCGATCGACCCCGGTGCCGACGCCTCGCTCGGCGGCATGGCCGCGACCCGCGCCTCCGGCACCAACGCCGTCCGCTACGGCACCATGCGCGAGAACGTCCTCGGCCTCACCGTCGTCACCGCCGAGGGCGCGGTCGTCCGCACCGGCGGCCGCGCCCGCAAGTCCGCCGCCGGCTACGACCTCACCCGCCTCTACGTCGGCTCCGAGGGCACCCTCGGCATCATCACCGAGGTCCAGCTGCGCCTGCAGGGCATCCCCGAGGCGATCTCCGCCGCCGTCTGCCCGTTCGACGACCTCGAGGGCGCGGTCCAGACCGTGATCGCCACCATCCAGTCCGGCGTCCCCGTCGCGCGCATCGAGCTCCTCGACGAGGTGATGATCCGCGCCTGCAACCGCCATTCCGGCCTGACCCTCGCCGAGACCCCGACGCTTTTCCTCGAGTTCCACGGCACCCCCGCCGGCGTCGACGAGCAGGCCCGCACCGTCGCCGAGATCGCCACCGAGTTCGGCGGCCGCGACTTCGCCTGGGCGACCAAGCCCGAGGACCGCACCCGGCTCTGGCAGGCCCGCCACGACGCCGCCTGGGCTGCCAAGGAGCTGCGGCCCGGCGCCGACATGCGCGCCACCGACGTCTGCGTGCCGATCTCCCGCCTCGCCGAGTGCATCCTCGAGACCCGCCGCGATGCCGACGAGAACCGCCTCCTCGCCCCCATCGTCGGGCACGTCGGCGACGGCAACTTCCACCTGACCCTGCTCGTGGACCCGGACGACGCCGGCGAGGTCGCCCGTGCCGACGCCGTCACCGCCCGCATGGTCGCCCGTGCGCTCGCCATGGGCGGCACCTGCACCGGCGAGCACGGCGTCGGCTCCGGCAAGATCGCCTACGTCGAGGCGGAGCACGGGGCGGGCGTCGAGCTCATGCGCCGGATCAAGCGCGCGCTCGACCCCGGCAACATCATGAACCCGGGGAAGGTGATCCGGCTCGACCCCGACGACATCCGATGACCCGGCTCGACATCATCTCGGATCCGGTCTGCCCCTGGTGCTACCTGGGGGCCGCGAACCTGATGCGGGCGGTGACCGAGCGCGATGCGCATCCGTTCGCGCTGACCTGGCGGCCGTACCAGCTCGATCCGACGATTCCGCCGGAGGGCGTCGAGCGCGCCGCCTATCTGGCCGGGAAGTTCGGCGCCGACGCCGACGTCTCGGCGGTGCATGACAGGATCGCGGCGATGGGGGCCGAGGTCGGCATCACCTACCGGTTCGATCATATCCTGCGGTCGCCCAACACCATCGACGCGCACCGGGTGCTTCACTGGGCGGCGGCAGAGGGCCTGCAGACCCGCACGGCGATGGCGCTCTTCCGGCACTACTTCGAGCTTGGCCACGACATCTCCGATCCGGACGTGCTGACCGAGGCGGCCAGCGACGCCGGCCTCGATGCCGCGGTGATCGCCCTGCTGCTCCAGGGCGACGCCGACCGCGCCGAGGTGGCTGCGGAAGCCGAGGCGGCTCGCACCATGGGTGTGACGGGCGTCCCCACCTTCATCCTGGGCGGCCACTACGTGCTGACTGGCGCCCAGCCGGTCGACGTCTGGCGGAAGCTGATCGACGAACTCGAGGCGGCGGCCCCGCCTGTCGGTGGCTGACAATCGAGACTGCGCAAGTTGCGCAGAGGGGTTAAGTGATTGGAATAATTGTATATGTAGTGCCAAATTTACGTTTCATGCAAACTGTGTTAACGGTGAAAGTCTAAACGGAGTAACAATAGTTAATCGCGACGCGCAATATTCTAACCGTCGCCTTCGGTCGAAGCATAAATCCAGGTAATGCAGATTTCAACTTCAGGCCACCAGCATGCGCGCGGCGCGGGGGGCGAAATAGGTGAGGATGCCGTCGCAGCCGGCGCGCTTGAAGGCGAGGAGCGACTCGAGGACGGCGCGATCGCCGTCGAGCCAGCCGTTCCGCTCGGCGGCGGCGAGCATCGCGTATTCGCCGGAAACCTGGTAGGCGAAGGTGGGGACGCGGAACTCGCGCTTCACCCGGGCGCAGATGTCGAGATACGGCAGCCCGGGCTTGACCATCACCATGTCGGCGCCCTCGGCGAGGTCGGCGGCGACCTCGCGCAGTGCCTCGTCGGTGTTGGCCGGATCCATCTGGTAGGTCTTCTTGTCACCCTTGAGCGCCCCGCCCGAGCCGACCGCCTCGCGGAAGGGGCCGTAGAAGCACGAGGCATACTTCGCCGCGTAGCTCATGATCAGGGCGTCGGGGTAGTCGTTCGCCTCGAGCGCCCGGCGGATCACCCCGATGCGGCCGTCCATCATGTCCGATGGGCCGAGGATGTCGCAGCCGGCCTCGGCCTGGACCAGCGCCATCCTTTCGAGCGCCAGCAACGTCTCGTCGTTGAGGATCACGCCGTCGCGGACCAGACCGTCGTGCCCGTCGGAATTGTAGGGATCGAGCGCTACGTCGAGGAGGACGCCGATCTCGGGCACCGCCGCCTTGATGGCCCGGGTGGCGCGGCAGACGAGGTTTTCGGGGTTCCAGGCCTCGGTCGCCTCCGGAGACTTGTCGGCGGCGTCGGTGTAGGGAAAGAGCGCGAGGCAGGGGATGCCGAGGGCGGCGGCCTCTTCGGCGGAGCGTACGGCACGGTCGATCGACAGGCGGTCGACGCCGGGGAGGGACGAAACCGGTTCGGCTATATCCGTGCCCTCCCGCACAAAGATCGGCCAGATGAGGTCGGCCGGCGTCAGCCGGTGCTCCGACACGAGATCGCGAATCCACGGGGTGCGGCGCAGCCGGCGCGGGCGGGCATGCGGAAAGGGGGCGATCGGCGTCATCGGAGCCTCGGCTGGGTTCCGGCCGGGTTTGGCACGATGGGCGCAGTCCCTCAACCCCGTTCACGAACCTCGGTCAGCACGGGTTGACGGGGGCGGACGAGTGCGGTCACAGAAGTTGTCGCGGTGGTTGCAGTCGGGTGCAGCGTTTGTTCGAGACCTTTGCCGGAGCGAGTTTCCAGAGCGTCTGGTACTGGGTGCTGCACGTCGTCGTCTGGACGCTTGCCTGCTACCGGACGCTGGGCGTGCCCCACGACATGCTGATCCGCGCCCGCCGGATGCCGGAGATCGGCGAGCGGGTGGACGTGCTGGCGGCGCTGGCCTGCGAGCGGGTGGGCGGCGTCTACGACCTTTTCGGCGTGCCGATCGCGGCGGCGAGCGCCTTCATCCTGACGACGGTCTTCGTCTTCGGCTTCTGGAACGGCATCGAGGTGGCGCAGGCCGCCTTCGCGCTGCTGCTGCCGCTGGCGGTCATCGGCTATTCCAAGCTGCGGCTGGCCCTGGCGGTGCGGCATCATGCCATGTCCGGGCCGAAGCTGGTGCTGGCGCTGGCGCGGCGGCGGATCTGGCACCAGTTCATCGCGATCCTGGCGATGCTCGCCGCGGTGACGATGGCGATTACCTCGCACATGCCGCGGCTGCCGCCGATCTGAGCCCCCTGCAACAAAGGAAACATCAGCTGCCCTCGACTGGCATCTGCGCGAAACCAAGCCGAGGCAATCTCCGCAAATCGCAAGTCGACCAGATGGAGAGCGAGATGTTTACCACGTTCAAGACCGCCTTCGCCCGCGCCAGCGAACGCGCCGCCCGCCGCCGGGCGTTTCGCTACCTCGACGGGCAGAGCGACTACATGCTGAAGGATATCGGCGTCACCCGCGGCGATCTCTACCGCTCGGTGATGTTCGGAGGCGAGCGCGTCTGAAGCGCGCGGCCGATGCGCCGCTGCCGAATTCCCGTCCTCTTCCTCCCGTGACTGCCCACCCCTTACCGGGTGGGCTTTTTCATGTATCGGCGCAGCTTGTGCGCGCCGGGACCTTGCGCTAGGTCGCCGGCCATGACCGAGCTCCGGCCCCTCCTGCCCGGACGCCTGCTGGTCGGCGGCTGTCCGGAAGGCTTCGACGCGCGCTATCTGGCGCAGACCATCGCCCGCGCCGCCGGGCCGGTGATCCATGTCGCGCGCGACGATGCCCGGCTGGCGGCGATGCGGGCGTCGCTGCGGTTCTTCGCCCCGGAACTGCCGGTGCTGGCGTTCCCGGCCTGGGATTGCCTGCCCTACGACCGTATTTCGCCCAACGGCGAGATTGCCGCGGCGCGGATGGCGACGCTGGCGACGCTCGCGGGCGGCTTCGTGCGGCCGGCGGCGATCCTGACCACTGTGAACGCCGCGACCCAACGGGTGCCGTCCCGCGACGTGCTCGCCGCCGCGAGCTTCACCGCCACCGTCGGCAGCCGCATCGACGTGGCGGTGCTGCGCAGCTATCTCGCGCGGATGGGATACCAGCAGGCGCCGACGGTGACCGAGCCCGGCGAGTTTGCGGTGCGTGGCGGGCTCATCGACCTTTTCCCGCCGGGGACGCGGCAGCCGGTACGGCTCGACATGTTCGGTGACGTCCTCGAGAGCGCCCGGCGGTTCGACCCCGAAACTCAGCGGACCACCGAGAAGGTGAAGCGGGTGGAGCTGGCGCCGGTCTCGGAGGTCATCCTCGACGAGCCGGCGATCGAGCGCTTCCGCACCCGCTACCGGGCGATGTTCGGGGCGGCGGGGCGGGACGATCCGCTGTACGAGGCGATCAGCGCCGGACGCAAGCACCAGGGCTACGAGCACTGGCTGCCGTTCTTCCACGCTTCGCTGGAGACGATTTTCGACTACCTGCCCGGGGCGCCGGTGCTTCTCGACGACCAGACCGCCGCGGCGCGGGCGGCGCGCTGGACGGCGCTGGCCGACCAGTACGAGGCCCGGACGGCGGCGCTACAGGCGAAGTCGAAGCTCGGCACCGTCTACAAGCCGGTGCCACCGCACGAACTCTATCTCGACGATGCCGCCTGGGACGCGGCGGTGGCGGCGCGGCCGCTGCACCAGCTGTCGGCGCTGCCGCAGCCGCTGGGGCCTGGGGTGATCGATGCCGGGGCGCGGATCGGGCGCGACTTCGCGCCGGAGCGGCAGCAGGAGCAGGTGAGTTTGTTCGGCGCGCTGGCGACGCACGTGGCGGCGCGGCGCAAGGCTGGCGACGTGGTGATCGCCAGCTACTCCGGCGGCGCGCGGGAGCGGCTGGGCGGCCTGCTGGCCGACAGCGGGGTGACGGACGCGCGCGAGATCGGCAAGGCGGCGGATCTGAAGGGCGACCGACGGGCTGAACCTGGCGGTCTGGCCGCTCGAGCACGGCTTCGAGGCGCCGGGGCTGACGGTGATCTCCGAGCAGGACGTGCTCGGAGATCGGCTGACCCGGCCGGCGCGGCGGCGCAAGCGCGCGGAGAACTTCCTGACCGAGGCCGCCGGGCTGACCCCGGGGGATCTGGTGGTGCATGTCGACCACGGGGTCGGGCGCTACCAGGGGCTCGAGACTATCACCGCGATGGGGGCGCCGCACGAGTGCCTGGCGCTTGAGTACGCGGGCGGAGACAGGCTGTACCTGCCGGTGGAGAACGTCGAGCTGCTCTCGCGCTTCGGGCACGAGGAGGGCTTGCTCGACCGGCTGGGCGGCGGCGCGTGGCAGGCGAAGAAGGCGCGGCTGAAGGCGCGGATCCGCGACATGGCGGAGCGGCTGATCCGGATTGCCGCCGAGCGCGCGCTCAGGAAGGGTGCGGTGCTGACGCCGCCGGACCACCAGCACTGGGAGGAGTTCTGCGCACGGTTTCCGTATGCGGAGACCGACGACCAGCTGGGCGCGATCGCCGACGTCCTTGAGGACATGGAGTTGGGGCGGCCGATGGATCGGCTCGTCTGCGGCGACGTCGGCTTTGGCAAGACCGAGGTGGCGTTGCGCGCAGCCTATGTAGCGGCGGCATCGGGGATGCAGGTGGCGGTGATCGCACCGACGACGCTGCTGGCGCGGCAGCACTTCAAGAACTTCGCGGAGCGGTTCCGGGGGCTGCCGTTCCGGGTGCGGCAGCTGTCGCGATTCGTGAATGCCAAGGAGGCGGCGGAGACGCGGGCGGGGCTGGCGGACGGGTCGGTCGAGATCGTGGTGGGGACGCATGCGCTTCTGGCGAAAAGCGTGCGGTTCCGGGAGCTTGGGCTGCTGGTAATCGACGAGGAGCAGCACTTCGGGGTGGCGCACAAGGAGCGGCTGAAGGCGCTGCGCTCGGACGTGCACGTGCTGACGCTGACGGCGACGCCGATCCCGCGGACATTGCAGCTGGCGCTGTCGGGGGTGCGGGAGCTCAGCCTGATCGCGACGCCGCCGGTCGATCGGCTGGCGATCCGGACCTACGTCAGCGAGTTCGATCCGGTGACGGTGCGCGAGGCGCTGCTGCGCGAGCATTATCGTGGCGGGCAGGCGTTTTACGTGGTGCCGCGGATCGCGGATTTGCCGGAGGTGGAGGCGTTTCTGCGCGAGCAGGTGCCGGAGGTGAAGTTCGTGGTGGCGCATGGGCAGATGGCGTCGGGCGTGCTCGACGAGCGGATGAACGCGTTCTACGACGGGCGGTACGACGTGCTGGTGTCGACGACGATCGTGGAGTTGGGGCTGGATATTCCGGCTGCGAACACGCTGATCGTCGAGCGGGCGGACATGTTCGGGCTGGCGCAGCTCTACCAGATCCGGGGGCGGGTGGGGCGGTCGAAGCTCCGGGCCTACGCGTTCTTCATGACGGAGCCGCGCAAGCCATTGACGCGGCAGGCGGAAAAGCGGCTGCGGGTGCTGGGGGCGCTGGACAGCCTCGGAGCGGGGTTTACGCTGGCGAGCCAGGATCTGGACATTCGCGGGGCGGGGAACCTGCTTGGCGAGGAGCAGTCGGGGCATGTGCGGGAGGTGGGGTTCGAGCTTTACCAGGAGATGCTGCAGGAGGCGATCGCCAAGCTGCAGTCGGGCGAGGTGGAGATGCCGGACGACGGGGAGTGGTCGCCGACGATCAACCTCGGGGTGCCGGTTTTGATTCCAGACACTTACGTGCCCGATCTTGATGTGCGGCTGGGGCTGTACCGGCGGCTGTCGGGGCTGGAGAAGAAGGTGGAGATGGAGGGGTTTGCGGCGGAGCTGATCGACCGGTTCGGACCGCTGCCGGCGGAGGTCGAGACGCTGATGCTCATCGTCCGCATCAAGGTTCTCTGCAAGCGAGCGGGCGTCGCGCGGCTGGACGGCGGGCCTAAGGGGGCGACGGTGCAGTTCCACAATGACAAGTACGCCAACCCCGCCGGCTTGGTGCAGTTCCTCAACGATCAGAAGGGGTTGGCCAAGGTTAAGGACAACAAGGTGGTGGTGCGCCGGGACTGGTCGGCGGAAAAGTCGCGGCTAGCCGGCGCGTTCGGCCTCGCCCGCGACCTGGCGGCGCTCGCCAAGCCCGGCGCCGCGCCGGCCGGGGCGTAGGGCCTGCGAACGCGAGCGGATGTGGGGCGAATTCAATCCGCGCCAGTTTCCCGCCGCCACCGCTCCCGGCCCAGCGCAAAGACGAGATGCGGGCGCAGCGGGTGGCCCTCCGGCAGCGCCGGATGCTCGAAACTGCGGCCCGGATCCCGGACCATGCCGAGCCGCTGCATCACCGCCATCGACGGGGCATTGGCCGGGACCGTGAAGGATACGATCTCCACCAAGGCCATCGCATCGAAGCCGTAGGCCAGCCAGCGCCGTGCGGCCTCGGTGGCATAGCCGTGGCCCCAGTGTTCCGCCGCCAGCCGCCAGCCAACCTCGACGGAACCCGATAGCGGACCGCCGTGGACGCGGGCGAGCCCCACGGTGCCGAGGAACGCCCCGTCGGACCGGCGCTCGGCCGCGGCAAAGCCGATGCCGTCCGTCTCCCAGTCCGCCTCAACCCGATCGATCCAGGCGTCGCTCTCCGCCTGGGTGAGCGTCGCCGGAAAGTGCCGCCTGACCCGGGGATCGGCGTTGAGCGCCGCGAACGGCGCCCGGTCCCGCGGCTGCCAGCGGCGCAGGATCAGTCGTTCGGTCTCGAGCATCCGCCGCTCACTTCTGCAGGTCGGCGAGGCGGGCGCGGGCGGCGCGCACGTCCTCCTGCATCTGCGCCACCAGCGGCGCCACCCCGTCGAACTTCAGCTCCGGCCGCAGCCAGGCGACCAGCGCCACCGACAGCTCGGCACCGTAGAGATCGCCGTCGAAGTCGAGGAGGTAGACCTCGAGGTTCGGCGCATGCTCGCCGAAGGTCGGCCGGACGCCGATCGAGGCGGCACCGCCGTAGCGGCCGCGGTGCGGGCCGGTCAGCACGTCGACGAGCACCGCGTAGATGCCGAGCCGCGGCAGGTGCAGGCCGGCCAGGGACAGGTTGGCGGTGGGAAAGCCCAGGTGCCTGCCCCGCTTGTCGCCGTGGCCGACGATGCCCTCGATCCGGTGCCAGTGCCCGAGGATCCGCGCCGCCGCCTCCGGCCGGCCCTCGGCCAGCGCCTCGCGGATCGCGGTGGAGGAATAATCCCCGCCGTCCCCGGAGACCAGCGGCGCGGCGGTGACCCCGAAACCGTTGGCCGCCCCCAGCGCCTCGAGGGCGCCGACGTCCCCGGCCCGGCCCTTGCCGAAGCGGAAATCCGCCCCCACCACCACGTGCCGCACCCCGAGGCCTTTGGCGAGCACGTCGCCGGCGAAGGCCTCCGGGCTCAGCGAGGCGAGGCCTGGGCCGAAGGGCAGCTCGTAGAGGACCTCGACCCCGAGCTTTTCCATCCGGTGCGCCCGCGCCTCCGCGGTCATCAGCCGGAAATCCGGGGCGTCCGGGGCGAAGTAGCTGCGGGGATGCGGCTCGAAGGTGACGACGCCGAAGGGCGCGCCGAGCCCGGCCGCGGCGGCGCGGGCGAGAGCGAGCACCGACTGGTGGCCGAGATGGACGCCGTCGAAATTGCCCATGGCGACCGCCGCGCCGCGGTCGGCCTCGCTGAGCCCGTGGAAATCCTGGAAGCGCTTCATGGGCCCCTCGGCGGGCCCCGCCGTCCCGCGTCAGTCGAATTTGCGGCTCGGCGCCAGCACCAGCGCCTCGCCGTCGAGGACGACCGTATCGCCCACCCGGCAAGCGCAATCAAGCGTGACCCGCCGCCGGCCGTGGTCGATCTCGCGAACGGTCACGCTCGCTTCCACCCGGTCGCCTGGCCGTACCGGGGCGCGAAACTTGAGGGTCTGGCCGAGGTAGACGCTGCCATGGCCGGGAAGCTGCTCGCCGATCACGGCCGAGATCAGCGCCGCTGTCAGCATGCCGTGGGCGATGCGGCCTTCGAAGATAGTGTCGCGGGCATAGCCGTCGTCGAGATGCACCGGGTTGTGGTCGGTCGAGAGCTCGGCGAACATCGCAATCTCGCGGTCGCCGATGGTTTTGGAGACCGAGCGCGCCATGCCGATCTCGATGTCCTCGATGCAGATCGAGCCGACCGGCAGATTGTGCATGCGGGTGTCCAGCATAGTCCCTCCACAGCCATTGCTGCACTGCACCAAGAATAGACGATTCGAGACAGCGACGCAAGTTTATTGCGCGTTGGCGTTAATTGGCGATATTTTCTGTTACCCGGCGTTAGCGCAGGAAGCTCATCGCCAGCATCGGCGCCATCTTCTCGACCTCGAGGAAGGCCGCGAGGCGGGCGGGATCCGGCCCGCAGGTTCTGGTGGTCCCGGTCTGCTCTGCGGCCAGCCCGCCGGTGACGAACAGCGAATCCAGTCCCTCGCCCATGGCGCCGAGGATGTCGGTGGCGATGCCGTCGCCGAGACAGAGTATCTCGTCGGAGCGAGGCTCGTGGCCGTCCCGGTCGATGAGCTTGCGACGGGCCATGGCGTAGATCGGCGGGTGCGGCTTGCCGAAATAGTAGCTCCGGCCACCGGCCTCGCTGTAGGCTTGGGCGATCGCCCCAGCGCAGTAGATCCGCAGGTCGCCGACGTCGACGACGATGTCCGGGTTGGCGCAAAGCAGCTTCAGCCCCTTGGTCTTGGCGTAGAGGATCGTCGCCCGGTAGTCCTCAGGGGTCTCGGTGCGGTCGTCGAAGAGCCCGGTACAGACGATACCCTCGGCCTCCTCCAGCGGCACCCGCTCGATCTCGAGAGGCCGGCCGTCGGCGTCTTGGAAGAACACATCGTCGCGCTCGGGCCCGATGTGATAGACCCGCCGGCCGAACTGCCCGGCCGCCATTGCGGCCTGCGCGGCGTCGCCCGAGGAGACGATCAGGTCCCAGCAGGAGGAGGGCGCGCCGAGCGTCGCAAGCTGACGCTCGATTCCGCCGGCCGGGCGCGGCGAGTTGGTCAGGAGCACCACCGCGCCGCCGCGTCCGCGGAAGCGTTCGAGCGCCGCCACCGCTTCCGGAAAGGCGCGCACGCCGTCGTGGAGGCACCCCCAGAGATCGCAGAACAGGACCCGGTATCCCGGGTCAATCTCGTCGAGCGAGCGGATGATTTTGGTCATGGCGTCCCTTCCCGTGCCGCAGGCCCGTCCCCGCCCCTAGCCGATTTCTTGAGGGCTGGCAAAGCGCGCCGCCCGGTTGACGAAGACGGTCAGGGATGCCATGCCACCCCCGCGATGGGCTGGAAATTTTCCGCCGGCACCGCCTCTTGACACCACCGGGCCCCGCCAATATCTACCGGGCGCAGTTAGCACTCATCGGTGGCGAGTGCTAATACCATCTCCGAAGCCACCACCAGGTTGGAACGCAACAAGGAGCGATCCCCCATGCAATTCACGCCTCTTCACGACCGCGTGGTCGTCCGCCGCATCGAAGGCGAAGAGAAGACCAAGGGCGGGCTGATCATCCCCGACACCGCCAAGGAAAAGCCCTCCGAGGGCGAGGTCATCGCCGTCGGCGAGGGCGCTCGCAAGGACTCGGGCGAGCTGGTGCCGATGACGGTCAAGGCCGGCGACCGGATCCTGTTCGGAAAGTGGTCGGGCACCGAGGTGCGGATCGACGGCGAAGACCTTCTGATCATGAAGGAAAGCGACGTCCTCGGCATCATCTCCGGCGGCAAGGCCGCGCAGAAGGCCGCCTGATCCACCCGATCGGTTTTCCACGAAATCTGAGGAGCAATCCACATGGGCGCTAAGCAGCTCAAATTCGATACCGATGCCCGCAACCGCCTACTGAAGGGCGTCGACCTTCTGGCGGACGCGGTTCGCGTCACCCTCGGCCCCAAGGGCCGCAACGTCATCCTCGACAAGTCCTTCGGGGCGCCGCGGATCACCAAGGACGGCGTCACCGTCGCCAAGGAGATCGAGCTCGAGGACAAGTTCGAGAACATGGGTGCGCAGATGGTTCGCGAAGTCGCGAGCCGCACCAACGACGAGGCCGGCGACGGCACCACCACCGCGACGGTCTTGGCCCAGGCCATCGTCAAGGAAGGCATGAAGTCGGTCGCGGCCGGCATGAACCCGATGGATCTCAAGCGCGGCATCGAGAAGGCCGTCGCGGTGGTCGTCGAGGACATCAAGGCCCAGGCCCGTACCGTCAGCGGCTCGGACGAGGTTGCCCAGGTCGGCACCATCTCCGCCAACGGCGAGACCGAGATCGGCCGGCAGATCGCCGACGCGATGCAGAAGGTCGGCAACGAGGGTGTCATCACCGTCGAGGAGAATAAGGGCTTCGAGACCGAGACCGAGGTCGTCGAGGGCATGCAGTTCGACCGCGGCTACCTCTCCCCCTACTTCATCACCAACGCCGAGAAGATGAACGCGGACCTCGAGGACGCGCTTATCCTGCTGCACGAGAAGAAGCTGTCGTCTCTGCAGCCGATGGTGCCGCTGCTCGAGTCGGTAATCCAGTCGGGCAAGCCGCTGCTCATCATCGCCGAGGACGTCGACGGCGAGGCGCTGGCCACCCTGGTGGTCAACAAGCTGCGCGGTGGCCTGAAGATCGCCGCCGTCAAGGCGCCGGGCTTCGGTGACCGCCGCAAGGCCATGCTGCAGGACATCGCCGTCCTGACCGGCGGCCAGGTGATCTCCGAGGACCTGGGCATGAAGCTCGAGAACGTCGGCATCGACATGCTCGGCAAGGCCCGCAAGGTCTCGATCACCAAGGACGAGACCACCATCGTCGAGGGTCATGGCGAGAAGGCCGAGATCGAGGGCCGCGTCGCCCAGATCCGCAGCCAGATCGAGGAGACGACCTCCGACTACGACAAGGAGAAGCTGCAGGAGCGTCTGGCGAAGCTCGCCGGCGGCGTTGCGGTGATCCGCGTCGGCGGCGCCTCGGAGATCGAGGTGAAGGAGCGCAAGGACCGTGTCGAGGACGCGCTCAACGCGACCCGCGCCGCGGTGCAGGAAGGTGTAGTCGTCGGTGGTGGCGTCGCCCTCGTACGCGCCTCGAAGAAGCTCGACGGCCTGACCGGCGAGAACTCCGACCAGACCGCGGGCATCGCGATCGTGCGCAAGGCGCTCCAGTCGCCGCTGCGGCAGATCGCCGAGAACGCGGGCGTCGATGGTTCGGTCGTCGCCGGTAAGGTGCTCGAGTTGACCGACCCGAGCTTCGGCTTCAACGCCCAGACCGAAGAGTACGGCGACATGTACAAGTTCGGCGTGATCGACCCGGCCAAGGTCGTTCGCACCGCGCTGCAGGACGCCGCTTCGGTCGCCGGCCTGCTCATCACCACCGAGGCCATGATCGCCGACAAGCCGGAGCCCAAGGGCGCGGCCGGCGGCATGGGCGGCGGCGGCATGGGCGGCATGGGCGGCATGGACGGGATGATGTAATCCCGAACCGCCACGGTTCTGACCATTCCAGCGGGGGGCCTCACGGCCCCCCGTTTTCGTTACCGGATTCCGCTACGCCGCGTCCCGCGGCAGGTATAGGCTGAGGGCGCGCGCAGGACGATTCCCGTTCCGGGCGGAGCCTGCGCGCAAGGAGAGACGAGATGGCCAAAGGCCAGAAACGCAGCAACAAGGAAATCAAGAAGCCGAAGCAGGTGAAGACCAAGCCGGCGTCCGACGCGTCGAGCCTAACCGCGCGCCTGGAACCAGCCTCCGGCCAGGGCAAGGGCCGCAAGTCCTGAGCGGCCTCGACTGAAGGCGGCCGCCGGGCCGCCGGTCTGCGACAACTGAAACACCGCCTCGCTCCCTCCGGGCGCGGTTTCGTGGTAATGTCCCGTTGCTTTCGTCCCCATTGACGGGAACAGAGCTTCGGAGGAACCCATGCCACAGACTGTATTGCGGGACCGCAACGGCGGAGCCGTTGACGATTCCCGCGTCGCCGATTTCGCCGCCGGCCTCGCCGGACGGGTCATCCGCCCCGCCGACGGCGACTACGAGGCCGCCCGCCGCATCTGGAACGCGGCCATCGACCGGCGCCCGGGACTGATCGTCCGCTGCCTCGGCACCGCGGACGTGATCCGGGCGGTGAATTTCGCCCGCGACAACGACATCCTCGTCGCCGTGCGCGGCGGCGGCCACAACGTCGCCGGTCGGGCGCTCTGCGACGACGGTCTGGTCATCGACCTCGCCTGGATGCGCGGGGTCCTGGTCGATCCCGAGGCGCGCACGGTCCGGGTTCAAGGCGGCGCCACCCTCGGCGACCTCGACCGCGAAACCCACCTGCATGGCCTCGCCGTTCCGGCCGGCGTGGTGTCGAAGACCGGCGTCGCCGGCCTCGCCCTCGGTGGCGGCGTCGGCTACCTCGCCCGCAAGCACGGGCTGACCTGCGACAACGTCCTCGGCTTCGAGGTCGTCACCGCCGACGGCGGCGTGGTCAACACCAGCGCTGACGAGCACCCGGACCTCTTCTGGGCCTTGCGCGGCGGCGGCGGCAATTTCGGTGTCGTCACCTGCTTCACCTTCCGGGCGGTGCCGGTCTCGACGGTGCTCGGCGGCCTCATCGTGCATCCGCGCGAGCGGACGCGGGAGATGCTGCACTTCTACCGCGACTTCATGGCGACCGCGCCGGAGGAGCTGACCGTTTATACCGCGCAGGTGACGACGCCCGACGGCATGCCGGCGTCGATCTTCATCGCCTGCTGGTGCGGCGAGGATCTGGCCGAGGGCGAGCGGGCGATGGCGCCGCTGCGGGCCTTCGGGCCGCCGCTGGCCGACATGGTGCAGCAGATGCCGCACCCGGAAATGCAGAAGACGCTCGACATGGCGTTTCCGGACGGCACCCACAACTTCTGGAAGGCGAGCTTCGCGCCGGAACTCAGCGACGGGCTGATCGACGTCCTGGTCGAGCACGGCGGCCGGATGGGCTCGCCGCTCTCGGGCCTCCTGGTGGAGTTCTACGGCGGGGCGCCGGGTCGGGTCGGGGCTGGCGAGACGGCGTTCACCCAGCGGGGGAGCGAGTACAACATCGGTTTCGCGGCGCAATGGACCGATCCTGCCGAGAGCGCGCGCCATATCGCCTGGACCCGGGCGGTCTATGACGCGGTCGAGCCCTATTCGAGCGGCAGCCACTTCCTCAACTTCCAGAGCGAGGCGGGGGACGAGATCACCCGGTCGGCGTTCGGGGCCAGCTACGGCCGGCTGGTGGAGGTGAAGCGCAAGTACGACCCTGCCAACTTCTTCAGCCTCAACCAGAATATCCCAGCCGCCGTGGCGGCGTGAGGCATCGTCCGGGCGGCGGGCTCCTGCCCACCGCCCGCGTCGGGCTTGCCCTGCGGGCGCAAAACGGTCAACCTGCCCCCCTCTCCCGCGCCCCGCCCCCAAGAGCGGCGCCGGGGGCCAAGGGAGGACAGCGATGAGCAAACGTGACGACCTGATTGCGATCTATGCCGCCGACCTGCGGGAAAAGTGCGGGATGACCCCGGACATGGACCTCTTGACCAAGGTGGCCGTCGGCCTCGGCCCGGCGATCTACAACAGCGATTCCTCGACCGTGGCCGGCAGCCAGGCGAGCGAACTCGAGACGATCAAGGCGAAGTTCCTGATGAAGAAGCTCGGCCTCGCGGACGGGCCGAACCTGATGGCCGGCATCGACAAGGCGATCGAGACCTATGGCCGTGGCAACCGCAACAAGCATCGGGCGGTGATCTACTACCTGCTGACCAAGCATTTCGGCAAGGAATTGGTCTACGCCTGACGCGGGTTCCGCCTGTCTGCACACTGTGTGCAGACAGGTCATGTCGTTGAAATCGCTTGATAAGGCTTCGCGAATTAACGTTGCGGTAACCGCGCCTCAGGGCGGCTGCATCCGTTCGAGCGGCTCGTGTACGAGGGGGCCGTCCGGGCCGAAGGCGATCTGCGGCAGGCAGTCGGGCTTGAACCGCAGCGACGGCAGATCGTCGGCCGCCGCCCAGCGCAGGCGGTTTACCACGCCCTCGGGGTCGCGCAGCGCGGCGGCCGCCGACGGAACGGCGAGGGTGGCGCGGAAATAGAGTTCGACTTGGTGGAAGCCTGTCTCGGAATTGTGGAACTCGGTCAGCGCCAGCAGCCGGCCGATCCGGATGCCGAGTCCGGTCTCCTCCGCCACTTCCCGCAGGAGGTTGGCCTCGAGGCTGGTGCCGCGCTCGGCACCGCCGCCGGGGGCGCACCAGAGGTCGCTCGCATCGCCGGGATAGGCGTTGACCAGGAGCACCCGGCCGCCGCTGACGATCACGGCGCGGACGGCGAGGCGCGGGCCGGTCATGGGGAGAGAGGGCGGTCGAGAGACCCAGTGGCAGGAAGGCGCGCGCGGATTTGTCGGCAGACGCATCCGCGAAGGGAATGCGGTGCCGTCAAGCGGTTCGTCAATCGATTTTTTCTAAGCATTATCAATGCTTTCCCGAGCTTTGCTCTGAGCCGGCATGATCATGGGCTTCGCGGCGCGAGGCGGGTGAAGTGGCCCATCTTCCGCCCCGGCCGCGCCTCAGCCTTGCCGTAGAGATGCACCCGGGCGCCGGCGAGATCCGGTGCCGTCGCGACCTCCTCGCCGAGGAGGTTGTGCATCTCGGCGTCCGAATGCCGCCCCCCATCCCCGAGCGGCCAGCCGCAGATGGCGCGGACATGCTGCTCGAACTGGTCGACGAGGCAGGCGGCCTCGGTCCAGTGGCCGGAGTTGTGGACCCGCGGGGCGATCTCGTTGACCACGAGGCCGTCGGCGGTGACGAACATCTCCACCCCGAGGACGCCGACGTAGTCGAGGGCGTTGAGGATCCGCCCGGCGATCAGGACCGCGTCCTGGGCCTGCGCCGGCGACACCTGCGCCGGGACGGTGGTGCGGCGCAGGATGCCGTCCGCGTGCCGGTTCTCGCCGGGGTCGAAGGCCGCCACCGCGCCGTCGAGGCCGCGGGCGGCGATGACCGAGATCTCGCGCTCGAAGTCGACGAAGCCTTCGAGCACCGAAGGCGCAGCGCCCACCGCCACCCAGGCTTCGCCCGCCGAGGCGCCGGGGTCGAGCCGCACCTGGCCCTTGCCGTCGTAGCCGAGCCGGCGGGTCTTCAGGATCGCTGGCGCCCCTTGCACCGCCAGAGCGGCGGCGAGGTCGTCCGGACCGTCGACCGCGGTCCAGGGGGCGGTGGCGAGGCCGAGACCGTTGAGAAAGCTCTTCTCCGCCGCCCGGTCCTGCGCCACCTCCAGGGCTCGGCGTCCCGGCCGCACCGGGACGAGCGGCGCCACCACGTCGATGGCGGCGAGGGGGACGTTCTCGAACTCGTAGGTGACGACGTCGACGGCGCGCGCGAAGGCGGCGAGCGCCCCGGCGTCGTCGTAGCCGGCGCCGGTCAGCGCGTCCGCCACCTGGCCGGCGGGGGCGTCGGCACCGGGCTCGTAGATGTGGGTGTGCATCCCGAGCCGCGCCGCGGCCATCGCCAGCATCCGTCCGAGCTGGCCGCCGCCGAGGATGCCGATGCGGCTGCCGGGCGAGAGCCGGTCAGGCGCCATCGGGCGCCTCCGCCACGGCGTCGGTCTGCGCCGCGCGCCAAGCGTCGAGGCGCCGGGCGAGGGCGGGGTCTGCTCACCGCCAGCATCGCGGCGGCGAGGAGCCCGGCGTTGGCCGCGCCGGCCGGCCCGATGGCGAGCGTGCCGACGGGCACGCCCTTGGGCATCTGCACGATGGAAAGAAGCGAATCGAGGCCGGAGAGGGCCTTCGACTGCACTGGCACCCCGAGGACCGGCAGCCGGGTCTTGGCGGCGAGCATGCCCGGCAGGTGCGCAGCACCCCCTGCCCCGGCGATGATCGCGGCGAGCCCACGGCCGACGGCGGCCTCGGCATAGGCGAAGAGCCGGTCAGGGGTGCGGTGGGCGGAGACGATGCGGACCTCATGAGGCACGTCGAGCGCGGTCAGCACCTCGGCGGCGGCGCGCATGGTGTCCCAGTCGGACTGGCTGCCCATGACGATGCCGATCAGCGGTTCGGCCATTGCTTGCTCCGGCTGCGAAGAAAGCCGCGACTATAGCCGCGGGACCGGGTCGCGCAAGGTTGAGGGCACGGGGCCGGGCGCATATATAACGGCTTCAGGACGAGGAGCCGCCGCCCATGCCCGAGACCCGCCATACCCGCCTCCTTATCATCGGTTCCGGCCCCGCTGGCTACACAGCGGCGGTCTACGGCGCCCGGGCGATGCTCGACCCGATCCTGATCCAGGGCATCCAGCCGGGCGGCCAGCTCACCATCACTACCGAGGTCGAGAACTGGCCCGGCGACGTCGAGGTCCAAGGGCCGGAGCTGATGGTCCGGATGGAAGAGCACGCCCGCGCAACCGGGGCGGAGATCGTCGCCGACCACATCTCGAAGCTCGAGCTCGGCCAGCGGCCGTTCCGGGCCACCGGCGACGACGGCACGGTCTATACCGCCGACGCGCTCATTCTCGCCACCGGCGCCCAGGCGCGCTGGCTGGGACTGCCGTCGGAGGAGACCTTCAAGGGCTTCGGCGTCTCCGCCTGCGCCACCTGCGACGGGTTCTTCTATCGCGGCAAAGAGGTGGTGGTGATCGGCGGCGGCAACTCCGCCGTCGAGGAGGCGCTGTTCCTGACCAACTTCGCCACCAAGGTGACGCTGGTCCACCGCCGCGACGAGCTCCGCGCCGAGAAGATCCTGCAGGACCGCCTGTTCAAGCACCCGAAGATCGCGACGATCTGGCACCACACCCTCGACGAGGTCCTCGGCGAGAAGGATCCCAAGGGCGTCATCGGCGTCCGCCTCCGCGACATCCGCGACGGCAGCGAGCAGGTTGTCCCCTGCGACGGCGTTTTCATCGCCATCGGCCACGCCCCGGCCTCGCAGCTCGTCGAGGGCCAGCTCGAGACCCACCACGGCGGCTACGTCGTCACCAAGCCCGGCTCCACCGCCACCTCGATTCCCGGCGTCTTCGCGGCCGGCGACATCGCCGACCCGATCTACCGCCAGGCGGTGACCTCGGCGGGGATGGGCTGCATGGCGGCGCTCGACGCCGAGCGCTTCCTTGCCGCCGGCGACGCCGCCGCGGAGCCGGCCCCGTCGGCCGCCGCGACCGCGGCGGCCGAGTAAGCGCTGCCCGGCCCCTTGGCAGGGGGCCGGAGGCTCGCCATATGGACTGAGGCCAAGCCGAGGAGAGGCATCATGCAGACGCGCAACAAGGTTCTCGACGATCTCACCCAGCTCATGTCGAACGCCATGGGCGTGGCGCAGGGCGCCAAGGTCGAGGCCGAGACCGCGATGAAGGGCCTCGTCGACCGCTGGCTGGCCGACCGCAATTTCGTCACCCGCGAGGAATTCGACGCCGTCCGGTCGATGGCCCAGAAGGCCCGCGAGGAGAACGAGGCGCTCAAGGCCCGCATCGCCGCCCTCGAGTCGAAGGCGGGCTGATACGCCGCTTTCGAACCGTTGATAACCGGTTAAGCATCCCGCGGATTTGTAGCCCATCCGCTCTAATTTATCGCTTTACAGACTCACTGGGCTCCACCACCATATGTTGTAGATCAACGGCATCCGCGGTTGATCTGTTGTTAACCTCACCGCCCCCCTGCGGGGTGAATGCCCGCAGGGTGGCCAGAATGAGAGGGCACCGGGCATGAGCATTGTCGAGCGCGATTTCGACTGCGAGGAGCTTCACCCCATCGATATCGTCGAGACCCTGGCCGAGGAACGCGCCTGGGATTTCGACCGGATCGCCGACGACCAGATCGCCATGGCGATCGAGGGCAGCTGGCGTACCTATTCGGTGACGCTCGCGTGGTCCGCCCGGGACGAGACGCTGCGCCTGATCTGTGCCTTCGACATGGCGCCGCCGGCCAGGCGGCTGTCGGCGCTGCACACGGTGATGAGCCTGGCCAACGACAAGTGCTGGTCGGGGGCCTTCGTGCTCTGGCGCGACCAGAAGCTGATGGGCTACCGCTACGGCCTCAACCTCGCCGGCGGGGCGCAGGCGAGCTCGGCGCAGATCAACGACATGGTGCGTTCCGCGGTCATGGCCTGCGAGCGCTTCTACCCGGCGTTCCAGCTCGTCGCCTGGGGCGGCGAGCGGCCGGAGAAGGCCATTGACGTCGCGATGACCGAGGCCTACGGCCGCGCCTGATCCCGTTCCGGCCGTGCGCCCCCCGGGGTGCGCGGCCGGACCGCATTTGGCCTCCGCCGCCGCGCGTGCTACGGTTGCGCCGCGCGGGGGCTGGACCCGAATCCTCGGGAAAACCCTCTTGCACTTTTGCGTATCGTCGCGACGAGCCCGGAGGCGGGATCGCGCGCTTGCGATCCCGAGACCGTGGGGCGCAGAGACGGCCGGCAGGCGAAGCGCCGGACCTCGGCGGGCGATACCGGACCTGGAGGGAGCCACACCGATGTTCGATCCCAAGACCTTCGCCTTCGACCCCGAAAAGATGGCCGAGTTCTTCAAGCAGAACGACTTCAGCAAGCAGCTCGCCAGCATGAAGATGCCGGGCGTGGACACCGATGCGCTGATGAAGGCGCAGCAGAAGAACATGGACGCGCTGGTGGCCGCCAACAAGGCGGCGGCGGCGGGCTACCAGGATCTGTTCAAGAAGCAGATGGCGATCTTCGAGGAGACGATGGCCGAGGCGCAGAAGCAGCTGAAGTCCTTCGACGCGACGAAGATCGATCCCGAGCGGGCGAAGGCGCAGACCGACCTCGCCAAGGCCGCCTTCGAGAAGGCGCTCGGCAACATGCAGGCGCTGGCGGAGAGCGCCCAGAAGGCCAACAGCGAGGCCTATGAGATCGTCGCCGCCCGGATCAAGGAGAGCATCGCCGAGCTCCGCGACATGGCGCCGAAGAAGGCCTGAGCCGGCAGGCGCGGCGGCCCGGCGGTCAGTTGCCGGGGCCCGCGCCTTCGCGCAGGAAGTCGCCCGCCGCCCATCCCGTCAGAGCCCCGTCCGCCGTCGCCACCTGGCACCAGCGCCGCCCCTCCGCCGCCCGGCAGCCGCCGGCGTTGCGAAGCGCCGCGCCGTTCTCGGCCTGGCCGACCGGCGCCGCCGCTCGCCGGACGGGGCCGACCGCAGGTTCAGCGGCCCGCCGCTCGTCGTCACCTGCCACCAGTCCGGCCCGCCGGCCATGCCGTCGGCGAAATCACCCTCCACCACCGCCGGCCGCGCGCCGCTGACCGCGATGTCGAGGGTGTAGTCCGAGCGCTCGTCCCGCCGCGCCGCCGCGCGCATCATGTAGACCGAGATCGTGTAGCGCCCGGTCTGGCCGCCAGCGTGTCCTCGAAGCGGTTGATCTCCGGCGTGGTGACGCCGCTGTTGGCCAGCGCCTCGTCTCCGGGCCCCTGTCCCGGGCGCGTAGACGTTGAAGTAGGTGGCGCCGTTCGAGGCCTCGAGGGCCACCGTCATCGTCTGGCCGGCCTCGGCGTCGAGGGTGTAGGCGACGAAGTCGTCGCCGACGAGGGTTCCGGTCACCCGGGCCCTGTCCGCGCCCGCCGCAAAGCGGACCGGCTCGGTCCGCATCTGCGCCTCGGCACCGGTCGCGGCCGTCACCAGCGCCAGCAGGCAGATCGCAAGGCCTTTCATCTCATCCTCCGTTCCGGAACCTTCCGCTTCGTAGCATGGGCTTGCACATCCGCCAGCCCCCGTGGGACAGCGTCCTGCCGGACCGGGAAGGAGAGAGGCCATGGCGACGATCGAGTTCGACGACTTCCTGAAGGTCGACATCCGCGTCGGCCGCGTCATCCGCGCCGAGCCGTTCCCGGAGGCGCGGAAGCCCGCGCTGAAGCTCTGGATCGACTTCGGCCCGGAGATCGGCGAGAGGAAGTCCTCCGCCCAGATCACCGCCCACTACACCCCGGAGGATTTGGTCGGCCGGCAGGTCCTCGCGGTCGTGAACTTCCCGCCCCGGCAGATCGGCCCGTTCCGCTCCGAGGTGCTGACCCTCGGCGTCGCCGACGCGACGGGCGCGGTCGTGCTGCTCGGCCCGGACCGGGAGGTGGCGCCGGGCGCGCGGATGCACTGACTGGACCGGGCGCCGCCGCGCCGCTAGGCTCCGGCGCCGAGCCGAGCGAGGGAGGGACAACCATGGCGGCCTACCTGATCGTCGATACCGCGATCACCGACACCGCGGCCTACGACCGCTACAAGGCCGGCGCCAAGCCCATCGCCGAGAAGCACGGCGGCGAATACCTGGCGCGCGGCGGCCAGCTCGACGTGGTCGAAAACGACCTCTGGACGCCGACCCGCCTCGTCATCATCCGCTTTCCCGACATGGCCGCGGCCCACGCCTTCTGCGACGACCCGGCCTACGCCCCGCTCAAGGCCATGCGCCAGGGCGCCGCCAAGGCCACCCTCGCCATCGTCGACGGGGTCTGAGCCCGGTGGCCGGCCGCCCGCGGATCGCCGTCACCCGCAGGCTGCCGGAGGCGGTCGAGGCGCGCCTGTCCGAGCACTTCGACGCAGTGCTGAACCCCGACGACAGCGCCCCCTCGCCGCAGGACCTGGCGCGGACGATGTGCGACGCCGACGGCCTCCTCTGTGCCGTCACCGACCGCCTCGACGCGGCGGCCATCGCCACCCCCGGCCGCCGGGTGCGGATCGCCGCGAACTTCGGCGTCGGCGTCAACCATATCGACCTCGATGCGGCGAAGGCGGCGGGCCTCGTCGTCACCAACACTCCGGGCGTGCTCACCGACGCCACCGCGGACATCGCCATGGCGCTGATCCTCGCCGCCACCCGGCGGATGACCGAGACCGAGGCGGCGCTGCGCTCGGGCGGCTGGGACGGCTGGCGCCCGACCGGCTGGCTCGGCATGAGCCTGCAGGGCAAGACCCTCGGCATCGTCGGGATGGGCCGCATCGGCCAGGCGACGGCCCGCCGGGCGGCGCTCGGCTTCGGCATGCGGATCGCCTACTACAACCGCTCGCCCGTCGGCCCCTTCGACTTCCCCGCCGAGGCGATGCCCTCGGTCGACGCGCTCCTCGCCATGGCCGACGTGGTGTCGCTGCACCTGCCCGGCGGCGGCAGCAACACCGGCCTCATCTCCGCCGATCGGCTGGCCGCGATGAAGCCCGGCGCCTACCTCGTCAACACCGCCCGCGGCGACGTCGTCGACGAGGCCGCCCTGGCCGCCGCCCTCGCCGCCGGCCATCTCGCCGGCGCCGGGCTCGACGTCTTCTCCGACGAGCCGCGGGTTCCCGAGGCGCTGCTCAAGGCCCCGAACGTCACCCTCCTGCCCCACATCGGCTCTGCCACGCTCGAAGCCCGCACCGCCATGGGCATGCTCGCCGTCGACAACCTCGAGGCGTTCTTCGCCGACGCGCCGCTGCCCGCGCAGGTGGCCTGACCGCGGGTTGCCGCGCCGCAGCATCGGGCTAGGTGCCCGCCCGGCAGGACATCAACGGAGACCTATCATGGACATGCGCCCGCTCGGCAGCACCGGGTTCGACATCGCGCCGCTCGTGCTCGGCACCAACGTCTTCGGCTGGACCGCCGACGAAGCCACCAGCCACGCGCTCCTCGACGCCTTCGTCGACGCCGGCCTCAACGCCATCGACACCGCCGACGCCTACTCGCGCTGGGTTCCCGGCCACCAGGGCGGCGAGTCCGAGACCATCATCGGCACCTGGCTGGCCAAGAACCCCGACAAGCGCGACAAGGTCGTGATCATCACCAAGGTCGGCTCCGACATGGGCTCGGGCAAGCGCGACCTCTCCGCCCGCTGGATCCTCGAGGAGGTCGAGGCGTCGCTGCGCCGGCTGCAGGTCGAGGCGATCGACCTCTACCTCTCGCACTGGCCCGACCCGGCGACGCCCCACGAGGAGACCCTCGGCGCCTACGACAAGCTGCTGAAGGCCGGCAAGGTCCGCAGCATCGGCGCCTCGAACCTCGACGCCGGCCAGCTCGCCGCCGCCCTCAAGGCCGCCGACGACAACCACCTGCCCCGCTACCAGGTGCTGCAGCCCGGCTACAACCTCCACGACCGCGCCGAGCTCGAAGGGCCGCTCCTCGACCTCTGCATCCGCGAGGGCCTCGGCGTCATCACCTATTTCAGCCTCGCCAAGGGCTTCCTCTCCGGCAAGTACCGCTCCCAGGACGATCTCTCCAAGAGCCCACGCGGCGGCGGCGTCGCCAGCTACCTCTCCCCCCGCGGCTTCGCGATCCTCGGCGCCCTCGACGAGGTCTCCGCCCGGCATGGCGCCAAGCCCGCCGAGGTGGCGCTCGCGTGGGTGATGGCCAAGCCCGGCGTCACCGCGCCGATCGCCAGCGCCACCAGCCTCGACCAGCTGGCGAGCCTGGTGCGGGCCACGGAGCTTCGCCTCACCGCCGAGGACATCGCCGAGCTCGACGCCGCGGGCACCTGACCGCGCTCACGAATCTGTGGGGCGTGCCGGCGTCGACAATCGGAGCGCGGTCTCCTAGGTCGGGATACGGCCCGCCACCCGCCAGCCGCACCCCCAACCCCTCGAGGTGAGACCGACCGATGGACCGACTGACCGCCTACGCACCGCAGACCCTTGCCGTCCTGCGCATCGTCACAGCGCTTCTCTTCATCTCGCATGGCACGATGAAACTCTTCGGCTTCCCGGCCTCCGACATGCCGGCGCCGTCGGTAGGCTCGCTCTTCTGGTTCGCGGGCGTCCTCGAGGTGGTCGGCGGCCTCCTCGTCCTCCTCGGCCTCTTCACCCGGCCCGCCGCCTTCGTTCTCAGCGGGCAGATGGCGGTCGCCTACTGGATGGCGCATGCCCCGCAGAGCCCGCTGCCGGTCCTGAACGGCGGCGACGCGGCGATCCTGTTCTGCTTCGTCTTTCTCTATCTCTTCGTCGCCGGCCCGGGCACCTGGAGCCTCGACGATCGGCGCGCCGCCGTGGCGACGGATCGCTGACGACCGGGCTCGACACCGGCCCGCGCCGGCCGTAGGTCGAGGGCGACGCACGCGAAGGAGGAACGACGGCATGAGCGAAGCAGCGAGCCTGGAACGCGAGGAGGCCGGTCTCGGGGCCCTCCCCGAGTGGGACCTCACCGATCTCTACGCCGCGCCCGACGCGCCGGAGATCGCCCGCGACCTCGGCTGGCTCCGCGACGAGTGCCTGTCCTTTGCCTCCGACTACGAGGGCCGGCTCGCCGGCCTCGACGGCGCCGGGCTCCTCGCCGCGATCCTGCGCTGGGAGAAGATCCAGAGCATCTCGGGCCGGATCATGAGCTACGCCGGCCTGCGCTACTACCAGAACACCACCGACCCGCTGCGCGCGAAGTTCCTCGGCGACACCCAGACCGAGATCACCGACCTCTCGACGCCGCTGGTGTTCTTCACCCTCGAGCTCAACCGCGTCGACGACGCCCGCCTCGATGCCCTCCTCGACGCCGACGCCGCCCTCGCCCGCTACCGCCCGATCCTCGAGCGCATCCGCAAGATGAAGCCCTACCAGCTCTCCGACGAGCTCGAGAAGTTCCTCCATGACCAGTCGGTGGTCGGCGCCGCCGCCTGGAACCGGCTTTTCGACGAGACCATGGCCGGGCTCGAGTTCAGCGTCGGCGACGAGACCCTGAACCTCGAGGCCACCCTCAACCTCCTCACCGACCAGGACCGCACCCGCCGCCAGGCCGGCGCCGAGGCGTTGGCCGTCGTCTTCCAGTCCCGCCTGCCGCTCTTCGCCCGCATCACCAACACGCTGGCCAAGGAAAAGGAGATCGAGGACCGCTGGCGCAAGCTGCCGACCCCGCAGACCGGTCGCCACCTCGCCAACGACGTCGAGCCGGAAGTCGTCCAGGCCCTGCGCGACGCCGTCGTCGCCGCCTACCCGCGGCTCTCCCACCGCTACTACGCCCTGAAGGCGAAGTGGCTGGGCCTCGACAAGCTGCAGGTCTGGGACCGCAACGCGCCGCTGCCCCGCGAGGACGACCGCAAGATCGGCTGGGACGAGGCGCGAGCCACCGTCCTCGGCGCCTATGGCGCCTTCGACCCGCGAATGGCCGAGCTCGCCGAGCCGTTCTTCGACCGCGGCTGGATCGACGCGCCGGTGAAGCCCGGCAAGGCCCCCGGCGCCTTCGCCCACCCGACGGTGGTCGAGGTCCACCCCTACGTGCTCCTCAACTACCTCGGCAAGTCGCGCGACGTGATGACGCTCGCCCACGAGCTCGGCCACGGCGTCCACCAGCGCCTCGCCGCCGGCCAGGGCGAGCTCCTCTCCTCGACGCCGCTGACGCTCGCCGAGACCGCCAGCGTCTTCGGCGAGATGCTGACCTTCCAGCGGCTGCTGGAAAACGCCCCCGACAAGGCCACCCGCAAGATCCTCCTCGCCGGCAAGGTCGAGGACATGATCAACACCGTGGTCCGCCAGATCGCCTTCTACGACTTCGAGTGCAAACTCCACGCCGCCCGTCGCCAGGGCGAGCTCACCCCCGATGACATCAACGCCCTCTGGATGAGCGTCCAGGCCGAGAGCCTCGGGCCGGTGTTCGAGTTCATGCCCGGCTACGAGACGTTCTGGACCTACATCCCGCACTTCATCCACTCGCCGTTCTACGTCTACGCCTACGCCTTCGGCGACGGCCTCGTGAACGCGCTCTATGCGGTCTACCAGGAGGGCCGGTTGGGGTTCCAGGACCAGTACTTCGACATGCTGCGGGCCGGCGGCTCGAAGCACCACAAGGCGCTCCTGGCCCCCTTCGGCCTCGACGCCAGCGACCCGACATTCTGGGACAAGGGCCTTGGCCTCATCGCCTCGATGATCGACGAACTCGAGGCGATGGAAGGCTGACGGACCGGGAGCGGCTGGGCCGCTCCCGGAAACGGCTCAGGCCGAGAACGCCTTGAGCTTGGCGATGATGTCGTCCACCACCGGCTTCACCACCCCGGCGACCGCGCTGTCGGCGAGCAGGGTGTTGGCGCTGGACTCGATCGTCGGCAACGCCGCCGAGACCATCTGCTGCAGCGCGCTCTTTCCCTCCGCCGGCAGCGCCGAGACCGTGGTCTCGAGGCCGTTGAGGGTGTCGCGCGCCTCGGTCAACTGCGGCAGCGCCGCCTCCGCGGACGCGGTGTCGGTGATTCCGGAGAACGCGCTCGAGATCCTGTCGAGAGCGCCGCTCACTCCGGCACCGACATCGACGCCGCCAACGACCAGCGGGTCGGCCGGCGCAGCGGGTGCCGCCGCGGTGTCGGCCGGCGCCTCGGGAGCCGCCGCCGGTTCGGCCGGCGCCGGTGCCGGCGCCTCCGGCGCAGCCGCCGTATCGGCCGGCGCCGGTGCCGGTTCCGGCGCGGCCGCGGTCGGTGCCGGCTCGGCGGGCGGCGGCGCTTCGACAACCGGCTCTTCGGCCGGCCCCATGAAGCGCATCAGGATCCAGACGATGACGGCCAGCGCGATCAGCCACAACAGCCACTTCGTCCAGCCGGACTTGCGCGCCGGCGGCGGCGGCGGCGGCGGCGTGCGGACCGGCTTTGCCGCTGCCGGTGCCGGTTTCGGCGCAGCGGCTGCGGGCGCGACGGCCGCGGCCGCGGGTGCCAGGCCGGCGATCAGCCCGGTGCCGGACAGCGCCTTGGCGAAGTCCGCGGGCAGCGCCCCGGCGATCTCGTCCTTGTGCCCGGAGAGGAAGCCGAGCACCCCCTGGGCATCGAGCCCCTTCTCCGAGGCCTGCTTGCCGAGCGCGCCCAGCGCCATCGACCCGGCCAGCCCGAGGAGCGAGCCGGCGCCGGCCTTCGGCAGCCCGGCATAGCCGCCGAGCGCATCCGCCAGCTTGCCCGCCCCGTCGCCGCCCAGCAGCGAGGACAGGAACCCCGTCCCCTTCGTCGCCGCCGCGGCGGGATCGCTGCCGAGGAGATCGCCGAGCCCGCCGGCCTGCCCCAGCGCCGCGCCGAGCGCATCCGCCGTGCCCGGACGCGACGACGCGCCGAGGAGGCTCGCGAGCACCCCCGGGATCGCGGCGCCGAGGCCCTTCTGCATCACCCCAGGCGACAGGCCGAGCGCCTTTCCGACCTGCTCCAGCACGGCCGGCGTCGCGAACTGCGAGACCGTCTTGATAATGTCCATCGTCTCCCCCTTTCGTCGGGACCGGGCCGCTGCCGCCATCAGGCGCCAGGCCACCCGCCCACGCATAGTCCGCGTCAACCCCCTGAATGACAAGCGTCTCGCGCAAAGGCGGGTCGTTCCGCCGAGACCGCCCCTTGGAAACCGCCGAGGCTGCGACAAGTCTTAGGGTCAGGGAGGTGGCAACGATGCAAAAATGGGGCGCCCTGGCGCTGCTGATCTCGACGCTTGCGGATGCTGCGCCCGCGGCCGGCCAGGTGGTCTGCCGCCCCAACACCCTCGGCACCGTGAGCTGCCCGGCCACGGTGGTGCGCCCGCTGCCCCGGCCCGCCCGCCTGGCAGCCGGTTCAGGCCATCGACCGTGTCCGCGCCGAGCCGCAGCCCGACGGGTTCGCCCCGGACTTCGTCCCGGCGCCGCAGGCCCGCGGGCTCGGCAAGCCGATCCTCGACCGCACCGACGGCAACACCATCTGCCGCCCCGATACCCTCGGCAACCTCAACTGCCGGTGACGCTCACTCCACCTTGGTGATCCGCGCCTCGGTGCCCGGCGTGTAGTCCGGATGCGCCGACAGGTAGTCGGCCAGCACGTCCTCGAGCCCCGGCCCGAAGTCGTAGGCCTGGGTCGCCTGGTCGCGGAAGGCGACATAGCCGTCGCCGCCGTTGCGCATGAAGTTGTTGGACGCCACCGAATAGACCTTCGCCGGGTCGAGCGGCACCCAGCCGTCCTTGTCCACCACCTCGACCGCCTTGATCCGCTGCCCGGGCTCGGCGGCCGGATCCCAGCTGAAGCGCAGCCCGGAGACCTGCGGGAACCGTCCGGCCCCCTCCTCGACCTGGCTCACGCCGTTCTCCAGCGCCTCGGTGATCGCCGATCCGGGGATGTTGAAGGTCGAGAGCGTGTTCTGGAACGGCAGCACCGCCAGCACGTCGCCCATGGTGACCTTGCCGCCGCCGATCGAGGCCCGCAGGCCGCCACCGTTGGTGATCGCGATGGTGACACCCTGGCCCTTCACCCGCTCGAGCATCGCGTCGGTGACGAGATCGCCCATCTGGCACTCCTCCGCCCGGCAGGTCTCGCGGCTGCCGTCGATGCCGGCGGCGATCTCGGCCACCTTGCGGGCCTTCAGCTCCTCGATCGGCCCGGCGAGCTCCTTGATGCGGGCGAGCGTCTCCGGGTCGGGGGTGACGCTGGCGTCGAGAACCGCGGTGTCGCCCACCGCCTCGGTCACCACCCCCTGGTCGTCGAAGGTGAGCGCGATGTCGCCGAGGTACTTCGAGTACGACCCGGCCTGCACGATCGGGACCGCGTGGCCGTCCGGTCCGTCCACCATCAGCGGATACTTGTAGGGCGCGCCCTCGATGGTGTCGGAATAGAGCGTGTGGCTGTGCCCGCCGACGATGAGGTCGAGCCCGGGAACCGCCTCGGCGACCCGCACGTCGTCGGCGGTGCCGAGATGGCTGAGGAGGATGATCTTGTCGACGCCCTCGCCCTGCAACTCCGCCACCTTGCCGGTCAGGTACTCGACCGGATCGCGGAACACCACCGCCTCGCCCGGCGAGGAGATCTCGACGGTGTCCGGCGTCGTCGCCCCGAGGATCGCCACCTTCTCCCCGCCGACGTCGAGCACCACGTGGTCCTCGGCCAGCGGCGCCAGCATGTTGTCCTTGCTGACGTCGACGTTGCCGGAGAGGACCGGGAACTCCGCGGTCTCGATGAACTTCGCCAGGGCCTCCGGCCCCAGGTCGAACTCGTGGTTGCCGTAGACCATGGCGTCGACGCCGATGCGGTTCAGCATCTCAGCCTCCACCTGCCCCTTGTAGGCGGTGAAGAACAGCGACCCCTGGAAGACGTCGCCCGCCTCCAGCACCACCACGTTCTCGCCCTTCGCGGCATAGTCGTCGCGCAACGCGTTGATCGCCGTATAGAGCCGCGCGGCGCCGCCGAAGCACTTGCCCTCGGTCTCGTCCTCGCCGGAACAGGTCGAGTCGAAGGCGTTGATCGACTCGATCCGGCTGTGCCAGTCGTTGAAGTGGACCACGTGCAGCGTGAACGCCTGCGCTCCCCCGGCAGAGACGACGGCGGACGTGGCAGCGAGCACCGCGGCAAGCGGCAGGGCACGAAGCGGCATTGGGTTTCCTCCCGGAAATTCGATGCTGCGAGAATGGCAGGTCTCCACCGCCCGGCGCAACCGTCCCGGCCGTCACGCCTCCGTCAAATGCCACCCGGGCGGCATCGTTGACCCCGCTCCGGCGCACGTTCTAGGCTCGCGTTGCCGCAACCGACCGGACCACGCCATGAACCCGCCGCCGTCGATCCCGCCTCCGCCGCCCGCGGCGCCCGCGCGCGCGTGACCTCCCGGCTCACCTGGGTCTGGGCGCAGGTCACCGGGCGCTTCTGGTTCCGGATCAGCATCTACGCGCTGGCCGCCGTCCTCACCGCGCTCGTCGCCCGCTACGCCGCCGCCTTCGTGCCGCGCCAGGCCGCCGACCTCATCAAGGAGGGCAGCGCCCACGAGTTCCTCACCATCATCGCCTCGTCGATGCTGGTGGTCGCCACCTTCTCGCTCGGCACCATGGTGCAGGCCTATGCCGCCGCCGCCAGCCTCGCCACCCCCCGCGCCACCCGGGTGCTGATCGAGGATCCGTTCTCGCAGAACATGCTCTCGACCTTCCTCGGCGCCTTCGTCTTCTCCATGGTCGGCATCTTCGCCCAGAGCTTCGGCTACTACGGCAAGGAGGGCGAGGTGGTGGTGCTGGTCGCCGCCGGCGTCGTCATCGTCCTCGTCATCGCCGCACTCTTCGCCTGCGTCGACCACCTCGCCAACATGGTCCGGCTCGGCGAGACGGTCGCCAAGATCGAGGCCCGCGCCGAGGAGGTGATGCGCAGCCGCGCCGCAACCCCGAACCTCGGCGGCGTGCCGCTGGGCGAAGACGCACCGCCGACGAACTGGCCGGTGGTCCCGGACGCCACCGGCTACGTCCAGCACGTCGACATCCGCGCCCTGCAGAAGGTCGCGGCCGCGGCGGGCGGCTATGTCCTCGTCGACCGCCTGCCCGGTGCGCTCATCGACCCGATGCACGCCATCGTCCACACCAGCTGGGAGCCCGATTCCGAGGCGGTCGCGGCGATCCGCACTGCCTTCGCCATCGGCCGGGAGCGCTCCTTCGCCGAGGACCCGCGCTACTGCCTCGCGGTGCTGGCCGAAATCGGCTCGCGCGCGCTCTCGCCCGGGGTCAACGATCCCGGCACCGCCATCGGCATCATCGCCACCCAGCAGCGCCTGCTGACGCTCTGGGCCCGCGACATGCCCCCGCCCGAGAACCCGCCGGCCTGCGATCGGGTCCTGGTCCCCGACATGGAAATTTCCGACATGTTTGAGGACGCCTTCGGCCCGCTCCTGCGCGACGCCTCCGGGATGATCGAGGTCGGCGTCCGCCTGCAGAAGACGCTCGCCGTCCTCGCTACCGCCGGTCCCGCTGCCTACGCCGTCGAAGCGCGGGCCCTCTCCCAAAAGGCGCTGCGCCACGCCCGCGAGGCGCTCCATCTCGACGAGGACGGGGAGCGCCTCGCGATGCTCGCCGAACGCATTGGCAGCCCCACCTGAACGCACCGTCTGTCCAGTGGGCGACGCTTGCACTACCCAGACTCGCACCCTCAGCGCCGTTCGTAGTGCCGCATCTCGTCGATCATCGGAATGTAGGCTCTGATATGGCCCAGGAACTCACGGAATTCCGCGCTCCCGCGAAACTTGCCGAGATGGTCGTCGGCGGAAGTCCACTCGATCCGCACTGTGAACTGCGAGACATCCTCCACACATTGGCATATCTCGAAGTTCAGCGCATAGGGTGACCGCATCAGCGGTTCCTTTGCAGCAGCATAGTCTCTGATGAAGACCGCCGTCTGTTCGGCCGGGACTGTGTATCGTATATATTCGATGATCATGGAAGACGTTCACCAATAATTATTCTTCATTAACGCCTTTAATATCAAGCACTTGAAAATTGTTCACGCGTGAACACCACCCCTGTTCACACCCTCCGCGATCACACCGGCACCCATCCTCGGGCACCGGTGCTATCCGCGGAAGCGGCGCTAAACCGCCGTTCTGCGACGGCCAACCATCACCAGGCCAAGCAGCCCGGCGCCCAAGAACCAGAGCGACCCGGGCACCGGCACCGCCGACGGCGTCACCGACACCCCGCCCACGTAGTCGAGCGCCTGCTGCGCCGTCGCCACCGCGACGCCGTAGTCCGGCGGCCCGCCGAAGATGCCGTTGCTCCAGAAGTTCACCACCATCCCGTTACCGATGGTGAACAACAGCCCGTAGATGTCGAGGATCCCGCCGTGGAACGGGTAATCGGAGGCCGTCTGCGGCGACCCGCCGGGCCAGTAGAGGTTGTCGAAGGACAGGAAGCCATTGTTTACGGGGTCGAGGCCGGACGCGACGGCAAACCGGCTGAAGTCGTGCGGCGCGAGCAGGTTTGCCGGCTCCGGCGTGGCGTGGTTCACCGGCACCAGCGATCCAACCTTGGCATTGACGATATTCAGGCCGTTGTTGGAATTCGAGAACCTTCCGGAGATCCCGGTGACCTCGTAGGCATCAGGATACTTGGCGTCCGTCGCCGTCCCGAACGTCAGCGCCAGATTGGCTTTTATCCCGGGACCATTCAGGTCGTAGCGCACCGTGTCGGCCTGCGCCGGTGCCTGAAACATCACCACCAGCCCGGCAACAGCCAAAAACAGTCTCTTCAATTCCAGCCCCCTTGATTTCTTGCGGATCTGAACTGTCTCTCGTCCATCTCCCCGAAGACTCCGAGTCTTCCGGCAGGAGATTTCCACCGTTCGCACCGCAAGGCAATCGCTTTGCGCCTGCTCCCATCGCTGGGCTTCGGGGTCACTTTTACCGAATTTTATTGAAGATTAATCCGTTTATTTTCAATGCGTTCACGCGTGAACACCCCGGCGTTCACACCCGAGGGTCGGACAGGTGGACCGACCCACCCACCGCCCCCCCCTTGTGAGCCGGCGCCATTGCGGACATTGTCCGGGCACGACCCCGCCCGCTCCCGCCTGCAGCCATCCTACGAGCCTCTCCCCCCATGAACCCGCTGCGCGGCATCGGCCTCAAGGTCCTCTCCGTCATGGTCTTCACCATGATGGCCATCTGCATCAAGTCTGCCGCTCCCCACGTCCCCGCCGGCGAAGCGGTGTTCTTCCGCTCGTTCTTCGCCATGCCGGTGATCCTCGCCTGGCTGATCTGGGCCCACAACCTGCGCCACGGCCTCGACACCCTTAACCCGCTCGGCCACCTCTGGCGCGGCCTCGTCGGCACCTCCGCCATGGGCCTCGGCTTCACCGCCCTCGGCCTGCTGCCGTTGCCCGAGGCCACCGCCCTCGGCTACGCCGCCCCCCTCCTCACCGTGATCTTCGCCGCGATGTTCCTCGGCGAGGAGGTCCGCGCCTTCCGCCTCACCGCCGTCTTCGTCGGCCTGATCGGCGTCGTCATCGTGCTCCTGCCCAACCTCACCGTCACCAGCCTCGACGCCGCCGACAGCATGCTGGCCATCGGCGCCATGGCCGCACTTCTCGGCGCGGTCTTCGCCGCCCTCGCCCAGGTCTTCGTCCGCAAGCTCATCACCAGCGAGCCCACCGCCGCCATCGTCTTCTACTTCTCGCTCACCGCCTCCGTCCTCTCCCTCGTCACCCTCCCCTTCGGCTGGGTCTTCCCCACCGCCCGCGAGGCGATGTTCCTCGTCGGCGCCGGCCTTCTCGGCGGCGTCGGCCAAATCCTCCTGACCGAAAGCTACCGCCACGCCGAGACCGGCGTGATCGCCCCCTTCGAGTACGTCTCGATGCTCCTCGCCCTCATCCTCGGCTACACCATCTTCGGCGAGATCCCGACCCGCCCGATGCTGATCGGCGCCGCCCTGATCGTGACCGCCGGCCTCTTCATCATCTGGCGCGAACGCCGCCTCGGCATCCAGCGGGCGGGGTCGCGCAAGGTGATGACCCCGCAAGGCTGACCCATGCTGATCTACAAGCTCTTCCGCCCCGCCGAATGGTCCGAGCTCCGGTCCGCCGGCGTCACCGCCGGCGCCCCCGTCGATCGCGCCGACGGCTACATCCACTTCTCCACCGCCGAGCAGCTCCCCGGCACCCTGGAGAAACACTTCGCCGGCGAGACCGACCTCGTCCTCCTCGCCCTCGATCCCGCCGCCCTCGGCTCCGCCCTGGTCTGGGAGCCGGCGCGAGGCGGCGCCCTCTTCCCCCATCTCTACCGCCCGCTCGCGCTTGCTGACATCGTCTGGTCGCGTCCCCTCGCCGACGGACCGCTGCCATGAGCCTGGGCGAACGCCTAGCCCTGCCGCTCCTGCGCCGCCTCGACCCCGAGACCGCTCACCGCCTCGCCCTCACCGCGCTGCGCAGCGGCCTCGGCCCCCACCGCGACCCGGTCACCTCGCCGCGCCTGCGCACCCGCGTCGCCGGTCTCGACCTGCCCAACCCCCTCGGTCTCGCCGCCGGCTTCGACAAGAACGCCGAAGCCGTCGCACCGCTCCTCCGCACCGGCCTCGGCTTCGTCGAGGTCGGCGCCGCCACGCCACTGCCGCAGCCCGGCAACCCCCGCCCTCGCCTCTTCCGGCTCACCGAAGACCGCGCCGTCATCAACCGCTTCGGTTTCAACAACGACGGTGCCGAGGCCATCGCCGCCCGCCTCGCCCGCCGTCCGAAGCACGGCATCGTCGGCCTCAACCTCGGCGCCAACAAGACCAGCCCCGACCGCGCCGCCGACTACGCCGCGGTGCTGACCCGTGCCGGTCCCTTCATCGACTTCGCCACCGTCAACGTCTCCTCCCCCAACACCGAGCGCCTCCGCGACCTGCAGGGCCCCGCCGCCCTCACGTCCCTCCTTGCCGGCGTCACCGCCGCCAACGCCGCCCTCGCCCGCCCGGTACCGCTGTTCCTGAAGATCGCCCCCGATCTCCCTGACCCGGATCTCGCCGCCCTCGTCGAGGTCGCGCTCGCCGCCGGCATCGCCGGCATCATCGCCACCAACACCACCCTCGCCCGCGATGGCCTGCGGAGCCGCCACACCGCCCAGGCCGGCGGTCTCTCCGGCGCCCCGCTCCGCGACCGCGCCACCGCCGTCCTCGCACGCCTGCACGCCCTCACCGAAGGCCGCCTACCGCTCGTCGGCGTCGGCGGCATCGCCACCGCCGAGGACGCCTATGCCAGGATCTGCGCCGGCGCCTCGGCGATCCAGATCTACACCGCGCTCGTCTACGCCGGGCTCGATCTCGTCCCGCGTCTCCTCGAGGGCCTTGACGCCCTCCTCGCCCGCGACGGCTTCGCCAGCGTCGCCGAGGCCGTCGGCACCGCCGACCCGGCCTGAGCCGGCGTCACGCCCTTGTCACGCAACCGCCCGCCGCGTCGTGGCATTGTTAACCACACCGTAGGCTATTAACCGTTTCATAGACCCGCAACGATCCACGAGGAGCCGAGGCATGGCCGGGCACACCATCTTGCTCAACCTGGTCGGCGGCGTGGCGCTGCTGCTCTGGGGGACGCACATGGTGCAGGCGGCGATCCTCAAGGGGTTCGGACCGCAACTGCGCAGCGCCATCGGCCGCGCCGCCGCGGGCCCGATCCGCTCCGCGGCCACAGGCACCCTCGCGGCGATGGCGCTCCAGAGCGCCACCGCGACGGCGATGCTCGTCGCCTCCTTCGTCAGCCGGCGGCTCATCGCGCTTTCCGCCGCGCTGGCGCTGATGCTCGGCGCCGACCTCGGCACCACCCTCGCCGTGCAGGCGCTGTCGCTCGACCTCTCGGCGGTGATGCCGCTGCTGCTGCTCGCCGGCGTCGTCCTCGGCCGGATGTCCGAACGGCCGAAGGCAATGCAGACCGGCCGCATCCTGATCGGCCTCGGCCTGATCCTCCTCGCCCTCGCTCTGATCGGCGCCGCCTCCGAGCCGATGCGCGCCAGCGAGGTCACCACCCTCGTTCTCGCCCGCCTCGCCCACGACCCGGTGCTGGCGCTGATCTTCGCCGCGCTCTTCACCTGGGCCATGCACTCCAGCGTCGCCTTCGTCCTTTTCGTGATCTCGCTCACCGGCGCCGGCGTGGTTGGCCTGCCGCTGGCGCTGACCCTGGTGCTCGGCGCCAACGTCGGCTCCGGGCTCGTCGCCCTCGGCCTCGGCTTCGACCAGCCGGTGGCTGCGCGGCGCGTCCTCTACGGCAACCTCGGGTTCCGCGCCATCGGCGCGCTTGCGGCATTCCTGCTCATCGGCCCGATCACCGCCGGCATCGCTCGCCTCGGCGATGACCCGGCCCGCCTCGCGGCGCATTTCCACACCCTCTTCAACCTCGGCCTCGCGGTGGTCTTCCTGCCGCTGACCGCCCGGAGCGCCCGCCTCCTCGAGCGGATCTTCCCCGACCCGGACCCCGGCCGGGAGGTGGCGCGGCTGGACCACCTCGACCCGGCCCTGCTCGACCGCCCGGCGCTGGCGCTCAACGCCGCCACCCGGGCGATGCTCGGCCTCGCCGACAAGGTCGAGCTCATGCTGCGCGAGACCATCCTGACCTTCGACGAAACCGACAGGCGGCGGATCCAGGAGGTGGCGGCGCTCGAGGACGAGGTCGATGCCCGCCAGGAGGAGATCAAGTTCTACCTTGCCCACCTGATGCAGGCCGAACTCACCCCCGGCGAGAGCGCCCAGGTTCTCGAGGCCGTGCTCTTCACCACCAACCTCGAGCATATCGGCGACATTATCGACAAGGGCCTGCTGCGCCTCGCCGCCAAGAAGCAGAAGCAGGACCTGCACTTCTCCGCCGACGGCTGGGCCGACATCCGCGCCTTCCACGCGCTGATCGCAGAGCAGATGCGCCGGGCGCTGGCCGTCTTCGTCAGCCGCGACGCCACCGTCGCCCGCGACCTCGTCGCCCAGAAGGACCGGCTTCGCGACGAGGAGATGCGCGCCACCGAACGCCACTTCCGCCGCCTGCGCGACGGCCTGCCGGAAACCATCGAGACCAGCGCCCTCCACCTCGACGTCCTGCGCGACCTCAAACGCATCAACGCCCACCTCACCACCGTCGCCTACCCGATCCTGGAAGAGATCGGCGAACTGCGCGGCTCGCGCCTGCGTACGCCCAAGACGTCGCCGAAGTCGCCGACGCCGCGCCCTCAGGTGGCGCGGGCCTCCAGCGCCGGATAGCGCAGCCCGAGCGTGATCCCGCGGACGAGGTTGAGAATCATCAGCGCCGCCCAGAGCCCGTGGTTGCCGAACCGCGGCAGGAGCAGCGCCAGCGCACAGGCATAGGCCACCACCGAAAGCGCCATGGCGTTGCGCAGCGGCCGGGTCTCGGTCGCGCCGATGAAGATGCCGTCGAGCATCCAGGCGGCAATGCCAACCAGCGGCGCCGCCGCCATCCACGGCAGGTACCGCCGCGCCTCCGCCCTCACCTCCGGCGCGGTGGTCATCGCATCGATGATCGAAGGCCCAAGGGCGAGGAAAGCCACAACCATGATCAGCGACGCGCCGAAGCCCCATTCCGAAGTCAGGATCGCCGCCCGCCGCAGCCCGGACCGCGACCGCTGGCCGAGGGTCTGGCCCACCAGCGCCTCGGCGGAAAACGCGAAGCCGTCGAGCGCATAGGCGGTCACCCCGATGAACTGCATCAGCACCTGGTTCGCGGCCAGCGTCACGTCGCCGAGCGCGGCCCCGAAGAACATGAAGCTCACGAAGCTCGCCTGCAGGATCACCGAACGCACCAGGATGTCGCCGTTCACCTGCGCCATCCGCCGGAGCCGCACCGGGTCGAACACCCGCCCCCAGTCCCGCCACTGCGCACCCCCGAACGCTTCCCGGCACAGCCAGAGGCCGAGGATCAGCCCGGCCCACTCGGCGATCAGCGTTGCCGCGGCGACCCCGGCCACGCCCCAGCCGAGGCCAAGCACGAACAGCAGGTCGAGCCCGATGTTGATGCCGTTCATCGCCACCTGCAGGATCAGCACGCTCCGCGACCGCTCCATGGCGATGAGCCATCCGGTCAGCGCGTAGATCGAGATCGCTGCCGGCGCGCCCCAGATACGGATGGCGAGATACTGCCGCGCCAGCGCCTCCACCTCCGCCGAGGCCGGCGCCAGCCGGAACGCCCCCCAGAACACCGCCGCCTGCCCGGCGATGAACACGCCCCCGGCCGCCGCCCCGATCATGACCCCGCGCATCAGCAGCGCTCCGGTCTCCGCCACCTCGCCGGCGCCGCGGGCCTGGGCGACGAGGCCGGTCGTCCCCATGCGCAGGAACGCGAAGACCCAGTAGATCGACACCAGGATGATCGCCCCGAGCCCGACGGCCCCGATCGGCGCCGCCAGTCCCAGCTGGCCCACCACCGCAGTATCCACGGCGCCGAGGATCGGGATCGTGGCGTTGGAGATCACGATCGGCACGGCGATGTTCAGGACCCGCCGGTGGGTGATCATCTCCGGAAAGGCGCTGGACGTCGCCGCCGGCCCGGCCTCAGCCATCGCCGCTTGGCATCAGGAAATGCCCGGTTGCCTGGGCAAAGAGCCGGGCGCGGTTGTCCTGCCAGGCCTCGACATGCACCGAGGCGTAGCGTCGGCCCATGCGGTTGACCCGCGCCCGGGCATAGGCGTCCCGCGGCAGCCCGCTTCGAAGGTAGTCGACGGTAAAGTCGATGGTCTTCGGCAGCGCCGGAAACGCACCCGCCTCGATCGCCGCAGCACTCGGGCCGCCGCCTTCCATCCGCTCCCAGACCTGCGCCCAGGCGAGTTCCATGATCGCGGTGATCTCGAGGAACGCTCCGATGGCGCCGCCGTGCAGCGCCGGCAGCTGCGGGTTGCCGATCAGCCGCTCCGCATAGGGCAACTGCGCCGTCAGCTCGTCGCCGCGCCGGTCGAAGACCACGCCGAGATGACGGGCGTAGGGCACCGCCGACGCCATGCGCGCCAGCGCGGCATCGCGCCGCTGCTTGAGCACCTGCACCGGCTCGGGTGGCGGTCGGCCCTGCGGGCTCATCGGCTGCGCTCCACGGTGAAGGCGCCGCTCGCCGCGGCCACCGGATCGTCCATGGATTCCGTCCACGCGAACCCGCGCACGAAGGCGACGGTCCGGGTCACCCGGTAGCATTCGGCGCGGGCAAAAAGCCGCCGTCCCGGCGGCGCCGCCCGCATGTAGTCGATGCGCAGATCGATGGTCGCGGTCCCTTCCGGCGCCGAGGGATGGGCCATCACGCTGGACCCGCCGCAGGTGTCCAGAAGCGCCGTCACCACGCCGCCGTGCAATACGCCGCTGTCGGGATCGCCGACGAAGCGTTCGTCGTAGTCCAGCGCCAGGATCGCCCAGCCCTCGCCGACGTCGAGGACGTCCATGCCGAGATCCCGCGAGTGCGGGATCGACTCGATGAACTGACGGGCGATCCGGGCTCTCTGCGCGGCGGCATCCTCTGACATCGGCTCCCTCGATTGCCGGCTCGCGGGCAGATGGCCACAATCCCCGGCGGCATTCAAACGGAAAGCGCCCCTCCCGAGGACCGGCCCTTGAACCAGAGGCTTGCCGGCGGCGGCGCGCCGGCCCACATTTTGACGGCAGCCCAACTCCATGACAGAGAGGGAAATCTGCCCTGAAAAACTTGGGCGCCACCGCCCTCCTCGCCGCGCACGCCAGTGGCGCGTCCGCCGCCGGAATAGTGGCCACCATGGACACGGACAAGGAACCGGTGCTGGCCGGGGGCAACGGCATGACGCTCTACACCTTCCGCAACGATGCGCCAGGCGTGTCGACCTGCTACGAGCAGTGCGCCGAGAACTGGCCGTCTCTCCTGGCCACCGGGGACGTGGCCATCGAGGCGCCCTACACGGTGATCGAGCGGGACGACGGCACCCGCCAGTTGGCGAGGGACGGGATGCCGCTCTACTACTGGATCAGGGACATTGGACCCGGCGACACGACAGGCGACGGGATGAACGGCCTCTGGGACGTCGCCCGGCCGTAGCGGCCTGCACCGCGCGTCGCCGCGAGACGCTCGCCTCACGCGACTGTCACGCGGGTTGTGGCAGGAAGGCTCCGTTATCGGAGCTTCTTCATGTCCCGCCACGCCGCCACGTCCGCCTCGATCCGCACCGTCCCGCTCGGAGCCGTTGCGCAATTGCTGCGGGGATGTGACGTCGCCGTTAATATTTCTTGACGGATGGCACAACACCGTGGGATTCTTAACCGTGCGTTAACCATCCTTAGTGGATCCTGTGGATCAAGTTCTGTGAAGTCCCTGCCCGAGTCCGTCGTCGGGCAGCGCGTTGTCAATGATGGATCCATGACCCCTCCCGAACCGCCCGCGGATCCTCCTCGCTACCGGCTGCGGCGCGTCAGGGCCCTGGTTTGACGCGGCTCCGGACGTTCAGAGGACTGGTCACGTCCTACTGGATGTCCGAGCGCTGGCGCGAGGCCTGGACGCTCACCGTCATCGCGCTCGCGATGACCTCCCTGCTCAGCAAGGCCAGTGTCTGGACCGCAACGGCCAGCGCCGACTTCATCTCCGCGCTGGCGGAGTTTCATCGTCCGGACGTGTCGGAGCCTGGGCACGCGCTGCTCCTCGCCGCCGTCATCTACCTCGCCATCTTCATCTCCCGGGCGGGCGGCGTGGCGCTGCGCCACCTGGTGACGACCACCCTCCATCGCCGCGCCCGCGGATGGATGGTGTCGCGCTTCGACGCCGAGATCCTCGCGGACAGGCGCATCGCCCTGGATTTGATGAGCGACCGCGGCAATACGGATGATCGGGACGGCCTGCCGGACGCGATCGACCAGCGGCTCGACGTGTGCACCGAGGGCCTCTACGGCGGGCTGATCGGCCTCGTCATCGGCCTGTGGGGCGCCATCGCCTCGATCTGGTTCGTCTCGAACGCCATCCTCCAGCGCAGCGCCCCGGTCGACGCCCTCGACCGGCTCGGCGCCGTCACTGGCAGGGCGCTTTCCCATGTCCTCGGCATCGAGGTCTCCCTCGTCCCCGGCGACTACGGCACCGCCATCCTCGCCGGCGTCCTCTTCGTCCTCTACATTCCCGCGGTCACGGTCGTCGCCTGGATGATCGGCCGTGTCCTCGAGCGCATGCAGATCGAGCGGCAGAAGAACGACGGCGCCTGGCGCGGCGAACTCAACGGCATGCTGAACCGCGTCGGCCTCCTGGCCGCCTCGAGCGGCGAGGCGGCGCAGCGCCGCACCAACACCCGGCTCTACGGCGCCATCGACGGCACCTGGCGGCGGCAGAACATCTGGCAGGCCACCATGATGATGTTCAACGACGTCTACAACTTCCTCTCCCAGCGCCTGCTCGCCTACATGCCCGCCCTGCCCGCGTTCATGGCCGGCAACATGTCCTTCCGCTCCTACGCCGCCAGCTCCGAACTCACCGGCGAGCTCATCGGCAGCCTGTCGTTCTTCATCAACGTCATGCCCGCGATCGCCGCCCTCAAGGCCAACGCCGTCCGCCTCACCACTCTCGCCGACGCCATCGAGCGGGTCCGCGCCCGCGACCGCTTCTATGCCGCGACCGGCCGCTGCGACTTCCGCCGCACCGAGATCGCCCCCCGCGGCCCTGCCCTCGCCCTCGACGGCCTCGCCCTCTGCCACCGCGGCCGCGACGCGGCGCCCTTCGTCACCGTCCCGCGCCTCACCGTCCATCGCGGCGACTGGGTCCACCTGCGCGGCGCCAGCGGCTGCGGCAAGAGCTCGCTCCTCAAGGCCGTCGCCGGCCTCTGGCCCTACGGCGAGGGCCGCGTCGCCCTGGCCCGGGACGCCCGGGTCTTCTTCGCCGGCCAGGACCCCGACCTCCCCGGCCGGCTCACCCTGAAGGAACTCGTCACCTACCCCCACGCCGCCGGGTTCGCGGACGACCTGAGCGTGGCCGAGGCGCTCTCCCGCGTCGGCCTCGGCTGCTTCATCCGGGCGCTCGACCACGAGCTCCACCAGGGCCGCGCCTGGCAGGATGTGCTCTCCGGCGGCCAGAAGCAGCGCCTGGTCCTCGCCCGGATGCTGGTGCAGAAGCCCGACATCCTGCTCCTCGACGAGCCGACCTCGGCGCTCGACGCCGAAGCCGCCGCGGAGTTCCACCGCGCCCTGCGCAGCCGCCTGCCGGACGTGACCGTCCTCGCGATCCTCCACGCCGAGACGATGCCCGTCGACCCGGACGGCGAGCCGGTCTTCAACCGGACTCTCGACGTCGCATATGGACTCGGGATCGCCAATGGTGGTCCCGTGGTTCGCGTTGCGGCTGAGTGATTCCGAAAGGGCAGATCGATCCACGAACATGAGACGGCGGCCGGGCTCCTCGCCCGCATGACGCTGGCCGAGAAGATCGGCCAGCTCAACCTCCTCGCGGCCGGCGAGGGCCTCGCCACCGGCACCGGCGGCACGACCCGGCTCGCGGAACGCCTCGACGCCGGCCAGGCCGGCGCCGTCTTCGGCACCAAGTCCAGGGCCTCCGCCCGCGCCCTGCAGGAGCGGGCGCTGGCCGGCTCGCGTCTGCGGATCCCGCTCTTCCTCGCCGAGGACGTGATCCACGGCCACCGCACCGTCTTCCCGCTCCCCATCGCCCTCGCCTGCTCCTGGGACATGAACCTGGTCGAGGAGACCGCCGCCTTCGCCGCCGCCGAGGCCGCCTCCGAGGGCATCCACCAGGTCTACGGTCCGATGATCGACGTCTCCCGCGACCCGCGCTGGGGCCGGGTCGCGGAGAGCCCCGGAGAAGACCCGCTCCTGGCCACCCGCATCGCCGTGGCGATGACCCGCGGCCTGCAGGGGCCCGACCCCGCCGCCCCCGGCCGCGTCGCCGCCTGCCTCAAGCACTTCGTCGCCTACGGCGCCACCCAGTCCGGCCGCGACTACGACAACGCCAGCCTCGCCTGGGAAGATCTCTTCGCCGTCTACCTGCCGCCCTTCGCCGCCGCGCTCGCGGCCGGCGCGGCCAGCGTGATGGTCGGCTTCAATGCCGTGAACAAGCTCCCGATGCACGCCCACCGCGCCCTCATCGAGGGCTGGCTGCGCGGCACCGCCGGCTTCGACGGCCTCGTCGTCTCCGACTACACCGGCGTCAAGGAGCTCACCGCCCACGGCCTCGGCAGCCCCGCGACGGTGGTCGCCCGGGCGCTGCACGCCGGCATCGACATGGACATGGTCGGCGAGGATTACCTGCGCGAGCTTCCCGCCTTGGCCGAGCGGGGCTGCGATGCACCGGAGGCCGGCTTCGCGCTGCCGGCCGACGCCGTCCGTGCCCTCATCGACCGTGCCTGCCTCAGGGTGCTCACCTTCAAGGCCCGCCTCGGCCTTCTCGACGACCCGTTCCGCGGCATGGGCGACAGCGCGCCGGCCGCCCCGGCCGGCGGCCGCGCCCTCGCCCGCCGTGCCGCCGCCAACAGCGCCGTGCTGCTGAAGAACGCCGGCGTCCTGCCGCTCCCAGCCACGACCCGGCTGGCGCTGATCGGCCCGTTCGGACAGGACCGCGCCAACATGCTCGGGACCTGGTCGGTCTCCGGCAACGCCCGCGACGTCCGCACCCTGGCCGAGGCCATCGGCGAGCGCCCGGGCATCTCGCTCACCACCGCCTTCGGCGCGAACATCGTCGACGAGCCGTGGCTCGTCGACCGCCTCAACGTCCACGGCGTCACCGTGGTCCGGGATCCCCGCAGCGACGACGAGATGATCGCGGAAGCGGTCCGCACCGCCGGCGCCGCCGATATCGCCATCGTCGCCATCGGCGAGGCCAAGGAGCATGCCGGCGAATCCTCGTCCCGGCTCTGCCCCGACATCCCGGCACCGCAGCGCCGCCTCGTCACCGCGCTCGCCACCACCGGCACGCCGCTCGTCGTCGTAGTCTTCGCCGGGCGCCCGCTGGCGCTCGGCAACATCCCCGAAGAGGCCGCCGCGCTCGTCTACGCCTGGCACGGCGGCGTCGGCGGTCCCGAAGGTGTCGCCGACCTGCTTTTCGGCGACGCCGAGCCCGCCGGTCGCCTCGCCGTCAGCCTGCCCGTGCATCCCGGCGAGGTGCCGCTCCACTACGACGCCGAACCCACGGGCCGGCCCTTCCCCGGGCGCTTCCGCAAGTTCCTGACCGGCTGGCTCGACCTCGACGACACGGCCGTCGCGGCGGCCTATCCGTTCGGCTTCGGCCTCACCTACGGCGACGTCGCCTACGGCGCCCCGGCACTCTCCGCCGACCGGGCGCGCGGCGAGACCGGGCACGTCGTCCTTTCGGTCGACATCACCAACCGCGGCACCCGGCCGGTCGTTGAGACCGTCCAGCTCTATCTCTCCGACCCCGTCGCCCGCATCACCCGGCCGGCGCGCATGCTGGCAGATTTCCGGCGGGTCGCGCTCGCGGCGGGCGAAACCCGGAAAGTCGCCTTCGAGGTGACGGCTCAGATGCTGCGCTACCCGGTGGCGCCGTCGCTCGAGACCGTCGAATGGGTCCGCGACCCCGGCGAGATCATCCTCCATATCGGACCGAACAGCCGCGACACGCAGGAGGTCTCGCTCACATGGGACGCGTGACCCGCGGGCTGGGTGACGCCGCGCTCCGCGACCGCATCGGCCAGGCGACCGCCACCTATTTCACCGACTGGAGCCATCCCGGCAGCGGCATGGCGCGGGAGCGCAGCGCCGGGGCCTTCGGCTACGACGTCGAGGACACGGTGACGACCGGCGGCACCGGCTTCGGCCTCTTGGCGCAGATCGTCGCCGCCGAGCGCGGCTGGCGGCCGCGGCGGGACATTCTCGACCGGCTGGAGCGGCTGGTGGGCTGGCTCGAGGCGGCCGACCGCTTCGACGGGGTCTTCCCGCATTTCCTCAGCGGCGCCACCGGCCGGGTCATCCCGTTCATGCGTGGCGACGATGGCGGCGACCTGGTGGAGACCGCGTTCCTGATGATGGGCCTGCTGGCGGCCGGCGCCTACTTCACCGAGGCGCCCGAGATCGGCGACCGGATCGACGCGCTCTACGCCGCCGTGAACTGGACCGTCCACCTGCGGGACGGCGGCCTCGTGTGGCACCACCACCCGGACCGGCCGCGGCCGGCGCATGCGCTGGCGATCCGGGGCTGGAACGAGGCGCTGCCGGTCTTCGTGCTCGCCGCCGGGGCGCCGCGCCACCCAGTGCCGGCGTCGGTGTATCACGAAAGCTGGGCAACGGCGGCCGCCTTCCGGAATGGCAGGACGTATGACGGCATCCGGCTGCCGCTCGGGCCGGACTGGGGCGGGCCGCTCTTCCTGTCGCAGTACGCTTTCCTCGTCCTCGATCCGAGCGGACTGCGCGACGCCTATGCCGACTATGGCGAGCAGGTGCGGGCGCATGCGCTGGTCAACCGCGCCCACTGCCTTGCCAATCCCGGCGGCTGGAAGGGCTACGGTCCGGCGTGCTGGGGGCTGACCGCGAGCGACGATCCCTCGGGCTACGTCGCGCATTCGCCGACCCGCGATACCGGCACCATCACCCCGACGGCGGCGCTCGGCTCGTTTCCCCTTCGTTCCCGACGAGGCGATGCCGGTGCTGCGGCATCTCCACGACGATCTCGGCGACCGGCTGTGGGGCGAGGCCGGGTTCGTCGACGCCTTCTGTCCCACGCTCGACTGGGTCGCCGAGAGCCGGCTCGCCATCGACCAGGGCCCGATCGTCGCCGCCCTCGAAAACCACCGCTCGGGGCTGCTCTGGCGGCTCTTCATGGGGCGGCGCGAGGTCCAGGCCGGCCTCTCGGCACTCGGCTTCACCTCGCCCTGGTACACCGCGATCGCATGACCCCCGTCCGGTCGGCTGCACACTGTGTGCAGAGGGGTCAAGCCATTGAAATCAAATACAATGTCTGACGGAGTTCATGTTCGGTCAACCAAGGTTGACAAATCGTTGACAAGAAGGCCAATTATCCATAATAATCAATGGCTTAACCCATGCTGGCACGCGTGCCCAGCCGTGCGCGCTCCCGCGCTGCGGCTGCAGCGATAAAGGCCGCCGCGCTCCAGGTCAGCGCCCGGGATCCGGCCGGTGCGCCGGTCATCCGGTCGAACTGCTCCGGCAGCGCATCCCCCTCCGGCGACACCTCCCGGATCAGCGCCATCCAGGCCTCTGCCTTGCCGAACGCCGCACCGATCCCCGCGCAGCGCCGCGATCCGGTAGTGCAGCTCGGCGAACCCGAGCGTCACCGGAAACCACGGGTTACCGCCGAAGAAGTCGTCCTGCGCGAACCGCCCCATCGCCGGCACCTCCCGGCCGGCATTGATCGGATAAAGCTCCGCGAACAACGCTCTCCAGCGCCGCCACCGTCCCCAGCGTCCGCTCCGCCGCGATCCCGATCGCCCCCTCCTCCCGCCCGGCATGCAGAAGCCCCAGCACCGTCCCGCTGTCGAGCGTCCCTGACGCCGCCTCGACGCTCTCCCGCCACACCGGCCGTCCCGACTCCGCCGTTGCCTCGATCACCGCCATCACCGCCGCCGCCTCCGCGGCCCCGCCACGGTCGAGCGCATCCCACTCGGCGATCAGCGTGAACCCTGTCCGCCGCGCCGGCCCGTCCTCCCACGGCCCGATGCAGGCGCGGCCGGCGACCCGGCGCACATGCTCGAGATCCCGCTGCACCAGCACCGCCACCTCCGGCCCGGCCAGATCCGGCACCGCCGCCACCACCGCCATGCAGGCCGAGGCCCGCAGCGCCGGCCCGTCGTCCTGCGGCCGGTTCCACTTCTCCAGGTCCGGCCCGCCATCCGCCGCGAACCGCGGCTCCTCCAGCCACGCCTCCCCCGAAAGCCCCGCGAGCTCCGCATCCGGCCTCAGGAACCGCCGCACCTCCGGCCGCGCCGATGCCGCCAGCGGATTGCGCGCCGGCCCCCGCCGCGCCGGATCCCCGATCGCCAGCGAGAACCGCACGTGGTCCCGGAACGCCTGCCGCCACCACGCGCGCTCGCTCTCGTCCACGACCGCCAGCACCTCCGGCAGCGCCCGGATCGCAACGGCGGCATCCCGGACCCAGTGGTGGAAATAATCCGGCTCCGGATCCCAGGCCGCCGAGACCGGCGAGGCGAGGATCGACCCCGGCGCCGGCCGCACCGTCCAGCCGAGCCCCGGCCGCACGTGCGCGAGCCCGGTCGCCGAGACCGCCGACCGCAGCGCCCGCACCGCCCCAAGCCGGCGCGCCGCGATCCAGTCCCCGAGATCGTCCCCGTCCAAGCCCGCTACCCGCGCGCCACCACGTCGGCGAGAAGCGCGTGGCGCACCCGCTCCGCGTCGCCCGCCACCTCCGCGGTCGCGTCGAGGATCATCACCGGATCGTCCCCCCGCCGATAGGACGGCCACTCCGGCAGCCCCGGCCCGTTTGGATCGCCCGTGCGCACGAAATTCAGCCAGTAGCCGGACGCCAGCGCCGCCGTCCGCTCGTCCTCCGCCGCCACCCGCCACGGCGCCGCCTGCAGGTTGTCGAGCACGTAGACGATCTCCGCGGCATGGAACGCCCCCTTCTCCTGGCTCCACGTCCCCTCCCCCGAGGCGACCAGCGGCGCCCGGTCGAACCGGAACCGGTAGACCGGCGCGTCGGCTCGTCGCCCGGTGCGCCTCGAGCCAGGACCACATCGGATGCCCCACGAACAAATCCCCGGCGAGCGCCCGCGCCCCCTGCCCGGTCGCCCGGATAGGCCGCCAGCACCGCATCCGCCCGCGCCCCGAAGATCTCGCGCACCCGCTCCGGCCAGGGCGCCACCCCGACGGTCCCGCCCTCGTCCCGGTTCCAGCCGGCGAGGAGCGCCACCGGGGCCTGCCCACCCTCCGCGAAGATCGCCGCCGGCGGGCGCGGCAGGAAGTGCCCGTCGACGATCGCCCGGAAGCCGAGCCCGGGCGCCGCGTCGAGGATCACCTCCGCCGGCAGCGCCCGAAGCTCGGCGAGCGACACCGCCCCGGCCTTGCGCATGAAGGCCATCCCCGCTTCCTCCGCCTCCGCCAGCGTCGGTACCGTGAAGGTCGGCGAGGCAAAGAGCGCCCCGCTCTCGGCGATGGCGCCCTGGAAGAGCCCGCGCGCGAGGGGCGAGGCCATAAGCGCCGAGACTGCCTTGGCGCCGGCGGACTTGCCCGCGACGGTGACCCGCGCCGGATCGCCGCCGAACGCCGCGATGTTGCGCTTCACCCAGGCCAGGGCGGCCACGAGGTCGAGCATCCCCCAGTTGCCCGAAGCCCCGGCCGGCGCCTCGGCGGTGAGCTCGGGATGGGCGAGGAACCCCAACGCGTTCAGCCGGTGGTTCACCGTCACCACGACGATGCCGCGCGCGGCAAGGTTCGCGCCATCGTAGCGCGGCTCGGCGCCCGATCCCACCACCGAGCCGCCGCCGTGGATCCAGACCATCACCGGCACGCCCGGCCCGGCGCCGAAGCCCGGGGTCCAGACGTTGAGGTAGAGGCAATCCTCCGAGACCCCGACGGCATGGGGATCGATGTCGTCGAAGACGACCCGCTGCAGGGCGTTCGGCCCGAAGCGCTCGGCGCTGCGCACGCCGGCCCAGGGCTCGGGCAGGAGCGGCGGCCGCCACCTCAGCGCGCCGACGGGTGGGCGGGCATAGGGAATGCCCCTGAAAGCGCGGACGCCCGCCGGCCCGGGCGCCGGCACCGCCAGCCGGCCTCCCTCGATTTCGAGGATCTCCGCGACGGGGCTGGTCACGGCCGGCTCACGGATGCGAATGGATGGGATCGACCCAATAGACCTCCTCGGGCGCCTCGACCGGCTCGACATCGTCGATGTTGACCACCACGGCCTCGTTGTCGGAACGCACCAGCACGCATTCGAGCGGATTGGCCGGGTCGGCGTTGATCTCCTGGTGCGGCACGTAGGGCGGCACGTAGATGAAGTCCCCGGGACCGGCCTCGGCGACGAACTCGAGCCGGTCTCCCCAGCGCATCCGCGCCTTGCCCTTCACCACGTAGATGACGCTCTCGAGCGCCCCGTGGTGGTGGACGCCGGTCTTGGCGTTGGGCTGGATCGACACGGTGCCGGCCCAGATCTTCTGGGCGCCCACCCGCGCGTGGTTGATCGCCGCCTGCCGGAACATGCCGGGCGTCTGCGCGGTGTTGGAATCGAGCCGATCGCCCTTGATCACCCGGACGCCGTTCTCGCGCCAGTCGGTCATCTGCAGGCCTCCTCCTTGCCGTCTCCGCCCATTCCGGCACCGCCCGCGCCCCGAGGGCAAGCGAAAAAGCCGTTCACTTCAGCCCGACTTCCTCGAAGTAGCGCAGCGCCCCGCGGTGCAGCGGCGCCGTCAGCCCCTCGCTGATCATCCGGGTCCGGTCGAGCCCGGAGAAGGCGGGGTGCGATGTCCGGAAGGCGTCGAAGTTCTCGAAGACCGCCTTGGTCAGCTCGTAGACCACGTCCGACGAGACCCGCGAGGAGGTGAGCAGCGCCGCGGTCAGGGCGAAGCTCGGCACCGGGTTCGTCTGCCCTGGATAGGTCGAAGCCGGGATCTCCATCGCCGAGTAGTAGGGATTGTCGGCCACCAGCGCCTCGATCGCGGGGCCTGTCACCGGCACCAGCACCGCGTTGCAGGAGGTAACCATGTCCTCGAGCGTCAGATTCGGGTGCGCGACCACGAAGACCGCGGCATCGATCTCGCCGCTGCACAGCGCTCGGGTGAGCGAGCTGAGCGGCAGGTCCGAGACGAAGGCGAAATCACGCCCGGTCCAGCCCATCGCCGCCATGACTACATCCATCGTCGCCCGCCCGCCGGAGCCGAATGGCCCCATGTCGACGCGCTTGCCCTCGAGATCGGCCAGGCTGGCGATGCCCGCATCCGGCCGGGCCACCACGGTGAATGGCTCCTGGAACAGGGAGAACACCGAGCGCAGTTCGCTGTCGGGGCCCACCTCGGTGAAGACGCTGGTGCCGGCGACCGCGTGAAACTGCCAGTCCGACTGCGAGATGCCGAAGGCGCGCTCACCGCTGCGGATGGCCTTGAGGTTGTCGATCGAGCCGTTGGAGCTGATGTCGAGGCAGCGCAGGCCGGTCCGCCAGCGCGCGTCGTCGACGAGGTCGCAGATGGCACCTCCGGCGAGATAGTAGACTCCGGTCTTGGCCCCGGTGCCGATCTCCACCAGTGTCGGCTCGAGGGCCATGGCCGGCGCCGGCGACCACGTGCCGGCAAGGGCGAGAAACGCGGCCAGCGCCGTCCGGCGCCACCCTGGGCGGTTGATTCGAGCGACGTCGGACACGGATACTCCTCTCGAGTGCAGCCGAGGCATGAGACGATGGAAAGCTACCAGAGACTATTCGACGTCATCGCGATCGAGAACCTCCAGATGCGGGCCGAGCACTGGCTGCTCACGCAATTTTTCGTCTGGTCGACGCTCACCCAGGTCGCGGTGCTGGTCGCAGCGCTCGGTGTCGCCTGGCTGCTGGCGCGGCCGCTGCGCGAGCGGCTGCGCCGGATGCTGGCGCGGAGCGGCGTGACCGAGACCGCCTTCAGCGGCATGGCGGCCGGCGCGATCTCGGTGGCGTTTCCGACCGTGGCCCTCGTCCTGCTGGTCCTGGCCATCGCCATCGCCTCTGCGCTCGCGCGGCCGCACCTGCTGCTGACCACCGCGGTCAACATGCTCGCCGCCTGGATCGTCATCCGGCTGCTCTCGCGGCTGATCCGCAACGACTTCTGGTCGCGAGTCGTGGCGGTCCTCGCCTTCGGCGTCGCCACCCTCAATCTCCTCGACCTGCTGGGGCCGACCATCGTCTATCTCGACCAGGTCGGCATCCCCCTCGGCACCACCCGCATCACCGCCCTCGACGCGATCAAGGTGGTGATCGAGCTCGCGGTCCTGCTCTGGGTGGCTGTCACCGTCTCCCGCCTGCTCGAGCAGCGGGTGCAGAAGACCCAGAGCCTCACACCCTCGCTCCGGGTGCTGACCAGCAAGCTGCTGCGGTTCTCCCTCATCGTCCTCGCCCTGGTGGTGGCGCTGTCCAGCGTCGGCATCGATCTGACCGCCTTCGCCCTCTTCACGGGCGCGCTCGGCGTCGGCATCGGCTTCGGGTTGCAGAAGCCGCTCTCCAACCTGATCAGCGGTCTGATCCTGCTCTTCGATCGCTCGATCAAGCCCGGGGACGTGGTCGAGCTCACCGATCCCAATGACCGGTCCGGGCAGCAGCATTTTGGCTGGGTGACGGCGCTCAACGCCCGCTACGTCTCGCTCACCACCCGCGACGGCACCGAGTGGCTGGTGCCGAACGAGGATCTGATCACCCGGCGGATCATCAATTGGTCCTATACCAACAACCGCCTGCGGCTCCTGACGCCAATCGTCATCTCCTTCGATTCAGACGTGCGCCTCGCCATGCAGCTGACGGAGGAGGCGGCGAAGTCGGTACCGCGGGTCCTGTCCGATCCGGCGCCCGTGTGCCGGCTGATGGGCTTCGGCGACAGCTCGGTCGAACTCGAGATGCGCTTCTGGATCGAGGACCCGACCAACGGCGTCATCAACGTCCGCAGTCAGGTCCTGCTCGCGCTTTGGGAAAAGTTCCGCGACAACGGCATCCGCACCTCGCTCCGCCACCGCGACCTCCTGATCAAGCCGGACTCCGAGCTCACCGTCACCCTGGCGCGGAATCCTGCTCCGGCGCCGTCCTGACCGGCCCCTCGCCCGTGATCCGTCGATCCGCGCTCCCTGTTAACGATCGAGCTCCCGTTAAAATCGTATGGGCGCTTTCCAGCCACTTTCCAGCTACTTTCCAGCCACAACAACTTCACGTAAGCCTTTGGCGCCCTTCCAGGTTCTTTCTCGATCCACCCGCCCGTCAGCCGAAGCCCCTACGATCCCTCCAGCAGTAAAATTCTCGCCATCCCTACTCCGCCCGCGCCGCATCCGGCGTCTGGATCCGCCACGTCGCCTCGCTGAAATCCGCGAGGTCGAACGCCCAAATCCCCCGCGGCCAGCGATACTCCATCTGCCCACGGGCCGGCCGGTAGACGGCGGTATAAAGCGTCCCGAACCCGGCCTCGTAGGCCGAGGAATAAAGCGGCGGCTTCAGGAATGCCCCGATGAACTTGTCTTCCGGCTCCCGGTGCAGCGTCAGCCGCTGCAGCAGGTACCGCTCACGCTCGACCGTCGCCGTGAACCGTGCATGCTGGGTCCACTCCACCCGCTCCTGGTGGTTGGTCGCCACCGCCGCGTGGGTGATCCGCGCCGGCCGGTCCGGGGCCATCAGCGCGGTCAGGTAGCTGCGCCGCCGGTCCACCGCCGTGACGTTGTAGCTCATGTGGGTCGGCACCCGGGCGAGCACCTCCCCCGCTTCCTCCGCGGTATCGCAAGTCTCTAGAACATAACGCAAAATCAACGGGACCCCAAACCCGTCCCCGACGACTCGCCGACCACCGAATGTGAGCGACAGCGCCAGCCCAGCCTCGTTCATCCCGTCCACGAGCCCCCAGAGGCCGTCCGAGGTCCCGATCACTGTCCGCCCGAGCCAGCAGGTGTGCAGCACCAGACTGTCGAAGGCCCGGGGGCTGTAGTCGTAGTTGCGGACCAGCATCGGCTCGGCCCCCGGCCAGATCGCCTGGCTGCAGGCCGAGAGGTAGGGCGGCGGGCAATGGAACGACAGGAACCGCGCGGCCTGGTCGCCGCCGCCGGCGAGCTCGCAGAGCCGGTCGTAGAGCGGCACGATCTCCGGCATGTGGGTGCGGATCGCCTGGCGGCTTTCCCAGTAGGTCGGCCGCGGCTCCTCCCCCTCGCTGAGCCACCAGCGCTGGTAGTCCGGCCAGTACTCGGCGAAGAGCCCGGCCCATTTCGGGCCGGGCTCCGCTTCCGAGATCGCACGCCAGAGAAGTTCCATGCCGCTCCGGTCTAGAGGATCTTGAACGCCGGCTCCGCCAGCACCGGACCCGCCTCGGCCACCGGCAACGGGCGGGCGGCGAACTGGGCTTTTATCCCATGAATCCAGCGCTTTGCCCGGTCGTTCAGCTCGAAATCCTCGGTCATCGACCGGCCGCGGGTGACGAGAATCCCGAGGTCGGCACCCTCGTAGCGGTAATCGCCGGGCTTGAGGATGCGCAGGAAGAAGGCCTCGTGCTCGCTCTCCACCGCGCGGCGATGGTAGTCAAAGCGGTCGAAGGTGACGCGGCCGTCGTGCGCCATCTTGTAGATGCCGGTCTGCGGCGCCTCGGTGATGATGTCGACCGAGTCCTCGGTGTGCTTGATGACCATCTGCGACCAGCTGTCGATCATCTCCGGGTCGGCCCAACGGTCGTTGAGCTCGGCGACGTCGAGGTCGAACGGCTTGTCCGAGAACTCGAGAAGGTGGAAGAGAAAGAGCGGCGCGTCGGCGTGGGCGAAGGCCGCGTGGTTGGTCATCGAGCTTGCACCGGTGATCCGGGGGTTGAGCTCGCCGAGCCAGAGCTCGTCGGTGTTTTTGTCGATGAGGAAGTCGAGCTCGAAGTAGCCGCGGTAGCCTTCGGCGCGCAGCTGCTCGCCGAACTTGAAGGTGAGGTCGCGCGCCGCCTCGCGGCTCTCCGGCGCGAAGGCCCCGTCGAAAATCTCGTTGCCGCACCAGCCGCCTCGGTAGGGCGTGAGTTCCTTGAAACCGACGAGCTCGGTCATCAGCGGGCCGACGATGGTGCCTTCCTTGGTGGCGCAGGCCTCGATCGCCGATCCGCGGCAGTCGATGCGCTTCATGATCTTGATCTCGCCCTCGCCGACGATCTCGTGTTCGTGGCGGCGGAAGTCTTCTTCGGACTTGATGAAGAAGGTGGTGTGGCCGGAGTCGCCGAAGGCCGATTGCAGCACGAGGTCGTGGCCGATGCCGGCCTTGTCGCAGATCTCGCGGAGGTTCTCGTAACTCTTGACCTCGGCGAGGGTGTTCGGGACCGAGGGAACGCCGGCCTTGTTGCCGATGCGGACCGTCTCGATCTTGTTGTCGCAGCGGGTGCGGAGCTCGGCCTTGGGGAACCAGACCTCGCCGCCGAGTTCGTCGACCAGCCGCTCTGTCTCCTCGTCGAACATCAGGAAGACGAACTTCGGCTTGCCGCCGCGGCGGCGGACGAGGTCGACGACTTCCTTGTGCTGGAGGAGGTAGTTGTTGATGTCCTCGATGGACTGGAACTCGGCGTGGGGTGCTTCCGACGGGCAGAAGACGTTCGGGTGCTTGCCGTCGTAGCAGTCGATGTAGCAGATGTACTTGAAGTTCTTCACCCACTCGTCGAGGCCGAGAAGATTGAAGTTGGTGGCGGAGACGAAGTAGATCGGCTCCTCGTTGCGGTGGAAGAACCGCCTGATCTCGGAGATGTTCCGCAGGCCCACGCGGTCGCGCGCCGCCGGTTCAGCCAGGTCCGTCTGTCCCATTCGCTCCTCCTCTGCTTATTCGGCGGCCTGCGACAGCGGGACCGCCGCCTGCCGTTCGAGCGCGGCCTCGGTGAAGACGCGCAGGCCGAGTTCCGGCCGGTATCCGTGGATTTCGCTCACGTCGAGCGCCCGCATGAAGGCGAGGATCTCGCGGCTGATCACCTGCCCGGGGACGAGGATCGGGAAGCCCGGCGGGTAGGGGATGATGAAGCTCGAGGAGACCACCTCCCGACCGCTCTCGATCACCGCGTCGAGCTCGGTGGCAAGATCGAGGTACTCGCAGTTGTTCTCGTCGTAGGCGAGGAAGAACGCCGAGCGGATGTCGCCCTCGGGGGTCTCGGGGTCGCCGCGGAAGGATTCGTGGAAGCGGCTGAAATCCGGTAGCGGCGGCACGTCCTCGACGAGCGCCTTCACCCGGCGCTCGAAGGCGAGCTTCTCCATCTTCGAGGCGTCGTCGAGGAGGTCGTCGAGTTCCTGGGCGATCTTGACCAGCACCTCGATCAGATAGGCGACCGACGATCGGGTGGTGCCGATGTTGGTCATGAAAAGGACGGTGTTGCGGGAGGTCTTGTTGATCTGGATCCCGTACTTGTCCATCAGGATGTCGGTCTTGAAGGTGTCGCCGTCCCAGCCGGTGCCGCCCACAGTGAGGGTGACGCGGGTGGGGTCGAGGACGAACTCGTCGTTCGACCAGCTCTCCCACATGTCGGTCCAGCCCTGGTCGGGGTCGTAGTAGGAGCCGATGCCGCTCTCGCGGAAGCCGTCCGGGATCATGTCGCCGGCGGAAAGGACGCGGAAGTACTTCTGCAGGATCGGGTGGGTTGCGATGGCCCGGCGCATCGACATCGCCGCCTCGATCTGGCGCTGGACGAACTCGTAGCCTTCGAGCTCGACCTGGCGGCGGCCGACGTCGAGGGAGGCGATGATCTGGTAGTTCGGCGAGGTCGAGGTGTGGGTCATGTAGGCTTCGTGGAACGACTGCTCCACCTCGCCTTTGAAGTCCTGGTCGTAGACGTGGATCATCGAGCCCTGGCGGAGCGCGGTGAGCGTCTTGTGGGTGGACTGGGTTGCGTAGACGCGGACCCGGGCGTTGGGTGGCGGCAGCAGCCGGGTCTTCAGGAGCTTGTCGTCGTCGGCGTCGGCGAGCTTCTCCTGCTGCTTTTCCCAGCGCTTCAGGTAGGCCGGCTCGCGCAGCACCTCGCGGAGGGAGTGGGCGCAGTGCATCGCGGTGCGCTGGCGGTAGGTGGGGGTGAAGCGGGCGAAGGCGAACCAGGCCTCGTCCCAGAGGAAGATGAGGTCGCGCTTGATCGCGAGGCATTCCTCCATCACCCGGCTGACGTTGTAGACCATGCCGTCGAAGGTGCAGTTGGTCAGCAGCAGCATGCGGACGCGGTCGAGCTTGCCGGCGGCCTTGAGCGCGAGGAGCTGGCGCTTGATCGCGTGGACGGGGACGGCGCCGTACATCGAGTACTCGTCGAGCGGGTAGCTCTCGAGGTAGACGACCTGGGCGCCGGCGAGCACCATGCCGTAGTGGTGCGACTTGTGGCAGTCTCGGTCGACCAGAACGATGTCGCCGGGGCGAACCAGGGCCTGGACGACGATCTTGTTGCAGGTCGAGGTGCCGTTGGTGGCGAAGAAGGTCTGCTTGGAACCGAAGGCGCGCGACGCTAGCTCCTGCGCCTCCTTGATCGGGCCGACGGGTTCGAGGAGCGAGTCGAGGCCGCCGGAGGTGGCGGAGGTCTCGGCGAGGAAGATGTTGGGGCCGTAGAAGGCGCCCATGTCCTGGATCCAGTGCGACCGGCTGATCGACTTGCCGCGGCTGATCGGCATGGCGTGGAAGACGCCGGTGGGCTGCCTGGAGTATTCTTTGAGCGCGCTGAAGAACGGCGTCTTGAAGCGTGCCTGGACACCCCGGAGGATGTTGAGGTGCAGCTCCATGAAGTCTTCCTGATTGTAGAAAACCCGGCGGCAGATGCCGAGGTCCTTGCCGGCGATCTCCTCCACCGAACGGTCGGTGATCAGGTAGGCATCGAGCTCGGGGCGGACCTTGCCGATGAGACGGCAGAGCTCGGGGCCGTAGTCCTCGGGGCGGAGCGCGTCGACGTCCTCGTCGTCGCCGATGCGGTTGAGATCGCGGACGAGGATGGGCAGCGCGTTCTTCGACTTAAGCCTCAGACCCGGACGGACGACGACCGCCTGGATGTTGTGGTTGAAGAGGATGCCGATCAGTGCGTCCTCGAGGCTCGGAACGACCAGCGGTTCGTAGTGGAAGGCATCCTCGCCACGACGCATCCCGTGGATCGAATTCTTGAGCCAGCGCTCCTGCTGTTCGTTGAGAGAATCGACGAACAGGACCTCGAAGTAGGGCTTCGTAAGGGCCCGGGCCTCCGGCGATAGCAGTGCTTCGTCCTCGTGGTCTTCAAGCTCGCTGTCGTCGCGGTCGAGGGGGATGGTTCGGCGACGATAGGCGCCGGAGGACATCGCCCGGCGGATGCGGCGTATAGTAAACGCGGCGTCTGCGACGCTCCCTTGCTCAAATTGCCGCCGAAGATGCGTGAAGGCCGCGAGGCCCGGGAAAGCCCAGTAGCCCTCGATCGGGGCGAGCTTGTTGAAAAGCTCGGTGATGCGGTTGGTCAGCCGGACGGCACCCCGCTGAGCGGGGTCGCGCTCGAGCGTGTCGACGGCCTCCCGCAGCGCGCTCCAGTGATCGGCTCGCAACTGAAGCGCGCTGTAGTGATCACCCATCGTGTCCATCGCAACCTACCCTCCTCCAGCGAGCGGCGCGAGGATCGACCCCGTCCCGCGCGCTCCTAGACCGCGGTGCGGCCCGCGAATTGCCCAAGCACCACCGAGCCGCTCTCCGTCGGCTCCGGCGCGGCGGGGTCGAGACCCGCTCGTGATCCCTGCCGGGGCATCTCGAGCGGCCCTAGCCGGTGCAGATAGGCGTCCGACCCACTCGCCCGATCATAGACGGGAAAGTCGGTCGGCCGGTCCCTGAAACTCTTGAGCACCTGACCGAGGCCGCGCAAGCCGGTTTCCCGCTGCCGCCGCACCTGGTCGAGGTCGATCTCGATCGGGAACATGTCATCCTGGCCGCCGGACTGGTGCAGGACGGTTGCGGTCGGATCCACGACGAGGCTCTTGCCGACGCCGCCGGCGCCGAGGCCGTTGACGTCGAAGATGTAGCACTGGAACTGCGCCGCGGTCGCGCGGGCGATGGCAATCTCGGCGTCGCGATCGGTCGTGCCGGTCAGGACCGGATGCAAAAGCACCTCGGCGCCCATCGCGGTCAGCTGGCGCGTCGTCTCGGGGAACCAGATATCGTAGCAGATCGACAGTCCGAAGCGACCGACCTCAGGCACGTCGAAAACGCAGAACTCTGTGCCGGCGGAGACCTCGACCTCATAAGGCCGGAAGGGGAACATCTTCCGGTACTCGGCGACGATATCGCCCTTGGGATCGATGACCACGGACGTATTGTAGATGCGACCGTCCTTGCCGGTCTCAAACATCGACCCCGGGATCAGCCAAATCCGGTGCCGGCTCGCGAGGTTCTGGAACTGCTCCAGCGCGTCATTTGGGAATGGCCGCGCAAAGCGGTGCAGTGGCCCGAACGGCGCCAGCTCGCTGAAGAGCACCATCTGGGTCCAGGGAAATCGCGCCATAAGAACGTCGAGTTGGTGGCGCATGGCCTCGACGTTGGATTGCAGCGCTGAAACCGGCATCTGTACGCCGGCGATTGCGAAAGGAGTCATTCGGTCCCGCAAAGTTGATCAGGTTGGGACGGGATCCTAATGCGCCGGATAGCGGATGGAAACCCCGGGGAGAACTTACAATCGTGCACCGATCAAAAGCTGGGGGGTGTGCAGGCGCTGACCAGCACGCAGCCCTCGTCACCGACGGCACGGAACCGGTGCGGCGTGCGGCTGTCGAAGAGGTAGGCGTCACCGGGCCCGAGGATCTTGCGCTCCGCCCCCACGGTGATCTCGACGCGGCCGGAGATAACGATGCCCCCCTCCTCGCCCTCGTGCTCGTACATCACCCGTCCAGTGTCGGCGCGTGGACCGTAGGTCTCGTGCAGGATCTGCAGGCGTCGCCCAAACAGGTTGCCGCCGACCTGGCGGAGCGACAGACTGCCCTTGCCGATCTCGCTGAGTTCGTCCGCGGCGAAGAACACCGTCCGGTCCGGCTCGGGCTCGAAGGCGAAGAACTCGGCCAACCCAATGGGTATGCCGTCCAGGATGCGCTTCAGCGCCCCCACCGACGGGTTCATCCGCCCGGCCTCGATCAACGAGATCGTCGAATTGGTGACGTATGCCGCCTTGGCCAGCGCCCGCTGCGAGAGCCCGGCACGCTCGCGCAGGAGGCGCAGCCGCGTCCCCACCGTCTTCTCGATGTTGGGCATGTTGAGAATCCCGCAACGAAACCTGATCGGAACCAGATGTATCAGAGCCTTGTAGACATCAAGAAACAGACTTTCCTCCAATCTTAAAGGGGCTAGGTTCCGCGCCATCTCCCGAAAGGACGAATCCATGCTCAATGCTGAGATCGCCGAACGCCGCAAGTCCGCCATCGCGCGGGGTGTGGGCATGATGACCCAAGTCTATGTCGCCGAGGCGAAGAACGCCGAGGTCTGGGATGTGGAAGGCAACCGCTACATCGACTTTGCCGCCGGCATCGCCGTTGTGAATACCGGACACCGGCATCCCAAGGTGATGGAGGCGGTGCAGAAGCAGCTCGGGTCCTTCACCCACACCTGCCACCAAGTGATGCCCTACGAGAACTATGTTCGCTTGGGCGAGCGGCTGAACGCCGCGGTTCCGGGCGACTTCGAGAAGCGGACGGTGTTCGTGACGACGGGCGCCGAGGCAGTGGAGAACGCGGTTAAGATCGCGCGCGCCGCCACCGGGCGGCCGGCGGTGATCGCCTTTGGCGGCGGCTTTCACGGGCGGACGTTCATGGGGATGAGCCTGACCGGCAAGGTAGCGCCCTACAAGACCGGGTTCGGGGCGATGATGCCCGATGTCTATCACGTGCCGTTCCCGGTGGAGTTGCAGGGCACGACGGCAGCGCAGGCGATCGGGGCGATCGAGCAGCTTTTCCGCTCGGATCTCGACCCGAGCCGGGTGGCGGCGATCATCTTCGAGCCGGTGCAGGGCGAGGGCGGGTTCTATCCCGCACCTGCCGAGCTGGTGCGCGGCATCCGCCGCCTGTGCGACCAGCACGGCATCGTGATGGTCGCCGACGAGGTGCAGACCGGGTTCGCGCGCACCGGGCGGCTGTTCGCGATGGAGCACTACGACGTCGCGGCCGACCTCACGACGATGGCCAAGGGGCTGGCCGGCGGGCTGCCGCTGGCGGCGGTGACGGGACGGGCGGAGATCATGGATGCGGCGGCGCCGGGCGGGCTCGGCGGCACCTATGGTGGCAATCCGCTCGGGATCGCGGCGGCGCATGCGGTGCTCGACGTGATCGAGGAGGAGGGCCTGTGCGACCGGGCGAACGAACTCGGCTCGCGGCTGCGGCAGCGGCTCGAGGCGATCCGGAGCGAAATCCCGGAGATCGCGGAGATCCGCGGCCCGGGTTTCATGGTGGCGATGGAGTTCGCCGATCCGGCGGAGAAGACTCCGGACGCGGGCTTCGCGGTGCGGGTGAAGGACGCGGCGCTCAGGCGGAAGCTGGTGCTGCTGACTTGTGGGGTCCATGGGAACGTTATCCGGTTCCTGGCGCCGATCACCATCGAAGACGAGGTCTTCGCCGAGGGGCTCAACATCCTCGAGGCGTCGATCCACGAGGCGCGGCAGGCGGCCTGACCGACGCCGGCTTGGCAACGGGTCGGCTGGGGGTGATGGTGGGGCTGCGCTGAGAGCGGGGCCCTGCATGACTACAGATTTCCTGAACCACCTCTCGGCGGAGCTTGACGGGCTCCGCGAGACCGGCCTTTACCGCACGGAGCGGGTGATCGCGTCGCCGCAGGGCGGCAGCGTCGCCCTCGAGGGCGGACGGAGGGTGGTGAACCTCTGCGCCAACAACTACCTCGGGCTCTCGGACCATCCCGACCTCGTCGCCGCCGGTCGGGAGGCGCTGGCCCGGTACGGCTACGGGATGTCGTCGGTGCGGTTCATCTGCGGGACGCAAGGCCCGCACCGGGAGCTGGAGGCGCGGTTGTCGCGGTTTCTCGGGATGGAGGACACCATCCTCTATTCGAGCTGCTTCGACGCAAATGGCGGGCTGTTCGAGACGCTGCTCGGGGCCGAGGACGCGATCATCTCGGATGCGCTCAACCACGCGTCGATCATCGATGGGGTGAGGCTCTCGAAGGCGCAGCGGTTCCGGTACGCGAATTCGGACATGGACGATCTCGCGCGGCAGCTCGAGGCGGCGGCGGGGTGCCGGTTCCGGCTGATCGCGACGGACGGGGTGTTCTCGATGGACGGGTACATCGCGAAGCTCGGCGAGATCTGCGATCTTGCCGAGGAGCACGGCGCGATGGTGATGGTCGACGACAGTCACGCGGTGGGGTTCGTGGGCGAGACCGGCCGGGGGACGCCGGAGGCCTGCGGGGTCATGGGTCGGGTCGACATTCTGACCGGTACGCTGGGGAAGGCCCTGGGCGGGGCGTCGGGCGGGTATACCTCCGGGCGGCGCGAGGTGGTCGAGTGGCTGCGGCAGCGGTCGCGGCCGTACTTGTTCTCGAACGCGCTGGCGCCGGTGATCACCGCGACGTCGCTGAAGGTGCTCGACATGCTGGAAGGACCCTCGGACCTGCGGGAGCGGCTGAGGGCGAACGCGGCGCGGTTCCGGCGGGAGATGGGGGCGGCGGGATTCGACCTGCTGCCGGGGGAGCATCCGATCATTCCGGTGATGCTGCGGGATCCGAAGCTGGCGCAGGAGATGGCGAAGGGGCTGGACCGGCGGGGGGTGTTCGTGGCGCCGTTCAGCTTTCCGGTGGTGCCGCGGGGGCAGGACCGGATTCGGACGCAGATGTCGGCGGCGCACAGCGACGAGGACCTCGATCTCGCGATCGGGGCGTTCGTGGAGACCGGGCGGGAGTTGGGGGTGATCCGGTGAAGAACGGGATGCGGGCGCTGGTGAAGGCGGAGGCGCGGGAAGGCCTCACGATGGAGCGGGTGCCGGTGCCGGAGCCGGGGGCGCAGGACGTGCTCATCCGGGTGCGGAAATCGGCGATCTGCGGGACGGACGTGCATATCTGGAAGTGGGACGCGTGGTCGGCGAAGACGGTGCCGGTGCCGATGGTGGTGGGGCACGAGTTCTGCGGGGTGATCGCGGAGACCGGGAGTGCGGCGACGAAGTACCGGGTCGGGCAGCGGGTGTCGGGAGAAGGACACATCGTCTGCGGGCGGTGCCGGAACTGCCGGGCGGGGCGCGGGCATCTCTGCCGGAACACGCTAGGGGTGGGGGTGCATCGGCCGGGGAGCTTTGCGGAATATCGTCTGCATTCCGGAGGCGAACGTGGTGCCGATCCCGGACGACATTCCGGACGAGATCGCGGCGATCTTCGATCCGTTCGGGAACGCGGTGCATACGGCGCTGTCCTTCGACCTGGTGGGCGAGGACGTGCTGGTGACCGGCGCGGGGCCGATCGGGATCATGGGGGCGCTGGTGGCGCAGAAGGTCGGGGCGCGCAAGGTGGTCATCACCGATATCAGTCCCTACCGGCTGGAGTTGGCGCGGAAGATGGGGATTGGCGAGGTCGTCGATGCGTCGAAGGAGGACCTGCGGGCGGTGATGGCGCGGCTGGGGATGACCGAGGGGTTTGACGTCGGGCTGGAGATGTCGGGGGCGGCGCCGGCGATGCGGGACATGATCGAGACGATGAACAACGGCGGCAAGATCGCGCTTCTCGGGATCGCGCCGACGGGGTTCGCGGTCGACTGGAACCAGATCATCTTCAAGATGCTGCAGATCAAGGGCATCTATGGACGGGAGATGTTCGAGACCTGGTACAAGATGATCGCGTTGGTGCAGAGCGGGCTCGATCTCAGCGGCCTGATCACCCACCGGATCGGGATCGACGACTACCGGCAGGGGTTCGCGGCGATGCTGTCGGGAAACGCCGGGAAAGTGGTGATGGACTGGCCCGAGGCTGGTTAACGGCAGGTTGTGCGCACAGTGCGCAGAGGGGTCAAGTGCTTGTTATTGCTGCATTTCGTCTTCGATATTCACTTCTGATACACGCTTTTTAATATTTGAAGTCGGTTTATCGTAGATCCGGTTAACGTCAGGGCGCGTTACTATAGTCGTACATTCGCGCTTCGAGTGAAATCCGAGAAGATGGTGGCGATACTGGCGGCGGATGCGCTGGCCATTCTGCTTGGTGAAGGCCGGCGGGCGATTGATGACCGGCCCTTTATGCCAGAGCGCAAATGACCGCCCTCATTCAGGAAAGTCCTCCTCTCCGACCGGGCCTTCGCCGTTGAACAGGATCAGCATCAGCGCGGTGCCCGGTTCGCATGTCGCGTCGGTCCGGCGGGCCATGACCTCGCCGGCGACCGGGCTGACGTATTCGGCGACCTGCTCGCCGAAGGCATTGTACTGAACGGCGACCGTCTGTCCGGCCTGGACCTTGTCGCGCAGCTCGACCCGAAGCTCGACGAAGCCGCCATGCGTCGAGATGACGGGTGCGCCGTGGCTAGCGACGAAGATCCCGGTATCGTGACCGGTGCGGCCCATCGGTCCCGGGATGACCTTGTGATGCCTGAGCACGTTCATGGTGCCTTCGACGAAGCGGGCGATCATCTCGCGGTCGAGGATGCGGGGCTTGCCGATCTCCGGGGTCAGCGCCGGGATCCCCACGGCGACCAACTCGTTCATCAGGGTGCCGCCGTAGTCCTCGGTATCGGCGATGACCTGGTCGATCGGGAACAGCATCGCCATTTCCGCCACCTCGGGATTCGACATGTCGGCGAAGTGGAAGGCGGTCCCGTCCATCCCGGTCGAGACGGTGTGAAAATCCAGCGCCACATCGGCGTTCGGCCTGAGCAGGCGGTTGAACAGCAATCCGGCGTGCCGGCGCGGCGCCTCCGGGGCGTTCTCGTCCCCGGGCCAGACCCGGTTCATGTCGATGAGATCGATGCCCCGCCCCGAATTCGGCCATCTGCGCGCCATGCCTTCCAGCGCCGGACCGGAGATGTCGAAGACCGCCGTGACGGTGCCCGACATCTCGGCAGGGTCGAGTTCGTCCATCATCAACTGGACCGCGCGCACCGAACTCATCTCGTCGCCATGCACGCCGCTGGTGAGAAGCACACGCTTGCCCGGGTTCGCCCCCCGCGCGACGGCAACCGAGACATACCAGTGCTGGCCGGTGACATCCTGGACACCCTGAAAGTAGAACTGGTGCCGCCCGGGTTCGAGATCGTCGACGTCGAGCGCGGTCAGGACCCGCTTGCCCTGGATCACGTCGCCGGTGAAGACCGTCCCACCGGTCGTCGCCGGCTCCGCCGCCGCCTGCGCACGTGCGGTCCCGGCGCTGGCAGCCAGCACCGCGGAGGCGCCGGCGGCGGCAAGAGACGCGACGATGAAGTCTCGTCGTTCAGGGTCGTGATCGTCTGACATGCGAAGGTTCCTCAATGCCGTCGGGTCCGGGAAGGCCCCGGGGACCGGGCCGAAGTCATGGGGATCCTGTCTCAGCCGATCGACATCAGACTGGCGTTGCCGCCGGCGGCTGCGGTGTTGATGCTGATCGCCCGCTCGTGCAGGAGCCACTCGTCACGGTAGGGATTGCGCGGGCCGTCGAGATCCGCGGTCCGGGCGGCCTGGATCGGGATGATCTGGCCGTCGCGCTTGGCGACATCGACCGCAAGCGCCCGCACCTTGTCGTCGTCGCCCTCGACGAGGATCGCGTCGCCGCGGCTGCGGTCGGGGACGACCTCGATCGCCTTGGCGAGGTCGCCGGACAGGCCCTTGAGGAGGTCCTGCGGCGCCCCGGCCTCGACGAGAACCCGGTTGCCGGACCGGAGGGCTGCCTGCACCTGCAACGCCAGGCCGCGCGGGGTTTCGGCGATGCAGAGGACCGCGCCGCGCGGGACCACCCGGTAATGGTTGGTCTCGCCCACCGGGCCGGGCAGCGAGAGGTCGAGGCCGACGAGGGCCGGCGCGTCGGGTTCGGGGAGGGTGATGCCCTTCTGGCCGGCGTGCTTCGCCCAGGCCGCGGCCAGCGGCGGCAGCGCTGCGTGCGCCACGTCGGGCAGCGGATGCTCGGCGAGCAGGCGGTAGAGGTAGAGCGGGCCGCCGGCCTTGGGGCCGGTGCCGGAGAGGCCGTGGCCGCCGAAGGGCTGCACGCCGACGACCGCGCCGATGATGTTGCGGTTGACGTAGATGTTGCCGGCGGCAGCCTTGCCGGTCACCCGGTCGACGGTCTCGTCGATGCGGGTGTGGAGCCCGAAGGTCAGGGCGTAGCCGGTGCCGTTCACCGCCTCGAGCAGGCGGTCGAGCCCGTCGCGGCGGTAGCGGACCACGTGCAGGACCGGGCCGAAGACCTCGCGGCCGAGGGCCGAGACCTTGTCGATCTCGATCACCGTCGGCGGCACGAAGGTGCCGTTGAGGGAGCGGAGGTCGGCGGGGAGCTGCTCGACGGTGAAGCCGCGGGCTCGCATCGCCGCAATGTGGCCGTCGATGGTGGCGCGCGCCTTCTCGGTGATCACCGGCCCGACGTCGGTGGCGAGCTCGGCGGGGTTTCCGAGGCGGAGTTCGCGCAGCGCCCCGCGCAGCATCTCGAGAGTGCGGTCGGCGGCGTCCTCCTGGACGCAGAGGAGGCGCAGCGCCGAGCAGCGCTGGCCGGCGGAGTCGAAAGCCGACATCACCACGTCGGCGATCACCTGCTCGGTCAGGGCCGAGGAATCGACGATGAGCGCGTTCTGGCCGCCGGTCTCGGCGATCAGCACCGGCGGGCGGCCCTGGTCGTCGAGGCGGCCGGCAAGCTCGGCCTGGATCAGGCGCGCGACCTCGGTCGAGCCGGTGAACATCACCCCCCTGACCCGGGGATCGGCGACGAGGGCGGCGCCGACCTGGCCGCCGCCGGGGAGGAACTGCAGCGCCGAACGCGGCACCCCAGCTTCGTGCAGGAGGCCCACCGCGTGGGCGGCGATGAGCGGCGTCTCACCAGCAGGCTTGGCGAGCACCGGGTTGCCGGCGGCGAGTGCGGCGGCGACCTGGCCGGTGAATATCGCCAGCGGGAAGTTCCAGGGGGAGATGCAGACCACCGGGCCGAGCGGCTTGTGGGTGTCGTTGGCGAAGGCGCGGCGCACGGTGGCGGCGTAGTAGCGCAGGAAGTCCACCGCCTCGCGCACCTCGCCGACGGCGTTGGCCAGGGTCTTGCCGGCCTCGCGTACGGCGAGGGCGAGGAAGACCGGCATCTCGGCCTCGTAGCGGTCGGCGGCGCGGTCGAGCATCGCGGCGCGCTCGGCCGGCGGCGTGGCGGCCCAGGCGGCGGCGCCGGCTTCGGCGGCGTCGCACGCGAGGGCGATGGCATCCGGCGTCGCCTCCTCGACCTCGCCGACGATGTCGTCGTGATCGGCAGGGTTCTTGACCGACTCCGCGGGCCCGGCGGGGATGTCGCCATCGATCAGCGGTCGGGCCTCGTAACGCGACTCCGAGCTTGCGATCAGCGACGGGGCCAGCGCGGCGAGGACCGCTTCGCTGGACAGATCCAGGCCGGAGGAGTTCCGGCGCTCGGCGCCGAACAGCGCCTCGGGGAGGCCGATGGCCGGATGCGGCGCGCCCACCGGGTCGATGGCCGCGGCCTCCTCGACCGGATCGGCGATCAGCGCGTCCACCGGCACCGCCGGATCGGAGATGCGGTTGACGAAGGAGGAGTTGGCGCCGTTCTCGAGCAGCCGGCGGACGAGGTAGGCCAGCAGCGTCTCGTGGGTGCCGACGGGGGCGTAGATGCGGCAGGGACGGTCGAGGCCGGCCTTGCCGATGACCTGGTCGTAGAGCGGCTCACCCATGCCGTGGAGGCACTGGAACTCGTACTGGTCGCGGCTCCATTTCGCCGGGTCGGCCATCCGGTAGACCGCGGCGACGGTCATGGCGTTGTGGGTGGCGAACTGCGGGAAGACCGCGTCGGGGGCGTCGAGGAGCTTGCGGGCGCAGGCGAGGTAGGAGACGTCGGTGTGGACCTTGCGGGTGTAGACCGGGTAGCCGGGCAGGCCGTCGAGCTGGGCGCGCTTGATCTCGCTGTCCCAGTAGGCGCCCTTGACCAGCCGCACCATCAGCCGGTGGCCGGTCCGGCGGGCGAGGTCGACGACGAAGTCGATCACGAAGGGCGCGCGCTTCTGGTAGGCCTGGATCACGAAGCCGATGCCGTTCCAGCCGGCGAGCTTGGGCTCCTTGCAGAGGCGCTCGAGGAGGCCGAGGGAGATGTCGAGGCGGTCGGCCTCCTCGGCGTCGATGTTGAGGCCGATGTCGAAGCGGCGGGCGAGGACGGCCAGGGTGCGCAGGCGCGGGTAGAGCTCGTCGGCGACGCGGTCGCGCTGGGTGCGGGCGTAGCGCGGGTGAAGGGCGGAGAGCTTGATCGAGATGCCGGGGCCCTCGATGATGCCGCGCCCCGCGCTGGCGGCGCCGATCGCCTCGATGGCGCTGCGGTAGGACGCGAAGTAGCGCTCGGCATCGGCCTCGGTCATCGCCGCCTCGCCAAGCATGTCGTATGAGTAGCGGTAACCCTTCTCCTCGAGGTGCCGGGCGCGGGCCAGGGCCTCGCCTATGGTACGGCCGGTGACGAACTGCTCGCCGAGCATGCGCATGGCGAGGTCGACGCCGCGGCGGATCACCGGCTCGCCGCCGCGGGAGATGAGCTTGCGGAGCGCGCTGGAGAGGGTGGCCTCGCTGGAAGTTGATGTCAGGGTGCCGGTGACGATGAGGCCCCAGGTCGCGGCGTTGACGAAGATCGACGGGCTCTGGCCGAGATGCGCCCGCCAGTCGCCGCCGCCGATCTTGTCGCGGATGAGGGCGTCGCGGGTGGCGCTGTCGGGGATGCGCAGGAGCGCCTCGGCGAGGCACATGAGCGCGACGCCTTCCTCCGAGGAGAGGGCGTATTCGCGGACCAGGGCCTCGACGCCGCCTTTCTTCTGACTGGCGCGAAGGCCGGTGACGAGCTTGCGCGCCACCTCCTTGGCGGCGGCGCGTTCCTCCGGGGTGAGGGTCGACGCCTCGATCAACGGCGGCAGGCAATCCGGTTCCGGGCGGCGATAGGCGGCGTCGATGGCGGCGCGAAGGGCGTTCGCGTGGCCGACGTCCGCGGCGAAGGCGGTGAATGGCGAACGGGTGGCGGTGTCGATGTTCATCTGGTCCTCCTCGCGCTTCAGGTGCCGCAGCCGATGACCGCGACGGCGGCAATCTCGATTTTCGCCCCTGGGATCGGGAAGTCCACCACCAGGGCGGTGTTTACCGGCAGGATCCCGGCAAAGATCCGGCCGAGCTCGGGGCCGACGGCCTCGAAGACCTCGGTGCTGGCGACGTAGGTGGTGATCTGCACGATGTCGCCGAGCGTCGCGCCGACCCGGGAGAGCGGTAGCTGGAAGTTCCGCAAGATCTGGCGGAGCTGGTCGGTCGGGCTGTCGGGGATGGAGCCGGCGGCGTAGTCCATGCCGATGGTGCCGGCGATCCAGAGGGTGTCGCCGACCTGCACCGCCCTGGAATAGCCGTAGGCGGCCTCGAGGGCCGATCCCGAAGAAATGTTGATGCGCTTGCCCGCCATCTCAGCCGCGCCCCAGGTCTTCGGCGCGGTCGAAGGCGGCCTGCACGGCGTCGGTCATCAGGTGTTCGAGCGCCGCGTCGCCCATGAGGACGGACAGAGCGGCGGCAGTGGTGCCGCCCGGGCTGGTCACCGCCTTGCGCAGGGTGCTCGCGTCCTCGGGCGAGGACTCGGCGAGGGCCGCGGCGCCGAAGACCGTCTGGCGGGCGGCCTCGGTCGCCACCTCCTCGGGCAGGCCCACCGCTTTTGCGGCCGCGGTCAGCGCCTCGATGAAGTGGAAGAGATAGGCGGGGCCGGATCCGGAGACGGCGGTGATCCTGTCGATCATCTTCTCGTCGCCGACCTCGAACACCGTGCCGGAGGGTTCGAGCAGCCGGCGCACCAGCGCCCGCTGGCCCTGGGTCGTGCGGTCGTTGGCGGTGAAGCCGAAGACGCCTCGGCCTATCGCCGCCGGGGTGTTGGGCATGCACCGCACGACCGCCGCCTCGCCGAGCCCCCTCTCCAACGCCGCCATCGTCGTTCCCGCTGCGATGGAGACAAAGCAGGCGGACTTAAAGCGGCGGTAGTCCGGCAGCACGTCGGCCATCATCTGCGGCTTCACCGCCAGAACCACGGCATCGGGGGTGAAGTCGGCCGGGATTTCGTCCGGCGAGGCCACCGCCGTCGCGCCGGTCTCGGTGGCGCGGGCGCGCAGCGCGTCGGCAGGCTCCACCACCACAACGTGGGGGGCCTCCGTCAGCTTCATCCAGCCGGCGAGCATCGCGTGGCCCATGCTACCGCAGCCAACCAGCAGAATTCCGATCATCGCATCGTCCCCCCGGTGCGCCTGAATTCATTGATCGCTGCACAGCCTCAGGCGGAATTGCCGTCCTGTCCAGCGCTGTCCGCGAGTATCCGGAACCTCGACCGGGGACATGGTGTTTTCCTTGGGCCGTCGAAAAGGGTATGGATAGGAGAATCGGCCAAATGCACTTTGCGCGGTGGCGGTCTCCGTCGCCGTGGTCGCGCCGTCGGGGGGACGCGTAGGCAGGGCATACCGGTTAGGGTTGGCGCCCTGGTCATGGCGCTGAGGGGGAACGATGTCCCAGCGTGGACAGGTGGCGCGGCGCCCGGATGCTCCCGCGCCTGCGGAGCCGGGTGCTGCCGAGCTCCTCGACCCGGTCGCTCTTGAAGCGCGGCTGGTGGAGGCGCGTGCCCGCCGTGCCGAGGTCATGGCCCGCCGCGCGGCCGGCGAGACGATGCCGCCGGCGCCGACTCGCCCGCTGCACGCGCGCCGAAATGCTGCCGCGACCCCGCGGCTCACCGTCCCTGGCGGCGCGGAGGCCCACACGGCCCGGATTGCGACGGTCCTGCCGACGCCCGAGCCTGTCGCGCCCATGCAGGCGGAGCCGGACCCGCGGCCCGCCGCCGTGGCGGCGATGCGGTTCCGGTTCGCAACACCGGTCGCGCTCTTGCTCGGGGTCGCGGCTGGCGCGGTGGGAACGGCGGTCGCTCTCGGCGTTTTCGCCCCGTCGTTCTGGGCTCCCGCGAACAGCCCGCACCCGCAGATCGCGACGGTGGGGGCGGCGAGCCCCGAGCCTGCCCTGCTGCCGGGATCGCCGTTGGAGATTGCCGCGGCGCAGAATGTCGCGCCGTGGCATCCCGCCGATCCCGCGCTTGGCCCTGCCCCGGCGCCGGAGGCTTCGCCGGCACCGGGGCAGGCGGGACCCGACATGGCGACGGCCCTCGCCGCGCTGGCCAGCGCCCCGGAGGTCTTAGCGGCCGCAAGCCCGTTTGCGCCGGCACCGCTGCCGGTCACGTCCGATATGCCGGCGTCGCCCGAGGTCGCGGAGGCACCGGCGCTGCGCCGGACGAACGTGACGCTCGGCCCTTCTCCCGCCGCCGAATCGCCTCCTGGATCGCAGCCCGTCGGGCAGGAGGTCGCCTCCCTCGTCGCTGCCCTGTCGGAAGCGCCAGCCGCGGGGACCGCCGAGGCAAGGCCGCCGGCACCGGCTTCCCTGCCGCCCGCGGCGTCGGCCACGGCGCTTCACGGCGTCGCTCCCCACGCCCTGCTGGCGCTCGCCGGGCCCGTCGCCGGCGAGACCCCGACGGGGCTCCCGGAGCGCGAGCCGATACCCATGGCCGAGCTCGCGGCGTTGCTGTCGCCGGTCCCCGGCGTCGACGTTCTGGCGCCAAGCCTTGCAGCGCCGCCGGCGGCAGGCGCCGACGCGCCGTGGGCACTGGCGGCCGCCGGTTTCGATTTCCCGACCCCGGCTCCGCTGGCGCCGGGGCCCGCCGACGAGCCGAACCCCGCCATTCCGGACGGACAGAGGCATCTCTGGCTGCTGACGAGGTTTGCGGCGGACCTGCCCACGGTGGGCAGAGCCTCGGCACCGACGGTGGTCTCCTGGGCGCCGGCCGGCCCGGGCGAGATCGGCTACGACGTTGCGCCGCCGGCGCCCGAGCCGGTCGCCACGGCCACGCTCAAGCCCGCCGCGCCGCGACCGGCGCGGGCGGCGGCGGCGCCGAAGGTGGCCTCCGGCGGGTCGCCGCGCCCTTCCGCGCAGGCGAAACTGGTCGAGCGGGCGGTGCTGGAGAACACAGTCGAGAATATGCTCCGCAACCACCTTCGGAGCCGCTGAACGCTCGTTCCGAGAGTTGTCGTTCGGGGTTCCTTCGCCTCGACGGCTTGTTTATGCTGGCATATCGGGGAGTTGGGGTACGCCGGGGGGCGTTCCTCTGGTTTTGTTGTTGGGGCCGCAGCTTGCGGCCGGGTGCGGGGCGTCTGCAAGCGGCGCTCGGAGATGCGGATGACGATGCGACGCAAGGTGGTGGTGACGGTGTCGGCGATGATGATCGCCGCCAAGCTCGGGAGCCCGCTGATGGCTGCCGCGCCGTCGTCCGAGGAGCTCGGCGAGATCGCCAACTATCTCGAATCGAACGACGTGCAGGGCCTGCGCGACTATCTCGAGTCAAACCCCGGGCTCGTCGACGGCAACACCACCCTCGCCCGGCTCTTGCGAGAGTTCCTGGCAGAGTCCGCCAATGTCGGCACCTATCTCGGCTTCAAGCCGGACCTATCGAACTCGTTCAACGAGCTCAACGGTCCGCAATCCACCGGCGCCTACTGATGCTGACCGACCTCTGGCCCCGATGCCGGTGAGCGTCGCGAGGCCGGCGGCGCAGGCGGTGCTCCGGTTCACCGCGGCAGCGGCCGCGCGCGCCCGCCGGCGGGTGGCGCTCGTGGTCGACCCGCGCTTTCCCGGCGGCACCGGCAGTGCCGTGGCGGCGGAGATCCGGGCGCTGGCGCCGCACGTGGCGCTTTCGGTCGTCGGGCTCGAGACCGCGATGTTCCGCGACCGCCAGGTCAACCCCGCGATCGCGGCCGCGCTGGAGGAGACAGGGCTGGCGCTCCTCGACTCCGCGCCGGTGGTGCGGGCGGACACCATCGTCGTGCACAATCCCTCTTGCCTGAAATTCGACACCGGCCTGCAGCCGCGGCTGAGCGCCGCCCGCACCCTGGTGGTCACCCACGAGAACTTCCTGCGCCCCGGCGGCGCCGAGGGGTTCGACGTCGGCCACTGCCTCGGCCTGGTCGCAGCGCGGATCGCCGGCGGCGAGCGGGTCCTCGCACCGGTCTCGGCGCCGAACCGCGCCGGCGTCGCGGCCTGGCTCCGCGGCCGGGAAAGGGACGGCTGGCGTCTGGCCGAGAGCGACTGGCCGAACATCTGCGACCGGCCGTTCCTCGACCCCACGGCCCGGCCGCGCGACCGCCGGGGACGGCATTCGCGGCCGGGGTTCGAGAAGTTCCCGGCACTTGCGGCGCTGCGGGCGCAGTTTCCCGCCCATGCCGAGCGCTGCGCGATCCTCGGGGCGGACACCCTGCTCCTCGATCCGGAGAGCGTGCCGCGGCACTGGCAGCTGCTGCCGTTCGGCGCGGTGCCGGTGCCGGATTTCCTCGCCGGCATCGACTTCTACGTCTACTTCACCCATCCGCTCTGGCGCGAGAGTTTCGGGCGCGCCATTGCCGAGGCGATCGCCGCGGGCAAGCTCGTCATCACCGATCCGGCGACAGCGGCGCCGTTCGGTCCGGGCGTCATCGGCACGGAGAGCGCGGCGGTTGATGCGGTGGTCGCGGCCCACGTCGCCGAGCCCGGGCGTTATGCAGCGGCGGTGCGGCGGGCGCAGGCGGATCTCGCGGCCTTCCGGCCGGAGCCGGTGGCGGAGCGGCTGATTCGCCTGCTCGAGCCCGGGGAGGACGCACGTGCTTTTCTGTGAGACCGCGGGCGGCGGCCGGGGCGATGCGGAGGATTCTGGCGATCTTTGCGCACCAGCTCGCCGCCCTCGGGGTGCCGGCACGGGTGTCGGTGGACGCGGTCCCGGAAAAGCCCGGGCGCAACCTGCAGTTCGACCTCGCCCCGCGTCTCGCCGACAGCCGCCTCGCGCCGGGGGACGGCATCGTCCTGCTCGCCGCCGACCGGCTGAACGACGCGGCGCTGGTGCGGCTTCGGCGGCTCGCGGATGGAAACGAAGTCCGCGCCTGCGCCTTCGGGGCCCTCGCGTCGCGACAGACCGCCCTCGGGGTGCGGGCGCGGCTCGCCTACGTCTTCGGCCGGGAGCCCGAGCTCTTCGACGTGACCCCGGCCGATCCGGAGGGGCGCTGCCCGGCACCGGCGTTCGGCGTAGCGCGGCGACTGCGGCCGGCGGGGGTGCCGAGGGTGCTGCTGGTCGGGCCGCCGATCGAGGACCCGATGCAGGCTGCGGCGATCCAGGCGCTGGCGTTGCGCCGCAACCTCCGTCTGGCGCTGGTTGCCGACGCCAGGGCCAAGGAGGCATGGACCGGGATCCGCGGCCACGACATTCCCATCTTTCAGTACGGCGAGGCGTTGCCCCTGGCGCTGGCGGAGCGTGCGGACATCTGCGTCTTCTACGGCGGCATCGGGCGGAGTTACCGGTTGCAGACGCTGGTCGCGAACCTCGTCGTCTCCGGGGTGGCGGTGCTCGACGGCAGCCCGGGCCACGTGCTGGCCAAGGAGAACGATGCCTTCATCCCGGCGCCCCCGGGGGCCGTTGGCCTCGACTCTTTCCTCGAGGCGGAGATCCTGCCGAACCTCGGCGGGATCGCCGACCACGTCCGGCAGAGCCGCGCCGCCGCGGCGGCGGCAGCGGCGCCGGTGCTGCGGTTTCTCGGGGTGGAGGCCAAGGCGGCGCCGCGACCGGCGGCGGCGCCGGCGGCTGCCGGCGGCATCGTCTTCATGCCGACGAACGGCGTCGGGTTGGGGCACGCCCAGCGCTGCGCGCTCATTGCCGAGCGGCTCGATCCGGAGCGGCCGCGGCCGGTCTTTGCGGCGTTTCCCAGCTGCACGCGGCTGATCAAGGCGCGCGGCTTCGACGTGATGCCGCTGATCGGCCGCTCGCAGATCCACGCCCAGAGCCACGAGCACGACCTCGGCAACTACCTGCGGCTGCGGGCATTGGCCGCCAAGGCGCGGACGCTGGTCTTCGATGGCGGCTACGTCTTCGATTCGGTCTACCGCACCGTGCTCGAGGAGAACCTGAGCGGTATCTGGATCCGCCGGGGGCTCTGGCAGACCACCCAGGACAATACCGTCGCCCTCGACCGCGAGAAGGCCTTCGACCGGGTGATCGTGCCGTCGGAGGCCTTCGACGAGCTGAACGCCGCCTACTCCCGCGGCGATCACCTGCACGTGGTCGGGCCGATCGTGCAGAGGGTGGAGCTTGCGCCGGCGGCACGGGCCGACCTGCGGGAACGGCTCGCCGAGCGCTTCGGGCGCAGCTTCGACCGGCTCGCGGTCTCCTGTCTCGGCGGCGGGGTGGCGGCGGACCGCGGCGTGCAGATCCAGGCGCTCTGCGGCCTTTTCGAGCGCCGTTCGGATACGCTCCACCTGGTGCTGGTCTGGCCGACGGCGACGCTCGAGCCGGCCTGGTTCAGCTGGCGCAACACCCGGGTGGTGCGCTCCCAGCACGCCGCGGTGATGGCCGCCGCCGCCGACGTCGTCGTCACCGCGGCGGGCTACAATTCCTTCCACGAGGCGCTCTACAACCGGGTTCCGGCTATCTTCGTGCCACAGATGAGCAGCTACATGGACGACCAGCGCGCCCGAGCGCGGGCGGCCTCCGAGCGGGGGCTGGCGGCGATGGTCGAAGAGACCGAGCTGATGACCCTGGAGCGGCTGGTGAACCGGTATCTCGACGACGGCGAGGGTGAAGCGGTGCGCGCGAGGCTGGCCGCCGCCGAGCTGCCGGAGACCGGGACCGAACGCGCCGCGGCGCTGATCGAGGAGCTGGCCTATGGACCAGAAGCACTGGAACGCAATCCTGTCGCGGATCGGGCCCGAGGACGCGGACGACCTTGACGAGGTGCTGGCGCCCTTCGACCCGCGGCGGGGGGACGCGGGGCGCGACGTCTTTCCGTTGCCCGAAGGGGTGCTGATGCCGCAAGCGGCGATGAAGCGGGCCGATACCGTCTGCATCGGCCTGCGCGCCGCGGCGGAAGGCGACTGGGCGATGCGGCGGACCGGGCGATGCGGCTCGCGGCCTTTGCCATCGAGAGGGACGTTGAGATCGTCGTTCTCAACGAAGCGGACCGGAGCGGTCTGGAGCGGTTCGGGTTCCGGATCGAGCAGATTTCCGGCGATAACCCCGAAGCGCGGGCCGCGTGCGAGGATCAGATCCGGCGGTTCTGGAATATCGATCTCGTGCTTTGATAACGCATGCCGCGCCAGAGTTTACGGGGATTCGGCGTGGCTGGAAGGCGGCTGGAAACCGCCCATACGATCTTGATCGGGGCTTAATCCTTAACGTGTATCCTGCGGAATCCAGTCCTCCTCAAGGCCGTTTGTCGGCCGCAGGCCGTCGTCGCCGACGCGCAGGGTGGCGATGCGGCGCGGGTCGAGGCGAGCGGCTGACTGGCCGTGGCCGAGGCGGCCGGGCGTGCCGTCGAGTTCCAGGGCCCGCAGGATCGGGGCGTCGCCGTCCTCGGCTGTCTTCAGGGTGGTGACGACGACGTTCGCAGTCGGGTCGACCTCGAGCCAGGCGCCGGCGTGGGGGCGGGTGCCGTGGCGGGCGACGTGGGTGGTGACGACCGGCGGCTTGGTCAGCGCGTCGGCCATGAGGTGGGCCTCGCGGCGGCTGATCGCCGGGGCGCTGCGGAGGCGGAGGACGAAGCTGCTCGGCCCCTGGTCCATGTAGCGCAGGAAGGCTTCGTCGCGGAGCTTCACCGGATCGTGGTGGGAGAAGACTGGCGAGCGTAGCGCGGTGAGGTAGAGGACGCCGTCTTTCGCGGCGTAGGAATACTTGGCGTCGTTGGCGAGGACGACGGTCCGGTCGGGCCCGACGGCGCGCACCCAGCGCAGGCCGGGGACTTCGTGGCCGACGTCGGGGCGGGCCTGCCAGCCGCTCGGGACCTCGTATTCGAAGCTGCCGGCCGCCAAGGGGTAGGCGAACCGGAGGAGCCTGCCCTTCTCGCGCCAGTCGACGTCGACGCGGAGCTCGACGGGGAGATTGGCATCCCCCGGAACGACGACGATCGTCGAGAGCCGGGTCTCGCCGCACCGGCTGGTGACGCGCAGCGATTTGCGCAAAGGCCCGTCGTCGATGAGGAGCATCTCCTCGAGCGCCATGTCCTGGCCGTCGAAGGGGAAGCTGTGGGTGCCGTGGCCCCATGTGTCGGTCCCGTCCTCGGCGATGAAGGCGCGGTGGGCGGGGCCGGAGAAGACCGGCTTGCCGGTGGCCTTGTCGAGGAGCTCGGCAATCGCGCCGGTCTGCCGGTCGATGGTCAGCCGGTAGCCCTCGGTCTCGAGCACCGGGGCCTCGGTGCGCCGGCCGAAGACCATGCCCGGCGACGGCGCCCCGGCCGGATCGATGGCGAAACGGAAGACCTTGTAGCCGAAGGCCGGCACGAGGGCGCGGAAGGCGAAGCGCTGCAGGCCCGGGGTCTTGCCAAGGGGGTCGATGTACTGGAGCGGCACCGGTCGGCCGGTGTCGTCGCGGAGGGTGCGGGGCGAGACCACGTCCTTGTCGACCCAGGGCTCCGCCTCGATCATGCCGTCGTAGGGAGCGCCATTAAGGTTGAGGACGACGAAGGTGCCGTCGGTCGGGTCCACGGGCGGCGCGATGCCGGCGGCGAGGCGGCGGACGGCGGCGTTTAGGGCGATCTCGGCGCCGGCGATGACCGAGGAGAGCTCAAAGACCGAGTCCTCGCAGGCGGTGTGGAGACTGGTGCCGCCGAGGGTGTCGTGGAACTGGTTGAAGAGGAGGGTTCGCCACAACCCCTCGAACGCGGCGCGGGGATAGGCGGCGCCCGCGGTGAGGGATGCCAGAGTGGCGGCGGTCTCGGCCTGTTCGAGGATCGACTCGGCGCGGCGGTTGAGGCGCTTCAGGTCCGAGGCGACGGCGTAGCAGCCGACGGCGTGGAACTGGAGCTCGTCCTCGACGCGGGGGAGCGGCCCGGTCGCCGCCTCGGCGAAGTAGACGTTGGGATCGGAGTACTTCAGCGGCTCGCCCGCGGCGATGCGGGCGTCGATCTCGCGGATCTCCGCCTTGGTCGGCGCCCCGCCGTGGTTGCCGACCCCGAAGAACAGCATGAAGGCGTGCCCGGCGCGGGCGCCGAGCTCGTGGTGGAGCGGGATCTTTTCCGCGATCTGCATGTTACGCTTCGAGGTGTTGTAGGCGCCCTGGATGCGGAAGGCGGTGACCTCGGAGCCATCTGGGGAGGCCCAGGTGAAGAGCTCGGCGGGGAGGTGTCTTCTCGTCCGCAGCGGGCCTGCTGAAGACGTATTTCGACGAGCCGGTGTGGCGGAGCAGCATCGGGAAGGTGCCGGGGTGGCCGAAGCTGTCGACGTTGTAGCCGACGTCGACCTCGACCCCGAACCGGGAGCGGAACCAGCGCTTGCCGTAGAGGGCCTGGCGGATCACCGACTCGCCCGAGGGGATGTTGCAGTCGGGCTGGATCCACCAGCCGTTCACCACGATCCAGCGGCCCTCGGCGACGAAGTGGCGGATGCGCTCGAAGAGCGCCGGGTCGAGCTCCTCGATCCAGGCGTAGACCTGCGCCTCGCCCTTGGTGAAGACGAAGGCCGCGCTCTCCTCCAGCCGGTCGATCGCCGCCCAGCAGGTGCCGATCGCCTCGGCCACCCCCTCCTGCCAGCGCCAGAGCCAGACCGGGTCGAGGTGGGCGTTGCCGATCATGTGCAGCATCGGCGGGGTCGGCGTGGTCATGCGGGTGTTTTCCCTGGGGTGTCTTCGGTTGCGTCGAGCCGCACGGAGATCTCGGTGGTGCCCGAGTCGACGGCAAAGTCCCGGGGCTCGGGCGGCGGCTGTCCGTCGAGCGTGACGGCGCAGGCGTTGGCGGGCAGCGCGACGCGGCCGGTGCAGTTGGCGGGGACGGTGATCGTCCAGCGGACGTCGCGGCCGTCGATGGTCCAGGCGCTCTCGACGAGGCCGGTGGGGCTGCGGTAGCTGGCGCGACACCAGCCGATGCGGGCGTCGAAGAGCGGGCGGAAGCGGATGGCGCGGAAGCCCGGCGCGTCCTCGTCCCAGTCGATGCCGGCGACGCGGGCGTAGAGGAACTCGCCGACCGAGCCGTAGGCGTAGTGGTTGAAGGAGTTCATGTTCGGGCTCTGGAAGCCGCGCTCCGGGGTCCAGCCGTCCCAGCGCTCCCAGATGGTGGTGGCGCCGTGGCGGATGGAGAAGCCCCAGGACGGATAGGTCTCGGCGAGGAGGAGGTCGTAGGCGCCATCGGCGTCGCCGATGTCGGCGAGCACCGGGCAGAGGTGGCGGACGCCGAGGAAGCCGGTCTGCAGGTGCCCGCCGGCGTCGGCGATGCGGCGGCGGAGGTGGGCGGCGGCGGACGGGCGCAGCTCCGGTGGCAGGATGTCGAAGTCCAGCGCGAGGAGATAGGCGGTCTGGGTGTCGCCGCGGATGGTGCCGTCCCCGGCGACGAAGGCGGCGTGGAAGGCGGCGCGGAGGCGGGCGGCGAGCGCGGTGTAGCGGTCGGCATCGGTGCGGCGGCTTAGGACGTCGGCGAGGCGCGCCATCAGGTCGGCGATGCGGATCCAGTAGGCGGTGGCGACGACGGTGCGGTCGGATTCCGGGCCGACGCTCAGCCAGTCGCCGTAGTTGTTGTAGACGGCGGCCCGGCGTAGGCGGTCGGGGTTGGCGCGGGCGATGTGCTCCATCCAGGCGACGAAGCGGGGGTAGTGCCGTTCGGGGAGATCCCGGTCACCGTAGCGCAGATAGTGCTCCCAGGCCATGATGATGGCGCCGTCGCCCCAGCCGGGGGCGCCGGGCTGGGCGTGCTGGCGGTAGGGGTTGAGCGGCTTCGACGGCGCGATGTCGGTGAAGGCGCCGTCGGGGAGCTGGGCGTCGGCGATGTCCTCCATCCACTTCGCGAAGAAGGCGGAGACGTCCATGTTGTAGCCGGCGGTGCGCCAAAACACCTGGGCGTCGGCGGTCCAGCCGAGGCGCTCGTCGCGCTGCGGGCAGTCGGTCGGCACCGAGAGGAAGTTGCCGCGCTGGCTCCAGGCGAGGTTGGAGGCGAGCCGGTCGAGCATCGGGTGGCCGCAGGCGAAGGTGCCGGTGATCGGCAGGTCGCTGTGGACGGCGATGGCGGTCAGGGTGACGCGCTCCGGCGCGATCTCGGGCGGCAGGGTGAGCTCGACGTACTGGAAGCCGTGGAAGGTGAAGTGCGGCTTGAAGCTCTCGGGCCGGCCGCCGCGCGCGACGAAGACGTCGGTGGCGACGGCGGCGCGGAGGTTGGCGACGTAGAGGGATCCGTCGGTGTCGAGGCGTTCGGCGTGGCGAAGGCGGAAGCTGGCGCCGGCGGGGAGGTCGCCGGCGACGTCGAGGCGGACGTAGCCGGCGATGTTCTGGCCGATGTCGTAGATCCGGCGGCCGCCGCGCGTCGGTAGAGACGAGTTGCGCCGGGAAGGTGACGGTCTCCCGCGCCGGCGGGCAGCGCTCGGCGTCGAGGCGCGGCGGGCGGGGCTCGGGGACGAAGGCCTCGACCGGCTGCCAGTCGGCATCGTCGAAGCCGGGGCGGTCCCAGCCGGGCATCTCGAGGCGGGCGTCGTAGTGCTCGCCGACCAGGAAGTCGCTGTAGACGATCGGGCCCGGGCGGGTCTTCCAGGCGGCGTCGCTGATGATGCGGCGGGTGGTGCCGTCCTCGAAGGCGATCTCGAGCTGGCAGATCAGCGCCGGGCGGCCGCCGTAGTGCATCCCGGCCCGGCGGCGGTTGGCACCGATGCGGCCGCAGTACCAGCCCTCGCCGAGGATGGCGCCGAGGGCGTTGCCGCCGCGGGCCAGCCGGTCGGTGACGTCGTGGACCTGGTAGGGGACGCGCTGGTGGTAGTCGGTCCAACCCGGGGCGAAGACGTCGTCGCCGACCGGGGCACCGTTCAGGTGGGCGATGTAGAGGCCGAGGGCGCTGGCGTGGAGGAGGGCCCGGCGGACGGGGCGGTCGATGTCGAACTCGAGGCGGAGGTAGTCGGCCGGGCGGGCCTGCCAGGGGTTGTCGTAGGGGCTGTCGGCGGGGACCTCGCGGCCGGTCGGCAGGACGAAGTAGCGGGCGATCCAGGCGGCGGTCCAGTCCTCGGGTGCGGGCAGGCCGGTGAAGAAGCGGGCGGTGGCGGACGAGGCCTCGCCGCGCTCGTCCCAGATCTCGACGGACCACGGCACAAGGTCGGCGCGGGGCAAAGGGGCACCGGCATAGGGGATGAGGCGGGTGCCACCGGAGGGGATCCTGCCGCTGTCCCAGAGCGCGGCGTCCGAGCCGACGCGAATCCGGTAGGCGCTTTGGCGGCAGCCCTTGCGTGCGCCGCCGAGGCTCCAGCTGAAGCGCGGGACGTCGGTGTTGAGCCCCCGCGGCTCGCCGAGGAGGTCGCAGGTGAGGTCCTGAGGGAACGCGGCCATGGATTCAGAATTCGACCGCGCGCTGGCGGGCGTTGCGGACGTGGGTGTCCATGGCTTCGATCGACCGGCCGAGATCGCGGGCGAGGATGGCGTCGATGACGGCGAGGTGGTCGCGAAAGGCGGAGGGCAGGATGTCAGAGGTGAGCAGGATGCGGTCGAGGTTGATGAGGCGGATCCGGATGGCGTTCACGTTGTAGGCCTGGATCAGCAACTCGTTCTGCGTGTGCTCGACGAGCAGCTTGTGAAAGCCGGAATCGAGGCTCTGCCCTTCGGAGAGGACCGCTGCGGATGCGTCGCTCGGCCAGCCGCTCCATGATCTCGAGGTGGAGCCGCCGCTGTCCGGTCAGGATCTCGTCGGGCATGCGGCGGACCGCGCCGATCACCGCCTCGCGCTCGTAGGCAGCGCGGAGCTGGAACGCGTCGCGGATCATCGAGAGATTGATCGCGGTGATCTGGATGCCGCGCTGGGGCATCACCGTCAGCAGGCCCTCGCCCTCGAGGCGGGGCAGGAGTTCGCGAAGCGCGCCGACCGAGACGCCGAGCATGCCGGTCATCTCCCGCTGGGAGACGAGCTGTCCCGGCCGCAGGCGGCCGGAGAGCAGGGCCTGCTGGAACCCCTCATAGGCCGCCTGCTTGACCGAGACCTGCGCGGTCCGGTCCTGGAGAAACGCCGGCGGGATGTCGCTTTCGGGCATTGCCACCTTGCTGCCTTGGCCACGTTCGGAACCATAAACTGATCCAATCAGTGATGCCATCACTGTTTACATCAGCAGTCGATTGCGGCAGACTTGCGGGCGAGAGCGGCCGGGCATGACCAGCCCGACGCCGTCGCGCAGGGGAGGACCATTCACATGCGACATTACCGGAACGCGGCGTTTGCCGCGCTGGCGGGAACCATGCTTTCCGCGGGCTGGGCGGCGGCCGAGCCCATCGAGGTGAAGATCACCACCGTCAGCGTCCCGACGGACATCCACACCAAGGCGCTGCAGGTGTTCAAGGACGCGCTCAACGAGTCGATGCCTGATCACTTCGACATCCAGATCTACGATTCCGGCACACTGTTCGGTCAGTCCGGCGACATGGACGCGCTCCAGCGCGGCAACGCCGAGATGGCCTACGTCTCCTTCCAGCTCATCGCCGACAACATTCCCGAGTTCGGGATCTTCACCGCCGGCTACCTGTTCCAAAGCCCGGAGCACGCCCGCAAGGTGATGGCCAGCGACATCGGCAAGCAGGTGAAGGACAAGGTCTCCGAGGACCTCGGCCTGCATATCCTCGACACCTGCTATCTCGGGACCAGGCAGCTGAACCTGCGCGAGGCGAAGGACGTTCAGACCCCCGACGACCTCGCGGGCATCAAGCTGCGGATGCCGAGCTCGGACGCCTGGCTCTTCCTCGGGACGGCGCTCGGCGCCAATCCGACGCCCCTGCCCTTCTCCGACGTCTACCTGGCGCTGCAGACCGGCACCATCGACGCGCAGGACAATCCCCTGCCGACGGTCGAGGCCGCGAAGTTCTACGAGGTGACCCAGCAGATCGTGATGACCAGCCATCTCGTCGACTTCATCAACCTCACGGTCAATAACCAGACCTGGGAGAAGATGAGCGCCGAGGAGCAGGACGCCATGCAGGCGGCCGCGACCAAGGCCTGCGACTGGAACAACGCCGAGCGCACCGCCAACGAGGAGCGCCTGGTGGGCTTCCTCGAGGAAAAGGGCCTCAAGGTCACCACGCCCGACGTCGACGCGTTCCGCAAGCACGTCCAAGACTACTACCTCAACTCCGACCGCGCCAAGGACTGGCCCGAGGGTTGGGTCGAAGAGATCAACGCGATGGCCGACTGAGCCGGAGCGGGGGCCGCCCGTGTCACCGACGCTTCTCACCTGGCTCCGGAGGGGCGCCGACACGATCGGCGTCCTCTTCTTTCTCGCGACCTTTACCGGCCTCATCATCCAGGTCTTCTACCGCTACGTCCTGAACAGCCCGGTGGCCTGGTCTGAGGAATACACCATGATCGCCTACATGTGGGCGGTGTTCTGGGCGGCGGCCTTCATGGTGCGCGAGCGCGACCACGTCTCGTTCGATATCGTCTACGACGCGGTCTCGCCGCGGATCCGCAGGGTGCTTGCCATCGGCTCGCTAACGGTGCTGGTGATCGCCTTTCTCCTCCTGATGGCGCCGACCTGGGACTACCTGGAATTCCTAACCCGCAAGAAGACCTCGGTGCTGCGCATCCCCAAGGTCTGGGTCTTCGGCGTGTTCATGGCCTTCCTCGTCGCCTTTACCACGCAGAGCGCCTGGCGACTCCGCGGGCTCCTCGGGCGGCGCTGGCATGACCACATCTGAGCGCCGGTAGGCCAGGAACCCGTGCTCGCCGAACACGCCTTCGCCATCATGCTGGTAATCATGGTCGCCACCACCGTGGCCGGCCTGCCCATCGGCCTGTCGATGATCGTCTCCAGCGTCTTCTACCTGCTGCTTGGCCGGGCGGGACATCGGCCTCGCGTCCGAGCACGTGCTGAACGGCATCTTCGACAACTTCGTGGCGCTCGCCGTGCCGCTCTTCATCTTCGCCGCCAATATCATGAACGCCGGCAAGATCACCGACCGCCTGCTCGACTTCGCGCTGGCGATGGTCGGGCGCCTGCCGGGCGGCCTGGCGCAGGTCAACATCTTCACCAGCCTGATCTTCTCGGGCATGAGCGGCAGTGCCGTCTCCGACGTCGCCGGGGTCGGCAAGATCCTCGTCAACATGATGACCGAGAAGGACCGCTATCCCGCCGGCTTCGCCGGAGCGGTGACCGCGGCCTCGGCCGTAGTCGGGCCGATCTTCCCGCCGTCGATCCCGATGGTGTTCTACGCCCTCATCTCCTCGACGTCGGTGGGCGCGCTGTTTCTCGGCGGCATGATCCCCGCCCTGCTCATCTGCCTCGCGCTCGGGGTTCTGGTGGTGATCCAGGCGAAGCTGCGGGGGTTCCCCGTGGAGGCCGCCATCCCGCTCCGGGCCTATCCGCGGATCGTCGTCCGGGCGCTGCCGCCGCTCTTCATGCCGGCGCTGCTCCTCGGCGGCATCTACTCCGGCGCCTTCACCCCGACCGAGGCCGCGGCGGTCTCGGCGCTCTACGCGCTGCTCCTCGCCGTCTTCGGCTATCGGACACTGGGGCTGCGGGCGTTCTTCGAGGTCGTCGCCTCGACCGCGCGGACGACGGCGGTGGTCACCATCATCCTCGGCGGGGCGTTCATCTTCAACTACGTGGTCACCGTCGAGCAGCTGCCGCAGGAGATCTTCCAGCTCTTCGGCTCGCTCGACCTGTCGGCGGCGCAGTTCCTGCTGGTGATCAACGTCCTCTACCTCGTCCTCGGCGCCTTCCTCGAGGTCTCGACCATCATGCTGGTGATCACGCCGTTGTTCATCCCCACCGCCGCCGCCCTCGGGATCGACCTCGTGCATTTCGGCGTGGTGCTGGTCTTCAACATGATGATCGGCCTGATCACGCCGCCCTACGGGGTGCTGCTCTTCATCATCAAGGCGTTGAACGGCGTGCCGCTCGGGGCGATGATCCGCGAGATCTGGCCGTTCGTTCTGGTGCTGGTCGCGCTGCTCATGCTCATCACCTACGTGCCGGAACTCGTGCTCTGGGTGCCGCGCATGGCAAACCTCGGGTGACCATGACCCGGCCGCCGAACATCCTCCTGATCATGACCGACCAGCAGCGGTCCGACAGCCTCGGCTGCTACGGCGCCGATTGGCTTCAGACCCCGAACCTCGATGCGCTCGCGGCCGGCGGCACGCGGTTCGAGACCTGCACCGTCAACAATTCCATCTGCACGCCGTCGCGGGCCAGCATCTTCACCGGCAAGGAGCTGCCCGGGCATGGGGTATACCGCCTCCACGACCGGTTGCCGGACGGGGAGACGCTGTTCCCCGAGCGGCTGCGGACCGAAGCCGGCTACCGCACGGCGCTCTTCGGCAAGCTGCACGTCAGCGGGCGCGCGGTCGAGGAGGCCGAGCGGCACCCGAAGGACGGCTTCGAGGTCTACGAATGGTGCCTCGAGAGCTGCGTCTCGATGGACTCGCGCTTCAACGGCTACGTGTCCTGGCTGCGCGACCGCGACCCGGCCTTCCTCGCGGACCTCCGCACCCGCCAGCGCCAGGTGAAGCACCATCCGGAGGCGGTCCACTTCACCCGTTGGGCGGCGGAGCGGACAATCGACTACATCAACGAGCGCGCCCGGCGGAACGAGCCTTTCCTCTGCGTGATGAGCCTCTTCGATCCGCACAATCCCTACGAGGACTATCCCCTTCCGATGGCCGAGCGGGTCGACCGCCGCCGGATACCGGGCCCCATAAAGAGGCAAGACCTGCCCGCCTGCGCCCGGCGCGAGCGCGACGGCTCCTATCTCGGCGCTGGTTTCGACCCGGAGGCACTTCGGGACATGCGCTTCGGCTACGGCGCCTCCATCGCCTTCGCCGACCAGGAGATCGGTCGGGTGCTCGCGGCGCTCGACGAGGCCGGCATCGCCGACGACACGCTGGTGATCTTCCTGTCGGACCACGGCGATTCCCTCGGCGACCACGGCTTGATGGTGAAGGGCGTCGCCCTCTACGAACCGGCGATCAACGTGCCGCTCATCGTCCGCTGGCCCGGCCATGTGCCGGCCGGCCACTGCGCCACCGCCCTCACCCAGGCCCACGACGTCGCCCGCACCTGCTGCGCCGCGGCCGGCCTCGACCCAGCCCGAGACGGTCCGTTCGACACCGGTGAGAACCTGGTGGATCTCGCCCGGGGTCCCGCGAAGAGGCGGGTGGCCGTCACTGCCTACCGGAACTCCGGCATCAACAGTGAAAACGCCTACTGGTCGCCGCCGATGCTGGCGACCTCGGTGCGGGGGCGGAACGAGAAGCTGATCGCCTACAGCTCCGGCGGCGACGTCGAGTATGAGTTCTTCGATCTCGCGCGGGACCCCAGGGAAGAGGTCAATCGCTTCGGCGATCCCGACAGTCTGGAGCGGGCGCTGGAGCTTTTCCAGGAGCTCGCGGGCTGGTTGCAGCGTGAGGCGGAGTTTGCCGGCTCGCGCGGCGGCGGCGGGTTCCCGAGCTCCGACGCGTTCATGGAAAACGCGATCCGGAAGTCCTGAGCCGGGCCAGTTCCGCCCGGATTTCCGCGCCGTGCTGGTCGAGCAGAGGCGGTGCGATCACGTCGAGGTCGCGGGCGCCGTCGAAGTTGTAGGGCGGCCGGATGGTGGTGAAGTCGCCCCCGTCCGGATGCGGCGCGCTCACCTTGAGCTCGAGGTGGCGTGCCTGCGGGTCCTCCAGCGCCTCGTCGCTGTCGTAGGCCGGCGAGTGCGGCACGCCGCCGGCAAGCAGCCGGTCGCACCAGTCCTGCCGGGTCCGGGTCCGGAACACCGGCGTCATTACCGCGATCAGGTCGTCCTGGTGCGCGATCCGGTCCAGCCGCCCGGCGAAGCGCGGGTCGGTGGCGAGCTCGGTCTGCCCCGTCGCCCGGAGCAGGCCCTCCCAGAACTTCGCGGGCGAGGACAGGTGAAGCGCGATCCATTTCCCGTCGCTGCACTCGAACGTGTAGGACTGCGACACCACCGGGCGCGAGAGCGGCCCCATCACCTCGCCCTCGCTGAAGTAGTGGGTGAAGCTGTCGAGGTTGAAGTGGGTCATCGCCTCGAGCATCGAGATGTCGATGACCCGGCCTCTGCCGGTCGTGCCGCGCTCGACGATCGCAGCCAGGATCGCCAGCGCCGCGTATTGCCCGGTGATCGCGTCGGCCAGCGCCGGGCCGATGACCCGCGGGTCGGTCGGCGGCGTCATCAGCCGCAAGAACCCGCTCGCCGCTTGCGCCACGGTGTCGTAGGCCGGTCGGTCCCGCGCCGGTCCCGAGGCGCCGAAGCCCGAGATCGCGCAATAGACCAGCCGCGGGTTCAGCCCCTGCAGCGTCGCGGCGCCGGCGCCGAGCTTGTCCGCGACCCCGGGGCGGAAGTTCTGGATGAAGACGTCGGCGGTCCCGATCAGCGCGTGGAACACGGCCCGGCCTTCCGGATCGGAGGTGTCGAGCGCGATCGAGCGCTTGTTGCGGTTGTAGGTCTGGAAATGCGGCGAATAGAGCCCACCCTTGAACGCCCGGAACGGATCGCCCTGCCCCGGCCGCTCCACCTTGACCACGTCCGCACCGAGATCCGCGAGATGCATCCCCGCCGCCGGCCCGGTGATGTAGGTGCCGAGCTCAACAACGCGCAGGTCCTTGAGGATCTTCACCCCGTCACCCCGCCCCGCGCCGGCCCGTCATAGGCGATGGCCTGGTCCGCATGGTTCGACATGATGAACCCGATCGGCCGCTGCGACTCCTCGTAGAGGTGCGCCGCGAGCCCCGCCGTCCGGGCGAGCAGCGGCACCGCCTTGATCGCCTCGAGCGGCCAGCCGGCGTCGAGAATGACCGCGGGGATCGCCCCGGAGACGTTGATCGGCAGCGGCCGCTCCATGATCCCCGGCGCCAGCTCGCCCAGAACCCGCAGCGTCCGCACGTAGTCGCCGGCCGCCCCCAGCCGGTCGGCGATCTCCAGCAGCCGGTCGGCCCGCGGGTCGCCGGCGGAATGCTGCGGGTGGCCGAGGCCCGGCACCTTCATCCGAGCGGCCTTGAGCCGCCCCAGGCTCGCCTCCGCTGCCGCCTCGATCGGCACGCCGCCGTCCCGGCTCGCCGTCAGTACCTCGTGGAGATAGCGCCCCGCCGCCTCGGAAGATCCCGCGACCACCGACCCCATGCCGAGAAGCCCCGCCGCCATCGCCCCTTGCCAGGCATCCGGACCGGCGGCCAGCGTCATCCGCGCCGCCTGGACGCTTGGGACCAGGCCATGCTCGGCAATGGCGACGAGGCAGGCGTTCATCATCGCCACCTGCGTCCCGGTCGGCCGCACGCCGACGACCAGCAGCCAGAAGTAGTCGGTGAAGTCGATCCCGCCGATCAGCTCCTCGACCAGGTCGTGGCCGCGCACCGTGATGCTCTCCGCGTCCGAGGTGGCGATCGCCGTCAGCGCATTGTCCTGCTTGCCAATTCGCATCGCCGCCCTCTTTTCGCATGTCGAAATAAAATGCTCTTGTCGAAAACTATTGCCCGACCTAGGCTCGCGGTCAAGACCTCGGCGCTCGCGGCCAACGGGGGAGGAAAGCGACATGCCCGACATCAACCAGTTCAGCGTCACCGGCGCGGTGAAGGAGAGCTTCCGCACCGAGGAAGGAAGCCGATTCAAGTTCCTCCTCGAGACCTTCATCGAGCACCTGCACGACTACACCCGCGAGGTCGGGCTCACCCACGCGGAATGGATCGGCATCCTCAACTTCCTCTACGACTGCGGCCAAATCTCGACCCCCGAGCGCCACGAGTTCATCCTGCTGTCGGACGTGCTCGGATTTTCGGCGCTGGTCGACATGATCAACACCAGGGGCGGCGCCACCGAGGGTTCCAACCTCGGGCCGTTCTACCTCGAGAACGCCCCGAGGAAGGCCCTCGGCGACGACCTGTCGGACGGGCGCGAAGGCGTCACCGTCCTTGTCCACGGCACCGTCACCGACATCTTGCACAAGCCGCTGCCCGGTGCGGTGATCGACACCTGGCAGGCGGACGCCACCGGCACCTACCCGATCCAGGAGCAGGCGCAGGGCCAGGACAAGTTCGACCTGCGCGGGATCTTCACCGCGGACGACCTGGGACGCTACTGGTACACGACGGTCCTGCCCAAGCCCTACACCGTCCCCTACGACGGTCCGGTCGGCCGGCTGCTGCGCGCCGGCGACCGGCACGCCTGGCGGGCGGCGCACCTGCACTACATCATCCGCGCCGCGGGGATGCGCCCGATCACCACCGAGGTGTTCTTCGAGAACACCGAGTACATCGACAACGACGCGGTCTTCGGGGTGCGCAAGTCGCTGATCGCCAAGGTGGAGCCGGTGCGCAAGGCCGCCGAGCTCGGCCTCGCCACCGTCAAGGCGCCCGATGCGGTCTGCCGCTTCGACTTCGTCCTGGCGCCGGAAGGCTGAGGCCGCGGCCACGGTGATGGAGGCCCGTCCCGCAGATTTCGTCGAGGCGCTGGCCAAGGGACTCTCGATCCTCGAGTGCTTCGACGCCGGCCACGGCGAGATGACGCTGAGCGAGATCGCCCGGCGGGTCTCGCTCACGCCGGCCGCCGCCCGGCGCAGCCTGATCACCCTGATGACGCTGGGCTATGTCGGCCAGGCCAACAAGCGGTTCTTCCTCCGCCCCAGGGTGCTCGGCCTCGGCTCGGCGTTCTATTTCTCGGCGCGGATCGGCGAGCTGCTGCAGCCCGAGCTGCAGCGCCTGGTCGAGCAGTTCGGCGACGCCTCCTCGATCGGGACGCTGGACCGGGCCGACGTCATCTACGTCGCGCACTACTCAGTGCAGCGCGCCCGCCGGGCGACCGCCGTCGTCGGCGCGCGCTACCCGGCCCATGCCACCTCGCTCGGCCGGGTCCTGCTCGCCGGACTGAGCGACCAGCGCCTCGAGGCCTACCTCAGCGAGACCGAGATGGCGCCGCTGACCACCCGAACGCTGACCGACAAGGCGGCGCTGCACGCCGAGATCGCCGCGGTGCGCGCCCGGGACTATTCCACCACCGTCGACCAGCTCGACTACGGCATCACCGCGCTGGCGGTCCCGATCCGCGGCCCGGACGGGGCCACCATCGCGGCGCTGAATTCGTCCGGCTATTCCGGGATGGTGACGCCGGAGGACCTGGTCACGGACCGCCTGGCCGAGCTGCAGGCCGCGGCGGCGCGGATCGCACTGACCGTCGCCCGCTATCCAGTCCTCGGGTCGATCGTCGCCAGCATCTGACCGGATGGGTTTGAGGGAACAGGGGAGGAAGACCGATGTGTGAACTCTGCGAAGCGACGCGGGCCTCGGGCCCGACGGCCGGAGCCGCTACCACGGCCGCAGCGGCCGGTGGCGCGGCCGGTGCGGGCGGCGCCCGGTCGCCGCAGGCCGCGTCGGAAACCCTGCCCGAAGGGCTGGGCCAACTCGGCCGGAAACTGCTGATCCGCGGCGGCGCGGTGATGTCGATGGACGTTGCCGTCGGCAACTTCCCGGTCGGGGACGTCCTGATCGACGGCGCGAAGATCGTCGCCGTCGCGCCGTCGATCGATGCCGGGGACGCCGCAGTGATCGACGCCGCCGGCAAGGTGGTCATGCCGGGTTTCGTCGACACCCACCACCACCAGTTCGAGACAGCGCTGCGCGGCGTCCTGGCCGATGCCGTGCTGATCAACGACGGCCGGCCCGAAACCGCGCTCAACTACTACGAGACCATGCTGCAGACCTGCTCGATGGTCTACCGCCCGCGGGACGTCTATATCAGCGAGCTTTTCGGAGGCCTGTCGCAGCTCGACGCCGGGGTGACGACGGTGATGGACGTCAGCCAGATCCACCACTCGCCGGAGCATTCCGACGCCGCCGTCGAGGGCCTTCGCGACGCCGGCCGCCGGGCGGTCTTCGGCTATTTCGAGGGCTGGGGCGAGGCGGCGAAGTATCCGCAGGACGCCAGGCGGCTGCGCGAACGGTACTTCGGTTCCGACGACCAGCTGCTCAGCATGGTCATGGGCGGCGAGATCTACATTCCCGGCTGGGAGCAGGCCTGGGCGATCGGCCGGGACCTCGGGCTGCCGATCGCGCTGCACGTGGTCGGCACCTTCGGCATGCGGCCGACCTTCGACGAGTTGGCGAAGTCCGGCCAGTTCGGCGCCGACAACATCTTCATCCACATGACCGGCATGTCGGACGAGGCCTGGGCGGCGGCGGCCGACGCCGGGGCGCATGTCTCGTTGTCGGTGCCGATCGAGATGCACATGCGCCACGGCACGCCGCCGATCCAGAAGGCGCTCGACCTCGGCATGGAGATCTCGCTCTCTACCGACGTCGAATGCACGATGACCGCCGACCCCTTCACCCAGATGCGCAGTCTTTTGACCCTGCAGCGGATGTTCGCCAACGAGAAGGCTCTCGCCGGCGAGGCCTATCCCCGGCTGCTCCAACCCGTCGATGCGCTCCGCGCCGCGACCATTGGCGGCGCGCGCGGACTGCAACTCGACCGCAAGGTCGGCTCGCTGACGCCGGGCAAGGAAGCCGACGTCATCCTGCTCGACGCCACCGCCCTCAACGTCGCCCCGCTCAACCACGTGCCGGGCGCCGTGGTGACGCTGATGGGCCGCAGCAACGTCGACACCGTGCTGGTTGCCGGACAGGTGAAGAAATGGCGCGGCGACCTCCTAGGCCACGACCTCGCCCGGCTGCGGGCCGATCTCGAGGCGAGCCGCGACCACATCTTCGAGGCCGCGAAGATTCCCCAGGACGTCTTCCGGACCTGACGGCGATTTCGCCGCAGGGACAGGTGTTGACCGAAAGTTAAAATCGAACCTGAAGTACAGTAAAAACAAACAGATAACCCCTCTGCACACAGTGTGCAGACGGGCGTGTGCGCGGCGATTTTCAGCCCGCGAGGCCTCGCCGAATCGCCTCGATGACCAGGACCGCCGAGGCCGCGCCAGGGTCCATGTGGCCGCGGGCCCGCTCCCCCAGCCGTTCCGCCCGCCCCTTGCCGGCCACCATGTCCTTCGTCGCTTCCGCCCCGTGCCGCGCCGCCGCGACCGCCGCGTCGAGGCAGCCGGCCAGGTCCAGCCCCTCCTCTTGCGCGGCCACCGCCGCCGCTGCCGCCGGCTCCCAGGCGTCGAGCATGGTCTTCTGCCCCACCTCCGCCTTGCCCCGGTCCCGGATCCCCGTCGCCATCGCCGCGACCATCGCCACCGCGTCCGCGTCCCCGAGCGCCGCCTTGCCCTTCACCGCCGCGCCCGCCCGCATCAGCGCCGTCGCGTAGAGCGGCCCGCTCGACGCCCCGACCGCGTTCAGGAACGCCTTGGCCGCAGCGTTCAGCACCGCCGTCGGCTCCGCCCCGGGCTCCAGCGCCGCCGCCGCGTCCCGCGCCGCGCCGAACCCAAGCGCCATCGCGATGCCGTGGTCGGCATCGCCGATCACTCCGTCGAGGCGGCAAAGCTCGTCCCGGTTCGCCTCCATGGTCTCGGCGATCGCCGCCACCATCGCCCGGATGTCGTCCCCGTCCATGGTCACACCACCCGGAACATCGCGCAGTCGCAGGGATGGTCGAGCATCGCCGTCAGCTCGTCGTCGAGATGCAGGCAGGTCACCGATGCCCCCGCCATCTCGAGCGAGGTACACCAGTTCCCGACCCAGGTCGCGTGCACCCCGATCCCCGCCGCGTCGAGACGCTGCCGGACCCGGCGATTCATGATGTAGAGCTCCATCAGCGGCGTCGACCCGAGCCCGTTGACCAGCAGCGCCACCCGGTCGCCGCGCGCCGCCGCCATCTCGTCGAGGATCCGGTCCATCATTTCGTCGACGATGGCGTCGGCCGGCCGGAGCGGCCCGCGCGCCACCCCCGGCTCGCCGTGGATGCCCATGCCGATCTCCATCTCGTCGTCGCCGATCTCGAAGTTCGGCCGGCGGGTCTGCGGCAGCGAGCAGGGCGACAGCGCCACGCCCATGGTGAAGGTCCGCGCGTTCGCCCGGATCGCCACCCGCTCCACCTCGCTGAGGTCGAGGCCCCGGTCGGCGGCGGCACCGGCGGCCTTGAAGGCGAAGAAGTTGCCTGCCACACCGCGCCGCCGGTCGCGCCGGTCCCGTGGCGCCGAGGCGATGTCGTCGGTGGTGAGCACGGTGCGGACCTCGATGTCCTCCATCGCCGCCATCTCGGCGGCCATGTCGAAGTTCATCACGTCGCCGGCATAGTTGCCGTACATGTAGAGCACCCCGGCCCCACCGCTCGCCGCCTGGGTGCAGGCCAGGATCGGATCGGGCGGCGGCGACGCGAAGACGTTGCCGATCGCCGCGCCGTCCGCGAGGCCGCGGCCGACGAAGCCGACGAAGGTCGGCTCGTGCCCGGATCCGCCGCCGATGACGAGCCCCACCTTGCCCGGCCGCGGCCCGTGCTTCGCCACGATCGCCCGCGGGTGCTCCGGGTGCCGGAGGAGGTGCTCCGGGTGCGCCGCGAGGATGCCGTCGAGCATCTCGTCGACCGCGCTCTCCCCGCGATTTATGATCTTCTTGGTCTGCATGCCGGGGCTCCCCTCACCGCCTTCGTCCTCCGGTTCTAGAGGCAGGACCGGGGGTTGTCAGCACCGCACCGCAGGAAAACGCACGGCTGCGCACGCGTGCGCAAACGATCAAGTCATTGATAAGAAGCGACAATTCGCGGTTGCGTTCATCCTTCTGAAATACCTGTTAACGCGGGTGCCGGGAACACTCGGCCGTCGAAGAGCTTGCGGGCGGTGCGCAGGGTGCCGGCGCCGGTGACGGCACCGGCTGGCGTCCTGCTCGATCAGCACCTCGGCGGCGCCGGTCGGATGCTCGATGCGGAAGCGGCCGTCGGGGGGCAGGTGCGCGAGCCCGGCGGCGGGGGAGCCCGGCAGGGTGCAGGCGGTGGCGACGCTGACCGCGGCGAAGACGCCGATGCCGGCGTGGCAGCGGTGCGGGATGAAAGAGCGGGTCGAGATGGTGCCGCCGGCGGTCGGGGCCGAGACCAGCGTCATCTTCGGAACGGATTTCCCGGCCACGTCGCCGAGGTTCATCATCGGCCCGGCCGCCAGACGGATCGCCTCGAGGCGCGCCTTCAGGCCTTCGTCGGCCTCGAGCGTCTCGCGGGTCTCGGTCCCGGTGATCCCGAGGTCGGCGGCGCGCATCACCACGCAGGGCATGCCGTTGTCGATGAGGGTGCAGTCGACGCCCTCGACGCGGTCGACCGCATTGCCGGTGGGCAGGAGCGCGCCGGTCATCGAGCCGGCGATGTTGCGGAACATCAGCGGCACGGCGGCGTGGGTGCCGGGCACGCCGTCGATGGCGGCGCCGCCGCGATAGCTGACGCGGCCGCCGGGGGTGGCGATGCGCGCGGTCGCGACCTCGCCGGTGTTGAGCATGTGGATGCGCACCGGGGTCTCGTCGCCGGCGATCGGCACGAGGCCACGCTCGATGGCGGCGGGGCCGACGCCGGCGAGGATGTTGCCGCAGGCCTGCGCGTCAGAGACGAGCGCCTGGTCGACGAAGACCTGAAGAAATAGGTAGTCGACGTCGGCGTCCGGGCGGGCGGACGCCGACAGGACTGCCACCTTCGAGGTCAGCGGATCGGCGCCGCCGATCCCGTCGATCTGGCGCGGGTCCGGGGAGCCCATGATCCGCAGCAGCAGGGCATCGCGGGCGGCGGGATCGGCGGGGAGGTCGTCCTTGAGGAAATAGGCACCCTTTGAGGTGCCGCCGCGCATCCAGAGACAGGGGATGCCGGCGTCCCCAAAGGGATCAGACATATTTCAGACCCTTGGCCTCGAGCCGCGGGCGCATGTCGTAGAGGTCGAGACCGAGCTCCCCGGCCGCGAGGCGCCGGCGCTTGGCCACCTCGGCGGCGGTGCGCTTCTCGGCGGCGGCAAGCACCTCGGCGGCCTCGCGGCACTTCACCACCACGACGCCGTCGTCGTCGGCAACGATGACGTCGCCAGCCTCGATGGCGGCGCCGGCGCAGACGATCGGCACATTGACCGAGCCGAGCGTCTCCTTGACGGTCCCCTGGGCGGAGACGGCCTTCGACCAGACCGGAAAGCCCATCGCGGTCAGGTCGCGGATGTCCCGGACGCCGGCGTCGATGACGAGGCCGCGGCAGCCGCGGGCCATGGCCGACGTGGCGAGGAGGTCGCCGAAGTAGCCGGCGTCGCAGGGGCTGGTGGGGGCGAGGACGAGGATGTCGCCTTCCTGAAGCTGCTCGATGGCGACGTGGAGCATCCAGTTGTCGCCGGGCGGCGCCGAGATGGTGACGGCGGAGCCGGCGATGCGCGCGCCGGCATAGATCGGCCGCAGGTAGGCGGCGAGGCAGCCGCGGCGGCCCTGAGCCTCGTGGACGGTGGCGACGCCGTGGCCGGCGAGGCCGTCGATGACCGCGGCCTCGGCCCGGGGGACGTTGCGGACGACCACGTTCGCCATGGGTCAGGCCTTCTCCCTGACCGGCGGGGTGCCATGGGTGTGGAAGCTCTCGATGGTCTTCAGCCCCCAGGCCTGCCCCTTCCTGCGGTCGGCCTCGGTCCAGACCACCGGCTCCCAGTCCGGGGCGAGGATAAGCCGGGCGCCGGCGTTGGCGAGTTCGACCCGGTTGCCGGCCGGCTCCCAGACGTAGAGAAAGAAGCTGCCCTGGATCGCGTGCTTGTGCGGACCGGTCTCGATGTGAACGCCGTTCTCGAGGAAGATGTCGGCGGCGCGCAGGATGTCCTCGCGCTGGTCGGTGGCGTAGGTGACATGGTGCAGCCGGCCGTGTCCCCTGCCCCGCTCCTCGGTGCAGACGAGGTCGTAGGTCTTGTTGTTGACGCTGAACCAGACGCCGCCCAGCCGGCCGTTGTCGAGCTGGATGAGCTCGGTGACGCGGCTGCCGAGGCAGGTCTCGCCGAAGGCGCGGAAGGCGGCGACGTCGTCGCCGAGCAGGTTGACGTGGTCGATCCGCCGCGGCGAGACCCCCTGCCCATGATAGCGGCTGGCGAGGTTCTTCAGCGCGGAGCGGTCGCCCTCGTCGGGGCGATAGCGCACAGTGTCGTAGTAGATTTCGAAGACGTGGCCGAAGGGATCCTCGAAGCGGAAGGCGCGGCCGTGGCCGAGATCGCCGTCGACCCAGCCGTGGGTCCGGTAGCCCGAGGCCTCGATGGCCCTGACCCGGCGGTCCAGCGCCGCGGATGAATCGGTGCGGTAGGCGACGTGACCGACCCCGGTGGTGTCGGCCCGCGTCAGCTTCAGCGAGTGGAACTCGTATTCGTCCCAGCCGCGGAGATAGGCCGAGGCCTCGTCCCGGCCGGACAGCTTCAAGCCATAGACGCGGGTGAAGAAGTCGAGGCTCTCGTCGAAGCGGTCGGTCAGCATCTCGACGTGAGCGAGATGGGCGATGTCATGGCAAGGTTCAGCCATGGCTTCTCTCCGGAACTGATCGGGCCGCCCGGCCCGCTTGGGCCGGGCGTGGGGACTACGCCTTTCTCTTCGGCGGGATCAGGTCGGTGATCGTGCCCTCGAACATCTCGGCGGCGAAGTTGACCGTCTCCGAGAGCGTCGGGTGCGGGTGGATGGTACGGCCGATGTCCACCGCGTCCGCGCCCATCTCGATGGCGAGCGCCACCTCGGCGATCAGATCCCCGGCGTTGGGGCCGACGATGCCGGCGCCGATCACCCGGTCGTCCGCCTCGTCGAAGATCAGCTTGGTGATGCCTTCCGAGCGGCCGAGGGACAGCGAGCGCCCCGAGGCGGCCCAGGGGAACGAGCCCTTGCCGATCTTGAGGCCCTTGGCCTTGGCCTCGATCTCGGTCACCCCGACCCAGGCGACCTCCGGATCGGTGTAGGCGACCGAGGGGATCACCTTGGCGTCGAAGACGCGGTTCTCGCCCGCGGCGACCTCCGCCGCGACCTTGCCCTCGTGGACCGCCTTGTGGGCCAGCATCGGCTGGCCGACGACGTCGCCGATGGCGAAGATGTGGCCGACGTTGGTGCGCTGCTGCGGGTCGACGGCGATGAAGCCGCGCTCGTCCACGGTCACGCCGGCGGCGTCGGCGGCGATGGTCTTGCCGTTGGGCCGGCGGCCGACCGAGACCAGGATCCGGTCGAAGGTGTCGGTGCTGGTCTTGCCGTCGGCGTCCTCGAAGGTGACCTTGAGGCCCGCCTTCTGCGCCTCCACCGCCGTCACCTTGGTCTTGAGCAGGATCGCCTCGTAGCGGTCCTTGATCCGGTTGTGCAGCGGCTTGACGATGTCCTTGTCGGCGCCGGGGATGATCTGCTCCATCAGCTCGACCACCGTCACCTTGGAGCCGAGCGCGTCGTAGACGCAGGCCATCTCCAGCCCGATGATGCCGCCGCCCAGCACCAGCAGGCGCTTGGGGATGTCGGCGAGTTCGAGGGCGCCGGTCGAGTCCATCACCCGCGGATCGTCGTGCGGGATGAACGGCAGCTTCACCGGCTCGGATCCGGCGGCGATGATGCACTGGTCGAAGCTCACCGACTTCTTGCCGCCGGGGCCGTCGACCTCGATCATGTTCGGGCCGGTGAAGCGGCCGTAGCCCTCCACCACCTCGACCTTGCGGCCCTTGGCGAGCCCCTTGAGTCCACCGGTCAGCTTGCCGACGACGTCGGATTTCCAGCCGCGGAGCGCGTCGATGTCGATCTTCGGCTTGGTGAACTTCAGGCCGTGGGCGCCCATCTCCTCGGTCTCGGTGATCACCTTCGCCGCATGGAGCAACGCCTTGGACGGGATGCAGCCGACGTTGAGGCAGACGCCGCCGAGGTAGGGGTCCTTCTCGATCAGCACCACCTTCTTGCCGAGGTCGGCGGCACGGAACGCGGCAGTGTAGCCGCCCGGGCCGGAGCCGAGGACGACGACCTCGCCGTGGATGTCGCCTTTTTTCGCCGCCCCCGCGGGTGCCGGCGCGGACGCCGAAGCGGGCGTCGATTGGGCCGGCTTCGGCGCGGCGGAGCGCGGGGCCTCGGCCTTCGGCGCCTCGGCGGCGCCTTCCGCCTCGAGGACCATGATCGCAGCGCCTTCTGAGACCTTGTCGCCTTCCTTGACCAGGATCTCGGTGACCTTGCCGGCGGCGGGCGAGGGCACTTCCATCGTCGCCTTGTCGCTCTCGAGCTCGATCAGCGGGTCTTCCTTGGCCACCGTGTCGCCGACCGAGACGAGGATGGTGATCACGGGGACGTCGGAGAAATCGCCTATGTCGGGAACCTTCACTTCCATGACCGCCCCCTCAGAGCATCAGCCGGCGCACGTCGCCGAGCAGGTGTTTCAGCGTGGCGTTGAACCGCGCGCCGAGGGCGCCGTCGATGGCGCGGTGGTCGAAGGAGAGGCTCAGGGGCTGCATCAGCCGGGGGACGAAGGTCTCGCTCTCCTTGTCCCAGACCGGCGCCATCTTGGCGCGGGTAAGGCCGAGGATCGCGACCTCCGGGGCGTTGACGATCGGCGTGAAGCCGGTGCCGCCGATCCCGCCCAGCGAGGAGATGGTGAACGAGGCGCCCTGCATGTCGGGCCCCTTGAGCTTGCCGTCGCGCGCCGCGGCGCTCAGGGAGCCGAGCTCCTTCGATATCTCGATGATGCCCTTGCGGTCGGCGTCCTTGATCACCGGCACCATCAGGCCCTGCGGCGTGTCCGCGGCGAAGCCGATGTTGTAGTAGTTCTTGCGGATCAGCTTGTCGCCGTCGGGGTGGATCGAGCTGTTGACTTCCCAATGGGTCTTCAGCGCCGAGACGCAGGCCTTGATCACGAAGGACAGCAGCGTGACGCGATAGCCGTCCTGCTTGCCCTGCGCATCGAGCTCGCGGCGGTAGGCGTCGAGGTCGGTGATGTCCGCCTCCTCGTCGACAGTGACGTGAGGGATGTTGAGCCAGGCGCGATGCAGGGAGGGGCCGGAGATCTTCTTGATCCGGCTCATCTCGACGTTCTCGATCGGACCGAACTTCGAGAAGTCGATGACCGGGATCGGCGGGATGCCCATGCCGCCGGCGGCGGGCGCCGTCCCCGAGGCTGCCGGGGCGGCCGTGCTCTTGAAGGCGCCGGCGACGTCCTCGCGCAGGATGCGGCCCTTGCGCCCGGTGCCGTTGACCTTGGCGAGATCGATCCCGAGACTGCGGGCGAAGGCGCGCACCGATGGCGAGGCGTGGACCTTGCCGAAGCCCGAGTCGGTGACGGCCGCCGGCGGTGCGGAGGCGGCCGGAGCTGCGGCCGGTGCCGGCGCCTTCTCCGGCGCCGGCGCTTCCGGCGCCTTCTCGGCGGGCGCCTCGGCCTTTTCGCCGCCGGATCCCGCCTCGAGCAGCAGGATCAGCGCACCTTCGGAGACCTTGTCGCCCTCCTTGACCTTGATCTCGCTGATCTTGCCGGCGGCGGGCGAGGGCACCTCCAGAGTCGCCTTGTCGCTCTCGAGCTCGATCAGCGGGTCCTCCGCCGCGATGGTGTCGCCGACGCTGACGAGCACGTTGATCACCGGCACGTCGCTGAAGTCGCCGATGTCGGGAACCTTCACTTCCATGGGCATTTCGTATCCTCCTTGACCGGCGCGGGCTCAGACAAGCCGCGGGTTCGGCTTGCCGCCGTCTATGTCGTACTTCTTCAGCGCGTCGCGCAGGTTCTGGTCGGTGATCGCGCCTTCCCGGTGCAGCTCGACCATCGCCGCCGCCGCGATATGGTTGGCGTCGACCTCGAAGAAGCGCCGCAGGTTGACCCGGCTGTCCGAGCGCCCGAAGCCGTCGGTGCCGAGCACCGTGAACGGGTTCGGAACGAAGGCGCGGATCTGCTCGGCGTAGTTCTTGACGTAGTCGGTCGCGACGATGATCGGGCCCTTGGCGCCTTCCAGGACCTTGGTGACGTAGGGGACGCGCGGCTCGCCGAAGGGGTTCAGACGGTTGTGCCGGACCGCGTCCTGGCCGTCGCGGGCCAGCTCGTTGAAGCTCGTCGCCGACCAGATGTCGGAGGTGACGCCGAAGTCGTCCTTCAGCCGCCGCGCCGCCTCGATCGCCTGCACGAGGATGGTGCCCGAGCCCATAAGGTTGACATGCTTCTTGCCCGGCCGGCTGGTCTTGGAGAAGCGGTAGAGCCCCTTGACGATGCCGTCCTCGACGCCGGGCGGGATGTCGGGGTGCTGATAGTTCTCGTTCATCAGCGTCAGATAGAAATAGACGTCCTCCTGATCGGCGAACATTCGCTTCAGGCCGTTGTGGACCAGCACCGCAACCTCGTAGCTGAAGGTCGGGTCGTAGCTGATGCAGTTGGGGATTGTGCCGGCCAGGATGTGGCTGTGCCCGTCCTCGTGCTGCAGCCCCTCGCCGTTCAGCGTGGTACGACCGGCGGTGCCGCCGAGCAGGAAGCCGCGCGCCCGGCTGTCGCCGGCGGCCCAGGCGAGGTCGCCGGTCCGCTGGAAGCCGAACATCGAGTAGTAGATGTAGAACGGAATCATCGGCACGCCGTGCACCGAATAGGCGGTGCCGGCCGCGATCCAGTCGGCCATGGCGCCGGCCTCGTTGATGCCCTCCTGCAGCACCTGGCCGGTCTCGCTCTCCTTGTAGAACATCATCTGGTCGGCGTCCTGGGGCGTGTATTTCTGTCCCAGCGGGTTGTAGATGCCCACCGACCGGAACAGCCCCTCCATGCCGAACGTCCGGCTCTCGTCGGGCACGATCGGCACAACGTACTGGCCGATCGCCTTGTCGCGCAGCAGCGTGGTCAGGACACGCACGAAGGCCATCGTCGTCGAGATCTCGCGGTCCCCGGTGCCCTTGAGCTGGGCGTCGAGCTTGGAGAGCGCCGGGATGTCGAGCTTCGGCGCATCGCGCCAGTCGCGCTTGGGAAACGCGCCGCCGAGCTCCTGGCGCCGCTCCGCCAGATAGGCGGCCTGGGCGTTGTTGAGCTGCACGAACGGCGCTTTCGCGAGATCCGCGTCGCTCACCGGGATCTGGAAGCGGTCGCGGAAGGCGCGCAACTGCTCCTCGGCCAGCTTCTTCTGCTGGTGGGTGATGTTTTGGCCCTCGCCCGCCGAGCCCATCCCGTAGCCCTTGACGGTCTTGACCAGAAGGCAGGTCGGCTGGCCCTTGGTCTGCACCGCCCGGCTGAAGGCGGTATAGACCTTCTCCGGATCGTGGCCGCCGCGGCGCAGCGCCCAGATCTGGTCGTCAGTCCAGTCCTCGACCAGCGCCGCGGTCTCCGGGTACTTGCCGAAGAAATGCTCGCGGATGTAGGCGCCGTCCTTCGACTTGAAGGTCTGGTAATCGCCGTCCACGGTCTCGTCCATCAGCTGGCGCAGCCGGCCGCTGGTGTCCCGCTCGAGGAGCTCGTCCCAGCCCTTTGCCCCACAGGAGCTTGATGACGTTCCAGCCGGCGCCGCGGAACTCGCCCTCGAGCTCCTGGACGATCTTGCCGTTGCCGCGCACCGGGCCGTCGAGCCGCTGCAGGTTGCAGTTCACCACGAAGTTGAGGTTGTCGAGCTTCTCGCGCGCGGCGAGGCTGATCGCGCCGAGCGATTCCGGCTCGTCCATCTCCCCGTCGCCGAGGAAGCACCAGACCTGCCGGTCGCCCATGTCGATTAGGCCGCGGTTGTGCATGTATTTCATGAACCGCGCCTGGTAGATCGCCATCAGCGGCCCGAGCCCCATCGAGACCGTCGGGAACTGCCAGTAGTCCGGCATCAGCCAGGGGTGGGGATACGAGCTCAGGCCCTCGCCGCTCACCTCGGAGCGGAAGTTCTCCATCTGCGCCTCGGAGATGCGTCCCTCCATGAACGAACGCGCGTAGATGCCGGGAATCACGTGGCCCTGGAAGAACACCAGGTCGCCGCCGTGGCTCGCCGAGCGGGAGCGCCAGAAATGGTTGAGACCGATATCGTACATCACCGCCGACGAGGCGTAAGAGGCGATGTGCCCGCCGTATTCGCTCGAGACCTTGTTGCGGCGGACCACCGTCACCATCGCGTTCCAGCGATTGATGGTGCGGATCCGCCACTCCATCTCGAGATCGCCGGGGAACGGCTCCTGGTCGTCGCTGGGAATGGTGTTCTGGTAGGGCGTCGTCGACGAGAACGGCAGGGTCGCGCCCGCGGCGCGTGCCCGCTGCACCGCCTGGTCGAGAAGAAAATGCGCGCGGTCCGGGCCGTCGCGCTCGATCACGTCCTCGATGGCATCCTGCCACTCGAGCGATTCAGCCGGATCTATGTCGCGGTCGCCGTCTTTCATGATGTCCCTCCCCGGTCAGCTCGTGAGCCTGACTGTCAGAATTCGCCGAGATCGCCCCGCAGCACAACCGTTGAAGGGATCGGTCTCGCCAGCCTCAGGCAGGAGCCTGACGCTCAACGCGCGCAGGTGCAAGCGCAGGCGTGTCCAAGGTCCTTCCTGATTTCCCTTGCAATGGCCGTCGCCCGGCCGCGGCGAGCGCGGCCCCCCCGCTGGCCTTCGGCCGCCGCCGTCAGAGCTCGTCCACCGTCCGCGGGAACACCGATTGGAATCCTTCCGCGTACTTCGCGGCGCGGCCGCCGCCCTGCCCGCCCGAATTGCGCGTGAAGTGGTTGGCGCGGTTCTGGGCAACGCGGGTGTAATACTCCCAGAGGTGCTCCTGCCCCTCCATGCACTCGATCGCTGCCCGCTTGCTGTCCCAGACTTCGGTGATGTCGAGAAAGACGTCGGGCTTCCATCCCATCTGCTCGGTCTGGTGCGGCTCGAAGAGATAGAGTTGCGGTGCCCCGAGCATCTTCTGGCCGGGATTGTGGCCCCAGGCCTGGGCGATCATCCGGGACTCGAGCGCCACCTGGGTCGCGTACATGTGGTCGGTGTTGTAGGGGTCGTAGGTGGAGTGGCTGAGCATGAAGGCCGGCTGCACCGCGCGGATTACGTCGACAAGCCGGTACTTGTCGTCCTGGGTGAGGTGCAGCGGGTAATCCCCAAGGTCGAAACAGACAAGATCGTGGACGCCCAGGGCTCCGGCGGCCTTCTCGGCCTCCGCGCGCCGCGCGGTCTTGACCGCGTCGAGCGTCATGCCCGGCTGCTTCCAGAGCTTGGCGCTCTCGCCGCGCTCGCCGAAGGAAAGACAGACGACGGTGACCTCGTATCCCTTGCTCGCGTGCAGTGCGATGGCACCGCCGCACCGCCAGACGAAGTCGGCGGCATGGGCGCTGATCACCAAAGCCGTCTTGGCGTCGGGCATGCTAAGTCTCCCTCTTGCTCCCCCGGTTGGCGCGCTATCTTTGCGTCCCGGGGGAAGATTGCCAATTTGAAACCGCCACCCGGTTCACACCGGCTCGGAATCACGTATCCGCGCAGCGCCTTGCCTCGCGGCACGCAGCGTCCCATCCTGCGGCGCGGCGAGAAGAGGAGGCCCCAATGAACCGGCAGGTCCGCCAGCCTGTAAACGGCATGCGCCGCATTCCGGGCGGCACTTTCACAATGGGGTCCGACCACCACTACCCCGAGGAGGCGCCGGCGCACCGGGTTCGCGTCGCGCCTTTCGAGATGGACGAGACGACCGTGACCAACCGGCAGTTCGCCGTCTTCGTCGCCGAAACCAACTACGTCACCGTCGCCGAGCGCCCGCTCGACCCGTTGCTCTACCCGAAGGCCGCGCCGCACGAGCTCGTGCCCGGCAGCACCGTCTTCCACATGACGCCGGGACCGGTCGACTTGCGGGACTTCCGCCAGTGGTGGGGCTGGGTGCCGGGCGCCTGCTGGCGGCATCCTGAGGGGCCGGGCAGCACGATCAAGGGCCGCAAGGACCACCCGGTCGTTCACGTCGCCTTCGAGGACGCCGAGGCCTATGCCAGCTGGTGCGGCAAGGCGCTCCCTACCGAGGCGGAGTGGGAGTTCGCCGCGCGCGGCGGGCTCGAAGCCCGGGAATTCGCCTGGGGCGATGCGTTCGTGCCCCGCGGCCGGCACCTCGCCAATACCTGGCAGGGCGCCTTTCCGTGGCAGAACCTCGGCGAGGACGGCCATGCCGGCACCTGCCCGGTCAAGGCGTTCCCGGCGAACGGCTACGGGCTCTACGAGGTCTGCGGCAACGTTTGGGAATGGACGACCGACTGGTACGCCGCCGGGCATGCGACCGACCCGGCGAACTCCCCCTGCTGCGCCGCGCAGAATCCCCGCGGCCCGGCGATGGAAGGCAGCTACGATCCCGCTCAGCCCGAAACCGTGATCCCGCGCCGCGTCGTCAAGGGCGGGTCCTACCTCTGCGCCCCGTCCTATTGCCGCCGCTACCGCCCGGCGGCGCGCCATGCCCAGATGATCGACACCGGGACCAGCCACATCGGCTTCCGCTGCATCCGCCGCGCTTCTTAGAGATCGACGGTCAGCGGCAGGATCACGAGGTCGCGGATCGTCACCCCCCGCGGCCGGGTCAGCATGAAGACGACGGCGTCGGCGACCTCCTCGGGCTGCATCAGGCTGCCCTGCGCCAGCGCCTCCTCCATCTTCGCCTTCGGCCAGTCGTCGAGGAGCGCGGTCACCACCGGTCCCGGGCAGACCGCCCCCACCCGGACGCCGTGCTGCATCACCTGGCGGCGGACGGTGGCGACGAAGGCCTGCACCGCGAACTTCGAGGCCGTGTAGATCGGCTCCCAGACCACCGGCACGAGGCCGGCGATGGAGCTCGTCATCACGATGTCGCCGGACTTCTGCGCGATCATGTGGGGCAGGACGGCGCGGACCGAGCGGAAGGCGGCGTTGCAGTTGAGGTGCAGGACCCGGTCCCAGACGTCCGGATCGCCCTCGGCCACCGCCCCGCCGACATAGGCGCCGGCGTTGGCGTGAAAAATGTCGAGGCCGCCGGCGAGCTCGACGATCCGCGGCAGCATCCCGGAGACGGCAGCGCCGTCCATCAGATCGACGACGAGGGGATAGGCGTCCGGCCCGAGCTCGTCGCAGAGCGACCGCAGCCGGTCCTCCGCGCGGTCGATCAGCACCACTGCCGCGCCCTCGGCCAGCATCGCCTTGGCACAGGCGAGCCCGATACCCGACGCCGCGCCGGTGACGGCGGCGACCTTGCCGTTCAGCTTCTTGGTCATGTCGTTCTTCCCGATCAGGCGCGGCCGTGGGAAACGCGGCTCTTGCGCGCGAGGCTGTCGACGATCACGGCGATGGCGAGCACGGCGCCGGTGATCATGTAGCGAAGCGATGAGCTGAGATTGAGCAGCGTGAGCCCGTTCGAGATCGACTGGATCACGATGATCCCGAGCAGCGCCGACCAGGCGCTTCCGCGCCCGCCGAAGAGGCTGGTGCCACCGATCACCGCCGCGGCGATGGCGTTGAGGTTGACGTCGCCGGTGCCGGCCTGCTGGCTCGCCGAGGCAAGGCGCGATGCCGACAGCACCCCGCCCAGCGAGGCGAACATCGAGCAGACGATGAACGCGCTCATGTAGATGCGGCCGACGTTGATGCCGGCCCGCCGCGCGGCCTCGGCATTGCCGCCCACGGCCATCATCGACCGGCCCCACTTGGTGCGGGTGAAGGCATAGTTCATCACGACGACGAGCAGCACGAACAGCCCGAACATCCACGGCACGCCGCGGCCTACGTTGAGGTAGTAGACGATGAACTGCAGCCCCGCGGTCAGCACCGCCGCCTTGACGATCAGGCCGGGCAGCGACCCGGGCGAGAGGTTCGCCCGCCGCCGCTGCTCCATGGTCCGCAGCCCGAGGACGAGGACGGCGACGCCGGGAATGAGCGCCAGCCCGTGCGACAGCCAGGACGGCATGACGAAGAGCTGGCCGAAGCCGACGATGAAGGAATCGTAGGGCAGGTTGATCGAGCCGGTCGAGCCGAGCATGTAGAGCTGCAGCCCGAGAAGTGCGAGGAGCCCCGACAGCGTCGAAACAAAGCTCGGCATCGCGAGCCGGGTACGCAGCAGCGCATAAATCGCCCCGACGCAGGCACCGACCGCCAGCGCGGCCGCGATGGCGAGCAGCACCGGCACCCCGTGGTTGACCCAGAGCACGCCGAGCAGGGCCGAGGCGACGCCGCTCATCGACCCCACCGACAGGTCGATCTCGCCGAGGAGCAGCACGCAGACGATGCCGAGCGAGATGATCCCGACCACCGAGCAGTCGAAAAACAGGTTCACCATGTTGTTGGGCGACAGGAAGATCGGGTTGAGGCTGTAGAACACCGTCCAGATCAGCACGAGGCCGATGACCACCGGCAGCGAGCCGAGATCACCCGATCGCACCCTATCGAAGAAGCTCCGCACCGCGCCTGAAAAGCCCTCGGCGTGGGCGACGCGGCTGTCGCTGCGGTCGAGCAGCGTCTTCGGGTGAGTGTCGCTCATGGCCTGGCCTCCTCGGCTTCGCTGCGGCGGGCGGCGCGGCGCGAAACCGCGTTGTCGGTCGCCCCGGTGATGGCGCCGACCAACTCGGCGTTCGAGGAATCCGGCGTGAAGACGCCGTTGTTGCGCCCCAGGCGCAGGACGACGATGCGGTCGGCGACGGCGCGCACATCCTCCATGTTGTGGGAGATCATGATCACCCCGTGGCCGCGCGCCTTCAGCCGCTCGATGAGGTTGAGGACCTCGGCGGTCTGCGCGACGCCCAGCGCCGCCGTCGGCTCGTCCAGCATGACGATCTCGGGATCGAGGAGCAGCGAGCGGGCGATCGCCACCGTCTGCCGTTGGCCGCCCGACAGCGAGGCGATGGGCTCGCGCACGCTCGGGATGCGGGCGGCGAGCTCGCCGAGCAGCGTCCAGGCACGCACCTCCATCGCCACCTCGTCGAGCTGGTAGGGATTGATCTCGTGGCCGAGGAAGAGGTTCGAGACGACGTCGAGATTCTCGCACAGCGAAAGATCCTGGTAGACCGTGGCGATCCCGAGCTTCAGCGCGTCGCTCGGACCGGCCATGGTGACGGGCTTTCCCCGGAACCGTATCTCGCCCGAGCTCGGCGCATGCACGCCGGCAAGCACCTTGACCAGCGTCGACTTGCCGGCGCCGTTGTCGCCGACCAGCGCCACCACTTCGCCGGCGTGGACGTCGAGGTCGATCTCGGTCAGCGCCGAGACCGCACCGAAGTTCTTGCCGATGCCGCGGAGGCTGAGGATCAGCTCGCCCGCCGGCGCCGGGTCGTGGGATGGGTCTGACATGCGCGTGCTCCTCCGGTTCGTGCGGCTCGGGGCAGGTCGCCCGACCGGTGGCCGGGCGACCGACAGGGGGCTACTGAATGCCCAGTTCGGCGCACCCGTCGGCATAGCGGCCGGTGCAGACCTCGGCGGCGGTGTTGATTCCCTTGTCGAAGATCTCGGCCTTGATGTTCTCGCGGGTCACCACAGCCGGAACGAAGAGCTCGGACGGCGTATCGTAGAGCGACGTCGTCGGCTCCGGCGTCTCGCCGTTCAGGAGCTTGACCGCCACGTTGGCCGCAGCAGCGGCGACGATCTCGGACGGCTTGGAGATGGTATTGTACTGGTCGCCCGAGATGATGAGCTGCAGCGCCGCGATGGTGGCGTCGTTGCCGGTGACCGGCGGGACCGGATCGACGCCCGCCGCCTTGAACGCCGCGATGGCGCCGCCGCCGGTGCCGTCGTTCGCCGCGACCACGCCGACGATGTCGGCGCCGAAGCGCTGGATCTGGCCGCTGGTCCATTCCTGGGCATTGGCGGGGAACCAGTCCGGCGTATCGTATTCGGCCAGCGTCTTGTAGCCGCTGGCGCCGAGTCCCTCATGCACGCCGTCGCGGATCAGCCCCGCGGCCGCATCGGTCGGCGAGCCGTTGATCTGCAGGACGCCGCCCTTGTCCTTGGGCACGCCGCTGTCCTCCAGATGCTTGACCAGGCTCTCGGAGATCGCCTTGCCGATGCCCTGGTTGTCGAAGGAGACGTAGAAGTCCGCCGGCACGTCCGGGATTGGCCGGTCATAGGCGATGACCTTGATATCCTGGCTCTGCGCCAGCTTCACCAGCGAGGCCGCGGCGCTCGAATCCACCGGATCGAGCACGATCACCTTCGCGCCCTGGGTGATCACCGAGTTGAACTGCTGCTGCTGCAGCGCCACGTCGGCATTGGCGTTCTGGTAGATCACAGTGCAATCGGGGCAGAGCTTCTCCATCTCGGCCTTGAAGCCCGGGAAATCCCGCTCCTCGTAGCGCGTCGAGCCCTGGTCGGGCATCAGAAAGGCCACCGTGCCGCTGGTCTGCGCCATCGCGGCGGCGCCGCCGAGCAGCGTGCCCGCGAGCGTGAGCGCGCCGGTCAGTCGGAAAGTCTTGGTCAACATGCGTTTCCTCCGTTGCTCCGCCGGCTTCCAGTGGCCGGCGAATTCCTGTGAACCCGTCGTGGGCGACGGTCCCGTCCTAGTGCCGGCGTCGTCAGGACGCCGCCAGCGTTTCCCGCTCCTCCAGCCGCGCCGCGGTCCCCGAAGCGAAGTTCTCCGCAAGGAGCGCCTTGAACTTCGAGGGCGTCATGCCCTTGTGCTTCAGGAACTGCCGGTTGAAGTTCGAGAGGTTGTTGAAGCCCGCGGCATAGCAGGCGTCGGTGATGCGCAGCCCCTCGTCGTTCATCATCAGCTGGCAGGCGAAGTTGATCCGCAGCCGGCCGATGAATTGGACGAGTGCGAGGCCGGTATGTCGCCGGAAGCTCCGCGAGAACGCGCCCGCGCTCAGCCCGGCGATCCGCGCGAGGTCGGTCTCGCTGAACGGCTCGGTGAGATTGTCGTTGATGTAGGCGAGAACCCGGTTGATGCCTGTCGACATGAAGCCGGAGGGATCGGGCAGGTAGGCCGAACTCGTCAGTTCCTCGACGTCCTGTGCCCGCGCCAGCGTGTCGATCACCCCCCAGAAAAGCCCGACCCGGCGGATGCCCTGGGCCCGGACGAGCTCGCCCAGCACCGGTCCGACCCGGGCAGCGGTGGCGGGCCCGAAGAGCAGCCCGCGCCGGCTCCGCTCCATGGTATCGCGGAAGGCGCCCAGCTCGGGCATGATCGCCATCGCCTCGGCGAGGAAGCCTTCGGTGAACTGCACCACCCGGCTGCGGAGCGGCACCACCTCGCCGGGTGCGGTGTCGCTCACCCAGTTGTGCGGCATGTTCGGTCCGGTCAGGACCAGGTTGCCCGGCTCGAACGAGCCGATGAAGTCGCCGACGACGTAGCGCCCGGAGGTGCTGACGACGTGGTGAAGCTCGAACTCGGGGTGGAAAGTGCCAGCGGACCGTGCGGAACGGATAGCCGTGTTCCCAGGCCTTGAAGGACTCCGCGCGTCCGATATGGACGACCTCGAGGTCGGGCTTCATCCGAATTCCTCCTCCTCGCCCGGTGTTGATCCCGTGCTTTGCCGCTGGCTGGCCCGGCCGTTGATCGGCCTGTCCGCCAGCGTCGAGAAGTCTAGGCCGTGAAACCCGCCGCCGCTACCACGCCACCTGCGCCCCGCCGATACTTTTTTGTCGTTTCAAACGGAACCAGCCCTGCCACCATCGACCCGCGCCGCGTTAACCCTCCGCAACGGCGAGCGCAGCCCGTACCTGGATTGTACATGCGATGTAAGTTCAGAAAATCGCGATTAACCCTTATCAAGAAGAGGAAATCATGGTTCTCGTGCCCGCTCAACCGGAGATCGGCACCTCCCGGTCGTAAGTCACGCAAAGCGCCTCGAACAGCCGCGCGGTCGCCTCCGCCCCCGGATCCACATGCCCCTTGAGCTGCTCCGAACTGATATACGACGCCCGCCCGGCATTGGCCTTTTCCAGCGTCGCGGTATGGTTCGCCCCTGCCCGAGCCGCCTCCGCCGCCGCTCCCAGCCCTCGATCCAGCGCCTCCAGCGCCGGCTGCAGTGCATCCACCATCGTCCGGTCCCCCGGCTGCGCCCCACCGATCTCCTGCATCCGCTCTAGGCCGGCCTTCAGCGCCCCCCGCATCGCCAGCCCGCTCGACGCCGCATCCCCCGCCGCGGTGAAGAAGATCGCCAGCAGCACCCCCGACGAGCCGCCCATGGTCTGGCTCAACTCCTGCCCGATGGCGCGGTAGAGCTGGGTGTGGTCGGCCAGCGGCAGCCGGTCCATCGCTGCGATCAGCGCCCGCGCGGCCCCCGCAAGGGTCGACCCGGTGTCGCCGTCTCCGGTCTTGGCGTCGAGGGCGTTGAGGTCTGCTTCCGCGGCGATTATGATTTCGCAACAGCGGGTCAAGAAGGCCCGTGTCGCCGCATGGTCCGACGGCAGCGGCTTGATCGGGGTGAGCCCGTCGGGCAGGTCAACGACCGCCACCGCACCGACCGGACTGCACCCGGGCCAGGCGGCGAGCGGCGTCGGCGCATTCAGGTGTTCCGCCTCGAAGGCGTCCAGCGGACAGACCGACACCGAGAAGCCGTGCATGTCGAGCGAGGTCATCATCGCCGCTGGCCCGACCATCGCCGCGATGTTGCCGGCGATCCGGCTCGTGGTCAGCTCCCGTGCCAGGATCGCCATCTCGAGCACCGAAGTGCCGCCGAGGTTGTTGAGGAGCGCCACGTGCGGGGTATCCGGCATGAAGGTGGCCAGCTTGTCGACGACCGCCGTCATCGCCCGCGCCGCCGAGCCGAAGGCGATCTGCTCCACCCCTGCCTCGCCGTGGATGCCGAGGCCGAGCTCGGCCATGCCCGGCCCGATCCGGTTCTCCTTGGGCGATCCGGGCACGGTGCAGGTGTCGACCGACATGCCGATGGTCCGCGTCCCGGCGATCACCCGCCGCGCGGCCTCGGTGACCGCGGCGAGGGAGGCGCCGGCCTCGGCCATGGCCCCGGCGATCTTGTGGACGAAGAGAGTGCCCGCCACCCCGCGCGCCTGCGGCAGGTCGGGCAGCGCCACGTCGTCGTCCACCACCACCATGGCGACGTTGAGCCCGAAGGCCCGCGCGCGCTCGGCAGCAAGGCCGAAGTTGAGCCTGTCGCCGGTGTAGTTCTTGACGATGAGCAGGCAGCCGGCCGGGCCCGTCACCGCGAGGATGCCGGCCAACACCGCGTCGACCGAGGGCGAGGCGAAGACGTCGCCGCAGACCGCCGCGGTCAGCATCCCCTCGCCCACGTAGCCGGCATGGGCCGGCTCGTGCCCCGAGCCGCCGCCGGAGACCAGGGCGACGCGCGACTTGTCCCAGTCGGCGCGAAGCACCACCCGGATATGCGGATAGCCGTCGAGCCGCGCGAGCTTGCCGCCCGAGGCGATGATCAGCCCGTCGATGGCCTCGGTGACGATCGCCTCTCTGGCATTGATGATCTGGGTCATGCGGTCCTCGTTCTGGCGATGCGATTGCCGGCGGCATCGAAGTAGAAGGGGTTCTCGGGACGCACCTTCAGGATGTCGCCCGGCTTCAGCGGCGTATGGGCGTTGGTGACGCTGATCAGCGGATGGTCGAGGAACGTCAGGTGCAGCCGGGTCTGGTCGCCGAGGTGCTCGACCCGGCGCACCTCGGCGTCCTGGCCCTCGCCCTGGACGATCTGCTCGGGGCGCAGGCCGATGGACTGCGCCCCCGCCGGCGCCTCGCCGAAGAGAGCGGCCGGCAGGATGTTGATGCGCGGTTGGCCGAGGCGGCTGGCGGCGTAGATGCTGACCGGATCGTCGTAGACCTCCCGCGGCGTGCCGAACTGCACCAGCCGTCCGTGGTCGAGCACGCCGACATGGGTCGCCATGGTCATCGCCTCGATCTGGTCGTGGGTAACGTAGATGAGCGTCGCCCCCGAATTCGCCTGGATGCTCTTCAGCTCGATGCGCAGGTCGGCGCGCAGCTTGGCGTCGAGCGAGCTCAGCGGCTCGTCCATCAGGTAGACCGATGGGTGGCGCACCAGCGCCCGGCCGATGGAGACCCTCTGCATCTCGCCGCCCGAGAGCGCGGTCGCGCGGTTGTCGAGCTTGTGGGAGATCTGCAGGATCTCGGCCACCTCGGCGACCTTGCGGGCGATCTCGGCTTTCGGAGTCCGCAAGAGCGGCGAGCGCAGCGGAAACGCCAGGTTCTCGCGCACGCTCAGGTGCGGGTAGAGCGAATACTGCTGAAACACCATCGCAACGTCGCGCTGCGCCGGGGTGAAGCCTTTCATCGACCGGCCGCCGATGCGGACCTCGCCGCTGTCGGGCACGTCGAGCCCGGAGACCATGCGCAGCGTCGTGGTCTTGCCCGCGCCGGTCGGCCCCAGCAGCACCACGAACGACCCATCCGGCACGGTCAGGTTCACCGCGTCGAGCGCCGTCTGGCTGCCGAAGCGCCGGGTGACATCGATGAGCTCGACCTCAGCCATCCGCCAGCACCCCCTCGTTGGCCGCCGAGCGCAGCGCCCGGCCGCTGCCCGCGTCGAAGAGGCTGAGGGTGCGGGCATCGAACGCGAGTCCGGTCGTCGCCCCCTCGCGTACCCGCTGACCCGAGGGTAGGCGCGCCCTGATCTGGCCGTAGGGGGTGTCGAGAGTGACGATCTGCGTGGTTCCGAGGTACTCGGAGGCCACTACCCGCCCCTTGTAGGGCGCGGCATCGTCGAGGTGCACGTGCTCGGGCCTCACTCCGAGCACCAGCCCGCCCCGCGCCCCCTCGCGCAGCGCCGGCATGGCGAAGCTTGTCGCCGCCAGCGCCACGCTCTCCGTGCCCGGCGCCACCGCGCCCTCGAACTCGAGGAAGTTCATCGGCGGCGAGCCGATGAAGGTGGCGACGAAGGTCGTCGCCGGCCAGTCGTAAATCTGCTGCGGTACGCCGAACTGCTCGACCACGCCGTGGTTCATCACCACGATCTTGTCGCCCATCTGCATCGCCTCGAGCTGGTCGTGGGTGACGTAGACGGTCGTCGCATGCATGCGGTCGTGCAGCGCCCGCAACTCCTCCGCCATGTGCTCGCGGAACTCCGCGTCAAGCGCCCCGAGGGGCTCGTCCATAAGGAAACACTTCGGGTCGCGCACGATGGCGCGGCCCAGCGCCACCCGCTGCCGGTCGCCCCCCGACAGCCCGCCGACCGGCTTCTCCAAGATATCGCCGATCCCGAGGATGCGCGCCACCTCCGCCACCTTGGCCGCGACCTGCGCCTTCGGCATGCCCTGACTTACCAGCGGATACGAGATGTTGCGCCGCACGTTCATGTGCGGATAGAGCGCGAACATCTGGAACACGAAGGCGATGTCGCGCTGGCTCACCGGGCGCTGGCTCACCTCCTCGCCGTCGATGTAGATCTCGCCGCTGGTGGGCAGCTCCAGCCCGGCGATCATCCGCAGCGTCGTGGTCTTGCCGCAGCCCGACGGGCCGAGCAGCATGAAGAACTCGCCGTCCCCGATGGTGAAGCTCGAGTCCCGGACGGCGGTGAAGCTTCCGAAATCCTTACGCAGGTTGCGGATAACGATCTCAGCCATCTGCGCAAACCCGACTCATTCGCCCTCCGGGAAGTGACTGGTGACGATGAACATTACTGTCCCGGTCAGGGTGACGATGAAGGAGTAGGTGAAGAGCACCATGGCGAAGGGCTGCATCAGCATCACCACGCCGAGCGCGATCAGCACCGTCGCCAGCATTTCCCAGGGGCCCCGCCGCAGACGCAGCAGGCCGGTGAAAAACGCGCTCATTTGCGGACCGCTCCGAAGGTGATGCCGCGCAGCAGATGCTTGCGCAGCAGGATTGTGAAGACCATGACCGGCACCAGGAACAGCGTCGTCCCGGCGGCCACCGCCGGCCAGTCCTTGCCGATGCCGATGATCGTCGGGATGAACGGCGGCGCGGTCTGCGCCGTGCCCGAGGTCAGCAGAACCGCGAAGGCGTACTCGTTCCAGGCGAAGATCAGGCAGAAGATCGCCGTCGAGGCGATGCCGGTGGTCGCCTGCGGCAGCACCACCTTATAAAACGCCTGGAACCGGGTGTAGCCGTCGATCAGCGCGGCTTCCTCGTATTCCACCGGGATCTCGTCGATGAACCCCTTCAGGAGCCACACCGCCAGCGACAGGTTCACGGCGGTGTAGAGCAGGATCATCCCTAGGTGGGTGTCGCTCAGGCCGACCTGGCGGAACATCAGGAAGATCGGGATCGCCACCGCGATCGGCGGCATCATCCGAGTCGACAGGATGAAGAACATCAGGTCGTCCTTCAGCGGCACCTTGAAGCGGCTGAAGGCATAGGCCGCGAGCGTGCCGAGAAAGATCGACAGGAACGTCGAGCCGAAGCCGATGATCACCGAGTTCATGAACCGCTCGCCGTAGCGGGAAGCCCCGGCGATCACCATGCCGTACTGGCGCACGATGGCGTCGTACCAGGTCGCCGGCGGCGGCAGCTCGGCCAGCGCCTCGGGCGTCGCCCGGGTGCGGGTGGTGAAGAGGTTGACGTAGCCTTCCAGCGTCGGGGTGAACAGCACCTTGGGCGGATAGGCGATGGCGTCCGACGGCGACTTGAAGCCGGTGGCGATGATCCAGATCAGCGGCAGGATGGTGACGATCGCGTAGAGGATAACCAGCGTGCCGGCGAGCCACTTCTGCCGCGGCGAGGCGTCGGTGACCGAGAGGCTCATCGTTCCTTCACCTTGTTGAGGGCCTTGACGTAGATCGAGGCGAGCCCGAACACCGTCACGAACAGGATAACCGCATAGGCGCTGGCATAGCCGGTGCGCCACTTCTCGAAGGCCTCGCGCTTGAGATTGATCGAGGTGAGCTCCGTGGTCGAGCCCGGACCGCCGCCGGTGAGCTGCACCACGAGATCGAACATCTTGAAGTTCTCGATGCCGCGGAAGAGCACCGCGAGCATCAGGAACGGCAGCACCATCGGTATGGTGATGGTCCAGAACTGCCGCCACTTCGAGGCGCGGTCGCACTCCGCCGCCTCGTAGATCGACGTCGGGATCGAGCGCAGCCCGGCGAGGCAGATCAGCATCACGAACGGCGTCCACATCCAGGTGTCGACGATGACGATCGCCCAGGGTGCGAGTTCCACCGAACCAATCATCGAGAACGACGCCGGATCGACACCGGAGAAGAAGGCGACCACGTAGTTGAAGAGGCCGATCTGCGGCTGGTAAAAGAACGTCCAGAAGTTCCCGACCACCGCCGGCGACAGCATCATCGGCAGCACGATCAGCGTGGTCCAGAGATCGTTGCCGCGGAACTTGCGGTTGATCAGCCAGGCCAGACCGAAGCCGATCAGCACCTGGAAGAACAGCGTCCAGAACAGGAAGTGCGCTGTCGCCTGCATCGATTGCCATACGTCCGGGTCGGTCAGGATGCGGCGGTAGTTTTCGACCCCAACCCACTCCACCTCGCGGTTCGGGCGGTTGGCGCGGTAGTCCGTCAGGCTAAGCCGAATTGTCCAGATCAGGGGAAAGATGTTGACCGCCAGCAGGAGGATGATCGTCGGCGCCACGAACACCCAGGCAATCGCCCGATCAGACAGGCCGTGGATGCGGCCGGCCAGCCGGGACGCCGGTGCCGGCGTCGGTCTTGCGACGGTCTCGTCGGTCATGGACAGGGCTTTCGGGTGCGGGTCTGTGGGCGGCTTCGGGGATCGGCGCGGGGCGACTGCCCCGCGCCGTGGCAGCTCAGATCTTGCCGTCGTCCTCGAAGGTTTCGGTCCAGTCCTGCACCAGCCCGTCGAGCGCCTCCTGCGCGGTGCCGTTGCCGGCGACCACGTAGTCGTGGAACCGCTTCTGCGTGTCCTGCAGCAGCGTCGCGTAGGTCGGCTCGGCCCAGAAGTCCTTCACGATCGCCATGGAGTTGAGGAAGGTCTGCGCGTAGGGCTGGCTCGAGGCGAAGCCCGGGTCCTCGACCACCGCGCGCAGGCACGAGAAACCGCCCGACTGCCACCACTTGGCCTGGACCTCGGGCTGGGCGAACCACTTGATGTACTCGAGTGCCGCGTCCTGCTTGGTGGAGTAGGAGACGACCGAAATGCCCTGGCCACCGAGCTGGGCGAACTGCGCGCCGTCCGGGCCGGCCGGATTGACGAAATACCCGGTCTTGCCGCCGCCCACGTCGGCATCTGTCTCGAAGCCGGGCCAGGTGAAGGCGAAGTTCATCTGCATCGCCACCTGTCCCGAGCGGAAGGCGTCGATGCCTTCGCTCATGTAGGTGTTCGATGTCCCCGGCGCGGTGCAGCAGTCGTAGAGTTCCTTGTAGTATTCGAGGCCGGCCACCGAGCCCGGCGAGTTGACGAAGCCCTCCATTGCGTATGGCTCGTCGGGATTGTCGTACTGGAATCCGAAGCTGTAGAGCACGTCCATCGCGCCCATGGTGATGCCTTCGGAGCCGCGCTCCGTGTAGATCGAGACTCCGTAGACGGTCTTACCGTCGATGTCGCGGTTCTGGAAGAACTCGGCGATGTCCTTTAGCTCGGCGAAGGTCGCCGGCACGCCCAGGTCGCGGCCGTACTTCTCCTTGAATTCGGCCTGCAGCTCCGGCCGCTCGAACCAGTCCTTGCGATAGGTCCAGCCGACCACGTCGCCGAACGCCGGCAGCGCCCAGTAGTTGGGGGTGTTCTTCGGCCACTCCGAGTAGCCGACCACCGTGGCGGGCACGAAATCGTCCATGGTGATGCCGTTGGCATCGAAGAAGTCGTTGAGCTTGATGTAGTGGCCGCTTTCGGCGGAGCCGCCGATCCACTGGCTGTCGCCGATCATCAGGTCGCAGAGCTGGCCGCCGGAGTTGAGCTCGTTGAGCATCCGGTCCGCGAAGTTCGGCCAGGGCACGAACTCGAAATGCATCGTGTTCCCGGACTGGGCCTCGAAGTCCTTGCTCAGCTCCACCAGCGCGTTCGCCGGGTCCCAGGCCGCCCAGCACAATGTCAGATCCTCGGCCTGCGCGGCCGGCGCCACACCGCAGACACCAATCGCGCCCGCAGCGGCCGTCATCATGAGCTTCGATTTCATCAGCCACTCCTCCCCGTCGTTTCAACTGTTTCGTGGCCGGTCCCCGCGACTCGACCCGTACTTTTGTATATTGAGGTACGCACCTCAAAGCAATATGATTATGATGTGCGTGCCTCAAGCAGCTATCTCGGCGGTGCGGAGGGGTGCCGGGACCAGCCGGAGACATTGATGCGGCCGACGACCAAGGACCTAGCCGACGCTGCGGGCGTAAGTCTCGCCACTGTCGATCGCGTCCTGAACGATCGCCCGGGCGTGAAGGACGAGACGGTGCGCCGGGTGAACCAGGCCATCGAGCGGATCGGATTCGTTCGCAACATCGCCGCGGCCAATCTCGCCCGCCGGCGAAACCACCGTCTTCTCTTCATCCTGCCCAGCAGCGGCGACCAGTTCCTCGACGAAGTCTCGGCGCGGATAGCCGAGGCGAACGCCGCCTTCGCCTCCGACATGGTCAGCGTCGAGGCGCGGCACCTCGACACCAACGATCCCCACGGCCTTGCGGCGTTCCTCGGCGGCCTGGACGGCGACGAGATCGACGGCGTCGCAATAATGGCGCCGGAAACCCCCCAGGTCCGCGACGCGATGGCGCGCCTGATCGCCCGCGGCATCCACGCCGTCCCCTTCGGCAGCGGCCAGCCCCTCGGCGGCGACAGCGGCTTCGTCGGCATCGACAACCACGCCGCCGGCGCCACCGCCGCGCACCTGATGGGCCGTTTCCTCGGGCCGCGGCCCGGCAACCTCCTCACCATCGCGGAAACTATCAAGTCCCGCGACAGCCTCGAACGGCGCCGGGGCTTCGACCGCGTCGTCAACTACCGCTTCTCCCACCTCGCCGTCCTGCCGACCCTGGAGACCTACGGCGATCCCGCCCGGACCGAGCGCATCGTCGCCAACGCCTTCACCAACCACCCGGGCATCGTCGGCGTCTACGTGATGAGCGCGGAGGCCCGCGGCCCGCTCGAGGCCCTGGGCGCCATGGTCGCGCCCCGCGAGAAGGTGGTGATCGCCCACGAGCGCACGCCCTTCACCGAAGCGGCGCTGGTCTCCGACCGCATCGACGCCATCATCGCCCAGAACCCAGGCCACCTAGTGCGCAGCGCCCTTCGCATCCTGCGCGCCCGCCTCGAGCGCCGCGAGCCGCTCGCATCCCAGGAAAAGATCCGGATCGAGATCCTCCTGAAGGAAAACCTCTGACCGCTTCCCCGCCCGTTACACTCTCGCCCGGACGCTGGCCCTCAGATCACCAGATCCTCGACCCGGATCGGAAACCGCCGCACCCGCACCCCGGTCGCATGCCAGACCGCATTGGCGATGGCCCCGACCGTGCCGGTGATCCCGATCTCGCCCACGCCCTTGACCCCGATCCCGTTCACGTAAGGGTCGTCCTCGTGAACCATCACCACTTCCAGCGACGGCACGTCGGCGCTCACCGGCACATGGTACCCCGCCAGATCCGCGTTCATCGGCCGCCCGCTCCGCCGGTCATGCACCGCCTCCTCGTGCAGGGCAAACGACACCCCCCAGATCATCCCGCCATAGAGCTGGCTGCGCGCCAGGTGCGGGTTGATGATCCGCCCCGCCGCGAACGCCCCGACCAGCCGCGTCACCCGCACCTGCCCGAGATCCGGATCGACCTTCGTCTCCGCAAACACCGCCCCATGCGAGAACATCGCCCGCGCCGCCGCATGCCCCGGATCGCGCGCCCCCTTGCCGCGCCCCTCGACCGCCTCGACGCCGGCACGCCCGAGGATGTCGGCATAGCTCTCGCCGCGCGTCCCGTCGTCGCTGCGGTAGAGCCAGCCGCCCCGCGCCTCGACCCCGGCGTTGCCGGCGCCGAAGAGCGGCGAGTTGGGATGACCGGTGGCGAGCTCGGCCAGCCGCGCCACCGCTTCGCTGCCGGCATTGTGCAGAGCCGACCCCGCCGTCGCCGTATGGCCCGACCCGCCGGCGACGCCGCCGTCGGGAAGCTTCGAATGCCCCGACCGGAACTCGACCTGGTCGACGTGCAGCCCCATGCCGTCCGCAGCGATCTGCGCCAGGGCCGTCCAGGCCCCCTGCCCCATGTCCGCACCCGCGGTCTCGATCAACCCGGTGCCGTCGCGCCGCAACACCGCCCGCGCCTCGGCCTGGAACATCGGCGCCGGGAACATCGCCGTCCCCATGCCCCAGCCGACCAACATCCCATCGGCATCGCGCATCTGCCGCGGCGCCAGCGGCCGCCCGGCCCAGCCGAACCGTTCGGCCCCCTCGGCATAGCACTCCCGCAAAGCCTTGGATGAAAACGGCTTTCCCGAAGCCGGATCGACCTCGGCATAGTTGCGCAGCCGGAACTCCAGCGGGTCGAGCCCGCAGGCCTCGGCCGCCTCGTCGATGGCGCTCTCCAGCGCCGCCGATCCCGAGGCCTCGCCCGGCGCCCGCATCGGCCCCGGCGTGCCGGCATCGACCCGAACTGCCTCATGCCCGGTCAGGATCGCGGGACTGGCGTAGAGGTTCTGCGAGGCGTTCGCCGCCGGCTCGATGAAGTCGTCGAAGGTACTGGTGGTCGACACCGCATGATGCTCGAGCGCCGTCAGCCTCCCCTCGCCGTCCATGCTCAGCCGCAGCTGCTGCTGGGTTGCGCCACGGTGGCCGACCGGGCCGAACATCTGGTCCCGGCTGAGCACCAGCTTGACCGGCCGCCCCAGCATCCGCGCCGCCAGGATCGCAAGGATCTGCGGCCCGACGAGGATCGCCTTCGACCCGAACCCGCCGCCGAGGAAGGGACTGCGCAGATGCACGTTCTCCGGCGGAATGCCGAAATACCCGGCGAACCCCGCCCGCGCCATCACGATCGCCTGGTTCGGCGTGTCGATGGTAAGCTGGTCACCGTCCCACTCCGCGACGATCGCGTGCGGCTCCATGGCGTTGTGGTACTGCGCCGGCGTCTCGTAGGCGGCCTCGACACGGTGGCGCGCCGCGGCGTGGCCGGCGGCGACATCGCCGACGGCGAAGTCCGTCTCGCCGCCGATCCCCACGGCCGGCGGCAGGTAGCGCTCGCCGTCCTCGAACCCCATCCGTGCCGGCTCGGCCTCGTAGCGCGGGGCGAGGAGCCGCGCGCCTTCGGTGGCCGCCTCCAGCGTCTCGGCGACGACGAGCGCGATCGGCTGCTTGGCATAGCGCACCCGGTCGTCCTGCAGCGCCTCGGTGCGGAAGCTGAAGAGCCCGACCTTGGCATCCGGATCCTGCGCCAGCGGCGGCCGGCTCGCCGGGGTCAGCACCTCGACGACGCCCGGATGCGCCTTCGCCGCCTCGACGTCGAGAAATGCGACCCGGCCGCGGGCAATGCCGCTCACCGCCGTCACCGCGTAGAGCATCCCCTCGGGATGGTTGTCGGCCGCATATGTCGCGGCGCCGGTGACCTTCAGGACGCCGTCGCGCCGCGTCATCGGCTGGCCGCTGTTGGACCCGGCCCGGATATGCGCGGGGGGAGGGAGATGGGTGTCAGGCATGGATTGCGACTCCGGGCTCAGGGGCGAAGACGGACGCGGGCAGCGCGGGCATCCGGGCGGGCGTCCCGGCCGCGGCGAGGAGGAGGGCGCGCGTCACGATGCGTTTCGCGAGCTCGATCTTGTAGGCATTGTCGCCCGAGGGCTTGGCCCCGGCGAGCGCCGCCTCGGCGGCGCGCTCGAACGCCGCGCGATCCGGCGCGGCGCCGGCAAGCAGCGCCTCGGCCTCCCGCGCCCGCCATGGCTTGGCCGCGACCCCGCCGAGCGCGATCCGCGCCGCGCCGATTCTGCCGCCGTCAAGCTTCAGCGCCGCCGCGGCCGAGACCAGCGCGAACGCATAGGACGTCCGCTCGCGCAACTTGAGGTACCGCGCGTTCCCCTTGAACCCGGCCGCCTCAGCCGGCAGGCGCAGGGCGACGATCAGTTCCCCCGGCGCCAGCGTGGTCTCGCGCTCCGGCGTCTCCCCCGGCAGCAGGTGCAGCGCGTCCAGCGGCGTTTCGCGGCGGCCGCCCGGGCCCTCGATCTCAACGACCGCGTCCAGCGCCACCAGCGGCACGCAAAAGTCCGACGGATGCGTGGCGATGCAGGATGGACTCCACCCCAGCACCGCCTGGGTCCGGTTCTCTCCGTCGCGCGAATCGCACCCCGAGCCCGGCTCGCGCCGGTTGCAGGCGCTTGCCGGGTCGTAGAAATAGGCGCACCGCGTGCGTTGCAGCAGGTTTCCCCCCACCGTCGCCGCGTTGCGCAGCTGCGGCGACGCCCCCGACAGCAGCGCCTCCGCCACCGCGGGAAACGCCGTGGCGAAGCCCTCGTCCCTTGCGAGATCGGCATTGCGCACCATCGCGCCGACCCGCACGCCGCCATCCGCCAGCCGCTCGATCCGGTCGAGCCCGGGCAGCCGGGTGATGTCGACGAGCCTGCCCGGCTCCGTGACGCCGGCCTTCATCAGGTCGAGCAGGTTGGTGCCGGCCGCGAGATAGGCCGCGCCGGGCTCGGCCGCTGCGGCGATGGCATCCGCCACCGACGTAGGCCTGACATAGTCGAACTGGTTCATGCGATGCTCCGTTCGCTGTCCGTCAGCCGCGCCTGCGCGTCGAGCACCGCCTCGGTGATCCCCGACATAGGCCCCGCAGCGGCAGAGGTTGCCGCTCATCCCTTCGCGGATCCGCTCGGGATCGCTGCCGGCGGTCCCCTCGCGGATCAGGCCGACCGCGCTCATGATCTGCCCCGGCGTGCAGAACCCGCACTGAAACCCGTCATGGGCGATGAAGGCCGCCTGCACCGGATCGAGCCGGTCGCCCTGGGCCAGGCCCTCGATCGTCTCCACTTCGGCGCCGTCGAGGCTGGCGGCGAGCGCCAGGCAGGCATTGATCCGCCGCCCGTCGACAAGCACCGTGCAGGCGCCGCACTGGCCGCGGTCGCAGCCCTTCTTGGTTCCCGTCAGGTGCAGGCGCTCGCGCAGGAGGTCGAGCAGCGTCACCCGTGGATCGTCGAGGCCGATGTCTCGACGCGTCCCGTTGACCGTGAGGCTGATGGACAATGTCATGTCTGCTCCGTTCGGTGCATTCGTGTCAGGGTTGGAACGCCGGACGTATCGTGCGACGAAACCACGGGACTTTCGTGGAAAGTGTCGTCCGGCTTGCCCGGGAAATCTGAGCTTGAGTCTGGGGCGCGCCACCGGGCCCTCTTCGTGTTATACCGGAGGGTACCTCCGTTTTGCAAGCCCCAAAGGAGACGACAGGGAAAATGGGACAGGCGCCGGCAAAGACAAGCCGCAAGCCCCGCGCGGATTCGCTGCGCAACCGGGAACGGTTGCTGGCGGCGGCGCGCGAGGTGTTCAGCGCCGGCGGCCCCGAGGCGAGTCTCGAGGCGGTGGCCCGCCGCGCCGGGGTCGGCATCGGCACGCTCTACCGGCATTTTCCGACGCGCGAGGCGCTGTTCCAGGGGGTCTACCGCAACGAGGTCGACGAACTCGTCGCCTTCGCCACGCGCCTCGCCGGGGATCCCATTCCGGTCGACGCCCTGCGCCGCTGGCTGCACGCCAATGTCGGGATGGTCGCCACCAAGAAGGGCATGCTCGAGGCCCTCGCCCCCGCGCTCGACGGCTCCGACGAGGTCTACGTCGAACTCGGCCGCCCGTCTAGCCGCCTCGGCCGACCGCCTGATGGCCCGCGCCGTCGCCGCCGGCGCGATCCGCGGTGACATCACCCCTGAAGACCTGATGCGCGCGGTGGTCGGCATGTGCTACGTTCGCCGGCAGCCAGGCTGGCAGGACGCCGTCGGCCGCCTCGTCGACGTCTTCGTGGACGGCATGCGAACGCGCCCCGACAGGCCGGAGTGACGCGACGCAAGCTGCTGTGGCCCCCCTCCGTCACCGCTTGCCGGACGGGTTAACGGAAAATGAATTCCGTAACATATCACAAGGATAATCAACGACTTGACCCCTCTGCACACTGTGTGCAGAAGGCCCTCGACTCAGCTTTCCCGGTGGCTCGAGGCGAACGCCGCCTTCGCGTCGGGACTGGCATCGGTCTGATAGCGCGCCACCCACTCGTCGAACGGTAGTCCGTAGAAGATCTCCCGCGCCTCGTCCTTGCCCATTGCCAGGCCACGGGCCTGCGCGGCTTCCTGGTACCAGCGGCTCAGGCAGTTGCGGCAGAAGCCGGCGAGGTTCATCAGGTCGATGTTCTGCACGTCGGTGCGCGTCCGCAGGTGGTCGCGCAGCGCCCGGAAGGCGGCGGCCTCGAGCTCGGTCCGGGTTGCGTCATCCATGGGGTATCTCCTCGATCGCCTCACTCAAGATGGGGGCGAGCCGGGCCGCCCACAACCGCTGGCCCTCGGGCGTGGAGATGAGGTCCTGGCGGACCTCGATCAGCACGTGCGCCAGGTTCCGGCCGGTGCCGTGCCGGCTCATGGTGTCGCCCTCGAGCTCGCCCGAATAGGGCTGGTTGTCGCCGACGCAGACCCCCTCGGCCCGCAGCCGGGACATCAGCGGCAGTGCAAGCCGACCGTCGCGGTGCCAGAGGATGCCCACTTCCCAGGGCCGCGGCGGGCGGCCCCTGAGCTGCCGGGTATAGGAATGGATCGCCACCAGCGCCGGGGTCCGGCCGTCCGCCGCCATGCGGTCGATGCCGGCGTCGACGGCGCGGTGGTACGGGCGGTGGAAGGCATCGAGCCGGCGTTCCACCTCCTGCGGCGTGACGTGGCGGTTGCCCGGGATGATCGTCCCGTCGTAGAGCCGCATCACCAGGGTGGGGTCGTCCTCGCCGCGGTTGGGGTCGATCACCAGCCGCGAGAACCGGGTGAGGATCGCCGGCGCCTCCAGCAGCCGGGCGAGCTCCAGCGTCACCGCCCGCGCGCCGATGTCGTAGGCGATGTGGCGCGCCATCTCCGCCTCGGGCAGGCCGAGACTGCCGCCGCAGATCCCGGCGGGCACGATGTTGGTGGCGTGGTCGCAGAGGAGCAGCACCCGGGCGGTGGCGCTGCCGGAGATCTCCTCGCAGGCCGCCGGCCGGGTCAGGGAGCTTTGGTCGTTCATGCGCCGCACCATATGCCCGCGCAGCGACGGGGGCCAGAGGCCGCGATCCAACGGCCGGCCAGGCTGTGAACACGGAGGTGTTCACGCGTGAACGCATTGAACTTAAAGGGATTAATCTTCAATAAAATTTGGTTAAGTGCGGTCGCGTGCGCTCACACACCGAGATGCTCTCGCCTCCAGGCCGGTGCAGTTCGGTCAGCCGGCCGAACTGCCGGCGGGCGCCCGCTCGTCCGCCTTCCAGCGTGCGGCCAGGCGTGTGGCCGACGCCACCAGCGCGACGTGAGAGAAGGCTTGCGGGAAATTGCCGAGCTGACGGCGAGCGACGGGATCGTATTCCTCGGCGAGGAGCCCGAGGTCGTTCCGGACCTCCAGCAGGCGCTCGAAGAGCGCGCGCGCCTCGCCGACCCGGTCCAGCATGGCGTAGGCATCGACGAGCCAGAAGCTGCAGGCCAGGAACGCGCCCTCGCCGCCGGTCACCCCATCCTCGGTCCGGGACGTGTCGTAGCGGCGCACGAACCCGTCGACGAGGAGCTCGCGCTCGATCGCCGCCACGGTGCCGCGGAAGCGCGGGTCTTCGGCGGGCAGGAAGCCGAGCGCGGGAATGAGCAGCAGGCTCGCATCGAGCGCCGTGCCACCATAGGCCTGCACGAAGCTGCCGCGGTCGGCATCGAAGCCCCTGGCGCAGACGTCCGCATGGATCTCGGCGCGGAGCCGCTTCCAGCGATCCAGCGGGCCGTCGAGCCCGAACGCCTCGACGCTGCGGATGCAGCGGTCCACGGCGACCCAGGCCATGACCTTGGAATAGGTGAAGTGCCGGCGCTCGGCGCGCACCTCCCAGATGCCGTGGTCCGGCTCCCTCCACATGCTTTCGAGGTGGCGGATCAGCGCCCGCTGCAGTGCCCAGGCCGGCTCGTTCTCGGCCAGCCCGCCGGCGCGGGCCTGGTGGAGCGCGTCCATCACCTCGCCGAAGACGTCGAGCTGAAGCTGGGCATGGGCGGCGTTGCCGATGCGCACCGGGCGCGAGCCGAAATGCCCGTCCAGCCAGTCGGCGGTCCACTCGGTCAGCCGGCGCTCGCCAGCGAGGCCGTACATGATCTGGATCTGGTCCGGTCGCCCGGCCACGGCCCGCAGCAGCCAGTCCCGCCAGGCCTGCGCCTCCTCGTAGTACCCGCCGTCCATCAGCGCGATCAGGGTCAGCGTCGCGTCGCGGAGCCAGCAGAACCGATAGTCCCAGTTGCGCGCCCCGCCCGGCGCCTCCGGCAGCGAGGTCGTCGGCGCGGCGACGATGCCGCCGGTGGGCGCATAGGTAAGCGCCTTCAGCGTCACGAGCGAGCGCCGCACCGCCGCGCCCGCCGCCGGCCCGAGCTGCGTTTCCACCATCCGTGCCGCGTCGCTGCGGTCAGACCGCTCGCGCCAGTAGCGCCGGGTGGCCTCGAGCGCCTGCTGCGGGTCCACCGCCGGCGGTGGCGGCGAGAAGGACGGGCCATAGGTGAGGACGAAGGCCGCCTCCTCGCCCGCGCCGACCTCGAAGTCGGCGACGGTATGGGCGTCCTCGCCGCGGGTCGGAACCGCGCTCCTGAGCGCGGTCATGTGCGGCCCCCCCACGGCGAGAAGGGCGGGACCGTCGCCGGCGTCGGCCTGGCGCACCCAGGGCACGATGCGGCCGTAGCCGAAGCGCAGCACCAGCTCCATGCGCATCGCCACCCGGCCGCGGCGGCCGCGCACCAGCCGGACGATGTCCGATCGCCCGTCCTGCATCGGCATGAAGTCGACGAGATCGACGGCGCCGTCCTCGGTCTCGAAACGGGTCTCGAGGACCAACGTGCCGTCGTGGTAGGAGCGGGAGGCCGCGGCGCCGCCGCCGGCCGGGCCGATCAGCCAGCGGCCCGCCTCGCGCCCGCCAAGGAGCGCGGCGAACATGCTGTCGGAATCGAAGCGCGGCAGGCAGAGCCAGTCGATCGACCCGTCGCGCCCGACCAGCGCCGCACTCCGGCAGTCGCCGATCAGGCCGTAACTCTCGATCGGCGCATCCATCGCCCGCTCCCCCCTGCGGCAATCTGGCTACAGGAGCGGCCGGGGTCTTCGCAAGGGGTCGGCAGCCCCCGTGAAACGGAGGCTGCCGGTGCGGCGCGATTGCCGTCAGAGAAGGAAGGCGTCGTCGGTCAGTTCGACATGGCCGTGCAGGACGATCCGGAAGTCGGCCGAGCCGTCGCCGTCGGTGTCGCCGGCCACCGCGGTGACGGTGATCTCGTCGAGGACCAGCGCCTCGTCCTGGGCCCGCGAGCCTGCGCTCCACGCCACCGCGCCGAGCGCGATGGCCGCTACGCCGGAGGGGCGGACGCGCCGGCTCATGGGTGGAGCGGAGCCGGGCGCACGGTGAGCAGCAGAGAGGAACGCGTGCAGCGCGGGCATGGGTATCCTGTCGGTCCGGTCGATGTCTTGGGGATACCCGGCGGCGCGGTGGCGACGGCACCGCGCGCGAGGTATGACTGGCTAGAGGGTGACCCCGGCGCGATCCTCGGATCCGCCAGCCACGCCACCCCCGTCGCGGGCTACCCGCCTGACCGGGGGTTAGCATTCCCAACTATTTCGGTCAACTACCCGATGGAGGACGCGACCCAAGTGCATCAAGTCCCGCCGCACCTGCCGAGCGTTCGCCCGAGTCGTCGTCGCGTTGGAACGGGCCTGTCGCGGATCCATTCAGACGATCTGGAACAGCTCGAAGCCGGGATGCTGCTCTACGACGCCTTCTGCCGCTGGGCGCGGGACGCGACCGGCGAGACCCACACCTGGCCCACGAACAGGCCGAAGGCAGAATGATGCAGGACCGCCGCTACCCGACGCTGGCGGAGGCCACCCGCCTCTGGGCCCACATCGGCCTCTTGAGCTTCGGCGGTCCGGCGGGACAGATCGCGCTCATGCACCGCATCCTCGTCGAAGAACAGAAATGGCTGGGCGAGAAGCGGTTCCTGCACGCGCTGAACTACTGCATGCTGCTACCAGGCCCGGAAGCAATGCAACTCGCCGTCTATATCGGCTGGCTGATGCACCGCACTCCGGGCGGCATCATCGCGGGGCTTCTGTTCGTGCTGCCCGGTGTCGTGGCGATCATGGCGCTCAGCTGGATCTACGCGCGCTTCGGCAGTGTCGGACCGGTCGAGGCGCTCTTCTTCGGGCTGAAAACGGCAGTGTTGGCCATCGTCGTGCAGGCGGTCATTCGCATCGGATCGCGTTCGCTCCAGAGCAGCGCGATGGTCGCCATCGCCGCGGCTTCCTTCGCGGCGATCTTCGGCTTCGCCGTGCCGTTCCCGCTCATCATTCTGATTGCTGGACTGATCGGGTTCCTTGGCGCGCGTGCTGGCCTTCCCGCGTTCCGGGCCGGCGGCGGGCACGGTAAGGTCGGCAAGGTCCATCTCGACGACGCCGAGACGCTGCTGGGTGTGGAATCGCCTGAGCACACCCAGGTCAACCGTGCCTGGGCGTTTCGCATTTCCGGCGTCTTCCTCGTCCTGTGGCTTGCCCCTGTGGCGCTTTTGTTCGCGTCCCTGGGGCCGGAGAATGTCTTTGCGGAGATCGCGGGTTTCTTCAGCATCATGGCTGTGGTGACCTTCGGCGGCGCCTATGCCGTGCTGGCCTATGTCGCGCAGGAGGCCGTGCAGAACTTCGGCTGGCTCGCCCCCGGCGAGATGCTCGACGGTCTCGGCATGGCCGAGACAACGCCGGGGCCACTGATCATGGTGACGCAATTCGTCGGTTTCATGGGCGCTTTCCGCGAGGCGAGCGGCCTGTCGCCGCTGGTCGCCGGGACGCTCGGCGGGTTGCTGACCACATGGGTGACCTTCGTACCCTGCTTTCTCTGGATCTTCCTCGGCGCGCCGTTCATCGAGCGCCTTCGCGACAACGAGATGCTGACGGCGGCGCTCACTGCCGTCTCGGCCGCGGTGGTGGGGGTGATCCTGAACCTCGCGGTCTGGTTCGGTCTCCACGTGGTCTTCGACGAGGTGCGCACGGTCACGTCCTTCCGCCTCGACATCTATGTGCCCGTCTGGTCCACGCTGAACGTCGCGGCGGCGGCGCTGGTGTCGGCCGCCCTTGTCGCGGTGTTCCACTTTCGGCTTGGCGCCGTGACGGTGCTTGCCGGCTGCGCCCTGACCGGAATGGCGCTGGGGCTCGCGGGCTTGACCTGACCAGGTCGTGACGGCGCTCACCGATCTCCGGGAACCCCGTAGGAGGGCGCCGCCCGCGGGTCCAGGGCGCGCTGGACGTAGGCGTCGAGTTGCGGCCGGTAGATCTCCCAGAGGGCGGCGACGGCCTCGATCGGGCAATCGTCGGTCCAGTCGCAACGCAGGTCGGCCACCGGCCAGCTGACCTTGTCGACGAGCCGGAGGCCGGCGGAATGCACCGGCCCGGCCTCGCCCCCGGCGTCGCGTCCGGCCCGCATCGCCGCGATCAGCCGGTCGGCGAGATGGCCGGACGAGGCGAGGAATCCGTCGACGATGGCCTGCGGGACGCGGTCGTTGGCGAGCAGGTTGCCACCCGAGGCGACGTTCTCGGCCCGCGCCTCGGTCCAGATGCCGAGCGAGTTCGGCCCGGAGTGGATCGCGGTGCGCCCTTCCCTGTCCACCGCGAGCACCTGCCGGTACTCGATGAACCTGCCCCGTTTCTTCACCTCGGCGATGGCTTCGGCGGCGCTCGCGCCCTCTTCCATCAGGTCGAGCCCCAGCGGCCCGAGCGTCGGGTCGGTCACGTTCTGCGACGCCACCGCGCCGACACCGGCGCGGGCATAGGCGCAGCGGGCGGCGACCGCCGGCGACGAGGACGAGATCGCCACGCCGAACATGCCGGTGTCCGCGCAGCGGGCGACGAGGGAGAAGGTCATCCGCTCAGTCCGGGATCACGGCCGTGCCGTCGATCTCGACCAGCCATTCCGGCCGCGCCAGCGCCTGCACCACCAGCCCGGTCGAGACCGGATGCACGCCTTTGATGTACTCGCCCATGGTGCGATAGACCGCCTCCCGGTGGCGCACGTCGGTGATGTAGACGACGACCTTCACCAGATGCTCCATCCTGCCGCCGGCCTCCTCGATCAGCTGCCGGATGTTCTCCATCACCTTGCGCGTCTGTTCCACCGGGTCATGGCTCTCGATCGTCCTGGCATCATCAAGGTTTTGCGGGCACTGGCCCCGCAGCCAGACGATCCGTCCGCCCCGGGTCACCACCGCCTGGCAGAGGTCGTTGTCGAGGTTCTGCTCGGGGTAGGTGTCCTTGGTATTGAACTTGCGGATGCGGGTATGCGCCATCTGGGGCTCCATGGGTGCGGGCATTGCTACGCGGTCTCGGGCTCGCGTTTCGCAGAGGCATGATAGGCCATGTACTTGCGCTGCGTCGCGATGCGGTCCGCGACGTGCTGGGCGTCGTGCCAGACACCCCAGATGAAGCTCGACCCGCGCCGCGATTGCCAGGGAAGGCCGAGGAAATAGACGCCCGGCTCGACCGAGACGCCCCGCTGGTGTCTTGGCCTGCCCCTCTCGTCGAAGCCGTCGATCTTCAGCCAGCCGTAGTCGACGGCGTAGCCGGTCGCCCAGATTATCGAGGCGATCCCGGCTTCCGCGAGGCCGAGTTCCAGGATGGGGTCGGTGAGACAGTCCGGATCCGGCCCGATGTCGCGGGCCTGGGGCTCCTCCGGCAGGTCGAGTCCGTTGCGCGCCGCGAAGGCATCCGCCTCGTCGAGCAGCGACAGGTAGTCGGCATCGCCGCGCGCGATGTTCTGCGCAAGGTCCGGCGCAAAGGTGACGATCCCGTCCCGGTACGATTCCGTCCGGCCCAGCAGCGTGATGCCCTGGGCGGCGAGACGGCGGAAGTCGACGGTCTCGCCGCCGTGAGCCCCGCTGACCGCGATCGTCACATGCTCGGTGCCAGGCTCCGGCGCCTCGAGGTCCCACTTGCCGAGAACCCCCAGCCACCAACAGAAATCGCGGCCGCGGTAGGCACGCGGCGGGCGCCCGTGGGGACCGACCGACAGATAGACGCGCCGGCCCGCGCGGCGGATCTCGTCGGCTATCTGCACGCCGGAGGCCCCTGCCCCCACCACCAGCACCGCGCCGTCGGGAAGCGCGTCCGGGTTACGATAGGCGTTGGAGTGGATCTGGAGAAGGCCCGCCTCGTCGGGAACGAGCGCCGGGACAACGGGGCGCTGGAACGGTCCGGTCGCGGCAACGACGCTGTCGGCTTCGATGACGCCGCCCGAGGTCTCCACCCGGAACCCGGGGCGGCCGGCGAGCCGCTCGACCGCCGTCACCTCCACGCCGGTGCGGATCGGCGCCGCAATCCGCTCGGCGTAGGCGACGAAGTAGTCGGCGACCTTTTCCTTGCCGGGGAAGGCGTCCGGATCGGTGTCCGGGAATTCCATGCCCGGGAACCGGTCGTGCCAGGCCGGGCCGTTGGCGACGAGAGAATCCCACCGGCCCGTCCGCCAGCGCTCGGCAATGCGGTGCCGTTCGAGGACGAGATGGGGAACGCCGGCACGGCTCAGATGCTCGCTCATCGCAAGCCCCGCCTGGCCACCGCCGACGACGAGCGTGTCCGTTTTCTCGACTGGCATGACGGCCCCTCTCCCCGATGCCTCTCGGTCTACAGCCCTGCCTCCAGACGGTCCAGCAGCGCTGCCAACATTGCGTCGCAGCGGGAGAGTTGTTCGGCAGCAACGAATTCGTCCGGCTTGTGCCCCTGCGCCATCGAGCCCGGGCCGCAGATCACCGTCGGGATGCCCAATCGCTCGGTGAAGAGGCCGCCTTCGGTGCCGAAGGCGACCTTGATCGTCGCGTTCGCGCCGGTGAGCGACTTGACGAAGGCGACGACGGCGGCGTCGGCCGGGGTGTCGAGACCGGGATAGGTGTTCGTCACCTCGATGCGGATCGCGGCTTCCGGTGCCTGGAGGCGGGCAGCGGCCACGATCCGGTCCGCGGCCGCCCGGAGGTCAGCGAGAATGGCCTGGGGCTCGTCCTCGGCGAGATTGCGAATCTCGAAATCCAGCTCGCACAGGTTCGGCACGATGTTCAGCGCCACGCCGCCGTTGATCCTGCCGGCGTGGAGCGTCGTGTAGGGGATGTCGTAGTCGTCATCCGTCGCGCCGCTCCCGGCGATCTCGGCCTGCTTGCGGCGGATCGCATCGACGAGATCGCTGGCGAGGTGAATCGCGTTCAGCGCCAGCGGCGCCAGCGCCGAATGGCCCTCGCGGCCGATGCAGGTCGCCCGGAGCGCGGTCTTGCCCTTGTGGCCTCGCGCGACCGCCATCGACGTCGGCTCGCCGACGATACAGAGGGCCGGGCGGACGGGGGCCTTTTCCATCACGTCGAGAAGACGCCGGACGCCGACGCAGCCTGTCTCCTCGTCATGGGAGAGCGCGAGGTGGAGCGGCGTGGCCAGGTCGCGATCGGCCGCAAGCCGGGCGGCGTTGAGCGCGCAGGCGAGAAAGCCCTTCATGTCGGCGGCGCCGCGACCGTAGAACCGGCCCTCGCGCTCCGTGAGGGCGAAGGGGTCGACGGTCCAGGCCTGTCCCTCCACCGGGACGACGTCGGTGTGCCCCGAGAGCATGACGCCCGGGCGGTCGGCCGGGCCTATGGTGGCGTAAAGGTTCGCCTTCGTGCCGGTCTCGTCGTGAACCAGCGTGCTTTCGATCCCGCCTTCGGCAAGCAGGCTGCGCACGTAGGCGATCAGCGCCAGGTTCGAGTCGCGGCTGACCGTCGGGAACGCGACGAGGCGTTCGAGGATCGAGGGCGTGTTCATCCGTCGAGGAGCAAGACGGTCCCGGCCGCCGGCAGGCCGAGGTGAACGGGTGTTCCGGCGCTTGGCGGAGAAACGGTGTCGGATGTGACGAGAAACAACTGGCCCGCCTCGGTCGCGACGGCGATCTCGGTGTGGCTGCCGGCATAGGTGGTCTTGGTGACGACGCCGGGTAGCGTGTTGGCGGCATCGCCGGCCAGTGTGAGGCGATGCGGGCGGACCGAGAGGCGTGCAGGCCCGGGGAGGAGCCCGCGGGAGGGCAACTCGAGCGCGACCGGGCCGGTGCGCACCTGCGCGACGCCGGCGTCGACCGACAGGATCTCGCAGGGCAGGATGTTCGACTCACCGATGAAGTCGGCGACGAAGGCGGTGGCGGGCGCGTCGTAGAGGTCGCGCGGGGTTCCCTGCTGGGCGATCACCGCGCGGTCCATGACGATGATCCGGTCGGAGACGGCGAGGGCCTCGGCCTGGTCGTGGGTGACGTAGACGACGGTGAGGCCGAGCTTCTGCTGGAGCTCGCGGATCTCGTCGCGGACGCGTCGGCGGAGCTTGGCGTCGAGATTGGACAGCGGCTCGTCGAAGAGCAGCACCTGTGGCTCGAGGACGAGGGCGCGGGCGACGGCGACGCGCTGCTGCTGGCCGCCGGAAAGCTCGCTCGGGAAGCGCTTCTCGAAGCCGGTGAGGCCGACCAGCGCCAGCCCGTCGGCGGCGCGGATGGCGGTCTCGCGCTTGTCATAGCCGGAGAAATGCAGGCCGTAGGAGACGTTCTCCATCACCGTCATGTGCGGGAAGAGCGCGTAGGACTGGAACACCATCGACACGTCGCGGTCGGTGGCAGGCAGGGTCGTCACGTCGGCGTTGCCGATGAGGACGCGGCCCGACGTCGGCATCTCGAGACCGGCGATCATCCGCAACGTCGTGGTCTTGCCGCAGCCGGACGGGCCGAGGAGGGTGACGAGGGTACCGGCGGCGACTTCGAAGGAGACGTCGTTGACCGCGGGGGTGGTGCCGCCGGGGTAGACCTTGGTGATGCGGTCGAAGATCACAGAGGCAGCCTTGCCGGTGAGTTCGACCATGTCAGCCCGCTCCCGCGATCGCAGCGCCCTGCGGGGGCGCCATGTTGGTCCGCATGCCGGACAGCCCGGGACCGCCGGTACCGCGGCGGCCGATGGCGCGGCTGCCCACGACGAGCTGCATCAGGCCGATGACGACGAGCATGACCACGATGAGCACGGTCGCATAGGCGATGGCGATGCCGTACTCGTTGTTCTCGACGCGCCCGACGATGTAGCTCGTCGCCATGTCGTAGCGGCCGCTGACCAGGAAGATCACGGCGCTGATCGCGGTCATCGCCCGGACGAAGGAGTAGACCAGCGCGGCGAGGATCGCCGGCTTCAGCAGCGGCAGGACCACGCGGCGCAGCGTTGCGAAGGAGCCGGCGCCGAGCGTCAGCGAGCTTTCGTCGAGGCTCCGGTCGATCTGGGCCATCGAGGCGATGCCGGCGCGCACGCCCACCGGCATGTTCCGGAAGATGAAGGAGATCACCAGGATGATGCCGGTCCCGGTCAGCTCGATCGGCGGGATATTGAAGGCGATGACGTAGGAGACGCCGATCACCGTACCCGGGATCGCGAAGGAGAGCATCGACCCGAACTCGAAGCCCCTTTTGCCGCGGAAGTCCTGGCGCACCAGGAGCCAGGCGGTCAAGAGGCCCACGGCGGCCGTGAGCGGTGCCGAGACGAGCGAGATCCAGATCGTCGTCCAGAATGACGACCAGGCCGAGCCGCGCCAGAGCAGGCCGTGCTCGGTCCATTCGACGCCGAAGGCCTGGATGTAGTGCGCGAGCGTCAGCGACTGGTCGACACCCCAGAGCCTGACGAAACTGCCGTAGACGATGGTGCCGTAGACGATCAGGGTGAGCGCCACCCAGAAGCCGACGACCGCGTAGAGCGCCAGACGGAGGGGGCCGGGCAGGACCGGGTGGATGCCGGCATCGCCCTTGCCCGACACGGTGGTGTAAGAGCGGCGGCCGAGCCAGAAGCGCTGGGCGTAGAACGCCGCCAGCGTGAAGACGAGGAGCACGACGGCCAGGGTCGCGGCCATGCCGGGGTCATTCTGGGCGCCGACGATGGCGAAAAAGATCTCCGTCGAAAGCACGTCGAAGTTGCCGCCGAGAACGAGCGGGTTGCCGAAGTCGGCCATGCTCTCGATGAAGCCGAGCAGGAAGGCGTTGGCGAGGCCCGGGCGCATCAGCGGCAGGGTGACGGTGACGAAGGTCTGCCAGCGGCCGGCGCGCAGGGTCTGGGCGGCCTCTTCCATCGAGGGGCTGACGCCTTCGACGACGCCGATCAGCACAAGGAAGGCGATGGGGGTGAAGGCGAGGGTCTGGGCGATGAGAAGGCCGGGCAGGCCGTAGACCCAGCGGGTGGGCTGGACGCCGAAGAGATCGGCCCAGAGTTGGGTGAAGAAACCCGAGAGGCCGAAGAGCAGGATCACCGCGAGGCCGATGACGAAGGCGGGGGTGATGATGGGCAGGACGGTCAGCGCCCGCAGGATGCGGCGGAAGCGGAAGCCGGTCCGGGTGGCGACCAGCGCGAAGGCGAGGCCGAGAAGCGTGGAGAGGAGGCCCACGACGACCGCGAGGAAGAACGAGTTCCAGGCGACGCCGCAGCGGGTCCCGCTGGACAGGCAGCCGAGCGACCACAGGCGATCGGAGAAAAGGCGTTCGGCGAAGGCGGCGAGGGAGTAGCCGCCATCCTCGGTGATGAGGGCGTTCACCAGCATCTGCACGATGGGCATGAAGACGAAGAGGGTGACGGTGGCGATGACGAAGCCGATGGAGCCGACCACGAAGACGTCGCCGCCGACGGCGCCGCGGGCGGCGATGCCGAGGGTCATGAGAAAGAGGAACGCGAGCCCGGTCAGGAGCGCGCCATAGCCCATGCCGAATTGTCGGCCGTCAAGCTTGCCGAAAAGCTCCGTGAGCCAAGGGTAGCGCCAGCCGCGGAGGCCGATGCTGAAGCCCTGGATCAGGAGCCAGCCGAGGCCGAGGGCGCCGATGACGACGAGGAGCCGGCCGAAGGCGGGGTCCGCCTTGCCGCGTCCCCAGGTGAGCAGCGGCAGGAGCACGATGACCCCTAGGGGCGCCAGCCAGAGTTTCTCCCCCTGGAGGACGAGAGAGAGCGCCGGCGCCACGTCGGAGTCGAGCGGCCAGCCGTCGAGAAGCCAGCGGAAACTCCAGAAGCCGCCCTCGACCGCATACCAGGGCAGGATCGCGAAGCCGACGATCCCGACCGCCATCCACAGGAAGACGGTCGGGTCGAGAGGCCGGTCGCGGGCGGACGCCACCTCTACTGCGGCAGCGTCGACACCTCGTCATCCCATTTCTTCAGGAGCCGCTTGCGCTCCTCGCTCGAGCCGTACTTGGCGAAGTCGTAGTCGATGAGCTTGATCGTCGAGAGGTCGGGGGCGAGCGGCGACTGGGTGGCGTTCTTGTTCGACGGCAGCTGGAAGGACTTCACCGTCTGGGCGCGCGATTGGACGTCGGCCGTCAGCGCCCAGTCGTAGAACTTCTTCGCCTCTTCCTCGTTGCGGGCGCCCGCGATGATCGACATCGAGCCAATCTCGTAGCCGGTGCCCTCGCAGGGCGCGACCGGGACGATCGGGAAGCCTGCCGCGGCCTGGGCGACGGCGTCGTGAAGGAAGACGATGCCGATCGTGGTCTCCCCGAGGCCGGCGGCCTTGATCGGAGCGGAGCCGGACTTGGTGTACTGGTTGATGTTCTTGTGCAGCGCCTTCATGTACTCGAAGCCGTCCTCCTCGCCCATCAGCTGAACAATCGTGGCGAGCGTCGTGTAGGCGGTGCCGGAGGAGTTGGGATTGGCGATCTGAATGTGGCCCTTGTACTCTGGCTTGATGAGATCGGCCCAGCATTTCGGCTCGGGCAGGTTGTTCTTGGCGAGCAGGTCCTTGTTGTAGCCGAAGCCGAGCGCGCCGGAATAGACGCCGACGGTGCGGTGATCGCCGGCCTCGGCCTGCTCGATCGCCCAGTCGTGCAGCTCGCTCATCATCGGCGACTCGTACTGTTCGGTCAGCTCCTCCTGCGCGGCCTGCAGGTGCGGGTCGCCGGTGCCGGCCCACCAGATGTCGCCCTTGGGGTTCTGCGCTTCGGCCTTCACCTGAGCATAGATTTCGCCGGAGCTCTTGCGGGTCATGTCGACCGTGATGCCGGTCTCCGCCTCGAAGTCCTTGGCCATCAGCTGGCACCAGGCCTCGTCGGCGGCGCAGTAGAGCGTCAGGCTGTCGGCCATCGCCGGCGCCTGGCCGAGGCTGGCGAGCAGCGCGAGCGCGCCGGTCGAGATCATCAGCTTATGCATTCGGTATCCTCCCCCCACTTGTCACCGTCCTCCGGCGCCGGGGCGCGGGGCGGCTCCCCAAGGTCGTGCGAATCCGTCGGGAATGCAATCGTGATCAGGCGGTTATGTCGTGAAAAGAGGTAGGCGCCGGCTCAGGACGCCGGGCGTGGGGGCGTCGCGGGATCTGCGAGCAGGAGGCCTGTCGCTTCGGCGAAAGTCTCGGCGATGCCGGGGGTGGCGGCGATGACGGGGCCGCCGTCGGCGAGGCTGCCGAGGGTGAGGAAGGGGCCGGTGCGTCCGCCGGCTTCCTCGACGAGAAGCAAGCCGGCCAGGCAGTCCCAGGCGTTCATGTGGACTTCGGCGTAGGCGTCGGAGCGGCCGTCGGCGACCCAGGCGAGGCCCAGGGCGCCGGAGGCGCCGCGACGCACGTTGGCGCCGCGGTCGAGCAGGGCCTTCATCGCGGCGAGATAGCGGGCGTTCGGCACCCGGGTCGACCAGCCGAGCTCGACGCAGGCGGCGGAGAAGTCGTCGGTTGGGGCGACGCGGATCGGCGTTTCATTGCGGGTGGCGCCGGAGCCGCGGCGGGCGAAATGGAGCTCGTCGAGGGCCGGATTGAAGATGGCGCCGATCTCGGTGCTTCCGTCCCGGACCAAGGCGATCGAAACGCAGAAATGCGGCAGGCCGCGGGCGAAATTGGCAGTTCCATCAATGGGATCGACGACCCATGTGTCTCGCGCGACGGTGCCGCCGGTCTCCTCGCCGAGGAAGCCGTCAAGGGGGAAGGCCTCGGCGAGGGAGGCCCGGATATGCCGCTCGACCGCCGCGTCGGTCTCGGTGAGAAAGTCCTGGGGACCCTTCATGCGGTGACTGCCGGGCACCTGTCGTTCGTAGCCGGCCATGGCGATGCGGCCGGCTGTCCGGGCCAGTTCGAGGCAGAAGTCGGCCCTGTTGTCGAGGCCGGTCTGGGTGTCTGCGGTCATCGGGTCACGTCGCGGGTGGTGCGGGGGCGAGGGTTCCACCCCGGAGTCGTCCGTGTCAATCGCGCGCCGCGCTGCCGCCTCGCAGGTGTTGCGCGGGGCAGATTCCGGTGTGCGGGCGATTGCGTCGGCACTCCGCCAAGAGAGGCCGGTCTTGCCTGTGTTAACAGTGGGTTGGACGAGCTGGAATGCGTATGGAACCGTATGGAAAGCGCCCATACGATTGGGCCGGGACTCGAAAGGTTTACGCAACACGGCGCGGTCGGACCACCCGCGGGCAGGCTACCGTTTGCGGACCGCTCGGAGCGCGAGCACCGCGAGGAGGGCGGCGAGGGCGAACCAGGTCAGGGCATAGCTCAGGTGAGCGTTGCGGAAGTCGACGACGGTGAGGCCACCCACCGGCAAGCCGCCGGGGTTCGGCGTGGCGTCGGCGTCGATGAAGTAAGGGGCCACCGGGGCATCGAGATGCTTCGCCGTAGCGATGGCGGCGACGTCGCGGGAGTACCATCGGCCGCTCTCCGGGTCATTGCTGCGCAGGAAGCCGCCCCGCGGTTCCGTCGCGCGCAGGAGGCCGGTGATCGTGACGCCGCCCTGGAGCTGGCCCTCTCTCCGGGTGGTCGGATCGCGGCGGTCCTGGGGCACAAAGCCGCGGTTGACGAGAACGGTGAAATCCGCGGTCTCCAGCGGCGTGAGGACCCAGTAGCCGGACCCGAGCTCGGTCGCGGCAAGGACGGTCACCTCACGATCATGGAGGAAGCGTCCCGTCGCGCGGACGCGAGTGTAGGCGGCGCTCTCGGCGGAGAACGTCGGCCAGCGGTCTGGACCCGGGGCGGCGACAGGGTCGGCGGCGAGGCGTGCGTCGACGCGCGCGATGAGGTCGAGCTTCCAAGCGCGCCGCTCGAGCTGCCAGACCCCAAGGGCCACCAGCCCGGCGATTGCCGTGAGCAAGACGAGGGCCGCGACGACGAACCGAGGGCGCACGGTCAGGCAACGCCCCCGCGGCTCACTCCGAGGCCGGCGGCACCTCCGCCTGCATCTCGTGCTCGGCAGCCCCGGGCATCATGTTCCGGTTGAGGTGGAAGACGATCCAGAGCGACCCGGCCAGGGTGATCACGACCAGCACGATGGTAAAGATCGTGGAGATCAGCAGCCAGCCATCCTCAGCCTTCGGCGTCATGTGCAGGAAGTAGATCATATGCACGAGGATCTGCGCCAGCGCGCAAGCGAGAACGATCGCCGCGGTGTAGCCCGGGCTCTCGATCGGGCGGGCCATCACCATGAAGAACGGGATGACCGTGAGGATCACCGCCAGCACGAAGCCGGTCATGTAGTCGCGGTAGGTCCCGTGCGGGACGGCGTAGCCATCATGGCCGTGGCCATGGGCGTCGTCGGCGTGATCGGCGCTCATCGCAGGACTCCGAGGAGGTAGACGAAGGTGAAGACCCCGATCCAGACCAGGTCGAGGAAGTGCCAGAACAGCGAGAGACAGGTGAGCCGCCGCTGGTTGGCGGCAATCAGGCCGCGCCGGCTGACCTGAACCATCAGCACGATCAGCCAGACGATGCCGAAGGTGACGTGCAGGCCATGGGTGCCGACGAGGGCGAAGAATGCCGAGAGAAAGCCCGAGCGCTGCGGCCCCGCGCCGTCATGGATCAGGTGGGCGAACTCGTAGAGTTCGATCGCGACGAAGCCGGCGCCGAAGAGACCGGTGATGGCGAGCCACTGCAGCGTCCGCTTCTGATCGCCGGCGACCACCGCGAGCATGGCAAAGCCGTAGGTGATCGACGAGATCAGCAGCATCGTGGTGTTGAGGGCCACGAGCGGCAGCTCGAAGAGATCCCGCGGGCCCGGGCCACCGGCGAGACTGGTGCCGAGCACGCCGTAGGTGGCGAAGAGGACCGCGAAGATCAGGCAGTCGCTCATCAGGTAGATCCAGAAGCCGAGATGCGTCGAGCCCCCGGCCGCGTGGTGTTCCTCGTCGCGGACGTAGAAGTCGGTGCTGGGCGAGGTGACGCTCATCGGATCAGGTCCTCCCCGCCATGCGCCGCGTGCGCATCGCCTCGGCGGCGGTGACTTCGGCGGCGGGAATGTTGTAGTCGCGGTCGTAGTTGAAGGTGTGCCAGATCGCCGTGGCGATCAGCCCGGCGAAGGCGAGGACCGCCAGCCACCAGATGTACCAGATCAGCGCCATCGCGCAGATGGTGCTGAACCCGGCGAGGATGACCCCGGTGCCGGTGTTCTTCGGCATGTGGATCGGCCGGAAGCCCTCGAGCGGCCGGACGTACCCCCGGCTCTTCATGTCCCACCAGGCGTCGATGCTGTGGGCCACCGGCGTGAAGGCGAAGTTGTAGGCCGGCGGCGGCGAGGAGGTCGCCCATTCCAGCGTCCGACCGTCCCAGGGGTCGCCGGTGGTGTCGCGAAGCTCGTCACGCCGCAGGATCGAGGTGGCGATCTGGATGAGGAAGGCGCCGATGCCACAGGCGATGAGTCCGGCGCCAAGCGCGGCGATCAGGAACCAGATCTGCAGGCTGGGGTCGTCGAAGACGCGCATGCGGCGGGTGACGCCCATCAGGCCGAGGACGTAGAGCGGCATGAACGCCACCCAGAACCCGGACACCCAGCACCAGAACGAGATGTGGCCCCAGAACGGGTCGAGGCGGAACCCGAAGGCCTTGGGCCACCAGTAGGCGATGCCGGCGAAGAGGCCGAAGAGCACGCCGCCGATGATCACGTTGTGAAAGTGCGCGACCAGGAACAGCGAGTTGTGCAGGACGAAGTCCGCCGGCGGAATCGCCAGGAGCACCCCGGTCATGCCGCCGATGGCGAAGGTCAGCATGAAGGCGACCGTCCACATCATCGGCAACTCGTAGCGGATCCGGCCGTGGTACATGGTGAAGAGCCAGTTGAAGAGCTTGGCCCCCGTCGGGATCGAGATGATCATCGACGCGATCCCGAAGAACGAGTTCACCGAGGCCCCGGCGCCCATGGTGAAGAAGTGGTGCAGCCAGACGATGTAGGAGAGGATGGTGATGCAGACGGTCGCGTAGACCATCGAGGAATAGCCGAAGAGCGGCTTGCGGCAATAGGTCGCGGTGACCTCGGAATAGATGCCGAAGGCGGGCAGGACGAGGATGTAGACCTCCGGATGCCCCCAGATCCAGATGAGGTTGACGTACATCATCGCGTTGCCGCCGTTGTCGGCGGTGAAGAAGTTGGTGCCGACGTAGCGGTCGAGTGACAAGAGCACGAGGGTGGCGGTCAGCACCGGAAACGCCGCGACGATGAGGATGTTCGAGCAGAGCGCGGTCCAGGTGAAGATCGGCATGCGCATCATGGTCATGCCGGGGCAGCGCATCTTTATGATGGTCACGATCAGGTTGATGCCGGACAACGTCGTGCCGACCCCGGCGACCTGGAGGCCCCATATGTAGTAATCGACCCCGACAAAGGGACTCGAATCGATCCCGGAGAGCGGTGGATAGGCGAGCCAGCCGGTCTGGGCGAACTCGCCGACGAAAAGCGACGCCATGACGATGACGGCACCACCGGCCGTCATCCAGAAGCTGAAGTTGTTGAGGAACGGGAAGGCGACGTCGCGGGCGCCGATCTGGAGCGGCATGACGAAGTTCATCATGCCGGTGATGAACGGCATCGCCACGAAAAAGATCATGATGACGCCGTGGGCCGTGAAGACCTGATCGTAGTGATGCGCCGGCAGGTAGCCCTCGGCGCCGTTGAAGGCGATGGCCTGCTGCAATCGCATCATGACCGCGTCGGCAAAGCCGCGGAGCAGCATCACGAGGCCGAGGGCCATGTACATGATGCCGATCTTCTTGTGGTCGACGCTGGTGAACCACTCGTGCCAGAGGTAGCCCCAGAGCCGGAACCAGGTCAGCGCCGCAAGGACGGCGATGCCTCCGATGGCGACGACGGCGAAGGTCGCGACCAGGATCGGCTCGTGGAGCGGCAGCGCCGCCCAGGTGAGGCGGCCGAAGAGGAAGCTGGTCTCAACCGGGGCGAACGTCTCGGTGGCCATGCGCGTGTTCCTGCAGTCAGAGGGATTGTTCGGTGCGACCGCCCTCCGCCGGTGGCGGGTCGAGCAGGACGAGGCTGTCCGCCCCGTACTCGTCGATGGAGTTGGCGGGCGTGCAGAAGTCCGCCACGTAGAAGGGTTCGGACCCGAAGGCGCTGGCTTGCCGTCCTTCGGCCGGCATGGTGTTGAGCACGCCGGCGAGGCCGGTGCCGCCGAGGGAGTCGAGCGCCATCATCCGGTCGACGCAGAGCCGGCCCTCCTCGACGCAGCGGTTGACGACGCGGTCGTAGAGCTCCTCGTCGACGTCGCCGAAGGCCATCGGGGCGACGTTTTCGCTGGGCTGCGCCAGGTCGAGGTAGCGGGCGCGGTCGAGGATCGGCTCGCCGTTGAGCCGAGCCTTGGCGATCCAGACATCGAAATCGGCCTGGGCGAGGCCATGGAAGCGGAAGCGCATGCCGGAGAAGCCGTGACCGCTGTAGTTGCTGGAGAAGCCCTCGTAGTCGCCGGGAACGTTGATGACGGCGTTGAGCTCGGATTTCATCCCCGGCATGGCGTAGAGCATGCCCGAGAGGGCGGGGATGTAGAAGGCGTTCATCACGGTTTCTGAGGTCAGGTGAAAGCGGATCGGCCGATCCACCGGCGCCGCGGCGTCGTTGACGGTGGCGATGCCGTACTGCGGGTAGATGAACAGCCACTTCCAGTCGAGCGCCACCACCTGAACGTCGAGAGGCTGGGTGTTCGCCGGCACGGGCCGCCGGTCGGCGATCTCCTCGAGGGGACGGAAGGGGTCGAGGAGATGGGTGCCGACCCAGGTGATCGCCCCGAGGCAGATGATGATCGCGAGCGGTGCGGCCCAGATCACCAGCTCGAGGCCGGTGGAGTGGGCCCAGTCCGGATCGTAACGCGACTGACGCTTCTCGCTGTAGCGCCAGGCGAAGAACACCGTCAGGCCCATCACCGGAATGACGATGATGAGCATGATGAGCGTGGAGGTGAGAAGAAGGTCGCGCTGCTGCTCGGCAATGAAGCCCGACGGGGAAAGCACGACCGCGCCGCATCCGGACAGGGCCGGAAGCACCGCGAGGGCGCAAAGCAGTGATCGTCGCATGGTCTCTCCCCCTCGCAGCGAGTCCGCCCGGCTGATTCCCAGTTAGCATAGCAGGACCGGAAGGGTATAAGCAGATTCGAGGCCTCCGTTTTTTTTCGGGCGGTCGCTGGGAGGAGGTGCTCATGGCGAGCTACGAGACCGACAGCGCCCACGACGTGCAGGGCCATCACACCAATCCGACGGAAACCGCCGTCGGCGTCGTCATCGGGCGGAGCTCCGAGTTCTTCGACTTCTTCGTCTATGCCATCGCCTCGGTGCTGGTGTTTCCGCGGGTGATGTTTCCGTTTCTGGAGCCTCTCGACGCGCTGCTGTGGTCGTTCGTGCTCTTCGCCCTCGCCTTCATCTCGCGGCCGTTCGGAACACTGATCTTCAACGTCATCGACCGGCGTTGGGGACGGGGCGTCAAATTGACGCTGGCGTTGTTCCTGCTCGGGTGCTCGACCGCGGGCATCGCGTTCATGCCGGACTATTCGGTCGCCGGGGGCTATGCGATAGCGATCCTCGCGGTGATGCGCGTATCCCAGGGCCTGGCACTCGGCGGCACCTGGGACGGGCTGGCGTCGCTGCTCGCCATGAATGCGCCGGCCAACCAGCGGGGCTGGTATGCGATGATCCCGCAGCTGGGGGCGCCGGTGGGGCTCTTCATCGCCAGTGCGCTGTTCTTCTTCTTGATCACCGAGCTCTCGCAGGAGGATTTCCTCCAATGGGGCTGGCGCTATCCGTTCTTCGTCGCCTTCGCCATCAACGTGGTGGCGCTGTTCGCGCGGCTCCGGATCGTGGTCACGCCCGAGTATCAGACGCAGTTCGACAATCTGGAGCTCCAGCCGTCGCCGGTGCGCGAGGCCATCGCCCACGAGGGCGGCAACATCCTGATCGGCGCGTTCACGCCGCTGGCGACGTTTGCGCTATTCCATATGGTTACGGTGTTCCCGCTCTCCTGGGTGTACCTCAAGGCCGGCGAGGATCTGACCGGCTTTCTCGGTATCGAGATCGGCACCGCCCTGCTCGGCCTCTTCGCCATCGTCGCGTCCGGCGCGCTGGCCGACCGCGTCGGCCGCCGACGGCTGCTGATCGTCTGCGCGGTGGCGATCGCGGTTTTCGCCCTCGTCGCGCCGGTGTTGCTCGACGGCGGGCAGATCGGCGAATTCGTCTACATGGTGGTGGGCTTCGGGTTGCTCGGACTCACCTTCGGCCAGTCGTCGGGCGCCGTCGCCTCGCGGTTCTCGCGTCGCTACCGCTACACCGCCTCGGCGCTGACCTCCGATCTCGCCTGGATGTTCGGAGCGGGCTTCGCGCCGCTGGTGGCGCTCTTCCTCGCCACCCGGTTTGGGCTCGCCTCCTCGGGGGCCTATCTGCTCTCGGGAGCGGTCTGTACGATCGTGGCCTTGGTCCTGAGCCGGCGGCTGGATGCGCCGGAAGACTGAGGAGGAACCTGAAACGGCGGTCAGTCCCTACGATCGCGGCTCAGGTCCTCCATCAGGTCGAGCTGGATCTGCTGGATTTCGGCGAGACGCTCCCACTGGCGCATGAGCAGGTGGTCAATCTTCTCGTGAAGGTAGCGGATCTCGAGTTCGGCCTTGAGGTTCACCCGGTAGTCGTTCTCCGACCTTAGCCGGTCCTTGGTCTCCTGACGACGCTGGCTCATCATGATGAGCGGGGCCTGGATCGCGGCGACGCAGGAGAGGATCAGGTTGAGCAGGATGAACGGGTAGGGATCGAAGCGGCCCGAGCCCAGCAGCACCCAGCTGTTGAGGAGGACCCAGACGGTAAGGACGAGCGCGAAACTCAGGATGAAGGTCCAGCTTCCCCCGAAGGTGGCCACCCGGTCGGCCATGCGCTCGCCGAAGGTAATGCGGTCGGCGAAGATCGCCTCGGTGTCGCTGGTCAGAGTCTGGCGCTCGCCAATGCTCTCGATCACGCTGCGGTCGAGTGCGGAGATCTCGCCCCGCTCGTCCACCAGCATCTGTTCCACGTGGGCCCGCCGGGCCGCCGCCAAGTCGTCCCGGCAGACGTAGCCGGTCCGACGCCAGTCAGGCTGACGCAAATCGAGGATCCGGGCAATCTGCGGCCGGACGAGTTGCGTTGACACCATCTCGATCGCGGGACGCTGGCGGCCGCAGATTCCACAGGCCGCCGTGCGTCCGGAATCGGAGTTGGCCACATCCATCGGTCTTACCTCGGTCTCTGGCTCCTTCGCCCGGTATGCACCGAAATCTGGCGGCGACGCTACACGCGAGAGACTTGCGGCGGGCGGCCGAACGGATGTAGATCGCGCCGCCGCCGGTTCGGGCGGCGCGACGATGGCACGTCACGATGCCCCGCTACCCAACCGCATCCCTGCTCCTTGGCGCTATCTGCACCGCGCTCTCAATCGGACCCTCGGTCGCGGCGCCAGCGTATGACAGTGGCCTCATCCCGGCGCCCGCGGTCATCATGCCCGACGCCTCCGAGGTGCGCCGCGAAGTGGTGCTCATATCGGATGCCGACGGCTGGTCCGATGTCGAGGCCGGGCTGGCGGAGTCTCTGCGCGCCGACGGCGCGATCGTCGTCGGCATCGACCTGCCGGCCTGGATCGACGCGCTCGACGCCTCGAAGGGCAGAGCTGCCTCTACCTCGTCTCGGACATCGAGAAGCTGAGCCACCAGGTCCAGCGGGCAGCCGGCAATCCCACCTATCTTCTTCCGATCGTCGCCGGAATTGGCGCCGGCGGTGCGCTGGCCCTCGACATCGCCGCGCAGACCCCGGGCGCGACCATCGGCGCCACGGTCGCCGTCGATCCGACCGACCGGCTCGAGCTGGTGCGCGAGCTCTGCACCGGCGCCACCCGCACGATCACCGCGACCGGCACCATCTACGATCTCAGCCCCGGTGCCCTGCCCGATCCAGTGAGCGTCGTCTTCACTCCGGCGGCCCCGCAGGAAGGCCGCGATCATGTCGACGTGCTCGCCAGCGCCTGGCCGGCGATCCAGGTCCGTGAGGTCGGGGACGATGCCCGCACCGCCCTCGTCTCCGCGCTTTCGGGGCTTGCCCCAGCCGCCGGCGCCTCGATCGCGGATCTGCCGCTCACGGTGCTGGACACGGCGCCGACCCGGGGCGAGATGGCGGTGATCTATTCCGGCGACGGCGGCTGGCGCGACCTCGACAAGAGCATCGGCGAAAAGCTCCAGGCCGCGGGCGTGCCGACCGTGGGCGTCGATTCGCTGCAGTATTTCTGGTCGGAGAGGTCTCCGTCGGAGACCGCCACCGATCTGGCGCGGATCATCGACACCTACCGGGCGAAGTGGGGTGTGAGTTCGGTTCTGCTCGTCGGCTACTCCTTCGGCGCCGACATCCTGCCCGCCAGCTACCTCGCGCTCGATGCGGCGCATCAGGCGGCGGTGAGCCGGATCGCGCTCCTGGGGCTGTCCCACGAGGCGGCCTTCCGGATCTCCGTGGCGGGGTGGCTGGGCCTCGCGGCGGGATCGCATCCCACCGTCGACGACCTCGAGCGGATCGACCCGTCGCGGCTCCAGTGCTTTTACGGCGAGAAGGAGACGGACACCGCCTGCCCGGACCTGCCCGCCGGTGCCGACCTCGTCAGGACGAGCGGCGGCCATCACTTCGACGGCAACTACAGCGCCCTGGCCGACCGGATTCTGTCCGGTCCGCCGCCGGGCGCAGCGGCGTCGCGCTAACCGAAGGCCGCGCCGAGGATCGCGGTTGCGGTGACCTCGTCGGTGAGCAGGCCCGAGAGGCGGTTGCTCCGGAGGATCGCGAGGATCGCGGGGACCTTCTCGCGGCCCCCGGCAATCGCGACCACGCGTCCCGGCGTCGCCACCGGGAAGGAGACCGAAAGCGTGCGGGCGGACAGGGTGGTGTCGAGGAGCCGGCCCTCCGCGTCGAAGAAATGGCCGAGAAGCTCCGCCGTGCCGCCGCCGGCGGCGACATCTTCGATCTCGTCGGGCTCGATCATCCCGGACGACACGAGCTGGGCGTCGCGATCGACGGTGCCGATGCCGGCGACCTTCAGGCTCGACGCTTCCGCCATCTCGAAGACCTCGCGCACCCCGCGCTGCTGCAGCAGCACCCGGCGGTCGGCGGCGGAATTGGCGAAGAACGGCACCGGCATCACGAAGGCCTGCGCCGAGGCCTGCTGGGCGAGGCGGTGCATCACGTCGTAGGGGTTGGCGGCGTAGTTGCGGGTGAGGCCGCCGAGGAGCGAGACGAAGCGCACGCCCTTCGCGTCGAGGCGCGGCAGCTGCTGGACCGCTGCCGCGAGCGTCCGGCCATGGCCGAGGCCGATGACCCGGTGCTCGCCATGCTCGATCTCGCGCCGGAGGAAGCTCGCGCCGGCGGTCCCGAGGGCCCGCAGCGGCAGGCCGGTCTCGCCCAAGTCCGGCGCCACCTCGCAGAAGTCGAGACCGAACCGGGTGGCCAGCTGCCGTTCTAGATCCAGGCACTCGACGATGTCGCCGTCGATGCTGAGCTTGAGCACGCCGTCCGCCAGCGCGCGGGCGATCAGCCGGTGCGCCTTGACGGTCGGAATCCCGAGGCGCTGGGCCACCGCGCTCTGGGTGAGGCCGCCGGCGTAGTGAAGCCACACGGCTCGGATCGCGAGCGAATATTCCGGATCCGGGCCCGATACGTCGCGGGTCGCCCGCGGCTTCCCGCCTCGCCGGGCCTGCGGCGTCGGCACCGAGATTTCCGTCACGACGCGCGCCTCCCCAGCATGTCAGGCCGCCCTCATCAGGCCGCCAGCGCACTGGCGCCGGTGTCGATCCACGGCGCCCAGAAGGCGACGCTCTCGGCGATCTGCGGGATCACCTCGCGGTCGTTCGGCTCGCGCTCTTTGAACGACAGCTCGAGGCAGATCTCGTTGTCGACCGCACCGCCCTCCGCAAAGGCCGCGAGCAGCCGCTCCGGCTGGATGTTGCCGCGGGCATTGAAGGCGGCGGTGAACGGACGGTGGCCGCCCTTGTCGAGCAGGCTCTGCTTGATGTGGATGATCGGCGAGACCCGGGGCACCGCCCGCGCCCAGGCGTAGGGGTCGTAGTCGGCCGGGTTCGGGCTGGTGACGTCGCCGTGGTCGATGTCGGCCATCATCCACATCGGCACCGACATGTGGGCCGCCGTCAGCCGGTCCTGCAGCGCCAGGCAGCTTTCGATCGTCTCGCCGAACTCCCGGCCGACGCTCATCGGCTCCCAGAAGATGTACCCGAGGCCCGCGGCCCTGGCGTGCTCGGCGACTTCTGCCCAGCAGTCGATGGCGATCTCGATCAGCTCCTGCCGGCGTCCCGGATCGTCGAAGTCCCTGTAGGTGAGGACCGCGAACTGCGTGCCCACCGAGGCTCCGCCGAGGTCGGCGGTGATGTCGGCGAAGGTCTTGAACCAGTCGACGTAGTAGCGCCGCACGTCCCGGTCGGGATGGCCGAAGTGGTTGAGCCGGCCGTAAGGCCCGGTCATCCCAGAGGTCACCCGCACGCCGGTCCGCGCGAGCGCGGTCGACATCTGGCGGGTGCGCCGGCGGATCACCGGCGCGGGCCAGCTCGGGTTGATGAACTCGTGGGTGAGCTGCAGGTCGCGGACCTTGAGGTCGCGGGCCACCGTGTCGATCAGGTCGTCGGGATCGGCGAAGCGGTTCACCAGCGGGTTGGTGTTGAGCGACAGGGTGAGCGGCATGGTCACGCGGCCTCGCGCAGCTCGGCGTCGAACCAGGCGGCGAAGGCGGCGCGCTCGGCGGCGGACATGTGCAGCTCCTGCTTGGTGCGCCGGTGCAACACGTCCTCCGGCGTCTGCGCCCATTCGTGGGCGACGAGGTAGCGCACCTCGGCCTCGTAGAGATGTGCGCCGAAGTGGCGCCCGAGGTGGGCGACACCGGTGGCGCCGCCCACCACCCGGTCGGTACGGGCGCCGTAAGTGCGCCCGTAGTGGGCGAGGAGGCCGCGTGGCATCCACGGATAGGAGGCCTTCATCTCCTCGAGGAAGGTAACGAAGTCGGCGCCCGCGATCTCGCCGCCGGGCAAAGGGGCGGTGGCGGTCCAGTCGCCGGACATGTCCGGAAAGATCTTCTCCAGCCGGTGCATGCCGCGCTCGGCGAGCTCGCGGAAGGTGGTGATCTTGCCGCCGAATATGTTGAGGAGCGGCGCGCCGCCGGTCTCGTCGAGGTCGAAGACGTAGTCGCGGGTCACCGCCGAGGGATTGCCCTTGCCGTCGTCGAAGAGCGGCCGGACGCCGGAGAACGACATGATGACGTCCTTGCGCCGCAGCTTCTCCTTGAAGTAGCGGTTCACCGCGGCGATCAGGTAGTCGATCTCGGCCTCGTCCGGGGTCACGTCCTCGGGCCGGCCCTCGTAGCCGACGTCGGTGGTACCGATCAGCGCGAGATCTCCCTCGTAGGGGTTGATGAAGATCACCCGCTTGTCGTGGTTCTGCACCAAGTAGGCCTGCCGCCCCTCCCAGAACTTCGGCACGATGATGTGGCTGCCCTTGACCAGCCGCACGTTGCGGCTGGAGTTGGAGCCGGCGACCCGGCCGATAAAGTCGGTGACCCACGGGCCGGCGGCATTCACGATCACCTTCGCCCGCACCCTGCGCACCTGTCCGCTGCGCTCGTCGCGGAGCTGGGCGGTCCAGGCGCCGTCCTCGCGGCGGGCGCTGATGCAGGGGGTGCGGGTCAGGACCTCGGCGCCCTTCTCGGCGGCGCCGACCGCGTTCAGCACCACGAGCCGGGCATCGTCCACCCAGCAGTCGGAATACTCGAAGCCGCGGGTGTACCTGTCGAGGAGGGGCGCGCCCTCGGGATCGCGGCGCAGGTCGAGCGCCCGGGTGCCGGGCAACTTCTTGCGCCCGCCGAGGTGGTCGTAGAGGAAGAGTCCGAGGCGCACCAGCCACGCGGGCCGGTCGGCGGGGCTGTGCGGCAGCACGAAGCGCATCGGCCAGATGATGTGGCTAGCGGCGTTGAGCAGCACCTCGCGCTCGATCAGCGCCTCGCGGACCAAGCGGAACTCGTAGTACTCGAGGTAGCGCAGGCCGCCGTGCACCAGCTTGCCCGACCGCGACGAGCAGCCTTCGGCGAGGTCGTCCTTCTCGCAGAGGATCACCGAGAGGCCGCGGCCGGCGGCATCGCGGGCGATTCCGGCGCCGTTAATGCCGCCGCCGATCACCAGAAGGTCGATCATGCCCGTGTCAGTCATGCGTTGCTCCTCTCGGATGCCAGGGTCGCCGCAGGCGATCCGGGCGGGTTGTCTGCCCGCCCCGCCAGCGCCGCCCAGACCGGCGCTAGCGCACCGCGGGCCGAGACATAGGCCGGGAAGAGCCCGTCATAGAGGACGACGAGGTCCGGGTCCGGCGCCTCGGCGGGGCCGAGAAGCGGCGTGACCCAGCGGGCGATGCAGTCGTCCATCGTCGGGTAGGCGCCGATCGAGACGGCGGCAATCATCGCCGCGCCGGCGGCGCCCGCTTCCTCGCGGCTCGATACCCGCACCGATGCCTGCACCGTGCCCGCAAGCACGGCGCGGAGCGCGCGCGACCGGGCGGCGCCGCCGGTGAGCCGCAATTCGGAGGGCAGGGCGCCCATCGCAGCGTAGCAGTCGCGCGCTGCGAACCCGAGCCCTTCCACCACCGCCCGCAACAGGTCGGGAAAGCGGTGGCTGCTCGACAAACCGATGAACCCGGCACGGGCATTGGCGTCGACGAAGGGTCCGCGCTCGCCGGCCTCCGAGATGTAGGGGTGGTAGAGCAACGCCCCCGGTCTCGACGCCGCGAGCCAAGGGTCGATGTGCGAGACCAGGTCCGAGACCGCAACAGGGCGCCCGAGTCCGGCCGTGAGGTCGGCGGCCAATCGGAGCGCCCAGTCGATGTTGAGCGCCGCCGCCATGTTGGTCTGCATCTGCGCCACATATCCCGGCACGGGCAGCGCCATGACGTAGCCGGTGCCTTCTGCATTCAGCACGACATCCCCGACCCGCTTGGAGAGCAAATGCACGCCAGTCGAACCGATCACCGTGCAGGCCGCTTGCGCGTCGCCGGTATGGACGCCGGCGCCGAGCGCCGTCATCACCATGTCCACATACCCGAGGCTGACCGGCGTGCCAGCCAGCAGGCCGGTGGCCTCGGCCGCTGCGGGCGTCAACGGGTGGGCGATCTCGGTGCCGTCGACTATCTCGGGCAGGAGGCCGCGGTGCCGGGAGAGCCCGAGCGCCTCGATCACCCTGTCTTCGTAGGCGCGGGTGCGAAAATTGCCGAAGGTCCAGCTCGCCTCGCTGGGATCCGTTGCGCGCACGCCGGTCAAGTTCAGGTAGAGCCAGTCCTTACAGTGCAGCGCCACCTCTGCCCGGTCGAGCAGTTCCGGCGCCGCTCGCTCCATCTGCGCCATCTGCGCGCCCTGCTGGCAGGTGTTCAGGCCCGTGCCGGTCGCCTCGAAGCGAGCACGCTCGGCCGGAGCACGTTTCAGCCGCTCGACCGACGGCGCGGCCCGCGCGTCGAGCCAGATCCAGGCATCGCCCACCGGCTGGCCATCCGCGCCCACCAGCCAGGTGCCATCGCCCTGCCCCGTCACCGCCACCCCGACCGTGCGGTTCGCCAAACCTGCCACCGTCTCGCCGAGGCCGCGGACGGCTTGAATGCAGTCCGCCCAAGTCCGCGCCAGCGGCTGCGTGGCGGCACCATTCTGTCCGGCGTCGTAGCGATTCAGCACGGCCGAGGACGCAATCTGGTTGCCACCCAGATCGAAGGCCACCGCCTTGACCACCGACGTCCCCGAATCGATGCCGATCAGGACGTCCCCGCCCTCACGCACCGAAACCATCCGCGGAGAGCTGATTGTCGGCCCGCATTTTTTCGCCTCTCCCTCCCGCGGTTCCTGATGTGAATTTTTTTGCTGACAACGTTATTTATTTCACATATGTTGATCGCCGTCAACCATGGCGGGATCGCGGTCAAGCGAGCCGGCAGGGGACGCGGAGGGAGCAGCGCCTGGGTCACAGGCCGACGTGGGTCAAAAAAGGGACCCGCCGCTGGAGGAAACGAACCGCGAGTGCGGATCGGCCGCGCGGCCGATGGGGGGGGCGGTTTCTGATCATGAGCACAAGCACCGACGTCGCAGCACCCGTTCCGACCCGGTCGAGCCGCCGGCGGCTGATTCTCGGCGCGGTCGCCCTCGCCGTCCTCGTCGCGATGGCAATCGACACCACCGTGGTCCGCATAGGCTCCGAGCGGGACGTCGCCGAAGCTGGTTTCTCGCCCGAGCGCTTCGGCACCGACACCTTCCCGGCCGTCAAGGAGAACATCGTCGGGCGCGCGGTCGATGCCGCCACGCTGTCCCAGGCCGTCGCGGCCGACAAGGCGGCCGCTGCCAAGGAGTATGGCGTTCCCGCCGGAATCGGCGCGGTTATGCCGGTCAAGTTCACCGGTGTCGTCGGCGAAGGCAAATCTGGGATCTACAACGTCGCGGTCGAAGGTCTCGCCGGCGAGACGAAGATCCGCATGCAGACCGGCCCGGCGATCAACGGCACCGACCTTCGCGACGCTACGGGCGACATCAAGTTCGGCGACTTTAAGAACCAGATCGAGTACCAGAACGTCGGCGCCGCGATCAACAACGCGATGAAGCAGGAAGTCCTCGCCGGCATCGACACCGGCGGCCTTCAGGGCAAGACCGTGTCGGTCGTCGGGGCCTTCACCCTCATCAACCCGAAGAACTGGCTGGTGACGCCGGTGGAGATCGCCGTCCAATGAACGACACGCCGACCGAAAGTCCGGATCTGCGCGACGTCGTCCTTGCCGCCCGCAACGTCGCCAAGTCCTACGGCGCCATCCACGCGCTCAAGGGTGTCAACTTCGACATCCACCGTGGGCGGGTCACGACGCTCTTCGGCGAAAACGGCGCCGGCAAGTCGACCCTGATGAAGATTCTCTCGGGTGTGATCCAGCCCACTTCGGGAGAGATCATCCTCGACGGCAAGCCGGTCACGTTTTCCTCCTCGACCGAGGCCCGCGACCACGGCATCTCAATCATCCACCAGGAGCTCTCGCTCGCGCCGAATCTCAGCGTCCGTGACAACATCTTCATGGGCCGCGAAATCACCGGCCCCACGGGCGTCGACTTCGCCGAGGAAGAGCGCCAGACCCGGTTGCTGATGGCGGAACTCGAGGAGGACATCGACCCGAGGACGCCGGTCGAGGAGCTCCGCCTCGGCCAGCAGCAGATCGTCGAGATCGCCCGCGCGCTCTCGGTCAACTCCCGCATCCTGATCATGGACGAGCCGACCTCCGCGCTCTCCGCCGCCGAGGTCGAGGTGCTGTTCAAGGTCATCCGCGACCTGCAGGCCAAGGGCGTCTCGATCGTCTACATTTCGCATCACCTCGAGGAGGCGCTGCAGATCACCGACCACGCCGTGGTACTGCGCGATGGCGAGATGACCGCCTACGCGCCACGCGAGGAGATCGACCTCGATTGGATCGTGCGCAACATGGTTGGCGAGAACTTCGATCTCGGCACTCCCCCGCGCGGCTACGAGATGGGCAAGGTCGCGCTCAGCATCGAAAACCTGAGCGTGCCCTCGGCCAACGGCGCGTATTCCGTCGTGGACCGACTATCGCTCGACGTGAAGGCGGGCGAGATCGTCTGCATCTACGGGCTGATGGGCGCCGGCCGCACCGAGATGATGGAGACGGTGGCCGGGCGCCTCCGACCCTCCGGAGGGCGCATCCTGCTGCACGGCCGCGACATCGCCGACCTGTCGATCGCCGGGCGCATCGCCACCGGACTCGTGCTCGTCCCGGAGGACCGACAGCGCGACGGCCTCGTCCAGACGATGACCGTCGGCCAGAACCTGTCGCTCGCCTCGATCGGCGCCTTTACCCGCGGCCTGTTTACCTCGCGAAAGCGCGAGCAGGACCTCGTGGCCCGTTCGATCAGCGACGTCCACATCAAGACTGCCGGCGGCGCGGCGATGATCGGCTCGCTCTCCGGCGGCAACCAGCAGAAGGTGGTGATCGGCAAGATGCTGGCGACCAACCCATCTGTCGTTCTCCTCGACGAACCCTCTCGCGGCATCGACGTCGGGGCGAAGTCCGAGGTGTTCAAGCTGCTCGCCCAAGGGGCAAAGCGCGGGCTCGCGGTGATCTACTCGACCTCCGAAGTCGGCGAATGCCTTGTCGGTCGCCCACCGCATCGTCGTGATGGCCAAGGGCAAGATCTCCGCCGAGTTCGGCCCCGAAGTCACCAAGGAAAGGATCATGGCCGCCTCAGGCGAAGTCGACCTCGAAAACCGGCTCGCGGACGCCCACGGTCTCGATCATGTCACTGTCGTCACCGACCTGCACGAGGACGAGCTGCCGCTCGAGGCACTCGGCCTCGCCGGGTCCCGGTTCCTGGCAGCCGAGATATCCCGCGGCGATCCACTCCTCATCGGCGTCAGTCACGGGCGCACGCTGCTCGCCTGCGTCGAGAACCTCGCCCCCGAGCCCGCTCCCGGGGTGCGAGTTGTCTCACTGATGGGGGGCCTGACGCGCGAGGCCGGCACCAACCCCCACGAGATCGCCACCCGTCTCGCCGAACGCACCGGTGCAACGGCGACGATCATGCCGGTGCCGTTCATGGCCAACAGCGCCGGCGACCGCGATGTGCTTGTGGCGCAGAAGGACGCTGCCGACGCAATCCGGCTCGCCAGGGCGTGCGACCTCATTCTCGTCGGCATCGGCACCGTCGGGGCTGCAGGCCGAACTCGTGACTACCGGCATGGTCGAGGCTGAGGAAATCGCGGTGATCGCCCGCGCCGGCGGCGTCGGCGAAATGCTTGGCCATTTCTTCGACACTTCCGGTCGCCCGGTCGACAACGAGCTGACCCGCCGGATCGTCACCCAGCCGATGGAGGCGCTGCGCGAACGCCGCATTGTCGCGGTGGCGGGAGGGGCAATCAAGGTCGACGCGATCCGCGCCGTCCTCGCCAGCGGCCTGCTCTCCGGCCTGATCACCGACGAGCGGACCGCCCGCGCCATTGCCGAGAACGCCCCCGCTTCCGACCGACGCCTGCTGGAGCCCGCACAATGACCGCCACGGCCCAAGCCAGTGCCCGTCCCCGCAGCGGCGGCTTCGACCTCGTCCGTATCCTGCTCGAAGGCCGGGCATTCTTTGCCCTCATCCTAATCATCGTTGTCTTCTCGTTGCTGTCGCCGAACTACTTCACTGTCGGCAACTTCCTGACGATGGCCAACCACGTCGCGATCTACGGCCTCCTGTCCATCGGCATGCTGCTGGTGATCCTGAACGGCGGCATCGACCTCTCGGTCGGCTCGGTCCTCGCCCTCTGCGGCGTCGTCGCCGGCGCGCTCATGCAGGGCGTCACCATCGAATGGCTGGGCGTCATCCTCTACCCGCCGGTCTGGGCGGTGGTGGTCATCACCTGCGCTCTCGGCGCCGTCGTCGGCGCGATCAACGGCGTCCTCATTGCCTACCTCAAGGTCCCGGCCTTCGTCGCCACCCTCGGCACACTTTACGTCGCCCGCGGTGTCGCGTTGCTGATGACCAACGGCCTTACCTACAACAACCTCGGCGGCCGGCCGGAGCTCGGCAACACCGGCTTCGACTGGCTCGGCTTCAACCGCATCGGCGGCGTGCCGATCGGCGTCATCGCTCTCGCCGCCGTCGCCATCGCCTGCCACCTGGTCCTGACCCGCACCGCCTTCGGCCGCTGGCTTTATGCCTCGGGCGGCAACGAGCGGGCGGCAGAGCTCTCCGGCGTGCCCGCCAAGGGCGTGAAGATCGCCGTCTACGTCCTCTCCGGGATCTGCGCCGCCATCGCCGGGCTCGTCCTCTCGTCGCAGCTCACGTCCGCCGGCCCGACCGCCGGCACCACCTACGAGCTGACGGCGATCGCCGCCGTCGTCATCGGCGGCGCGGCCCTCTCGGGCGGGCGCGGCACCGTCGGCGGCACCATGCTCGGCGCCTTCGTCATCGGCTTTCTCTCGGACGGCCTCGTCATCGTCGGCGTCTCCGCCTACTGGCAGACCGTCTTCACCGGCGCGGTCATCGTTTTCGCCGTCCTTCTCAACAGCATCCAGTACAGCCCGCGCAGGCGGACCTGACCGGAACCACCCGCGGCGGCAACGCCCGCCGCGGGATCACCGCCGCAATATCGGCACCATCTGACCCAAGAGGGAGAGACTAAATGCTGAACACGACCAGGCGTCTTCTGCTCGCCGCCGTCGCCGTCACGCCGCTTATGGCCGGCTCGGCCTGGGCCGAAGGGCTGATCTCGATCATCGTCACCGACCCGGCCAACCCCTACTGGCTGACCGAGGGACAGGTCGCCGAGGCGACCGCCAAGGAGCTCGGCTACACCGCCAACGTCAGCGCCCACAAGGCCGACACCAACACCGAGAGCACGCTCATCGACACCGCGATCACCAACAAGTCGGTGGCGATCATCCTCGACCCGGCCAACGCCGACGGCTCGATCGGCGCGGTCAAGAAGGCGGTCGACGCCGGCATCCCGGTGTTCCTCGTGAACGCCGAGATCAACCAGGACGGCCTCGCCAAGGCGCAACTCGTCTCCAACAACGCCCAGGGCGCTGCTCTCGGTGCCCAGGCCTGGGTCGAGGCCGTCGGCGACACCGGCCGCTACGTCGAGCTCTTCGGCAACCCGGCGGACAACAACGCCGCCACCCGCTCGAACGGCTTCGAGACCGTGCTGACCCAGTACCCGGACCTCGAGAAGGCGGCGCAGGAAGTCGCCAACTGGGACCGGACCCAGGGCTTCAACAAGATGCAGTCGATGCTCCAGGCCAACCCCGACATCATCGGCGTCATCTCCGGCAACGACGAGATGGCGCTCGGTGCCATCGCCGCGCTCAAGGAAGCCGGCAAGCTCGACCAGGTGAAGGTCGGCGGCTTCGACGGCTCGCCCGACGCGGTCGAGGCGGTCAAGAACGGCGAGATGCAGTACACCGTCCTGCAGCCCGTCGCGGTCTTCTCGGCCGAGGCGGTCCGCCAGGCCGACAACTTCATCAAGACCGGCGAGACCGGCGCCGACAGCGAGAAGCAGCTCTTCGACTGCGTGCTGATCACCAAAGAGAACGCCGACCAGATGGTCGCGCCGTTCACCCTCGCCGACATGGTCACCGGCTGACCGTCTCCGGGGGGCGCCTCGGCGCCCCCCGACCAACACCCATGCCCAGCCTACTCGGTATCGACAACGGCCTGACCGTCACCAAGGCGGTCGTCTTCGACGAGCGCGGCACGCCGCTCGCCGTCGCCCGCCGCCGCGTCCCGCAGTCGATCCCGCGCCCCCACCACGTCGAGCGCGACATGGACGGCCTCTGGCGCGCCACCGCCGCGGCGATCGCCGAGGCGCTCGCCGCCAGCGGCCGCCCGGCCTCCGACATCGCCGCGGTCGCCGCCACCGCCCACGGCGACGGCCTCTACCTCCTCGACGCCGACCGCCGCCCGCTCGGCCCCGCCATCCTCTCCCTCGACAGCCGCGCCGGCGCCATCGCCGCGGCCTGGACCTCCGGCCCCGTCGCCGCCGAGGCCCTCGCCCTCACCGGCCAGATCCCGCACGCCTCCGCCCCCTCGGCACTCCTCGCCTGGATCCGCGACCACGAGCCCGAGCGCTTCGCCCGCATCGCCACCGCCTTCGCCTGCAAGGACTGGCTGCGCCTCTGCCTCACCGGCACGGTCGGCACCGACCGCACCGAGGCCTCCACCTCCTTCACCGACGTCCGCACCCAGGACTGGTCCCCGGACGCGCTGCGCCTCTTCGGCCTCGACGCCCTCGACCACGCCCTGCCGCCCATCGCCGGCCCGGCCAAGATCGCCGGCCACGTCACGCCCGAGGCCGCCGCGCTCACCGGCCTCCTCCCCGGCACCCCGGTCGCCGCCGGCCTCCACGACGTCACAGCCTCGGCCCTCGGCATCGGCGGCCATGCGCCCGGCATCCTCGCCGTCGTCGCCGGCACCTACTCGATCAACGAGACGGTCTCGGACACGCCGCGCACCGACCCGCGCTGGTTCTGCCGCAACGCCATCGAGCCCGGTCGCTGGAACGCAATGGCGATCTCGCCCGCCTCCGCCGCCAACTACGACTGGTTCCTCGACACCCTCTGCCGCGCCGAGGCCGGCCCGGACATCCACGCCCGCCTCGCGCCCGAGATCGACGCCGCCCTGGCGAAGCCCTCGACCGCCCTCTTCCACCCCTACCTCTTCGGCTCGCCGCACGGCCCAGGCGCCAGCGCCGGCTTCCTCGGCCTGCGCGCCTGGCACGACCGCGGCACCCTGCTGCGCGCCGTCCTCGAGGGCATCGCCTTCAACCACCGCGTCCACGTCGACGCGCTGCGCGACGGCTTCCCGGTCCGCGAGGCCCGCCTCACCGGCGGCACCTCCCGGAACCCGGCCTTCGCGCAGATGTTCGCCGACGTCCTCGCGATGCCCGTCACCGTCACCGACACCGACGAGGCCGCCGCCTGGGGCGCCGCCCTCTGCGCCGGCGCCGCCACGGGGCTCTTCGCCTCGCCCTTCGCCGATCCCCGCGCTCAAGCCGGGCGCACCTTCACCCCCGACCCGGGCCGCAGCACCGCCTACGAGCGCCGCTACCGCCTCCACAACAGCATCACCGAGACCATCGCCCCGCTCTGGCCCGAGATCGACGCCCTCACCGGAGACCGCCGGTGACCGACTACGACGTCGTCATTCTCGGCGCCGGCATCAACGGCGCTGGGGTCTTCCGCGACCTCTGCGAGCAGGGCGTCCGCTGCCTGATCGTCGACAAGGGCGACTTCGGCTCCGGCACCAGCGCCGCGCCATCGCGGCTGATCCACGGCGGCCTGAAGTACCTAGAGACCGGCGAGTTCGGCCTCGTCGCCCAGTCGACGCTGGAGCGCAACCTCCTGCTCAGAAACGCCCCGCACTGCGTCACGCCGCTCCCCACGGTCATCCCGATCTTCTCCTGGACCCGCGGCATCGGCGCCGCACTCCGCACCCTGCTCGGCGCGAAGCGCGCCCCGCGCAGCCGCGGCGCGGTCCTCGTCAAGATCGGCCTCGCCCTCTACGACGCCTACGGCGCCCGCGCCCGGGTCATGCCGCGCCACCGCCTCGTCGGGCGCCGGGCGGCCCTTGCCGACATGCCGCCGCTCACCCCCGCGATCGTCGCCGTCGGCACCTACTACGACGCCAAGGTCGCCCGGCCGGAGCGCCTGGTCCTCGAGCTCGTCCAGGACGGCCTCGCCGCCAGCCCCGCCTCCGCCGCTCGCACCTACGCCACCCTGACCGGGCTCGCGGACGGCACGCTCAGCTTCGCCACCCCCGACGGCGGCACCCTCGCCGCGCGCCCGAGGATCGTCGTCAACGCCGCCGGCCCGTGGATCGACGCGGTCAACGCCGCCCTCGGCGCGCCGTCGCGGATGATCGGCGGCACCAAGGGCTCGCACGTCCTGCTCGACCACCCGGAGCTCATCCGCACCCTCGCCGGCCGGATGATCTACTTCGAGGCCGACGACGGCCGCATCTGCCTCGTCTACGACTATCGTCGGCCGTGCGCTGGTCGGCTCGACCGACATTCCCGCCGACGACCCCGACACCGTCCGCTGCGACGACGCCGAGATCGACTACTTCCTCGCCAGCCTGCGCAGCCTCCTGCCCGGCCTCGCCTTCGACCGCAGCCAGATCGTCTACGCCTACTCCGGCATCCGCCCCCTGCCCGCCTCGGACGCCTCGCCGCCCGGCCTGATCAGCCGCGACCACTCGGCGCCCGTCACCGAGCCGACCCCCGACCGGCCCTTCCCCATCGTCTCTCTGGTGGGCGGCAAGTGGACGACCTTCCGCGGCTTCGCCGAGGAGGTCGCCGACACGCTCCTCGCCCGACTCGGCCAGGCGCGCCGCCGCTCGACCCGCGACCTGCCGATCGGCGGCGGTCGCGGCTTTCCGGCGGACCGCGGAGACTGGCTCTCCGAGGCCGCGCGCGATACCGGCGTCCCCGAAGGGCGCCTCGACACCCTCCTCGCGCGCTACGGCACCACCGCCCGCGCCGTCGCCCGGCACGAGGCCGACGCGGAGCCGGGTGGCCTGTCGGACGCGACCGACTACAGCCGCGCCGAGATCGACTGGATCGTTAGGAACGAACGGGTGGTGCACCTCGCCGACATCGTCATGCGCCGCACGACCCTCGCCATCACCGGCGCCCTCACCGCGCGCGATCTCGCCGCTATCGCGGGCATCGCCGCCGCCGCCCTCGGCTGGACCGACGCACGGACCACGGCCGAGATCGCATTCGCGGCCGCCGTGCTCGCAGAACGAAACCGTCTCGTCCTCGACTCGCCGTTCGCCGCCCCGGTCCCCGGCGCCCGCCATCGCACCATCTCAGAACCCGCCAGGGAGGACGCCCCATGAGCACCTGGGTCGGCACCAGCTGGAAGATGAACAAGACGCTAGCGGAGGCACTTGCCTTCGCCGAAACCCTCGCCGCGTTCCTCCCGGATCTCGACGCGCGCGTGCAGCCCTTCGTCATTCCCTCCTTCAACGCCGTCCGCGAGGTCAAGCACGCGCTTGCATCAACGCGAGTGAAGGTCGGCGCACAGAACATGCATTGGGCCGACGCCGGCGCCTGGACCGGCGAGGTCTCGCCCATCCAGCTCCGCGACTGCGACCTCGACCTCGTCGAGCTCGGTCACTCCGAACGCCGCGAGCACTTCGGCGAGACTGACACGACCGTCGGCCTTAAGACGGAAGCCGCGGTTCGTCACGGACTCGTGCCGCTGATCTGCGTCGGCGAGACCCTCGCCGAGCGCGTAGCCGGCCGCGCCGACGAGGTCCTCTCCGGCCAGACGAAGGGTGCCCTCGCCCAACTCGACGCCGACCAGACGATCCGCGAAATCCTCTTCGCCTACGAGCCGGTCTGGGCCATTGGCGACAAGGGCATTCCCGCCTCCCCGGACTATGCCGACGCCCAGCAGGCCCTCATCAAGCGGGCCGCCGCCGAGATCCTCGGCCGCGAGCCGCAGATACTCTACGGCGGCAGCGTCAATCCCGGTAACGCCGCTGAGTTCGTCGCCCGGCCGCACATCGACGGCCTCTTCATCGGCCGCTCCGCCTGGGCGCCCGTAGGCTACATCGACATCCTGAAGCGCGTCGTCGCAGCGCTTTGACCCGCGCCCTGACGGGCGCATCATCACCGAGAACCATCCCAAGCGGAGGAACCCCCATGAAGATCGCAATCGCCGGCGACAGCGCCGGAGCCGAACTCGCCCACACCCTCGCCGAGCACTTGAAGGGCCGCTTCGACGTCGAGGAGGTCAGCACCCCCAAGACCGAGGACGAAAAACTCTATGCCCACCTCTCCGACCGCGTGGCGAGCCAGGTGAAGGACGGCACCTACGACAAGGCAATCCTCGTCTGTGGCACCGGCATCGGCGTCTGCATCTCGGCTAACAAGGTGCCGGGCATCCGCGCCGCCCTCACCCACGACACCTACTCCGCCGAGCGCGCCGCCCTCTCCAACAACGCCCAGATCATCACCATGGGCGCCCGCGTTATCGGCCCCGAACTGGCGAAATCCATCGCCGACGCCTTCCTCGCCCAGACCTTCGACGCCGACGGCCGCTCCGCCGGCAACGTCGAGGCGATCAAGGCGGTCGATGCCAAGTACGCCAGGGTTTGAGCCCACGGACGCTTAGCTTCCGAACAGCAGCTCCGCCGCCGTCCGGTCGCGGTCTCGGTCCAGGCACGCCTCGATGTGCCGCCGCAGCGCCTCTACGAACCGCGGCCCGGCGTACCGGGCCGCATGGGCGCGGATGGTCGCCGGATCGAAGCCGCCGGCGATGCGCTCGAACCGTTCGACCGCCGCCATCAGGCCCTCGACCGTCTGCTCCCCGAAGAAGACGCCGGTCGTCCCTGCCACCACCGTCTCGGCGACGCCACCGCGGGCATAGGCGATCACTGGCCGGCCGCTCGCCATCACCTCCAGCGGCACGATTCCAAAATCCTCAATCCCCGGATGCACCAGTGCGCGGCACCGCGCAAACCAGAACGCCAGCGTCGCGTCATCCACCGCCCCGAGAAAGGTGACGTTCGTGCCCGCCCGCTCCCGCATCGCCCGGCTCGCCCCGCCACCGATCACCACCAGCGGTCGGCCGTTGCGAGTGAAGGCTTCCACCGCCAGCTCGACCTTCTTGTAGGGTGTGATCTCCCCGGCGCAGAGATAGGCCGGGCCAGGGTTCTCCGCGATGGCGAAGCGCGAGAGGTCCACCGGCGGATTGATGACCACAGCCTCGCGCCGGTAGTATTTTTGGATCCGGTTCGCCACGAACCGCGAGTTGGCGACGAAGTGATCCACCCGCGCCGCCGTGGTCACGTCCCACTGGCGCAGCCACGGTCCGCTTGCCTGAAGTGCCAGCCGCCCGGCCCACCCGGCCTGACGGCAATACTGCGGCTGCAGGTCCCAGATGTACCGCATTGGCGAATGGCAGTAGCAGATGTGCATCGCGTCCGGTCGCGGGATGATCCCCTTCGCCGGGCCTGCCTCGCTCGAGATCACGAGATCATATGGGGTGAGATCGAACGCCTCCAAAGCCGCCGGCATCAGCGGCAGCATCTTCCGGTAGTGCCGCCGCCCGCCGATCCTCTGCAGGAACGAGGTCCGGATGTTGTGCCGCGCGATCCGCGAAGAGATCCGGTCCGGATCCAGCACCAGCGTAAAGATATCCGCGTCCGGGAATATCTCGCAGAGCGCCTCCAGCACGCGCTCGCCGCCGCGCATCCCGACCAGCCAGTAGTGGACGAGGGCGACCTTCACCTCAGCAGGCGCCGCGCCCGCCAAGCACGGCCAGGACCGTCCGCATCAGGATCCCGATGTCCTTCCGCAAACTCGGCTGCCGCGCATAGCCGACGTCGAACTGCACTCGCGCCGCATAACTAGTGTCGCTCCGCCCGCCGATCTGCCAGGGACCGGTCATCCCCGGCCGCATCGCGAGGTACCACACTGCCTGGAAATCGTAGTGCGCAAGTTCCTCCCGCACGATCGGCCGCGGCCCGACGAGGCTCATGTCACCGCGGAGGACGTTCCAGAGTTGGGGGAACTCATCGATGCTGCTCCTTCGGAGCAGCTGCCCGACCTGCCCCAGTACACGCGGATCCTTCTGCAGCTTCTGCGTCGCCTCCCATTCGGCCCGCGCCGCCGGCGACTGCGCCAGCAGCGCCTCCAATGCCTGCTCCGCATTCCGGCGCATGGTGCGGAATTTCAGGCAGCCGAACGGCACTCCCCCCTGCCCGACCCGCGTGTGCCGGAACAGCACCGGACCACCGTCTGACACCCAGATCGCCAGCGCGACGAAGAGCGCCACCGGCGAGCACACCACCAGGCCCACGCCAGCGACGCCGACGTCGATGGCGCGCTTGCACACCGCCCGCCAGGGCGTCCATCCGAAGCCGGGCGCCGCCCGGTCGTCCCAGCCGATCCCGGCCGCCTTTTCTATTGAGATTGACACGCTTCACTCCAACAACCGGTACCGAAAAGGGCCTTGGATGCCCTCCGGCGCTCACCCTGTCCCGGCGCGAAGTGATGCGTCAATAGACGAAAAGGTGTACAAAACTTGTAGATAACTATACCATTAATGAAGCGTTAATCTTGGGAAGCCTAAATAAATTAATGCGCTCGAGAAGACTGCACCGGACGGTGTGCTGACTGAGACCTAGGCACCTCCAAAAACCCCGTGCACGACGAGGGCGCCAATGATTCACTGCGTCAGGATTGGCGATGGGGTGGATCATGGCGAGGGAAGCTGGGCTGTTTGACGTGGACGCCCGTCTGCGGGAGCTGCGGCTTCACCAGCCGCATCCACCGCAAGAAGCCGCAAGGCCGTCCGATGCCGAAGCACGTCTCGCGAGCCAACGCCGCGAAGTCTGAGGTCCGCGCCCATGTCGAGCATGTCTTCGCCCGCCAGAAGGGGCCCATGGCGCTGGTGTTCCGCACCATCGGCCTCGCCAGGGCGACGTTGAAGATCGGGCTGGCCAACCTCGTCTAAAACATGCGCCGCATGGTCTGGCTCGCCGGAGCCGCACCGGCCTGACGCCCATGCCGCAGCCCAGCGCCCCAGCAGCGAGCATGCATACGCCCAAACGTCAGCAGCGCGACCCTCAGTCCCGAGCGCCGTCAACCTGAACGCCTGAAATCATTGTTCTTGGAGGTGTCCACCTTCCGCGCCGCCAAATGAGCCCGGCACCATGCCGGCGCTCCACCGTCTCCGGCGTGACGTCGACGCGCTCTACCTGGCCTGCGGCGCCGTTGGCGCGGGCCTGCTCTGCACCATCCTCGTCATCATCGTGGCGCAGATGGTGTCGCCCTGGACCGCCACGCCTTTCCCGGCGGCCTCCTCCATACCAACGTCCTCGGCTGCACCGTCTTCGCCGCGGTCTCGGGCTCTTCCGTGGCCACCCTGACCACCGTCGGCAAGTTGTCTATCCCGGAGCCTCGCCGCGGCAACTATTCCGAGCAGATGATCGTCGGCACACGCCGATCCTGTTTTCCCGTGTCCACCGCCCCGCCGCGGGCGCGCGTGCGCCGGCCGGCTGAACGTTGCCGGATGCCCCGCGCCCGTTAACCTCTTGGCTCAAGGCGCGTACGTGCACATGCGATGTGCATGCGATGTGCATGCAATGTACATGCGATCTACGTCTAAAAAAACGCCGTTAAGCATTGCACGGCGAAGACAATCCCGGCCCGCTCCCCGGGGCCTCGTTGCGCCGTTTACCCCACGCTCACATCCCCGCGAAACCCGGTTGCCACGAGATACTTCTCAGAGGAATCCTTGCGGCTCGCCGGCGGCTTGACGTGGACCACCTTGGCGAAGCTCCGGTTGAGAAGCTGTACCAGGCCCGCGTCGGCCCCGCCCGCCAGCACCTTCGCGACGAACACGCCCCCAGGCTCCAGTACCTCCATCGCGAACGTTGCCGCCGCCTCTACGAGAGCGGTGATGCGCAGGTGGTCGGTCGGCGGATGGCCGGAGGCCGACGCCGCCATGTCCGAGAGCACCACATCCACCGGCCCGCCGAGCCAGCCCCGGACCGCGTTTTCAGCATCGTCGGCCATGAAATCGAGGAGGTGGACTTTGGCCCCCGGGATCGGCTCGATCGGCTGGAGGTCGATGCCCAACACCCGTCCGAGCGGGCGCCCCTTGCGGGTGGCGAGCGCGTTCACTCGGGAAACCGCCACCTGGGTCCAGCCACCCGGGGCGCAGCCGAGGTCGACCACAGTTGCGCCGGGCCTGAGGAACCCGAACTTGTCGTCAATTTCCAGTAGTTTATAGGCGGCCCGGCTCCGATATCCCTCCGCCCGTGCCCGAGCCACATAGGGATCATTCAGTTGCCGCTCCAGCCAGCGCGTCGAGGACAGCTTGCGCCCCTTGGCGGTCTTGACCCTTACCCTGAGATCCCTTCGCCCCCGCCCCGATCCCGCCCCGGTCACTCCAGCCTCACCCCTTCTGCGAACGCCCCCTGTGCGCTCATCATCGCAAAGAGCATCCCCTCCCTCAGCCCGCGGTCGGCGACCCGCATCGATTCGGTCGGCCAGATCCGCAGCAGCGTCTGCAGGATCGCCGCCCCCGACATGATCAGTTCGGAGCGGTCGCGCCCGAGTCCGATATCGGTGCGGCGGCCCTCCGGGCCTAGCCGCAGGAAGCGGGCGATCACGTCTTCGATCGCCCGGGCCGAGAGGCGCATGCCGTCCACCTTGCGGCGGTCGTAGCGCTTGAGGCCGAGATGGGCGGCGCCCACTGTGGTCACCGTGCCCGAGGTGCCGATCATCTGGAAGCCGGCCGCGTCCTCGCGGGTGAGGGTCTTCAGGTACGGCTTGAAGCCGGCGATCTGCTCCTCGAAGTACCAGGACATCAGCGCGAAGCGGGCACTGTCCTCGGCGACATCGGCGTAGCGCTCGTGAAGAGTTGCGACTCCGAGGGGTACGGAGATGAAGTCTACGATCCTCGCCGCGTCCGGGCCGCCGCCGCCGTTCATCTTCAGGTTCACGATGGCCTGGGCGCGCTTGTCGGGGGCGATCTCGGACAGGTCAAGCCAGATGAGTTCGGTGGAACCGCCGCCGATGTCGAAGACCAGCACCTGCTCGGCGCCCGGCGAGACCAGCGGCGCGCAGGAGATTACGGCGAGGCGGGCCTCTTCCTCGGGACGTATCACCTCGAGCCTGAGGCCGGTTTGCCGGGCCGCGAGAGTCAGGAAATGACCGCCGTTGCGCGCGCGGCGGCAGGCTTCGGTGGCCACCAGCCGGACGTTGCCCACCTGGTAACGCTGGAGCTTCTGGGCGCAGACCTCAAGCGCGGCCAGCGTCCGGCCGATCGCGCCGCGGGAGAGGTGCCCGGTGCGCTCGAGCCCGGAGCCGAGACGGACGGATTTCGCGAAGGCGTCGACGACGCGGAAATGCCCGGCATCGGGCGCCGCGATCAGCATGCGGCAGCTATTGGTGCCGAGGTCGAGGGCCGCGTACAGCTCCGCCTCCGGCGGCGCAGGGTTCGGCCGCCGGCGTAGCGTCGCCAGCGCGACATCATCCTGCGCAGACTCGGTCAAGTCCTGCGCCATGTTCCAAACCAAATCGGATCGTGCGGAGAAGTCCGCAGCGTTGGCAAGAAGGTTACATGACGCCCTTCGCCAAGGCAAGAAATGCCTCCCCGGCAGGCAGCTACCGGAAGGGCGCCCGGAATTGGGGCGCGGATCGGGCAGGATTCGGGTTGAAGTCGGGTTGAGTCGATCCGATCTTTGCCCGGAACACGTGGGTGCGGCGATGGGTGAGCCTACTCGGCTTTTTCATGTCTTCGAGACGAAGGCGGGCTTTTGCGGGATCGCGTGGAGTCCATCGGGGATTTGTCGGTTCCAGCTTCCGGCCGGAAGCGCCGAGGCGACCGGGCGGCTGTTGATGCGGCGGGTGCCCGGTGCGGAGGCGGGGGTGCCGCCGCCGGAGGCGGCTGAGGTGGTAGCGGCAGTTCAGCGGTATTTCGCCGGGGAGGAGACGGACTTCTCCGCGGTAGGGCTGGATCTGGGGGAGCAGGAGCCGTTCTTCGCGCGGATCTACGCGGCGGCGCGGCGGGTGGGATGGGGACAGACCACCACCTATGGGGCGCTGGCGCGGGAGCTCGGGGCCGGGCCGGAGGCAGCGCGGGACGTCGGCCAGGCGATGGCACGGAACCCGGTGGCGCTGATCATTCCCTGCCACCGGGTGCTGGCGGCGGGAGGCAAGGTGGGCGGGTTTTCGGCGCCGGGAGGGGCCAGAACCAAGCTCAGGATGCTGGAGATCGAGGGGGTCAGGCCGGAAAAAAGCGCCCGATCAGGCCTCGTTCGGGTTCTGAAAGCCCTGCTGCACACTGTGTGCAGCAGAGCTAAGTCGCTGATATGACGGCATTAGTCGTTCGGCGTTAACGCCATTTCAACGAATCCGCTCGCAATGCGATTATCAGGCCGCTCCGGTGCCGTCCGCGGCGAAGGCGAGCGGTGCCGCGACGTAGCCGAGGGCCCGGCAAACGTCGAAGGTGAGGTCCGGGTTGTTGAGGGTGTAGACGTGAAGATGGTCCACGCCCTCGTCGATCAGCCCGTCGCACTGCTCGCAGGCGATCGCCACCGACAGGGTGTAGGCTTCCTCCGGAGTCTCGGCGCGGTCGAAGGCCTTGTGCATCCACTCCGGCACCGAGGCTTTGCAGCGGCCGGCAAAGTTCAGCATTTTGGCGAAGTTCTCGACCGGCAGGATACCCGGCTGGATCGGCGCGGTGATTCCGGCCCGGACGCAGGCGTCGCGGAAGCGCAGGAAATCCTCGTTGTCAAAGAAGAACTGGGTGATCGCGGTTGCGGCGCCGGCGTCGAGCTTGCGCTTGAGGTTGTCGATGTCCGAGACCGCGTCGGTCGCCTCGGGGTGGACCTCCGGATAGGCTCCAACGGCGATCTCGAAGTCGCCGACACGGCGCAGGGCAGCCACGAGCTCGGCGGCGCTCGCGAAGCCGTCGGGATGGGGCACGAACCGGGTCTCGCCCTTGGGCGGGTCGCCGCGGAGCGCCACGATGCGGCGGACACCCATGCGGGCATAGCCCCGGGCGACCTCGAGGGTCTCCTCGCGGGTGGCGCCGACGCAGGTGAGATGGCCCGCGACGTTGAGGCGAGCCCGGCCGAGAATCGTCTGGATCGCGGCGTTGGTGCGGTCCCGGGTGGTGCCGCCGGCCCCGTAGGTCACCGAGACAAACTGCGGCGCCAAGGGCGCCAGACGCTCGACGGAGCGCCACAGCCTCAGGCTGGCCTCGGGAGAATGGGGGGGAAAGAATTCGAAAGATAGGCTCGGGAGAGCCTTCTGGGTCGTAGCCATGTGCACCGGTCCATACCGACAATGAAGTTTGCGAGGAGGAGAATACCGCTGGAAAGGCGATCCGGCAACGACTAACTGAATCACGGTTGACGCCCGATCGGCGCCTGATGCAGCGAGGAGACGCATGCCCGAGGTCACCATCGTCTACTGGCGCGATATTCCCGCCCAGGTCATCGTCGGCAGCGGCCGCCGGGCCGCCAAGATGCCGATGCCGGAACGCTTCGAGACCGCCATCGACCGCTGCGCCATGCGGGCGGGCGCGCATGACTCCGACGCCTACCTGGCGGAATGGCGCAAGGGAGAGCCCTACCTTGTCGAAGGCGAAGCGGCGGATGTCGCTTCCGGCGAAGCGCAGCGCCTCGAAGAGGAGTTTAGTGCGGACGCGATCAAGGCCCTGATCGCAAACGACGGATGGGCCACACCGCAATCCTGATGCCCTGGAGCTGACCCGCATGGCGAAAATTCTCGACTTCGTCCGCAGACCGGCTGCGCCCGCCGCCATGACCAGCGCCGCCACGGCCGCCCTGATGCAGGACTTCTCGATCGAGGTCATGCCGCGGACGGCAGCGAAGATCGAGGATTTCCGGGCGATCCTGCCGGCGGGCACCCGGGTCTATCTCGCGCATATCGACGGGACGGATTTCTGCGAGATGCTTTCCACGGCCCGGCGGCTGGTGGACGAGGGCTTCGCGGTGATGCCGCACTTCCCGGCGCGGGGGATCGCCTCGCGGGACGAACTCGAGTCGAGGATCGGGGCCTATGCCGACATCGGCGTACGGGAGGCGCTGGTCATCGCCGGCGGCATCTCGACGCCGCGGGGGCCGTTCTCGGAGGCGATGCAGCTGCTCCGGACCGGGATGTTCGACGCCCGCGGGTTCACGCGTCTGCACGTGGCGGGGCATCCGGAGGGGAACCGCGACATCGATCCGGCCGGCGGGGATGCCTTCGCCATGGACGCGCTGCGGGCCAAGAACGCCTTCCAACGGGAGACCGACGCCGAGATGGCGATCGCCACGCAATTCTGCTTCGAGGCCGGGCCGGTGATCGCCTGGGCGCGCGGATTGCGCGCCGAGGGCATCAGCCTGCCCGTCCACATCGGCGTGGCCGGGCCGGCAAAGCTGCAGACCATGCTGAAGTTCGCCATGGCCTGCGGTGTCGGACCGTCGCTTAGGGTGCTGCAGCGGCGGGCGGCCGACCTGACCAAGCTGATGCTGCCGTTCGAACCGACCGAGTTCCTCGGCGAGATCGCGGCGCACAAGGCGGCAAATCCGGAATTCGCCATCGAGCGGGTGCACTTCTTTCCGCTCGGCGGCATCACCGCCACCACCGACTACACCGGCGCCGCCACCGCCCGGCCCCGCCGCGCGCTGGCATGAGTCGGACGGCGCTGCTCTTCGATCTCGACGGTACCCTCGTCGACACCGACCACCTGCATCATGCCGCGTTCGCCGCGATCCTCGGCGAGCGCGGCCGCGCGCTCTCGATGGTGGAGTACCGCACGCATATCATGGGGCACCCGAACCACGACATCCTGGCGCGGTTCTTCCCCGGCGAGGACATGGACGTCCTCGACCGCAAGGAGGCGATGTTCCGCGAAAGCCTCGCCGAAAGCGTGGAGCCGGTGGCGGGGATCCACGCGCTGCTCGACTGGGCGGAGGCGAACGAAGCGGGCTGTGCGGTGGTCACCAACGCACCGCGCGACAACGCCGTCGCGATGCTGGCGGCGGCGAGTCTCGCGCAACGGCTGCCGACGCTGGTGATCGGCGACGAGTGCGTGGCGGCGAAGCCCGATCCGGCGCCCTACCGGGCGGCGATGGCGGCTCTCGGGGCGACGCCGTCGCGGTCGGTCGCCTTCGAGGATTCGCGCTCGGGGCTCCGGGCGGCGCGCGGCGCGGGGGCGCATGTCTTCGGGCTGAGCACCGGGCTTTCGCCTGAGGAACTGCGGCAGGCGGGGGCCCATCAGGTGATCGCCGATTTCACCGATCCTGCGCTTTGGGCGCATCTAGAAGCAACCAGGGCTCGCGTCGCATGACCCGCACCGTCGTCGAATCCCGCAAGAAGACCGTGATCATCGGCTTCGACCAGCCGTTCTGCGTGATCGGCGAGCGCATCAACCCCACCGGACGCAAGAAGCTCGCCGCCGAGCTCGAGATGGACGACTTCACCACCGTCGAGGCCGACGCGCTCGCACAGGTCGCCTGCGGCGCGATGCTGCTCGACGTCAACTCCGGCGCGGTGTTCACCAACAGGATGGCGGACGACCCGCGCTACGCCGACAACAATTTCGTCGAGCCGATCCTGATGCCCGAACTCGTCCGGCGCATCCAGGCCCTCGTCGACGCCCCGCTCTGCATCGACAGCTCGGTCCCCGGCGCGCTGCAGGCCGGACTCGAAGCCTGCGAGGGCCGTCCGCTGCTGAACTCCGTCACCGGCGAGGAGGAGCGGCTCGAGCGCGTGCTGCCGCTGGTGAAGAAGTACAACGTCCCCGTTGTCGCGATTTCCAACGACGACACCGGCATCTCCGAGGACCCTGACATCCGCTTCGCCGTGGCGAAGAAGATCGTCGAGCGGGCGGCGGATTTCGGCATCCCGGCGCATGACATCGTCGTCGATCCGCTGGTAATGCCGATCGGGGCGATGGCGACGGCGGGGCTGCAGGTGTTCGCACTGGTGCGGCGGCTGCGGGAAGAGCTCGGGGTCAACACTACCTGCGGGGCGTCGAACATCTCCTTCGGCCTGCCCAACCGCCACGGCATCAACGCCGCGTTCCTGCCGATGGCGATCGCCGCGGGCATGACCAGCGCCATCATGAATCCCACCAGCGAGCAGGAGATGGCCGCGATCCGCGCCGCGAACCTCCTGGCCAACAACGATCCCAACGGCTCGGCCTGGATCCGCGCCAACAAGGCGCCTCTCGCCGAGGGCGAGGTCGAGGCTGGCGCCCGTGGCCAGCGCGGAGAGCGGCGGCGCCGCCGGGGCTGATGGAGGCCGATCCGCTCGTCATCTTCACGCCCTCGGGCAAGCGCGGGCGGTTTCCGGTCGGCACGCCGATCCTGACGGCGGCGCGGCAGCTCGGGGTCGATCTCGATTCGGTCTGTGGCGGGCGGGGGATCTGCTCGAAGTGCCAGGTGAGCCCGGCGTTCGGGGAGTTTCCGAAGCACGGCGTGGTCTCGACGCCCGCGGCATTGTCGCCGTGGAACGCGGTCGAGGAACGCTACGACCGGGTGCGGGGGCTGGCGGAGGGGCGGCGGCTGGGGTGCCAGGCGACGCTGGTCGGCGACGTTGTGATCGACGTGCCGCCCGAGAGCCAGGTGCATAAGCAGGTCGTCCGCAAGCGCGCCGAGGCGCGGGCCATCGTCATGGACCCGGCGACGCGGCTCTACTACGTCGAGGTGAAGGAGCCGGACATGCAGGAGCCGTCGGGCGACCTGCAGCGGCTCGAGGAGGCGCTGGCGGAGCAGTGGGGGCTGGCGCACGTGCGGGGCGACCTCCGGACGCTGCAGATGCTGCAGCCTGCGCTGCGGAAGGGCGACTGGAAGGTGACCTGCGCGGTCTACCAGGGCGACGGGCTCGGGGAGGCGCGGATCCTGCATGTCTGGCCGGGGTTCTATGACGGGTCGATCTATGGCCTCGCGATCGACGTGGGCTCGACGACGATCGCGGGGCATCTCTGCGACCTGCAGTCGGGGGAGGTGTTGGCCTCCACCGGGCTGATGAACCCGCAGATCCGCTTCGGCGAGGACCTGATGAGCCGGGTGAGCTATGCGATGCTGAACCCGAACGGCGCCGCGGAAATGACGCGGGCGGTGCGGGGGGCGCTGAACGCGCTGGTCGAGCAGGCGGCGGCGGAGGCGCGGATCGATCCGGAGCTGATCTTCGAGGCGGTGATCGTCGGCAACCCGATCATGCATCACCTGCTGCTGGGGATCGATCCGACCGAGCTCGGGCAGGCGCCGTTCGCGCTCGCCACCGCGGCCAGCCTGGTGCTCTGGGCGACGGAGATCGAGCTGCGGCTGCATCCGGACGCGCGGATCTACATCCTGCCGTGCATCGCCGGGCACGTGGGGGCGGATGCGGCGGCGGTGGCGTTGTCGGAGGGGCCGAACCAGTCGGACGAGCTGATGCTGGTGGTCGATGTCGGCACCAACGCGGAGATCCTGCTCGGCAACCGCGAGCGGGTGCTGGCGTGCTCGTCGCCGACCGGGCCGGCCTTCGAAGGAGCGCAAATCTCGTCGGGGCAGCGGGCGGCGCCGGGGGCGATCGAGCGGGTGGAGATCGATCCGGTGACCAAGGAGCCGCGGTTCCGGGTGATCGGCTGCGACCTCTGGTCGGACGATCCGGCGTTTCCGGCGGCGACGAGGACGCTTGGGATCAGCGGGATTTGCGGGTCGGGGATCATCGAGGTGATCGCCGAGATGCGGGTCGCCGGGATCGTCGATGCCTCCGGGCTGATCGGCTCGGCGGAGCAGACCGGGACGGAGCGCTGCGTGCCGCAGGGGCGGACGCACGCCTATCGGCTGCATGGCGACATCCTGGTGACGCAAGGGGACGTGCGGGCGATCCAGCTGGCGAAGTCGGCGCTCTATGCCGGGGCGCGGCTGTTGATGGACGAACTCGGCGTCGACCGGGTGGAGCGGATCGTGCTGGCGGGGGCGTTCGGGGCGCATATCTCGCCGCGGCACGCGATGATCCTCGGCATGATCCCGGACTGTGATCTCGCCAAGGTGTCTTCGGCGGGCAATGCCGCGGGCACGGGGGCGCGGATCGCGCTGCTCAATGCAGCGGCGCGGCGGGAGATCGAAGTGGTGGTGACGCAAATCCACAAGGTGGAGACCGCGATCGAGCCGCGGTTCCAGGAGCACTTCGTGGCGGCGAACGCCATCCCACACGCCAGCGATCCGTTTCCGGAGCTCGCGCAGATCGTGACCCTGCCCTCGGTCGCGTTCAATGCCGAGGGCGGGCGGCGGCGTCAGCGGGTGAGGTAGCCGCCGTCGACGACCAGCACCTCGCCGGTGACGTATCCCGAGGCGGGCGAACAGAGGTAGAGGGCAGCGGCGCCGATGTCCTCCGGAGTGCCGATCTTGGGCATCGGCGTCATCTGTCGCCAGATCGGGCCCCAGTCGGGGCGGTCGTAGCTGCTGCGGGTCATGTCGGTGTCGATGTAGCCCGGGGCGATGGCGTTCACCCGGATGTTCTCACCGGCGTAGTCGCTGGCGAGGCTCTTGGTGAGCATGTGGACCGCGGCCTTCGACGCGTTGTAGGCGGCCTGGGGCTGCGGGATGTTAGAGATGAGGCCCGAGATCGAGCCGATGTTGAGGATGACGCCGGCCTTCTGCTTGCGCATCGGCTCGAGGGCGGCCTGGCAGGCGTAGAACACCGAGTTGATGTTGGTGTCCATGATCCTGCGGTAGTTCTCGACGGTGAAGTCGTGGGTGTCGCCGTGCTGGGCGACGCCGGCGTTGTTGACGAGGATGTCGAGCCGGCCGGTGATCGCGGTGGCGTCGGCGATCAGTTTCTTGAGTTGGGCGGTGTCGAGGACGTCGGCCTGCAGGTAGTCGATCTTGTATCCCTTGTCCTTCAGGGCCTGAACCACCTCGGGCTTCGGTGTGCGGGAGGACATGATGACGTGGGCGCCGGCCTCGGCGAAGGCCGTGGCGATGCCGAGGCCGATGCCGCGGGTGGCGCCGGTGACGAGGGCTGTCTGGCCGTCGAGGCGGAAGCGGTCGAAGATCATGGGTGGGCTCCTTCTTGGGCCGGTTGGGCGGCGCGGGGGGCATCGAGGCCGAGAACGAAGTCGGCGCAGCGGTCGCCGAGCATCATCGCCGGGGCGTTGGTGTTGCCGGCGTTGATGTTCGGCACCGCCGACATGTCGGCGACGCGGAGGTTGTCGATGCCGCGGACCCGCATCCGGGCGTCTAGGACGGCCATGCGGTCGCCGTCGGCGCCCATGCGGGCGGTGCTGGCCGGGTGGTAGTTGGTCTTCACGAACCGGCGGCAGTGGTCGGCCATGACCTCGTCGGAGAGGTCGGGGCCGGCGGGGGCGATCACCTTCTCGATGCGCTTGCCCAGGGGGCCGGAGAGCAGGACCTCCCGGAAGAAGCGCTGACCGGCGATCATCGTCCTGAGGTCGTCCTCGTCCTTGAGGAGGTGCGGCGAGACCAGCGGCATGTCGTCTGGGTTCGAGGACCGGAGCTTCACGTAGCCGCGGCTCTTGGGCTTGGTGACGACGGTGGTAATGGTGACGCCGTAGGTGTCGTCGAAGACCTTGGCGAGGTCCCGGTCGAGGTAGACGATGGGGACGCAGAAAGCCTGGATCGAGGGCGGGGCGTCGCGGTCGATGGGGTTGATGAAGGCCCCGGCCTCGAAGCCGGTGGAGAGGATGCGGCCCGAGCCGAAGGTCTTGAAGTGGATGCCGTTCCAGAGCATCCGCCAGCCGACGCCCTGGCGGTAGTAGCCGTAGGGGCCGTTGGCGACGGAGATCACCGGCACCTCGGGGTGGTCGATGAGGTTCTGGCCGACGCCGGGGGCGTCGAGGTGGACGGGGAGGCCGGTCTCGGTCAGGTGGTCGGCGGGGCCGATGCCGGAGAGCATGAGGATCTTCGGGGTGATCAGCGCCCCGGCGGTGACGAGAATGTCGGCGCGGGCGCGGGCGGTGTGGAGCGTGCCCTTCTCGTCGGCCCAGGTGACGCCGGTGGCGCGGCCGTTCTCGATCTCGATGCGGTGGACGCGGGCGCGGAGGCGGAGGGTGAGGCGCGGGTCCGCCTTCAGCGGCTCGATGTAGGCGTAGGCGGCGGAGGAGCGGCGGCCGGCGCGGTTCATGAACTGGTAGAAGCCGACGCCGCGCTGGCTGGGGCCGTTGAAGTCGGAGGTGAGCGGCTCGCCCATGGCCTGGACGGACTGGACGAACCAGCGGGAGACGTCGTCGATGTGGCCGGGGTCGGAAACGAGGAGCGGACCGTCGGCGCCGTGGAGGTCGTTGAGGAGGCGGTTGTTGCCCTCGATGCGCTTGAAGTGGGAAAGGACGGTCGCCCAGTCCCAGGGGGCGCCCTCGTTGTTGCCGCGGAGGATTGCGTCCCATTCGTCGTAGTCGGAGGGGCGGCCGCGCATGTAGACCTGGGCGTTCACCGAGGAGCCGCCGCCGAGGACGTTGCCTTGCGGGATGTCGTGGACCCGGCCGCCGAGGTGCTCCTGCGGCACGGTGTGGTGGTAGGTCATGTATTTCGAGTTGCTGGCGATCAGCTTGAAGATGCCCGGCGGCATGTCGAGGAGCGGGTGGCGGTTCGAGTAGCCGGCCTCGAGGAGCAGAACCTTGCGGTCGCCGTCGGTGACGAGGCGGGCGGCGGCGGTGCAGCCGGCGGCGCCGCCGCCGATGACGATGTGGTCGTATTCTTCGGCCAAGGGTCAGGGCCTCCGGGCGCGGGTGGGTGTGTTACGCGGGGTGTAACACGCGTGATACACCCGTAACCCATTGATATCGCAGGGCGCAGATTTCGATAATTTTTGGTTAAGCGGCGGGGCGCCCTTTGCGGGCTCGTTGCGCATGTCGATGACGGTGAAGATGGGACCTGTCCTGAGACGAGCGGTGAAGCAAGACCTGCGGGGGTGGATCCGCCGCGCGCGCGGCGGATCCGGGATGAGCGGACGGTGTCAGAAGTCGAAGTCGCCGATGTTGTCCTTGGTGAAGACGAACGGCGCGCCGAGCAGGATCTCGGAGCCGTTGATCACCGAGAGGTCGCCGAGCTTGCCGGCCGAGACCGAGGTGTCGCCGGGCTTCAGGGTGCCGTCGGCTGCGGCCCGCATCACGTAGGCGGCGGCGTAGCCGAGGTCGACGGGGTTCCAGAGCACCACCGACTTGACGCAGTCGGCGTCGACGTAGGGCTTCATCGCGTTCGGCGTCGCGAGTCCGATAACGGCGATGTTGCCGCACTGGCCAGCCTGGGTCACGGCGTCGGCGGAAGCCGGCGTCGCCACCGAGGTCATGCCGAAGATGCCCTTGAGCTCGTCGCCATACTTGTTGATCAGGGTGTTGGCCTGGTTGAAGCTCAGGATGTTATCTTCCTGGGCCTCGACGGTCTCGAGCCACTTCAGGTTCGGGTGGCAGGAGGCGGCGTAGGCGGCCATCTCGGAAATCCACCGGGCCTGGTTCGGGGTGGTGAAGGTCGAGGTGACGATGGCGAAGGATCCGTCCTCGCCGATCTCGGCGGCCATCGAGTCGATCATCGCCTTGGCGATGCCGTTGAACTCGGCCTGGTTCACGAACCACTGCCGGGCGTCGGGCTCGGAGTTGGCGTCGTAGCCGACGACGTTGATGCCGGCGCCCAGCGCCTTCTTCAGGACAGGCGCGATGGCGACGGGATCGTTGGCGGCGAAGAGGATGCCGTCGACGCCCTTGGTGATGTAGTTGTCGATCACGGTGATCTGGTCGTCGATGTTGGCCTCGACCGGACCGTCGGTGGTGGCGGTCATCGTGCCCATCTCGGCGGCAGCCTCGGAGATGCCCTTCGAGGTGGCGTCGAAGTAGCCGATGCCGATCAGCTTCGGCACGTCGACCACGGTGATGTTCTTGCCGGCGCGGTCGGGAGCGCCGGTGGGAACGCCGCCGTCATACTCGACGGCGGTGGCGGTGCCCGGTGTGCCGTCGCAGGCGAGCGGGTTGGTGGGCAGGTCGTCGCCGCCGGTCCAGGCGGACTGGGCGCTGGCAAGGCCCGTCGAGAGCGACAGGACGGCCAGAACCGCCAGTGAGTTACGCAGCATAGGGTTTCCTCCGTGTTGTGGCGCCGAGGGATTCCATCCTCCCCCTGGCGCGGCTGCAGTGTTCATCGGTTTTGGTTCCGGTGGAAGAGGTTCGAGACCAGGATGGTCAGAATCAGCACCGCCCCGATGAGGACGACGGTGCCATCGCTCTTCACGCCGGCGAGCGAGAGGCCGTTCTTCAGCGCCTGGATCAGGATGAGCCCGAGCAACGTGCCGACGATGGTGCCGCGGCCGCCGAAGATCGAGGTGCCGCCGAGGACGACGGCGGTGATGGCGTCGAGCTCGATGCCGGTCCCCATGTCGGAGCGCGTGGTCGACACCCGGGAGACGAAGATCGCGGCCGCGGTGGCGGCGGCGAGGCCGGAGGCGGAATAGATGGCGATCTTGGTGGCGTCGACGCCGAGGCCGGAGAACCGCGCCGCCACCTCGTTCGAGCCGATGGCGTAGGTGGCGCGGCCCCAGGTGGTGTAGGCGAGCACGATGGCGGCGACGACGGCGACGAGGCCGAAGATCCAGAGCTGGGTCGGCACGCCCATGACGCTGCCCTGGCCGAGCACGTAGAACCATTCGGGATAGCCGCGCACCGAGCGGGCCTGGGAGATGCCCTCGGCGATGCCGCGGTAGAGGGCCAGGGTGCCGAGGGTGGCGATGAGCGGCGGCACCCGGAAGCGGGTGATGATGAGGCCGTTGACGAAGCCGGCGAAGGTGCCGGCGACGAGCCCGAGGCCGATGGCGACCGGGAGCGGCAGGCCGACGTTCTTCCAGAAGACGCCGATCAGGATCGCGGTCATGCCCAAGATCGAGCCGACGGAGAGGTCGATGCCGCCGGTGACGATGACGAAGGTCATGATGATGGCGATGAGCCCGACCTCGGTCATCAGCCGACCCTGGTTGAACAGGTTGTCGAGGGTGAAGAACCGGTCGGATTGCCGGTCGAGGACGAAGAGCGCCACGATGACGAGGAGCGCGAGGATGGTCTCGTGGCGGAAGAAGCGGTGGAGCGTCATCGCGAGGCGCTCCGGAACTCGCGGTTGCGGCGGGCCATGTCGGCGAGGACGGTGACGAGGATCAGGAAACCGATCACCGCGCGCAGCCAGTAGGCCGAGACGTTGACGAAGATCATCGCCGAGCCGATGGCGGCGAAGAGGATCGCGGCGAGGGTGGAGCCGATCACCGTGCCGGTGCCGCCGAGGATCGAGACGCCGCCGATGACCGAGGCGGTGATGATGGTGAGCTCGAGGTTGGGCGGCACCGTCGACTGGATGACGCGAAGCTGGGTGGCGAAGACCATGGTGGCGATGCCGGCGATGGCGCCGTGGATCATGAAGACCTGGACGATGCGGCGCTCGACCGGGATGCCGGCGGCGCGCGCCGCCTCGGGGTTGCCGCCGATGGCGTAGAGGGAGCGCCCGAAGGCGCTGTTCTTCATCCAGAGGAAGGCGATGATCGTCAGGATCACCATGAACCAGATCGGCGCCGGGATGCCGAACCACTTGGCTTGGGCGATCTGGAAGGACGGCGGCAGGTCGTTGATCCAGGCGCCGCCGGTGACGCTGACGAGACCCCCGCGCAGGATCGACAGCATGCCGAGGGTGACGACGATCGACGGCAGCCGGCCGTAGGCGACGAGCGCGCCGACGACGGCGTTGATGCAGGCGCCGATGAGGATCGGCAGGGTCCAGGCGATCCAGACCGGGTAGCCGGAGACGGCCAGCGTGCCGGAGATGGTGGCGAGGACGCCGATGAGCGCCCCGACCGAGACGTCGATGTTGCCGGTGATGATGATCATCGACATGCCGATGGCGGCGACCGCGATGTAGGCGTTGCCGGAGATGATGGTGTTGAGGTTGTTGGTGCCGAGGAAGCGCGGGTTGATCGCCGAGACCACCACGAAGAGCGCGACGATGGCGAGGGCGATGACGATCTCCTGGCCGTAGGTGGAGGCGAAGCGCACCGGCCAGGGGCGTTTCGGGCGGAAGGCGGGGGCGGCGTCGGTCATCAGGCCGCCGCCTCGTGACCGGCGCCGGCCATGGCGGCGCCGACGGTCTCGGGGTTGGCGTCGGCGCGGTCGATGGTGGCGACGAGGCGGCCGCCGTGCATGACGAGGATGCGGTCGGACATGCCGAGGACCTCCGGCAGCTCGGAGGAAATCATCAGGATCGCCATGCCCTGCTCGGCGAGGCGGCCCATCAGCGCGTGGATCTCGGACTTGGCGCCGACGTCGATGCCGCGGGTGGGCTCGTCCATGATCAGGATGCGCGGCGCGGTCTCGAGCCACTTGCCGAGGACCACCTTCTGCTGGTTGCCGCCGGAGAGCTGGCCGACGACCTGGTTCGGGCCACGGGCGCGGATGCCGAGCTGGCGGATCGAGTCGGCGGCGCGGGCGACCTCGGCGCGGAAATCGATGAAGATGCCGCGGGCGATGCGGGAGAGCGAGGCCATCGAGACGTTCTGGGCGATGGTCATCGGCTTCACCAGGCCCTGGAGCCCGCGGTCCTCCGGCACGTAGGCGATGCCGAGGCGGCGGGCCTGGCGCGGGGAGGCGATGGCAACCTCGCGGCCGTCGACCGCGATGGTGCCGGACGTCGCGGGGGTGATGCCGAAGATGGTGAGCGCGAGCTCGGTTCGGCCGGCGCCGACGAGGCCGGCGAGGCCGAGGATCTCGCCGCGGCGGAGCGCGAAGGAGATGTCGCGGACGCGGCTGCCCATGGAGAGGTTCGAGACCTCGAGCACGGTCCCGCCGATCTCGTGGAAGGTCTTGGGGAAGAGCTGGTCGATCTCGCGGCCGACCATCATCGCGACGAGCGTCGCCTCGGTGACCTCGGAGACCGGCCGGGTGCCGATGAGCTCGCCGTCGCGGAGCACGGTGACGCGGTCGGCGAGCTCGAAGATTTCCGGAAGCTTGTGGCTGACGTAGATGATGCCGACGCCGCGGGCGCGGAGGCGCTTGATGACGTCCATCAGGCGGTGGACGTCGGCGTCGGCGAGGGCGGCCGTCGGCTCGTCCATGATCAGGAGGCGGGCGTTCTGGGAGAGCGCCTTGGCGATCTCGACGCGCTGGCGGTTGGCGACGGAGAGGGTGCCGACCTTGACGTCGACGTCGAGATCGGGGCTGTCGAGGCTGTCGAGGAGCTGGCGGGCGGTGCGGCGCATCTGCTGCCAGTCGAGGGTGCCGAGGCCGGTGCGGGGGGCGTGGCCGAGGAAGACGTTCTCGGCGACGGTGAGCTCGGGGAAGAGCAGCAGCTCCTGGTAGACGGTGGCGATGCCCCCTTCGGTGGCGTCGCGCGGGGTGACGGCGGTGAGCTCGCGGTCGCCGACGCGGATGGTGCCGCCGTCGGGGGCGTGGGTGCCGGCGATGATCTTGATGAGGGTGGACTTGCCGGCGCCGTTCTCGCCGAGGAGGGCGTGGACCTCGCCGGGCTGGACGTCGAAGTCGATGTCGTGGAGCACGCGCACGCCGGCGAAGGACTTCGAGACGCCGCGGACCTCGACGAGCGCGGTCATCGGGCCCCTGCCCCGCGTCGGTTTCGGTCGCCGGCCGCGGCGGCCGCCTGGCAGTGTCTCGCGGACATCGTCCCCCCTGGTCGTCTCCGGCGGCCGCGGGCCGCGCCGGGGCGCACCTCTTCACGGGTGTTCGCGCCGTCTGCATAGACAGCCCATCAAGGCACCGGGGCGCAATAGCTTTCTTTTGCCCGGGCGCCGCGTTCCTTGCGGTGGCTAGAGCACCGAGACCATGCCGCCGTCGACGTAGATGATCTGGCCGTTGACGTAGTCCGAGGCGGCGGAGGCGAGGTAGACGACGGTGCCGGCGAGTTCCTCGGGCTTGCCCCAGCGCCGGGCCGGGGTGCGGCCCTTGACCCAGGCGTCGAAGGTGGGGTCGGCGAGCAGCGCCTCGTTGAGGTCGGTGAGCATGTAGCCGGGGCCGATGGCGTTGGACTGGATGTTCGAGGGGCCCCACTCGGCGGCCATCTCGCGGGTGAGGAGCTTGATACCGGCCTTGGCGGAGGCGTAGGGGGCGATGGTGGCGCGGGCGACCTCGCTGGTCAGCGAGCCGATGTTGACGATCTTGCCGCGGCCGCGGGGGATCATCCGCCGCGCCGCCTCGCGGCCGACGATGAAGGCGCTGGTGAGGTTGGTCTCGATCACCCGGCGCCAGTCGGCGGGATCGAGGTCGATCATCGGCTTGCGGAACTGGATGCCGGCGTTGTTGACGAGGATGTCGACCGCGACGCCCTCGGCGTCGAGGCGGGCGAAGGCCGCCGCCACCGCGGCGTCGTCGCAGACGTCAAAGCCCGCCTCGAGGACGTCGTGGCCCTGGGCGCGAAAGGCGGCGGCGGTTTCGGCGAGCCGGCCGGCGTCCATGCCGTTCAGCACCAGCCGCGCGCCGGCGGCGGCCAGGCCCTCGGCCATCGCCCGGCCGAGGCCCCGGGAGGAGCCGGTCACGAGGGCGGTGCGCCCGGTCAGGTCGAAGAGGGGAAGATTTGCCATGCCGGGACTCCGTGGTGATACTCAGGTCCGGGCTCTATGGCAGAAAGCCGGCCGGCGCGCGAGGGCGGTGCTCGTCGGTTCTCGCGTCAGATGAAGTAGATGCGGTCAGGCAGCTCGTTCGGGCTGGCATCGTCGGTTTGCGGGAAGTGCTCGGCGAGCACGGCGCCGCACATCTCGATGGCCGCGATGAAGCCGTCGGCGACACGGCCCTCCCGCGTATGCGCGATCAGGGCGTCGACGGTGGCTTGCCAATGTGACTGGGGAACGCGCGCGTCGATGCCGTCGTCGGCGACGATGCGGGCATAGTGCTCGGCCAGCGAGACGAAGATCAGGATGCCCGAACGGTCGTGCTTGCGCGAGATGGAGCGCGTGAAAAACTGCTCGGTGGCGACCCGGAACGCCATGGCCCGCCGCGCCCGCCGAGGGATCAGCGCCACGCGCGCCCGCGGCAGGCTGAGGAGGAACACCAGAACCAGGAAGACGAGGATCTGCCAGGACAGGATGGCCAGCACCGGCAGCCCGGTGAAGGCGACCAGAAGCCACGGGGTCGCCAGGGCGCCGAGGGCGGCCAGAAGGATCGGCAGCGCGCCGCTGTCGGCCGACTGCTCGGCCAGAACGCAGACGATCTCGCCGCTGGTCCTCTCCTCCACGGCGCGGATGGCGGCGACGATCCGGTCGCGATCCTGCGGCGACATCTGCGGCGACACCTGCATCACCAGCTCCCCGACGCGCCACCGCCGCCCGACGATCCGCCGCCGCCGGAGAAGCCCCCGCCCCCGCCGCCCCAGCTGCCGCCGCCGGAATGTCTGCCTCGCGAGTAGCCGCCCGAGTGGCCGCCTCCGGAACTGACGAGGAGCGCGAAGAGGATGTTGTTGACCAGCCGGCGGAAGCCCCGCGACACGACGAAAAGCCCGACGAAGACGAAGAGCCCGGCGAGCAGCAGCCAGTCCGGCGGTCCCACCTCCTGCCGGCGGTCGAGCCGCAGCTCCGGCCGGGCTTCCCACTCCGAGGCATCGGTGGTCAGCACCGTGATGATGTCGTCCACGCCGCGGGTTATGCCGCCGCTGAAATCGCCCGTCCTGAACCGCGGGGTGATGGCGTTGGCGATGATGACGCTCGACAGCGCGTCGGTCAGCGTGCCTTCGAGGCCGTAGCCGACCTCGATCCGGACGCGGCGTTCGTTCGGCGCCACCAGCAGCAGGACGCCGTTGTTCCTGTCGGCTTCGCCGAGCTTCCACGTGCGGAAGAGTTCGTTGGCGTAGGGCTCGATCTCCTGCCCCTCGAGCGAGGGGACGGTGGCGACGACGAGCTGGATCCCGGATCGGGCCTCGAGATCCGCGAGCTTCGGTTCGAGCGCGGCCTTCGCCTCCGGCGAGAGAAGGCCGGCCTCGTCGACGACGCGGCCGGTGAGGGCCGGAAAGGTCTGCGCCACCGCCAGGGTGGCGGCGAAGGCGAGTGCCACGACGAGGAGCGACAGGCCCCGGAGGGCGGGCACGGGAGGGCCGCGGCGCATCGTCCCGAACGTCAAGGCGTCAGAACTTCACCTCGGGAGGCTTCTGCGCGTCCTCGTTGGCGGTGAACTCGGCCATCGGCTTGCTGCCGCGGAAGAACGTCTTGGCCCAGAGCACCCCGGGGAAGGTGCGCAGCGAGGTGTTGTAGGCGCGCACCGCCTCGATGTAGTCGCGCCGGGCCACGGCGATGCGGTTCTCGGTGCCTTCGAGCTGGGACTGCAGGGCGAGGAAGTTCTGGTTCGACTTCAGGTCGGGATAGTTCTCGCTGACCGCGAGCAGCCGGCCGAGAGCGCCCGAAAGCTGGCTCTGAGCCTCCTGGAACGCCTGGACCTTCGCCGGATCGCTGAGGTCGTCGGCCGAGACGGTGATCTGCGTCGCCTTGGCGCGCGCCTCGACCACCGACGTCAGGACGTCCTTTTCCTGGTTCGCATAGCCCTGCACCGTGGCCACGAGATTGGGGATGAGGTCGGCGCGGCGCTGATAGTTGTTCTGCACGTCGGACCAACGCGCCTGAGCCTGTTCCTCCAGCGTCGGGATGGTGTTGTAGCCGCAAGCCGAGAGCATGAGGGACAGCAGGGCGACGGCAAGGGCATTGCGAACGCGCGCGACTTGGGTGGTCATCTCCGCCTCCTCGACTGGACGAGAGGATAGAGGGGGTTTGGCGTTCGGGAAAGTGCCCATCGGGGCACGTCCCATCGGGCGCCGCTCCCCGGCAACCGGCCGGGGAGCGACGCCGCAGATCGGGGCGGCCCGAGGGTCAGGCGGTGGTCTCGGCGACGGTGATCGCGTAGGCGAAGGTCGCCGGGTCGAGGCAGTCGAGGAGCGCGCCGGCGACCTCGGCCTGCGGGTACATGAGGAACCCGACCGTGTGGTCGGAGCCCGGCAGCGTCAGGTCGTGGGCGTCGTTGTAGGCGAGCCAGTTGCCCTCCCAGGCGCCGAAGAGCTTGTCGCGGGCGGCGAGGACCACGTCGGAGTCGAGGGCGTTGTCGCCGGGCGGCTCCTCAAGGACGACCTTGCGGACGTCGGCGGGGTCCACGGGGGTCCAGCCCTTGCCGTCGAGCCAGACCTCGGCGCGGCAGTGCTGCGACTTGGTGATGGTCTCGGAGCCCGCGCCGAGGCTCTTGTAACCGAACTTCGACGGCGCGACGCGGATGCCGTAGAGGTCGCGCGCGGGCAGGCCGGAGGCGCGGGCGAGGGCGACGTAGAGGGCATTGAGGTCGGCGCACTTGCCGCCGAGGTTGCCGGAGGCGAGCATGCTGGCGACGTCGCCGATGCCGCAGCCGCGGGTCTCGGCGACGCGCTGGGTGTTGTCGACGACCCAGTCGTAGATCGCCCGGGCCCTGGCCTCGTCGGTGGTCGCGCCGGCGGTGATGGTGTCGGCGGTCTCCTTGACGATGCCGCCCGTGGGCAGGAGGTCGGTGGCCTCGAGGAAATGGGCGCGCTGGGCGTCGGTGAGCGGCGTGACGTTGGTCACGGTGCCGGGGGCGCGGTCGCGGGTCTGGAAGCGGCTGACGATCTCGAGGGTGGGCGCGGCCTCGCCCTCGGCGAAAGTTGCGTGGACGAGCTTGGCGCCGTACTTCGGGTCGGTCCAGAGCTCGACGCTCTCGGCATTGCCGGTCCAGTCGTTGCCGTTGAGGCGGAGCCAGGCGTCCTCGGCGATCGAGGGGACCGGCACCCACGCCTGCACCCGGCCGCCGGTGCCGGCGATGTCGAGGCGGGTGGTGACGGCGAAGTTGCGCCACGGTCCGGGCTGCGGGTCGAAAACCGCGGCGGCGAAGGCCGGGCGGCAGGCCAGCGCGGCCGCGGAGCAGGCGGCGGCGCTGGCGAGGAAATCACGTCGCTTCATCATGGGGTTCGGTCCTCCCTTGGTCTTCGATCAGTCGGTCGATGGCGGTACGGGTGGCGGGCGCGTCCCAGTCCACCTCGCCCTCGGCAAGGAGGCCGCCGGTGCGGCTCGCGTCGAGGATGAGTGTGGTGGGCAGGCCGACGACGCCCCAGGCGCGGGCGGTGGCGCGGTCGCGGTCGAGCAGCACCGGGAAGGTCAGGCCCTGGGCGTCGCGGAAGCGGCGGACGCGGATGTCGACCTCGCCGACGTCGACGGCGACGACGGGGAGCGCGGCGCCGAGCGGGTCGGCGGCGAGACGGACGAGGCCGGCCATCTCCTCGATGCAGGGGGCGCACCAGGTGGCGAAGAAATGGATGAGCACCGGGCGGCCGTCGAAGGCGGCGAGATCGAGCGGCGGGCCGTCGACGGTGTCGAGGACGAGGGGCGGCTTCGGGCCGCCGGACCAGGGCGTGAGGTCGGCGGCGGCGGCGACGGTTGCGGCGAGGCCGAGCGCGGCGGACGCCAGGACGAGGCGCTGGACGGCGGCGCGGGCGGTGGAGAATGTGCCCCGGGACCCGGGAGCGACAGGGGTGGCCACGGGAAGCATCTTCGGTGGCGAGAGGCGGGTTGTCAACGGCCGTGGCACGGGGATTTCGGCCGGGTGCGCACAGTGCGCAGGGGGGTCATGTATCTGATTTTGAACGATATGACTTGCGGAATTAATCTCTCGTTAGGGCGGCGCGCAGCCCTCGAATCCGGCCGTCTCCATCCAGGCCTCGTAGGCCGGGGCGATGGCGGCGCCGGTAAGGAGGCCGGCGCGCCAGTCGGGGGCGAGCGGGGCGAGGAGGAGCATCCAGCCTTCCCCGTAGCAGTCGGCGTTGACGAGGGTGGCACGGGTCGAGAGCGCGGGGTTGGTGGCCGCCACCCGGGCGGCGAAGGCGGACCGGACGGAGCCCACCCACTTGGCGCTCTCGACGGTGGCCATCGCCTTGCCCGCCGCCACCTCGCGGCCGACGCGCTTGGGGGTGAAGATCAGCACCTCGCGGGCGAGGGCCACGCCGACCGGGGTGATGCCGGCACGGACGAGGCCGTCGGGTGCGGGGGCGTACCAGACGTGGTGCGGCACGTCGTAGTGCAGATGGTCGGGAAAGTCGCAGCCGCGGACCCGGGCCATCTAGCGGCGCCTCAGTAGGTCAGCACCCGGCATTCGTCCTCCATGATGCCGCGGATCATCGTCGCGGCGCCCATCAGGCCGCCGCATTCGGGGATGAGATCCGCCTCCTTCACCTCGAAGAGGTCGAGGTTCGCCGGACAGGCCCAGAACCGCGCGCCGTGGCCGTGGGCCTCCCGGATCCAGTCGAGGACGGTCATCGGGTGGCCGGGCTTGACGTGGAGCGCCTCGGCGACGCCGCGGACCATCAGCTTGCCGGCGGTGGCGGCGCAGACGACGTCGACCTCGTAGTCCATCGCGGCGGCGACGGCGGCATGGTAGAAGGGCGCGCCGAGCTCCTCCGGGTTCCGCGGGTCGGTGTTGACGAGCACGATGAGCAGGCGCCGGGTCACGGCACCGCCTCCGCGTCGCCGAAGACGAAGGCGTCGGTGCCGATCTCCTCGGAGAGGAGCGCTTCGGCGCGGGCTCGGGACCCAGCGTCGAGGGGCGCCGGGTCGAGCGGCTGGCCCAGGGCTTCGGCGAAAGCCTCCGCCAGCGCCGCGCCCAGCGCCGGCAGGGACGGCGGCGGCGCGATGTCGGCGAGGGTCGCGACCGGCAGCGACGGCTGGCCGAGGAGTGCGGCCATCTCCGCGACGTCGGCGGTGACCAGCAGGCTGCCCTGGTGGAGGATCGTCCCGGCCTCGAAGGCGCCGCTGGTGCCGGCGACCTTGCGGCCGGCGACGAGGATGTCGCCAGGCGGGCTGAAGGTGGCGGCGATGCCGACGGTCGCGAGGGCGCGGACGATGGCGGCGCCGAGGGCAGTGGCGGCGGTCTCGAGCGAGGGCCAGCGTGCGCCGGCGACCAGGTCCCAGGCGAGGATGCCCGGCCCCATGGCGACGGCGCCGCCGCCGGTGACCCGGCGGGCGATCTCGGCGCCGCGGCGGGCGCAGGCGGCGCGGTCGACGGCGGTCGGGGGCTGGCTGCGGCCGAGGAGGACCGACAGCGGATAGCGGTGGAGGCGGAAGGTATCGGTGAGGCGGCCCTCGGCGTGGCGCTCGGCGAGGGCGGCGGTGACGGCGACGTTCCAGCGGGCGGGGGAGAGGCCGGTGTCGATGAGGCGCAAGGGGCTCACTGCGCCGGCACCTCCTCGACCTTCAGGCGCCGGCCCTCCCGGTCGAAGAAATGCTCGGTATTGAGAACGGTGCGGTCCTGGATCACCGCGTCGCCGAGATCGCGGAGCGCGAGGCGCGCGGCGGCGTCGGGCAAGGGGCCGCCGGCGCGGTCGGTGCGCGGGGCGAAGAGGGCGCCGTCCCAGTCGGCGCCGGCGCCGTCGAAGAGGCGGGCGACGTCGTCCCAGGTGAGCTCGTCGCCAATGACATGGACCCAGGTGGAGCGCAGTGGCGTGACGGTGAGGTCACCGATGCGGGCGAGGACGACAAGCGCTGTGAAGGGGCCGGCGGCGGCGAACTCCGCCGCGACCCAGGCGTCGAAGCGCGCCGGGCGGTCGGGGGCGTCAGACCTCGACAAGCGGCAGGTCCACGATCTCGCGCTCCATCAGCGCCAGGAACGGCCGGCCGCGGTCCTCGGCGTACCAGGCCTCGAAGGCGGCGAGGGCGGCGGACGGGTCGCCGGCCCCGTCCTCGGCGATGGCGGCGCGGATGGCGATGAGGACCGGTGCGAAGCGCTCGGCGACCTGGCGTTGGGCTTCGGTCGCGCCGGTGAGCCCGGTCTCGCGCAGGAAGGCGGCGCGGCCGGCGGCGAGGGCGGTCTCCTCGTCCTCGCCGCCGCGGACGGCGCCGGCGAGGCTGCGCATCAGGTTTAGGCGGCGCCAGGCGAAGGCGCGCTCGGCCTTGAGCTCGGCGGCGCGGCGGGCGGCCTCGGCCTGCCAGTCGCGCTCGGCGGTGCTGGCGGCGCGGGCGGCGGCGTCGAGGCCGTCGAGATAGGCGGCGAGGGTCATGGCGGTCCTCCGTGAACTGGCGGAAGAGAGTGGGAGTCGAACCCACCAGGGACCGTCTCACGGCCCCTCCCGGATTTGAAGTCCGGACGCCCCACCGGGGACGATTCTCCTCCCTCGGACGCGTCGCCGTCGGCGTCGCGCGGAAAGAGGTCGAGGCGCCGCGGATTGACCCGGCGCAGGTCGCCGCGGCGCAGCGTGACGCCGTGGCGGTCGAAGAACTCGAGGATCAGGATCGCGACCTTGCGGCCGTTGTCCATCTGGTCTCGGAACTGGGCGGCGCTGAAGAGGCCGTGGCGCGGCGTCGAGGGCGGCGGCGAGGCCGGCCATCTCGCCGACGGTGTCGCGCAGGAAGAAGTGGTCGTGGCTGACCTCGTGGACGCGGCCCATGCGGGCGGCGAGCTTGCAGAGGCGGCGGATCTCGTCCTCGGGCTCGCCGGTGGCCTCAGCGATGTCGCGGACGCGGGGCGGGCGAAAGCGGGCATCGGCGGCGAGCATCGGCGCGACGGTGTCCCAGAGCTCCTCGTCCGCCGGGGCCATCCGCACCTCGTGGCCGGCGAGGCGGACCCAGGCGCCGTCGAGGGAGAGGGTGCCGTCGCGGGAGAGGCCCTGGAGGAGGGCGGCGAAGGCGGGTGCGGGCAGGCGCGGCTCGAGGGCGGTGCGCAGGCGCTCCAGGCCGACGCCCATGAGGTCGGGATTGTCGCGGTGAAAGTCGGCGAGGGTGGCGAGGAGCGCGCGCTCGACGCGGGCGGCGGTGTCGCGCGACATGGCTAGCGCCGCGCCGCGGCCGTCGATGCGGACGAGGCCGGTCTGCGCGGCGAGGGTGGCGAAGGCGCCGTCGGACACGCCGTGGTCGCGGGCGAAAGCGTCGGGGTCGAGGAGGTACGGCGGGCGGGCGAGGAGGGCTGCGAGCGCGGCCTCGGGATCCGGGAGGCCGAGGGCCTCGAGCTGGCCGACGCGGGCCGGGGTGCGGCGGCGGCGGGCGGGGGCGCGGAGGTCGAGGAAGCGGCCGCCGCCGAGGGTGCGCTGGGCGCTGGTGTCGCGGAGGACGAAGCGGTCGCCGGAAGGGCAGCGATCGGGCGGTCGAGGACGAGTTGGACGAAGCCGCGCTCGCCCGGGGCGAGCGGGCCGTCGCCGAGGAGGACCACGCGGGCGGTCACCTCGGCGGAGCCGTGGTGGAGGTGGACGGGGTGCCACTGGGTGAGCGGGCGGGTCTCGCCGGCGAGGACGCGGAGTTCGGCGTCGATGCGGGCGGTGGGGGCGTGGAGTCGCGGAGCGACGATCATGTCGCCGCGGGCGATGGCGTCCCGGGTGACGCCGTCGCCGGCGAGGTTGAGGGCGACCCGGTCGCCGGGGCCGCCTTCGGTCGCCTCGCGGTTCTGGGCGTGGAGGCCGCGGACGCGGACGGCGAGGCCGGTGGGGCTGGCGCGGAGCTGGTCGCCGGGGCGGACGCGGCCGGCGAGGACGGTGCCGGTGACGACGGTGCCCGCACCGGCGAGGGTGAACGAGCGGTCGACGGCGAGGCGGAACGGGGCGTCGGCGGGCTTTCGCACCGTCTCGTGGGCGGCGGCCTCGAGGCGGGCGCGGAGGCCGTCGACGCCCTCGCCGGTGGCGGAGGAGACGGGGAGGATGTCGGCGCCTTCGAGGCCGGTGCCGAGGAGGGCGTTGGCGATGCCGGCGCGGGCGGCGGCGATGCGGTCGGGCTCGACCATGTCGACCTTGGTGAGGGCGACGAGGCCGCGGGTGAGGCCGAGGAGGTCGAGGATCGCCAGGTGCTCGCGGGTCTGGGGCATGACGCCGTCGTCGGCGGCGACCACGAGGAGCGCGAAGTCGACGCCGCTGGCGCCGGCGAGCATGTTATGGACGAGGCGCTCGTGGCCGGGGACGTCGACGAAGCCGATGACGCCGGCGTCGGTGGGCAGGTAGGCGAAGCCGAGGTCGATGGTGATGCCGCGGGCCTTCTCCTCCTTCAGCCGGTCGGCGTCGACGCCGGTGAGGGCGCGGACCAGCGAGGTCTTGCCGTGGTCGATGTGGCCGGCGGTGCCGACGATCATGGCCCGGGCTCCGGCAGCGGCGCGTCGGCGGCGCGGCGGGCGCGGGCAGCGTCCTCGAGGGGGAGCGCGTCCTCGGCGGGGCGCAGGAACGGGTAGGCGAGCGGGCTGGCGCCGGCCTGGGCGCGCAGCAGCCAGACGAAGCCGGCGAAGGGGTCGCGCGGGAGGCCGGCGCCAATCAGGAGTGCGGCGCCGAGCATCGCCTGGGCGTCGGCGTCGCCGCGGGCGGCACCCATCGCCCACCAGCGCGCGGCGGCGGCGGGGTCGCGGGGGACGCCGAGGGCGTTGTGATGGATCATGCCGAGGCGGGTCATCGACGCGGCGTTGCCCTGGGCGGCGGCGGCCTCGGCGAGGCGGCAGGCCTCGGCGGGGTCGGGGGGGATGACCTGGCCTTCGAGGAGCATCCAGCTCAGCATGTCCTGGGCCTCGGCGTCGCCGGCGTCGGCGGCCTGGCGGTAGAGCCCGGCGGCGCGGGCGGGATTCTCGGGCACGCCGTCGCCGCGAAAATAGGCGTGGGCGAGGTGGCGGCGGCCGGCGGGGTCGCCGGCCTCGGCGGCGAGCGTCAGCCATTTGAGCGCGAGTGCCGGGTCGCGGGTGACGCCGAGGCCGGCGGCGAAGCAGGCGCCGACCTCGGCCTGGGCCCGGGCGTTGCCGGCGTGGGCGAGCGGACCCCAGAGGGCGAGGGCGGCGTCGTGGTCACCGCTGGCTGCGGCGGCGTCGGCGAGATCCATCGCGGCGGCGGCATCGTCGCGGGGGCGGCGCAGCCAGGTCATGGCGCGTCCAGGGCGGAGAGTGCTGCGGCGGAAGCCGTCCTCGTCCTCGAGGCAGCGCAGGTCGAGGATGAGCGCGCCCGCGGCGATGCGGCCGATCACCGGGACCGGCAGGGCGCGGAGACGGGCGGAGAGCGACTCGACGGCACGGCCGCCGGCGCGGGGGTCGGCGGGGGCGATGGCGAGCCCGGCGCTGGGGATGGTGCGGGTCGGCAGGGCGCCGGAGCCGATCTGGCTCTCGCAGTCGGTCACGCGGACAGTGAAGTCCGAGCCGATTGCCGCGCCCAGCGCCGGGGCGAGGGCCGTGGCGCGGGCGGCGATCTCGGCCTGCGGGCGGGCAAGGAGGCGGAGGGTCGGCAGGCGGGCGGCGAGGGTGTCGGGGTCGCGGTAGAGGCGGAGCGTCGCCTCAAGGGCGGCGAGGCGGATCTTGTCGAGGCGCATGGCGCGCTTCATCGGGTTCTTGTTGATGCGGGCGATGAGATCGGCGCGGCCGACGATGAAGCCGGCCTGCGGCCCGCCGAGGAGCTTGTCGCCGGAGAAGGTGACGAGGTCGGCGCCCTCGGCCACCGCCTCGGCGACGGTAGGCTCGCGCGGCAGGCCCCAGGCGGCGAGATCGAGCAAGGTGCCGGAGCCGAGGTCGTTGACGAGCGGCACGCCGGCCGCGCGGGCGATGGCGGCGAGCTCGGGCGCGGCGACCTCGAGGGTGAAGCCTTCGATACGGTAGTTCGAGGTGTGGACCTTGAGGATCAGGCCGGTCTCCGGGCCGAGGGCGCCGCGGTAGTCCTTGGGGTGGGTGCGGTTGGTGGTGCCGACCTCGACCAGCCGGGTGCCGGCGCGGGCCATGATGTCGGGCATCCGGAAGGCGCCGCCGATCTCGATGAGCTCGCCGCGGGAGACGATGGACTCGGCGCCCTCGGCAAGGGTGTTCAGCGTCAGGAGCACCGCGGCGGCGTTGTTGTTGACGACGGTGGCGTCCTCGGCGCCGGTGAGCTCGACGAGGAGATCGCGCAGGAGGCCGTCGCGCTCGCCGCGCTTGCCGCCGCCGAGGTCGAACTCCAGGGCGAGCGCCTGGCGCATGGCGACGGTGGCGGCGGCGACCGCCTCCTCGGCGAGCAGCGCCCGGCCGAGGTTGGTGTGAAGGACGGTGCCGGTCAGGTTGAAGACCGGGCGCACTCCCGGCCGGTCGGCGGCGAGCCGGGCGGCGGCGTTGGCGGCGATCGCCTCGGCGTCGGGGCCGTCGCCGCCGGCGCGCAGGGCTTCGCGGGCGGCGGCGAGGCTGGCGCGCACCGCGGCCACGGTCGGCGCCCGGCCGTGGCGCTCGATCGCCGCGGTGGCGGCGGCGGTCTTCAGCACCAGGTCGACGGAGGGGAGCCGGCGCAGGGCGGCGGGGGCGCTGGCGGCCATGGGATCAGTAGCCGGTGAGGAACGGATTGACCGCGCCGCGGCGGAACCCGGCGTCGCGCACCAGGATGTCGAGGCCGAGGCTGGCGACGTCGTCGGCCACCGGGTCGAGGGCCGGGTCGTTCTGCTGGTAGAGAACCTTGACGTAGCCGCGGCACTCGCCGCAGGTCTCGGCCTTGACGAGGCCGCCGGTGCCCTCGACCTCCTTGAAGGCGATCGACTTCGTGGCGCTGCAGAGGGTGCACTTGGCGCGCACATAGTTCCACTCGGTGCTGCAGAGCGAGCAGACACAGTAGCGCACCCCGCCCGCGCCTTCCCAGTCGACGATCACGCTCGCCACCGGCGGCCCGCCACAGGCCGGGCAGACGCCGTCGCTGACCGGTCGCAGCTCGGCGGCGGTCAGCGCCGAGGCGGCGCGGGCGAAATGCACCTGCAGCGCGGCGGCGACCAGCGCGTGCTCGGCGATCTCCTCGAAGGGGATAGCGTCCTCGAGGACATTGCCAACCATCACCTTGCGCTCGGCGTCGTCGGCGGCGGCGACCCGGTCGAGGGCGGTGCGGGCGGCGTCCGGCATCTCCAGCGCCCGCGCCCCGGCGAGGAGCCGGTCGAGGAGCGCGCCCGTCTCCGGCCCCGGCCCGACGCCGGTGCGGTCGAGGGGCGGCATGCCGTGGGTCGCGGCGAGGCTGGCGCCGGCGGGGGCCTGCGGCGCCGGCAGGCCGATCTGGATCTCGGCCTGGAGGGTGGCGATGCCGGCGAGAAAGTCGAGGTAGGGGCCGAGGTCGTGGCCCGGAGCCAGCGCCCGGAAGCGTGCGGCCCGGCGGGCGAAGAGCGGCACCGGGTCGGGAAGCCGCGCGAACCGCGCCTTCGGGATGACGGTGATGGCGGAGGGGTCGGGCTCCGGCGCGCCGGGCTTCTTCATGTCATTCCTCACGAACCGCACGGGCCACGTGGTGCGCCGGCCTTGGGGCGCGCGCCGTCCTCCGGCGCGCTATTTCTTCTCGGGCACGGTCTCGGCCGGCAGGGTCTTGCCGGTGACGATCTCGCGGAGCCAGCGGCGGTGGTGCCGCCAGGCCCAGCCGCCGGTGACCTTGCCCCGGGTCATCGCGCCGATGGTGCCACGAACCCAGATCGCCGCATAGACGTGGACGATCCAGAGGCAGATCGCCCCGATGGCGAAGACCGCGTGAACGAAGACCCCGAGCCGTTTCTGCTCGATGCTGAACTGGTCGCCGAAGTACTGCTGCCAGGTGACGATGCCGCTGAAGAACAGCACCACGATGGTGATCGACATCAGCCAGAAGTAGAGCTTTTGGCCGGCGTTGTACTTGCCGACCTCGGGCAGCTTCTCCTCGGCACCGGAGAGGACGGCGCCGGGGTTGCCGACCCAGGTGCTGTCTGTGCGGTCCCAGAGGTTCAGCCGCCAGAAGCGGATGAAGAGACCGGCGAAGCTCACGAACATCACCACCCCGATCCAGGGATGCAGCAGCCGCGCCATCTGGCCGCCGCCGAAGAGCGCGGTCAGCCAGAAGAGGCTCGGCGTGAACAGCGCCAGCCCGGAGAGCGCCAGCAGCACTAGGCAAACGGCGGTGATCCAGTGGTTGATCCGCGCAGGCAGCGAGTAGCGATCGACGATCACCGGCTTGCCGCGGTGGATCGCGTCGCCGCGGGCGACGTCGGGATGCGCGGTCATCTCTCCCCCCTGTTCGCCAGCCGCTCGGCCTGTTCCTCGTCATGCTCGCTGACCCGGTTGGCGCCGGTGACGAGATGGTGCAGGAAGCCGATCGCCGCGAAGGCGCCGATGGCGGTCAGGCCGGCGTACTTGGTGACGCCCTTCCAGGCCTCGACCACCGGGCTGATCCGCGGGTCATCCGGCAGGCCGGCATAGAGCGACGGCCGGTCGGCGTGCTGGAGCACGTACATCACGTGGGTGCCGCCGACGCCGGGCGGGTCGTAGAGGCCGGCGTTGGCATAGCCGCGGGACTTCAGGTCGTCGATGCGGCACTGCGCCCAGTCCTTCATCTCGTCCTTGGTGCCGAAGACGATGGCCTGTGTCGGGCAGGCCTTGGCGCAGGCCGGCCCCTGCCCCACCGCTACGCGGTCGACGCAAAGCGTGCACTTGTAGGCCTTGCGGTCGGTGGCGTTGGTGAGCCGCGGGATGTTGAACGGGCAACCCTTCACGCAGTAGCCGCAGCCGATGCAGTTCTCGTGGACGAAGTCGACGATGCCGTTCGAGTACTGCACGATGGCGCCGGGCGCCGGGCAGGCCTTCAGGCACCCCGGATCCTCGCAATGCATGCAGCCGTCCTTGCGGATCAGCCACTCGAGGTTGCCGGTCTCCTCGTTCTCGTACTCGGTGTAGCGCATCAGCGTGAAGCTGTTGGCGGTGAGATCGGGCGGGTTCTCGTAGTGCCCGGTGTTGGTGCCGATCTCCTCGGTCATCTGGTTCCACTCGAGGCACGCCGCCTGGCAGGCCTTGCAGCCGATGCACTTCGAGACGTCGATGAGCTTGGCCACCTCGGTCTGGCGCTCGGCCGGACGGTCGATGCTGGAGGCCGAGCGGCGCCAGAGGTCGGCCTCGCCGAATTGCGGCGGGACCGGCTCGGTGGTGGGGTTCGGGATGGGTGGAAACATGGTCGGCCCTCCCTATGCCACCGGCCCGGCGATGGGCTCGATGTCGACCAGGAACGCCTTGAACTCCGGCGTCTGGGCGTTGGCATCGCCCACCGGCGGCGTCAGCGAATTGACCGGCGAGGCCTTCTTGGTGAGGCCGATGAAGCCGAAGTGCAGCGGGATGCCGACGGTGTGCACGGTCTTGCCGTCGATCTGCAGCGGCTTCAGGCGTTTCGTGGGCATTGCCACCGCCTTCACCTCGCCGCGGTTCGACCATATCCGCACCATCTGGCCGCGGCTGATCCCCTTCTCCTTGGCGAGTTCCTCCGACAACTCGACGAAGGACTCGGGCTGGAGCACGGCGTTGATGTGGACGTTCTTGGTCCAGTAGTGGAAGTGCTCGGTCAGCCGGTAGGTGGTGGCGACGATGGGGAATTCCGAGGCGTCGCCGAACACCTCGAGGTCGTTGCCGAAGAGCCGCGCCACCGGGTTGCCGCGGACCTTCGGGAACATCGGGTTGGTGACGGGCGATTCGAACGGCTCGTAGTGCGCCGGGAACGGCCCGTCGGCCATCATGGTGCGGGCCCAGACGCGCGAGACGCCCTCCGGGTTCATGATGAACGGCCCGACATTCTTCTCAGGAGGGATGGTCGCCACGTAGTCGGGCACGTCGAGACCCGTCCACTTCTTCTCACCGGCGTCCCACCAGACGTACTTTTTCTCCTCGCTCCACGGCTTGCCGCTCGGGTCCGCCGAGGCGCGGTTGTAGAGGATGCGCCGGTTGGCGGGCCAGGAGAACGCCCAGTTGCCGTAGACCCCGATGCCGCTCGCGTCCTCGTTGTCGCGGCGCTGGGCGAAGTTGCCCTTCGGCCCGAAGACGCCGGTGTAGATCCACTGGCAGCCGTCGGTGGAGCCGTCGGCCCGCATCTCGCCGAAGCTTGCGAGCTGCTCGCCGGCCTTGCGGATCACCGTGCCGTCCGGCCCGGTGACGTCCGCCAGCGCCTTGCCGTTGAGCTCCATCAGGATCTCTTCGGGCTCCGGCGCCTCGGGATTTGCATAGCTCCAGTCGACCGCGAGCAGCGAGTCCGCGCCGGGACCGCCCTCGTCCTGGTAGAGCTTGCGCAGGCGCAGGAAGAGGTCGGCGAGGAAGTCGACGTCGGTGCGCGACTCGCCGAAGGGATCGGCCGCCTTCCACTTCCACTGGATGACCCGGCTCGAATTGGTGATCGAGCCGCCTTCCTCGGCGAAGGAGGTGATCGGCAGCATGAAGACCTCGGTCTCGATGCTGGCGGTGTCGACGTCGTTGAACTCGCCGTGGTTCTGCCAGAAGTAGGCGGTGTCGGTCTCGATCGGGTCGAGGCTGACCAGGAATTTGAGCTTGGACAGCGCAGCGACGTTCTTTTCCTTGTAGGCGACCGACATCATCGGGTTGAAGCCTTGGCAGATCAGGCCGGTAGTGCCGCCCTGATGCATGACGTCGAACATCTTCAGGACGTCATAGGCCACGTCGAGCTTCGGCAGCCACTCGTAGCCGAACTGGTTCTCCGGGGTCGCCCGGTCGCCGTACATCGTCTTCAGCAGGCTGGTGTAGAACTTCGGGTAGTTCTGCCAATAGCTGGTCTGGTCGGGTTGCAGCGGCGTGAAGGTCCGCTTGGCCAGATGGGACTCGAACGTCGGCTCGGCGTCGGTCGGCATCGCCATGTAGCCCGGCGTCGCCGCCGTCAGCGTGCCGATGTCGGTGATGCCCTGCACGTTGGAGTGGCCGCGCAGCGCGTTGATGCCGCCGCCGGGCACGCCGATGTTGCCGAGCAGGAGCTGGATCATCGCCGCCGAGCGGATGTTCTGCGATCCGCTGGTGTGCTGGGTCCAGCCGAGCGCGTACATGATGGTCATGCTGCGCTCGCCGTTGCCGGTCGAGCCCGCGAGGTCGCAGAGAATCGCGAACTTGTCCTGCGGCGTGCCGGAGATGTTCTCGACCACCTCGGGCGTGTAGGCGGAGACGTGGTTCTTGAGGAGCTGGAACACGCAGCGCGGGTCATTGAGCGTCATGTCGCGCACGGCAAAGCCGTCCGGCCCGATCTCGTACTCCCAGGAGGACTTGTCGTAGCTCCGCTTGTCCTCGTCGTAGCCGGTGAAGAGGCCGTCCTCGAAGCCGTAGCCGTCCTTCACGATATAGGCGGCATTGGTGTAGTTGCGGACGTATTCCTTGTGGTACTTGTCGTTCTCGAGCAGGTACTTAATCAGCCCGGAGAGGACCGCGATGTCGGTACCCGGCCGAATCGGGGCATAGTGGTCAGCGACCGCCGCCGTCCGGTTGAAGCGCGGGTCGATCACCATCAGCTTGGCGCCGTGGTTGGCCTTGGCTTCCGTCACCCACTTGAATCCGCAGGGATGCGCCTCGGCGGCATTCCCGCCCATGACCAGAATGACGTCGGCGTTGCCGATGTCGTTCCAGCTGTTGGTCATTGCACCGCGACCGAATGATGGGCCCAGACTGGACACCGTCGGTCCGTGTCAGATCCTTGCTTGGTTCTCGAGCTGCAGCACCCCCAGGCCGCGAGTCACCTTCCAGGTGATCCATCCCGTCTCGTTGGTGCAGGAGCTGCCGGACAGGAAGCCCATCGTCGGCCAGCGGTTGACGGTCACGCCGTCGTTGTTGGTCTCGATGAAGTTGGCGTCCCGGTCTTCCTTCATCAGCTTGGCGATGCGGTCCATCGCGTCGTCCCAGCTGATGTCCTCGAAGCTGTCCGCCCCCGGCTTGCGAACCATCGGCTTTGCCAGGCGCGAGGGGGAGTGGATGTAGTCGATGGCGGCGGCGCCCTTGGGGCAGAGGGTGCCGCGGTTCACCGGGTTGTCGGTGTCGCCCTCGATGTGGACGACCGACATCTTGCCCGGCTGCTGCGGGTTCTCGGCGCCGAAGATCATCATCCCGCAGCTCACCGCGCAGTAGGGGCAGATGCTGCGGGCCTCGGTGGTGCCGGTGAGGCGGAAGGGCTTTACGGCGGCGGCATGGGCCGCCTCGACCCCGTCGAAACCGAATGCGCCGAGCGCCGTGCCCGCCGCACCCACGCCCGCGCTCTTCAAGAACGCGCGGCGTGAGAGGTCAATGTTCATGACGATCCTCCCTGGCTATGGCGATGCTAGGTGGGCACCGAAGTCTTTTTCCGAGAATCAAGCTAGCGCAGGGGCTTCTTCCTTTCAATGCTGCTGAATTGGGAAGACATCCCTTTCGGCCGGACTTCTCCGACGCATTCTCGGTTTTTACGCAGTTTTCCTGAGATCGTGTCGCGGCGGACTTGCGTGGCCTCAGCCGATCACGCGAACTTGCGCCGGGCCGGCCTCGATCCTCCCGACGCTGCCGCGCCTGCGGGTAGCCCGCCGCGACGATCTCGGCGAGAAGCGCGTCCGCCGCCTCCGGCGCACAGGCGATGAGCAGCCCGCCGGAGGTCTGCGGGTCGGTCAGGAGCTGCCGCCGCCAGTCGGGCATCCCCGCCGGCAGCACCACGCTCGAGCCGTAGCTCGCCCAGTTCCGCCCCGACGCCCCGGTCACCCGCCCGTCGCGCGCCAGCGCCTCGGCCTGGACGAGGAGCGGCACGGCGTCCGTCCTCGATCACCACCGCGAGCCCGCCGCCCCGCGCCATCTCCAGCGCATGCCCGAGCAGGCCGAACCCGGTCACGTCGGTCACCGCATGCACCTCCGCCCGCCCGCCGAGGCTGCCGCCCACCCGGTTGAGCAGCGTCGTCGAGCCGATGAACTCCTCATACCCCGCCGCCGACAGCACCCCCTGCTTGATCGCCGCCGAATAGACCCCGACCCCGATCGCCTTGGTCAGGATCAGCGCGTCTCCCGGCCGCGCCCCGCCGTTCCGCCGAACCTCCTCCGGCCGGCAGAGCCCGATCGCCACCAGCCCGTAGATCGGCTCCGGCGCGTCGATCGAGTGCCCGCCCGCCACCGGGATCCCCGCCTCGGCACAGACCTCCGCCCCGCCGGCCAGGATCGCCCGCACCGTCGCCACCGGCAGCTTGTCGATCGGCATCCCCAAGCACCGCCAGCGCCATGATCGGCCGCCCGCCCATGGCATAGACGTCCGAGAGCGCGTTGGTCGCGGCGATCCGCCCGAAGTCGCGTGGGTCGTCGACCATCGGCATGAAGAAGTCGGTCGTCGCGATCACGCAGGTATTCTCGTCCACCTGCCAGACCGCCGCGTCGTCGCCGGTCTCGGTCCCGACCAGTAGCTGCGCGAACGCCGCCGTCCGCGGCTGCTTCGCCAGAGCTCCTCGAGCACCGACGGCGCCAGCTTGCAGCCGCAGCCGCCGCCATGGGCGAGGCTGGTCAGCCGCGGTTCCGCGACCGAGACGTTCATGCCCCACCCTCCGAAAACAGCCCCTTCAGCCGGTCCCGCAGCACGTTCTTCTGCACCTTGCCCATGGTGTTGCGCGGCAACTCCTCGACCACCTCGACATGCCGGGGCAGCTTGAACCCGGCCAGCCGCCCGCGCAGCGCTGCGGCGACGTCGCCCGGATCCTCCCGCGCGGTCAGCACCGCGACCACCGCCTCGCCGAAGTCCGGGTGTGGCACCCCAATCACCGCGCTCTCGACCACCCCCGGCAGCGCGTCGATCGCCTGCTCGATCTCCTTGGGATAGATATTGAGCCCGCCGGAGATGATCAGGTCCTTCGCCCGCCCGACGATGGTGACGTAGCCGTCCGGGCCGATCTCGGCGATGTCGCCGGTGATGAAGAACCCGTCCGGCCGCATCTCCTCGGCGGTCTTCTCCGGCAGGCGCCAGTAGCCGCCGAAGACGTTCGGCCCCCGCACCTCCAGCACCCCGGCCTCGCCCGCCGGCATCTCGGTCCCGTCCGGCCCGCAGACCCGGAGCGCGACCCCGGGCAGCGCCGGCCCCACCGTCCCCGCCCGCCGCTCGCCGTCGAGCGGGTTCGAGGCGTTCATCCCGGTCTCGGTCATGCCGTAGCGCTCGAGGATCCGCTGCCCGGTCCGCTCCTCGAACTCCGCATGGGTCGAGGCGAGGAGCGGCGCCGAGCCCGAGACGAAGAGCCGCATGTGGGCGGCCGCCTCCCGGGTGAGCTTCGGGCTCGCCAGGAGCCGGGTGTAGAAGGTCGGCACCCCCATCAGCACCGTCGCCCGCGGCATCAGCGCGATCACCTTCTCGGCGTCGAACTTCGGCAGGAAGATCATCCGCCCGCCGTTCATCAGCATCAGGTTCAGCGCCACGAAGAGCCCGTGGGTGTGAAAGAGCGGCAGCGCGTGGATCAGCACGTCGTCGGGCCGGAACCCCCAGGCCGCGTGCAGAGTCGCGGTGTTGGACCAGAGGTTGTCGCTCGACAGCATCGCCCCCTTGGAGCGGCCGGTGGTCCCCGAGGTGTAGAGGATCGCCGTGAGATCGCCGCCCTTGCGTACGGCGACGCCGCGCTCGGACGGCAGCCGCTCCGCCTGCGCGGTCAGCGACCCCGCCCCCGCCGCGTCGAGGGTGAAGAGCCAAGCGCGCCCGGCGACCAGCGGCGCGATGCCGCCCTGCGCCGCCGGATCGCAGACCACCACCTTGGGCTCCGCGTCGCCGAGGAAGTGCTCGAGCTCGGTCGGGGTATAGGCGGTGTTGAGCGGCACGTAGACCGCCCCCACCTGCAGCACCGCGAGGTAGAGGCAGACGTTGGCGACCGACTTCTCGACCTGCACCGCCACCCGGTCGCCGGGCACGACACCAGAGGCGGTCAGGAGCGCCGCGATCCGCCCGGCCCGTTCCAGCAGGTCGGCGAAGCTGACGGCCGTGCCGTCCTCGGTCTCCAGGAAGGCCCGGCCGCGCTCGGCGGGAAAGCCGCCGGCGAGCCGGGCGAAGAGATTCTCGTTCACGCGGGCCTCCGCGACGGACTGAAGACCATCAGGCTCAGGATTTCAAACAACATTTGTGCGCCGGCATGGGCGGTGTTGGTGGTGGCATCGTATTGCGGCGCCACTTCCACCAGGTCGCCGCCGACGATGTCGAGCCCCTTCAGCCCGCGCAGGATCGCCTGCGCCTCACGCGTCGTCAGCCCCCCGATCTCCGGCGTGCCGGTGCCGGGCGCGAACGCCGGATCGAGCGCGTCGATGTCGAAGGAGAGATAGACCGGCCCGTCGCCCACCACCGCCCGCGCCCGCGCCACCACCGCCGCCACGCCCAGGTCCGCCACCTCCTCGGCGTGGATGCAGGTCATGCCGCTGTCGTAGGCGAATTCGTAGAGGTATTCCGAGGCCCCGCGCAGGCCGATCTGCACCGTCCGCGTCGGGTCGAGCACCCCGGCCAGCACCGCGTTGCGGAACGGCGCGCCGTGGTTCTCGCGCAGCCCGTCGAACGGCCCACCGGTGTCGGAGTGCGCGTCGATATGCACGAGCCCGACCGGCGCGGCCGCGCCCACCGCCTTCAGGATCGGAAAGGTGATCGAGTGATCGCCGCCCACCGTCAGCGGCCGCACCCCCTGCGCCACCATCGCCGCGATCCAGGCCTCGATCTCGGCATGGCCCGAGGCGATGCCATACCGGCTGGAGAGCGGCACGTCGCCGACGTCGGCGACGCGGAGATCGTAGATCGGCGCGCAGTCCAGCACGTGGTTATAGGGCCCGACCCGCTCGATCGTCCGCACCGCCCGCGGCCCGAAGCGGGTGCCGACCCGGTTCGAGGCGGCAAGGTCGAACGGCACCCCGGAGATCGCCACGTCGAGCCCGGAGAAATCCGGCGCCGCCGGATCCACCGGCCGGTGCGGCGCGGTCAGGAACGTCGGCACCCCGGTGTAGGGCGCCGGCCGCGCCCCCCGGCTGAACACCCGCTCGGCGACGCGGCCGAACTTCGGATCGTGCATCCGCCCGCCGGGATCGTCGCCGTAGCGTTCTCGCAGCCGTGCCAGCTCCGCTGCGGTCCAGGCCATGCCTTCCTCCCCACCGTCATCGACGCAACGATCAGTGCCGCAATCCGCCTGGACCGGCAAGCGCTCCGCGGCCCGCGACGGGCGGAGGTTTGTCGCGGCGCGAGCGACGCCGTCGTTGTGCGATCGCCGCTGATGCCGCACAGTCTTGCGCAAGAACGCAACGGGGGAAGACGCGCATGGACGAACCCATCCGCCAGCAGGGCGAATACGACGAGTACGCCGACGAAGGTCCGGGCGGGCGCTCGGCCCGAACCATCTGGACCCTCCGCGCCGCCGGCCTCGTCGCCGCCTTCGCGGTCTGGATCGCGATGGGCGCCTCCGAGGGTCTCTCGCCCGACGCCCGCTTCGTGGCCGCGGTCGCCACCCTGATGGCGATCTGGTGGATGACCGAGGCGATCCCGCTCGCCGCCACCTCGCTCCTGCCGATCGTGCTGATCCCGGCCTTGACCGAGCGGACGGTCAGCGAGGCCACCGCGCCCTACGCTAGCTCAATTGTCTTTCTGTTCCTCGGCGGCTTCCTGATCGCCATCGCGATGGAGAAGTGGAACCTGCACCGCCGCGTGGCCCTCCTCACCCTGCGCCGGGTCGGGGTCGAGCCGACGCGCATCGTGCTCGGGCTGATGCTGGCCACCGGCTTTCTCTCGATGTGGGTCTCCAACACCGCCACGACCCTGATGATGCTGCCGATCGGCCTCTCGGTGCTGGCGCTGGTCACCGAGCGCAGCGGCGGCCAGCAGATCGCCGCCGCTGCCGATCCCACCCACCACCGGCCGGGCCATGTCGACCCGATCCGCGACGAGAACCTGCGGCGCTTCGGTGTCTGCCTCGTCCTCGCCATCGCCTGGTCGGCGACCATGGGCGGCCTCGGCACCCTCCTCGGCAGTCCGCCCAACGCCATCGTCGCCGGCTATGCCGCCGACGAGCTCGGCCGCGACATCGGCTTTCTGGAATGGATGATGCTCGGGTTTCCGCTGGCGATCACCTTCATCCTGATCGGCTGGGTGATGATGACGCGAGTGCTCTACCGCTTCCATCTCAAGGAGATCCCCGGCGGCCGCCAGATGATCGACGACGAGATCCACAAGCTCGGCACGCTCAGCCAGGGCGAGAAGATGGTGATGATCGTCTTCGGCTCGGCGGCGTTCCTCTGGGTGGTTCCCGGCCTCCTCGGCAGCCTGCCCGGGATCGGCGATAACCTCGGCTGGTTCGGCGACCTCGACGACACCGCCATCGCCATCGCCGCCGGCATCGCGATGTTCCTACTGCCGGGGCGGGGGCGCTCCGAGATGGTGCTGAACTGGAAGGACGCCGAGGACGGCCTGCCCTGGGGCGTGCTCCTGCTCTTCGGCGGCGGCCTCAGCCTCGCCGGCGCCGTGGCCTCGACCGGCCTCGACGAGTGGTTCGGCCAGCAGGTGAGCGGGCTCGGGGTACTGCCGATCGTGCTCCTGGTCGCCACGATCACCGCCCTCGTGCTGTTCCTGACCGAGGTGACCAGCAACACCGCGACGGCGGCAACCTTCATCCCGGTGCTCGGCGGCGTGGCGGTCGGCATCGGCACCGATCCGATGACCCTCCTGATCCCCGCGGCCTTCGCCGCGACCTGCGCCTTCATGCTGCCGGTGGGCACGCCGCCCAACGCCATCGTCTTCGGCACCGGTGCGGTCACCATCGCCCAGATGGCGCGCGGCGGCTTCGTGCTCAACATCATCGGGATCATCCTGATCACCGGCTTCTGCTACATGCTCGGCGGCCTGGCGCTGGGGCTGGTGTTCTGAAGCCCGTCCCGGTCCCGGCAGCGCGCCGGAACCGGGTTAACGAGACATGAATCCCGGAGTCGAATTACCGTCAAGATCAACGACTTGACCCCTCTGCACAACTTGTGCAGAGGGTGGTTTTCAGTTGAGCGCCTTGTCGGTCACCACATGGCTCCAGGCGCCTTCCGGCTCCTTGGTGATCACCGGATCGGACCCCGCCGAGAGCAGCGTCTTGACCGTCCGGTCGTAGTCGGCCGGATCCAGCGTGCCATTCGAGCCGGCGGTCAGCTTGGCGATCTCGCCCATCATCCGCTTCTGGTGCTCTTCGGTCTGCGCCCCGGTCTCGTCGTTGTCGAGCACGATCATCGCCGCGTCGTCCGGGTGCTCCTCCGCCCACTTCCAGCCCTTCATGCTGGCCCGGACGAACTTCGCCATGGTGTCCACGAACGCCGGATCGGCGAGCTTGTCCTCGAGCACGTAGAGCCCGTCCTCGAGCGTCGCCACCCCCTGGTCCTCGTACTTGAAAACCGTCAGATCCTCGGGCGCGAGCCCGGCGTCGATCACCTGCCAGTACTCGTTGTAGGTCATCGTCGAGATGCAGGCCGCCTGCTTCTGCAGCAGGGGATCGACGTTGAAGCCCTGCTTCAGCACCGTCACCCCGTCCGGTCCGCCGTCGGTCGAATAGCCGAGCTTCGACATCCAGGAGAGGAACGGATACTCGTTGCCCCCGAACCAGACCCCGAGGGTCTGCCCCTTGAACTTGTCCGTCGAGGTCACCCCGGAATTGTTGCGGCAGGTGAGCTCCATGCCCGAGCTCTTGAACGGCTGGGCGATGTTGACGAGCGGCAGGCCCTTCTCCCGCGCCGCCAGGGCCGAAGGCATCCAGTCCACCACCACGTCGGCGCCGCCGCCGGCGATCACCTGCGCGGGCGCCACGTCCGGGCCGCCCGGCTTGATGGTGACGTTGAGCCCCTCCTCCTCATAGAAGCCCTGGTCCTGGGCCACGTAGTACCCGGCGAACTGCGCCTGGGTGACCCACTTCAGCTGCAGGGTCACGTCCTCGGCGCGGGCGGCCCCCGCCAGCATCATCACCGCGGCCGAGGCGCCGCCGATCCATTTCGTCATTCCAGTCTCCCTGTTCGTTGTCGTCAGATTATCCGCTGCGCTGGGACGGATGCCAGAACGTCACCGCCCGCTCGACCAGCGCCACGAGGCCGTAGAACGCCGACCCGACCACATGCCGCCACGGCGATCTCCGCCCAGACCATGTCGAGCGCCAGGCGCCCGACCTCGGTCGAGATGCGAAACCCCATGCCGAGCGTAGGAGAGCCGAAGAACTCCGCCACGATGGCGCCGATGAGAGCTAAGGTCGTACAGATTTTCAATCCGTTAAAGAGGAAAGGTGCCGCGGCCGGCAGCCGCAGCTTGACGAGCGTCGGCCCGTAGCCGGCGGCATAGGTCCGCATCAGGTCCCGCTGCATCGGCTCCGCCGCCGCCAGCCCCTGCACGGTGTTCACCAGCATCGGGAAGAACACCATCAGCACCACCACCGCGGCCTTCGACTGCCAGTCGAACCCGAACCACATCACCATGATCGGCGCCATGCCGACGATCGGCAGCGCGCTGGCGAAGTTGCCCACCGGCAGCAGCCCGCGGCGCAGGAACGGCACCCGGTCGACGACGATCCCGGTCAGGATCGCCGCGCCGCAGCCGATGAAGTACCCCGACAGCGCCCCCTTCACGAAGGTCTGCATCACGTCGGCGCGAAGCGTCGGCAGGCTCCCGGCGATTCGCGCCGCGATCGCCCCCGGTGCCGGCAGCAGCACCGGGCTCACCTGCAGCGCCCGCACCACCAGCTCCCAGATCAGCAGGAGCGTCACCCCGAAGACCAGCGGCGGCAGCAGCTTCAGCCAGCGGTTGCCCCGGAGCCGCGCCAGCCAGGCATTGAGCCCCCAGCCGCCGAGCCAGGTCGCCAGCGCCGCGAGCAGCAACAGCGTCACTTGCCCCCCTCCACGCCCGCTATGCTAAGACATGGCCGATGCCCCGCGCAGCCGCCCCGCACCCGCTCTCCCTCGCCGCCGCTCGCCGCCTCTGGCTCCGGGCGCAGCGGCTCGACACCGCCGTACCGTTCGGCGACGGCCCGGCCGCGACCCGCGCCGCGGTCGAGCACCTCGGCTACGTGCAGATCGACACCATCAACGTCATCGAGCGCTCGCACCACCACATCCTCTTCACCCGCATCCCCGGCTACCGCCGCACCGACCTCGCCCACGTGCTCTCGGTCGAGAAGTCGATCTTCGAGTACTGGGCCCACGCGCTCGCCTACATCCCGACCCGCGACTACCGCTTCTTCATCGCCGACATGCAGCGCCACCGCATGACCCCGTCCGCCTGGTTCGGCAGCGTCACCCCCACCGACCTCCGCCGGGTCATCGCCCGCGTCCGCCGCGAAGGTGCACTGACGATCCGCGACATCGACGACGACGTCCTCGTCGACAAGCTCCACCCCTGGGCCAGCCGCAAGCCCTCGAAGCGCGCGCTTCAGCACGCGTTCTTTGGCGGCACCCTGACGGTCTCCGCCCGCGACGGCATGGTGAAGACCTACGAGCTCACCGACCGCCACTTCGGCTGGCCGCCGCGCCCGCGCATCGCCACCGGGGCCCAGACGCTCGACTACCTCCTCGGCCGGGCGCTGACCGCCCAGCGCGTCGTCAGCCTCGACTCCATCTGCTACATGGACGCCCCCCGCAAGAAGGCGATGGCCGCGCTCGTCGAGTCCCGCGTCCGCCGCCGCAAGCTCGTGCCCGTCGCCATCGACGGCCTGAAGCCGCACTGGGCCACCCCCGAAGCGCTGGCCGAAGACCTGCCCGAGACCGACCTCGTCCATCTCCTCTCGCCCTTCGACCCGCTGGTCATCCAGCGCAAGCGCCTCGCCGCCTTCTTCGGCTACACCCACGTCTTCGAGGCCTACGTGCCCGCCGCCAAGCGCCGCTACGGCTACTTCACCCTGCCGGTCCTCGTCGGCGACCGCATCGCCGCCGCCATCGACCTCAAGGCCGACCGCACCGCCAACACGCTCCGCGTCCAGCAGTGGACCCCGATCGACGAGCGCGCCGGCGACCGCCCCCGCATCGATGCCGCCCTCTCCCGCTTCGAGGCCTTCCAGTTCGGCGCCTGAGCCCCGGCTTTCATACGGGCTTGCTAACCTGGAGAGCAGTCGTTTTCCGGCAACAGCCGGAAAACCAGCAAAGAAACCCAGCGCGCACCGCGCGCTCCTTCTGGCGGCAACGGCCGCCTCCCCCGGTCTCACCCGCGCCCTCCCGTCGCCCGCGCGGTGAGCCGCTCCACCAGCCCGATCGCCCCCACCAGCAGCGACGCCAGGATCGCCGCCATCACCAGCGCCGCCCAGATCTGCACCGTCTGCCCGTAGTAGCTTCCCGACAGCATCCGCGCCCCCAGGCCCGCCACCGCGCCAGTCGGGAGTTCGCCGATGATCGCCCCAACCAGGCTCGCCGCCACCCCCACCTTCAGCGACGCGAAGAGATAAGGCAGCGACGCCGGCCAGCGCAGCTTGCCGAAGATCTGCACCCGGCTGGCGTTCCAGGTGCGCATCTGGTCGAGCAGCATCCGGTCCGGGCTGCGCAGCCCCTTCACCATACCGACCGCCACCGGGAAGAAGCACAGGTACATCGAGATGATCGCCTTCGGCAGCAGCCCGGTCACCCCGACCGAGTTCAGCACCACGATCACCATCGGTGCGATCGCCAGTATCGGGATCGTCTGACTGGCGATCACCCAGGGCATGACGCTCGCGTCCATGGTCCGGTCGTGCACGATGCCGATGGCGAGCAGGATTCCCAAGCCCGCCCCCAGCGCAAACCCCGCCAGCGTCGCGGATAGGGTGATCCAGCCGTGATAGACCAGACTGCGCTTTGACCCCGGCCGCACCGCCACCGTGGTCTTCCACAACTCCGCCACCACCTGATGCGGCGCCGGCAGCCGCGGCCGCTCCTGGCTCATCGTCGCCTCGACCAGCGCCACCGGCCCGAGCCGCCCGCCGTCCCGCCCGGCCTGGTCGAGTGCCCACGGGGCGTTCAGCACCACCGCCGCGACGTACCAGATCGCCACGATGCCGACGACCACCGTCAGCACCGGCAGCAGCTTGCGCGTCGTTCCCAGAGTGGATCTCCCAGATACGTTGGCCGGCAGACTAGCAACAATGGCGGTCGCGTCCACGGCCCAGGCGCGGCGGCCCCGCGCCGTCTCGTGCCCCTCGGGCACCGGAAGCTCACACCCATGTGAAAGGCTCGGACCAGGCCCACCTAACGAGAGATTAATTTCGGAACCAGTTCCTTTTTAACTCAAAGGCTTGACCCATCTGCGCAACTTGCGCAGCGGGCCTTCAGACCTCCTCGCCGATCCCCGCCCTGAGCCCGTCCCGAACCCGGGCAGCGATCTCCAGGAAGTCCCGGCTCTCCCGAATATGCAGCGGCCGTTCCGCCGGCAGCGGGCTCTCGATCACGTCCGTCACCCGTCCCGGTCGCGGGCTCATCACCACGATCCGCGTCGACAGGAACACCGCCTCCGGGATCGAGTGCGTGACGAAGCAGATGGTCTTACCCGTCCGCCCCCAGAGCCCCAGCAGCTCCTCGTTCAGCCGGTCCCGCACGATCTCGTCGAGCGCCCCAAACGGTTCATCCATCAGCAGAATATCCGCATCGAACGCCAGCGCCCGCGCAATCGACGCCCGCTGCTGCATCCCCCCCGAGAGCTGCCACGGATACTTCTTCTCGAACCCGCCGAGCTCCACCAGCTCCAGCACCCGCGCCGCCCGCTCCCGCCGCTCCGCCCGCCCGTACCCCATGATCTCCAGCGGCAGCCGGACGTTGCCGCCGATCGTCCGCCACGGGAACAGCCCCGCCGCCTGGAACACATAGCCATAGGCGCGCTTCTGCCGCGCCTCCCCCGGGCTCATGCCGTTCACGGTGATCGTCCCCGCCGTCGGCGTCTCCAGATCCGCCGCCACCCGCAGGAACGTCGTCTTCCCGCAGCCCGACGGCCCGATAAAGCTGACGAAATCCCCCTTGCCGACGCTCAGGTTCACGTCCTTCAGCGCATGCACCGGCCCGTCCGCCGTCTCGAACGTCAGGCCCAGCCCCTTCGCCTCGATCACCGCGCCCGTCACGCCGCCCGCACCCGCCGCCACGCCGCGACGATCGCCTCCGCCGTCCGCGTCCCGTCCTCCACCGTCGTCGGCCCCGCCGACACCGATACCCGGATGATCTCCCGCCCCCGCCACCGCCCGTGGCTCGGATAACAGACCCCGTCCGCCTGCACCGCCTTGAGCGTCGCCTTCGTCAGCCGGTCCCCGTCCTCGCCCTCGCCGCAGGCCAGCGCCACCTGGTTCAGCACCACCTCGTTCAGCACCGTCAGCCCCGGCTCGGCGTCCAGCAGCCCCGCGATATGCCGCGCCACCGCGCAATGCCGCTCCACCATCTCCGCGACACCGTCGCGCCCCAGCGCCTTCAACACCGCCCAGACCGCGAACCCCCGCGCCCGCCGCGACATCTCTGGCGAAAACGCCTCCGGCGCCCGGTTCTCCCCGCTCGGAAGATAACTCGCGGTGATGCTCATCGCCCGCTGCAACGCACCCGCATCCCGCACCATCGCCAGCCCACAATCATACGGCACCTGCAGCCACTTGTGCGCATCCGCCGCCCAGCTGTCCGCCGCCTCCACCCCCGCCGTCAGGTGCCTCAGCCCCGGCGCCGCGCAGGCCCAGAGCCCGAACGCCCCGTCCACATGCACCCACGCCCGCTTCGCCCGCGCCAGCGGGACCAGCTCGCCGAACGGGTCGAACGCCCCGCTGCAGACGTTCCCCGCCTGCAGGCACACCACGATCGGCCCCTCGAGCCCGTCGAGCACCGCCCCCAAAGCGTCAGCCCGCATCCGCCCTTGGTCGTCGGACGCCGCCACATGCACCCGCTCCGCCCCGAACCCGAGCAGCCGGAGCGTCAGGAACACCGACGAATGCGTCTCGCCCCCGACGACCACGTGCACCTCCGGCGCCCCGAACAGCCCCTGCGCCTCCACGTCCCACCCGGCCCGCCGCAGAAGCTCGTTCCGCGCCGCCGCCAGCGCCGTGAAGTTCGCCATCGTCGCCCCGGTCGCGAACCCCACCCCGGACTCCGCCGGCAGCCCCAGCAGGTCCAGCACCCACCCCGCCGCCACCTCCTCGACGGCCGCCGCCGCCGGCGTCGGGTCGGCAAAGCCCCCCGCCTGCCCCCAGGCCGACGTCAGCCAGTCCGCCGCCACCCCGGCCGGATGCGACGCCCCGATCACCCAGCCGTGGAAGTTCGGGCTCACCATCCCCATCAGCCCGCCCTCGGCCTTCCGTGCGAGCTCGTCGACCACCTCCCGCGCCGCGATCCCACGCTCCGGCACCGGCTCCGCGAACCGCGCCATTACCTCCGAATAGGAAAGCGCCGACCGCACCGGCACGGCCGCCCGATAGGCCTTAGCATGCGCCGCCGCTGCGTCGAACGCCGCCGCTTCCGCCGCGCCGAAGCCCATCACACCCCGGACGGGATGTTGGTCGGATCCCGCTCGATCTTCCGCGGGCTGTTGAGCTCCTTCCACGCCGACAGCGCCCGGTGCGGCGCCGAGAACGCCGGCCTCGGCACGAACTTGCCCCGCCCCGGCTGCGGCTGGCTGTTGCGCCCCTCCGCCCAGACCACGTCGCCGCGGCTGAGCGTGTAGCGCGCCTGCGCCGTCACGGTCATGCCCTCGAAGACGTTGTAGTCGATGATCGACTTCTGCGTGGCCGCCGACACCGTCTTCGACGCCTTCGGATCCCACACCACGAGGTCCGCGTCCGCCCCTTCGACGATCGCCCCCTTCTTCGGGTAGACGTTGAGGATCTTCGCGATGTTCGACGAGGTCACCGCCACGAACTCGTTCGGCGTCAGCCGCCCGGTCTCCACCCCCTTGGTCCACAAGCACCGCCAGCCGCTCCTCGAGCCCGCCGGTCCCGTTCGGGATCGACGGAAACCCCTTCACCCCCATCCGCTTCTGCTCCGTGGTGAAGGCGGCGTGGTCGGTCGCCACCACCTGCAAGGACCCCGACTGCAGCCCGGCCCAGAGGCTGTCCTGGTGCGCCTTGTCCCGGAACGGCGGCGACATCACCCGCCGCGCCGCATAGTCCCAGTCCTTGTTGAAGTACTCGGTCTCGTCCAGCGTCAGGTGCTGGATCAGCGGCTCGCCATAGACCCGCATCCCCTTCGCCCGCGCCCGCCGGATCGCCTCGTGCGCCTGCTCGCAGCTCACGTGCACGATGTAGAGCGGCACCCCGGCGGCGTCGGCGATCATCACCGCCCGGTTCGCCGCCTCGCCCTCGACCTCGGGCGGCCGCGAATACGCATGCCCCTCGGGACCGGTCAGCCCCTCGGCCATGTACTTCTCCTGCAGGGCCGCGACGATGTCGCCGTTCTCGGCATGCACCAAGGGCAGCGCCCCGAGCTCGGCGCAGCGCTTGAAGGAGGCGAACATCTCGTCGTCCTCCACCATCAGCGCCCCTTTGTAGGCCATGAAGTGCTTGAAGGTGTTGACCCCGCGCTTCACCACCGCGTCCATCTCGCGCCAGATCCGCTCGTCCCAGCCGGTGATCGCCATGTGGTAGCCGATGTCGACGCAGATCTGCGGCTTCGACTTCCGGTCCCACTCGTCGAGCGCCGTCAGGAGGCTCCCGTCCGGCCCCGGCAGCACGAAGTCGACCAGCATCGTCGTCCCGCCCGACGCCGCCGCGAAGGTGCCGCTCTCGAAGGTCTCCGCCGCCGTCGTCCCCATGAACGGCATCTCGAGATGCGTGTGCGGGTCGATCCCGCCCGGGATCACGTAGGCGTCGGTGGCGTCGATCTCCTCGTCGCCCTTCAGCCCCTCGCCGATCGCCTTGATCGTCTCCCCCTCGACCAGCACGTCCGCCTTCCACGTCCGGTCGGCGGTGACGACCGTGCCGTTCCTGATCACCTTCGACATCGCTCTCCCCCCAATGACATGGCCGCGCACGGCCCCGATCCCTGCCGCCCGACGCGACCCGTCAGCCGCCGGCCCCGCCGATCACCCGCGGCCGTATCCGCGCCTCCGGCTCGCCGGCCGTCACCCAGTCGGTGCAGAGCGGCTCCGTCCCCGGCCCGCCCCGCGGCCGCGCCATCGCACTGCCGCCGACCACGTCGATCACCCGCGGCGCCCGCGCCGCGCCCTCGAGGCAGCGCGACACCTTCCCCTCGATCGTGTCGGTGAGCCAGAGCTTGCCCGGCCCATCCTGCACCAGTGCGAAGCGGTTCTCCCGCGCCTGCTCCTGCGCCACCGCCGCCGTCGCGACGGCGGCCGCCACAAGCAGAACGATCCCGGCCAGCCTCATTCCTCGAAGTCCTCGTCCGTGCGCGGCGCGCCCGCCAGTTCCCGGTCCAGCGCCGCCCGGTACCGGAGGCATCCGGCCAGGAACGTCGGCCAGTCCGGCACAACCTGCCCGCCTTTGGGCGGGTCAGGCAAGAGCGCCCACATCTGCGGATGGTGCCAGCACAGGTCATGCCCGCTCGCGTCCCGGTGCGCCCGGATCGCCGCCCGCATCGCCCGCGCCTGCGCCAGCAGCGCGTCGCGATCCATGCCCTCGAGGTCCGCATCCAACCCCGCGTCCTGCGCACCCCGCCTCCGCCAGAACCCGCCGCAGGAACGGCAGGTCCATCGCCACCATCGCCCGCCGATGCCCGTCGACGCTGCAGGTCAGCTCTCCGTCGCCGATCTCCCGGCCCCCGAGCACATGCACGGTCGCCCGGTCGTCCGCGACCTCCACCACCACCTCGCCACCCACGGGCCCACCGAAATCCGCCTCGAACCCGTCGAGCCGCACCGCCGCCTCGCCGACCCGGACCTCGAATGTGCCGAACCGCGTCATGCGGCCGCAACGGGCACGAAGGGCAGCGCCCGGCCCGCGGGGCGGGTGGGTGGGGCGGGCCGGGCGCTGCCCGCGCCGGGCATGGCGCGAGACGCCCCGCCGCTCACTCCACGATCTCCGCCGTCTCCACCACCGCGTGGAACAGCACGTTCGCCCCCTTCTCCGCCCAGTCCGGGGTGATCTCCTCGGCCTCGTTGTGGCTCAGCCCGTCGACGCAGGGGCAGAACACCATCGCCGTCGGCGCCACCCGGTTGATCCAGCAGGCGTCGTGCCCCGCGCCGCTGACGATGTCCCGGTGCGAATAGCCGAGCCGCTCCGCCGCCCGCCGCACCGCCGCCACGCAGTCGGGGTCGAACGCCACCGGGTCGAAATGCCCGGTCACCTCGATCTCGATCCCGAGCCCCAGGTCCTCGGCAATCTTCGGCGCCCACGCCTCGAGCTCCGCCTTCATTCCGTCCAGTATCTCCTGGTCCGGACTGCGAAAATCGATGGTGAACACCACCTTCCCCGGGATGACGTTGCGCGAGTTCGGATAGACGTCGACATGCCCGATCGCGCCCACCGCCGCCGGCTGGTGCTTCATCGCGATCTCGTGGACCGCCTCGGTGATCTGCGCGAGACCGCGCCCGGCGTTCCGCCGCATCGGCATCGGCGTCGAGCCGGTATGCGCGTCCTTGCCGGTCAGCGTCACCTGCAGCCACCAGAGCCCCTGCCCGTGGGTGACCACACCGATCTCTTTCCCCTCGGCCTCGAGGATCGGCCCCTGCTCGATGTGGAGCTCGAAGAACGCCTTCATCGGCCGCCCGCCCACCGGCTCGTCGCCCTTCCAGCCGATCCGGGCCAGCTCGTCGCCGAACGTCAGCCCCTTGGCATCCTCGCGCGCGTAGGCCCACTCGAGCTCGTGCTGGCCCGCGAAGACCCCTGACGCCAGCATCGCCGGCGCGAACCGCGTCCCCTCCTCGTTGGTCCAGTTCGTCACCACGATCGGGTGCCGCGTCCGGATCCCGAGGTCGTTCAGCGACCGCACCACCTCGAGCCCGCCCAGCACGCCCAGAACGCCGTCGTACTTGCCCCCCGTCGGCTGGGTGTCGAGGTGGCTCCCCACATAGACCGGCGGCAGGTCCTCGGTCCCTTCGCGCCGCGCGAACATCGTCCCCATCGCGTCGACGCCGGTGGTCAGCCCCGCCGCGTCGCACCAGCCCTGGAACAGCTTCCGCCCCTCGCCGTCCGCGTCGGTCAGCGTCTGGCGGTTGTTGCCGCCCGCCACCCCCGGCCCGATCTTGGCCATCTCCATGATCGAGTCCCAAAGCCGTGCGCCATCGATCTTGAGGTTGTCGCTGGGGGCGGCCATGGAGGGCTCCTTCGCTCGGGGCGGTCGCCGACCTGTGTAGGTCGCCGCGGCGCCACTGTGCAAGTCGGGGATTTTTCGCTGCGTGCCGGCGGCTCGACCGCTAAGCTGTCATGGGGAATCGGCGCCCGCGCGCCGACTGCAGGGAGGTGGACAATGAAGAACAACACTCTGGTAATGGCGGTGGGCGGCGCGCTGCTCTTCGTCCTCGGTCTGGTGATCGGGCTGCTGTCCGGCGGCGGCGCCAGCGTAGAGGAGATCGACGCGGCGGTGGCCAAGCGGATCGACGCCGCCTCCTCGGCCGAGGCCGAGCGCATCGCCGCCCTCGAATCGAGCCTCGGTCAGCTCTCGACCGACGTCGGCGGCCGGCTAGATCAGATCGGCACCGGCGTCGACTCGAGCGCCAAGGCTGTCGGCGACGTCGGCAGCAAGCTCGGCACCGACCTCGAGGGCCTCGGCCAGTCGTTGTCGACCAAGATCGACACCGCGACCGCCTCGCACCTCGCCGCCCTCGAAAGCGGCCTCGCCGGCCTCCGCGGTCAGATCTCGGAAGTGCCCGCCGCCGCGCCGGCCGAGGGCGGAGGCGCCGAGCCCGCCGCCCAGGCCGCCGCGCCTGCCGATCCTGGCACCCCGCCCGCGGGCATCGGGGCCGGCCAGACCGCCATCCTTTCGGACGGCGCGATGCGGGTCTTCATCTCGCGGGTCGACGACGCGGGCGGCACGGCCCACGTGCGGGTCAACGGCAACGACATGGCACTGAGCGTCGGCCAGTCCGAGACCTTCAGCGGCGACGGCGGCGACTGCCGTGTGACCCTCGACGCTATCGACCGCGGCCACGCCACCGTCTCCGGGGCCTGTGGTGATGCCCTGCCGGCGCCGGAGGGGACGGCACCTGGAACCAGCGTCCAGCTCGCCGACGGCCTCAGAGTCTTCGTCTCCGGCGTAACCGACGGCGGCGTCCGCCTCGCCGTCAACGGCGTCGCCACCCAGCTCGTCCCGGTGGGCGAGGCGATCGACGTCACCGTCGGCGAGCAGACCTGTTCGGTCAGCGTCGAGAACGTCGACCGCGGCCGGGTCGCGCTCGGATACGTCTGCAGCTAACCCGATTGCCTGCAGCGGCTACTGCAGCCGCTGCAGCACCTTCCGCAGTCCGCCGACCAGCTCGTCGATCTGCGCCTCCGAGATGATCAGCGGCGGCGACAGCGCGATGATGTCCCCGGTGGTGCGGATCAGGATACCGCTGTCGTAGGCGTCGAGGAACGCCTGAAAGGCCCGCTTCGTCGGCGCCCCGGCGATCGGCGCGAGCTCCACCGCCCCGATCAGCCCCTCGTTGCGGATGTCGATCACGTGCGGGCAGTCGCGCAGCGAATGCAGCGCCGCCTCCCAGACTGGCGCCAGCGTCCCCGCCCGCTCGAACAGGCCCTCCTCGGCGTAGGTCTCGAGCGTGGCGAGCCCCGCCGCCGCCGCGATCGGGTTGCCCGAGTAGGTATAGCCGTGGAAGAGTTCGATCATGTGCTCCGGCCCGGTCATGAACGCGTCGTGGATCGCGCCCGTGGTCAGCACCGCCCCCATCGGGATCACCCCGTTAGTCAGCCCCTTGGCACAGGTGATCATGTCGGCCTTCACCCCGTACTTCTCCGCGGCCCACGGCGACCCGGTCCGGCCGAAACCGGTGATCACCTCGTCGAGGATCAGGAGGATCCCGTGCTTCGTGCAGATCTCCCGCAGCCGCTGCAGGTACCCCTTCGGCGGGATTAGCACGCCGGTCGAGCCGGCCACCGGCTCGACGATCACCGCCGCGATCGTCGAGGCATCGTGCAGCGCCACGATCCGCTCCAACTCGTCCGCCAGCTCTGCCCCGTGCTCGGGCTGCCCCTTCGACCAGGCGTTGCGTTTCAGGTCATGGGTATGCGGCAGGTGGTCGACGCCGGTCAGCAACGACCCGAAGACCTTGCGGTTGCTGACGATGCCGCCCACCGAGATCCCGCCGAAGTTCACCCCGTGATAGCCGCGCTCCCGCCCGATCAGCCGGGTCCGTGTCCCCTGTCCGATCGCCCGCTGATAGGCGATGGCGATCTTCAGCGCCGTCTCGACGCTCTCCGAGCCGGAGTTTGTGAAGAACGCATGATCCATCCCCTCCGGCGCGATCCCGATCAGCCGATTGGCCAACTCGAAGGCCTTCGGATGCCCCATCTGGAATGCCGGCGCGTAGTCCATCTCGGCCGCCTGGCTCTGGATCGCCTCGGTGATCCTCGGCCGGCAGTGCCCGGCGTTGCAGCACCAGAGCCCCGCCGTTCCGTCCAGCACGGTGCGCCCGTCGCTGGTGGTGTAGTGCATGTCCTTGGCCGCAACGAACATCCGCGGCGCCTGCTTGAACTGCCGGTTGGCGGTGAACGGCATCCAGAACGCCCGCAGGTCGTTGGGCGCGCGGTTGGTCCGGTCTGACATCGATGGTTTTCCCTGGTGACCCGTCGGGGAAAGCGCTCGACCCGCAGGGTAAAATCGTGCTTTTATGACCAATCGGTCAAAAACGGACGCTACCACCCCGCGCCGGTGCGTCAAGCTGATTTCCGGAGCGCCCCGTGCCCGCAACGACCCGCGCCGCCTCTCGCCAGCGTCCGACCCGCATCCAGCGCCAGAAGTCCGAGGCGATCCTCGACGCTGCCCTCGACGTCTTCGCCACCCACGGCTTTCGCGGCGCCACCCTGGATCAGATCGCCGAGGCCGCCGGGCTCTCCAAGCCCAACCTCCTCTACTACTTCGCCTCGAAGGAGGACGTGCATCGGACGCTGCTCGAGCACCTGCTCGACACCTGGTTCGACCCGCTGCGGCGCCTCGACCCCGACGGCGACCCGACCGCCGAGATCACCGCGTACATCCGCCGCAAGCTCGAGATGGCCCGCGACTACCCTCGCGAGAGCCGCCTCTTCGCCGGTGAAATCCTTCAGGGCGCCCCGCACATCGCCGACGTCCTCGCCGGTCCCCTCCGCGATCTCGTCGACGCCAAGGCCCGGGTGATCGCCGCATGGGCCGACGCCGGCCGCATCGCCCCGGTCGATCCCCGCCATCTCATCGTCTCAATATGGGCTGTCACGCAGCACTACGCCGATTTCGACGTTCAGCTCGATGCCGTCATCGGCCCGGACCACCAGACCCGCTTCGCCGAGGCCGAGCGATTCCTCATCGGGCTTTTCGCGCGCGGATTGGCGCCAATCGGGAAATGATCGCAAATAGAGTTAAAGCGCTCGCATGAGTGGATTCATGCAACCCTCGATTGATAACGAAGGTTTTCAGTTGGTTGCCGGCAATTCCTCATTCGTTGCAGCCAATTTGAGATGCTTACCGGCATTTACACAAGCGGGGCCGCGGCCGCGAAAGTTCAGGCAAAATCCGATAGATTCGAGAGGAGATCGACGAAACTCACGGAGCAAGGCCATGTCACTTCTGGGAATCCTTCTTGGCAAGCCGGGCACCCCGATTCCGCAGCCCGCGCCGCCGGCGCCGCCGGTCTCGGCCGGTCCCGCACCGCTGGCCCCGGCCGCCGCCGGCGCCGATTCCGGATTCCGCCTCGGGCGCCGACGGCGGCTCGACGCCCGGCACCTTCGCGACAACGCCGCCCGCCACGGGCAGCGCGACCGTGCAGCGTGCTGCCGCGGCCGCCGGCACCCCGATCACCGCCCCCGCCACCCGGCCCGCCTTCAGCGCGGCACCGGCCGCCACCAGCTCGGAGGACGAGGCGCGGGCCCACGCGCTCAAGATGCAGCGCCAGTGGCGCCTCGCCGACGTCTTCGCGGCGATCGGCGGCGGGCCCAGGGCCGAACGGCTGATCGAGGCCGCAAGCCGCCCCGGCCCGGTCGAGCCCGGCAGCCTCACCGAGGCGCTCAAGGCGCTCTGTCCGCAGCCGACGCTCCAAACCTCGCGCACGGTCTGACCGTGCGCCCCGGGCGCCGCTGCAAGGCGGGCCTTAACCGTTTGCTAACGATTCCATTCCGGCGGCGGCCGTTCCGTCGCATGCTCCCCGGTGTCAGCGCCGTCGTGGGGAGGCACACCGGAATGAATCCGCTACACAAGGCCTTCGCTCGCCGGCGGCTGCACCTCGCCGGCCCGGCCATTGAGCTCACCCCGCCCGACGACACGGCCATCCCCGAGTTTCTCGTCGACGACACCCCGCCCCCCGTGGCGGTCCGCGCCACCGAGGCCGCCCGTGGCTTCACCGCCGGGAACGGCTACATTCCCGGCCTGATCATCGACCGCCTCGCCTGATCGGCGTCAGATCGACGGGGGTCACGGCGGCGGCGCCCGGAACGATATCATCCCGGCGACAAGCCCCGAATACCACCCCCACTGCCAGCGTATTCGCGCCCGCTCGACGTCGTTGCGCCAGCCGCGCGAAACCAAGTATCTGCTCCCGTCCCGCGCCATCTCCCTCGTCTCCCGCCAGAACGACTTGATTCGCCTTCTGAACGGCCGCGCCACCTCGGGCAGCCGGCGCGACAGCTTCACCTGATCGCGCGCATAGGCATGCGCTTGCCGGCCGATCGACTCGATCTCGTCCCGGAACCGGTAATGCACCACCGCTTCCGGCACCGAGCGGATCGGATAGCCCTTGAGCTGGGCTCGGAACGAGAAATCCACGTCGTCGCCCACGTCATAGTCAGAGTTGAACCCGCCGAGCTCGTCGAAGAGCTTGCGGGTGAACCCCATGCAATGGCCGCTGACGAACGGAATCCTCTGGTAATAGAAGTGATAGGTTTCCTGGATCTGGTGCCGCGTCTCCGGCACCGGCAGCCGGTACTCCAGCACCCAGGGCGCGTTGAGCTTCTGGAACTCCGACGCCGCCGCAACGAGGTCCGCCCCGTCGAGCGCCGCGCCCATGGCCGCCAGCCATCCGGGCGCCATCACGTCGTCCGAATCGGCCAGCAGGATCCCCCGGCCCTCCGCCATCGGGATCACCAGGTTCAGCGCCCGCGCCTTGCCGCGCACCCCGGAGGCATCGACCCGGCGCATCGGAATCTCGGGATGCCGCTCGGCGTAGTCGGCGAAAATCGCCGCCGAGGCGTCCGTCGAGCCGTTGTCGGCAAAGACCACCTCCCACGGACGGTCCCACACCTGGCTCACGATCGAATTGAGCGTCTCCGCGAGCGTCGTCTCGGCGTTCCGGCACGCCATGATCACGCTGATATCCGTCATTCCCCACCCCGAAAAGCGCCGCACACTCATACACGCGAGGCGCTGGCCCCTCCAACCCCCCAACGATACTCAGTTAACTCTCACTCCGCCGCGCGCGCCGTCGGGTTGTTCGGATGTGTCGTCCAGTTTGCGTATTCCCGCTCCACCACCCGTCCGGTCCGCGGGTCCGACCTCCCCCGGGCGTCATCGCCACCATGGTGATGCAGTCCTCGACCGGACAGACGTTGACGCAAAGGTTGCAGGCCACGCACTCGTCGTCCTTCACCTCGAAGACCCGCCCCGGCAGCATCGCGATCGCCTGGTGGCTGGTGTCCTCGCAGGCCGCGAAGCACCGCCCGCACTTGATGCAGAGGTCCTGGTCGATCCGCGCCTTGGCGACGTAGTTGAGGTTCAGGTACTGCCAGTCGGTGACGTTCGGCACCGCCCGCCCGACTACGTCCTCGAGCCTGATGCCCCTTCTCGTCCAGCCACTGCTCGAGCCCGGAGATCATCTCCTTCACCACCCGGAACCCGTAGGTCATCGCCGCGGTGCAGACCTGGACGTTGCCCGCGCCCAGCGCCATGAACTCCGCCGCGTCCCGCCAGGTGGTCACCCCGCCGATGCCGCTGATCGGCTTGCCCGCCGTCTCCGGGTCGCGCGCGATCTCCGCCACCATGTTGAGCGCGATCGGCTTCACCGCCGGCCCGCAATAGCCGCCGTGGCTGCCCTTGCCGTCGATCGACGGCTCCGGGCTGAAGGTGTCGAGATCGACGCTGGTTATCGAGCTCACCGTGTTGATGAGGCTCACCGCGTCGGCACCGCCCTTGAACGCCGCCCGGGCAGGATAGCGGATGTCCGTGATGTTGGGCGTCAGCTTCACGATCACCGGCATCCGGGTGTTTGCCTTGCACCAGCGCGCCACCATCTCGATGTATTCCGGCACCTGCCCGACCGCCGAGCCCATGCCCCGCTCGCTCATCCCGTGCGGGCAGCCGAAGTTGAGCTCGATCCCGTCCGCCCCGGTCTCCTCGACCAGCGGCAGGATCGCCTTCCACGAGGCCTCGTCGCAGGGCACCATCAGGCTCACCACCATCGCCCGGTCCGGCCAGTCCCGCTTCACGGCCTTGATCTCGCGCAGGTTGGTCTCGAGCGGCCGGTCGGTGATCAGCTCGATGTTGTTGAGCCCCAGGAGCCGCCGATCCGCCCCCCATATCGCCCCGTAGCGCGGCCCGTTGACGTTGACGATGTGCGGGTCGAGCCCCAGCGTCTTCCAGACCACGCCGCCCCACCCCGCCTCGAACGCCCGCCGGACGTTGTACTCCTTGTCGGTCGGCGGCGCCGAGGCGAGCCAGAACGGGTTGGGCGAACGGATCCCCACGAAGTTATTGCTGAGATCAGCCATCGCCCTGCTCCTGACCCTTGCTGCGGAAGATCATCTCGACCGGCTGGATGTCCCCGGCCCGGACCGCCGCCATCATGTTCGCGACCTTGACCGGTGCCGCCTCGCCCATGAGCAGCGGCAACCCAACGGTCGGCGGCTCATTGCCCGCCATCGCCGCCTGCATGCGGGCAAAGAACGCCTTCGCCACCTCGCCGCGGTCGCGCCGCGCCACGAGATCGAACCCCGCTGCCTCCGCCGCCGCGAGGTAGACCTCCGGCGCCACCAGGAACGAGGCCGACGGATCGCTCGCCCACGGCAGCGGGAACTCGGGATGCGCGCCGGACAGCATCACATCGTAGACCGCGAATACGCCGCCCGGCACCAGCACCCGCGCCGCCTCGGCAAAGAGCCGCGGCTTGTCGCTCAGGTTCATCCCGACATGGATCAGCGTGGCGAGATCGAAGCTCGCGTCCTCGAACGGCAGGTCAAGTGCGCTGCCCGTCACGAACGCCGCGTCGAGGCCGACGAGAGCGGTCAGCTGCCGCGCGGTCTCGACGAAGTCCGGCGATAAGTCTACGCCCGTCACCCGCGCCCCGTAGCGCCCTGCGATCGCCCGCGCCGGCCCGCCGATCCCGGAGCCGATGTCGAGCACCCGGGTCTCCGGCCCGATTTTGAGCTGGTCGAGCAGCGCCGACGTCGCCTCGGCGCCGCCGATGTGGAACTCGTCCACGGCCTTCAGGTGCTCGGTCGTCACCGCCTCCGCCGCGATCCCTGCCGCCGCCAGGCGCTCGAGGATCCGCTCGTGAAGGCCGACCCCGGCATAATGGGCCGCGACCACCGTCTCGACGTCGCCCGTCATCGAGTCACCGCCATGGCAGCGCGCCCGATCACGGCCGCCACGCGCCGCGAAGCGGCAGCAGGCTCACCCGCCGCCCTCCAGCGCCCGGTGGATGTCCATCGCCGCGTCCCGGCCCTCGGCCACCGCCGTCACCGTCAGGTCGTCGCCGCCGGTCGCGCAGTCGCCTCCGGCCCAGACCCCCTTGACGCTCGTGCGCCCCGCGCCGCTCACCCGAATCTTGCCGTGCTCGGTCACGAGCTCCTCGGGCACCAGGCCCAGAGTCTGCCCGATCGCCGTCAGCACCTGGTCCGCCTCGATGTCGAAGGTCTCCCCGGTCGGCTTCAAGCCGTCCTTGCGCGCCTCGGTATAGGCGAACTCCACCTCGTCCGCGGCGTCCTTGCCCTTCACCTTCACCGGCGCTGCGTTGCAGACGATGCGCACCCCCGCGGTCGCCGCCAGCTCCTGCTCGTAGCCGCTCGCCCCCATCCGCTCCCGACCGCGGCGATAGACGATGGTCACCTCCTCGGCCCCGAGCTTCTTGGCCTGCACGCCGGCATCGATCGCCGTCATCCCGCCGCCGATCACCACCACCCGCCGCCCGACGGCGAGGGCCTCGAGGTCCGGGGCCTGCCGCAGCTCGGCGATGAAGTCCACCGCCGGCCGCACGCCGTGCTTGCCCGCGCCCTTCGCCTCCAGTTCCCGCACGCCCCCGAGCCCGATCCCGAGGAAGACCGCGTCATAGGTCTCGCGCAGCTCCTTCAGCGACACGTCCCGGCCGAGCCTCTGGCCATGGACCATCTCGATGCCGCCGATCCCGAGGAGCCAGGCCACTTCCGCCTGGGCGAACCCCTCGACTGCCTTGTAGGCGGCGATCCCGAACTCGTTGAGGCCACCCGGCTTCTGCCGCGCATCCAGCAGCACCACGTCGTGGCCGAGCATCGCCAGCCGATGCGCGCAGGCGAGGCCGGCCGGGCCGGCGCCGACCACCGCGATCCGCCGTCCCGTCGGCGCCGCCCGCTCGAACGGATGCGCGGCCTCGGCCATCAGCGCATCGGTGGCGAACCGCTGCAGCCGCCCGATCTCCACCGGCTTGCCCTCCGCCGTCTCCCGCACGCAGGCCTCCTCACACAGCGTCTCGGTCGGGCAGACCCGGGCGCACATCCCACCGAGGATGTTCTGCGAGAGGATCGTCCGCGCCGCCGCCTCCGGCACCCCGCTCGCGATCTCCCGGATGAAGAGCGGGATGTCGATACCGGTGGGGCAGGCCGTCGTGCAGGGCGCATCATAGCAGAAATAGCACCGGTCCGCCGCCACCCACGCCTCGTGCGGGGTGAACCGCGGCGCGATGTCGGCGAAGTTCTCCGCCAGCTGCGCCGGATCGAGCCGCCCGGACGCGATGCCGGGAGTTTGCGGGCTGGGTGCCATGGACCTCTCCGTCTGTCGGGCCCGACGCTGGCATAGGGCTGTTTTTTTATCAAACGGTAAAATCCGGCGGCGCTCCCGGCAGGCCAGGCGCTGAGGTTTTCTGCCGCAAAACCAGGCACCGGCGGCACATCGCGGGGCGGAAGAGCCGTCCGCAGTTGCAACCGCACGGACCGCGCGGCTTAACTCGCGGCCATGCTGCTCGACGCCCCTCCCGTCCGACACCAGCGCGCCCACGGCCGCGCCGAGGTGGCGGTGTCGCTGCGCCGGGGCCGCGTCCGCCTCGACCGGCTCTACCAGGAGGGCTGCGCCAAGGCGATCCTGCCCGAGACCCACGGCCCGGTTCCCGAGGTCGTGCTCATCAACACCGCCGGCGGTGTCACCGGCGGCGACCACCTCGCCTGGCGCCTTTCCGCCGGCCCCGGCGCCGCGCTCACCGCCACCACCCAGGCCGCCGAGCGGGTTTACCGCTCCGCCGGCGGCGCCGCCCGCGTCGAGACCCACCTCGAACTCGCCCCCGGCGCCAGCCTTGCCTGGCTGCCTCAGGAGACCATCCTCTTCGAGGCCGGCCGACTAGAGCGCCGCCTCGAAATCAACATGGCCACGGACGCCACACTCACCGCCCTCGAAATGCTCGTCCTCGGCAGGGCGGCGATGGGCGAGACCGTCACCACCGGTGCGATCTCCGACCAGTGGCGCCTGCGCCGCGATGGCCGCCTCGTCCACGCCGAGGCCCTGCGCGCCGCGGGCGACCTCGCCCGCGCCACCGCCGGCGCCGCGACGCTCGGCCAGGCCCGCGCCGTCGCCACCCTCGTCCATGCCGCCCCCGGCGCGGAGAACCGCCTCGACGCCGCCCGCGCGCTCCTCGCCCAACCGGAGGGCGTCACCGCCGCGGTCACAGCCAAGCCCGGCATCCTGATCCTGCGCTTCCTCGCCGCAGACCCGCAGCCCTTGCGCCGCACGCTCAACCGCTTTCTCATGGCGTTCCGCGGCGCGCCGTCCCCCCGCGTCTGGAACTCGTGAGGCCCCGATGAACCTGACTCCCCGCGAAAAAGACAAGCTCCTGGTCTCGCTCGCCGCCATGGTCGCCCGCGGCCGCCTCGCCCGCGGCGTCCGGCTCAACCACCCCGAGGCGATCGCGCTCATCACCGACTACGTGGTCGAGGGCGCCCGCGACGGCCGCACCGTCGCCGACCTGATGGAGGCCGGCGCCCACGTCGTCACCGCCGAGCAGTGCATGGACGGCATCCCTGAGATGATCCCCGAGATCCAGGTCGAGGCCACCTTCCCCGACGGCACCAAGCTCGTCACCGTCCACGCCCCGATCCGCTGAACGCCCGCCGCTCCCCTCGCCCTAAAGTGTCAGACCGCCGCGCCCAACCCGCGCAGGTAGCCGAGCGAATTGGCGTAGACGTCCTTGCGCGCCACCTTGCCGTCCTGGACCGGAATGATGTCCACCCCGTCCCAGCGCGCCGTCCGACCGGTCGGCGCCAGCACAGTATCCCGGTAGCGCACCGGGTTGGCGTGGGTGGCCGTCGCCGTCCATTCCTGCACGATCAGGTCGTCCCGCAGGTACAGGCGCCGCAGCGTCGAAGCGGATGTCCGGAAACGTCGCGAAGACGCCGGCGACGATCTCGCGGATCGCCGCATGCCCCACCGCCTTGCCGCCGCTGCTGTGGTTCTCGAACACCGAGTCCTCCGTGTGCATCGCGAGGATGCCGTCCACGTCGTGCCGGTTCCACGCCGCGTTGTAGGCGTCGATCACCGCCTGCAGGTCATGCGCACTCATCGGAAGTCCCTCTCACGGTCGGTCCCTTCACCCGCCGTCGATACGCCCGGCCGCGCCACGCCGCAACCGCGCTCCCCTCCCCCGGCTTTCATACTGGCACGAAACCCTATCGAGCAGACCCGGGGCCCCGCCAACAGGCGGGGAGAACCCAGAACCAGCGGGCGAAGCCCGCTTCCGCCAGAGGGAGGCCGCAACGGCGGCCGACCGCCAAGCGCCGGCCGAGCGGGGGCTTCATGCCCCCCGAGGCCGGCGCTCCCCCCGCCGAGTGCCCATATTTGATGCAGTCCCCACCGACACCGGCCCGACGGGCCGCTTGCCGCTTCCCCTCCCGGAAAACCACGCTAGGCTCGGAGCCCGCCGACGCCCGAACCGCAAGGACCCCGCCATGCCGTGCAAGCTTCTCCTCCCGCTCCTCGCCCTTCTCGCCCCCACCGCGGCGCTGGCCCATACCGGCATCGGCGCCCACGGCGCGCCCTTCGCCTCCGGCCTCCTCCATCCGCTCCTCGGCCCCGACCACCTGCTCGCCATGGTCGCCGTCGGCCTCTTCGCCGCGATGGCCGGCGGCCGCGCCGTCTGGGCCTACCCGGCGAGCTTCATCGGCGCCATGCTGGTCGGCGGCTTCCTCGGAATCGAAGGCGCCGCGCTGCCGATCGTCGAGCCCGCCATTCTCGCCTCCGTTATCGTCCTCGGCGCCGCGGTCGCCTTCGCGCTCAAACCACCGCTGCCCGTCGCCTGCGCGGTCATCGCGCTCTTCGGCCTCGCCCACGGCTACGCCCACGGCCTCGAGGGCCCGGCCCTCGGTGGCCTCGCCTACGCCGCCGGCTTCGTCCTCGCGACGGCCGCCCTCCACGCCGCCGGCCTCGCCCTCGGCGTCACCGCCGGCCGCCTCGATCGCCCCGCCGTCGCCCGCGCCCTCGGCGGCCTCGCGTGCCTCGCCGGGGCCGTCCTGGTCCTAAGCTGAAGGGCCCGTCATGCTCGAGCTCCGCCCGAACTGCGAGTGCTGCGACCGGGACCTCCCCCCGGATGCGCCGGACGCCCGCATCTGCACCTTCGAATGCACCTTCTGCGCCACCTGCGCCGACGCGGTCCTAGGCGGCACCTGCCCGAACTGCGGCGGCGAGCTGGTGCGGCGTCCGATCCGCCCGGCGGCGGCGCTGGCCCGACACCCGGCCTCCACCCGACGCGTCCTGAAACCCCAAGGCTGCGAGGCCCGCGCATGATCCCCGGCGAAATCCTCCCCGCCCCCGGCGACATCACCCTGAACGCCGATCGCGAGGCGATCACCCTCACCGTCGCCAACACCGGCGACCGCCCGATCCAGGTCGGCTCGCACTACCACTTCGCCGAGACCAACGCCGCCCTCGACTTCGACCGCGCCGCCGCCCGCGGCCGCCGCCTCGACATCGCCGCCGGCACCGCGGTGCGCTTCGAGCCCGGGCAGGAACGCGAGGTGCGTCTCGTCCCCTACGCCGGCGCCCGCCGGATCTTCGGCTTCAACGGCGAGGTCATGGGAGAACTGGAATGACCGCCGAACACCACACCGGCTCCTGCCAGTGCGGCGCCGTCGCCTTCGAGGCCGACGTCGACATCTCGCAGCCCATCGCCTGCAACTGCTCGCGCTGCCAGCGCCTCGGCTCGGTCCTCGCCTTCACCCCGCGCACGCGCTTCACCCTCCTCCGCGGCGAGGATGCGCTCACCGAGTACACCTTCAACCGCCATCGCATCCACCACCAGTTCTGCAAGATCTGCGGCATCCAGACCTTCGCCTTCGCCCAGGGACCGGACGGCGCGCCGATGGTTGCGATCAACGTCAACTGCCTCGACGGCGTCGATGCGCGGGCGCTGCCCGTGCGGCTCCACGACGGCCGCGCCGCCTGAGCCCGATGGCGACGCACCGGGTTTGGCATCCCTCCGGTCATAGGCTAGAACCCCGCCGAGGCCGCGCGGGCGGCGCCCGCAGCGGAGAATGTCATGGCGATCGCCATCCTGGTCCTGACGCTCGTCGCCTACGGCTACGGCCTGCTCGCCTACCCCGAGTTCCGCAAGCCCGGCCTGATCGCCGGGGTGGTCGTCGCGGCCGGGCTCGCAATCTACTTCGCCCGCCAGCCGCCCGAGGCCGTGCGCTCGGGCCAGCTCATCGCTCCGGAAGAGCTCACCCTCGACGCCCTGACGCTGACCGAGACCCTGCGCGGCGCCAGCCTCACCGGCCGGGTCACCAACGGCTCGGCGGACTACCGGCTGCTCGACCTCACCCTCGTCCTGCGCCTGCGCGACTGCCCGGCGGCCGACACCCCGCCCGAGGACTGCCCGGTGATCGGCGAGGCCCAGGCCATCGCCCGCCCCGACGCGCCGCCGGGGCAGATCCGCGCTCTGTCGGCGCACTTCATCTTCTCCAGCCTGCCGCCCCTGAAGGGCACGCTGCGCTGGGATTGGCGGATCACCGAGACCCGGGCGGCCCGCGACTGACCTCAGCCGGGATCGGGCAGCGGCGGCAGCGTGCGCAGATAGGCGACCACCGCGCTGAGATCGTCCGGCGTCATCTTCGCCAGCCACGCGTACGGCATCGGCGGCAGCATATGGGTCCCGTCAGGCCGGATGCCCTGCGTGATCATCGCCTTGATCTGGTCGTCCGTGTAGTCCTTCAGCCCGTCTTCGCTCGAGGTGATGTTGGCCGATACCGACAGGCCCCAGGGCCCCGGGAACTCGAAGCCCCCCTGCCCGAGCGCCGTATCGTACATCGGCCCCTGCGGTCCCATCGGCGTGTGGCACTCCACGCAATGGGCGATCGGCCCGGCCATGTACTTGCCGTACTCCGCCGTCGGCCCGCGCGGGATGTCGGCGACGTGCTCCACCGGCGGTCCGTAGGCGGGCGGCAGCGGGATGTTGTAGACCGACTTCGGCGCCTCGTTCTCGACGGGAGGGATGGTGCGCAAAAACGCCACGATCGCATCGAGATCGGTGTCGCTCAGGTCCTTGTAGAGCGAGAACGGCATCGGCGGTCCGATCAGCGTGCCGTCCGGACGGATCCCCTCGCGGATCGCCTTCTTCAGGTCCGCGTCCGACCAGCCGCCGACCGCACCGGCCGGGGTGATGTTGGCGGAATAGGCCTTCATCATCGCATCGTCGATGACCAGCTGTCCGCCCGCCAGTTCCTTGCTCATGTCCGGCCCGTCGGGCCCCTGCGGCGTGTGGCAGTTGCCGCAGCTCATCGGCCCCCGCACCAGGTACTCGCCCCGCTCCAGCGGAGTCTCCGCCACGGCATATCCCGCAAGGCCGCAAAGCGCGGCCGCGCAAACCCCCGTTTTCCAGATCATTTTCGTTTCCCCCCGTGCGGCCGCAGAGCTTCCTGCTCCGCATCCCGCAGTTCGGAAACGCTACCATCGACCCCGAATCCGGTCAATCGACGCCGTGCGGCCAGTGCCGGCGCAAGCGAGGGGCCCCGCGCGCTTTCCGCTCGGAACCCCTGCTTCGCGCCGGGATGTTCAGGCGGCCCGTTTGCGCCGCACCAGCCCGAACATCCCGAGTCCCCCGATCAGCAGGAGCGCCCCGGCAGGGAGGGGCACCGGCGCGACCTGCGGCGAGGGAACGGCATACCCGAACGTCGCGTCGGTGAGATCGGGTGCCCCGAACACCTCCGACAGCGCGCCGGCCAGGGTCGAGCTGATGGTCAGCTCCACCCCCGGCAGCACCGTCCCGCTGCCGAAGTTGAAGAACGCCAGCGGCGACCCGGTGGTGACCCCGAGCAGGTCCCCTCTGACCTCGGCCGCACCGGTGTCCACAACGAAGTTCCCCACCGAGGCCGTGGCCGCGCCGGCGGTCAGGCTCACCCCGCTCCCCTCATGCTCGATGACCGCACCGCCCGCACCGGCCTCGCCGCCCGTCACCGGGAAGACGACCGTCGGGTAGCCCATGACCGGATCGCCGAACGAAGCGGTGCCCACCAGCCCCGGCGTCAGACCGAGCCCTGCGAGAATCCGCCGTGACCGTCACCGCGGTCTCGCCGCCGCGAAGGGTGACCGCCCCGGCCGTGCCGGCCGAGTGCGCGACTCCGAGCGCCAGAGCCCCGGCAAACGCGACTGTCGTGAAAACTCTTCCCACCTTTTTCTCCCCGTGGTTAAATCTCGCACAGTTGGCGAGATTCATTTCGTTTCAATAGCTTACCAAGGTTAGATTATGCTTCGGATGCGTCCAGAAATTGGCGATGACAACTTCGTGAGCTGCCCTGCCTGCCGCCCATCGCCGGCGTGGGCGCCACGGCTTGTTTCCGCCCGGCGATTTCGCGAAAGTTCCCGGAGAGCCCGGCCGACGCGTCCCCGCAAGGATCACCTCATGGCATCCGATCTCGCCATCGCGCCGGTGCGCAGTGACGCCGACGTCGCCGCGGCCGCCGACCTCGCCCGGGCCTTCTTCTCCTACATGCGCGAGACCTACCCCGCCCAAAGCGCCGCCATCGACGCCTACCTCGTCGCCCAGGACTTCGAGGGCCAGCTCGCCCGGTTCCGCGACCACTTCAACCCGCCCGCCGGCGAATGCCTCCTCGCGCGCCTCGACGGCGCACCGGTGGGCCTCGTCATGCTCAAGCCCTACGCCGGCGACACCTGCGAGCTCAACCGCATGTACGTCGCCCGCGCCGCCCGTGGCCGCGGCATCGGCCGCCGCCTCTGCGAGGACCTCATCGCCTGCGCCCGCGACCTCGGCTACCGCCATATCCGCCTCGACGCCCTCAACGCCCGGGTCGAGGCCTTGCCGCTCTACCGCGCGCTCGGCTTCGTCCCCGACCCCGCCCCGCCCGCCTACGCCCGCGACGAGCCGGGCGTGATCTCGCTCCGCCGGCCGCTCTGAGAAGGACCCAGCCCATGCCGACCCCGATCTCCCGCGCCGCCTACGCCGACATGTACGGCCCCACCACCGGCGACCGCGTCCGCCTCGCCGACACCGAGCTCGTCATCGAGGTCGAGCGCGACCTCACCACCTACGGCGAGGAGGTGAAGTTCGGCGGCGGCAAGGTGATCCGCGACGGCATGGGCCAGTCCCAGGCGTCGCGCGCCGAGGGCACCGCCGACACCGTCATCACCAACGCGCTGATCGTCGACTGGACCGGCATCTACAAGGCCGACGTCGGCCTCCGCGATGGCCGCATCGCCCGGATCGGCAAGGCCGGCAACCCCGACACCCAGCCCGGCGTCGACATCGTCATCGGCCCCGGCACCGAGATCATCGCCGGCGAGGGCAAGATCCTCACCGCCGGCGGCTTCGATTCAGCCACATCCACTTCATCTGCCCGCAGCAGATCGACGACGCGCTGCACTCCGGCGTCACCACGCTTCTCGGCGGCGGCACCGGCCCCGCCCACGGCACGCTCGCCACCACCTGCACCCCCGGCCCCTGGCACATCGCCCGCATGCTCCAGGCCGTCGACGGCGTGCCGGTCAACATCGGCATCTCCGGCAAGGGCAACGCGTCGCAGCCCGCCGCCCTCGAGGAGATGGTCCGCGCCGGCGCCTGCGCGCTGAAGCTCCACGAGGACTGGGGCACCACCCCCGCCGCCATCGACTGCTGCCTCAAGGTCGCCGACGCCATGGACGTCCAGGTGATGATCCACACCGACACCCTGAACGAATCCGGCTTCGTCGAGGACACCGTCCGCGCCATCGCCGGCCGCACCATCCACGCCTTCCACACCGAGGGCGCCGGCGGCGGCCACGCGCCCGACATCATCAAGGTCTGCGGCCTGCCGAACGTCATCCCCAGCTCGACCAACCCGACCCGGCCCTACACCCGCAACACCCTCGAAGAGCATCTCGACATGCTCATGGTCTGCCACCACCTCGACGGCAACATCCCCGAGGACGTCGCCTTCGCCGAGAGCCGCATCCGCCGCGAGACCATCGCCGCCGAGGACATCCTCCACGACCTCGGCGCCTTCTCGATCATCGCCTCGGACAGCCAGGCCATGGGCCGCATCGGCGAGGTGATCATCCGCACCTGGCAGACCGCCCACAAGATGAAGGTCCAGCGCGGCGCCCTGCCCGAGGAGACCGGCGACAACGACAACGCCCGGGTGAAGCGCTACATCGCCAAGTACACCATCAACCCCGCCATCGCCCACGGGATCTCCGCCCACATCGGCTCCGTCGAGCCCGGCAAGCGCGCCGACCTCGTCCTCTGGTCCCCGGCCTTCTTCGGCGTGAAGCCCGAGATGGTCCTCGTCGGCGGCACCATCGCCGTCGCCCAGATGGGCGACCCCAACGCCTCGATCCCCACCCCCCAGCCGGTCTACACCCGCCCGATGTGGGGCGCCCTCGGCCGCTCCCTCGAAGCCTCCTCCGTCACCTTCGTCTCCGCCGCCGCCCAGGCCGACGGCATCGCCGCCTCCCTCGGCCTCCGCAAGACCACCCTCCCCGTCGAGAACACCCGCGGCGGCATCGGCAAGTCCGCCATGAAACTCAACGCCGCCACCCCGAAGATCGAGGTCGACCCGGAGACATATGAAGTGCGGGCGGACGGGGAATTGCTGACCTGCGAGCCGGCAGAGGTGCTGCCGATGGCGCAACGGTATTTTCTGTTTTGAGAGGGCCTGCCGCTCAGGCGAGCGTCGCCCTGACGTCCGCCATCGGGATGAACATCCGCTCCGCGTTCTCGGGGTCCGCCAGGGTCCTGAAGCCGAGGTCGGAGTAGAAGGTCCGGCGCCGCTCGACATGCGCGTCCTTCAGCACGTCGAGGACGATGGCCGCGGCGCCGATCCGGTCGGCGATGTCCCGGCACCGCCGCATCGCGTCGATCATCAGCGCGGTCCCGAGCCCCCGTCCCTGCATGTCCTGCCGCACGGCAACGGCACGCAGGTAGATCACCGGAATGTCCGGCACCCCGGCGCGCTGCCACTTCCCCGGCTTGAGGTCGGCGCCTTTAACCGCCGATAAATTTCGTATGGGCGGTTTCCATACGGTTTCCATACGTTCCATACCCGGAATCCGCCGTTAACCGACCCTAATCCCTGGACAATTTCACTCCGCCGCCCGCACCGCCCCGAGCGGCACCACCTTCACCGCCCCGCCCTCCGCCGACAGCGCGATCTCGCCCCGCTTCAGCCGCAGCGCATCCTTGCCGAAGACCTCGAGCCGCCACCCGTGCATCGCCGGCGCATCCTCGCCCGCCGCCACGGCGTCGAGCTCCGCCGACGACGCGATCAGCCGCTGCGCCACCCCCTCCGCCTCGGCCCGCGCCTTCAGCAGCACCCGCAAGCAGGTCCGCCAGCGCCTCGCCGCCCGCCTTGCGCTGCACCGGCTCCGGCACCGAGGGCACCTCGGCCGCCGGCACCGCCTCCGCCGCGGCGATCGCCGCGAGCAGCGCCTCGGCCAGCTCCCCGCGCCGCGCCTCCCGCAGCAGCAGCCGCGATTTGCCCAGCTCCTCCAGAGACTTCGGCCGGTTCGCCGCCAGCTCCAGGAGCGCGTCGTCCTTCAGGATCCGCCCCCGCGGCACGTTGCGGCTCTTGGCCAGCGTCTCGCGCAGCCGCGCCAGCTCGCGCAGTGCCGCCAGAAACCGCGGCGCCGTCGAGCGGGTCTTGATCCGCGTCCAGGCCTCGTCCGGGTCGGTGCGATAGGTCGCCGGATCGGTCAGCACCGCCAGCTCCTCCTCGACCCACCCCGACCGGCCGGTCTCGGCCAGCCGCTTCGACAGTACCTCGTAGATCCGCCGCAGATGCGTCACGTCCGCCAGCGCATAGGTCATCTGCGCCGCGGAGAGCGGCCGCCGGCTCCAGTCGGTGAACCGCGACGACTTGTCCACCTGCGCCCGCGCGATCGTCCTCACCAGCGTCTCGTAGCCCACCTGGTCGCCGTAGCCGCAGACCATCGCCGCCACCTGGGTGTCGAAGAACGGCGCCGGCAGCACCCCGGCCTCGGTCTCGAAAATCTCCAGATCCTGCCGCGCGGCATGGAACACCTTGACCACGCCCTTGTTGCGGAAGAGCTCGTAGAGCGGCTCGAGCGACAGCCGGTCGCTCAGCGTGTCGATCAGAACCGCCCCCTCGTCGCCCTTGCCGGGACGGGCGAGCTGGACCAGGCAGAGCTGCGCGTAATACGTGCGCTCCCGCAGGAACTCGGTGTCGACCGTCACATAGGGATGGTCGGCCGCCTCGGCACAGAATCGCGCCAGCGCATCGGTCTCGGTGATCGGGTTCAAGCGGCGGCTCCACCAGCGGCGACTGGGTACATCTCGGCGAAATCAGGCACTTGCGGGCAAAACTCCGATGCGGCCCCCGGCGATGGTGTCGCACACCCCCAAGGCCATGGCAAGCGCGCAAGGTGGCGCTCACCGATCGGTGTCGCCCGCCGATTCCCTGCCGAGAACCTCGCTCCGCGCCGGCCACGCTTCGAAAGATCAGCGGCTTACCCTGTCAACAAAACGTCGCAGAACTGACGCATAACCGTCAGGGGACCTTCCTATGGTCCGGTCGCAGGAGCGCGGCCCGGCCGATGAGAAAGGCCACGCGTCCGCATGACCGAACCGAACGTCCGGAAGGAAACCCAGATGAAATCCCGCTTCTACGCAGGCGCCGCCGCGGCCACCGTCGCGATGCTGGCCGCGCCCGCCTTCGCCCAGTCCCGCGACCAGATCCAGATCGCCGGCTCCTCGACGGTGCTGCCCTACGCGTCGATCGTCGCCGAGGCCTTCGGCGAGAACTTCGACTTCCCGACCCCGGTGGTCGCCTCCGGCGGCTCCTCGGCGGGCCTGCAGCAGTTCTGCGAAGGCGTCGGCGTCGATACCATCGACATCGCCAATTCCTCGCGCCCGATCCGCGACAGCGAGGTCGCGACCTGCGCCGAGAACGGCGTCAAGGACATCATGGAAGTCCGCTTCGGCTACGACGGCATCGTCTTCGCCTCCAAGACCGACGGCCCCGCCTTCACCGCCTTCACCCCGGCCCAGTGGTACGCCGCTCTGGCCGCCGAGGTGGTCAAGGACGGCAAGCTCGTCGCCAACCCCGCCACCAAATGGGTCGAGATCGATCCGAGCCTGCCCGACGCCCCGATCCTCGCCTTCGTGCCCGGCACCAAGCACGGCACCCGCGAGGTCTTCGAGGAAAAGGTGATCATCCAGGGCTGCGAGGATTCCGGCGCCATGGAGGCGATCCTGTCGATCAACGGCGGCGACAAGGACGCGGCCCATGATGCCTGCGTCAAGCTCCGCACCGACGGCGCCTCGGTCGACATCGACGGCGACTACACCGAGACCCTCGCGCGCATCCAGAGCGACCCGAACGGCATCGGCGTCTTCGGCCTGTCCTTCTACGAGAACAACACCAACGTCCTCAAGGTCGCCACGATGAACGGCGTGACCCCCTCGACCGAGTCCGTCGCCTCCGGCGAGTACCCGGTCTCCCGCCCGCTGTTCTTCTACGTCAAGAAGGCGCACATCGGCGAGGTCGCCGGCCTGAAGGAATACGCCGAGTTCTTCGTCTCCGACGCCGTCGCCGGCCCCGGCGGCCCGCTCGCGACCTACGGCCTCGTTTCCGATCCCGAGCTCGCCAAGACCCAGGCGCAGGTCAGCGAGGAACAGACGATGGCCGCCTCGATGTAGCCCCCTCCCACGCCTCCGGCCCCGCGGCCGGAGGCGCACCCTACCCCCACCATCCGAGACGGGAATCATGTCCGGCAGCCTGCTCTTCCTCCTCCTCGCGGCCCTGACCGCCGCCGGTTTCCTCGCCGGCCGCTGGCGGGCCACGACCGCTGCCGGCGGCGACACCCGGGGGCTCCATTCACGCACCGGCTACCACGGCCTCGCCATCGCGATGGCGGCGCTCCTCGCCGGGCTCGCGACCTACGTGCTCCTGCACTTCGCCGCGACGTTCCTGCCGCCCCTCGGCAATCCGCAGGTCATCGGCATCGCCACCCTCGCCCTCGCCGTCGGGGCCTTCTTCGCCGTCTACACCCGGATCACCCCGCAATTCCGCGCCCGCAACCTCGTCGAGGCGATGACCCTCGGCCTCCTCATCCTCGCCGCCTCGGTGGCGATCTTCACCACCGTCGCCATCGTCCTGTCGTTGCTCTTCGAGACCGCCCGCTTCTTCAGCCAGTACAGCTGGACCGAGTTCTTCTTCGGCACCACCTGGTCGCCGGCCTTCCAGGGCAACAGCCAGCTCGGCATGCTGCCGCTGCTCTGGGGCACGCTCTACGTGAGCTTCATCGCGCTCGCCGTCGCCGTGCCGGTCGGCCTCTTCTCCGCGATCTATCTCACCCAGTATGCCTCCAGCCGCTTCCGCAAGCTGGCCAAGCCCGCCATCGAGATCCTCGCCGGCATCCCGACCATCGTCTACGGCCTCTTCGCCCTCATCACCGTCGGCCCGATCCTGCGCGACTACTTCGCCCAGCCGACCGGCCTCGGCAGTTCCTCGGCCTCGGTGATGACCGCGGGCCTGGTCATGGGGATCATGCTCATCCCCTTCGTCTCGTCGCTCTCCGACGACATCATCACCGCCGTTCCCCGCGCCATGCGCGACGGCTCCCTTGGCCTTGGCGCCACCCAGTCCGAGACCATCCGCCGGGTGATCGTGCCCGCCGCCCTGCCCGGGATCGTCGGCGCCATCCTGCTCGCCGCCTCCCGCGCCATCGGCGAGACGATGATCGTCGTCCTCGGCGCCGGCGCCGCGGCGCGGCTGTCGATGAACCCGTTCGAGGCGATGACCACGGTCACGGTGAAGATCGTCAGCCAGCTCACCGGCGACACCGACTTCAACTCGCCCGAGACGCTCGTCGCCTTCGCCCTCGGCATCACCCTCTTCGTGCTCACCCTCGGCATGAACGTCCTCGCCCTCTTCATCGTGCGCCGCTACCGGGAGCAGTACGAATGACCGACGTCACCGCGCCCTCGGCCCCGCTCGCGCCCGGCGAACGCGAGGCGCTCACCCGCCGGCGCTACGCCGCCGAGCGCCGCTTCCGCGCCTACGGTATCGGTGCCATCGGCATTGCCATCGCCGCGCTGGTGCTGCTGCTCTACTCGGTGTTCGAGCGCGGCCTGCCGGCCTTCACCCAGACCTTCATCCGCGCCGACATCTACCTCGACCCCGCGGTGCTCGATCCCTCCGGCGCCCGCGATCCCGAGGCGATCAAGAAGGTCCTCACCTTCTCCTACGGCCCGCTCATCAAGGCCTCGCTCGGCGACCTCGCCACCGAGCTCCAGGCCGGCGGGGCGCCCGGGCATCACCCCCGACCTCCTCGCCGGCATGATCTCCGAGGCCGCCACCGCGCAGCTCCGCAACTACGTCATCGCCAACCCGGACCAGATCGGCCAGACGGTTGAGTTCGAGTTCCTCGCCGCCGGACGCATCGACCAGTACGTCAAGGGCCACGTCACCCGCGAGAGCGCCGCCGGCGACACCCGGGTCGACCCTGCCCAGCTCAACGCCGCCGACCAGCTCCTGGCCAGCGGGGTGATGGACCGCCGCTTCAACTGGGCGTTCATCACCAATCCCGACGCCTCCGAGAACCGCCCCGAAGCCGCCGGCCTCGGCGTCGCCCTCATCGGCTCGGCCTACATGATGCTGATCGTGCTCGTGCTCTCGCTGCCCATCGGCGTCGCCGCCTCGATCTACCTCGAGGAATTCGCGCCGCAGAACTGGCTCACCGACATCATCGAGGTCAACATCTCCAACCTTGCAGCGGTGCCTTCCATCGTCTTCGGCATCCTCGGCCTCGCGGTCTTCATCAACACCTTGCACCTGCCGATGTCGGCCCCCATCGTCGGCGGCCTGGTGCTGACGCTGATGACCCTGCCCACCATCATCATCGCCACCCGCGCCGCGTTGAAGTCGGTGCCGCCCTCGATCAAGGAAGCCGCCCTCGGCGTCGGCGCCTCGAAGATGCAGGCGATCCTGCACCATACCCTGCCGCTGGCCATGCCCGGCATCCTCACCGGCACCATCATCGGCCTCGCCCAGGCCCTCGGCGAGACGGCGCCGCTCCTCCTCATCGGCATGGTCGCCTTCGTGAAGGACTTCCCCGGCCCGCTGCCCGAGGGCCTCTTCGACCCGGCCACCGCCCTGCCGGTGCAGGTCTTCAACTTCACCCAGCGGGCCGATCCCGCCTTCGTCGAGCGGGCCTCGGGGGCGATCATCGTCCTCCTCGTCTTCCTCGTCATCATGAACACCGTCGCCATCCTCCTGCGCCAGCGCCTCGAACGGACCTGGTAGCCCTCATGCGAAGGCCCGCCTATGCTGACCACCATGGCTGATCCCGCTGTCCTGAAGCCCACCCCCCAGAGCACCGCGCCCCGCGTCAAGGTGTCGGCCCGCGACGTCTCGGTCTTCTACGGCGACAAGCAGGCGCTCTTCGGCGTCGACCTCGACGTCCCGGCGAACCAGGTGACCTCGCTGATCGGGCCCTCCGGCTGCGGCAAGTCGACCTTCCTGCGCTGCATCAACCGGATGAACGACACCATCCCGATCGCCCGGGTCACAGGCTCGATCAAGCTCGACGACATGGACATCCACGACCCGCGCATCGACGTCGTCGAGCTGCGCGCCCGCGTGGGCATGGTCTTCCAGAAGCCGAACCCGTTCCCGAAGTCGATCTTCGAGAACGTCGCCTACGGCCCGCGCATCCACGGCATGACCCGCTCCAAGGCGGAGCTCGAGGCCCTGGTGACCAGCTCGCTCAAGCGCGCCGGCCTCTGGAACGAGGTCAAGGACCGCCTGCACGAATCCGGCACCGGCCTCTCCGGCGGCCAGCAGCAGCGCCTCTGCATCGCCCGCGCCATCGCCACCCGCCCGGAAGTCCTCCTGATGGACGAGCCCGCGTCGGCCCTCGACCCGATCGCCACCGCGGTCATCGAGGAGCTGATCGACGAGCTCCGCGCCGCCTACACCATCGTGATCGTCACCCACTCGATGCAGCAGGCCGCCCGCGTCAGCCAGCGCACCGCCTTCTTTCACCTCGGCAAGCTGATCGAGGAAGGCAAGACCGAGGACATCTTCTCCAACCCGCGCGAGAAGCAGACCGAGGACTACATCACCGGCAAGATCGGCTGATCCCCCCGGCTCCCGCCGGCAGGCCTCCGACTAAATGACGATTGGTGGATTCCCGCCCCGTCCGTAACATGCGGACGGCGGCTTCGAGCCGCGCAAGATTCGAGGGAGGAGATCACGATGGCCAGCGACTATTCCGGCGGGTGCGACCACATCCATACCCACGCAGATCACGACCCGATCGACAATCACACCTGCCACTGCTCGGTCTGCAAGTCCGTGACCGGGCAGAAGACCACCCACGTGGCGTTCTTCGACTACGACGACGTCAAGGTGGACCACGAGGATCGCCTCAAACGCCAGCCGTTCAACGCCAAGAACCCAGACGGCCCGCTCGAGCTCTGCACCTGCGCCGAATGCGGCGCGCCGATCATGCTCGACGACAAGATGCACCGCATCCGGGTGATCGTTCCGAACGTGATGGGCTACGATGACGCGTCGTTCCCCGCCGCGACCTATCACGCCTTCTACGATCCGGCGACGGGCGAACCCAAGCCCCAGGACGGCCGGCCGGTCTATGAGGGCCTGCGTCCGGACTTCGTTTGGCCCCAGTCCCACTGAGGCCGACCAGGCCGCTCGTCATCGGCTGAGCCAGCCTTGCGGTCCTCCTGCCGGACGTGCCTATTGGGCACGTCCGGACAGGGAGGCACGATGACCGAGGAGGGCTTCACCCTCGACCACCGCATGCTGGCCGCCCTTGCCCGCGAGGTCGAGGACGGCGACCCCATCGCCTGGGACGGCCTCGCTCTCGACCGCGAGAGCGTCTACGACCTCATCGCCTCGCAGATCGCCGAGATGTTCGCCGGCTACGAGACCCGCGGCGTCGCCCGCGACCGGCAGATGGTGATCGCGCTGGCCACCGTGGTGAAGCTCACCGTCGAGAACTTCGTCCTCCACCAGCGGCTGATGCGGGGCGGGGAACGACCGACGTCCTGACTCGGCCCGCCCGCGATGACCTGACCTGAAACGCCGCCGAGGGGGTCTGGTGAGACGGCTCATCCGGCGCGCGCTATGGTTAACAGGATATTGCCAATATTTTTATATCAAGCCAGATCAATGCCTTGACCACCCTGCGCAACTTGCGCACCCGGCGGTCACACCTTCGCCTTCACCCCCGCATCCAGCCGCTTCCGCTCCAGCCGCCGCGCATGCAGGATCGGCTCGGTATACCCGCTCGGTTGCGCCGCCCCCTTGAACACCAGGTCGCAGGCCGCCTGAAACGCCACCGACGCCGTCGAAGTCCGCCGCCATCGGCCGATACGCCGGATCCCCTGCGTTCTGCTCGTCCACCACCGCCGCCATCCGCCGCAGCGTCTCCATCACCTGCTCCTCCGAGCAGATCCCGTGGCGCAGCCAGTTCGCCATGTGCTGCGACGAGATCCGCAGCGTCGCCCGGTCCTCCATCAGCGCCACGTCGTGGATGTCCGGCACCTTCGAGCACCCCACCCCCTGGTCGATCCACCGCACCACGTAGCCGAGAATCCCTTGCGCGTTGTTGTCGAGCTCCGCCTGCACCTCCTCCGGCGTCCAGTTCGGCCGCACCACCACCGGCGGCGTCAGGATGTCGTCGAGCCGCGCCGGCACCCGCCCGGCCAGCGCCGCCTGCGCCGCCGGCACCTTCACCCGGTGGTAATGCGTCGCATGCAGCGTCGCCGCCGTCGGCGACGGCACCCAGGCGCTGTTCGCCCCCGCCGCCGGCTGCGCCCCCTTCTCCGCCAGCATCGCCGCCATCAGCTCCGGCGCCGCCCACATCCCCTTGCCGATCTGCGCATGCCCGGGCAGGCCGCAGGCGAGGCCGACGTCGACGTTCCGGTCCTCGTAGGCCAGATACCAGGTCGCCCCCTTCATCTCCCCCTTCGGGATGACAGCGCCCGCCACCATCGACGTGTGGATCTCGTCTCCGGTCCGGTCGAGGAACCCGGTGTTGATGAACACCACCCGATCCTTCGCCGCCCGGATGCATTCCTTGAGGTTGACGGTCGTCCGCCGCTCCTCGTCCATGATCCCGATCTTCAGCGTCAGCGGCGCCATCCCCAGCGCCGCCTCCACCCGCCCGAAGAGCTCGACCGCGAACGCCACCTCCTCCGGCCCGTGCATCTTCGGCTTCACCACATAGACCGACCCAGCCGGCGAGTTCGCCCGCCGCCCGTCCGCCCCCACGTCGTGCAGCGCGATCAGCCCGGTCACCATCGCGTCGACAATCCCCTCCGGCACCTCGTGCCCGCCGTTCAGCACCGCCGGCGTCGTCATCAGGTGCCCGACGTTCCGCACCAGCATCAGCGCCCGCGACCGCACCGGCACCGTGCCGCCGTCCGGAGCCAGGTAGACCACGTCCGGATTGAGCCGCCGGGTATGCGTCCGCCCGCCCTTCTCCACCTCCTCGGCGAGGTCGCCCTTCATCAGCCCGAGCCAGTTGCGATAGGCCACCACCTTGTCGTCCGCATCGACCGCCGCGACCGAATCCTCGAGGTCCATGATCGCAGTGACCGCCGCTTCGAGATGCACGTCCGAGACATGCGCCGGGTCGTCCTCCCCGATCGCCGTCGACGCGTCGATCTCCACCGCGATGTGCAGCCCGTTGTTGACGAGAAGAAGCTGTCGCGGCGCCGACTCCTCGCCGAGATACCCGACGAACTGCCCCGGATCCCGCAACCCCGCCGGGCTGTCCTCGAGCGCCACCCGCAGCACCCCGTCGTCGACGGTAAAGCCGAGCACGTCCGCCCACGACCCCTCCTCGAGCGGCACCGCCACGTCGAGAAAGTCCCGAACCCAGGCGATCACCGCCGCCCCGCGCTTCGGATTGTACCGCCGCCCCCGCTCCCGCCCCTCGCTCTCCGGGATTGCGTCCGTCCCGTAGAGCGCGTCATAGAGCGAGCCCCAGCGGGCGTTCGCGGCATTGAGCGCGTAGCGCGCGTTCATCACCGGCACCACCAGCTGCGGCCCGGAAATCTCCGCGATCTCCGGATCGAGCCCGGCGGTCGTCACCGCGAAGTCCGGCCCCTCCGGCACCAGATAGCCGATCTCGGTCAGAAATGCCCGATACGCCGCCTTGTCCGACGGCACCCCGTTGGCCTCGTGCCAGGCGTCGATCTGCTGCTGCAGGCGGTCGCGGGTCGCCAGCAGCGCGGCGTTCTTCGGCGCCAGTTCCCGCACGATCCGCCCGAACGCGTCCCAGTAGGCCGCCGGCGCGATCCCGGTCCCGGGCAGGGCCTCCGTCTCCACGAACGCCGCCAGCACATCGGCCACCGCCAGCCCGCCCCGCATCACTCGCTGCATCTCGCCCTCCACTCTTCCGTCCCGCCTCCGCACCCCCGGAGGAATCCCCCGCGGTCACGGAATTTACCAAAAATTATTGAAGATTAATCTCTTTAGTTTCAATGCGTTCACGCGTGAACACCTCTCTGTTCACACCCCGAGGCACCACCGCAGGATCGCCTTCTGGACGTGCAACCGGTTCTCCGCCTCGTCGAAGACCACCGAGTGCGGCCCGTCCATCACCGCGCTCGTCACCTCCTCCTCCCGGTGCGCCGGCAGGCAGTGCATGAAGAGCGCGTCGGGCTTGGCCACCGCCATCAGCGCCTCGTTCACCTGGTAGGGCCGGAGCAGGCTGTGCCGCCGCTCCCGCGCGCTCTGGGCGTCGTGCATCGAAATCCACGTGTCCGACACCACCAGATCCGCCCCCGCCGCCGCCTTCAGCGGATCCCGCTCGATCTCGACGCTGACGCCCTTGCCGCGGGCGAAGGCCACCGCCGCCGGGCTCGGATCGAGCGCCGCCGGCCCGGTGAAGGTGAGGTCGAACCCGAACTGCCCCGCCGCATGCAGGAACGAGGTGCAGGTATTGTTGCCGTCCCCCGACCACACCACCTTCGCGCCGCGGATCGGCCCGCGATGCTCCTCGTAGGTCATCACGTCCGCCATGATCTGGCAGGGATGGCTTGCATCGGTCAGCCCGTTGATCACCGGCACCGACGAATACTCCGCCATCTCCAGCAGCGTCGTCTCCTCGAAGGTCCGGATCATCACCAGGTCCACGAACCGCGACAGCACCCGCGCCGTGTCGGCGATGGTCTCGCCATGCCCGAGCTGCATCTCCCCGCCCGACAGCACCAGCGTCTCGCCGCCCATCTGCCGCACACCGACGTCGAAGCTCACCCGCGTCCGCGTCGAGGGCTTCTCGAAAATCAGCGCCACCACCCGCCCTGCGAGCGGCTGCTCCCCGTCCGGCTGCCCCTTCGGCGCATCGCCCCGCGCCGCCTTCATCTCCCGCGCCAGATCGAGGATCCGCCGCAGGTCCTCCGCCGGCGTGCTGTGAAGGTCGAGAAAATGCCTCACGCCGCCGCCTCGATCGCCTCCGCCGCCGCCTCCAGCCGCCGCAGCCCCTCGTCGACCTCCGCGTCGGTCAGGTTGAGCGGCGGCAGCAGCCGCACCACGTTCTCCGCCGCCGGCACCACCAGCACGTGCGCCCCATACCCGGCCTTCACCACCTCGGTGTTCGGCACCCTGCACTTCAGCCCCAGCATCAGCCCATCGCCGCGCACCGCCTCGAACACCTCCGGATGCGCCGCCACCAGCCCCTCGAGCCCCTGCCGGAAGCGCCCGGCCTGACGGCTCACCTGGTCGAGAAACCCCGGCGCCGTCATCACGTCCATCACCGCGCAGCCGATCGCACAGGCGAGCGGGTTGCCGCCATAGGTCGAGCCGTGCGTCCCCACCGTCATACCATCCGCCGCCGCCTCGGTGGCGAGGCATGCCCCGAGCGGAAACCCCCCGCCGATCCCCTTCGCCACGGTCATGATGTCCGGCGTGATCCCCGCCCACTCGTGGGCGAAGAGCTTGCCGGTCCGCCCCATACCGCACTGGATCTCGTCGAGGATCAGCAGCAGCCCGTTCTCGTCGCAGAGTCGCGCGCAGCTCCCGCAGCGCCTCACGCGACAGCACCCGGATCCCGCCCTCGCCCTGGATCGGCTCGACCAGGATCGCCGCCGTTTCCGCCCCGATCGCCGCCTTCATCGCCTCGATGTCGCCGAAGGGTACGTGATCAAACCCCGGCAGCACCGGCCCGAAGCCCTTCACCATCTTCTCCGACCCTGCCGCCGCGATCGCCCCGGTCGAGCGCCCGTGGAACGACCCTTCGCAGGCGATGATCCGCACCCGCTCCGGCTGGCCGTTCTGGTCGAAATGCTTGCGCGCCATCTTGATCGCGCACTCGATCGCCTCGGTCCCGGAGTTGGTCACGAACACCGTGTCGGCGAAGGTCGCCGCCACCAGCCGCTCCGCCAGCGCCTCCTGGTTGGGGATCTGGTAGAGGTTCGAGGTGTGCCAGAGCTTGCGCCCCTGCGCCTCCAGCGCCGCAACCAGCGCCGGATGCGCATGCCCGAGCGCCGTGACCGCGATGCCGCCGCCGAGGTCGAGGTATCTTTCGCCGTTCGCCTCGGTCAGCCAGGGGCCCTCGCCCGAAACGAAGGCGAGCGGAGCCCGCGCATAGGTCGGCAGGACCGGCGGTATCACGGCATTTCCCTCCCCGAGAGCACCCGCGCGCCGAACGAAAAACGCCCCACGGGGCGGGCTCGCGTGGGGCGCGCGCCCTTTTGCCGCACGGGGCCGCCCAAGTCAATTCGCCGGCGGTTTCCGCTTGCAACTGCGCTTGTAACCCCCGACCGGGCGGTTACATTAGGCGCGATCCGCGTGGGGCGTTGCGCCCCGCGCCAACGAACCCACAGCTGCCGACTGAACGGAGCCCGAATGTCCTGGACCGACGAACGTGTGGAAACCCTCAAGGCCATGTGGTCGGACGGCAAGAGCGCCAGCCAGATCGCCAAGGAACTCGGCGGCGTCACCCGCAACGCCGTTATCGGCAAGGTCCACCGGCTCGGCCTCTCCAACCGCATCGGCGGCCCCGAACGTCCCGAGGAGGACATGACCTCTCCCATCACCCCCCCGGCCACGGAGCCGGCGAACGAGCCCGAGGCCGAGGTGGCCGAGGCCGAGCGCCCGGCCGCCGCCCCCATCCGCCCCGCCGCCAAGGACGCCCCGCCGACGGTCCGCCCGCCGAAGCCCGGCAGTCAGCCGATGCCGCCGCAGCCGTCGGCCTCGGAGATCAGCGCCGAGGCGCTGGCGAACCTCGCCGAGGTGGCGAAGAAGGCCAAGCGCCTCTCGCTGATGCAACTCACCGAGCGCACCTGCAAGTGGCCGGTCGGCGATCCGGCCACCGACGACTTCTGGTTCTGCGGTCTGCCGGCGGTGCCCGGAAAACCCTACTGCGAGACCCACGTCGCCGTCGCCTTCCAGCCGATGTCCGCCCGCCGCGACCGCCGCGCCGGCGGCCGCTGAGGGCCGCGCGCGGACTGGGCCAGGTGCGGATGCGGTGAACGAAGTCCGAAGCGCCTCTCAGCACTCGGGACGGTCGCTGGCGTCGCAAGCCGGATAAAATCGGCCCGGCCGCTTGCCACACAAGGCAACCGCCCCCACGATCCGGTCCGTCCGATCGCCGCCCCTATTCCAGCGTGAACGCCGTCGGATTGACCCGCGCGCCCGAAGCCTCGGCCCGGACCCCCTGAAGCCGGCGGCCGCTACCTTCGGAAACCAGGAACACGTCTCCGCCGGACTGCTCCACGCGGTAGGTCTGGTCGTTGACTGCGATCGTCTCGGGAAGCGCCGCGCCGTCACCGCGAAACACGATTCCCGGGCCGTAGACCGGATTGTCCGCGTCCCTGAACTCGTAGAGGACCGGCCTCCCCCCTGTCTGGCTCATGTAGAGGACGGAGATGACGTCCCCGTCGGAGTCGCGAACGTACGGCATCTGATAGCGGATGACGGAAATCACGTCGTCGTCGGAGCCGCGGTCCTCGGCCATCGCCGGGAACGCACTAGGCGAGGGCCGCGACCGGCGGCGATCACAGTTCGCAAAGCTCTCATGACACCTATCCAATTTTTATAAAACTATTGATTAGAAGCGGAGAAGTGTCAATCCGGCAGATCCGGTCAAGCGCATGCCGTCTCCGGTATACCCAGTAATATCACGCACACCGATTCTGACCGAAAATCCCGTTCTAGGGATCCTGAACGCACTTCCGATACTCAGATTGCGACCATTCCAATCGGCAATAAGGTTAACGCGGTCGGTGAGCTCCCACGCAATCGCCCCGAATACGGCCGTTCCATCCTCGCCCTTTCCTTCGGCAGTGTCGCGATCGGTCTTGCTGGCGAATCGGCCCGACCCCATCCCGAGCGTCGCGACTCCGTCGAAGGGCAGGCCGCCTCCCGCGTCGAAGGCCCAGCTCCCGACCACGTAGAAGCTCTCCTCGCCGTCGGTCGTGCGGACGAACAGGTTCTCCCCGCCGACCGCGACCGACAGCCCGTCGGACAGGTAGCGGCTGAGCTGGAAGCTGCCGGAGATGCGGTCGGTGCTCGACAGGTCGGACAAGTCGTTCAGCGACACCCCGAGCGCTACCCCGACCGTCTCGAAGGCGTTCCCGAACGACAGGCCGAACCCGAATCCTCCGTCCGGCTTGTCCGTATAGGGCACCCGCGAAACGCCGCCGACGCCGACCCCGAGCGCGACGCCCCCGCGCTGGTTGCTGAAGATCGCCGGCCCGAAGCCCGACGGAACCGTCAGCGTGTTCGCCACGCCGTTGGGCAACGGCACCTTGCCCGCCCTGTAGAGATCCCGCACGGCCCGGGGTTCCTGCAACGCAACGGTGCGCAGCTCGGCCTTCAGCCGTCTCTCGGAGGTGATCCGGTCCGCGAACGCGAACCGCCCCTCCTCGGGATCGAACTCGAGGATCCCGGCCGCCTCCAACTCCTCGATGTCGTCTATGGGGATCAGGAACCCGGCGATCGAGACCGTGTCGAACTCCCCGCCGCCCCGCAGGTCCACCGTCTGCGCTCCGGCCGGCGCACAGCACGCCGCAAGCAGGAGCGCTACCCCCGCCACATCCCCGGCTCTCCGCATCAACCGCACGATGGCCCCACAGGCAGGTGTCGTTCGGTTGCCCAGAGAGCAAGGAGCGATGAAGATGCCGCTAACTTAACGCCGCAATCTCAGGGCCGGTGCGCCGCCTCGGCCAGGCTCGCCACGAAGCTCAGCACCGCCTCCGGCGGCTCCCCCGCGCCGATCCGCTCGACGATCGCACTGCCCACCACCGCCCCGTCCGCGACGCCGGCGATCTCCGCGGCGGTGTCCGGCGTGCGGATGCCGAAGCCGACGCAGACCGGCAGCGGCGTCGCCGCCTTGATCCGCGCCACGTCCGGCGCCACCGCGTCGGCGCTGGCGGCCGCGGCTCCGGTGATGCCGGTGATCGACACGTAGTAGACGAACCCGCTGGTGTTGGTCAGCACCCGCGGCAGCCGGCGGTCGTCGGTCGTCGGCGTCGCCAGGCGGATGAAGTTCAGCCCCGCCGCCTGCGCCGGCAGGCAGAGCTCGTCGTCCTCCTCCGGCGGCAGGTCGACGACGATCAGTCCGTCGACCCCGGCCGCCTTCGCCTCCTCGAGGAACCGCGGGACCCCGCGCGAATAGATCGGGTTGTAGTACCCCATCAGCACCACCGGCGTGTCGACGTCGTCCTGGCGGAACGCCCGCACCATCTCCAGCGTGCGGTCCATCGTCTGCCCCGCCTCGAGCGCCCGCTGGCCGGCGCGCTGGATCGCCGGCCCGTCGGCCATCGGGTCGGTGAACGGCATGCCGAGCTCGACCACGTCGACCCCCGCCGCCGGCAGCCCGCGCAGCACCGCCAGCGCCGTGTCGTAGTCGGGATCGCCCGCCATCACGAAGGCGACGAACGCCTTGCGGCGCGCCTCGGCCAGCGCCGCAAACCTCCTCTCGATGCGTGTCATTTCCCGCCCGTCCCCGCTGTTTCGCCCTCTCTGGGCCAGCGACGGGCGGGAATCAAGCCACTCAGTCGGTGGCGAAGCAGTAGAACAGCCCGTCTCCGCCGGTGCCGCGCAGCGCCTCCATGCCGCAGCCGCCGCGCGAGGCATGCGACGAGTTCCACGACCGCGCCGCCTCGGAGTCGTCGAGGCCCATCCGGTCGTGGTGGCCGAGCATGCCCGCGGTGTCCTCGCCGCCGCTCGTCCAGTCCTCGCAGGTCTCGGCCGCCGCGGTCCCGTCCGGCAGCGACCCGGTCAGGATGTCGTGCCGGTTCGGCTCGTCGCCGCGCCCGTTCACCACGGCGCCGGTCTCGTCGAGCGCCGTCTCCTTGGTGACGTTGTTGCCCTCGCCGTGCAGCGCCTCGACGTCCGACGCGATCTCCACGCCCTCCGCGTTCACCCAAGGCCCGGAGCCGATCCGATCGCGCGCGTCGACCTCCGAGGTCGAGAGGTAGGCCGCCCAGGTCCTCCCCGTCACCCCGGCCGCCTCGGCCAGCGCCGCGCAGTGCGCATCCGCCCCCTCCAGCCCCCCGAGATTGCCCCCCTCCCCGGGGTTCACGCTGGTCACGAAGAAGCTCATCGCCTCCCCCTGCGCCGACGCGGCGCCGACCGAGCAAACGAGGGCGGCAGCGGCAAGTCCGATCACTGATCTCATCGGGCGTCTCCTCCGTTGTTGTTTTCGTGTCCGCGCAGGGTGCCGCCTTCTCGCCCCATGGGTTTCACGTCTGCGTGTTGCGGGCGCCACCGCCGTCGCCCCGGAATCACCCGGGGCCCCGGCTTGACCCCGCCGCGCCGCCGGTCATAAGGGGCCCGCGAACGGAGGGCGGCAATGGCACTGAAGATCGGGATCGTGGGGCTGCCCAACGTCGGCAAGTCGACGCTCTTCAACGCGCTGACCCGTACCGCCGCCGCCCAGGCCGCGAACTTCCCGTTCTGCACCATCGAGCCCAACGTCGGCGAGGTGAACGTGCCGGACCCGCGCCTCGACCGGCTGGCGGCGATCGCGAAGTCCGCCAAGACCATCCCCGCGCGGATCACCTTCGTCGACATCGCCGGCCTCGTCCGCGGCGCGTCGAAGGGCGAGGGCCTCGGCAACCAGTTCCTCGCCAACATCCGCGAATGCGACGCGATCGCCCACGTGCTGCGCTGCTTCGAGGACCCCGACGTCACCCACGTCGAGGGCCGGGTCGACGCCGTCGCCGACGCCGAGACCGTCGAGACCGAGCTGATGCTCGCCGACCTCGAGAGCGTCGAGAAGCGCCTTGCCGGCCTCCAGCGCAAGCTCAAGGGCGGCGACAAGGATGCTGCCCAGCAGGCGCGGCTGCTCGAGGCCGCCCAGGCCGCGCTGGCCGAGGGCCGGCCGGCGCGCACCGTCGCCGTCTCCGACGAGGACGCCCGGGCCTGGCGCCTGCTCCAGCTCCTGACCGCCAAGCCGGTCCTCTACGTCTGCAACGTCGAGGAGGCCGCCGCTGCCACCGGCAACGCCCAGTCCGAGGCGGTGGCCGCGATGGCTGCCGCCAGCGGCGCCGGCCACGTGGTGATCTCGGCCGCGATCGAGGAGGAGATCGCCCAGCTCGACGACGCCGAGCGCGCCGAGTTCCTCGAGGCGATGGGCCTGGAGGAGGCCGGCCTCGACCGGCTGATCCACGAGGGATACCGCCTCCTCGGCCTCGCCACGTATTTCACCGCCGGTCCGAAGGAGGCCCGGGCCTGGACGATCCCGCGAGACGCCAGCGCCCCACAGGCGGCGGGCGTCATCCACGGCGACTTCGAGAAGGGCTTCATCCGCGCCGAGACCGTCGCCTACGACGACTATGTCGCCCTCGGCGGCGAGGCCGGCGCCCGCGAGGCGGGCCGGCTGCGGGCGGAGGGAAAGGCCTATCGGGTGCAGGACGGGGACGTCCTGCATTTCCTGTTCAGCTCCTGATCGGCCAGCCTGAGCCCGCGCGTCCACGGGTGTGAACATGGGAGTGTTCACGCGTGAACAATTTTTATGATATTGAAAACAAACGGATTAATATTCAATAATTTTCCGTTAAAGTTGGCTTTGGCCGCTCAGAGGTTGCCCGTCCCGGTCTGACCGGAAGCGGCAAAATAGTCGGCGAGGATGCGGGCGTAGACCGACTTGAGGTCGCGGATGTGGGCGATCTCAACGTGCTCGTCGACCTGGTGCATGCTGGGGCCGACGAGGCCGAACTCGAGGACCGGGCAGTGGTCCTTGACGAAGCGCGCGTCCGACGTGCCGCCCGAGGTGGAGAGCTCCGGCGTCGTTCCGGTGACCGCGGCGACGGCGCGGACCACGAGGTCGCTGAACGGGCCGGGCTCGGTCTGGAAGCTCTCTCCGGAGACATGGACCTGCACGGAGATGCCGGTGCCGGTCTCCTGGGAAACTTGGTCGGCCTCCGCCTCTATCCACTCGGTGAGCGACCTGCCGGAATGGGCGTCGTTGAAGCGGATGTTCAGCGTGGCCCGCGCCTCGGCCGGGATGACGTTGGAGGCGGGGTTGCCGACGTCGATGGTGGTGAGCGCCAGGGTCGAGGCGGCGAAATGCGCCGTCCCGCGGTCGAGCTCGTGGCCGGCCAGCCGGTCGAGCAGCCGCACCAGCGCCGGGAGGGGGTTCTGCGCCCGGTCGGGATAGGCGGTGTGGCCCTGCCGGCCGGAGGCAGTCAGCCGGGCGGTGAGCGAGCCGCGGCGGCCGATCTTGATCATCTCGCCCATTCGCGCCGGGCAGGTGGGCTCGCCGACGAGGCAATGGTCCATCCGCTCGCCATTCTCGGTCATCCAGTCGAGGATCGCGCGGGTGCCGTCGGCGCCGTCGCCCTCCTCGTCGCCGGTGACGGTGATGACGATGCTGCCTGCGGGCGGGGAGGCAGCGACGAAGTCGATGGCGGCGGCGACGAAGGCGGCGACCCCAGACTTCATGTCGGCGGCGCCGCGGCCGTAGAGCTTGCCGTCTTCCTCTTCTGCGGCAAAGGGGGGGTGGCGCCAGGCCGCCGGATCGCCGGGCGGCACCACGTCGGTATGGCCGTTGAAGCCCAGCACCGGGCCGCCGTCGCCCCAGCGGGCGAAGAGGTTGGCGATGCCGCCCCGGTCGGCGCGTGCGGTGCGAAAGCCCGCCGCCGCCAGCATGCGCTCGAGCAGGCGGATGGCGCCGCCCTCCTCCGGCGTCACCGAGGGACAGCGGATCAGCGCCGCGGTCAGGTCGACTGGATCGGTCATCGGCAGGTCCCCCCTCGCGCCCCTCTTAGGCTGCCGCGGGCGGGGACCGCAACTCTAGCCGCGCCGCGGGCGCTCGGCCTCGAGCACCTTGTAGAGCCCGTCCTCCGAGCGCTTCTCCCAGTGGCGGAAGGTCGCGGCCAGGGTCGCCTCGTAGGGAAGCTGCCGGTTCGCCACCAGGGTCAGCCGGCCGCCGGGCTTGAGGATTCGGGCGGCGGCGACAATGAAGGCGGCCCCGAGGTCGGGCTCGGCGGCGCGGCCCTGGTGGAACGGCGGATTGGTAATGACCGCGTCATAGGGTGGCACTCCGGGTCCGAGCCCGCTGGCATCGGCCCAGTGGAAGCGGGCGCGCGCATCGGTGACGTTCCGGCGCGCGGCATCCAGAGCGATCGCCTCGGCCTCGTAGAGATCGAGTTCGGCGATGCCGGGATTGCTCTCGAGCACCGCATGCGCAAGCCAGCCCCAGCCGGCGCCGAGGTCGGCCACACGGCCCGAAAGCCGGCCGGCGAGCGCCTCGGCGAGCCTGCGGCTGCCGGGATCGGCCTTGTCCGGGGAGAAGAGGCCAGGCGCGGTGACGAAACCCTCGGCGTTGACCGCCGGGGCGGCCGCCGCCGCCCACTCGGCCACCACCTCTGGCAGCGGGTCGGGCCGCGTCAGCCAGACGACGCGGCCATGAGCCTTGACGAAGGCGCCGTCGAGCGGCAGCACCCGCGCCATCTGCCGCACCAGGCTCTCGACTCCGTCGCTCTTGGCGCCGGTCACGACGAGAAGGCCGCCGGCGGGCAGCATGCCGAGGCCCAGCGCGACGTTGCCGAGGTTCTCGGCGCGGCTGCGGGTGAGGTTCACCACCACCATCGCCGCCGTTCCGCCGGGCACGGCGGACACTGCATGGCCTTGCTCGGCCAGGGTGTCGTGGATTGGGCGGAAGCTCTGCACGCAGCGCAGCCGCCCGGGGGGAACGAGATCGAGGAACGGCGAGGGCGCGGCGCGCAGGACGACGACGTCGCCGTCCGCGGGCACGCCCACGGCACCCGACTGGAAGGCGAGCGCCAGGCGATCTGTGGGGGCCATGGCAGGGGCGCGCGAGCGGCCCTACTCCCTTTCCATGGTGCACTGCAGCGGGTGCTGGTTGCGCCGCGCGTAATCCATCACTTGCGTGACTTTGGTCTCGGCGATCTCGAAGGAGAAGACCCCGACGACGGCCAGGCCCTTGCGATGCACCGTCATCATGATCTCGACCGCCTGCTGGTGACTGGTGCCGAAGAAGCGCTCCAGCACATGCACCACGAATTCCATCGGGGTGTAGTCGTCGTTGAGCAGCATTACCTTGTAGAGCGGCGGCCGCTGGGTCCGGGTACGCGTTTTGGTCAGAACCCCGGTGCTGCCGCCCGGGTTCTTGTTGTCCGACGCTGCCATCACTGAGTCCAAAGCAGAAAACCGATACGCTCTACCCGACCCAATATATGCGTTTGGCCGAAATAGAAAAGGGAGGACGCGCAGGCCCGGACGCGGCGCTGCGACGCAGCCATGCCGTGCAGACAGAAAAACCCCGGCGGCACGAGGCCACCGGGGATAAGAACTCGTACTCTCGCCGCTGCGGGCCGCCAGGGAGGACGACGCCCGCTGTTGGCGTACAGACTTAAAGGCTGAACGACTTCATCGCGTCGGTGGCCGCGGACATGCGGGCGCCGAGGGGCGCGGTGATGTCCTTCGCAGCCGCGACGTAGATCTCGTTCATCTTGGTCGCCTGGCTCACGAAGCCTTCGAACGCCGACTGGGCGTAGGAGGTCTGCTTCTCGAAAAGCTCGGTCATCGTCTTGGCCGAGGCCAGGTCCTGGGCGGCGGCAACGCCGTCCTCGAAGGCCTTCTTGGAGTAGGCGCTGAGCTCGGTGCCGATGCCCTCGGCGGCCTTGGCGGCGATCTCGGACGACTTCACGATCGCGTCGACGTTCTCCTGGCCGAAGGTGGTGAGACCCTCAAAGCCCTTCGAGAGCTTGTCGAACTGCTCGGTGACGGTCTTCTGGGTGTCGGCGACGAAGCTCTCGACCTTGGCGGTCGCGTCCTGCATCACGTTGGTGACGTCGAGGGTGGCCTGGTCGGCAGCCGCCTTGGCGGTGGTGCGGGTGTTCATTTCAATCTCCGGTGTCTTCGTGTTTTCGATGACCCCGATGTAGGGGTTATGCTGCACTGCGTCAACCGCTTTATGCTGCAGTGCGTCATAAAAATTCTGCGGCGTCTGAGCCACACGCGGGCACGCGTTGAAACAAATGTGTTTTCGAGCGCGGAGTGCCATGCTAGCTTAACCCAAAATAAAGCATTCGCTCGCTAGCGTTTGCGACAAACCCGAGGCAAGGCGCCCCGCGCGCCGGAGGCAGTGATGTTCCAGACCGTGTCGCGCGGGGTGATTCTCGCATGCGTATTTGTGTTTTTCGCGATTACCGCTGAGGCGCAGACCCACGCGACGCTGGTGATGGACGCCCGCACCGGCAAGATCATCCAGGCCGAGAACGCCGACGTCCGGGTGCATCCCGCCTCGCTCACCAAGATGATGACCCTCTACATCGTCTTCGACCAGGTGCGGCAGGGCCGGCTCTCGCTCGACCAGAAGATCACCGTCTCCGCCAACGCCGCCGCCGAGCCGCCGTCCAAGCTGGGGCTGAAGACCGGCCAGAAGATCGAGCTGCGCTACCTGATCCGCGCCGCCGCCATCAAGTCGGCCAACGACGCCGCCACCGCCATGGGCGACTACATCGGCGGGTCCGAGGAGGGCTTCGCGGCGCTGATGAACCAGTACGCCCGCGCCATGGGCATGAACAACACCACCTTCAAGAACGCCAACGGCCTCACCCGTGACGGCCACATGTCCACCGCCCGCGACATGGCGACGCTCGGCCGCCGGCTGATCTACGACTTCCCGCAGTACTACAACATCTTCGGCCGGGTCTCGACCTCCGCCGGCCTCGCCACCGTGCGCAACACCAACCGCCGGGTGCTCGAAGGCTACCCGGGCGCGGACGGCATCAAGACCGGCTACACCCGGGCCGCCGGCTTCAACGTCGTCACCTCGGCGCAGCGCGGCGACCGCCGGGTGCTGGTGGCGGTGATGGGCGGCAAGTCCACCGCCTCGCGCAATGCCGAGGCCGAGAAGCTGATGGACGTGGGCTTCAAGCGCATGCCCGCCACCGCCCGCATCGTGCCGCCGGCGCCGCTGCGCACCGTGCTGGTGGCGAGCGCCAGCCGCTCTACCGCCGCGACGACGGCGCGGGTGGCGCAGGTCGAATCGCGGCCGGTCGCCGCGACCCAGCGGCCGCTGCCGAGGGCGCTCGACGACATCGAGATCAGCCGCAACAGCGCCACCATCGCCGCGGCCATCGCCGACGTGAACGCCGAGATCACCGCCGCTCAGGCCACCCGCAACGCCCCGGCGGGTGCCCTGCTCCAGGGCCGGCCGATGCCGCGGCCCGGCACCGCCCCTGTGGAGCGCCAGGCCGCGGCGCAGTCGCCCTCGACCTTCGCGGTCGCCGCCGCGCCGGCCCCGGTGCCGCAGCCGCGCGCCGCCGAGCCGATCACCACCGCCAGCGCCGGCTCCACCGGCGGCAACGACTGGGGGGTGCAGCTCGGCGCCTACCGGGCCAAGGGCGACGCCGAGCGCCAGCTCCTCACCACCGCGCTCAAGGACGTGCCGGCGCTGACCGGCGGCCTGCGCCGGGTCGAGGCGGCCCGGGTGCAGGGCGTCACCGTCTACCGGGCGCAGTTCGTCGGGCTGAGCCAGCAGGACGCGCTCGGCGCCTGCGCCATGCTCGCCCGCATGCAGGCCGACTGCCTGCCGCTCGCCCCGGGTATCTGACGCGTTCCGGCGGCTCAGGCCGCCACGGCGATCGCCGGCAGGTCCAGCGCCTTCACCAGGTCGCGCACCTCCTGCCGGGCGGCGATGTTCGACATGCTCATCGCCTGCGGGTCGGTTTCGCGCAGGTCGAGCAGCGTCAGGCCCGACAGGAACAGCTCGCGGAACACCACCCGCTCCGAGAACCCCGGCACCAGCCGGAAGCCGATTCGCTTCGCCAGCGCGTCCAGCGCCGAGGCCACCCGCCGCTTGTTGCGGGCATCGAGCGAGGCCATGCGGTTGCGCAGCACCACCCAGTCCATCTGCCGGCGCCCGGTGGCGGCCCGCGCCTGCCGTGCCTTCCACACCATCTCCGAATAGACCGACGGCCCCTTGATCTTGCCGGTCGCGGGATCGAGCCGCGCCAGCATGTCGAAATCCACCAGGCTGTCGTTCATCGGCGTGATCAGCGTATCGGCCGCCGCATGCGCCAGCCGCGAATAGGTGCTGTAGGAGCCGGGGCAGTCGATGACGATGTAGTCGCAGTCGCCGAGTTCCGCCAGCGCCGCCTGGAAACGCTCGCCCTCCTCGGCCTCGGCCTCCGCACGGCTGTCGAAGGCGCTGGGCTCGAGCGCGATCCGGCGCGGCATCGGCAGCACGATGCCCTTGCGCCGCATGTAGTCCTGCCGGTTGTCGAGATAGCGAAAGAGGCTGGTCTGCCGCAGGTCGAGATCCAGTGCGCCGACCTCGTGCCCGTTCCGCACCAGCGCGGTGATGAGGTGCATGGCCGTCGTCGACTTGCCCGACCCGCCCTTCTCGTTGCCCATCACGATCAATCGCGCCATACCGACCTCGAACCAAATGGCGCGCCCTGCACGGGACGCACCACCAGATTTAGACGATTGATCCGATTCCCGGAAGCAGAATCCGCCTTGTGCCGGCGGCGGACGCGAGGCCGCCTCCAAGGCAAGCGGGCCCTTCTGTCCTACCCTCAACCTTCTCCTTCCCTGCCACGACCGCCTGCGACATCCTGCGCCGGCGGCGTGGAAACCGGAGGGGCGATGGGACTGCTGTTCAAGAACGACCTGCACGACGAGTTCGGAACCTGGCCGCTCGGCTACATTCCCTATGGCGGCGCCGATTTCGGCGAGGTCCGTGCGGTGGCGGCAGTGGTCGGCGACGGCGACGACGAGGCCTTCTGCGACGCCTGGTGCGCCGCGGCCGATCGCCTCGCCGCCGAGGCGGAAGAGAACGAGGCCGCCGGTCGTCGCGCCAGCGCGCGCGACGGCTGGCTGCGGGCCGCGAGCTTCTACGGCGCCGCCTACCACCCGATCTTCGGCGCGCCGGTGAACCCGCGCCTGCTCGCAGCCTTCCGCAAGCAGATCGCCGCCTTCGACAGGGGTCTTGCCCTCGGCGACCCCGCGGTGCTGCCGATGGGCATCCCGCTCGGCGACCTCACGATGCCCGCCTACCTGCTGCGAGCCGAGGGGCGGGCGGACGAGACCCGGCCGCTGCTGATTCTCACCAACGGCTATGACGGCACCGTCACCGACATGTATTTCGCCTCCGCCGTGGCGGCGGCGCGGCGCGGTTACCACGTGCTTTTCTTCGATGGCCCGGGACAGGGCGGGCCACTGATCGAGCAGGGCGTCCCGCTGCGACCTGACTGGGAGACCGTGGTCAAGGCCGTGGTCGATGCGGCGCTGGAGCTGCCGGGGATCGACCCGAAGCGGATCGCGCTGAGTGGCTGGAGCCTCGGCGGCCACCTTGCGGCGCGGGCGGCGACGGGCGAGCACCGGCTGGCGGCACTGATCCTCGACCCGGCGCTCTGGAGCATGCTGGCAGGCTTCACCGGCCTGGCAGCCAAGCTCGGCATTCCGATGGACGCCTCGACCGACATCGCCCGGATCGACGACGCGGACGTCGCCAAGCTCAACACGGTGATCGAGGGCAACCGCCAGCTGCGCTGGAGCTTCGTGCAGCGCGGCTTCTGGGTGCACGGGGTGACTGATCTGCGCGGCTATCTCGCGTCTGCGTCCGCGTTCACCTTGGAGGGCCGGGCCGGGGAGATCCGCTGTCCGACGCTCCTGACCGCGGCCGGGGACGATACGCGCTCGGGATCGGCGCAGATGGTGATGGACAAGCTGCGCTGCCCGAAGACGCTGATCAACTTCACCGACGCCGAGGGGGCGGGCGACCATTGCGAGATGATGAACCGCTCGGCTCTGAACCGTCGCGCGCTCGACTGGCTCGACGCCACGCTAGGCGGTTAATCATTGCTGAATCCGCAAGGTCATATCCAGCGGATTCAACCACTTGACCCCGCTGCACACTGTGTGCAGCGGGTGTGTGCGAAGCTTCAGAAGCCGAGGCCCTCGTACTTCTTCTTGAACTTCGTGACCCGGCCGCCGGTGTCCATCAGCCGGTGCGATCCGCCGGTCCAGGCCGGGTGCGCCGACGGGTCGATCTCCAGCGACAGCGTGTCGCCCTCGGCGCCATAGGTCGAGCGGGTCCGGTAGGTGCTGCCGTCGGTCAGCTTGACCTCGATGAAGTGGTAGTTCGGGTGGATGCCGTCCTTCATGTCCGCTCTCCTCAGCTCTCGGTCTTTTCGCGGTAGTTGGTCTTCTCGGCGATCCGGGCCGACTTGCCCCGCCGCTCGCGCAGGTAGTAGAGCTTCGCCCGCCGCACCTTGCCGCGCCGCACCACCTCGATCGAATCGATGTTCGGGCTGTGCAGCGGGAAGACGCGCTCCACCCCCTCGCCGAAGCTGATCTTGCGCACCGTGAAGCTCGCGCCGATGCCCGAGCCGCCGTTCCGCCCGATGCAGACGCCCTCGTAGGCCTGCACCCGGCTCCGCGAGCCTTCGGTCACCTTGAAGCCGACCCGGACGGTATCGCCTGCGGCGAAGTCCGGGATTTCCTTGGCCAGGGCCTTGATCTGCTCGGCCTCGATCTCAGCGATCAGGTTCATCGCCATCGTCCTTCTCATGCCCGCCTGTCGCGGCGGTGGTGTGCGCGTCCGAGAGCTCTGTCTCTCCTGCCGGGTCGCCAGCGGTGGCCTTCGCCACGTAGGCCCGCCAGAGGTCGGGACGACGTTCCTTGGTCAGCCTCTCCGCCTGGGTGCGTCGCCACTCGGCGATCCGTCCGTGATGCCCCGAGAGGAGAACCTCGGGTATCGCGAGACCTTCCCATTCGGTCGGGCGCGTATATTGCGGAAACTCCAAGAGGCCGGACGAGAAAGATTCCTCCTCCGTCGACTCGGCGTTCCCGAGGACGCGGGGTATAAGCCGAACCGTGGCGTCGATCAAGGCCATCGCCGCGATCTCGCCGCCGGTCATCACGAAGTCCCCGAGGCTCACCTCCTCGACCCGCCGCGCCTGCAGCAGCCGCTCGTCCATCCCCTCGAACCGCCCGCAGATCAGCGTCACCCCCGGCCCCGCCGCCAGCGCCCGCGCCCGCGCCTGGTCGAACCGCCGCCCCCGCGGCGAAAGGTAGACAACCGGCCCCGGCCCTGGCCCCGCGTCCAGCGCGGCCGCCACCACGTCCGCCCGCAGCACCATCCCCGCCCCGCCGCCGGCCGGCGTGTCGTCGACGCTCCGATGCCGATCGCGGGCGAAGTCCCGGATCTGCACCGTCTCGAGCCCCCACAGCCCATCCGCCAGCGCCCGCCCGGTCAGCGACTGCCCGAGCGGTCCGGGAAACATCTCCGGATAAAGCGTCAGGACGCGGGCGGCCCAGGGGGCGGTCATCTTCCTCTCCGGTCGGCGGGCGCGGCGGTCGCCGCGCGGCGGCCCTTGCCGCCAATTGGAGCGCGCAGGTGCGCGCATTGTTTCTTTGCTTGCGATGCGCCTGTGGGCTCATCGCGACTGCTCTCCAGGTTAGCAAACCTGTATGAGACCATCAGGTCTCGAGCAGTCCCTCGGGCGGATCCGCGACGATCCGCCGCCCGGCGAGGTCGACCGTCGGCACCGCCGCCCGCGTGAACGGCAGCAGCAGGTCCGCGCGCCCCGGCCGCGCGACCTCCAGGATGTCGCCGGCCCCGTGGTCCAGCACCGCCCGCACCGTGCCAAGCGCCGCACCGCCGGTGTCGACCACCGCGAGCCCGACCAGGTCGGCATGGTAGAACTCGTCCTCGTCGAGCGGCGGCAGCCGGTCGCGCAGCACGTAGAGCCGCGTTCCCTTCAGCGCCTCCGCCTGCTCCCGGGTCTCAACGCCGGTCAGCCGCGCCGCGAACGCCCCGGTGATCGGCCGGGTGATCCGCACCCCGAAGCTCCGCCCGTCCTCGGTCAGCAGCGGCGCATAGCCGGCGATCGCCGCCGGCTCGGCGCAGAACGACTTCAGCCGAACCTCGCCCTGCACCCCGAACGCCCCGGCAATCGCCCCGACGCAGGTCCGCGCCTCAGCCATCCCGGAGCGCGCCCTCGATCACCCCAAAGTCCTCCGGGCTGACCGCGAAGAGCCCGCGCCGGAACGCCATGCCCCAGTGGCTGCCCTTGCCGCGGGTGAACGCCAGCCGCTCGAGCAGCGGCCGCACCGCCGCGCGCCCGACCGGCTGGTACGCCGCCCGCCGCACCTGCGCCTCGAAGTCGCCGATCATCCGCGGCGACGGCGCGTCGTCGAGGATCCGCCCCAGCGCCACGAACGCCTGCACCGGGTCGCCCGTCCCCAGGCCCTCGCGCGGCGCATAACAGGCGAAGCGGTCGCCGTTCGCGGGCCGCGCCACCGCGCGCCCGACGCCGTGCGAGCAGGCAAAGAAGCCGTCCCGCGCCGCCGAGGCGGCGTGGTCGGCCGAGATCACCGCGATCCAGGGGCCGGCCATGGCCCGCGCCGCTACTCGGCGGCAGGCGCTTCGGCGGCGGGCGCCTCGACCGGCGCCGCCGCGGCGGAGGCCTTGTCGGCACGGGCCTTGGCGCGCTCCTGCGCCGCCTTGCCGGGCAGCGCCGCCTTGGGGTTGCTGCGCACCTTCTTCTCGGCGACGCCGGCGGCCTCGAGGAAGCGCTGCACCCGGTCGGTGGTCTGCGCACCCTGGCTCAGCCAGTACTGCACCCGCTCGAGGTCGATCTTCACCCGGCCCTCGTTGTCCTTGGGCAGGAGCGGGTCGTAGGTGCCGAGCTTCTCGATGAAGCGCCCGTCGCGCGGGGAGCGCGAGTCGGCCGCCACGATCGAATAGTGCGGACGCTTCTTGGACCCGCCGCGGGCGAGCCGGATCTTCATGGCCATGTTCAGTCTCCTTGGGTTTTTTGGGGGCCGGTTTCGATGGATGGCCCGTTCTCGAGATGTCTCTCGTGATGCCTGATCACTTCCGAGATGATGAAGTTCAGGAACTTGCGCGCGAAGGCCGGGTCGATGTCGGCCTCCTCGGCCAGCCGCTCGAGCCGGGCGATCTGCTGGCTCTCGCGGGCGGGGTCGGAGGGCGGCAGGCCGTGCTGCGCCTTCAGCACCCCCACCGCCTGGGTATGCTTGAAGCGCTCGGCGAGGGTGAAGACCAGGATCGCGTCCAGCCGGTCGATCGATTCCCGGTGGCCGTGCAGCAGGTCGGCGGCGCGGCGGACGTCGTCGGAGATCATTTCTTCTTCCCCAGCCCGGAGAGCCCCGGCGGCAGCGCCAGGCCAGGCGGCAGCGCCCCGGCCGGCATCCCGCCCGGCATCGGCGGCAGCCCGCCGGCCCCGCCGGGCATCCCGCCGCCCCTGCCGAGGAGCGCGCCGAGGCCGCCGCGCAGCAGGCCCTTCTTGCCCATGCCGCCCATCTTCTTCATCACATCGGCCATCTGCCGGTGCATCTTCAGCAGCCGGTTGAGCTCCTGCACCTCGAGCCCCGCCCCCGCCGCGATCCGCCGCTTGCGGCTGGCCTGCAGGAGCTCCGGGTGCCGCCGCTCCTTCTTGGTCATCGAGTCGATCAGCGCTATCTGCCGGCGGAGCATCCGGTCGTCGAGGCCGGCCTCGTCCATCTGCTTCTGCATCTTGCCCATGCCGGGCAGCATGCCCATGACGCCCTGCATGCCGCCCATCTTCTGCATCTGCTCAAGCTGGCTCTTCAGGTCGTTCATGTTGAACTGACCCTTCTGGAACCGCTTCATCATCCGCTCGGCGGCCTCGGCCTCCAGCGTCTCCTGCGCCTTCTCGACCAGGGCCACGATGTCGCCCATGCCGAGGATCCGCCCGGCGATCCGGTCGGGATGGAACTCCTCGAGCGCGTCGAGCTTCTCGCCGAGACCCACGAACTTGATCGGCTTGCCGGTCACAGCCCGCATCGACAGCGCCGCGCCGCCGCGCCCGTCGCCGTCCATCCGGGTCAGAATCACTCCGGAAACGCCGACCCTCCCGTCGAATTCGGTGGCGACATTCACCGCGTCCTGCCCGGTCAGCCCGTCGACCACCAAGAGCGTCTCGTGCGGCCTGGTCGCGTCGCGCACCGCCGCGACCTCGGCCATCAACTCGTCGTCGACGTGCAGCCGCCCGGCGGTGTCGAGCATCACCACGTCATAGCCGCCCAGCGTCGCCTGCTGCTTGGCGCGCCTCGCGATCGCCACCGGGTCCTGGCCCGCGACGATCGGCAGGGTATCGACGCCCACCTGGGTCCCGAGTATGGCGAGCTGCTCCATCGCCGCCGGCCGGCGGGTATCGAGCGAGGCCATCAGCACCCGCTTGCCCTCGCGCTCCTTCAGCCGCCGCGCCAGCTTCGCCGTGGTCGTGGTCTTGCCCGAGCCCTGAAGGCCGACCATCAGGATCGGTGCCGGCGGGTTGTCGATCCTGAGATGCCCCGGCTCGCCCTCGCCGCGCAGCATGTCGATCAGCGCGTCATGGACGATCTTCACGACCTGCTGGCCCGGCGTCACCGACTTGGTGACCGCCTGTCCCCTGGCCTTCTCCTGCACCGTCCTGACGAAGTCGCGCGCCACCGGCAGCGATACGTCCGCCTCGAGCAGCGCCACCCGCACCTCGCGCAGCGCGGTGGCGATGTCCTCGTCGCTCAGCGCGCCCTGGCGGGTGAGCGAGCCGAAGACGCCGGAGAGCCGGTCGGACAGGGTCTCGAACATCGCGCCACACCTCTCAAACGACGACCACGCCGGTGGGCGCAACGCGCTGACCGACGGCGATCCTGCATCTCAGGACCGGAAGAGACTGCCTTCCGGGATCGGCCGCCTCCTAGCGCAAGATCGCCGGCGGGTCAACGCCGACCGGGATCACCGCGGCTTGAAGGCCCCGCGCGCAGGTGCAAGTCAGGCGCTATGCAGATCGTCGTCCACCTCGGCACCTTCAAGACCGGCACCTCGTCGATCCAGGCGTTCCTGTCCCGGAACCGGGCCGCCTTCCTCGACCGCGGCATCCTCTATCCGGACATCCCGCTCGGCCCCGCCCACCATGCGCTCTTCGCGCTCTTCCGCGACACGATCCCGGCCCGCATTCCCCGCCAGCTCGGCCTCACCCCCGACGCGATGCGCGCCACGGGCCGCCGCGCCTGGGAGACGGTTCGGCGGGAGGTGGCCCTTCGCAAGCCCGCCGTCACGGTCCTGAGCAGCGAACTCTTCCTGATGGATCCGGAGCTTGCCGACTTCCGCCGCTTCCGGTCGCTCCTCGAGGAGCTCTCCACCGACATCCGCCCTTGCGTCTATGTCCGTGCCCCGGCACCCTACTATCTTTCCTACCTCCAGCAGAACGCCAAGATGTCCGGCGAGGTCTCGCCGCCCCGCCCGATCGGACTCCGCCGCGGTGTCGAACTCGTCGAGGAGGGCTTCGGCCGCCCGATGCAGATCCGCGCCTACGAGCCCGCCGGCTTTCCGGACGGCGACGTCGTGCGGGACTTCGTCGAGGACGTCCTCGGCACCACCGTGCCCGAGGGCGTCGCCCGGATCCCGCGCCTCAACGAGTCGCTCTCGGCGGAGGCGATGTCGATCTCCGTGGCGAACCGCCGCGTCACCTGCGCAGGGCGGGACCACCAACCGGTGCGCGCCCACCAGCGCCTCCTCGACCTGATAAGCGCCATCGAGCGCGAAGCCGGCGGGGTTCCCCGACCGAGGCTCCGCCCCGATGTCGAGGCCGCGGTCACCAGCGCGTCCACGGAACTCCTCTGGCTGCGCGACGACCGCGGCATCGTCTTTCCCGGCATCGACTATGCCGGCATCGACGGCCGCTTGCCCGAGGCGATCGCCGGCCTTCGCGAGATCGATGCCATCTGCGAGGTGGAAGCCGCGCGCCGGGACTGGCTCATGCTCCGCGTCCTCGAGTCCGGCGTGAATGCCCAGGTCGACCTCGCCCGCCTCGAGCGCTTGTTCCCGGTCAGCCGCCTGCTTGCCGCGAAAGAGGCGCTGCAGTCCGTGGCGACGCGGTTGAGACGATCCGGCTAGAGAGGACCGGCCACCCTTAGGGCGTCAGTCTCTCGGCTACCTTTTGCGCCGGCGCCCCGGCTTCGGACGCATGCGGACGTGCTGGCCGGTGCGGTCGATCTCGAAGCGGCCTGTCGCCTCGACGAGGTCCGAGAGCTTGGCGTGCCCGAAGGTCCGGGTGTCGAATTCAGACGAGAGGTTGTTGACGCGCTGGCCGACGGTGCCGAGCTGAAACCAGCCCTCGGGGTCCTCCTCGAGTTGTTCCAGCGCCTTCAGGATGAGGTCGACCGCTTCCGACATCGGTCGGAGCGCCGATTTGGCGGCGGTGGGGCTGTCGGCGTCCGCGACGAAATTCTCGGTGAAAATGAAGCGGGTACAGGCCTGTCGGAAGCTTTCGGGCGTCTTGGCCTGCCCGATCCCGAAGACGTCGACGCCCTGCTCGCGGATGCGGGCGGCCAGCCGGGTGAAGTCGCTGTCCGACGAGACGAGGCAGAACCCGTCGAAGCGGCCAGAATGCAGCAGATCCATGGCATCGATCACCATGGTGATATCCGTGGCGTTCTTGCCGGTCGTGTACGGGAACTGGTGGTTCGGCTGGATCGCGTGCCGGGCCAGGACGTCGGAGCGCCAGGGATTGCGCGCATCCGAAAAGTTTCCGTAGGCCCGCCGCAGGCTCGCCTCGCCGATCTTCGCCACCTCGTCGAACAGCCCTTCGGCGATCTTCGGCGAAGAATTGTCCGCATCGATCAGCACCGCCAGCTTCTTGGTTGGCCCGCCGCCGTTGGCCATCAGCGGAGTCTCACCAGTAGTGACGCGGTGGCGAAGCCGTCCGGGGTCAGACCCTCGCGGGTCTGGTAGGCGCGGATGGCGGCGATGGTGTCGGGGCCGACGACGCCGTCGGTGGCGCCGGTGTTGTAGCCACGGGCGATCAGGCGCTCCTGGAGCTCGATCTTTTCGGTGCGCGACAGCTCGCGCTCGCCGCGGGGCCAGGCGCCCTGGAACGGGCCGCCGCCCATGATACGGTCGCCGAGATGGCCCACGCCCATCGCGTAGGAGGTGGCGTTGTTGTATTTCTTGATGACGAAGAAGTTGTGGAAGACCGCGAAGGCCGGTCCGCGGGCGCCGGCGGGGGCGATGATCGCGGCGGAGCCGTAGTCGGGGAGCGGCTGGCCGTTCGCCAGGGTCACGCCGCGGCCGCGCCAGTCGGAGACCGGGCGGACGTTGGACTGGTCGGCGCTGCCGTAGTTGAAGCCCTGCGGCAGGCGCACCTCGACCCCCCAGGGCTGGCCGCGGGTCCAGCCGGAGCGGGCGAGGTAGTTGGCGGCGGAGGCCAGCGCATCGGTCGGGTCGTCGGACCAGATGTCGCGGCGGCCGTCGCCGTTGAAGTCGACGGCGTAGACGAGATAGCTGGTGGGGATGAACTGGGTGTGGCCCATGGCGCCGGCCCAGGAGCCGCGCATGTGGACGGGGTCGGTATCGCCGGCCTGGAGGATGCGCAGGGCGGCGAGGAGCTGTTCTTCGGCGAAGGAACGGCGGCGGCCCTCGTAGGCCAGGGTGGCGAGGCTCTCGACGACCTCGATGGAGCCGCGGTTCTTGCCGTAGTTCGATTCCATGCCCCAGATCGCCAGCACCGCCTGGCGATCGACGCCGTAGCGGGCCTCGATGGCGGCGAGGGTCTGGTTGAGCTGGGCGCTCTGGGCGCGGCCGGTCTCGATCCGGGTGGGGGAGGCGGCGCTGTCGAGGTATTCCCAGATCGGCTTGGTGAACTCGGCCTGCTTGGAATCGAGCCGCACCACGTCGGCGTTGACGCCGACGCCCTCGGAAGGCGGCGTCGAAGACCTGGGGGCTGATACCCTGGGCGAGGGCGCGGTTGCGGAAGCCGTCGCGCCAGGCGGTGAAGCTGGCGGGCTGCGGGCTCGGGGCGGCGCGGGCCATGGGTGGGTCGCTTTCGGTCGGCGGGTTGGCACCGGCGCAGCCGGCGAGAAACGCGACCAGAAGGGTGGCGAGGGTGATCCTGTGCAAGAACTGCCTCCGGCTCGATCGGGGTGGTTTTTTGCGGGGATGGTACCCGGAGCGGGAGGAAAGCGGAAGGGGGTACGCGGTCCGGTTGTATTGGCCCGCCCGCCCAGGCGGACCGGGGTTGTTCACGCGTGAACATTTTGCAAGTGCTCTGAAATCAAAGGCGTTAATGGAGAATAATTTTCCGTTAATTCCGTGAACGCCCCCCTCGGGGGCCGCAGCATGCGGGAAGGGCAGCGGGCGGCGCGCGGGGTGGGTGGGCGGGAGCGGGCCGGCCGCTGCCCGTGGCGGGGTCAGCTTGCCTTCTTCCAGACCAGCGTGCGACCGGGGCCGCGGGTGGAGACTGCGGCGACGCCGGCGTCGAAGTCGATGCCGGGGAGCGGGCTCAGGGCGTCGAGGAGGCCGTCGGCACCCTCGGCGCCGAGCGGAATGGTGAGGCGGGTGCCGTCCTCGGCGGCGATGATCCAGACGTGGCCGGAGGCGGGTGGCAGGTGCGGGCGAGTGACGATCTCGACGCTGGTGACCGCGGGCAGGTCGACGAAGCCGCCGCCGCGCGGGCCGAAATAGGCGATGCGCGCCTCGTCGATGATCACCACCCCCTCCCCGGGCGTGTCGGCCTGGAGCCGGACCCGGCGGACCGCGGCGTGCATGAGGGCGAGGGCGGTCGCGGTGACGATGAGGCCGCCGGTGAAGACCAGAAGGTCGAGCCGGGCATAGCCGCGCCAGGCGAGCCATAGCCCGGCCGCGAGGATCAGCCCCCAACCGATCGGCTCGCGCCAGTGGTGCAGGCGATGCACGAGCTCCGGGCGAACGAAGCTCACCGCCAGTCACCCAAGGTGGCCTGCCAGAGCGCGATGGCGGCACATGCGGCGGTGTCGGCCCGCAATATCCGCGGCCCGAGGGTGACCGGCAGCACGTAGGGGAGCGCGCGCAGGTGCGCCGCCTCCTCCGGGTCGAAGCCGCCTTCCGGGCCGATCAGGATCGCCCAGGGGCCGGGCACGGCGCCGGCAAGCGCTTCGGCGGCCGGGTTGGCGGTGCGTTCCTCGTCGCAGAACAGCAGGCGCCGCGCCGGGTCCCAGGCGGCGAGCAGCGCCTCGAGTTTCACAGGCCGGGCGATGTCGAGCACGTAGGTCTCGCCGCACTGCTCCGCCGCCTCGATGGCGTGGGCGCGCAGCCGCTCGGGCTGGATGCGGGCGGTGTTGGAGCGGCGGGTGAAGACCGGCAGCACCCGCGCCGCACCGAGTTCCGCCGCCTTCTCGACGATGAAGTCGGTACGGGCCTTCTTGATCGGCGCGAACACCAGCCAGAGGTCGGGGGGATGGCGCTGTGGCCGGCCGTGCCGCCGGCAGGCGACGGTGCCGCGCAGCTTGCCGGTGCGGGTGACTTCCGCCAGCCACTCGCCGTCGCGGCCGTTGAAGACCGCGACCTCGTTGCCATGGGCGACGCGCATGACGTTGAAGAGATAATGGGCCTGGTCGGCGGTCAGCATGACCTCGGTTCCCGGACCGAGCGCCGCGTCAACAAAGAGCCTGATCTTCGCCCCGGTTTCTGCCATACCTCCCCCCCATGACGCACGACACTATGCCGAGCACGGGCGCCGAGGGAAGCATGGCTGAGGGAAGCGTGGCCGACGCCGTCCGCGGCAACTGGGTCGACCGGCGCGCGCCCGCGGGGATGCGGCCCTACCTGCGGCTTTCGCGGGCCGATCGGCCGATCGGGACGTGGCTGCTGCTGATACCGTGCTGGTGGGGACTGCTGCTGGCGGCGGCCGCCGGGGGCGACCTGCGGTGGTTCGATCTCTGGATCGCGGCGGGCTGTGCCATCGGGGCGTTCCTCATGCGCGGGGCGGGCTGCACCTGGAACGATCTCGCCGACCGGGACATCGACGCCAAAGTGGCGCGGACGCGGTCGCGGCCGCTGCCGTCTGGCCAGGTGACGCCGCGGCAGGCGGCCGGGTGGATGGTGGCGCAGGCGCTGGTGGCGTTCGCGATTCTCATGACGTTTCCGCAGGAGGCGATCCAACTCGGGATGGCGTCGCTGGCGCTGGTGGCAGTCTATCCCTTTGCCAAGCGCTTCACCTGGTGGCCGCAGGTGTTCCTGGGGCTCGCGTTCAACTGGGGCGCGCTCCTGGGATGGGCCGCGCATGCGCGGGGACTGGGCTGGGCGCCAGTGCTGCTCTACGGCGCGGGGATCGCCTGGACGCTCTTTTACGACACGATCTACGCGCACCAGGACCGGGAGGACGACGCGTTGATCGGGGTGAAGTCGACGGCGCGGCTGTTCGGGACGCGCACCAAGGCCTGGCTCTGGGGGTTTCTCATCGTCGCTGCCGGGCTGGCGGCGATGGCAGTGGTGATGGGCGTCGGCGGCGCCGCGGTGGCGGCCGGGCTAGCCGGGGTGGCCGGCTTTGCGGCGCACCTCGCCCGGCAGCTCCGGCGGCTCGACATCGATGACGGGGCCTGCTGCCTGATGCTGTTCCGGGAGAACCGCGACGCAGGGCTGATTCTGGCCGGTGGCCTGCTGGCCGCCGCGATCCTGTGAACGGCGCTCGGCTTGATTGAAGGCCGGCTTCGGCCTATCACCGCTGGCGACCGGGTGGGAAAACGTCATGCGCGCCAGCGCCTTTCTCTTTGCAGTGGTGGTGTTTGCGGGGGTGGGATTCGGAGCCTACCGGATCGCCGGCGCGGCGGCCGCCTGGTACGAGGCGCGAACCGCCGAACAGATCGACACCGCGCTCAAGGCGGCGGGCCAGGACTGGGCGAGCGTCGATACCGACGGCCTGACGGTGACCCTGGCGGGCGCCGCTCCGGACGAGAGCAGCCGGTTCCGGGCCCTCGAGATTACCCGGCAGGTGGTGGCCGCCCGGCGGATTGACGACACGACCACGCTCGAAGCCAGCGCGCCGCTGCCGCCGCCGCCCTTCGCGCTCGAGCTGCTGCGCAACGAGGCGGACGTGTCGCTGATCGGGCTGGTGCCGGAGACCGGTGGGCGCGACGTGATTCGCTCCGCGCTGGGCGCCGGCGGGCTGAGCGGCAACGTCACCGACATGCTCGAATCGGCCGACGAGCCGGCGCCGGCGGGCTGGGCCGAGGCGCTCGGTTTCGGGCTCTCGGTGCTGGCGGAGCTGCCGCGGGCCAAGGTGAGCGTGAGCCCCGCACTGGTGAAGGTGATCGCGGTGGCCGACAGCGATCCGGACCGAGCCAAGCTCGAGGAGCGGTTGAAGCGGGCGGTGCCCGCGGGCGTGACACTGACCCTCGACATTTCCGCGCCGCGGCCGGTGATCGCCCCGTTCGCCTTCGACCTCAGCATCGACGGCGGCGTGGGCACGCTGGCCGCCTGCAGCGCCGAGAGCGACGAGGCAGCCAGTGCGATCCTGGCGGCGGCGAGGACCGCCGGGCTCCAGGGCGACGCGGCGTGCCGGGTGGGCCTCGGCGCGCCGTCGCCGGAATGGTCGGCGGCGGTGGCGCGGGGGCTCGACGCCCTGGCCGAGCTCGGTGGCGGGCGCTTCGTGCTCCACGACCTTTCCGCCCAGCTGACGCCGCCGCCGGGGGCGGATCCGCAGAGGATCGGCGAGATCGGCCGGGCACTCGACGCCGACCTGCCCGATGTCTTTCAGCTGACGACGGTTGTGGCCCAGTCCGTGGCCGGCACCCCCGACAGCGAACGCGCCTATCCTGCGACCTTCGAGGCGGCCCTCGACGAGGACGGCTCGGTGCGGCTCTCGGGGCTGGTCAAGGACAAGACCTCGCAGGATGCGATCCTGAGCTACGCCGCGGCGCTTTTCGGACACGACCGGGTGGTGAATGCCACAATGCTCGATCCCTCGCTGCCGGACGGCTGGCCCGGACGGATACTCGCCGGGGTCGAGGCGCTGTCGGCGTTGAAGGAAGGCACGCTCAAGGTCTCCGCCGACCGGGTGGCGGTGGCGGGTTCGTCGCTCAACGAGCACGCGGCGGACAAGGTCGACGCGCTGCTCGCGGCCAAGGTCGGTGCCGGGGCGGTGGTGGACGTCTCCTTCGACGCCGCTGCGGCGGCAGCGGCGGCCGAGGCGGCCCGGCCCCGCCCGGAGCTCTGCGCCGACCAGATCAGCGCCATCCTGGACGCGGGCTCGATCCAGTTCGCGGCGGGGTCGGCCGACATCGTGCCCGAGAGCCAGGGGGTAATCGCGGCGATCGCCGACGTGCTGCGCGGCTGCCCCGGCGCGGACTTCGAGATCGGCGGGCACACCGATTCCCAGGGGTCGGCGGAGGCGAACCAGCGGCTGAGCGATGCGCGCGCCGAGGCGGTTCTGACGGCACTGCGGGCCGAGAACCTGCCGATGGTGCGGCTGACCGCCCGCGGCTTCGGCGCTGACGACCCCGTGGCCGACAATGCCACCGAGGCCGGGCGGGCGCAGAACCGGCGGATCGAGTTCACGCTGGTGGCGCCGGAGGGTGTCGAGAGGCTCGAGAGCGACGACGCGGGGATGGCCGAAGCGGGGCCGGAGACCGAGGACGATGCGGCGACCGACTGCGAGATGGCAATCGGGGATATCCTGAGCGAGGGGTCGATCCAGTTCGCCGCTGGTTCGTCGGAAATCGCGCCGGAGAGCGTTGCCGTTGTCGAGGCGATCGGCGACGTCCTCGCCGGGTGCCCGGACACGAAGCTCGAGATCGGTGGTTATACCGACTCGCAGGGGTCGGACGAGGGCAACCTCCGGCTGAGCCAGGGGCGGGCGGAGGCGGTGCTGGCGGCGCTGCGCACGCCGGAGCTGCCACTGGCGGGGGTGAGCGCCCGGGGCTACGGGGAGGCCGATCCGGTCGCCGACAATGCAACCGCGGAGGGCCGGGCGCTGAACCGTCGGATCGTCTTCAAGGGGTTGGAGGCGCCCGAGCCGGAGGGGGAAGGACAGGCGCTGACCGACGCGGCCTGCGCGGAGAAGATCGAGGCGATCCTGGCGGGCACCACGATCCAGTTCGCCCTGGGGTCGGCGGAGATCGCGCCGGAGAGCAATGCGATGATCACCACCATCGGGGGGGCGTTGCGGAGCTGTCCGGACGTGGCGCTGGAGATCGGTGGCTATACCGACTCGCGGGGGTCGGACTCGGGGAACCTCCGGCTCAGCCAGGAGCGGGCGGAGGCGGTGCTGGCGGCGCTGCGGGCGCCGGACCTGCCGCTTCCGAACGTCGTCGCGCACGGCTATGGCGAGGCCGATCCGATCGCCGACAACACCACCGCGGCGGGGCGGGCGGAGAACCGCCGGATCGCGTTCGAGCTGGTGACGGCGGAAGGGGACGCGCAGGGCGAGGGTGACGATGGATCGCAATGAGCTGACGCTGGTCATCGCCGGGGCGCTGGTCGGCGCGTTCCTGCTCGGCTGGATCATGCGCTGGTTCTTCGGCCGGATGAACGCGATCGGGCCGCGCAACGCTCGGCGGACGGCCGACATGGCTGCCCAGCTTCATGCCGCCGAACAGGCGCGGCACGACGCCGAAGCACGGGTGGCGCATGTGGAGAGCGAGGCGCGGCGGCATTTCGCGAGGATGGAGTCGGAGCTCGCGAGCACCCGGGCCGCGCTCGACAGCGCCCGGGCGCAGGCGGAAGAGATCCGCGAAGCTTATCGGCAGGCGACCCGGGGCGGCGAGCTCGGATAGGCCGCCGATGCGCGGTTAGCCGCCGTGGAACAGCAGGGCCAGCGGGCCGTCCGCAAATAGGTCGGCGGGGATGAGATCGCGGTGCTCGGCGCCAGTGACGATGTCCCGAAGGGGCCAGGGCAGGTTTGGCGGCGCGTCGATCTTGGTCTCGGCCCAACGCTTGGGGGTGCCGGGGTGGAGGGCCGCCGCGACGACAAGCGAGTTCGGTCCATGGCGGCGCGCGAAGGCGCAGAAACTGGCGGCGGAGGGGCCGCTGGCGCGCAGGGACTCGTAGCTGCCCTCGGCGAAGAGCGCAGGGTGATCGCGGCGCAAACCGAGCAGCCGGGCAATCAGCGCCAGCTTGACCGCGGCGCCGTTGAGGGGGGTGGCGGGATCGAAGGCTCTCTCCAAGGTCGCGGCGCGCAGGGCGAAGTCCACCGGGCGGCGATTGTCGGGGTCGACGAGGCTCTGGTCCCAGAGATCGGCCCCCTGGTAGATATCCGGAACTCCGGGAATGGTGAGTTTAAGCGCGGTCTGGATCAGGCTGTTGGCGATCCCGTCCGACGCGATCCGAGCTGCGAAGGCCCCGAAGGACACGAGGAACGCGCCCGCGGGGTCGAGGGCGCGGGCGATGAAACTTGAGAGAGCCACTTCGTAGGCGGGGTCGCCGAAAACCCATCGGGTATTTGTCCCGGCCTCGCGCACCGATTTCAGCATCGCCGCCTGGACGCGTTCGGTGAGATCGGCGAGGCCGCGCGACGGCAGCGGGCCATCGGCGGGCCAGTCGAGCGGCCAGGCGCCGAGGAGAAGCTGGTAGAAGAAGTACTCCTCGTTGCGGTCGATGGGACACGAAGGATCGGCGAGAAGCTCGTGCCATTCTCGGACGTGGGCCGCCCAATCTCCGGTGTGGCCGCCGAGCGCGGCGATGCGGGCGCGGGCGTCCTCGCCGCGCTTGGTGTCATGGGTCGAGGTGGTGAGCATCGCCCGCGGCGTCTGGGCCAGGCGCTCGGCGTTGGCCCGGTGGAAGTCGTCGACGTCGACGGAAAAGCAGGCCGGGCTCGCTGCCGACCTCGTTGAGGGCGATCAGGCGGTTGTAGCGGTAGAGCGCGGTGTCCTCGAGACCCTTGGCCATAACCGGGCCGCTCAACTGCTGGACGCGCCGGGTGATCTCGAGGCCCTCGGGGTGCTCGAGGGTGAGGACGGCCGCAAGAAAATCAAAGACGCCGGGATCGGTGACGGCGCAGCGGCGGCGGGCTTCCGCGAGGGCGCGCGCCAGGCGGGGGCGGTCGGCCGCAGGCAGGCCCTCGGCGTCGGCGTAGGTGCGGTAGACGTCGAGGGCGGCGATGGTCTCGGCAAAAGCGGTTCGGAGCGCGGTGCGTCCGAGATCGCGGCTATGCGGATCACGGCTGGCAAGCTCGAGGAGGCTGGCGACGATCGCCTCGCGCTCGGCGGCCATCGGGCCGGCCATGATCGAGAGCTTGGCGGCATGGACGATCTCGGCGGGGGACGCGTGGCCGCCTGTGAAGTCAGCGTAGGTCTGGGTGAGCGCATCGGTACCGGCGGGGTCTGTGAGGACGCCGACGAGAAGGTTGGCGACCTCGTAGCCGGTGGTGCCGTCGGTCTTCCAGTCGGCGGGAAGGGTCTCGTTCGGGGCGAGAATCTTCTCGACCAGCAGCCAGAATGGCCGGGTGGCGCGGCGGCGGAGGCGGAGGGTGTAGGCCTTGGGATCCATGAGGCCGTCGATGTGGTCGATGCGCAGGCCGTCGACCAGGCCCTCGTCGACGAGGCGGAGGACGAGCTTGTGGGTGGCCTCGAACACCTCTGGAACCTCGACACGGACGCCGGCGAGCTCGCTGATGGTAAAGAAGCGACGGTAGTCGAGCGCGTCGCTGTCGAGGGTAAACTTCGACGTTCGCCAGTGCTGACGGTCGATCAGGGCATCGAGGCGGTCGCGGTCAATGGTCGCGAGGACGGCGCAGACCGAGGTGGCGGGGACGGCGGCGAGACGGGATTTCAGCTCGTCCCAGAGCGGCGCCGTGGCCGGAGCATCGGAGGCGAAGGCCGCGGCGAGGTCGTCCAGGCCGCTGGCGCGGAGGATCCCCGGGTAGTCGCGCGGACAGATCGGCAGCTTGTGGGTGTCGTGGGCCCAGACCGCGAAGCTGCCCTCGCCGGGATCGAAGCGCAGCGCGAGCCCGCCTTCGGCGAGAACGTCGCCATACTGGCCGCCGAGAAATGGCACGAGAAGCTTGCCGGCGAGGCCGGGCCAGGTCGAGGCCCAGTTGATGTCGAACCAAGGCGCATAGGGACTTTCCGGCCCCCATTCCAGCACGCTGAGCCAGAAGCGGTTCGACGAGCCCCCTACCCCCATGTGGTTCGGGACCACATCGAGAATGAGGCCTAGGCCCTCGGCACGGAAGGCGGCGGCCATGGCGCGGAACTCGTCCTCGGTGCCGAGCTCCGGGTTGAAGCGGTTGGGGTCGGTCACGTCGTAGCCATGAGTGCTGCCCGGGCGGGCGGCGAAGACCGGCGAGGCATAGACGTGGCTGATGCCGAGGCGGGCGAGGTAGGGCGCCAGCGCCGCGGCGTCGGCGAAATGGAAGGCGGCGGTGAACTGCAGGCGATAGGTCGCGCGCGGCGTCATCGGGTCTCTCCTCGCGGGCGCTCGGTGCGAACGGCGGCGCAGATCCGGCGCCAGAGGGGCGCGGCGGGCAGGTCTTCGAGTGGGATCGAGAGCTTGCGCCGCCAGTTGGGATACTCGTCGACGGTGCTGGGCAGGTTCACCGGCTCGGTCTCGCCGGTGGCGTCCTCGAGGCGGACCGCGAAGAGGTGCGAGGGCGCGCGGGCAAGATGGCGGTGGACGGCGGTGACGAGGTCCGGCGGCGCCGCGGCGTCGGGGGCCGGGGCGGTGAAGAGGCCGGCCGCGGCGAGATCGCCGAGGAGGTCGCGACGCTCGAGGGCGCGGGCACCCGCCTGGACGGTGGCCGCTTCTGCGCCAATGAGCCCGAACGCTGCGCGGAGCCGGACGTCGTCGCCGCGCCACCAGCCCTGGAAGGTGGGCAGGTCGTGGGTGGAGAGGCAGACGAGGGCGTTGCGGGGATAGGCGGAGGGCGGCACGAATCCGCCAGCGTCTCGCTCGAAGAGCAGAATTCGGTAGGAGAGGATCCCGGCCGCGTCCATCACCTCGCGAAAGCCGGTCGGGACGTTGCCGAGATCCTCGCCGACGATGAGGGTCCGGTTGGCGCGGCTGACCTCGGCGAGCGCCGCTATCATCGCCTCGATGGGGAAGCGGACGTAGGTGCCCTCGGCGGCGGTGGCGCCGTCCGGGATGAGGAAGAGCTGCCAGAGCGCCATGGCGTGGTCGATGCGCAGGGCTCCGGCGCGGCGGGTGGCGTCGTGCATCAGGCGGCGAAATCGTGTCGCGCGGGGGGCCATGGCGTCCGGCGAGAGCGGCGCAAGGCCCCAGTCCTGTCCAGCGGCGTTGAAGTAGTCTGGCGGCGCCCCGACGCGGACGCCGGTCAGCGTAGTGGTGCGGTCCGACCAGGTGCTCGACCCGTCGGGCACCTCGCCGACGGCGAAATCGAGGTAGAGGCCGATGCGCATCCCCGCCGCCAGCGCCGCGTCGCGGGCGGCGGCGAGCTGGCGGTCGGCGTGCCATTGCAGCCAGGCATGAAAGCCGACCTCGTCGGGGCAGCGGGTGGCAAAGGCCGCGACCTCGTCGCTTTCCGGGTCCTGCCAGGGGGAGGGCCAGGTCTTCCAGCCGGCGCCGAGGCCGCGGGCGACCATCCGGGCGGAGATCGCCTCGAAGCGGGCGTGGCGTTCCAGAGCCTCGCCGCCGGCGGAACGGAAGGCGTCGAAGGCCGTCGAACCAGCGTCGGCATCCCAGAGTGCGCTGAGGGCCGCGCGCTTCAGTGCGGCGATGGCGGGGTAGTCGACGAACGCGGCGGCGCGGACGGCCGCGAGGTGGTCGGCGGGAACCATAGCGGGGTCGAAGCCGGGGACATCATCGACGGCGATGTAGAGCGGGTTGAGGAAGCGGCGGTTGGACGGCGAGAACGGACTGCAATGGCCGGGGGCTGCGAGGAAGAGCGCGTGCAGGGGGTTGAGGCCGATGAAGTCGCCGCCTTCGGCAGCGACGTGCCTGGCGAGCGTGGCGAGGTCGGCGAAGTCGCCGATGCCCATGTTGCGCGCCGAGCGCAGGCCGTAGAGCTGCACCGCCATCCCCCAGGAAGGCTCCTGGTCCAGCCAGTCGGGCTGGTAGCAGGACCATCCACGGGGGGCGCGGAGGACCGGCGCCGGGGCGCCGGGTGCGGCGGCGAGGCTTGCGCGGACCGCCCCGGGCGTGGTGGCGGTGATGCCGAGGGCGGCGAGGAGGGATTGCAGCGTCTGTGATGGCGGCCGGTGGGTGGCCTGGTCGATGCCTTCGTAGGCAGGCTGGATGGCGTGGCGCAGGGCGAGGGCTTCGAGGCCGGTCATTGCTGAGGCTCGAGGCTGACGCGGACCGCGTAGGGTGGCAGCGCGCCATCTGCGGCGCCGGGCGAGGCGTGGAGGATTCGGCCGGCGGCGGGTGGCGCGGTGAGACCGGGCGCGGGACCGAGGTTGGCGCGCAGGGCGAGGCGGGCGCCGCCGAGCTGCCAGTCGACGGCGATGAGTGCGTCGCCGGCGGCCAGGACCTGGCCGGCGCCGCCTGTGGCTGCCGCGAGGTGGGGCACGATCTCGCGCTGGCGGATCGCGAGGAGGCCGGAGACGAAGGCGAGCCACGCCCGGCCGTCGGGGGTGTCGCGTGCATCCCAGTCGAGCCGGGAGGCGGCGAAGGTTGCCGGGTCGTTGGGATCGGGGATGCGGGCGCGCAGGGCAGCGTCCTCGAAGGCGGCGAAGTGGCGGAACTCGCGGCGGCGGCCTTCGCGGACGGCTTCGGCGAGATCGCCGTGGAAGTCGGTGAAGAAGGCGAAAGGGTGCGCCTCGCCCCATTCCTCGCCCATGAACATCAGCGGGATGTGCGGCGAGAGCAGCAGGATGGCGGTCAGCGCCCGAACGAGCGGCTGCGGGGCAAGTGCGACGAGCCGCTCGCCGAAGGCGCGGTTGCCGGTCTGGTCGTGGTTCTGGAGGAAGTCGACGAAAGCCGTGGGCGGGAGGTGGCCGCTGGGGGCGCCGCGGGAGACACCGTCGCGGGCGATCTCGCCCTGGTAGGCGAAGCCCTCGGCCAGGGCGCGGGCGAGGTGCGCCCAGGGAGCCTCGGCGAAGTCGGCGTAGTAGCCTTCGGTCTCGCCGGTGGCGATGACGTGGGCGACGTTGTGAAAATCGTCGTTCCACTCGGCCGTGAACAGCGGCACGGCGCCGCCGGGGCCGCGCTCGTGCAAGTGGGTGACGTTGCGGTTGTCCTCGGTGGCGAGATGCACCTGGCGGCCGGGGAAGGCGGCGCGGACGGTCCGGGCGATCTCGACGAGGAGTTCCTCGTCGGAGTCCAGGTCGTGGACTTGGTCGACGGCGTCGAAGCGCAGTCCGTCGAGGCGGAACGCGTCCAGCCAATAGAGGGCGTTATCGATGAAGAACCGGCGGACGGGCAGGCGGTCGTAGGCGATGGCCGCACCCCACGGGGTCTGGCGCTCGGGGTGGAAGAAATTGGGCGCGTAGGCGGAGAGATAGTTCCCGTCGGGACCGAAGTGGTTGTAGACGACGTCGAGCAGCACCATCAGGCCGAGTTCGTGGGCGGCATCGACGAGCGCTCTGAAGTCGTCAGGGGTCCCATAGGCGACGTGGGGCGCGTAGAGCAGCACCCCGTCGTAGCCCCAGCCTCGATTTCCGGAGAACTGCGCGACGGGCATGATCTCGACGGCGGTAAAGCCCGCGGCGGCGAGGAGCGGCAGCCGCGCGCGGGCGGCGTCGAAGGTGCCCTCCGGGGTGAAGGTGCCGATATGGATCTCGCTGACAACCGCTTCGTGCCACGCTCGGCCCGGCCAGTCGGTGCGCCAGCGGAAGGCGCGGGGGTCGACGAGGCGCGACAGGCCGTGAACGTCGCCGTCCTGGGCGCGGGCGGCCGGGTCGGGCACGACCATGCCGTCCGCGAGGACGAAGCCGTAAGCATCGCCGGGTGCCGCGGCCAGCGCGCCCTCATGCCAGCCGTCGCCGTCGCGGCGCATGGGATGGTCAACGTCCCCGAGTCGCAGGCGCACTTCCCGTTGCGCTGGCGCCCAGAGCCGGAAGCGGACGCCGTCAGGGCCGAACGCGGGCCCCCAGCTCAACTCGAGTGGCATGGGGGTCTCGCAAGGTCGCATCGGCTCTCCCGTTCTGTCAGGGATCCCTGGCCAGCAGGTCGAGGACTCCCCTGAGAGGAATGCGCAGCCAGGCGGGGCGGTTGCCGCGTTCGTAGTCGATTTCGTAGATCGCCTTCTGCAGCAGGAAGAGATCGAGGAGGGCGTCGGCGAGCGCCGCGCCCTCGGGCATGGTCGCAGCGCCGCCGATATGCTCGCGGTAGGCGGCAAGGAACGCGGCGGTGGTCTCGTCGCGCCATCGGCGGGCGCGCGCCGCACCGCTGTCGGCGGCCTCCGGGAAGGCGGCGCGGTGGTGGTCGAGCGCCATTGACGCGGCGTAGTCGAACGATCGCAGCATGCCCGCGGCGTCACGAAGCGGCGAGAGCTTGGCGCGTCGCTCGGCGAGGCTGCGGCCGGGCTCGCCCTCGAAGTCGATTATCGCCACGTCGTTCTGGGCGATGAGGACCTGCCCCAAATGATAGTCGCCGTGGATGCGCGACCGACCGCCCGAGGGCGTCATCTGCGCCACGCGGGCAATGCGCGCCTCCAGCACCTTCCGGGCCCCGACAAGAGACGCGACGTCGTCGGCGAGATCGGGCGGGATGTCGCGCGCGTCCTCGAGTCGCGCCACGACGGCGGCGAATTCGTTGGCGACTTCCTTTGTCCATTGCTTGAGATCGGCGGCCGTCAGCGGCTCGACCGCGAAGGCCGGGTCGTCCGTAGCGGTGGCGAGCGCCCGATGCAGTTCCGCGGTCCGCTGGCCGAGGAGCCCGCCGATCCCGAGCGGAAACGCGAACCCCGACGGCTCGGCTTCGGGGCCCGCGGACGCGGGCCGCATCTCGGCGTCGTCGAGGTCGCGCTCGAGGGCCTCGACGACGTTGCGCCAGGCGTCGCCCTGGTTCGGGACGAAAGCGAAGGCGGCGGCGAGGGTGGTCGTCTCGCCGTCGACGACGTCGACGGCGCCGAAATACGCGGGGGTGTTCGGGTAGCCGGCGGTCTCGGTCAGGAACCGCGCCACCTCGACGTCCGGCTGCTCGCCGGGGCGCAGGCGCCGGTAGACCTTGAGGATCACCCTGTCGCCAAAGGCGACCGAGACGTTGCTCTGTTCGACCCCGAGCGGCCTCGGCTCGCCGAGGTCCGGAAGCGCGGCGAAGGCCTCGGTGGCGTGGAAGCGGACCTGTCCGCCCGGCCCGTCGATCACCCGGTTCTCGCGCATCGCTCCAAGGAGCCGCGCGGCGAGCTCCTCGTCGTAGGCTCCGTCGATCAGGGCCCCGACGCGCGGGCCGCGGCGGATCTTGGCCAGCGTGTAGGAAAGCTTCGGGGCCCCGGGGCGGAGGTTCTCGTCACCCCAGCGCACAGACATCGGCAGGAAGTAGCGCTGCACGTCATGGTCGAGCGCGACGTCGATTGCCACGAGCGCGGACTCGCCATCGGCGAGCTCGCCCAGGGAGGTTAGGCTCACCTTGCCGATGCGCGCGTCCTTGGCGCCGAACCAGCGCTGGAGCGGCAGGAACTGCGGCAGCACATCGGTTTCGAGCTGGCTGCGCTCGCGGCCGGAGAGTGCGGTTTCGATGCGGCCGTCGCGGGAGGTGAGCGTGATGAATTCCGGCAGGACCTCCGGCATGGTCTCGTGCCAGCTCGGCGCCTTTTCCTCGTCGGTGAGCAGGAACCAGAAGAAGCCGTAGGCGGAGAGGGTCAGCATGTATGGCAGATCACCGATCGGTGGGAACGTCGAGCGGCCGGTCAGCTCCACCGGCACCGCCCCACGGAACCGCGAGAGGTCGAGTTCGACGGCCTGGGCGGAATCGGCAAGGTTGGCGACGCAGAGGATGACGTCGCCGTCATACTCGCGAAGGTAGGCGAGGATCTTGCGGTTCAGCGGGTAGATGAGCGACATCGCGCCGCGCCCGAAGGCCGGGTGCTGCTTGCGGACCGCGATCATCCGGCGCATCCAGTTCAGGTGCGACGAGGGGTCGCCGGCCTGCGCCTCGACGTTGATCGCCTGGTAGCCGTAGACCGGGTCGATGATCGTCGGAAGGTAGAGTTGCTGCGGATTGGCGCGGGAGAAGCCGGCGTTGCGGTCCGCCGACCATTGCATCGGCGTGCGCACCCCGTCGCGGTCGCCGAGGTAGTAATTGTCGCCCATGCCGATCTCGTCCCCGTAGTAGACTACCGGCGTACCTGGCATCGAGAACAGCATCGAGTTCAGGAGCTGGATCTTGCGCCGGTCGTTCTTCATCAACGGCGCGAGGCGGCGGCGGATGCCGAGATTTATGCGGGCGCGGGCGTCCTCGGCATAGAATTTCCAGAGGTAGTCGCGCTCGTCCTCGGTCACCATCTCGAGCGTCAGTTCGTCGTGGTTCCTGAGGAAGATCGCCCACTGGCAGCCCTCGGGGATTTCGGGGGTCTGGCGGATGATGTCGGTGATCGGGTGCCGGTCGGCCTGGGCCAGGGCCATGTACATCCGCGGCATCAGCGGGAAATGGAAACCCATGTGGCACTCGTCGCCCTCGCCGAAATAAGGGCGGGTGTCCTCGGGCCACTGGTTGGCCTCGGCCAGCAGCATCCGGTCGGGGTAATGGGTGTCGAGCTCGGCCCGGATCTTCTTCAGGACGTCGTGGGTCTCGGGCAGGTTCTCGTTGTTGGTGCCCTCGCGTTCGACGAGGTAGGGAATGGCATCGAGACGGAGGCCGTCCACCCCCATGTCGAGCCACATGCGCATGACCTTCAGCACTTCCTGCAGCACCCGCGGGTTGTCGAAGTTGAGATCCGGCTGGTGCGAGTAGAACCGGTGCCAGAAGAAGGCGCCGGCCACCGGGTCCCAGGTCCAGTTCGACTTCTCGGTGTCGAGGAAGATGATCCGTGTCTCGGGAAACTTCGTGTCGGTGTCGCTCCAGACGTACATGTCGCGCGCCGCCGACCCGGGCTTCGCGGCCCGTGCCTTCTGGAACCACGGGTGCTGGTCGGAGGTGTGGTTGATCACGAGCTCGGTGATGACCCGGAGGCCGCGGCGGTGCGCTTCCGAGACGTAGGCCCTGAAGTTCGCCATGTTGCCGTAGGACGGATTGATCGTACGATAATCCGCGATGTCGTAGCCGTCGTCGCGCAGCGGAGACGGGTAGAACGGCAGCGTCCATATCGCGGTGACGCCGAGATCCTGAACGTAGTCGAGGCGGTTCATCAACCCCTCGAAGTCGCCGATGCCGTCGCCGTTGGCGTCCTGGAAGGCCTTGACGTGGAGCTGGTAGATGATCGCGTCGCGGTACCAGTCTCCCTGGCTCCGGTCGACCGCCACCGTCGCCGCCCGAGCCGGGCGCGCACGTTTCACCGTCTGGTCCATCAGTGCGAGCCTCCCGGGGACATAAGCTGCCAGATTGCGTAGGGCCGGCTGTCGGGCACGAGCTCGAGCAGCTGGGTCTTGCCCTGCCAGGTGAAGTAGTTGCCGCGGAGAAGGTCGCGGACCTCGATCGACGCGTCGTCGGGCAGGCCAAACTCCCAGAGCGGCACCTCGAAGCTGAAGGCCTGGGGATTGTGCGGGTCGAGGTTGACGTGGAAGAGCAGGAAATCCGACAGATCGTCGGTGCGCTTGCCGTAGGCGAGCACGTTCGGATTGCTGGTTTCGTAGAACGCCAGGCTCAGGAAGTCCTTGAGCGCCGGGTGCGATCGACGCAGCGCGTTCACCAGCCGGATGTCGTCCTTGATGTGGCCGGGCTGGTCGAAGTCCCAGGCGCGGATCTCGAATTTCTCCGAGTTCAGGTATTCCTCCTTGCCCGGCAACGGCGCCGCGTCGCAGATCTCGAAGCCGTTGTAGAGCCCGTAGTTGCCCCCCAACGTCGCCGCCAGCACCAGCCGGGTGCGGAATCCCGCCCGCCCACTGGTCTGCAGATAGATCGGATTGATGTCCGGGGTGTTGGCGAAGAAGTTCGGCCGCATGTACTCCCGGCATTCCTTCTGGGTGAGCTCGGTCAGGTACTCGGTGATCTCGGCCTTTTCGTTGCGCCAGGTGAAGTAGGAATAGGACTGCGAGAACCCGACCTTGGCGAGCCGCTTCATCACCTTCGGCCGGGTGAAGGCCTCGGCGAGGAAGATCGCGTCGGGATGCAGGGTGTGGACTTCGGCGATCACCCACTCCCAAAACGGGAAGGGCTTGGTGTGCGGGTTGTCGACACGGAACATCTTCACGCCGTGGTCGCACCAGTGCAGGAACATGTCGCGCATCGCGAACCAGATCGACGGGATCGCGTCGCGGTAGAAGTGGAAGTTGACGATGTCCTCGTACTTCTTCGGCGGGTTCTCGGCGTACTTGATCGTGCCGTCCGGCCGCCAATCGAACCACTCGGGGTGCTCCTTGATCCACGGGTGGTCGGGCGAGGCGTTGAGGGCGATGTCGAGCGCGACCTCGAGCCCATGCTCGGCGGCCGCGGCCACCAGCCGGTCGAAGTCGTCGAGGGTGCCTAGCTCCGGGTGGACGGCGAGGTGGCCACCCTCCGCGGCGCCGATGGCATAGGGGCTGCCCGGATCGTCGGGACCGGGGGTCAGGGTGTTGTTCCGGCCCTTGCGATTGGTCCGTCCGATCGGGTGGATCGGCGTGAAGTAGAGGACATCGAAGCCGAGATCCCGGACATACGGAAGGCGCGCGATCACGTCGTCGAAAGTGCCATGGCGGGAGACGTCGCCGGATTGAGAGCGGGGCATCATCTCGTACCAGGCGCTGAACGCCGCCGCCTCCCGGTCGGCGAAGACCCGGAGGAGCTTGTACTCGGTCAGGTTGGTGCGTGGGGCCACCCGGTACATGGTCTCGGCAATCGCCGGATCGGCGAGGAGCGCGAACCGCGCGCCCTGCCCGTCTAGCGAAGTCTCGCGCTTCAGCATGTCCTTGAGTGCCGCCTTGTCCTCCCGGGAGCCGCGGCCGCCGCGGCCAAGCGCGGCTTCGATCAGGTCCCTGCCCTCCTGGAGTTCCAGCGCGATGTCGAGCTTGGCGTCGAGCTTCTTCAGGGTGTCCTTGCGCCAGGTGGCGAAGAGATCGCGCCACGCCAGGAAACTGCACTCGTAGAGCGCGTTCTCGGGGAAGGTCGCGTCCACCCGCCAGCGGTCGTTGGCGACGAAGGTCATCGGGTGTTCATGGAAGTCGGCGGTGCCGGCGCGACGGAAGACGAAGGCCGCGTCGATGCTGTCGTGGCCGTCGGAGAAGATGTCCGCTTCGATTCGGGCGGGCCAGCCGGCGACCACCTTCGCCGGAAAACGGCCGCCGTCGATCTCGAGGCTCACCCCTTCGATGGCGAGGCGCTCCTCGGCGAGCGCCGCGAGCCGGCCGGTGCGTTCCTTGGGAGCGGGCGCCGTCTTCCTGCGGGTGGCCGATGCCGCGCGTTGGGTGTCCTTCACTGGCTGGTCCCCCCTTGCCGTGACCTCCACCCTTTTGGCTTAGAGCCCCTGACCCTCCAAGACAACCGCCGCACCGACGGAATTCGGTTGACCTTGCGGCGAATGCGCCGCATCCGCGCCGGAAGGACTGGGAGGACGAGATGGAGTTCGACGGCAGGCGCGCCTTCGTCACCGGGTCGAGCGGCATGGGACTCGCGAGTGCTCTGCGCCTGGCCCGTGGCGGCGCCGAGGTTCACCTCTGCGGCATCGACGCAGGCCTGAACGCCGTCGCCACCGAGGCGGCGGCGGGGCTCAGCGTCCGGGTCCATCGCTGCGACGTCGCCGATGAGACAGCACTCCGGGATCTGCTGCTGGTGGTCGGCGCCCCGGGCTTCGACATCCTGGTCAACGCCGCCGCCGTCCAGACCTACGGCACCATCGAGACCACCGATCCGGCGCACTGGGACCGGGTGATGGCGATCAACCTCCGGGCGGCTTACCTGACCAGCCACCTGATTTATCCGGGCATGAAGGCCCGCGGCGGCGGGGCGATCGTGCATTTCTCGTCGGTGCAGGGCTTCGCCAACCAGCGCGGCGTCCTGGCCTATGCCACCACCAAGGGGGCGCTCCATGCCCTGACCCGCGCCATGGCCGTCGACTGCGCCGGCGACGGGGTCCGGGTTAACTCGATCAGCCCGGGCTCGATCCGTACCCCGCTCCTCGAAGACGGCGCCCGCCAGCAGGCCGGCGAGGGCCGCAGCCTCGACGACGTCATCGCCGCCTTCGGCGCCGCGCATCCCGTCGGCCGGATCGGGACGCCGGAGGAGGTCGCGGAGCTGGTGGCGTTCCTGGTCTCCGACCGCGCCGGGTTCATCACCGGGGCGGACTACCGGATCGATGGAGGTCTCACGGCGCAGCTGATCTGAGGGTGCGCGCGCACTGTGCGCAGGGTACTCAAGTGGTTGGAATCATTTAATCTGCACGACGACGTTTACATTCGGTTAGGGTCTCTGTCCGACGAGTTTTGGCTGGATCGACGGCATGGCGCCGGGAGCTGGGGAGGGCGAGGATGACGGAGTTCCTGTTCGACGGGCCCGAGGATGGCGGCACGATGGTGATGCTCGCGCACGGCGCCGGGGCGCCGATGGACGCGGCGGCCCTGACCGCCGCGGCGGGGGCCCTAGCGGGAGCCGGGCTTCGGGTGGCGCGGTTCGAGTTCGGCTACATGGCGGGGCGGCGCCAAGGCGCGCGGCGGCCGCCGCCACGGGCGGAGACGCTGATCCCGGAGTACCGCGCCGCCATCGCGGCGGCGCCGGTCGCGGGGCGGCTGGTGATCGGCGGCAAATCCATGGGGGGCCGGGTGGCGAGCATGATCGCCGACGAAGAGCATGCGGCGGGTCGGGTGGCCGGGCTCGTCTGCCTGGGCTATCCGTTTCATCCGCCGGGGCGTCCGGCGCAGCTCCGGACCGGGCATCTCGAGCGGCTGGCGACGCCGGCGCTCATCTGCCAGGGCACGCGGGACCCCTTCGGGACCCGGGAGGAAGTGGCGGGCTACCCGCTGTCGGAGGCGATCGAGATCCTCTGGCTCGAGGACGGCGACCACGACCTGAAGCCGCGTCGGGCCTCGGGATTCACCGTCGCCGGACACCTCGCCACGGTTGCCGCGCGTGTCTCCGCCTGGGCGAAGCGGCTGCCGGGCTGAGTGCGTCTGCCGCGGATGGAGACCGCGACGTTCAATCTCCGCCGGACGTATAGAATGCCGGATGGAACCCGACCTCGCCCGAAGGTGCTGACCCGCCGAGCGCCAGACGCAGCAGGTATTCGGCAGGCGCGTCGGCATAGCGCAGATCGGGATCGTTCTCGAAGCCGAAGCGCCCGTAGTAGCCGGGCGCACCGACCAGCACGCAGCCGGGGGCGCCGTCCCGCTTCAGGCGCGCGAGGCCGGTCTCGATCAGGGCGGTGCCGATGCCCCGCGTTTGCCGGTCCGGGCGCACGGAAACCGGCCCGAGGCCGAACCAGCCGGCGTCGGCACCGCCGATCCTGACCGGCGAGAAGGCGACATGCCCGACCACGTCGCCGTCCTCGACGGCGACGAGCGAGACCGCCAGCGCGCCGGCGTCGCGCAACGCATCGACGATCGCCGCTTCGGTCTGGGAGCTGTAGGGCATTCCCCGGAACGCCTCAGCCGTGATGCGGCGTATCGCGGCGATGTCGCCGGGCCGTTCCTCGCGGATGCGCACGCGCTCGGTCACACGTCCAGGCGGTAGAACTCGATCGCGCTGTCGCGCCAGAGCCGCCGGCGGTCGGCCTCGGAGGCGCCGGCCGAGACCGTCTCCACCAGCGCCACCCAGCGGGCATAGGACGTGGCGAGCTCGGCGACCGGCCAGTCGCCGCCGAACATGCAGCGCCGATAGCCGAAGACGTCGAGGGCATGGGCGACGTAGGGCGCCACCTCCGCCTCGGTCCAGGCGCCGTGGTCGGCCTCGGTGACGACGCCCGAGATCTTGCACCAGACATTGGGGAGTGCGGCGAGCGCGGCCATCTGCCGGCGCCAGGGCTCGGTGAGGCCGGCGCGGATCCCCGGCTTGCCGATGTGGTCGAGCACGAAGCGCACCTCGGGACAGCGGCGCACCAGCTCGGTCGCGTCGGCGAGCTGCGGGTGGAGGATGCAGATGTCGAAGCTGAGGTCACGCGCGGCAAGGCTCTTCACGCCCGCGACGAAGGGCTCGCGCAGGCACCAGCCGGGCGTCTCGACGTGGCCCTGGATGAGCTCGCGAACGCCCCGCACGCCGGGGACCCTAGCAACTGCGTCGAGCAGCGCCTCGGTGGCGCTGCCCCGGTCGAGCGCCACGCCGGCGACGATCCCGGCGATCAGCGGGTCTTCTGCTGCGACGGCGGCGACGAAGGCGGCCTCGGCAAGCTTCAGGTCCGGCGCAGCATCCACCTCGACGAAGACCGCCGCCTCCACCTCGACGCCGCCGAGTGCGGCGCGGTACTCGGCGGGCAGGTGCGGGCTGTTGAGCGGCGGCACGTCGGCCATCCACGGATAGCTCAGGCGGCCGGGATCGTAGACGTGGAGATGGGCGTCGACGATCGGGTAGTCGGGCATAGGTCTTCTCCGTTGCGGGCGGGCGGCGTGGCGCAGTCTGCCCCAGCGGCGCGCCGATCGGAAGCCGGCGCTGCCCGGGTCAGGCGAGAAGCGAGATCCTGCGGCGGTCGCCGGCGGCGAAGCGCCGCAGGACCGCCGGGTAGAGGCGGTGCTCCATGGGCAGAAGCCGGGCGGCCAGGGTATGCGGGGTGTCGCCGGTCTCCACCGGGATCACCCCCTGCCCCAGGATCGGGCCGGAATCGAGATCCGGGGTCACCTCGTGGACCGTGCAGCCGTGGACGGCCATGCCGGCGGCGAGCGCCCGGGCGTGGGTGTCGAGGCCGGGGAAGAGCGGCAGGATCGAGGGGTGGATGTTGAGCATGCGCCCCGCCCAAGCGTCGATGAACCCGGGCGTGAGGACCCGCATGAACCCGGCGAGGCAGACGAGCTCGGCGCCGCTCTCGGCGAGGGGGGCCGCGAGCGCCGCCTCGAAGCCGGCGCGGTCGCCGGCGAACGGACGGTGGTCGACGGCCGCGACCGGCAGGCCGAGGGCGGCGGCGCGAGCGAGGCCGCCGGCGTCGGGGCGGTTGGCCAGCACCAGGCAGACTTCGCCGGGATGGCCGGGGTCGGCCATGGACTTCGCCAGCGCGACCATGTTCGAGCCGCTACCGGAGATGAGGATCGCAACCCGTCGCCGGGTCACAGACGGCCCGTATAGGCGACGCCCGCACCGGGGACGACCCGGCCGATAACCTGCACGGTTTCGCCGGCCGCGGCCAGGAGGTCGGCGAGGGCGCCGGCACGGTCGGCCGCCGTTACCGCCACGAGGCCGATGCCGCAGTTGAAGGTCTTCAGCATCTCGCCGTCGGCGATGCCCGCCGCCCCGCGCAGCCAGTCAAAGACCGGCGGAAGCGACCAGGCGTCGAGATCGACGGTGGCGCCAAGGCCATCGGGCAGGACGCGCGGCAGGTTCTCGGTGAGCCCGCCGCCGGTGATGTGTGCGACCCCGTGCACGCCGCCGGCGCGGATCGCCTCGAGGACCGGGCGCACGTAGATGCGGGTCGGGGCGAGCAGCGCCGCGCCGAGCCCGGCGTCGGCGAAGGGCGCAGGGTCGTCCCAGCCGAGGCCGGCGGTGTCGGCGACCCGGCGCACCAGGCTGAAGCCGTTGGAGTGCACACCGCTCGAGGCGAGGCCGAGGAGGACGTCGCCGTCGGATACGTCGCGCGGCAGGGCGCCGCCGCGCTCCATGGCGCCGACCGCAAAGCCGGCGAGGTCGAAGTCGCCTCCGGCATACATCCCTGGCATCTCGGCGGTCTCGCCGCCGACGAGCGCCGCCCCCGCTTCGGCGCAGCCGGCGGCGATGCCCTCGATCACCCGGGCGGCCGAGGCGACGTCGAGGTGGCCGGTGGCGAAGTAGTCGAGGAAGAACAGCGGCTCGGCGCCCTGGCAGACGAGGTCGTTCACGCACATGGCGACGAGGTCGATGCCGACGGTGTCGAGCCGGCCGGTGTCTATGGCGAGCCTGAGCTTGGTGCCGACGCCGTCGGTGGCGGCGACGAGGACCGGGTCGGCGTAGCCGGCGGCCTTGAGGTCGAAGAGGGCGCCGAAGCCGCCGAGCCCGGCCATGACGCCCGGCCGCGCCGTGGCGGCCGCCGCGGGCTTGATCCGCTCGACCAGCGCGTTGCCGGCATCGATGTCGACGCCGGCTTCGGCATAGGTCAGCCCGTTCGGCCGGTGGGTCAAGGTGGCTCCTTTCGGTGCGTCCGGTGGCGGGTGCTCTAGCGCAAGTCGTCGCGCAAGGGAACACGCGCTTGACGCTCGCGCGCCGCCCGCTGTAGCAGGAGCCGCCGGGCCCGTAGCTCAACGGTCAGAGCAGAGCGCTCATAACGCTTTGGTTGCAGGTTCGAGTCCTGCCGGGCCTACCACTCAGTCACCGGCATTCCGCGTGTTTTTGACTGCTCTCGCGTTTCCTCTGAAGATCAAACGGTTAGCCGACGTTTCAGCCTAGTATTGCCGTTTGGTTTGGTGGCAGAGCAGAACTCCCAGCCACATTCCGCGCGAGCATCTCATTCTGCTCTGCGGGCGACCAAACTAAATTTCCGTTTGCTCGGCGCTGGCTTCGGATCTGGGCGCTGGTCGAGCAATGCCGGTTCGAGATTGCCGGGGCGCTCCTGCGAGAGACCGATCTAAGGATTCAGGATATCGCCGCCAGGATTGGCTACAGTACGCCAGGCGGGTTCGCCCGTGCCTTCACCAAGTGGGCCGGCCGCTCACCAAGCGCCTACAGGAATGCTCCCATGAGCCGACGCCACTGAGCTTCAGAATGGCGCGAAGTGGGCAGACGCGATGCGAGCCAGCCATTACCGTGCAAGCGGCTTTCAGATTTTTCCGAGGAGACTTGAAGCATGATCCGCCTGACCGCCATGAGCGCACTCACATTCGCAGTCGCCGTCGGGCCTGCGTTGGCCGAGGTCTCGCAAGAGACCCTCAACGCGATCTCGATCCCCGACAAGGTCGAGACCTCCATCGGCACGCTGGAGTTCTTCGACGGGGTGCCGACCGACGCCACCGTTGACACGGTCTACGACAACCTCGACCGCATGCGCGGCATGGAAGTGTTCCTCGACAATGTCGGCGCCGTTTCGATGTACGCCGTGCGCAAGGGACTGGACGATGCCGGGTCCGAAGGGGCGAACAAGATCGCGCTCTTCAAGCAATTGATGAATTCCCAGACGCTCGTCGTCACCGCCAACACCTCGACGCTCTACGCCTTCACCTATACCGACCTCGCCAAGGACGGGCCGACGGTGATCGAGGTCCCGCCCGCCATACTGGGCTTTCTCGACGACGGCTGGCAGCGCTTTGTCGGCAACATGGGTATCACCGGGCCGGACGAGGGCAAGGGCGGCAAGTATCTGGTCGTGCCGCCGGGGTATACAGGCGACCTCCCCGACGGGTATTTCGTGCTGAAGCCGCCGACAAACCGGAACTTCGTGTTTCTGCGGGGTCTGCTGAATAACGGGCTGGAGCCTGCGGTCGAGAACATCCTTACGCATCTGCGGGTCTATCCGCTGAAAGACGCCGAAGGCCCGGCAGAGACCGAATTCGTCGAGATGTCGAACAAAGCGTTCAGCACCATCTTTCCCAGCAATTTGTCGTATTTCGAGAACCTCAACGAGATCATCCAGGAAGAACCCATCGACGCGATCAGCCCGGAAGTCCGCGGCGCAATCGCATCCATCGGCATCGTCAAGGGTCAACCCTTCGCCCCCGACGAGCGGATGAAAACGCTGCTGACCGAGGCCGCCACGCTTGGTGACGCATCGGCGCGCGCAATCTTGTATCAGCCGCGCATCGACGGCGTGAAAATCTATCCGGACGACCCGAAAAGCGCCTGGTCCACTGCGTTCGCGAACAAGAACACCAGCTTTGAGGCGGATGGCACAATGGGCCTTGATGCCCGGGTGCTCTATTACTACAACGCGGGCGGCGTCACCCCGTCGATGGTCGCCACGAGGCCCGGCGAAGGTTCGGATTACGCCCTGGCCGTCCTCGACGCCAACAATCAGGCGTTCGATGGCGCGAAGACCTACACGCTGCATCTGCCCAAGGACGTGCCGGCCAAGGATTTCTGGGCGGTCACGCTCTACGACACGCAGACGCGCTCGATGCTGCAGACCGGTCAGCCGTTCCCGACCGTGGGCAGCCAGACCAAGGGACTGACCGCGAACGCCGACGGCTCCTATGACCTCTACTTCGCCCCCGAGGCACCGGAGGGCAAGGAGGGCAACTGGCTGCAGACCGTTCCGGGCAAAAGCTGGTTCACCATCCTGCGCCTCTACGGCCCGCTGGAGACTTGGATCGATCAGAGCTGGCGTCCGGGCGAGATTGAGATGGTTAAATAGCGGTGACTTTTCCCGCACGTTTCCAACCTGATTGGACAAGCACAACTGGAGGCATCCTATGATCCTGAAACATCTGGCATCAAAACTGATGGTGGCCGCTGCCGCCCTCTGCCTTGCGATGCCCGAATGACGTCCTTCCACACCCCGCGCACGGAGCTCGGGACAAGCCGGCGGCAGCTCATCGCCGGCGCCACCGGCCTCGCCGGAGCCCTGCTCGTCCCGGGAGCCGCATCGGCTCAGGACGCCTCCGGCGCGAAAGCGGACTTCCTGTTCGTCCAGACCGCCGATTCCATGGCCTTCGACGCCGATCAGAACCGCCTCACCCTGAACGACATCAGCCCGACGACACTGTTCTTCTCCGACCGCCCCGAACGGATCGCCGGCAACATGACGACGGAGGCGTTCGTGCCGTTCTGGAGCGAGGGCAAGGACAGCTTCCTCAGCGATCCGCCCAATGCCGACATCTCGATCCTGGAGGACGGCAAGCTCCGCCAGACCGTGGTGGTGCTCGACGATCCTGTGCTCGAGAACGGAGACCTGCACTACACCGTGAAGATCATCGACGGCGACATGCCGGTCATGGGAGAGCACGTCTCGGTCTTCATCGACATCATCGGCATGCCGTTGACGCCGCTGTCCGTCGCCGGCGTCCGACGCCGCGCGTTCCGACGCGCGGTGCTCTACTGAGGGGCAGCGGCGATGCGCAAGAAGGCGACAACGACAGGCGCGCTCCAGCCGGTCGCCGCGTTGATCCTGATGACCGCCGGTAGCGCGCCGCCGGCGGTCGCGGACGAGGGCGGCGTGAGCTTCTGGCTGCCGGGCCAGTATGCGAGCTTCGCCGCCGTCGCCCCGGCGCCAGGCTTCTCGCTTCCGATGCAGAGCTACTACTATTCGGGCAGCGCCGGGGCGAGCAATGCGCTGACCAGGGGTGGGGAGGTGAGTTTCGGTGTCGACACCGAGCTCTTCGGCCAGTTCGTCGTGCCGACCTGGACGCCGGACACCAAGATTTTGGGTGCGCGCCCCAGCTTTTCGCTGGCGTTCTTTCCCGGCTGGAACCGGACCTCGGCCGACGTCGGTCTCGGGCCGCTGTCGGCGGGCCGTACCGACTGCGTCACCGGCTTCGGCGATCTCTACCCCACGGCGCAGCTCTTCTGGAACAATGGCGGCGTACACAACTGGATGGCCTATCTGACCGGCGACATCCCGGTGGGCGCCTATGACCCGGACCGGCTGGCCAATCTCGGACTCGGCCACGCGGCCATCGACGCCGGTGGCGCCTACACCTACCTGAACACCAAGACCGGATGGGAGTTTTCCGCGACCGCCGGGCTCACGTACAATTTCGAGAACGACGACACCGACTACACCAGCGGTATCGACTCGCATCTCGATGTCGGCATGTCGCGGTTCCTGAACGAGCAGTTCTTCCTCGGGGCCGTCGGCTACGCCTACGTGCAGCTGACTCCCGACGACGGGCAGCCGGACATCCTCGGCGATTTCAAGGGACGCTCATTCGCGCTCGGGCCCCAGGTCGGCTACAACTTCAATGCCGGCGGCGTGCCGATCTACACCAACCTGCGCGGCTACTACGAGTTCGACGTGCAGAACCGGACCAAGGGCGGCAGCGTGTTCCTGACCGTGAACATTCCCATCTCCGCACTGGCGCATCGCACCAAGTGACCGCGGCCGGAGTTTGCGCCAGGGAGCGGTCCTTCTGCGCCGAGGGCACCCCATGGCAAGCAAACGCTATCTCGCCACCATGGGGCTCCCTGGGGGGCTCCCTGGAGGCCCGCCGCGTCAAACGGCGTTGGTGGCGAGACTGGCCTGTGCCGAGTTCCGACGAAGAGGAAGCTTCATTGAACCACCTCGATCTCGCCCGGCCGCCAGGTCTTGTCGATCCAGGGTTCGAGCGGTCCGTACATCCGCAGGATGGTGAACCAGCTTGCCCGGCACCGTCTGCAGCCGGTTGCCTGCCTTTTGCTCGCGCGCTCGTGCCTGCTGCGATCACCCGGGATATTGCCTGTGAATAAGCGCCGAACCGTGACCCTGTCGCTGCGAGCCGCAATCCGCTCATATTTGTTGTTCGAATCCGCATTGGGGTGGGGTCCCAATCGGCGCCGATCGGGACCCCGGCCACTCGGTTAGCCCAAGTCGGGCACGGGTCATTGTTCAACGCTAGTTCACAGCATTGCGGGCTGCCGGATCGACGAGGCGCGCCGCGGTGAATTTGTCGGTGATCAGGAGTTCGGTGACTCCAGTTCGCAACGCCCCCCGGATGGCGGCGAGTACGTGACCGGGATGGAGCCGTTCCTCCTCGCTTGCCGGGGGCTGTCGCGGCCCTTTCAGAACCTGAAGATATCCCAGTCGACGGTTTTGGAGAACGCCATCGTGGGCTCCCACCTGGAGGAGCGAGGGTCGGTTCTCGCTGATCTGCTGAACCTGCCATCCACCCGCGATCAGCTTCCGCGCCGCAAATTATTCAACCTCGGCCTTCCGCTCGGCGGACCGATGGAACGGTACGAATTTCGACATGTGTGTCCCAACCCCCACGGGGAAGGTCGGGCAAGTTGGAAGTGCTTTCAGCTAGCTCGGGGCGGGCGCGAGAACCGCAGTGGACTCTTATTTTAACTCGTTGGCATTGCAATCAAACGGGGCCGCGCACCAGTTGTGATTGGCGCGAGCGCGATCCAGGCGTCGTATTGGGACAAGAACACCTGCCCGGTCAGCGTCTCGAGGAAGTGGGTCTTCTTCAGCCCGTCCGTCACCGGGCCCTTCACTTCGGACAGGTGTAGCTTGACCCCCGTCTCCTCCAGCCGATGATTGATCGCCTCGAGGCTCTCCAGCGCGCTAAGATCGATCTCGTTGATCGCGGAGCACATCAGCACCACGTTGCGGATGGCGCGATCGTCGGCGAGGCGGTCATAAATGTAGTCCTCCAGAAACCGCGCATTGGCGAAATAGAGGCTCTCGTCGACGCGGATCGTAAGAATTCCCGGATCGGTCAAAACCTTGTGGCGGTTGATGTTGCGGAAATGCTGGGTTCCGGGCACCAGCCCGACCTCGGCGACATGCGGCCGCGAGGTGCGGTAGAGATGCAGCCCGATCGACAGGATCACGCCTGCCGATACGCCGGTCTCGACTCCCATGCCGAGCGTGAACAGGATCGTCGCGGTGACGGCGACGAAATCGGGTTTGGAATAGGACCAGCTGCGCTTCAGGATCGAGAAATCGACGAGGCTCAGGACCGCCACGATGATAGTAGCCGACAGGGTGGCGACCGGCAGGAAGTAGATCAGCGGCGTCAGCGCCAGCGCCGCGATGGCAAGCCCGACAGCGGTGAAGGCGCCGGCGGCGGCGGTCTCGGCCCCCGCGTCGAAGTTCACCACCGACCGGGCGAAGCCTCCAGTCACCGGATAGCCCCCGGTGAAGGCTGCGCCGATATTGGCTGCGCCAAGACCGATCAGCTCCTGATCCGGGTCGATCTTCTGACGTTTCTTCGCGGCCAGGGTCTGCGCGACGGAGATCGATTCCACGAAGCCGATGATCGAGATGAGAAACGCTGGCAGGATGAGCAGACGGATCAGATCGGGCGAGAACGAGGGCAGCGTAAGCGGGGGCAGACCCTGCGGCACGGCGCCGACGATCTTGACGCCCCGGGCGTCGAGCCCGAGGCCCCAGACCGCCAGCGTGGTGACCACCACGGCGGCGACCGGCCCCGCCTTGGTGATCATGTCCGCGGGGCGAGCGCCAAGGCCGAGGCTTCGCAACAACGGCTTCAACCCCTTGCGCACCCAGAACAGGAACGCCGTCGCCGCCGCGCCGATGCCCAGCGTGATCGGGTTCGTCTGTCCCAGGTTCGAGCCGAGCGACACGACCAGTTCGGGCAAGGTGTCGCCGCCCGCGCTGATGCCGAGGACATGCTTGATCTGGCTGGCCGCGATCAGGATGCCGCTGGCCGTGATGAAGCCTGCGATTACCGGATGAGACAGGAAGTTCGCCAGAAACCCGAGCTTCAGAAGCCCAAGCGTCAGCAGCATCACGCCCGACAGGCCCGCCAGCGTCAGGGCGGCGACCGCATAGCCCATCGTGCCCTGCTCGGCGATATTGCTGATTGCCGCGGCGGTCATCAGCGACACCACCGCCACCGGCCCGACCGCCAGCGCGCGGCTCGTGCCGAAGATAGCATAAAAAATGATCGGCGCGATCGAGGCGTAGAGCCCCGCTTCGGGCGGCAGACCCGCCAGCAGCGCATAGGCCAACGATTGCGGGATCAGCATGATCGTCACGATCACCGCCGCCAGCAGATCGCCCGAAAGCGCCTGTCGGTCGTAGGTCCGCCCCCATTGCAGGATAGGCACATATTGGGCAAGCGACTTTGACTTCATGGTGTCCAGATCCGAAAAAGGGAACCCGGCGGCGCGCGGTGTCGCCGGTCTTCAGGCGGCCGGCGAATTCTCAGGCGACGGCGATCTTCTCGGGCTTGGCCAACCATTCGTGGCCGCGGAGCATCCCCCGCCAGTAGATCGGAGGCAGCATCGTTTCCTTCAGGAACCAGGCGGCGCGACTCGGTTTGGTGCCGTCGATCAGGAAGCCAGGAAAGCTGGGCAGGAGCTTGCCGCCATAGCCGAATTCGGCCAGGACGATCTTGCCCTTCTCCACGGTCAGCGGGCAGGAGCCGTAACCGTTATATTGCGACACCGCCGATTTCCCACGGATGTCGGCCACGATGTTGTCGGCCACCACCGGCGCCTGCATCCGGGCCGCCGCCGCGGTCTTGGCGTTGGGCGCGTTCATCGCGTCGCCTAGCGACCAGATGTTGTCGTAGGTCTTGTGGCGCAGGGTCGCCTGATCGACATCGACCCAGCCCGCGGCGTCGGCCAGCGGCGAGACGCGGATGAAGTCGGGTGCGGTCTGGGGCGGGCAGACGTGAAGCATGTCGAACTCGACCTCGATCCGTTCCGTCGGCGTCTCGGGCCTCGCCACATCGAACCACGCCTTTTTCGCAGGCCCGTCCACCGCCACGAGATTGTGGAAGAAATTCAGCGCGGCGTCGTATTTCTGCACGTATTCCATCAGCGCCGGCACATAGTCCTTGACGCCGAACAGCACGCCGCCCGCATTCATGAACTGGATGTCGATGTTTTTGAGAGCGCCGTTGCGGAACCAGGCGTCACCCGACAGATACATGGCCTTCTGCGGCGCGCCCGCGCATTTGATCGGCATCGGCGGCTGGGTGAACAGGGCGCGGCCGGATTTGCAGGCCCCGCACAAGCTCCCAGGTGTAGGGGGCCAGGTCATAGCGGTAGTTCGAGGTCACGCCGTTGCGGCCCAGCGTGTCCACCAAGCCCTCGACCTTGTGCCAGTCGAGCTTCAGACCAGGCGCCACAACAAGCCGCTTGTATCCGACCACCCGACAGCCATCGAGGATGACGGTGTCGGTCTTGGGCTCGAAGGCCGCGACGGCGGACTTGATCCAGTGCACACCATGGGGAATGCAGCGACCCCATGGTGCGGGCCGTCTGCTCGCGCCCTGAACACGCCCGCGCCGACCAAGGTCCAGCCCGGCTGGTAGTAGTGCACGTCCGCCGGATCGATGATCGCGATCTCCAGCCCATTCTTGCGGGAGAGAAGACTTGCGGCAACGGCGATACCCGCGGCGCCCCCGCCGACGATGACGACGTCAAAGCTCACGTCGGCCTTGTCCGTCGGCGTCTTGCCGCCATTGGCGATGCGGCGCGCGACGCCGCCCATGTCATAGCCCGCCGCCTTGGTCGCGCCGAGGATCTCGGGCAAGGGCATGACGCCCGCCTGGGCGAGCGACCAGAGGGTTGCCGACCGGGTGCCGGTCCGGCAATAGGCAAGCGTCGGCCCTGGCATATCGTGCAGCGCCGCGCCGAAGTCCGCGACGTCGGCGTCGGTGACCATGCCGCCGGCTATCGGAATGTAGCGCGCCTTGACTCCGGCGGCCTTCGCGGCGGCCTCGATCTCGCGATAGCTCGGCTGATCGGCGCCCTCGCCATCGGGGCGGTTGCAGATGATCGAACGGAAGCCCTGGTTGTGAACTTCGGCGACATCCTCTGAGGCGATCTGGGGGCTGACCGAAAGGTCTGCCGATATCATCTTGGGATCCATTGGATCCTCCCTAGGGTTTCGGATCAGAGGCCGTTGACCGGCACTTTCAGCATCGGGCGGCCATTCTTGTCGGTCGGGACCTCGCCCGCGCGCATGTTGACCTGCAGCGACGGGAGGATGAGCTTGGGCATCCCCAGCGTTGCATCGCGTTCAGTGCGGAACTTCACGAACCGTTCTTTCGAGGCACCCTTGCCGACGTGGATGTTGTGTTCCTTTTCGGCGCCCACCGTGGTTTCCCACTGGATGTCACGGCCGTTGGGGCCGTAGTCGTGGCACATGAACAGGCGCATCGCATCTGGCAGGGCCAGCACCTTCTGGATGCTGTCGTAGAGCGTGCCGGCATCGCCGCCGGGGAAG
>CAWCTE010000001.1:0-785389 GCA_963798385.1 uncultured Alphaproteobacteria bacterium | reverse complement strand
TAAGGGCAACCGCAACCTGTACTGAGGGGTGAGCCCACAGGCCGGCTTTCCCGACGAGGGTCCGCTCCCGGCCCAAAGCGGTCATACGCACCTCATTGTTTTCGGCGCCGCGTCGTTCGATAGCCGCCATTCAGGCGATTGCTCTCTCGTCTGCATCGAGGGTACAGCCAGCGTCGGGCGGGAGTGCATGCGCCTGCGGCAAATTAACGACCTGCCATCGGCTCCTCCTTCGAAGACGCAGCGATTGCAGGCCCCCGAACACTCACGACGGACGCCTGCCCGCGTTGAAAGTCGAGCTTTCCCGAACAACAAGATCCGGATCGATCATCGTGGCACGCGGTACGGGAAGGTCGCCCTCCGCGGAAATAAGTCCGACCAGGCGCTGGACCGCCAAGCGTGAGACCATCTCGACCGGATAGTCGACGGTCGATAGCGGTGTGGCGGCATACTCGCCGAACTCGATATTGTCGAAGCCGACAATGGCCAGATCCTGCGGCACGCGGATACCGTTGCGTTGACAATAGCGAAGGCCGCCCAGAGCCAGCGAGTTGTTCGCCGCGAGTACCGCCGTCGGCCGATCGGCAAGCGCCAGCAGGCTCGAGAACGCCCAGAAGCCGTGCGCGACCGAGTGTCCCTCCGGATCGACCGCCTGAACGCAATCCCCGGCGATCCCAGACTCCGCCAGCGCCTGCTCGAAACCCTCGCGCTTTTCGGTGTTGCCGAGCGGATTCGAACTGTCGATCAGCCCGATGCGGCGGTGGCCGATGTCGAGCAGGTGCCGAGTCGCCTTGTAGGCACCGCGTCGTTCGTCGACGCAGACCGCATCGACGCCGGCGTCATGATCGCCGACAAGCACGACCACCGGCAGGCCGTTCTCACGCAACCGCCGGACATGCTCGAGGCGGCCATGGCTCCGCGGATAGATGAGCATACCGTCCACGCGGCGGGCTCTGAACGTCTCCAATGCACGCACCTCCTCCGCGGCATCATTGTTGGAGGCGGCGAAAAGCGTGACATAGCCGCGGGCCGAAAGCTCGGCTTCCACGGCCTTCGCAACCTGGGTCAGGACGGGATTGGTGATGTCGGTCAGGACGAGGCCGACCGTCATCGTGTGCCGGCTCACCAGCGACTTGGCGATCTGATTGGGCAGATAGTCAAGGGCCGCTGCCGCCTCCTGCACCCGCCGACGGGTCTCCTCGGCAATGCGCGGACTTCCGCGCAGCGCAAGCGAGACCGTGTTGACCGAGACACCGGTGCGCGCGGCGATGTCCTTCAGCCGCGGGCCGCCGTTCATTGTTCGCGACTCGTGCTGAGGCGGAGCGGGATGGGAAGGTTCGTCTGCATATCCGGTCCTTCCTGAAGTTAGTGAACGTTAATACGCCGTCGCTGACGCTCGGGCAACATTGATGGCTCGTCTCAATCCCAAGCAGGCCCCCAATCTGGGTCGATCGACCGCACGCCTCGATTGAGCGTCTCGATCTCCCCGATCTCGGCCTGGGACAGTACTATCCGTCGGCAATCAAGGTTGGCGCGAATCCGATCGGGATTGCCGGAAGTCGGGATTGCGGCGTAGCCGTTGGCGAGTTCGAAGGCCAAGCCGACCTGCTCGGGCGTCGCACCATGACGGCCGGCAATGCGCCGCAGGGTCGGATCGGCGCCGAGCCGGCCTTGGGCGACTGGTTGGTAGCACGTCACGAGGATCCCGGCCGCCGCGCAGTGATCTGCCAGTTTCTTATTGCGAAACAGCGGGTTGAGTTCGATCTGATTGGTCGCGATCTGTCCGTCGCCCAACAGCCGGCGCGCTTCCTCTATGAGAGCAATCGTGAAATTCGAGACACCGATCCACCGCGTCAGGCCATTCTCCTTCGCCTCGGCGAGTTGCTCGACATACACCCGCAGTGGAATCTTCCCGTTCGGCGCCGGCCAATGGATCAGGGTCAGGTCGACCTGATCGAGTCCGAGCTCTTCCAGGCTGCGTTTCAACGAGGGGATCAGCGCACCGGCGCCGAGATTGCCGGTGGCGATCTTGGTGGTCACGAACACCGCGTCCCGCTCCAGACCTGATCGACGAATTGCTTCTCCCACCCCGCGCTCGGTTCCGTAGCTCTGCGCCGTATCCAGGTGGCGATAGCCGACCTCCAGCGCCGACAGCATCGCGGCGACGCCGTCAGGCCCGGTGCGACCGTAGGTCCCGAACCCCAGCCGCGGCATAATCGTCTGAAACGACATTGATTCCTCCTCCTTCGCACCGGGCGTCGGCTGCGTCGGCCGTGACCCTCGCGATCACTTGGCCCGCCCCGAGGCCGAGAAAATGATTGACGCGCTTTCCCGATTACGCTTATATTAACGATAATACAAGTGCTCGAGCAACCTCGCAAGTTGCATCAGGCCGGGAGGAAGTCATGGCCCTACGCTGGACGCGGATCAGTCCGCAAATCGCGCTGACACCGGCCGTCATCGTGACCCTTGTCGCGTTCATCGGCTCGATCTTCTGGACGATCTACCTGTCGTTCACCCGCAGCCGGCGCGTGCCGGAATACGGCATCGACTGGTCGGACTGGCTCCGCCAGTACGAGCGTCTGTTCCAGGACGCCGGCTGGGCGATCTCGCTCAAGAACCTGATCGTCCTGGGCATCGGCAGCACGCTGGCCATCGTCTTCGGCTTCATCCTCGCGGCGATGATCGACCGAGAGCGACGGGGCGAGAGCCTCTTTCGTACCGTCTTCCTCTATCCGCTCGCGGTGTCGCTGATCGTCACCGGCGTCGCCTGGCGCTGGATCCTGAACCCGGACCTCGGGCTCGAGAACTTCCTGCACGGGCTCGGCTTCACCGGCGCCCATTTCAACTGGCTCGCCGACCCGCAGACCGCGATGTACGCGATCATCCTCGCCTCGATCTGGCAGTCCTCGGGCTTCTACATGGCGCTGATGATCGCCGGCCTGAAGGGCATCAACGGCGAGATCTGGAGCGCGGCCCGGCTCGACGGCGTCGGCGTCTGGCGGCTCTACGTCGAGATCATCATCCCGATGATGAAGTTCACCTTCCTGACCTGCGCCATCCTGCTCTCGCTCGGCGTCATCAAGGCCTACGACATCGTCGTCGCCATGACCAACGGTGGCCCCGGGCAGTCCACCTGGGTACCGGCCTACTTCACCATCAACGCGCTCTCGCAGAAGCAGAACCTCGGCTACGCCTCCGCCGCCGCCGTGATGATGCTGCTGATCACCGCCGCGGTCTTCCTGCCCCTCGCCGGCCTGATGGCCTGGCAGCAGCGAGCCAAGGGAGCCGCGAAATGACCGACCTCACCGTCGCCGAAGACGCACTCGGCGCCACCCTCGCCCCGCGCAGCCGCCCCTACTTTCCGCGCAAGAAGAAGCGCATCACCGGCCGCTCGATCGCGATCATCGCCTTCCTCGCGATGTGCGCGCTGTTCTTCTGCGTGCCGCTCTACGTGGTGCTGACCACCTCGCTCAAGACCATGGACGAGATCCGTCTCGGCGCGATCTTCGCCCTGCCGCAGGCGCTGAACTTCGAGGCCTGGAACTACGCTTGGAACGAGGCCTGCTCGGGCATCACCTGCGAGGGGCTCAAGGTCGGCTTCTGGAACTCGGTGCTGATCCTCTTCCCGTCGCTGGCGCTCTCCATCGCCCTTTCGATCGTCACCGGCTACGCGCTGGCGCTCTGGGAGGTGAAGTGGGCGGGCGCCTTCCTGTTCGTGCTCTTCCTCTGCGCCTTCGTGCCGTTCCAGATCATCATGTTCCCGCTGATCGCCATCACCCGCAACATGGGGATCTACGGCACGCTCTGGGGCATCGCGGTGGTGCACGCAGTCCTCGCCATGCCGGTGCTGACCCTGATCTTCCGCAACTTCTACAAGGACATCCCCCAGGACCTGATGAAGGCCGCGATCATGGACTCCGGCTCCTTCTGGCGGATCTTCGGCGAGATCATCCTGCCGATGTCGGGAAACATCCTGATCGTGGTGCTGATCCTGCAGATCACCTCGATCTGGAACGACTACCTGATCGGTGTGACCTTTGGCGGCCTCGGCACCCAGCCGATGACGGTGAACCTCGCCAACATGGTGACGGTCTCCACCGGCACCGCTTCCTACAACGTCGACATGGCCGCGGCGCTGCTCACCGCCATTCCGCCGCTCGTCATCTACTTCGTGCTCGGCAAGTTCTTCGTCGCGGGCATCACCGCCGGCGCCGTCAAGGGATAAGGGAGGAAACCATGCCCCGTGTCAGCTTCGAACACATCGTCAAGAGCTACGGCAGCGTGACGATCCTCGACGACCTCAACCTCGCGATCGACGACGGCGACTTCCTGGTGCTGCTCGGGCCGTCCGGCTGCGGCAAGACCACGCTCCTGAACCTGCTCGCCGGCCTTGCCGAAGTCACCGACGGCCGCATCATGATCGGCGAGCGCGACGTCACCGACGTCGATCCCAAGGACCGCGGCCTCGCGATGGTGTTCCAGTCCTACGCGCTCTACCCCACCAAGTCGGTGCGCGGAAACCTGCGCTTCGGCCTCTCCGCCGCCAGGCTCGACCGGACCGAGATCGAGCGCCGCATCGACTGGGCCGCCAAGCTCCTGCAACTCGAGCCGCTGCTCGAGCGCAAGCCGTCGCAGCTCTCCGGCGGCCAGCGCCAGCGCGTCGCCATCGGCCGGGCTTTGGTCAAGCACGCCGAGGTGCTGCTGTTCGACGAGCCGCTGTCGAACCTCGACGCCAAGCTGCGGACCGAAATGCGTCTCGAGGTCAAGCGGCTGCACGAGGAGCTGAAGCCCACCGTCGTCTACGTCACCCACGACCAGATCGAGGCGATGACCATGGCGACCAAGATCGCGGTGATGAACGGCGGGGTGATCCAGCAGTTCGGCAGCCCGGACGAGATCTACGAGCGCCCGGCCAACCTCTTCGTCGCCGGCTTCATCGGCGCGCCGGCGATGAACCTCAAGCGCGCCCGCATCGCCAAGTCCGACGGCGGCGTGCAGGGGATCTTCTCTTCCGGCATCCGCTTCGACCTCGACGGCTATTCCTTCGGGTCCCGGCCCGAGGAGGGCGCGGAGGTCATCATCGGCATGCGCCCAGAGCACTTCGGCGCGCCGAACGCCGCCCGCGACGGCGCCGCGGCGGTCTTCGACCTGCCGGTCCGCTACACCGAGCGCACCGGCTCGGACGCCACCGGTTACCTGAACTTCGAGGATGGCATGCTCTCGCTTCGGGTCGAGCCCGAGCGGGCCGCCGACCTCGCCGCGGGGCAGACCGTCAAGGTCGGCTTTCCGCGGGGCAAGGCCAACGTGTTCGACGCCCGTTCCGGGCAACGCATGTGACGCATCTCAAAGGGAGGAACCAGGATGCTGCATAATCCACTGGCCGGTCTGACGGCCGCGCTGCTCGCCACCACCGCGTTCGCGGCCAACGCCGAAGACCTCATCGTCTATCACAACTGGTCGTCCGAGGCCGAGGTCGGGGCGCTCAACGTCCTCAAGAAGGGCCTCGAGGCCAAGGGCGACACCTGGACCGACGTGGCGATCCCGCACGACACCGGGTCCAACGTGAACCTCCTGAGCCTGGTCACGGGCGGCAACCCGCCCAACGTCTTTCTCGAATCGAGCCCGGGCTTCTACCGCGACCTCGAGGGGATGGGGCTCGCCCGGCCGTTGACGGAGTTCTACGCCGAGCAGGGCTACGCCGAGCATCTGCCCGACGCGGTGATGAAGGCGATCACCATCGACGGCGAGATCATGAAGATCCCGACCGCGATCCACATCGACGGCATGGTCTACTACAACAAGGAGGTCGCCGCGGCCGCCGGCGTCGATCCCGACGCCTGGGACTCGCTCGACGCGATGTTCGCCGACTTCGACAAGGTCCGCGAGGCCGGCTACATCCCGCTCGCCCTCGGTGGCCAGCAGTGGCAGGTGGGCTACCTGATGCACACCCTGGCCGCGACCACCGGCGGGGTCGACTTCTTCATGAAGATCTACGGCCCCGAGCCCGACCCGGAGGCGATCGACAGCCCGGAGATGCGCACCACGCTCGAGTGGCTCCGCAGGTTCCAGCAGGCCACCGACGAGGGCTCGATCAACCGCGACTGGAACCTCACCACCAACACGGTGATCACCGGCAAGGCGCTGATGCAGATCCACGGCGACTGGATGAAGGGCGAGTGGAAGGCGGCCGGCAAGGAGGCCGGCAAGGACTTCGGTTGCATCAAGATCCCCGGCGCCGAGGCGATCGTCGTCACCGTCGACTCCTGGGGCCTGCTCGGCAACCAGAGCGAGGCCAAGGACAAGGCCGAGCTCGACTTCGCATCGGTGGTGCTCGACCCGCAGATCCAGGCGGACTTCGCCGCGGTCAAGGGATCGACTCCGGTTCGGCTCGACGCCCCCGAGGGCAGCCTCGACGCCTGTTCGGTCGAGGTTCTGCACATGCTGTCCGAGCCGGCCCAGGTTCCGAGCCCGCACAACCTCGTCGATGCCGACTGGCAGAGCTCGATCTGGGACGTCGTGTTCAACTTCTGGAGCGATCCGGCGATGACCCCCGACGAAGCGATCGAGCAGATGAAGAGCAACTACGACTACATCCTCAACTGACTTCCGGGCGGCCCGCTGGCCGGGCCGCCCTCCATCCTTCGGAGATTCCCATGGACACGCGCCTCCTTGACGAAGACGCGGTGATGCAGATTTGCTTCGTCACCGACGACGCGGAGAAATCCGCCCGCTGGTTCGCCGACCTGACCGGCAAGCCGATGCCCACCGAGGGCCGCGCCGCCGATCCGGACGAGGCGCAGGCGATCTACGAGGGCCAGCCCGCCCGCGTCGGCTGCACCATCCGCATGTTCGAGTTCGGCAACATCGACGTCGAGTTCCTGCAGCCCGGCCCGGAAAAGAGCGCCTGGCGCGACCTGCTCGAAGCCAAAGGCCCCGGCTGCCACCACATTGCCTTCCGCACGCGCAACCTGACCCGGCGCAACGCCTACCTCGAAGACAAGGGCCACCGGCTGCTACAGCGCGGCGAGTTCGACGGCGGCCACGGCCGCTACGCCTATTACGACACCGTCAAGGATCTCGGCGTGATGGTGGAGCTGCTGGAGTTCGACAAGGACAAGGAACCGCAGCCCTGAGCCCGCGTCTGCAAACGTTCATTCGGGTTAACGCGACCCACCTTCTATATCCATAACAACCACTTAGCCTGCCAGCGCACTGTGCGCACGTGCGGCGAAACAGGGGTACGATGACCTTTAAGACCGCCTACCAGCTCTATTCGTCGCGCAACTTCCCGCCGCTCGAGGCACAGTTCCCGGACCTCAAGGCCATGGGCTACGATGCCATCGAGCCCTGGCTGCCGGCCTACGAGGCCGACCCGGCGGCGTTCCGCCGCGCCCTCGACGACAACGGCCTCGCCTGCTTCGGCTTTCACATGCCGCTCCAGGGCCTGCGCGACGAACCCGCGCGCTACATCGAGATCGCCCAGACGCTCGGCGCGACCCTGATGATCCCGCCCTTCGTCCCGCCCGAAGAGCGCGAGGCCACGCCGGACTTCTGGCGCCGTCTCGGCGAGGACCTCGCCCGCGGCGCCGAGGCCGCCGCGCCGCACGGCCTCAAGGTCGCCTGGCACAACCACGACTTCGAGTACCGGCCGCTGCCCGACGGCACCCGCCCCATCGACCACATCTTCGCCGCCGGCGGCAACAAGGTGTTCTTCGAGGTCGACTTCGCCTGGATCGTCCGCGGCGGCGCCGACCCGAAGGCGGAGCTCGAACGCTACGCCAGCCGCATCGTGGCGATCCAGATGAAGGACACCGCCGTCCCCGGCACGACCGAGGAAGACGGCTGGACCCCCACCGGCGACGGCGTGATCGACTGGCCGTCGCTGGCACCGCTCTTCGCCAGCACCCCCGCCGACCATCTCGTCGCCGAGCACGACAACCCCGCCGACTGGCGCCGCTTCGCCGAACGCTCGATCCGCTACTGGCAGAAGCTCGGCCTAACCGAAGCCTGACTGGAGTCACCATGAAGTCCTCGCTCGAAATCCACGACCTCGCCTCGGGCGAGACAGAGACCGTCCTGCAGACCGACCGCCTGATCGAGGCGCCGAACTGGTCCCCGGACGGAACGTTCCTCATCGTCAACGGCGACGGCCGCCTCTACCGCGTCGACCTCGAAGGCACGCCCGACCTCGCCGAGATCGACACCGGCTTCGCCGTCAGGTGCAACAACGACCACGGCATCTCGCCCGATGGCCGCTCGATCGTCATCAGCGACCAGACCGAAGATCCCGCCTCCTGCATCTACGTCCTCCCCATCGCCGGTGGCGCGCCCCGCCGTGTGACCGCAAACCGTCCCTCCTACTGGCACGGCTGGTCACCGGACGGGTCCACGCTGGCCTACTGCGCCGAACGCGGCGGCGACTGGGACATCTACACCATCCCCGTCGAGGGCGGCGCCGAGACCCGCCTCACCGACGGCGCCGGCGCCAGCGACGGCCCGGACTACTCACCGGACGGCCGCTGGATCTGGTTCAACTCCACCCGCTCCGGCAGCATGCAGATCTGGCGCATGCACCCCGACGGCACCGCGCTGCAGCAGATGACTGACGATGAACGCGTAAATTGGTTCCCGCACCCCTCGCCGGACGGCTCCTGCGTGCTCTACCTCGCCTATGAGAACGGCGTCGACGGCCATCCGCGCGACCACGAGGTCGAGCTCCGCCTGATAGATGCCAACGGCGGCAACGTCCGCACGGTCTCCGCGATCTTCGGCGGTCAGGGCTCGATCAATGTGCCCAACTGGTCCCCGGACGGCCGCCGCTTCGCCTTCGTCCGCTACGCCCGATCATAGGCCCCGCGGGCAAGGCCCAGCATGAAAGAGACCCGTCTCGGCGTCAGCAGTATTGGCCGAGAATCCGGATGCATGTATCCGAGGCGCCAAGGCACCTTTGTCCTCAGACACAAGTGACCGGGCGCCAAATGTCCGCTTCTTGGCGCGAACCTTGGCCACGGTGGTCGAGCTCCGAACGACGGCTTCCCGCCCTTTGCGTTCGACGACCGCTTCTGGCGCATAGCCGACGCGCGGGTTCCATGGACACACGCCCCAGGTCCGCATTTGCCGGATCGACGCGACAGCCCGGCGTCCCCTGCCGTTCGCCCGCACGGTTTGACCGAACGCCCCGGTCCCGTCGATGGCGTCGACGTCGCAGCGAGGCCGAACGGCACGATCTACCCCCTCCGCCTTCGCCGGTCAGTGAGCGCACGAGACCGCACTTAACCGAATTTTATTGAAGATTAATCCCTTTAATTTCAATGCGTTCACGCGTGAACACCCCCGCTGTTCACACGTCACCGCCGCGGCATGACAGCCCCCGGATGCCCGATCACCTCCGACGCCATCGCATGCCCGGCCGCCAGGCATTCCGCCTCCGGCGCCCCGCCCAGCGCGGCCGCGAGGTACGCCCCGTTGAAGCTGTCCCCCGCCGCCGTCGTGTCCACCACCCGGGCCGCCGGCGGGAACGCCGGCAGCGTCCCGCAAGGCCCCAGCGGCAGCGGCCCCCCGGCCCCCCGCTTCAAAGCCCCCCGCCGGACGCCAGCCGCCGCCAGCCGCGCCATCACCGCTGCCTCGCCGTCGTCGCCGTAAAGCGCCATCTCGTCGTCGACGGACGGCAGGCCGATATCGGTCAGCGCCCAGTACGCCCCGATTTCCCGCCGCGCCGTCTCCACGTCCGGCCAGAGCCGCGGCCGGTAGTTCGAGTCGAAGGCCACCATCCCCCCTGCCGCCCGGTACCCTGCCAGGAACCCGGCCAGCGCCGCCCGCGCCGCCTGCGCCAGCACCGCCAGGGTGATCCCCGACAGATAGACCGCGTCGAACCCGGCCAGCCGCTCCGGCGTCACCGCCGCCGGCGGCAGGAACAGCGTCCGCGCCGCCGAACTGTCCCGCCAGTAGGTGAAGCTCCGCTCCCCCGTGGCGTCGAGACTGATCGCGTAGAGCCCCGGCACCCTGTCCGCCCGCCGCTCGATCAGGTCCGTCTCCAGCCCCTCGGCCGCGAACGCCGCCAGCATCCGCTCCGACAAAGGATCGGTCCCCAGCGCCGTCACGTAGGCGACGTCGAAGTCCGGCGCCGACCGCTTCAGGTAGACCGCCGCGTTGAAGGTATCCCCGGCGAAGGCCACCCGGCTCCCCGACCCGTCCGCGGCCGGCAGCGTCAGCTCCACCATGCACTCCCCGATGCAGGCAACGCGCATCGTCCCCTCCCCAGCCTCAGTCATTCACCGCACCGGAACATGTCCCGCCCCCGCTTGACCAGAGGAAACCCGGACGCGTCGGGCCTCAGCCGCGATGCGCCCTGCCGAGGGCCCGCTCCCGATAGAAGGTGAAGAGCCCGGTCGCCACCACGATGGCGCTGCCGAGCAGCATCCAGACGTCCGGCCACTCCCCGAAGATCAGGATCCCGAGCACGATCGCCCAGAGCAGCAGCGAGTACCGGAACGGCTGCACGAAGCCGATGTCCCCGAGCCGCATGGCGAAGAACGCGAAGACGTAGGCCACCAGCATGCACACCGCCGCCACCAGCAGCACCGCGAGATGATGCATCCCGACCGGCCGCCACTCCCCGAAGAGCGTCGCCAGGCCGCCCGCGGCGGTCAGCGCCAGGGTGGTGACGAAGATCACCGCCACCGCCGGCGACCCCGGCGACATCCGCCGCGAGCTCAGGTCGCGCATCACGATGAACACCACCGCAAGCACCGCCCAGAGCGCATAGATCGTGAACCCCTCCGACCCCGGCCGGACGATGATGACGACGCCGAGAAAGCCGATGCCGATGGCGAGATAGCGCCGCCAGCCCACCGCCTCGCCGAAGAACAGCGCCGCCGCCAGCGTCACCGCCAGCGGCACGCTCTGCAGGATGGCGCTGGCATTGGCGATCGGCATGTGAAAGAGCGCCGTCAGGAAGCAGGCCGTCCCGCAGATCTCGGCAAACGTGCGCAGCCCGATCAGCCGGACGTCGCGCCGCGCCGGCCGCCACCCCGACAGGCCCTGCGACCACGCCAGCCCGCCGATCAGCACGCTGGCGATCAGCCCGCGCAGGAACACCGCCTGGAACAGCGAAAGCTCGCCCGCGAGGCTCTTCATCATCGCGTCGTTGCTGGAGAAGCCCATCATCGAGACCAGCATGAACCCCGCCGCCCGGACGTTCTCCGACACCCCGCCGGCACCGGCCTCAGCCGCCATGGCGCCGCACCAGCCGCATGACGTCGAGCGTCGAGACGACGCCGAGGGCGGAACTCGCCAGCATGATCCCGAGGAGCGGCCAGACCCCGGTCGCCGGGCTCAGCACCGCCCCCGCCAGCGCCGCCAGCACCGCCCCGGAGCCGATCTGCAGCGCCCCGCCGATCCCCGACGCCGAGCCGGCCAGCTCCGGCCGCACCGACACCATCCCGGCATTGGCGCTCGGCAGCACCAGGCCATTGCCCAGCCCCACCACCAGCATCGCCGCGAAGAAGCTGAACGGCGTCGCATGCCCCGAGGCGAAGACCGCCATCCCCAGCAGGACCCCCGCCGTGGTCACGACCCCGCCGGCGAGCATCATCCCCTCCAGCCCCACCCGCCCGGCAAAGCGCCCGGAGCCGAAGTTGCCCACCATGTAGCCCAGCGCGATGAAGGCGAAATGGATGCCGAGATCGGCCGGGCTCATCCCCAGGAGCGTGCTCGCCACCCACGGCCCGCCGCCCAGGAACGCGAAGAACGTGCCCGACGCCAACGCCACGCTGGCCGAGTAGCCCCAGAACCGCCGCGACCGGAAGAGCTCGGGATAGGCGCGGAGCTGCGCCGCGAAGCTTGCCGAGGGCGTGCGGTTGGTCTCCCCGAGGTCCGCCCAGACCACCGCCAGCACCGCCGCGCCCACCGCCAGCGTGAAGCCGAAGACCGCCTGCCAGCCGAAGGCCTCGTCGAGGAACCCGCCGATCACCGGCCCGATCATCGGCATCAGCGACATGCCCATGGTGACGTAGCCGATCAGGCTCGCCGCCTGCTCCGTCGGCACCATGTCGCGCACGATCGCCCGGCTGAGCGCGATCCCGGCCACGACCGCCGACTGCAGCAGCCGGAAGGCGAGAAAGCTCTCGACGCTCGGCGCCACGATGCACCCCGCCGTCGCCGCCAGGAACACCGCGAAGCAGCCGAGGATCACCGGCCGCCGCCCGAACCGGTCCGACAGCGGCCCGAGCACCAGCTGCAGCACCGCGGTCAGCCCCAGATATGCCGAGACCGCCAGCGCCACCACGCCGTACTCGGCGTCGTAATGCGCCGCGAGGCTCGGCAGCGACGGCAGCACCATGTTCATGTTGAGCGCCGAGACGCCCGCCAGCAGCACCAGCGTCAGCACGTGTGGCGGCGTCCTGCGGTCCAGCCAGGCGGCCCGGCCGGTGGCGGCGGCATCTCCAGGCATTCTTCCCGTCCCGGTCAACAAAAAGCCCGGCTGCCCCGCGGGGCAACCGGGCGCGCGGGCGCTGGCGCGCCCGGTATCGTCAGCCCGCCAGCGCGATCGACCCCGCGGAGGCCCGGCCGTCACGGCCGTTCTCGAGCTCGTAGGTGATCTTCTGGCCGTCGGGCAGCGAGGTGATCCCGGCCCGCTCCAGCGCCGAGACGTGCAGGAACACGTCCTTGCCGCCACCGTCCGGCTGGACGAAGCCGTAGCCCTTCGTCGCGTTGTACCATTTCACGGTTCCTGTCGCCATTCGTCGTCTCCTTGGCAACGCCCGCCCGCAGCATGCGGCGGCTCGGGTAGGGTCGGCCGGCATCGAACGTCGGACCGAGAGCGAACAGCAAATCAGGCACGGTAACTCTACCGCGAGCGGCCATACGTCGAAACGCCTGCGAAAACAAGCGCGCGCACACCGGCGGATCCGGGCCGTGAACGCGGTGATGTTTGACATATCTTTTCTGATGCTCTAAGCGCTAACAATCCAATTTCAGGCCTGCACCGTGATCACCTCCGCCCAGATGCGTGCCGCCCGCGCCCTTCTCGGGATCGACCAGAAGACCCTGGCCGAGCTCTCCGGCCTGTCGGTGCCGACCATCCAGCGCATGGAAGCGAGCGCCGGCAACGTCCGCGGCATCGTCGACAGCCTGACCAAGGTGGTCGAGGCTCTGGACCTCGCCGGGATCGAGCTGATCGGCGAAGGAGCCGTGAGCGGCACCGGCGGCCGTGGCGTCAGGCTCAAATCCCCGCCCCCCGCAGCCGGTCTCGACTCGCCACCCCCGGCGGTCGCCGACGACTAGCCGACGATCCCCACCCACTCCCGCAAGAGTGCCGCCCGCACATGAAGACCACGATCCACAGACAGGCCCCGACGCCAGGCTTCGCCGAGCTCTACACGCCGAAGCTCGTCACCGTCCTGCGCGAAGGCTACCGCCTGCCGCAGCTGCGCGCGGACGCCGTCGCCGGGCTGACCGTCGCCATCGTCGCGCTGCCGCTGTCGATGGCGATCGCCATCGCCTCGGGGGCGACGCCGGCGCAAGGGATCCACACCGCCATCGTCGGGGGCTTTCTGGTCTCGCTGCTCGGCGGATCGCGCTTCCAGATCGGCGGGCCCGCCGGCGCCTTCATCGTGCTGGTCGCCGCGACCGTTGCCCAGCACGGCATGGACGGCCTGATCCTCGCCACGTTCTTGTCGGGACTCATGCTGGCCGCCGCGGGATTTCTCCGACTCGGCACCTTCGTCAAGTTCATCCCGTTCCCGGTGACCGTCGGCTTCACCGCCGGCATCGCCGTGATCATCTTCGCAAGCCAGATCAAGAGCCTGCTCGGGCTGTCCCTCGCCCAGGAACCGGGCGCGCTCCTCGAGAAGATCCCCGCCCTCTGGGCGGCGCGCGCCACCCTGACGCCCGCGGCGCTCCTGGTCGCGCTCGGGGTCGTGGCGCTCATCCTGCTCTTGCGCCGGCTGCGCCCGCACTGGCCCGGCATGCTGATCGCCGTCGGCGTCGCGGCCGCGGCGGCGGCGCTGCTGCACCTGCCGGTCGAGACCATCGGCACGCAGTTCGGCGGCATCCCGTCGACCATGCCGGCCCCGAAGCTGCCCGACCTCGCCGCGGGCCGGATCGTCGCCGTCCTGCCGTCGGCGCTGTCCTTCACCCTGCTCGGCGCCATCGAGTCGCTGCTGTCCGCCGTCGTCGCCGACGGCATGACCGGGCGCCGCCACCGCTCGAACTGCGAACTCGTGGCCCAGGGCGCCGCCAACGTCGGCGCATCGCTCTTCGGCGGGTTCTGCGTGACCGGGACGATCGCGCGCACCGCCACCAACGTGCGGTCGGGCGCCCACGGGCCGGTCGCGGGCATGCTGCACGCGGTCTTCCTGCTGCTCTTCATGCTGGTCGCGGCACCGCTCGCCGCCTACATCCCGCTCTCCGCGCTGGCCGGGGTCCTGGCGGTCGTCGCCTGGAACATGATCGAGAAACCCGCCATCGCCATCCTGCTCCGCTCCGGCTGGGGCGAGGCGACCGTCCTCGGCGCCACCTTCTTCCTCACGATCTTCCGCGACCTCACCGAGGCCATCGTCGTCGGATTCGCCCTCGGCTCGGTGCTCTTCATCCAGCGCATGAGCCGCGCGACGGCCGTGGCCACCGACACGCCCTTCGTGGCCCGCGACGAGGCCGACAGCGCGAGGCCGCGCGGCGACTACGACGAGGCGCTGGCGGCCAGCCCCGACGTCGTCGTCTACCGGATCACCGGGGCGCTGTTCTTCGGCGCCACCGCCTCCATCGGCTCGGTCCTCGACCGCATCCAGGACAGCCACAAGGCCCTGGTCGTCGACTTCGCCTCGGTTCCCTTCCTCGACTCGACGGGCGCGAACATGATCGAGGGCCTCGCCCACAAGGCGCACAAGCGCGGGGTGAAGCTGTGGCTGACCGGCGCCAGCCGCGACATCCGCCGGGTCTTCCTCACCCACGGCTTGAAGAAGCCGCTCGTCCGCTACGCGCCGAGCGTCGACGACGCCATCAGGCAGATCACCGACCCGGAAGCGGATCCGGGCCTGCGCCGGCGCGCGCACCCGACCTCCGGCGAAAGCGGGGCGTTACTGTCTGGCGACCTGACCGTCTCCCGAAAAGCTTGAGTAGCAACGCCGCGCGTTAACGCTTTCCACCTGATTTCGACTTGCGTCCTTAACGAAGTTTGCGCGACTCGTTAACGCCGAGACAAATATCTATTCATATCAGTGACTTAACCCCTCTGCGCAACTTGCGCACCCCGGCGCGCCGCGCCCCGCCTCGACAACCCCGCCCCCGGCCGCTATCGAGCCCCCGCCGCGACGCCGAGGTGACTTCCAGATGTTCGAGACCTTCGTCCTCGTCGCGGCCGCCTTCGGTGCCGGCATCCTCAACACCATCGCCGGCGGCGGCACCTTCCTCACCTTTCCGGCCCTGGTCTTCGCCGGCATCCCCCCGGTCGCCGCCAACGCCACCAGCACCGTCGCCGCCTTTCCCGGCTACCTAGCCGGCGCCCTCGGCTTCCGCCACGAGCTCGCCGCCTTCTCCGGCCCCGAGCTCCTGCGCCTCCTCGGCATCACCCTCGCCGGCGGCCTCGTCGGCTCGCTCCTGCTGCTTGTCTCCTCCAACGAGGCCTTCTCCGCCCTCGTCCCCTTCCTTCTCTTCACCGCGACACTCGCCTTTCTCTTCGGCGACCGCGTCCGCAGCTACGCCGCCACCCACCGGGTCGCCCTGAAGCCGCAAGGCGCCGGCAGCCTCTTCGCCGTTTGCGTCTACGGCGGCTACTTCAACGGCGGCCTCGGCATCATCCTCCTCGCCCTCTTCGCCCTCTGGGGCATGACCCACATCCACCGCATGAACGGCCTCAAGACCGCCACCTCCTTCGCACTGGCCTCGATCTCCACCGCGATCTTCGCCGTCGCCGGCCTCGTCCACTGGCGCGAGGCCCTGCTGATGATGGTCGCCACCACCCTCGGCGGCTACGCCGGCGCCCCCCTCGCCCGCGCCCTACCGCAGCCCCTCGTCCGCGGCATCATCGCCGCCATCGGCTTCGGCATGAGCGCCATCTTCTTCCTGCGCCTGGTCGCCTGAACGCGCGGGTCAGCCGCCCCCGAGCCGCGCCTCTATCGCGTCGAGAGCGTCTCGCAGCGCGTCATGCACCCCACGCTCCCGGAGGCCGGTCGTCATCTGCAGGCTGATCGTCCCCTCGGTCGCCAGCGCATCGCGCTCGTGGGACAACCCGCCCTCCCGGCGCCCCATCGCCGCCAGGAAACCTGAGACAAGCTCGGTGGTGTAGAACTCCGCCTTGCCCGGGTCCCCTGTCCTTTGTCCCAGCCAGCCGGCGGCGCTTTCCATCATGTCGAGGAACCCCGGCACCAGGGCACAGATCGCGAAATGCGCGTTCAGCCCCGCCTCGTCCGGGACGGCGACCACCGGGTTCTCCGGTTCGAAGAGCTCGGCCAGGACGCCCGCCGTGGGACAGGCCGCGAGCGGGCAGCCGCCTCGCTCCAGAAACCCGAGCGGGATCGTCGACACGATGTCCGTGGCCGGCGCACAAAGCCGGCCGAGCTCGCCGAGGCCGATCCCCGCCATCACCGAGACGATCCGCTGCTGGGGCCGAAAACGCAGCGCCTCGACGATCCCGGCGGCAATCTGCGGCCGAAGGCTGAGAAACACCGTCTCGGTCGCGTCGACCACCTGCTGGTTCTCGGCCACCTTGATCCCGTGCGTGGCCGCCAACGCCGACGAGACCTCCGCATTGCGCCGCGACACGGTCACCTCGTGGCCGCGGGAAGCCAGAAACCGCGCCATCGGCGCCGCGATATGCCCTGCACCTATGAACCCGATCCTCACCGCCACCTCCCCCCGCTCTCGTTCACGAGGCGGAGACTACCGAAGATGCGGACCCGTTCAAACGCCCCTCGCCGGCGGTGCCGATGACCGCAACAGCCAGAGAACCACGACCGGACGCCAGACGCGACCAGCACGCTCGGTGAACGGCTGCCGCGCATTTACCGAATTTTATTGGAGATTAATCCCTTTTACGTCAGACGCTTGCTGGTGTTTCACACGTGAAACACGCCCCGTAACACACCCTCACCTGTCCGGCACCTCCGCCTCGGCGTCCCGGAGCCCCAGCACGTCGATCATGTCATAGAGCCCCGGCTCCCGGTCCTGCCCCCACATCGCCGCCCTGAGCGCCCCCCGCGCGAACAGCATCCGGTCGGTCGCCACGTGCTTCAACACCACCCGTTCGCCCGGCCCGGCGAAGATCACCTCGTGCTCGCCCACCACGTCGCCGCCGCGGAGGCTGGCGAACCCGACCGCGCCCTCGGCGCGCGCCCCGGTGATCCCGTCCCGCCCGCGCTCGGCTACGTCGGCGAGGTTCACCCGCCGCCCAGCCGCTGCGGCCTCGCCCAGCATCAGCGCCGTCCCGGAGGGCGCGTCGACCTTCCCCCGGTGGTGCATCTCGATGATCTCGATGTCATACTCCGGCCCCAGCACCGCCGCCACCCGCCGCGCCATCACCGTCAGGAGGTTGACGCCGACGCTCATGTTGCCCGCCCGCACGATCACCGCATGGCGCGCCGCCGCCGCCAGCCGCTCGAGCTGCTCCCGCTCGAGCCCGGTGGTGCCGATGACATGGACGAGCCGCGCCTGCGCCGCCAGTTCCGCATGCCGCATCGTCGCCTCGGGCGCGGTGAAGTCGAGCGCCGCCTGGCTCCGCGCGAAGACCTCCAGCGGATCGTCCTCGACGACCACCCCGAGCGCTGGCTCGCCCAGCGCTTCGCCCACGTCCCGGCCGATCCACGGATGCCCCGGCCGCTCGGTCACGCCCGAAAGCCGCGCTCCCGGGGTCTCGCCCACCGCCCGGATCAACATCCGTCCCATTCGCCCGGAGGCCCCCACCACCGCGATCCCGACGTCGTCCGCCATCGTCCTTACGTCCCTTGACTTCGCACCGCGCCGATAGGATGTGACCCGGATGGCAAAGACAAGACCCCACCCCGGCGGAACTCCCGGCCAGCGCCAGCTGCGCGTCGGCGAGGTGATCCGCCGCGCGCTGTCGGAGATCCTCGCCCGCGGCGACGTTCACGACCCCGAGCTCGGCCAGGTGTCGATCACCGTCGCCGAGGTCCGCGTCTCACCGGACCTGCGCCATGCCACCGCCTTCGTCCTGCCGCTCGGCGGGGTCAACACCCCGCAGGTGGTCAAGGCGCTCGACCGCAACCGCGCGGAGCTGCGCCGCCTCGTCACCGACCGCATCGACCTGCGCTTTTCCCCCGAACTCGCCTTCCAGGCCGATACCCGCTTCGACCAGATGGACCGTACTCGCGCGCTCCTGCGCTCGACCCCGGTCCGCCGCGACATCGAGGACTGAAGCCCATGGCCCGCCGCGCCCGCGGCCGGCCGGTCAACGGCTGGCTGATCCTCGACAAGCCTGTCGGCATCAGCTCCGCCGGTGCCGTCGCCAAGGCGAAGTGGGGGCTCGACGCCCGCAAAGCCGGCCACGCCGGCACCCTCGACCCCGCCGCCACGGGCCTCCTCGCCATCGCGCTTGGTGAGGCGACCAAGACCGTCCCCTTCGTCACCGACGCCCGCAAGGCCTATCGCTTCACCGTCCGCTGGGGCGCCGCCACCACCACCGACGACGCCGAAGGCGAGCCGATCGCCACCTCCGACGCCCGCCCCGACCCGGATGCCGTCCGCGCTGCCCTCGCCGCCTTCACCGGCGACATTCTCCAGGTCCCGCCGCAGGTCTCCGCCGTCAAGGTCGAAGGCCAGCGCGCCTATGCGCTCGCCCGCGCCGGCGAAGCCCTCGATCTCGCCGCCCGCCCGCTGCACGTCGAGCGGCTCGAACTCATCGACACCCCCGACCGCGACACCGCCGTCCTCGAGATGACCTGCGGCAAGGGCGGCTATGTCCGCTCGATCGCCCGCGACCTCGGCCAGCGCCTCGGCTGCCTCGGCCACGTCGCCAGCCTCCGCCGCCTCTGGTCCGGCCCCTTCACCCTCGACGCCGCGCTCGACTGGCCGACGCTCGAGGCCGAGGCCCGCACCCCGGCCCTAGACGCCCGGCTCCTGCCGCTCCAGTCCGCCCTCGACGGCCTCACCGAGCTCCCCTGCCTTGCCCCGGCGGCTGCGCGCCTCCTGAACGGCAATCCGATGCCGCTGCCCGCCCCTTCGCTCCCCGAAGGAGCCACCGCCTGGGCCAGCCGCGACGGCGTGCCGCTCGCCGTCGGCACCTGGCGCGACGGCTCCCTCCACCCGTCCCGCGTCTTCGTCCTCGACTGAGCTATGCCCGCCGGGTTCCACCGTCTCCGCACCGCGGTTCAGCGCCTATCCGAGACAATCGAGATCGGCGTTCTCTCGGTGGTGCTGATCGTCGCGGCCTGCATCTGGGCCTTCATCGCGCTCGCCGACGAGGTGATGGAAGGTGAGACCCACGCCTTCGACACCGCGATCCTCCTGGCGCTGCGCAGCCCGACGGACCCCGCAGACCCACTCGGTCCCGGCTGGGTGGAGGAACTCGGCCGCGACATCACCGCCCTTGGCGGGATCGGCGTGCTGGGCTTCATCACCCTCGCAGTCGCCGGCTTCCTCTGGCTGAAGGGCAACCGTCGCTCGATGTGGCTGATGCTCGCCGCCGTCGGCAGCGGCCAGCTCCTCAGCACCCTGGCCAAGCACGGTTTCGACCGGCCCCGCCCCGACCTCGTGCCCCACGGCATGCAAGTCTATACCGCCAGCTTTCCCTCCGGCCACTCGATGATGGCCGCCATCACCTACCTGACGCTGGCCACCCTCGTCGCCAGCGTCCAGCCGACCCGGGCGCTGCGCATTTACGTTCTCGTGCTGGCGATCCTCGTCACCTTCGCCATCGGCGTCAGCCGGATCTATCTCGGCGTCCACTGGCCCACCGACGTCCTCGCCGGCTGGACCGCGGGCGCCGCCTGGGCGCTCGTCTGGTCGCTGGCCGCCCGCTGGCTGGCCCGCAGGGACTTGGTCGGCCCAAGCGCCGACAACGACCATGATGAGCGAGGTTCCACGCCAAGAGCCTTGGATCCGTGATCTTGGAGATCAGCCACTGGCCATGGAAGACGCCAGGGAGAGCAGGGCCTGCCGGGCGCTGGGGTCGGATATTCTGGCCACAAGATCCCGCATGTTCGCCGCATCCGAAGCGACATCGGAGATGCTTCCGCTTTTTAACTCGGGAGGTTCCCCCTCCAACGCTTCGAAAAAATAGAGCGTGGAAACCCCGAGAAATGCCGCGATGTGATAGAGTCGCCCAGCCCCAATTCGATTGGTCCCCTTTTCGTACTTCTGCACCTGGCTGAAGGTGACCCCTAGGTGTCGCCCAAGGGTGCCTTGGCTAATCCCAAGCTCCGTCCTGCGTTTGCGAAGCCTCTGCCCGACGTAGACGTCGATCTGGTCGGTCGGGGTGAGCTCTTCCGAATACCTGACGTGCGCAGCCGCTTCGCTACCGTCACGCGATGCTGCCGCAAACCGCATGTCCACCATACCGCAACTCCCTCATCAGGCGAGTGTTGCGGGTCCCGCAATCCAAGGAAACCTGTCCGTTTGTACAGACCCTGGGCGCAAGGCGCGGGCCGGCCGGATGGCACCAATGCTCTCATGCGGCGATGTCGTGGACGGTCGCGAGGGCAGGCGTTCGGATCATCGCATACTTCCGCCCGTCGGTCTCGACGTAGGGTTCTCCGACGCGGCGGGCCAGATACCCGAGCTGACGAAGGGTACGCAGAAGCAGAACGGGAGACAGAGAAATCACCTCGCTTCCCCCATGCTCCTGCAGGATGTCACCGCATCCGCTGAGGATCAGCGACAGGCATCGCGCGCGTTCGGCCTGGGTGTTCAGACCGGCAGAGAGAACCAGTCGGGTGCACTCCCAGGTCTCCTTCGACACGATCTCCTCCGAGACGACGTGCGGCGGGATGTCGATTGCCCCCAGGAGCGCATCGCGCAGCATATAGCTGAAGCGCCCCCACGACGCTGTGGTCGGCATCATCCTCGCGCCGCCGATGACCTCTGAATCCTGCAGGACCAGCACGTAATGTGCGCAGGGGTTGTCATACTGATCGAACTCGACTTCCGCGTCGTGGGGTATGTCCCAGCCGAGGACATCCACGAAATACCGCTTCCGAAGGCATAGATACTGATGATACGCGGCTCCGTGCCTGTGCTGGCCGAAGAACCCGAACGTGACATAATGCATAACTCACTCCCCTATGCGGAGAGTGAAGCTAAGCTGGTGCGACCGGTTTTGTTAATGGCGGGATTGCTTCCCGCGGGTCAGATCATGCCCAGCATCGTCGCCCGGGCGGCGGCCTGCGAACCTGTTTTTGCATTCAGCTTCAGTCTCGCGTTGCGAAGCCGCTGTTTGACCGCGCTCTCGGAAACACCGAGCGCAGACGCGATCTCTTTCATCAGGAGGCCGTTTTTCACCAGGCCCAGAGTCTCCAACTCGGCTTTTGTGAGATTCCTCGGCCGGGCGTAGGCGCAGTGCATGGCGAAAAGCGAGGAGTATAGCTGCTCGAGTTCCTCCGTGGCGTAGTCGCGATCGGCTCTGAAGAAGAATCCGAAGCTGCGTCCGCCATCTTCCGAATCCCTGCAGCAGACGGCTGCGCCGAAGTTCAGGCCGTGATACTTGGCGATCTCGAGGACACCCTGACTGTCCTTGGAGGCGAGTTCGCACATTCTCGCGTAGCCTTGATTCGTATAGGCCCAAATCATGGCCGGATCGTGGACGCCGAGGCCGCTGACGGTGTACTCTCTTACCCAGGCCTCTGGCAGGCAGTTCTGTTCGAAAACAGGAAATGCGAACCCCACCCGGACGGCAATGTAGAAACCAGCGGGCGCCAGTGTGGCCGGCCATCCCGAATGCAGTCCAGCGAAGGCATTTAGCTCGGCGGCTTTTGCAGATTCGGACTGTTGCGCGCGCATATACGACTCTACTCTGACTGCGAACGGAACCGTACGGCGGACGAATGGTTCCCGCAACCGTCGCGAGCAAGTCCATGGATCGGATGAGGCGTACAAGTGTCGGGGCGTTGCTGCACGATCTTGATCAGAGGAGTCCGGCCGGTTGCGCGATCGGGCTCCACATCAGCTTCACCACGCCTCGCTACATGTTCCAGTCCTACCCGAAGCGTTGGATGGATCAGTATTCGGCTTTGGGGCTCATCGTTCTTGACCCAACCGTGCATTGGGGCATGAACCATGTCGGCTGGGTGCGCTGGAGTGATCTTGAGAAGATCGACAGCCACGGCGTGCTGGAGCGCGCCAAGGACTGCGGCATCATGAACGGGGTGACGATCTCGCTGCTAGCCAACGGCTCGCGCAGCATCGCCAGCTTCGCGCGCTCCGATCGTGATTTTGAAGCCGCCGAAATCGCCGAACTGGAGACGATCTTCTCCGAACTGCATGACGCAACTGCGAATGTCCAAGGGCTGTCCGACGACGACCAGCTGGCACTGAAAGACCTCTCGGTCAGGCTCACCCACTGATCCGACGATGGAGCCGAGGCTCGAGCCCTCGTGCGAACGATGGGCGAGCCCGCGTCACGACTGCATCGCGCCCGCGGCATGGGTTCCTTGCCACTGAGACGCTCCCTCTGGCCGCAGGAAGGCCGCCACCACCACCGGTTCGCCGTCCCGACCGACGCCGAGCCGCCGCAGATAGCCGACACCCCCGTCCCGGGTCTCGTAATGTATCTGGAGCTGGCCACCGGAGGACAGGGCATCGCGGAATTCCTCGAACGCCGCCGCCGGCAGCCACCCCACCAGCGTCACGCCCGCCGATCCGGCGCGGGTGAGATAGCCGACCATCGGCCCGTGCGGCCCCTCGCCGAACATCAGCCGCGCCCGATTACGGCCACCGCCGCCGTCGATCTCCAGGGCCCGCGTCTCGCTGATCCGGCCGCCGCGCCTTTCGCGGCAGACCTCGGCAGTAGTCTTCTCGATCGCAAAGATAGGCATCTCGTCCTCCTCGCAGGTTGGAACGGCACCGGCACGCGGCGGGTTCCTTAAAGATGTCTTACGGCGGAGCCTTGCCGATCCGCCGTTCCTCCAGCGTGACGCCGCCGTGACGGACCCGAAAATCCTGCCCTTGCACCCGCGCCCGGATCGCGCGAGTCCGCAGACATTCGGTGGCAAGGGGAGAGCGATGAACCAGCCTGGACTTTTTCTTGAGGATTTCCACGAGGGCCAGCGCTTCGAGAGCGCCAGCCTCGAGATCACCGCGGAGGACATCAAGGCCTTCGCCGCCCGCTTCGACCCGCAGCCCTTCCACCTCGACGAGGCGGCGGCCACGACCAGTTTCTTCGCCGGCCTCGCCGCCAGCGGCTGGCACACCGCGGCGCTCACCATGCGCCTCCTGGTCGAGGGCGGCCTGCCCATAGACGGCGGCCTCATCGGCGCCGGCGGCGAGATTTCCTGGCCGCGGCCCACCCGTCCGGGCGACGTCCTCAGCGTCGTCTCCACCGTCGAGAAGGTCGTCCCCTCGCGTTCCCGACCGGAGCGCGGCATGGTCACCGTCCGCAGCGAGACGCTGAACCAGCGCGGCGAGGCGGTTCAGATTCTGGTGACCCGCGTCGTCGTCCATCGCCGCGGATAGGCTGGACAATCCCGGCCCCGCTGCCGATAGTCACCGTCGCGAACGTCCCCTGCCGCTCCAAACCGGGTGCCAAGACCCGGAGGCGCGGCGCTATCCGGGGTCGATTCGAAACCTCAATTCCCAGGGAGGGGACCACATGATCCGCCGCTCATTCCTCACACTCGCCGGCGCGCTTCTCGCCTCGAGCCTCGCCATCGCGCCCACCGCCTTCGCCCAAGCCTTCCCCGAGCGCCCGATCACCATGATCGTCCCCTGGGGCGCCGGTGGCGGCACCGATGCCGTCGGCCGGATGATGGCCTCGCTGATGCAGGAAGACCTCGGCGTACCGGTGAACGTGGTGAACCGCACCGGCGGCTCCGGCGTCGTCGGCCACAGCGCCATCGCCACCGCCGCCCCGGACGGCTACACTGTCGGCATCATGACGATCGAGATCGACATGATGCATTGGCAGGGCCTGACCGACCTCACCTACGCCGACTACGACATCCTCGCCCTGGTCAACGCCGACCCCGGCGGGGTGATGGTGGCCGCCGATTCCGAGTACGACAGCGCCACCGCCCTCCTCGACGCGATCAAGGCCCAGCCCCCGGGCACCTTCAAGGCGTCCGGCACCGGCCAGGGCGGCATCTGGCACCTCGGCATCCTCGGCTGGATGCTTTCCGAGGGCCTGCCGGCGAGCCAGATCACCTGGGTGCCCTCGGAAGGCGCCAACCCCGGCCTGACCGACATGGTCGCGGGCGGCGTCGACATCGTGCCCTCCTCGCTCGCCGAGGGTCGCTCACTGATCGAGGCCGGCCGGGTCAAGGCGCTTGCCACCATGTCCGCCGAACGTCAGGCGCTTTTCCCCGACGTCCCCACCTTGAAGGAGGCGACCGGCTCCGACTGGACCATCGCCGCCTGGCGTTCGGTGGTGGCGCCGAAGGGCCTGCCCGACGACGTGAAGGCCCGCCTCGCCGCCTCGGTGGAGAAGGCCTACAACAGCGACCAGTACCAGAGCTTCGCCAAGGACCGCGGCTTCGGCCTGCTCTGGGCCGGCCCCGCGGACGCCACCGAGATCATCGCCAAGGCCGACGCCGACCTCGGCAACGTTATGAAAGAGGCGGGACTCGCCAAGGAATGAGGCTCGGGGGCCGCGCTGACACCGGCGCGGCCCCGGCCCCCGCCCGATGAAGGTCAGCGATCTCACCCTCGGACTCCTGGTCCTGCTCGGCGCCGTCGCGGTGCTGCTCTCGTCGCTGGAGTTCTCGCCGATCCCCGGCCAGGCGTATGGCGCGGACACCATGCCCAAGGCCATCGGCCTCGTCGGTCTCGTCCTGGCGCTCACCCTGATCGCCAAGGCGCTCCGCGCCGGCGAGCGGGTGCCCACGGCCACCCGCGCCGACTGGGCGCGCCAGCCGAGGTCGCTCGCCGTCCTCGCCCTGACGCTGGCGCTGATCGTCGCCTACATCGTCTTCTCCGACGCCGTCGGCTTCATCCCGATCGCCACCGCCATCCTCGTCGTGCTCATGCTGGCGCTGGGCGTGCGGCCGGTCACCGCGATCCTCGTCGCCATCGTCGCCGCCTTCCTCATCCAGGCCGCCTTCGGCCGGCTGCTGCTGGTGCCGCTGCCGCGCAACGCCTTCCTCTCGGGCCTCTGGTAGCGCGCCCATGCACAACCTCGCCGAAGCCTTCGCGCTGGTCTTCGATCCCTGGGTGCTCCTCGTCATCCTGCTTTCGGCCTGCTTCGGCATGTTCGTCGGCGCCATCCCCGGCCTGACCGCGACCATGGCGACGGCGCTCCTCGTGCCGATCACCTTCTTCATGGAGCCGGTCCCGGCGGTCGCCGCCATCGTCACCGCCACCGCCATGGCGATCTTCGCCGGCGACATCCCCGGCACGCTGCTCCGGATGCCCGGCACCCCGGCAAGTGCTGCCTACGTCGAGGACGCCTACCGCATGACCCGCAGCGGTCGCTCCGAGGAAGCCCTGGGCGCGGTGCTGGTCTTCTCCTCGCTCGGCGGGCTCTTCGGCACCCTGGTCCTCGTCACCGCCTCGCCTGCCCTCGCCGAGATCGCGCTGAAGTTCTCGTCCTTCGAGTATTTCTGGCTGGTCGTCCTCGGCCTCTCCTGCGCCATCTTCGTCTCCCCCGGCTCGCCGACCCGCGCCATCGTCTCGCTGCTCATCGGGCTCTTCGCCGCCACCATCGGCATCGACAACCCCGCCGGCGAGCCCCGCTACACCTTCGGCAACGTCGAGCTTCTCGCCGGAGTCCAGTTCATCCCGGCGATGATCGGGCTCTTCGCGGTCTCCGAGGTGCTGCGCTTCGTCGTCGCGCCGGTCGACCGGCCGATGATCAAGGCCGCCGCCCAGAAAGGCATCTTCGCCCACCAGCTTACCAACATGGTCCGATACCCGTTGCAGGCCCTCCGCGGCAGTGCCACCGGCACCCTGATCGGCGCGCTCCCCGGCGCCGGCGCCGACATGGCCGCCTGGATCTCCTACGCCGTCAGCAAGCGCTTCTCGAAAACGCCTGAGAAGTTCGGCACCGGCCACGTCGAGGGCCTGGTCGAGGCCGGCGCCTCCAACAACGCCGCCGTCAGCGGCGCCTGGATTCCGGCGCTGGTCTTCGGCATCCCGGGCGACTCGATCACCGCCATCGTCATCGGCGTGCTCTACGTGAAGGGCATCAACCCCGGGCCGACGGTGTTCCTCAACAGCCCGCAGCTCATCTACGCCATCTTCATCGTGTTCTTCCTCGCCAACCTGTTGATGCTGCCGCTCGGCTGGGCGACGATCAAGGCGGCGCGCACCATCCTGTCGATCCCCAGCCGGGTGCTGATGCCGGTGATCCTGCTCTTCTGCATCGTCGGATCCTTTGCGATCAACAACTCGGTCTTCGGCGTGATCCTGATGCTGATCTTCGGCGTCCTCGGCTTCCTGATGGAGGAGAACGACATCCCCATCGCCCCCGCCATCCTCGGCCTTGTGCTCGGCCCGATGCTGGAGAAGAACTTCATCACCTCGATGATCAAGTCCGACGGCAGCTTCGTCGCCTTCTTCGAGCGCCCGATCGCTGCCGGCCTCGGCGTCTTCGCCATCGCCGTCTGGTGCATTCCCATCCTCCTCTACCTCTGGCGGAGCAGTCGGAAGGGACGGGCCTGACTGCCGGCTAGAATCCGAGCCGCCCGGCAATCGCCGTCCGTACCGAGGCCAGCGCCGCTGCGTCGATGCGGCCCCGGGGTTCGGCGCGGGAGAGATCAACCGTAGCGATCTTGGCAGTCCGCACCACCGATGGCGCGGGCAATCCGGCCGACGCCGCATCGCCGATTTCGACGTCGCCGGGCCATCCACGGTTTTCTGCGGAGGTAATCATCACCACCCAGAGCAGGAAAGGCTCCGAGCCGGAGCTGGCCATCGCCACGACCAGCGCGGGACGATGCTGTCGTGTTTCGGCGTCGGTATACGGAAACGGAACCCGAACCACGGTGCCTTGCGCGAACCCCGCCTCAGAAATCGCCATAGGCCTCCTTGTCGGCGGCGCCGCCCCATTCCGAAAAGGCCGCGAAAGGGTCCTCGGCAGCCGTCTCGCTGCGGGTCATGATGACGCGACCCTGTTCGATCCGGTAACTGACCAGATCGCCTTCCTTCAGCCCGAGCGCCTTTCGGACCGGGGCTGGGATAGTCGTCTGCGCCTTGCTCGTGATCCGACTCTGGATCATGCACAGCTCCTCCTGTTTCGACCATTGTAAGGAAAATCCTTACCTCCGTAAAGTGGCTCGCCATCACGCAACCAGCGCTCTTTTCAATCCTCCGCAAACCCGCTATAGGACCCGCGCCGGCGGGGCATGGCCCCGCCGGCCCGCCTTTTCCCGACCCCGCTGGACGACATCCCGGCCGCGGCCGACGAGAAGACCGGTCACACGCAACCTTCGAAAGGAACCCCGATGTCGATCACGCCCGACGTGAAAGAGCAGCTGATCAAGGACTACGCCACCAAGGACGGCGACACCGGCTCGCCCGAGGTGCAGGTCGCGATCCTGACCAGCCGCATCAATACCCTCACCGAGCACTTCAAGGCGCACAAGAAAGACAACCACTCGCGCCGCGGCCTGCTCAAGATGGTTTCCCAGCGCCGCAAGCTCCTCGACTACGTCAAGGGCAAGGACGAGAGCCGCTATCAGTCGCTGATCGGCCGCCTCGGCATCCGCCGCTGACCCCGGAACCGGGCGCCGACGCGCCCGGTGCCTCCGGCGCCTCGCGGATGCGCCACGTCAATCCGCCGACCGACCGCCGGGCCCCTCCGACCCCGAGGGATCGCCCCACATGTGAAGCAACGGGGTCCGCGGGGGCTGAGCTCCCGCGTTGCACGGCGCCGGACCAGGGGGTCCGTCCCGCCGATACGAAGGAAGAGACATGTTCAACATCGTCAAGAAAACCATCGAGTGGGGCCATGACACGCTCACCCTCGAGACCGGGAAGATCGCCCGCCAGGCCGACGCCGCCGTCGTCGCCACCTACGGCGAGACCAGCGTGCTCGCCACCGTCGTCTACGAGAAGAAGCCGAAGCAGGGCTTCGACTTCTTTCCGCTGACCGTCCACTATCAGGAAAAGACCTACGCCGCGGGCAAGATCCCCGGCGGCTTCTTCAAGCGCGAGGCCCGGCCCTCCGAGAAGGAGGTCCTGACCTCCCGCCTCATCGACCGCCCCATCCGCCCGCTTTTCGTCGAAGGCTTCAAGAACGAGACCCAGGTCATCGTCACCGTCCTCTCCTATGACATGGAGAACGACCCGGACGTCGTCGGCATGATCGCCGCCTCCGCCGCCCTCACCCTCTCCGGCGCGCCGTTCCTTGGCCCGATCGGCGCCGCGCGTGTCGGCTTCGTCGACGGCGCCTACGTGCTGAACCCGGCCGTCGACGACATGGAGAAGCTGCGCGAGAACCCCGAGCAGCGCCTCGATCTCATCGTCGCCGGCACCAAGGACGCGGTGATGATGGTCGAGTCCGAGGCCTACGAGCTTTCCGAAGCCGAGATGCTCGGCGCGGTCAAGTTCGGCCACGAGCAGATGCAGCCGGTGATCGACATGATCATCGACATGGCCGAGGACGCCGCCAAGGAGCCGTTCAACTTCGCCGCGCCGGACTATTCCAGCCTCTACGCCAAGGTGAAGGCCGCCGGCGAGGCCGACATGCGCGCCGCCTTCGGCATCCGCGACAAGCTCGAGCGCCAGGACGCCGTCTCCGCCGCCAAGGCGACCATCAAGGCCGCGCTGACCGAGGACGAGCTCGCCGACACCAACCTCGACGCCTGCATCAAGAAGCTCGAGTCCGAGGTCGTCCGCTGGGACATCCTCAACGACGGCCGCCGCATCGACGGCCGGAACCTGACCACGGTTCGCCCGATCGTCTCCGAGGTCGGCATCCTGCCGCGCACCCACGGCTCGGCTCTCTTCACCCGCGGCGAGACGCAGGGGCTGGTGATCACCACCCTCGGCACCGGCGACGACGAGCAGCTCATCGACGCGCTGCACGGCAGCTACCGCACCAACTTCCTCCTGCACTACAACTTCCCGCCCTACTCGGTCGGCGAAGCCGGCCGCATGGGTAGCCCGGGCCGCCGCGAGATCGGTCACGGCAAGCTCGCCTGGCGGGCGCTGCAGGCCGTGCTGCCCGCCGCGACCGACTTCCCCTACACCATCCGCGTCGTCTCGGAGATCACCGAGTCGAACGGCTCCTCCTCGATGGCCACCGTCTGCGGCGGCTCGCTGTCGATGATGGACGCGGGCGTGCCGCTCAAGGCGCCGGTGGCCGGCGTCGCGATGGGGCTCATCCTCGAGGGCGAGAAGTTCGCGGTGCTGACCGACATCCTCGGCGACGAGGACCACCTCGGCGACATGGACTTCAAGGTCGCCGGCACCGAGAACGGCATCACCTCGCTTCAGATGGACATCAAGGTCGCCGGCATCACTCCCGCGATCATGGAGCAGGCGCTGGCCCAGGCCAAGGACGGCCGGATGCACATCCTCGGCGAGATGGGCAAGGCGCTCGCCGCCGGGCGGACCGAGTTCTCCGCCCACGCCCCGCGCATCGAGACCATGCAGATCGCCGTCGACAAAATTCGCGAAGTCATCGGCTCGGGCGGCAAGGTCATCCGCTCGATCGTCGAGGAGTCCGGTGCCAAGGTCGACATCAACGACGACGGCATCATCAAGATCGCCTCGCCGAACGCCGAGGCGATCGAGAAGGCCCGCGAGCTCATCGGCGCCATCGTCGACGAGCCGGAGGTCGGCAAGATCTACACCGGCAAGGTGGTGAAGATCATGGACTTCGGCGCCTTCGTGAACTTCTTCGGCAAGCGCGACGGCCTCGTCCACGTCAGCCAGCTCTCCAACGAGCGGGTCGGCCACCCCAAGGACCTCCTGCAGGAGGGCCAGTCGGTGAAGGTGAAGCTCATGGGCTTCGACGAGCGCGGCAAGGTCCGCCTCTCCATGAAGGTCGTCGACCAGGAGACCGGCAAGGAGAGGGTCAGCGAGAACGAGACGGCCGAATAAGGCCGCTCGCGAGCCTGAGACTGCCTGCCTGCGCACTGTGCGCAGGCAGGTTATCTACCTGATTTAAAACGAATACGCCTACGAGATTTATCTGCCGTTAACCCCGGCTCAGAGCAGGCTCCCGAGCGCCACCAGCGCCGCCCCCAGGATCACGCCGCCGAACCCGTAGACCCAGCCGGGCGGGCGCTTGCGTTCCGGCTCCGGCGCCGGGCCGTTGGCGCGGATGAGTGCTGCCTCCACTAGCTGAGGGAGGCGGGGGCCGTAGCTCGCCAGCACCCGCCCGACGGCGACGAGATCGCGGGCGACGGCGGCGGGCCCGAGGTTCGAGCGGATGTAGTCGGTGACCACCGGCCGCGACGTCTCCCACATGTTCATCGCCGGGTTGAGGCTCCGCGCCACGCCCTCGACCACCACCATGGTGCGCTGGAGCAGGATGAGCTCGGTCCGGGTCTGCATCCCGAAGCGCTCCGTCACCTCGAAGAGATGCGCCAGCAGCCGCGCCATCGAGATCCGCGTCGCGTCCTGGCCGAAGATCGGCTCGCCCACCGAGCGCAGCGCCTGGGCGAAGGCGTCGATGTCCCGGTCGGCGGGAACGTAGCCGGCCTCGAAATGCACCTTGGCGACCCGGGCATAGTCCCGGCGCAGGAAGCCGATCAGGATCTCGGCGTAGACCCGGCGGGTATAGGCGTCGATCCGCCCCATGATCCCGAAGTCGAGCAGCACCAGCGCCCCGTCCGGCCCGAGCTTGAGGTTTCCCTGGTGCATGTCGGCATGGAAGAACCCGTCGCGGAGCGCATTGGTGAGGAAGGTCTGGATGATGCGCTCGGAGAGCCGCACCAGGTCCGTCCCGCTGGCCTCGAGCGCGGCCACGTCCCCCATGTTGATGCCGCTCGCCCATTCCATCGTCAGCACCCGGCGCCCGGACGCCGGCCAGATCACCGCCGGTACCCGGAACCCGGGGTCCCGCGCGGTATTGGCCGCAAACTCCGCCGCCGCCGCGGCCTCCATCCGCAGGTCGAGCTCGCCCAGCACCACGCCCTCGAAATGGCGGATGACCGCCTTCGGGCGCAGCCGCCGCGCGAAGGGCGCGAAGACCTCGACCATGCCGGCGGCGAAGTAGAAGGCGTCGACGTCGCGCAGGAACGCCCGCTCGATGCCCGGCCGCAGCACCTTCACCGCCACCACCTGGCCGCTCTCGCGCAGGGTGGCGCGGTGGACCTGGGCCAGCGACGCCGCGGCGACCGGCGGCTCGAAATCGGCGAAGACCGCGTCGAGCGGCTGACCGAGCTCGACCTCGACGGCGGCGCGGGCCTCCTGCATCGGGAAGGGCGGCAGCTTGTCCTGCAGCACCGCGAGCTGGGCGGCGAGCTCGGGACCGACCACGTCCGGCCGGGTGGAGAGGAGCTGGCCGAACTTGATGTAGGCCGGGCCGAGTGCCGTGATCGCGCGCAGGATCGGCGGCTGGCTCGGGTCGCCGGCATAGCCCAGCCACTGGAACGGCCAGCCGAGCACCCGCGCCACGATCCGCAGCGATGGCGGCGCGTCGAAGGCCTCGAGCGCCGTGCGCATGGCGCCGCTGCGCTCGAAGGTCGCGCCGGTCCGGATCAGGCGCCAGAGGTTGTGCGGTCCCCGCATCCGGCGCTCAGAGCTTCCAGCCCGAATGCAGCGCGGCGATGCCCATGGAGAGGTTGCGGTACTTCACCTGCTCGAACCCGGCCGCCGAGATCATCCCGGCAAAGCTCTCCTGGTCCGGGAAGCGGCGGATCGATTCCACCAGGTACTGGTAGCTGGCGCGGTCGCCGGCGAGCGCCTGGCCGAGCGGCGGGATGACGTTGAACGAATAGCGGTCGTAGAGCCAGCGCAGGCTCGGCTCCGGCACCTGGGAGAACTCGAGCACCAAGAGCCGCCCGCCGGGCTTCAGCACCCGGTAGGCCTCTGCGAGCGCGTCGCCGATCCGGGTCACGTTCCGGATGCCGAAGGAGATGGTGTAGGCATCGAAGCGCGCCTCGGCGAAGGGCAGCGCCATGGCGTCGCCCACCACCCAGTCGAGGGCCTCGGCATACTCGGTCGCCTCGGCGCGGCGTCGGCCCTCCGCCAGCATGTCCTCGGTCAGGTCGAGCACCGTGGCGTGGCCGTCGCCCTTCACCCGGCGCAGGAAGCGGAAGGCGATGTCGCCGGTGCCGCCGGCCACGTCGAGGAGGCGCATCCCCGGGCGCGGGGCGAGCCAGTCCATCATCGCGTCCTTCCAGAGCCGGTGGATCCCGAGGCTCATCGCGTCGTTCATCAGGTCGTACTTGCCGGCGACCGAGCGGAACACCCCATGCACGCGGCCGGCCTTCTCCGCCTCCGGGACGGTCTCGTAGCCGAAATGGGTCGTGGCCTCGGGCGCGTCGGGCATGGTGGGCTTTCGGTGGTTTCCGCCGCTCCTTATAAGGCAGGTCGGGCGCGCTGCAACCGGCGACGCCCGAGGGAGGGCCGATGCCGGAGCTGCCGGAGGTCGAGACGGTGCGGCGCGGCCTCGAGCCGGTGCTGGCCGGGCGCGTCATCGTCCAGGCGGACGTCCGGCGCCCGGACCTGCGCTGGCCCTTCCCCGACCGCATGGCGGCACGCCTGACCGGGGCGCGCGTGACCGGGCTCCGGCGGCGGTCGAAGTACCTCCTCGCCGACCTCGACCGCGGCGAGACGCTGATCGTCCATCTCGGCATGTCGGGGCGGGTGCTCGTCTCCGGGGCACCGGTCGGGACCTTCCACCACCCGCATCCGGCGCCGGAGAAGCACGACCACGTGGTGCTCGACCTCGAGGGCGGCGCGCGGATCACCCTCAACGACGCGCGCCGCTTCGGGGCGATGGATCTCTGGCCCACCGACGCCCTCGAGGCGCACCGGCTGCTGGCCGGCCTCGGCCCGGAGCCGCTCGGCAACGACTTCAACGCCGTGAGCCTCGGCGCCCGGATGGCCGGGCGGGTCGCACCGGTGAAGGCGGTGCTCCTCGACCAGCGGGTGGTGGCCGGGCTCGGCAACATCTATGTCTGCGAGGCGCTCTGGCGTGCCCGGATTTCGCCGCTCCGCCTGGCAGGCGAGGTGACGGCGGCCGAGACCGAGACCCTGGTCGCCTCCGTGCGCGCCGTGCTCCTCGACGCCATTGCCGCCGGCGGCTCGTCCTTGCGCGACTACCGCCAGGCCGACGGCGAGCTCGGCTACTTCCAGCATTCCTTCGCCGTCTACGGCCGCGAGGGCGCGGCCTGCCCGCGCGGCGACGGCGTCGTCGCCCGGGTGGTGCAATCGGGCCGCTCCAGCTTCTTCTGCCCGGGCTGCCAGCCTTGAGGCGGGGTTGATCGGCCTCCGCCCGGTGTTAAAGCTGTCCCGTACCCCTTGAGCGAGGAGCCTGCCCCGTGGCCTACGAGACCCTGATCGTCGAGATCGAGGAGCATATCGGCACCATCCGGCTGAACCGGCCCGCGGCGCTCAACGCGCTGAACAGCCAGCTCCTCGACGAGCTCGGCGAGGCGCTGACCGAGATGGACGCCTCGAACAAGGTGCGGGCGATCGTCATCACCGGCTCGGAGAAGGCCTTCGCCGCCGGCGCGGACATCAAGGAGATGTCCGAGAAGGGCTTCGTCGACATGTTCGTCGAGGACTACTTCACCGGCCCCTCCGAGGTCATCATGCGCTGCCGCAAGCCGATCATCGCGGCGGTGGCCGGCTACTGCCTCGGCGGCGGCTGCGAGCTGGCGATGATGTGCGACTTCATCCTCGCCGCCGACACCGCGAAGTTCGGCCAGCCGGAGATCAACCTCGGAGTCATCCCCGGCCTCGGCGGCACCCAGCGGCTGACACGGTTCGTCGGCAAGTCCAAGGCGATGGAGATGTGCCTCACCGGCCGAATGATGGACGCCGCCGAGGCGGAGCGGAGCGGCCTCGTCAGCCGGGTGGTGCCGGCGCGCGACCTCCTGCGCGAGGCGCGCGACACCGCGGAGAAGATCGCCGAGAAGTCGCCGCTCACGGTGCGCGCGGTCAAGGAAGCGGTGAACCGCAGCTACGAGACGACGCTGCGCGAGGGGCTGCTCTTCGAGCGCCGGCTCTTCGACGCGATGTTCGCCACCGAGGACCAGGTCGAGGGCATGGCCGCCTTCGCCGAGAAGCGCAGCCCGCAGTTCCGCGGCAAATAGGGATTCCGCCGGTTGACACCGCAAAGAGGCGTCGCTAAAGACGCGCCTTGATTTTCGTTGAAAGACCGGACCCGATCCATGGCCAATTCGCCGTCATCCAAGAAGCGCGCGCTGCAGACCGAGCGTCGCGCAGCCGAGAACAAGGCGCGCCGCTCGCGGATGCGCACCTTCATCCGCAAGGTGGAGGAGGCGATCGCCGCCGGCGAGCATGCCGCCGCCGCCGAGGCCCTGCGCCTCGCCCAGCCCGAGATCATGCGCAGCGTCTCCCGCGGCGTGCTCCACAAGAACACCGCCAGCCGCAAGGTCTCCCGCCTCGCCGGCCGGGTGAAGGCCCTCAGCGCCTGAAGCCACCCGTCTCTGCAGGGTTCACGGCCGGCCCGTCCGCGGCGCCGGCCGCAGCGATTCCGGCCCGCCCGCGCGGGCGTGCCATGTCGCTTTTGCCACAGTCCCCATCGCTTTCGCCGGGCCCGGCGGATGTTCCGTCTTCGGTCCCGTTGTCCGGTGACGGGCGCTTCGGTATTGTCACTGTCACGGAGCGATTCCTGTCCGCCGCGTGTCCTAGTTAAAATAAGTAATAATTGCGATCGAGACGGTAGCGCCTGCAATAAATCTGTTGCAGTTGCGAAGATGTCTTCATGCGGTGAAATAAGAGCGTGGGGTACGAGGCCGGATTTGCTTTCGGGAGGAAGGTTTCAATTGAATGCTGTATCCGACGGGCTCCATGCTGCGCGTTGCAGGGCCTGACATGACACGACAGGATTTGTGCTTCTTCCGTGATCGTCGCGTCCCCTCGGCTGCCTGGCCGGTCCCGCCGGGCGCCTGTCGCCGGCCCGGCCCGGAGGCATTCCGGATCGGGCAGAGCGCCGCCCAGCCCTTCCCCCTGACCTGCGACGACGAGCGGACATGAAACCCCAGACGATGCCGTACGAGATCGACGCCTCCGCCGAGACCTGGAGCCGCGTGCGCAGCACGCTTCTCGGCCAGATCGGCCAGGACGCCTTCCAGAACTGGATCGACCCCCTGGTGTTCATGGGTGCGGACCACGGCGTGGTCCGCCTCGCCGCACCGACGAGCTTCATCGGCACCTGGGTGTCGCGGAACTACGGCGACACCATCCGCCAGCTCCTCTGCAAGGACGGCATCCCGGTCAGCCGCCTCGAGTTCGGCGTCGCTCCCGCCGCCCAGGCGCTGCAGCCGGTGCCCGCCGCCCCGGCCCCCTTGGCAGCGGTCCCGGTCGGCCCCGACGTCGACCTGCCCGCCTCGCCGCTCGACGGGCGCTGCACCTTCGAGAACTTCGTCGTCGGCAAGCCGAACGAGCTCGCCCACGCCGCCGCCCGCCGGGTGGCCGAAGGCGTCGCCGAGGGCGGCCCGGTCACCTTCAACCCGCTCTTCCTCTACGGCGGCGTCGGCCTGGGCAAGACCCACCTCATGCACGCCATCGCCTGGGAGGTGAAGCAGAACAACCCCGATGCCCGCGTCCTCTACCTCTCCGCCGAGCAGTTCATGTACCGCTTCGTCTCGGCGCTGCGCTTCAAGGAGATGCACGGGTTCAAGGAGATGTTCCGCTCCGTCGACATGCTGATGGTCGACGACGTGCAGTTCATCTCCGGCAAGGATTCCACCCAGGAGGAGTTCTTCCACACCTTCAACGCCCTCATCGAGCAGCAGAAGCAGATCGTCATCTCCGCCGACCGCGCCCCGGGCGAGATCGACGGCATGGAGGAGCGCATCAAGTCGCGCCTGCAGTGGGGCCTCGTCGTCGACCTGCACCCCACCGACTACGAGCTCCGCCTCGGCATCCTCCAGGCCAAGGCCGAGGCCCAGCTCGCGGTCCACCCCGGCGTGGTGATCGGCGCCGGCGTCATGGAGTTCCTCGCCCACCGCATCAGTTCCAACGTCCGCGTCCTCGAGGGCGCCCTCACCCGGCTCTTCGCCTATGCGAGCCTCGTCGGCCGCACCATCGACCTCGACATGACCCAGGAATGCCTCGCCGACATCCTGCGGGTCTCCGAGCGCAAGGTCACCGTCGACGAGATCCTGCGCAAGGTCGCCGACCACTACAACCTCAGGATGTCCGACCTCCTCTCCGCCCGGCGGGCGCGGCAGGTGGCGCGGCCCCGGCAGGTGGCGATGTTCCTCGCCAAGACCCTCACCTCCCGCTCGCTCCCCGACATCGGCCGGCGCTTCGGCGGCCGCGACCACACCACGGTGATCCACGCGGTGAAGAAGATCGAGGAGCTCAAGGCCACCGACAGCCAGATCGCCGAGGACGTCGAGCTCCTGCGCCGTATGCTCGAGGCCTGAGCTTCAGGCGCGTCGCCCGGCACGGAGCTGCCAGGCGACGTGGGCGAGGAGCGCCGCAAGCACCAGGCCGCCGCCCGCGAGCGTTCGCGCCGCGGGCGTCTCGCCGAAGAGGATCCAGACCCAGAGCGGCCCCAGCATCGTCTCGAGCACGCCGAGGAGTGCGGCGACCGCCGCCGGCACCAGCCTCGCGCCGGTGACGAGGAGCGCGAGCCCGAGCCCGAGCCCGAGGGCGCCGAACCCGAACAGCAGCACCATCTCGCCGGCGCCGACCGCAAGCGTATCCGCCCGGGTCGCCGCGAGGCCCGCCGCCAGCATCGTGCCGAGGCACACCGCCGGCACCATCCGCACCTCGGCGTAGCGGCGGACGATCACCACCGACCCGGAAAACCCCAGCACCATCCAGACCGACAGGAGGTCGCCCATGAACGAGTCCGGCCGGGTCAGCGAATCCGAGAACATCACGAAGATCCCGACGAGCACCACGGCGATCGCCGCCCAGGTCGGCCCGCGCACCCGCTCGCCGAAGGCGGCCCAGGCCAGAAGCGCCGCGATCAGCGGCGCGCCCGCCTGGATGAGCAGGATGTTGGCGACCGTGGTGTGCTGGAGCGCCAGCACGAAGGCGGTGGACGAGCTGGCGAAGAGCGCCGCCACCGCGAGGCCGGGCGGCCCCATCACCCGGAAGAGCCGGCGCGTCCCGCCGACCCCGTCGCGGACCAGCATGAAGGCGAAGAGAAACGCCGCTGCCCAGACCGACCGCCAGAACACGATCGTCCAGGGCTCGAGGCTCTCGCCGAGGACGCGGCCGAAGCTGCCGCCGAAGCTCCAGACCACCGCCGCGGCCAGCACCAGGCCGGCCCCGACACGGGATTCGGCGGGCGCGGAGGGAAGGGCCTGGACCATCGGCGCACTATGCGCCGGCGCCGGGTCCCGGCAAGAGACAACCCGAGGCCCCGGGCTGCCCGCGGGCGCGGCGAGGCGGCCGTCTCGGTGCTTGCCCTTCCCCCGGAAATGGGTAACGTCACGGTCCGCGCAACCGGAAGGGGACCGCGGGCCGACGGATCTCTGGAGCGGTCAGACATGAAACTCAGCATGGAGCGCAGCGCCCTACTCCGGGCCATGAGCCGGGCGCAGTCGGTGGTCGAGCGCCGCAACACCATCCCGATCCTGTCGAACGTGCTGATCGAGGCCGAGGGCGACGCGGTGAGCTTCCGCGCCACCGATCTCGACATCGAGGTGATCGACAAGGCGCCGGCCATGGTCGGCCGCGCCGGCGCCACCACCGTCGCCGCCCATGTCCTCCACGAGATCGCCCGCAAGCTGCCCGACGGCGCCATGGTGGAACTCGCCGACGACGGCCTCGCCGGCCGCCTCGACGTGAAGGCCGGCCGCTCGCACTTCAGCCTCGCGACGCTGCCGCGCGAGGACTTCCCGATCATGGCCAACGCCGAGTACCAGACCAACTTCGCCTGCCCGGCGCCGACCCTGCGCCGGCTCTTCGACAAGGCGAAGTTCGCGATCTCCACCGAGGAGACCCGCTACTACCTCAACGGCGTCTACATGCATGCCGCCGCCGGCCCGGACGGCCAGGTGCTGCGCTGCGTGGCCACCGACGGCCACCGGCTGGCGCGCATCGACGCCACCCTCCCCGAAGGCGCCGCCGACCTCCCCGGCGTCATCGTGCCGCGCAAGACCGTGGGCGAGCTCCGCAAGCTCCTCGACGACGACGACATGACCATCGCCGTCTCGGTCAGCGAGACCAAGGTGCGCTTCGCCACGCCGGACGTGACCCTGACCTCCAAGGTGATCGACGGCACCTTCCCCGACTACGCCCGCGTCATCCCGACCGGCAACACCAAGCGGCTCGAGGTCGACGCCGCCGAGTTCGCCCAGGCCGTCGACCGGGTGGCGACGGTGAGCTCCGAGCGCTCGCGGGCGGTGAAGCTGGCGCTCGAGGACGACCGGCTGATCCTCAGCGTCAACGCGCCCGACGCCGGCGCCGCGGACGAGGAGCTGTCGGTCGCCTACGGCGACGAGCGGTTGGAGATCGGCTTCAACGCCAAGTACCTCCTCGAGATCGCCGGCCAGGTCGACCGCGAGAACGCCGTCTTCCTGTTCAACTCCGCCGGCGACCCGACGCTGATGCGCGAGGGCAACGACGAGACGGCGGTCTATGTCGTCATGCCGATGCGGGTCTGACGCCGGTTCCGGTTGATTGCTTCGCCCCGTCGCCTGACGTGAGGCGCGCTTCCCCCGCCTTCACTCTGCGGATTTGTCCGTCGACAAATTCGCCCGCGCCTGCCTGCCCCCGGCAGGCGCGTCTTCGACGCACCCGCCAGGCAGGCGCGCGCGAATTGGAGAGCGCCGGTCATTGCCCGACGCCCCTCGGCCTCCGCGCTCGCGCGCTCCAGCCGACGAACCGGCGCGACGCAGTGCGTCGCCAAGTGCCGTTTCGAAGAAAAGGCAATGAGTCAGGCAGGCCCGGCCTGAGCGACACGCCCCGCCGGCCGTCCCGCCCATGACCGCCCTCGCCGTCACCCGCCTCGGCCTCTCCCACTTCCGCTCCCACCGCGGCACCGGCCTCGCCCTCGACCGTCGCCCGGTGGCGATCTTCGGTCCCAACGGCGCCGGCAAGACCAACCTCATCGAGGCGGTCTCGCTCCTCTCCCCCGGCCGCGGCCTGCGCGGCGCCGCCGCCGAGGAGATGGCCCGGACCCCGGAGGGCATCGGCTGGAAGGTCACCGCCTCGCTCGAGGGCCCCGGTGACGGCCACGAGGTCGCCACCTGGTCCGAGGGCACCGGCCGCCAGGTCGAGATCGACGGCAAGGCCACGCCGCAGGCCGCCCTCGGCAGCGTCGCCCGGGTGCTCTGGCTCACCCCCGCCATGGACCGGCTGTGGATGGAAGCCGCCGCCGAGCGCCGGCGCTTTCTCGACCGCATCACCCTCAGCCTCGTCCCCGACCACGCCGAGGCCGCCATCGGCTACGACCGCGCCCTGCGCGAGCGCAACCGCCTCATCCGCGACCAGGTCCGCGACCCCGGCTGGTTCCGCGCCCTCGAGGGGCGGATGGCCGAGCACGGCGCCCGCCTCGCCGCCAACCGCGCCGCCGCCCTCGCCCGCCTCGCCGAGGCGCCCGCCGGCGCCTTCCCCAAAGCCGAGCTTTCCCTCGACGCCGAAGGTCCCCGCGACGCGCCGGGCCTCGCCGCGGCACTCGCCGACGGCCGTCCCCGCGACCTCGCCGCCGGCCGCACCCTCCTCGGCCCGCACCGGGACGATCTTAACGCCGTCTACGCCGCCAAGGGCATCGCCGCGCGGCTCTGCTCCACCGGCGAGCAGAAGGCGCTCCTGATCAGCCTCGTTCTCGCCAACGCCTGGGCGGTGGCGCAGGATTTCGGCGCCGCGCCGATCCTGCTCCTCGACGAGGTCGCGGCGCATCTGGACGAAGGCCGCCGGGAGGCGCTTTATGCGGCGGTGGCTGGGCTCGGAGCGCAGGCGTGGGTGACGGCGACGGAACGGAACCTCTTCGACGGGCTCGCGGCACAGCGGCTCGCCGTCGAGGACTCCGCTGGTGTCAGCCGCGTGCGCCCGGAAGTTTAACCGAATTTTATTGAAGATTAATCCCTTCAAATTCAAGACGTTCACGCGTGAACACCCCCACGTTCACAGTCAGGAGGCGAGACGATGTTCCCCAAGGCGATCACCCTCGTCACCCTCGGCGTCGCCGATCTCGAGCGCTCCCGGAGCTTTTACGCCGCCCTCGGCTGGGAGGCCCACCAGGCCCAGGAGGGCGTCGTCTTCATCCAGCTCGCCGGCCAGGTCCTCGCCCTCTTCGGCATCGACGACCTCGCGGAGGACATGCACCGCCCGCGCGCCGAGCTCGGCACCGGCGCCGCCACCCTGGCCCGCAACTTCGCCACCGAGGCCGAGGTCGACGCCGGCTTCGAGCTCGCCCTCGCCGCCGGGGCGACGCCGCTGAAGCGCCCGGAGAAGGTGTTCTGGGGCGGCTACTCCGGCTATTTCGCCGATCCCGACGGCCATGTCTGGGAGGTGGCGCTGAACCCGTTCTGGCCGCTCTCCCCCGACGGCACCCTGACCCTGCCGTGACCCTCACCTGGCAGGCGCTTCTCCCCTACGCCGGCGCGCTCGCCCTCCTCGTGGCGACGCCCGGGCCGGTGGTGGCCGCGCTGATCGCCCGCTCCGCCACCGGCGGCGTGCGCGCCGCCGTGCCGCTCGCCGCCGGGGTCGGGGTGGGGGACGTGGTCTGGCCGCTCCTCGCCCTCCTCGGCATCGGCGCCGTCGTCGGCGTCTGGGGCGGGGTCCTGGTGGCGCTCCGCTACGTCGGCGCGGCGATCCTCGTCTGGATGGGGATCGACCTCGTCCGCACCGCCGAGGCCAAGGCGGTCCGTGCCGGCGGCCTCGGGCGGGAGAGCGGCTGGGCGGCGTTCACCGCCGGGCTGATGGTGATCGCCGGCAACCCCAAGGCGATCCTCTTTTACCTCGGCGTGCTGCCGGGCTTCTTCGACCTCGAAACCCTGACCGCCGCCGACGTGGCGGTGATCTGCGCGGTCTCGGTCCTGGTGCCGTTCCTCGGCAACCTCACCTGGGCCGCGCTTTTCGCCCGCGCCCGCCGCTGGCTCGCCAACCCCACGGCGATGAAGCGCACCCACGTGGTGGCCGGCGTGGCCCTCGTCTGCGTCGGCATCGCCATCGCCCTCGGCTAGAGCGCTCCGGTCTGCCAGAGACGGACCTTCAGCGGCCCGTGCGGTACCGGCGGCCCGGGCGGCGCGAAGGGAAGCCCGGTCGCGTGGGCGAGCGCCGGGTCGCTGGTGACGAGCCCGACACGCCAGCCGCCGAACCGCGCCTTCAGGACGGCCCCGAGGGCGGCGTAGAGCGGGCGCATCTTGCCCGCCTCGCCCAGGCGCACCCCATAGGGCGGATTGACGATGACGAGGCCCGGGGGACCGTCGGGGCGGGCGAGGTCGCTGATCGGACCTTGGGCGAAGTCGGTGACATCGGAGACGCCGGCGCGGGCGGCGTTGGCTTTGCTCATGGCGACCGCCCCGGCGTCGCGATCGCGGCCGAAGAAGCGGTAAGGGCTGGGATGCGGACGCAGCTCCGACCTGAGCGCCGACCAAGCGACGCGATCGAAGGTGGCAAGGCGCTCGAAGGCGAAGGCGCGCGAGCGGCCGGGCGGAAGCCGCAGCGCCATCTCCGCGGCTTCGAGCACGAAGGTGCCGGAGCCGCACATCGGATCGAGGACCGGCTCGGCGCCGGTATACCCGCAGGCCCGGAGAAAGAGCGCCGCGAGGGTCTCGCGCATCGGCGCGGCGTTCACTTCCTGCTTGTGGCCGCGGCGGTGGAGCGGCGCGCCGGAGGTATCGACGCTGACGGTGCAAAGGTCGTCGTCGATGCGGACCTTGAGGCTCAGCGCGTCCTCGGCCGCGTTCGCCGAGCCCGGCTCGACGACCGGAGCGCCGAGGGTCTCGACGATGGCACGGGCAATTCGGCCGCGGGCCGCACCGGCGTGGTAGATCCGGGACTTGTGGGTGGTGACGTCGATGCGGACGGGGACGTCCGCCCGCAGGGTGTCGCCCCAAGGCAGCTTTCGGGCGCGCTTGTCGAGCTGGGCGAGGTGGAGGGCGCGGAACGACGCGATGCGGGCGAGGACCCGGCCGGCGCCGCGAACCTGGAGGTTGGCGCCCCAGACGTCCGGCCAGTCACCCTGGAAGATGACGCCGCCCGGAACGGCCCGGGGCCGGGAGCCGAGGTCGGCGGCCTCGTCGCGGAGCAGCGCCTCGAGGCCCGGCGGGGCGGCGAGGAAGATCTCGAAGGGGGCGGCGGCGGGCATAGGGCCGGCATAGCGGGAATCGCCGGCCGCGGCGAGGGACGTGGCTCTGGTGACCGGGAATCAGGCGGACAGTACGCCAAAGTGGTAAAGCCCTCGCCAAGATCGTATGGGCGCTTTCCAGCCGGGAATAAGCCCCTCGAACCTCCGGCGCGCCGCCCCTCGCGCGGGATTGCGCGAGGCCACTCCGAATCCCATATAAGTTCTTGAACGCGGGCCGAAAACCGACCCCCGGGGCGTGACATCCCACATGCCAGCCGCTAGAGTGCGGCACCATTGTCAAGGACACATTTCGAATGGCCGAGCCCGCCCGCATCCCCGAGGAATACGGCGCCGATTCCATCAAGGTTCTCAAGGGCCTGGAAGCCGTCCGCAAGCGCCCGGGCATGTATATCGGCGACACCGACGACGGCTCGGGCCTGCACCACATGGTCTACGAAGTCGTCGACAACGGCATCGACGAGGCGCTGGGCGGGTTCGCAACCGAGGTGAGCGTCGTCATCCACGCCGACAGCTCGGTCAGCGTGCGCGACAACGGCCGCGGCATCCCGGTCGGCATCCACGAGGGCGAGGGGGTAAGTGCCGCCGAGGTCATCATGACCCAGCTGCACGCCGGCGGAAAATTCGACCAGAACAGCTACAAGGTGTCAGGCGGGTTGCACGGCGTCGGCGTCAGCGTGGTGAACGCGCTCAGCGACTGGCTGGAGCTGCGGATCTGGCGGGAGGGCTTCGAGCACACAGCGCGCTTCGAGGGCGGGTTCACGGTCGAGAGCCTGAAGCGGGTCGGGCCGGCGGGGGACGAGCGCGGCACCGAGGTGCGGTTCATGGCCTCGACGCAGACGTTCTCGAACCTCGACTACAGCTTCAAGACGCTGGAGCACCGGCTGCGGGAGCTCGCCTTCCTGAACTCGGGGGTGAAGATCTCGCTCCGTGACGAGCGGCATGCGGAGGTGGAGGCGGTCGAGCTCTGCTACGAGGGCGGGGTGCGGGAGTTCGTGCGCTATCTCGACCGTTCGAAGACCGCGCTCATCGGGCAGCCAATCTGGATCGAGGGCCAGCGCGACGGCATCGGCATCGAGGTCGGGATGTGGTGGAACGACAGCTACCACGAGACGGTGCTGCCCTTCACCAACAATATCCCCCAGCGCGACGGCGGCACCCACCTCGCCGGGTTCCGCGGCGCGCTGACCCGGACCATCAACGCCTATGCCGGCGAGAGCGGGCTGGCGAAGAAGGAGAAGGTGACCCTCTCGGGCGACGACGCGCGCGAGGGGCTGACCTGCGTTTTGTCAGTGAAGGTGCCGGATCCGAAGTTCTCGAGCCAGACCAAGGACAAGCTGGTGAGCTCGGAGGTTCGGCCGGCGGTCGAGAGCCTGGTGGGCGAGAAGCTGGCCGAGTGGTTCGAGGAGAACCCGGCCGAGGCGCGGATCGTGGTCGGCAAGATCGTCGAGGCGGCAATCGCCCGGGAGGCGGCGCGCAAGGCCCGCGACCTGACACGGCGCAAGACGGCGATGGACGTCGCCAACCTGCCGGGCAAGCTCGCGGACTGCCAGGAGAAGGACCCGTCGAAGGCAGAGGTGTTCCTGGTCGAGGGCGACAGCGCGGGAGGGTCAGCAAAGCAGGGGCGGAGCCGGGCGAACCAGGCGGTGCTGCCGCTCCGCGGCAAGATCCTCAACGTCGAGCGGGCACGCTTCGACCGGATGCTCGGTAGCCAGGAGATCGGCACCCTGATCACCGCACTTGGCACCGGGATCGGCCGGGACGAGTTCAACCTCGACAAGCTGCGCTACCACAAGGTCATCATCATGACCGACGCCGACGTCGACGGCGCACATATCCGCACGCTGCTGCTCACGTTCTTCTTCCGGCAGATGCGGGGGCTGATCGAGGCGGGGCACCTCTACATCGCGCAGCCGCCGCTCTTCAAGGTCACGCGCGGCAAATCGGAGGTTTACCTCAAGGACCAGCCGGCGCTCGATGCGCACCTGATCGAACAGGGGCTCGACGGCGCGGCGCTGCGGCTCGGATCCGGCGCGGTGGTGGCCGGCGCGGATCTCGCCCGGGTGGTCGAGGAGGCGCGGACGGTGAAGGCGGCGCTGGCGGCGTTCCCGACGCACTACGCGCGGCACGTGCTGGAGCAGGCGGCGATCGCCGGGGCGCTGCTGCGCGGCGTGCTCGACGAGGACCCGCAGGGGACCGCCGACCGGGTGGCGGCGCGGCTCGACCTCATCGCGGCGGAGTACGAGCGCGGCTGGCAGGGGCGGCCGACCCAGGACGCCGGCCTGCGGCTGTGGCGGACGCTGCGCGGGGTGGACGAGGTCCGGGTGCTCGACGGCGGCGTGCTGCGCTCGGCGGAGGCGCGGCGGCTGGCGGCGCTGACCCCGGGGCTGCAGGAGGTCTACGGCGAGCCGGCGGTGCTGGTGCGCCGCGAGCGCGAGCAGGCGATCTTCGCGCCGACGGAACTCCTCGACGCGGTGATCCGCGAGGGCGAGAAGGGGCTGTCGCTGCAGCGCTACAAGGGGCTGGGCGAGATGAACCCCGAGCAGCTGTGGGAGACGACGCTGGACCCGGAGGCGCGAACGCTTCTGCAGGTCAGGATTGAACAACTCGACGAGGCCGACGAGGTCTTCACCAAGCTGATGGGCGACGAGGTGGAGCCGCGGCGAGAGTTCATCCAGACGAATGCGTTGAGCGTTGAGAACTTGGATTTTTGAGGGGGTGTAGGTTCGCGCATATCGTTGCGTTCCACCCATATCTTTGCGCTTTTGCGCAATTTGTTGCGTTCCGGATTTTTGCCGGCGATGTCGTCGGGGGGATCTCCATCAATCCGTAGGACTCGGTAGCTGCGCCGTCGGAGGCACTTGACCGGGACGGCTCGCCACAGCGAACGAGAGATTGCCAACGCCTCGGATCGCGCGAACGGCCCAAGGACGAAGCCGCTCCGCGGCATTGGCGCCGGTGACCGGCGTCTCTCGTTGATCTATCCGCCACGCTTCGTTGATGGGCTTCCGGACTGAAGATTGGGACCCTCTCATATCAAGCGTCAGACAGGAGGCACCCATGGGGGAGCCATGTCTCCACATCGCAGGTCAGACTTCAGTCCTCGAAACTTGTGCCAACCATCTTCCGGAACCATCTCCCGATCAAGCCGGACGCCCGCAGGAAGGACAGAGCAGCGACGGCAGAGGCTCGGTAGCGGTGGACATCGTGTGTCGAACTTCATGCGGCGCCGGTGATCGTGGTACATCCGCCGGATGGCAGAGAAGGCGAACCACCACGTCGTCCCGCAGTGCTACCTGCGCAGCTTCGCTAACGGCGTCGGCCGGAAAGCCCGCATCACCGCCCTCGAGAAGGAGATCGGGCGCTCCTTCGTTGCCCAGGTCCGAAATGTGGGAGCAGTCCGGCATTTCAATCGAATCAAGACTAAGGAAGGCGAGGATTCGAACCTCCTCGAGGACGCCATGGCCGAGATCGAGGGGGAGTGGGCGCGCTATTCAAGGAGGTAGTCGAGGCGGGAGCGTGGCCGACGCCAGTGCACCGAGAGGCGATTCTGACCCTGGCAACCACCCTGTCTCTCCGGAGCGGCCGCTTCCGAGAGGCCATCGAGGACATGACGGCTCGGACGCACCTGATGATTGGCGACGCCAGGCTGTCGTCGAAGGAGAGATGGGAGGCTTCGCATCATCTCGGTCGTTCTCCGTCTTGTTGGGTATGTCGGCAATTGGCCCACGTTCGGGGGGCAACGTCACTCAGACCGCTCCGGCCAAGCTGGCGACCGAACTGCTCCCGAGGCCTTACGCGGTCTCGATGAAGCAGGGAAGCTGCAATGTCCAAAAAAGGGCGGTTCCGGTCGGATGGGTTCCGACCGGGTAGGGGCCGCAGAGTCCGCACTGCCGACGTTGATGCGGAGCGCAACGAATGGCCGTTTCCCGCCCCTCGCGTCGAAGACGAGGGTATCGACGAGGTCGGCCAATACCGGATCTGGCCGCCCAGCAAGAGCACCCGCGTCTCGGCGATGTTGCGGTCGTTCTTGCGACAGCGCGATAGACCCGCCCGTCGGATGAACCTCCCCATCCCGGCGAAAGTCAGACCTCGACGATCGGCGCGAAGCCACCGAAGATCAGCCTCTTGCCGTCGAACGGCATCGGGTTCTTCTTGGGGTCCATGCGAGGATCGGCCTTCTCCGGATTGTTCATCCAGTCGGTCATTGTCGCGAAGGCAGCGTCCCGGGTCTCCTTGTCGGGCCATTCGATCCAGGAAAAGACCACCGTTTCGTCCTCCTCGGCCTGAACCGCCCTGCGAAAATCGGTGACCTTCCCGTCTTTCACGTCATCCCCCCAGCACTCGACCACGCGGGTCGCGCCGAGATCGATGAACACGCTGTCGCCCTGCCTGGCGTGGTCGATGAACTTCTGCTTGTTCGCGGTCGGAACCGCGATCACGAACCCGTCGATGTAGCTCATGGCCTCTTCCTTCAGTTTGCCTCGACCGCGGCGTTCAGCGCCGCGATGTCTATCTTCTTCATTGACATCATGGCGTCGAAGGCGCGCTTCGCCGCGTCCCGATCCCCACTCGTCGTCAGCTCGAGCAGTCGTCTTGGCGTGATCTGCCAGGAGAAGCCCCAGCGGTCCCGGCACCAGCCGCAGGCGCTCTCGCTGCCGCCGTTGCCGACGACCGCATCCCAGTACCTATCGGTTTCTTCCTGGCTTTCGGTGATGACCATGAAGCTCACGGCCTCGTTGGGCCTGAAGTTCGGGCCGCCGTTCAATCCGACGAACCGCCGCCCCAGGACGGTGAACTCGACGGTCAGCTCGTTTCCCTCCTTGCCGCCGGGAAAATCGCCCGGGGCGGCATTCACGCCCACGACGCGGCTGTCGGGAAAGGTTGCGGCATAGAACTCCGCCGCCTTCCTCGCTTCCCCGTGGTCGAACCACAGGCATGTCAAAAGCTCGGTCATCGTCTGCGCTCCCTCAGCCCAGTCGCTTGCTGCCTTCGAAGCCCAGCATCCAGGGCGTGCCGTACCTGTCGGTGAACATGGCGAAGCGTTCGGCCCAGAAGGTCTCGCCAGGCGCCATCTCGACCGACTCCGCGTCCCTGGCCAGCGCGTCGTGGACGCGGTCGAACTCAGCCAGCGACGGCGGCGCGATCGATACCCGGAAGCCCTGCGGCTTGCTGAACATGCTCTCCGGGCTGTCGGACGCCATCACCGTGGCGGACCCGAGCTTCATGCTCATGTTCATCACCATGTCGTCGCCGCCGGGCATGCGGCTTTCGGCATCGGGCGCGTCGGCATTGCGAAACACGTCGCCGATCTCTCCACCGAGGACCTCGGCATAGTGTGTCATCGCCTCAAAGCAGTTGCCCTTGAAGAAGAGGTAGATGGTCGGCTCCATTTGAGTTCTCCCTTGCACTCGGATTTCTGACGTCGGCGTTCAGCTTGCGGCGGATTCCGCGAACATCGCGGGATCCCAACCCATGTCCTCGGGACCGTGGGCCTCGATGTCGCGGCGCTGGTCGGCGACCGCCTTCCGGAAGGCGGGCCGCTCGAGGCAGCGCGAGCGATAGGCGGATAGGTTCGGATATTCCGCGAGCAGGTCGGCGTGGCCCGCGACCCGCAGGACCGAGGCCAGCATGAGGTCGGCCGCGGTGAAGGCGTCGCCCACGAGATACCTGCGATCGCCGAGGGATGCCGAGAGCTTGCCCAGCCGCTGCGTCGCCGCCGCCACTGCGCGAGGACGGCGCAGGTGCCTCAGGGTTTCGTCGTCGGTGAAGAAGTCGACCTCGGCCACGTTCGACAGGTATGGCTCCATGGAATTGAGCGCCGCGATGACCCAGGCTCGGACCTGCGCCTGCGCGTCGCGATCCGCCGGCCAGAGCTTGCCCGAGCGTTCCGCGAGGTCGAGCACGATCGCGCCGCTCTCGAACAGGGTCGGACGACCGGTTTCCCGCAGCACCGGAACCTGACCGAACGGCTGCTCGGCCAGGTATGCGTCGCTCGACTGGACGGTCGGGTCGATCAGGTCGACCGCGTAGTCCCAGCCAATCTCGTTCAGCATCCAGCGCACGCGATGGTCGCGCACCTGTCCCGCCGCGAACGGCGGCACCCACTTGAAGGCGGTCACAGTGATCATCTCGAGCTCCGGCATCCGGTGGTCCTCCTCGGTTCCATGTGGTTGGGGTCATCCTGAACCATGGCGCGTCAGCTGTTGCTGTGCGGCTCGGTGCGCCTCGAAGAAGGCTCGCTGGGCGTCGAAGGCACGGCGGAAGGCTGGGCGTGCCTCGGCGCGGTCGACGTAGGCCGCGAGGTTGGGGTGTTCCGCGAGCAGGGCCGATCCGCCGAGCCGGCGCAGCACGTCGGCCATCATCAGGTCGCCCGCGCTGAAATCCCCGTCGAACCAGTTCGCGTCGCCGAGCCGGCGGGAAAGGTCGGTCAGCCTGACCCGGATACGATCCTCGGCGGCCCGCAGCCGGGCCGCGAACCACGGCTTCTCGTATTCCAGGTACTCCGCGGCCTCACGATCGGTAATGACCGGCTCCACCGTGCCGACCGCCGCGAACATCCAGGCGATCGCGCGCGCTCGTGCCACCGGGTCCGCGGGCAACAGACCCTCGTGGAAGGTCGCGACGTAAAGCACGATCGCCCCGGATTCGAAGAGGGCGACATTGCCATCCTCGAAGGTTGGGATTTGCCCGAACGGTTGGACCCTTCGGTGCGCCGGCGCCTTCATCGCGGCGAAGGAAACCGGGCGGACGTCGTAGGGCTGGCCGACCTCCTCGAGCGCCCAGCGCACGCGCATGTCGCGGGCCATGCCCTGGCCGCCGTCCGGCGAGCGTTCGAAGGCGGTGATGGTGATGCTCATGGCGGGCTCTTTCGCAGACGAATAGAGGGCGGGCGGTCGCCGGGGCCTCGGGCGGCATCATGGGCCGGAGGCCCGGACCTGCTCGTCAATGGCCGGGGACCGGTCGCGGATCGCCGCCGGGCGCGGAACGCTGCGCCAGGCCGGCCAGGGTCCAGCGCAGGGCGATCCTGCCGGGGCCGTGGACGGCGGCGAACAGCAGGCCGGCGAAGAAGCTGAAGTGATCGACGAAGAAGCCGAACTCTGCCTGGTTCCCCTCCCAGTGCGACGGGCCATGGAACGCGAAGGCCAGGAAGACGACATAGGCCGCCGCAGCCAGCGCCGCCTCACGGAAGAAGGCGCCAGTGAGGAAGGCGAAGACGAGACCGAGTTCGAAGATCGCGGCAAGCCAGGCGAGCAGCAGCGGCGCCGGGAAGCCAACCGATGCGATGTAGCCGGCCGTCGAGCCCATGTCGGCGAGCTTGAAGCTGCAGGCCATCAGGAACACGGCCGCGAAGATCAGCCGGGCGGTCAGAAGGGCGATAGTCCTGGTCATGTCGGGTGCTCCTTTCCAAGAGCGGGGTGTGTCGGACCGGGCGGAAGACCCGGCCTGCTCATGGACTGGTCGAACGGCGATGGCTGGATTCGACAGGGGGACGGAGAATTTTTTGTGGGCCATAACGCGTACCCTGCGAGCGGAGGAGCCGAACGGAGGCAACCTGCGGCCCGTGACTTCGACACCGGGTGCCTCTGGGTTTCCTATCTGGACCGGCGTCCCGGCGATCCGCAACATCGCGCTTTTCGCCGCGAGGCGGGCGTCGTCGACATGGGCGGCCTCGCGGATGGGCGCGGGAGTTCGGTCATAGCCGGCGCGCGCGCCGCAGCCGATGGTGACGGACTTCGTCATCTCCACCCACCTTTCTCCTATTGGTCGGGGATATTTGGCCCGACCAGCCGGGCGAGATTGGCAAGCGACTGCTGCCAGCCGAGGTAGCAGCCCTCGAGCGGGATCACGTCGGGCACGCCCTCCTGCACCACGGTCATCTCGGTGCCGCACGAGACTGCCTTCAGCGTCACCGTCGTCCGCATCTCGCCGGGGAGCGCCTCGCCGTCGAAACGGTCGGTGTAGGTCAGCCGCTCGTTCGGGACCAGCTCGACATACGCGCCGCCGAAGGAATGGCTGCTCCCGGTGGTGAAGTTGCGGAAAGAGGCGCGGTGGCGGCCGCCGGTGCGGGCGTCGAGCTCGTGGACCGTGCAGACGAAGCCGTCGGGCGGCAGCCATTGCGCCAGCGCGTCGGGTTCGAGGAAGGCGCGGTAGACCTTCTCGGGGCTGGCGGCGATCACGCGGTGAAGACGGACGGTATTGGACATCTTCAAGCCTTCTTTTGAGATGGATGGTCAGCGTTGTGGGATCGGAAGGACCGGCATGACCTCGATGGCGTCGCCGGGGAAGATGGTGAAATGCGGGTGCCCTTCGAACATTCCCGCCGCGGCCTCGTGCGAGGCGGCGCGGACGACGAGGAAGACGGCCAGTGCGTTTGAGATATCGGCGACACCCTCGGGCGAGATCCGCTTGGTCTTCCCCAGCGGGTCGCCGGTGTAGGCGATGCTGTCGCCATGGGTCTCCATCCACGCGCCCCAGGCGGCCATGGCCTCCTGCTCGCGGGCCTGACGGTCGGCCGGCGGCAGCGCGTTCCAGGCCGCCCTGCGACGGCCGCCGCTGCTGCCGGTGAAGACGGCGAGGTAGGTCTGTTCGGTGGTCATGATCGGTCCTTTTCGTCGGAGAGACAGAGGCCGGGCACGGCCTCGTCGGCCGCCGGGCGCCAGGGGCGCGCGGCCAAGGATGGTGCGGTCCCGGGGCAGGCGGCGCCCGGCTTCAGGCGGCGGCGTCGCCGATGTCGAGCTGGCGGACCGGACGCACCTCGATGCTGCCGAATTTCGCCGGCGGGATGCCGCTGGCGATGCGGATCGCCTCGTTCAGGTCCTTCGCGTCGACGAGGTAGAAGCCGGCGAGCAACTCCTTGGTCTCGGCGAAGGGGCCGTCATAGAGCTGCACCTGGCCGCCGCGCACCCGCACCGTCGTCGCCGTATGGGCGGGATGCAGCGGTTCGGCGGCCAACAGATTCCGGCTGTCGGTCAGCGCCTGCCCGTAGTCGGCGCAGACCGTATCGGAGCAAGCGCTCCAGTTCTCCTGGTCCAGGTAGACGAGGCAGAGGTATTTCATGCGGTCTCCTTTCTGCCGCCCGGGCCACGAGACGGCATCGCCCGGCTGAAGACTGGTCGAATGGCGCCGCCGGGATTCGACAGCAGGTCAGATCTTTTTTTCCGTTCCGTCCAGTTCAGCGATCCTGCGCTGCAGCAGGCGGCGCTCGGGCTCCTGCCGGGCCAGCTCCAGCGCCGCGGCATAGCTGTCGCGGGCCGGGCCCTCATCGCCCGTCCGGCGCAGCAGGTCCGCCTTCACGGCGTATGCCAGGTGGTAGCGGTCGAGCCCGCCGGTCTCGATCAGCGGCCCGACCAGCGCCAACCCGGCCTCGGGCCCGTCGCGCATCGCCACCGCCACGGCGCGGTTCAGGAGCACCACAGGCGAGGGCTCGATCCGGGCAAGCGCGTCGTAGAGGCCGACGATCTCGCCCCAGTCGGTCGCCTCCGGCCGCGCCGCCTCGGCATGGACCGCGGCGATCGCCGCCTGCAGGCTGTAGGTGCCGAACCGCCGCGAGGCGAGCGCCTCGCGCACCAGCGCTGCGCCCTCGGCGATGGCGGCGCGGTCCCACAGTCCGCGATCCTGCTCATCCAGCAGGATCAGGTTGCCTAAGTCGCTGGCCCGGGCCGCCCGGCGGGAATCCTGCAGGAGCATCAGCGCCAGGAGACCGAGCACCTCGGGCTCCGGCAGCAACTCGCGCAACAGCCTGGCGAGGCGGATCGCCTCGGCCGCGAGGTCTTGCCGCATCAGGACGTCCCCCTGCGAGGCGGAATAGCCCTCGTTGAAAACCAGGTAGACGACCCGGAGGACATGGTGCAGCCGCGCCGGCAGATCGTCGCTCTCGGGCACCTCGAAGGGGATGCCGGCATCGCGGATCTTGGCCTTGGCGCGCACGATGCGCTGCGCCAGCGTCGTCGGAGCGATCAGGCAGGCATGGGCGATCGCCTCGGTCGTCAGGCCGCAGACCTCGCGCAGGGTCAGCGCGACGCAGGCTTCTTCCGAGAGACTGGGATGGCAGCAGGTGAAGATCAGCCGCAGCCGGTCGTCCTCGACCGCCTCCCGCTCGTCCGGGCCGGGGCCGGGGTCCGCCATCGCGCCGACCTGTTCGGCGACCTCGCTCCAGGATGTCATGCGGCGTTGCCGGCGCAGTTGGTCGATCGCCTTGAACCGCCCGGCCGAGATCAGCCAGGCGACCGGGCTGCGCGGGATGCCGGACCGCGGCCATTGCTCGGTGGCGGCGACGAAGGCGTTCTGCAGCGCCTCCTCGGCCAGGTCGAAACTGCCCAGGAGCCTGACCAGCGAAGCGAAGACCCGCCGCCCGTCGCGACGGAAGAGGTCCTGGATCTCGGACGATTCGGAGAGATGTACGACCAAAGAAAACCGTTCCTTGCGGGGCACCTCCGCAACTATCAGCTGGTGGTCGGGAGAAAGTCAAAGTCAGTCCCCGCGCACGCCAAATGCGTCCGTCTCGAGCGGGTTCGAGGTCGAGGATGAGGCGACGGCGGCGTGGCGTCTGGATCACTCGGCAGCCGACCCTCGCGTGTCCTCTTGGATGCCGAACGCAATGGCGACGCAGATTCGGTCACCAACCTTGATGGTCGATGTTTGTGGCATGTACATGGGGTCGACCGAAGTCGACCGTGAGCATGAATGCCCCTGTTGTCAGGGTCTTACGGTATCGTGGCAATGCGACGAACGGCGGCTCACCGCCCCTTGCGTCGACGACCAGCGGATCAACCTGATCGGCCCGAAGCCGCCTTTGGGCGAAGGCGGTGTGCTGCGCCTCGGCAGCATTCCGTCAGCGATCGTTCCGGACGATGATCGCTCGGACCACGTGCGTGCTGCCGATCGGGGCGCTCGAGGACGATAGCCGTCGCCTACCTGCGCCGGATGAAGGCGGCGGATTGGAAGCGACCGTGGTCGACGAGGCGGACCGGCTTCAGGCGGCGGCCGAGAGTGCCGACGGCGAGAGCCTGGGCGCGTGTCGGAAGGGTCGCGGCGTCGTCGAAAGGGAGAAGATGGTGGAGGACGACGACGCGGCCGCCTGGCGCGAGGCTCATCTCTATCGACCGGAGCAACCGGCGGAGGGGGCGCTCGCGGAGATAGTAGAAGATTTCCGAGGCGACGATCAGATCGAAGGGGCCGCGCGGCATCTCCTCGGGGAGGAGAGCCACTGCGACGCGGACGTTCGCTCGCGCCCGGGTGCGGCGGGCGGCCTCCGCCACGGCGGTTGGCGAGGAGTCGACGGCAAGGAGGTCGAGGCAGCGCGGAGCGAGGACGCGGGTGGTCTCGCCGATGGCGCAGGCGAGCTCGAGCCCCCGTCCGAAGGGACCTGGGCCGCAGGCGTGGAGGAGGGCGGAGCGTTTCCACACCTCGAACGGCGAGCGAGCGCAATTCCACGGATCGATGGTCTCGCGGAAGCGTGCCTCGAAGCCGGTCGGGTCGATCACCCGACGGGACATGGCCGCCAGCAGCGTTCTTCGGGGCCCGTGAGGCGAAGGAAGGTCGCGGGCGAGAGGGCGAAGCCGCGGGGGCCGTCGCAGACTAAGAGGCCGAGTTTCGAGCGGTGCGTTTGGACCGCGGCGCTCTTGCGCTCGACCGGGACGGCGAGGACGACGCAATCTGTCTCTCCGGGCCGCGGAGCGATGAAGCCGGCGGCCCCAATGGCGCGCTCAGTGTCCTCGAGGAGGGCGAGCGCGGCGGCCTCGACGACGAGCCGGGCGCCGTTGGCAGCGGCGAGGAGGCGGCGCGCGGCGGGCTCGCCGCCGTCGCGGCGGCGGCGCGGTCGAGCCAGAGCGTGCCGGTCTCGACCGCGGCGGCCATGCGAGCGAGGCGGTGGGCTTGGTGCGCGTTGCCGGTGCGCCGGGTGCGGTTGAGGTGGGCGGTTGCAATGTCGAGGATCGCGTTCATGCCGCCGACCTGGACGGCAAGGAAGCGGAGCGCGCCAGCGGAGAACCAGGGCTAGGTGTGAAAAGGCGTTGAACAATGACCCGCGCCGGACTCGCGCTAACACATTGATAGAATGTACGTATTATGAGAGGCGCCGGGGTCTCGATCGGCGCCGACTGGGACCCCCCAATCCGGATTCAAACAACGATCTGATCGGATTGTGGCTTCAAGGGATGGGGTTACGGTTAGACGCTTAATCACAGCCTGAGAGATTTCGCTTGACGCGGGGCAGGGCGTCGGGCGCACCCTACCGAAACTCAGATAAGAACCGGTCAGGTCGATACTAACATCTGCCGGAGGGAGGACGGGTGAAAGCCAAGGTCACCGCGCATGCGGCGTACACCGTCGCCGATATCGACAGGCGCCTCTACGGCTCCTTCCTCGAACATCTCGGCCGCGCAGTGTATACCGGCATCTATGAGCCGGACCATCCAACGGCCGACACCTCAGGCATGCGGCAGGACGTGATGGATCTCGTCCGCGCCCTCGACACGCCGGTCTGCCGCTATCCCGGCGGCAACTTCGTCTCCGCCTACAACTGGGAGGACGGCATCGGCCCGCAGGAGAACCGCCCGAGGCGCCTCGACCTCGCCTGGCGCACGACGGAGTCGAACCGGGTCGGCATCCACGAATTCGCCGACTGGGCCGAGAAGGCCAATACCGAGATGATGCTGGCGATCAACCTCGGCTCCCGCGGCCTCGACGAGGCCCGCAACTTCGTGGAGTACGTCAACCACCCCGGCGGCAGCGCCTGGTCGGACCTCCGCGCGAAGAACGGCCGCAAGGAGCCTTGGAACTGCCGCCTCTGGTGCCTCGGCAACGAGATGGACGGTCCGTGGCAGGTTGGCCACAAGACCGCGGCCGAGTACGGCCACCTCGCCAACGAAACCGCCAAGGCGATCCGCGGCTTCGACCCGACACTGGAAGTCGTCGTCTGCGGCTCGTCGCACTCCAACATGCCGACCTACCCGCAATGGGAGGCGACGGTGCTGGAGGCCACCTACGACCAGGTCGACTACATCTCGCTGCACATGTACTTCGAGAACTACGAGAAGAACACGGCCGAGTACCTGGCGCTCGCCCACAAGCTCGACACCTACATCGGCACCATCTCCGGCGTCATCGACTACGTGAAGGCCAAGCGCCGCTCGAAGCGCGAGGTCCGCATCTCCTTCGACGAGTGGAACGTCTGGTACCACGAGCGCAAGGCCGATGCCCAGCGCATGCGGGAGTGGGACTGGCCCGAGGCGCCGCGGCTGCTCGAGGACATCTACAACATGGAGGACGTGCTGCAGGTCGGCGGCATCCTCAACACCTTCATCCGGCGGTCGGACGTGGTGCGGATCGCCTGCATCGCCCAGCTCGTCAACGTCATCGCCCCGATCATGACCGAGCCCGGTGGTGCGGCCTGGCGGCAGACGATCTACTATCCGTTCCTGTTCGCCTCGAAGCACGGCCGCGGCACCGCGCTCGATCTTGCCGTCGAGGTCCCGACCTACGATGCCGCCGCCGCCGACCGCGTGCCCTGGCTCGACATCGCCGGCGTCCACGACGCCGACGGCGGAACCCTCAGCTTCTTCGCCATCAACCGGCACGGCACGGAGACGATGGAGACCGACCTCGCCCTCGAGCGGTTCAAGGCAAGGTCGGTCGAGCACACGATCATCCGCCACGACGACCTCGAGGCGAAGAACACCAGGGATGCCCCGGATACCGTGACGCCGCAGAAGGGCGACGGCGCGCGGCTCGGGGAAAGGGGCATCGCCCTGATCCTGCCCCCACATTCCTACTCGATGATCCGCGTCGCGCTTTAGGATCGGAGCTTCGGGTACATATCTCATGGCCGGTTGAGCGAATCGGCATTCGGTGTAGCCTCGAAGACAATGGGCGGGCGAACCGCCGCAAACGGGAGGAGAAATACGGTGACCTGTCAAACCCTCATCAAGGCCGCGCTTGTCGCGGCAGTCGGCACCTGGGCCGCTGCGGCCCAGGCCGAGGAAACCGTCGTCTGGTGGGACTTCCTCGGCGGCGGCGACGGCGTGCGCATGAAGAAGCTGATCGAGGAGTTCGACGCCGAGCACGCCGGCAACATCAGCATCGACGCCACCACGCTGGACTGGGGCGTGCCCTTCTACGCCAAGGTGCAGACCTCGGCCGCCGTCGGCGAAGCGCCCGACATCATGACCTACCACGCCAGCCGCATCCCCCTGGCGGTGAGCCAGGGCATCCTCGACGAGATCACCGCCGCGGACTGGGAGAAGATGGGCCTCTCGCAGGACGATTTCGCCCCCGCGACCTGGGACGCGGTGACCGTCGACGGCAAGCAGTACGCGGTGCCGCTCGATACCCATCCGATTGTGCTCTATTACAACCGCGATCTCTTGCGTAAAGCCGGCGTCCTGACCGACGACGGCAAGCCCGTGGGGCTCGAAAGCCGCGACGGCTTCACCGCCACCCTGCAGGCGCTCAAGGACGCCGGCGTCGAGTACCCGCTCGGCAGCGTCACGGCCGACGGCAACTTCATGTATCGCACGATCTACTCGCTGGTGTGCCAGCAGGGCGGCGAGCTGATGACCGACGGCGAGTTCCTGGCCGGCGATAATGCCGAGAAGCTCCAGAACGCCCTCGCCGTGCTCCAGGACTGGACCAACGCCGGCCTGCAGTCGACCTATACCGACTACCCGGCCACCGTCGCGCTCTTCACCTCCGGCGAGGCGGCGATGATGATCAACGGCGTCTGGGAGGTCCCGACGATGACCGACCTCGCCGACCAGGGGAAGCTCTTCGATTGGGGCGCCGTCGAGATCCCGGTGATCTTCGACCAGCCCTGCACCTACGCCGACAGCCACACCTTCGCCATCCCGAAGAACCAGGGCAAGGAGATGACCGCCGAGAAGCGCGACGCCGTGCTCGAGGTGATCTCCTGGATCGACCACCACTCGCTGTTCTGGGCCACGGCCGGCCACATCCCCGCCTACGCGCCGGTCACCCAGTCCGACGAGTACAAGGCGATGGAGCCGAACGCGACCTACTCGTCGCTCACCGAGCACATGATCTTCGATCCCAAGACGCCGCTCGCGGGTGTCGCCGGGCCGATCTTCGACGTCATGTCCACCTACTTCGTCCCGACTCTCAATGGCGAGATGGAGCCGGCGGAGGCGGTCGAGTCGATCAAGGACGAGATGAACGCCCTCTGAGGCGCGTCCCCGGGGCCGCCGCGCCGGCGGCCCCCTCACAGGCTCGAGCATGCTTCGGAACCGCCGCAAGGAAATCCTGATCGCCCTGGTGCTGATCGCCCCGTTCGTGGCGATCTACGCGCTGGTCTTCGTCTACCCGACGATCCAGATGTTCCGCATCTCCTTCACGGACGCGCCGCTGATCGGCGAGGGCAAGTGGGTCGGGCTCGCAAACTACGAGCGGCTGACCCGCGACCCGCTGTTTGAGCGGGCGGTCTGGAACACCGCCTGGTTCGTGGCGATGACCGTGGCGCCGGGCACCCTGATCGCCCTCGGCATCTCCCTCGGCGCCTCGCGGCTGACCGGCCGGCTCCAGGCCTTCATCCTGGCGCTGTTCTTCCTGCCCTACATCCTGCCGGTCTCGGTGGTCTACCTGATCTGGGACTGGACGCTGAACTTCCAGTTCGGCATCGCCATGCATGTGCTCGACTGGCTCGGGCTCGAGCGCATCCCGGTCTTCAAGTCCCGCGACTGGTTCCTGCCGGCGGTGGCGCTGGTGACCATCTGGTGGACGGCGGGCTTCTCGATCCTGCTGTTCCTCGCCGGCCTGCGGGCGATCCCGGCCGAAATCTACGAGGCCGCCGCCCTCGACAACGCCACCCGCTGGACGACCTTCCGGCGGATCACCTGGCCGCTGCTCTGGCCGATCACCTCGCTGGTGTTCACCATCCAGCTCATCCTGCAGCTGAAGATCTTCGATCAGGTCTACCTGTTCTCGATCGGCGGCCGGCCGAACGACAACATGGTCCTCGTCTACTACGTGTTCAATCGCGCCTTCCAGCAGAACCAGGGCGGCCGCGCCGCCGCCGCCGCCGTGGTGCTCTTCGTGCTGATCGTCGCCATCTCGGTGCTGCAGTTCCAGCTCCTGCGCCTCGGCGGGCGGCGGCGATGACCGCGGCAAGGGCGCAGCGCTGGAACCTCTGGGGCGGGATCATCACCGGGCTCACTATCCTGTGCGCGATGCTCTGGGCGTTCCCGCTCTACTGGGGCGTCATCTCCTCGCTCAAGCCCGAGGACGAGGTAGTCCGTCCCTACATCGAGCTCTGGCCCGACACGCTCACCTTCCAGCACTACGTCCACGCGCTGACCGCGACCCAGATCGGCGCCTGGTACGTGAACTCGATCGCCGTCGCCGTCGGGGTCACGGTGATCACCGTCGGCTCGGCGATGCTCTGCGGCTACGCGATCTCGCAGCTGCGCTTCCCCGGCCGCACCGCGCTCTGGTGGCTGATCCTCGCCTCGTTCATGGTGCCGATCTCGGCGCTGATCGTGAACCACTTCGTGCTGATCGCCCGGCTCGGGATCGTCAACACCTGGGCTGGGACGATGTTCGCCCAGCTCATCCACCCGGTGATCATCATCGTCTACAAGCAGTTCTTCGACCAGGTTCCCAAGGACTTCCGCGAGGCGGCGGTGATGGACAACGCCTCGGAGTTCACCATTCTCTTCAAGGTCTACCTGCCGATGAACTGGGGGGTGACGACGGCGCTCTCCATCGTCTGCTTCATCTGGGCCTGGAACGCCTTTCTCTGGCCGTTCCTCGCCATCACCCGCACCGAGATGATGACGATCACGGTCGGCATCACCCAGGTCAGCGACGCCTTCGGCGTTTACTACGCCCGCGAACTCGCCGGCGCCGTTCTGGCCGGCCTGCCGGTAGCGCTCGCCTACCTCCTCTTCCAGCGCCGCGTCACCGAGGCGATCACCCTTTCGGCCGGCATCAAGGGCTAGACCCCCGCCACATCCTCGCCGGCGATCGTCCGGGAGGTTGACCGGGCATTCTCGCCATGGAAACTTTCCGCCTCATCCGGAAGAGGACGCCATGACGCCGACAGAAATAGCCGCCGCTTTGGCGCTCCTGCTCTCGCCGCAGCCGGATCCCGCGTTCGAGACCCTCCGGGACGGCGGATACGACTCGCGGTATCCCGTCACCGTGCAGGCCTGCCCCGAGACCATCTCGCCGCTCGACATCGACGGCCAGACCGTGATCTGCGGAACGGTGAGCGTCCCCGAGAACTACGACGCCCCCGAGGGCCGGCGGGTGCCGCTGGAATTCTTCCTCGGCAGGTCCCTCTCGACCAATCCCTTCCCCGACGGCGTCGTCTACCTGCACGGCGGCCCGGCCAGCGGCAGCCTCGACATGATCCGAACGGTGACGGATGTCCTCTTCGACGGCCAGCGCGCATTCCGCGACGTGGTCAGCTTCGACCAGCGCGCGGCGATGCTCTCCTCGTCGACGGTCCGCTGCTACGACGCCATGGCCGAGAACATGGTCGGGATCGTCCGCGCTCTGAAGAACGCCCCGCCGCCCGAGGGCGAGGAGCCCTTCGACGTCGCGTCCATCTACAGACCCTGCGTCGAGGAACTCTACGCGAGCGGCGCCGACCTCACCCAGTACAACACCTCGAACAACGCCCGCGACGTCCGCGCGGTGATGACGGCGCTCGGTTATCCCACCTACAACATCTTCGGGATCTCCTACGGCACCCGGCTGGCGCTCGAGGTTCTGCGCACCGCGCCGGAAGGCGTGCGCTCGGTCATCATCGACGGCGTGGCGCCGCCGACGGTGCGGCTCTACGACGAGCTCCTCCCGCCGCACGCCGATGCGATCGAGGCGCTCTTCGACCAGTGCGCTGCCGACGCGGCCTGCGCCGAAGCCTATCCCGACCTCCGCGCGAAGTTCATCGAACTCGGCGACGAGCTGACCGACAATCCGATCCCGGGCTCCCGCGGCCGCCCGGCCCTGACCGCGGACACCGTCTACGCGCTCTTCAACCTCCGGACGCGGCAGAGCGCCCGGCAGGTCCGCGACCTCAACGACTACCTGCCCCGGATCATCACCGAACTCGCCGACGGCGACACCACGACCTTCGACTGGTATCTCGAAAGCCACGACGACGGTGAACCCGACCCGGACAAGGTCCTCGCCGGCGCCGCTTCCCTCAGTGGCGACGAGCGCGCCCTCGCGCGCACCGTCCTTGAATCCGCCCAGGCGCTCACCGACCAGACCCAGGGCATCGAGGCGGCGCTCGCCCAGCTCAAGCACGACCTCGTCACCGGCGCCACGGCGGTTTCGGTGGCCGAGGCCTTCGACCTGCGCGCCACCGAGGCGCTGAAGCAGTTGACCCAGGCCGAGATTGCTTCGGCCATCCAGGACTATGCGCTGTTCCAGACCGGAGAGCCGTCCCGGACCACGATTGCGGCCTGGGTCGAGACGCATTTCGCCGGCGCCGACCGCGCCGCGCTCCTCGATCTGGTCAGGGCCATGAGCGAGCGCGACATAGCCCGCACCTTCGAGATCGCCGACACCGACCTGGCTCCGTATCAGGGCGCCGTCGAGGGCGTGATGGGCCTCTTCATCTACGCCTGTCAGGAGGACATCCCCTACAACTCGCGCGAGGGCGCCGCCGCGGTGAACGCCGACTTTCCCTACACTCTGATCAAGACCGAGGCGGCGCTGAAGAGCCTCGCCGACATCTACGACACCTGCGATCTCTTCACGCCCGCGCCGCGCGAGGGCTTCCACGAGCCCGTGGTCTCGGACGTGCCGGTCCTCTCTCTCGGCGGCACCAACGACACCCAGACCTCGTGGAAGTGGTCGGCGCTCGCCGCCGAGACGCTGACGAACGCTCGGACGATCGTCTTCCCGAACTCCGGCCACGGCGCGAGCCTCTTCTCCGACTGCGGCCGCGACATCAACGCGAAGTTCATCCTCGACCCGACGGCGGAGATCGACATCTCCTGTGTCGAGAAACTGCGACCAAAGTTCGTCATGCCGGATGACCCGCTCGGGTGAGCATTGCCGCTACCGCGGCAGTGGCGACCGTCTCATACAGAGGTACGTACGCATTCGCCTTTCGTGGGAGCGCACCCGTCGCTCTCGCCCCTCGGGGCTATTCGTAAACCAGCATATTGTGGCTGTCTCGGCGTAGGTCGGGGTTCTGCACGACATGCGGTGACACATTTCCGGTCCCACGCCGCGAATCCTAACAAGAGTTAAGCGTTAGTTGATGCTCTAAACATTTATTAAATAAATCAGATGCTTAGATGATCTGCACACAGTGTGCACGCCCCTTCAGGCCGTATGCCAGGCCCGCCCGTCCTCGCTGAAGAGGTGCAGGGCCGAGGTATCGAACCTCAGAGCCACGGTCGCCCCCGGCTCGACCGAGGAGAGCCCCCGGTCCTGAGCGATCACCTGAGTGCCGTCCTGCAGCCGGACATGCACGAGCGTCCGCTCGCCCAGCCGCTCGATCACCGTGGCCGTTCCTGAGAATCTCGCCACCCGCCCCAGTGACGGTCAGCGCCTCCGGGCGCACCCCGAGCACCGTCGCGCCCGCCGGCGCCGCCATGCCCGGCAACGCCACCAGCCCGCCGTCCGCCAGCCGTGCCTGCATTCGGTCGCCACTTCCAGAGAGCGTCACGTCGAGGAAGTTCATAGCTGGCGATCCGACGAACCCGGCCACGAACCGCGACGCCGGTTGGGTGTAGACCTCCATCGGCGTCCCCACTTGCTCGATCCGGCAATCGTTCAGCACCACGATGCGATCCGCGAGCGTCATGGCCTCCACCTGATCGTGCGTCACGTAGATCATCGTCGAGCCCAGCCGCTGGTGCAGTTCGGCGAGTTCCACCCGCGTCCGCGCTCGGAGTGCGGCGTCGAGGTTCGACAGAGGCTCGTCAAAAAGAAACGCCTTCGGCTCCTTCACGATCGCCCTGCCGATCGCCACTCGTTGTCGTTGCCCCCCCGAAAGCTCCGCGGGCCGACGACCGAGAAGCGCCTCCATCTCCAGCATTCGCGCCGCCTCGGCCACCCGTTCCTGGATCACCTGAGGCGGGACACGGATGTTCTTGAGCCCGAATGCCATGTTCTCTGCCACGGTCATATGGGGATAGAGCGCGTAGTTCTGGAAGACCATCGCCAGGCCGCGCTGGCCTGGCGGTAAGGATTCCGATCGCACCCCGTCGATCGTTAGCGAACCTGCGTCAATCGTCTCAAGGCCGGCAATCATTCGAAGAAGCGTGGTCTTCCCCGAACCCGACGGGCCGAGAAACACGACCAACTCCCCCGACCCCACGTCAAAACTCACTCCACGGATAACTTCGACCGTGCCGAAACGCTTGGACACGCCTGTGAGTGATATATCCGCCACTTCGGCCCTCCCTCTCGAAACATCATCATTGGAGGCACAAACCCTAAGTCAAGATTCGAACGCCATCCTCCTTGCCAGGCCTGAGGCGGTCCTCGGCCAGACCGCAAGCCGGAGTATTCTTTGTCGCGCGCGCCTCCAGCGCTCCACCTGGGACGGGCCGCGGGCATTCCACTTTCAGCCTGGGTTCCCGCTTCGGTGCCTATCAGGGGTCCCAACGCGTGCCGATCCACACACTACCGGTCATTTGCGCTGCGTATGCCGCTGTGAAGCATTTTCCAAACGCAGTCGTTCCGCGCACAACTTTCTCGACAGTGACTTGGGTCCCTGTGGGCAAATAGGCAGCCGCAGTCTGATTGGTGCGCTTGATCACTGGCGTCCAACCTCGCGTTGGGCAAAGCCCGTTCGCCCCTGAATCCGACCGGGCTCCGCCGGAAAGAGGCTACCGCGACAGGCTGGTGACAGGTTCGCCCCGTAGGCGATGGGTCGATGAAGCCGCCGGGGCGGCAAAACGCGGGGAAACGCCAGGATGCAGCTCAATGGAATGCTTCACGGGTCGAGGCTGCTCGCCCACGTCGACTTTCCGGCGTCGGAAATTCTCGCGGCGGACGCTACGGAAGACCAGATTCAGGATCTGATCCGTCGGCATGGCCTGATCTTCATCAAGCCGGTGTTCCGCGGCGGCGTCGGCAAGAAGGGCAAGGCCGGTCTCGTCGGCAAGGCCCGCTCGCTGAAGGAGGCGCTGGCGGAGAAGGAGCGGCTCTATTTCTGCGAGCACCGCCACGGCAACGCCACCGCGAAGGCCAACGGCGTCACCTTCGAGGCGGGCGTGCCGGCCGAGCACGAGGTCTACTTCTCGATCACCGACGACACCCGCTTCCGGGCACCGACGATGACGCTGACCCATCGCGGCGGCATGGACATCGAGGAGTTGCCGAAGTCCGACGTCGCGATCGTGCCCTTCGACGCGCTGACCGGGCTCAAGGCCTTCGTCGTTGCGAACGCGCTCACCGACATCGGGGCGCCGAAGGAGATCATCTCGCCGCTCGTCCAGCACCTGCCCAAGCTCTGGGAGCTCGTGCACCACTACGGGATGACGACGATGGAGCTGAACCCGATCCGGATGCGCCCCGGCTCCGGCGGGAGGCTGACGCCGGTCGCCTGCGACTTCAAGTGCGGCTTCGACCGCGACGACCCGAGGGTCGGGCGGCTCGGGCTGCCGGACCAGCTGTTCGCCGCCGACGTCTCGGCGTTCGAGCAGGAGGTGAACCAGCTTCGCACCCACCAGGGGCAGTCGGACGTCTTCGTCATCAACGAGGCGGGCACGATCCTCGCCCCGACCTTCGGCGGCGGCGCGAACAGCCTCGTCACCGAGGTGCTCGGCGACGCGGCGATCATCTCGTCGGACTTCGGCGGCAACCCGCCCTACGAGAAGATGAAGGCGGTGGCGTCGATCTGCTACCGGCACTTCCTGCGCCAGACCAACGTCCTCTTCATCATCGGCGGAAAGTCCAACAACACCGACATCCTCGAGACCTTCCGCGGCATGGGCGATGCGCTCCGCGAGAACTTCGCGGCCCACGGCCCGACGCCGCTCTACGTGGTGGTCGGCCGCGGCGGCCCGAACCTGGTGCGGGGCATGGGCAACCTCGCCGAGACGCTCGACAGCCTCGGGCTCCCCTACCGTTTCTTCGGCTTCGACAGCGCGATCTCGGAGGTCGTCAACTACGCCAAGAAGGTCGACGACTGGATGCGGGCCGGCGGGCGAACGGAGATCGCGGCCTCGCTCGGGATCAAGGCCGAGGCGGCCTGACGCGTCGCACGGAGTCGCACGCGTGCGACACCGGACAAGTATCTGATATGACTATAGAAAGAGCGCAGAGTTAACCTGTCCGAAACTTTTGTCGGCGGTCGCGCACAGGGGAGACACGCATGTTCCACCAAGGCATCCAGGGCATTCCCTACTACCTCGGCATCCGGTCGCTGGCCGACATGGCGACGCGCGAGGACCGGGTCTGCGTGCTGAACGTCATGGGCGGCGAGAGCCGCACCGTGACCCCGACGAGCCACGCCTTCTCCGGCGGCAACGTCGTCTTCGGGACCTCGCCGGGCCGCGCCGGCCAGCGGCTGAAGACCCCTGCCGGCGACATCCCGGTCTTCAACAACGTCCGCGAGGGGCTCGACGCCGGGCTCGCCTTCAACACCGGCGTCGTCTACCTGCCGCCCTCGGGGGTGCGCGACGGCGTCGCCGAGCTCGTCCGGGTCAACCCCGACCTGCGCAAGATCGTCATCATCACCGAGAAGATCGCCGTGCACGACGCCCGCGAGATCCGGGCGATGGCGCAGGCGAACGGCGTCGACATCATCGGCGGCAACTGCCTCGGCGTCGCCGACTCGTGGAACCGGGTCCGCATCGGCGGCGCCCTCGGCGGCGACCATCCCGGAGGAGTCGCTCCTGAAGGGGTCGGCGGCGATCTTCTCGAACTCCGGCGGCTTCACCACCACGATCGCGCAGTATCTCGCCACCGAGGGCTGGGGCACGACGACGCTGATCTCGAGCGGCAAGGACGTCTACATCCACTACGGCGCCCGGGATTTCGCGCACGCGTTCCACAACGACGACCGCTCGAAGGCGGCGGTGCTCTACGCCGAGCCCGGCGGCTACTACGAGCACGGGGTGGAGTGGGAGAAGCCGGTCGTCGCCTGCGTCGTCGGGCGCTGGAAGTCGAAGCTGACGCGCGCGGTCGGCCATGCCGGCGCGATGGCGGGCTCCGGCGACCGGGCCGAGGACAAGGAACGCTGGTTCATGGAGGCGTTCGGGGTCGCCTCGATCTTCACGCCCGAGAACCCCGGAGGTGTCGCGCAGGGGCGCGGTGGTCACCAACATCGCCGACATTCCGGCGGCGCTGACCGCGGTGATGCGGCTGAACGACGTCGGCCCGGATTTCGCGCCGCGCGGCAACCTGTCGCTGAAGCCGTGGATCGCCAACGACCAGGGGCTGAGGCTGCCGGGCGAGCTCGCCATGCCGGCGATCACCGCGCCGGAGCCCTACGACGGACAGATCGCGGCGCTGTCGGACCAGATCGGCGCCGTCGTCGCCCGCCAGACGATGAAGGACAGGTCCGGGGCCAGCGTCATGGACCCGCAGACCCAGGTGACGAGCGTGCACGGCCACACGGTGCTCGACCTGGCGCTCGAGCCGCTGGAGGCGAACTTCGCGCTGCCGCTGGTGCACGAGATCGCCACGGAGAACGACCGGGCGATGCTCGACGTCGCCGTGGCGGCGGAGGTGAACCTCGTCGGCGACCCGATCCTCATCGCCGCGGATGCGGCGCGGGACGCGGGCAACGCGCCGAACGCGGTGATGGCGACGGCGGCGGCGATCGTCGGGCCGCGCCGGGTCGAGCGGGCGCTCGCCTGCACCCGGGCGCTGATCGACGCCTTCGCCCACTCGGGCCTGAAGGACGGACGGGACGAGGCCTTCGACAGCTCGGGCATCGAGCTCGACGCTGCGCTCTTTCTCGCCACCGAGGCCGAGGCCGACGATCCGCGGCCCGAGGCGATGCTGGCGGCGATCGAGGCGCGCGGCGGCAAGTCGGCGTTCCTGAAGCACCTGCGCGGCCTCGAGGGACGCCTGTCGCGCGATGCGATCCTCGCCGCGATCGCGACGACGATCGCCTGGGGGCCGCTGATGCGCAAGCGGATCACCCGGCTGACCGCCGAGACGCTGCCCTGGTACCTGCGGCTCTACGGGGTGATGGTCGGGGCGACGATCCCCGGCGAGCACCACCGCTCCGGCAGCCTGCACGGCATCTCGCGCGACGAGCGCTTCGGCAAGTGGACGATGGCCGACCTGTGCTTCCTGGCGATGACCGGCAAGAAGCCGACGCCGGAGGAGGCGCTGCCGCTGCAGCTGCTGGTCGGACTGCTGATCTCGAACGGGCCGGGGTCGATCTCGGCGCAAGGAGCGAAGGGGGCGGTGTCGGCGGACGGCCCGCAGTCGCCGGGCCGGGTGCAGATCAACAAGGCGATGGTCGGCTTTCTCACCCACACCGGCTACAGCCACGGCGGCAACGGCTTCGAGGGCATGGCGTTCCTGCTCGACCAGTTCCGCGACAAGGGCCTGACCGACCCGTCGGACCCGGGTCACGGGCTCGACCTGAAGGCGATGGCGACGGACTTCGCGCGGGCCTACCGCAAGGAGAAGCGGGCCGCGAAGGAGCTCGGCACCGAGCTCCGCGCCCTGCCGGGCGTGCACCACCCGATCTTCAAGGGCAAGCCGGTCAACCACGACCCGCGCGAGCGCTTCATCGCCGAGTACATGGCGCGGCAGGGACGCTACAACGTCTTCCACGCCTTCTATCGCGAGCTGGTGGTGGCGCTGCACGAACAGGGGGCGAGCCCTTACGTCTTCTGCGTCAACGTCGACGCGGTGATCGCGGCGATGCTGCTCGGGCTGCTCTGGAGCGACTTCCAGGCCGGGCGCCTGACCGAGCGCGACCTCGAGACCGCGGCGTTCACGGTCTTCCTCTACGGCCGGATGATCGGCGCCGCCGCCGAGATCGACGACCACCTGAACCGCGGCCGCAACATGGACACCCGGACCCCGGCCTCGGCCTGCGGCCACGTGATATGACCGGGGCGCCCGACGGCACTCCGGCGATCCGCACCGTCGCCATGCCGGCCGACACCAACCCGGCCGGCGACATCTTCGGCGGCTGGCTGATGAGCCAGATGGACCTCGCCGCCGGCAACCTCGCCGCGCTGACCGCGCGGGGCCGGTCGGCGACGATCGCGGTCGAGGGCATGAAGTTCCACCGCCCGGTGAAGGTGGGCGACGAGGTGTCGCTCTTCGCCGAGATCGTCCGGTTGGGGCGGACCTCGATGCAGATCCGGGTGGACGCCTGGCGCCGCAGCCGCGAGAGCGACGACAGCGAGCAGGTGACCGAGGCGGTCTTCACCTTCGTCGCCCTCGACGCGGCGGGACGGCCGCGGCCGGTGCCGGTCGACTGACCTCCTCCCGCGGTCACCGTCCGGCGAAGGTCTTCCGCCAGAGCTCGAAGAAGCGGGCCTGCTTCTGTCGGTCCAGCCCGACCAGGAGCACGGGCGAGAGCGGTATCGAGCGCAGGGCCGACGCCGCGTCGGTGGTGAGGGGCAGTTGCTCGCTACCCGGCTCGACCAAGAGGTGGCCCTCGGCCAGAGCCTCGCGACCGGGCGCCGAGAGCAGGAAGTCGATCAGGTCTCCCGCCGCCTCGGGGTTCGCGGCGCGTTTGGGAATGAGCGCGGCGCGGTGCAGCACCTGCGTATAGTCCTGCGGAGCGACCACCACGAGGTCGGGATTTTCGGCGGCGCGGGCGAGGGCGTAGGAGCCGAGGACGTTATAGGCGAGCAGGTACTGGCCGGTCGCCACCCCGTCGATGATCTCCGCCGAACAGCAGGTCGCGATCGCGCCGGTGCGTCCGAAAGCCTCGAGCAGGCTGCCGAAGGTCGTCGCCTGCTGCGAATCTTCGAACGCGAACAGGTAGCCGACGCCCGAGGCCTCGATGTCGTAGGTGGCGACGCGCCCGGCATAGCGGCTGCCCTCTGGCCTGAGCAGATCGAGCAGGTCGAACCGGGAGGCCGGTGCTTCCCGGGCGGGCACGAAGCGTCGATTGTAGACGATCACCACCGGCTCGCTGGTCACCCCGAAGACCTCGTTGCGCCAGTTCTCGGCGCGCGGCAGAGCGGCTGTCGCCTCGGACACGTGCGGCCGGGCGCAGCCGTCGTTAACCAGCTTCACCTGCTGGTCGACCGCCGAGCTGATCAGGAGGTCCGCGGCCTCGACCTCGCCGCGACAGGCGGCCTCCGCCATCTGGTTCAGCTCGTTGGTATTCCACTCCTCGAACTCGATCGCGGAATCCGGCCTCGTCGCGGAGAAGGCCGCCAGCGTCGGCCCGAAGAAGGCGATGTCGGTGGCGCCACGCACCAGCAGCCGCGTCTGGGCATCGGGCGGGCCGTAGGTGGCCCGCGCCACGGTCTGGGCCGACGCCGCCAGCGGCGATGCCAGCGCCATCGCAAGCAAGGCCGCCCGGATCATCACGCGGGGCTCCCGTCGACGGACGGCAGGACGATCGACGCCTCGAAGTCTCCTCCGGGCGACCGGCCGAATTGCAGCTGGCCGCCATGCGCCCGGGCGACGGCATCGACGATCGAGAGGCCGAGGCCCGCGCTCGTCGGAGACACGCCGGACTGGCGGGCAAAGCGCACGGCCGCGTCCGGCCAATCTGCCTCGGGAATGCCGACGCCCCGGTCCCGGATCGCGATTCTGGCCGCTTTCGCGTCCCCGGTGACCGTCATGACGACCGGCGGCGCGCCGTAGCGGAAGGCGTTGACGACGAGGTTCTTGCAGGCCTCGACCAGCGACAGGGCATCCCCGTCGCACCACACCGGATCCTCGGGAAGGTCCAGCCGGAGCACCTCCTCGGAGGCGAAGAGGTCGTGGTCGCTTTCCTCGACGGTGCGCATCGCCACGGTCCGAAGGTCGAGCCGCTCCCGCGGCACCGCATCGGCGCGGTGGATGATCAGGGCGCGGTTCAGCATCTGGTCGGTCAGGCGGCTCGAGATTGACCGAGCGCTCGTGTATCCGCGCGACGATCGCCTGTTGGCGCGCAGGGATCGGTTTCCTCGGCGGCAAGGTCGGCCTGGGCCCGCAGGGCGGCGATGGGCGTGCGAATCTGGTGCGAGGCGTCGGCGATCAGTGTGCGGGTCGCCTCGACCTGCCGGCCGATCCGGGCCATGAACTGGTTCATCGCACGCACCAGCCCACCGATCTCGCGCGGCACCGGAATGTCGAGCGGGCTCAACTCCTGCGGCGACCGCTCCGCCAGCGCCGCCTCCACGCGCCGCAACGGCCCCAGCGCCGAGCGGATCGAGAAGGCGGCGAGCGCGGACATCAGGAGACCGGCGACGCCGACGACGACGAGTGCATTACGGGTGATCTCCTCGGCAAGCGCCCGTCGCGCCCGCAGGGTCTGACCCACGACCACATCGACGGGCCCGCCGAAGCCGCGCTCGGCGAAGAGCCGCCGGCTCGAGGCGAAGCGTGCCGGCTCGCCGTCGACGAACGCGCCGTTGTAGAGCGCGTCTGGACCGGGCGGCGCGGCAACGTCGTATCCCGTCACCACCTGCCCGTCGGGATTGAAGACCGCGTAGACGATGCGATCCTCCGGCGCCAGCGCCAGGAGCTCAAAGGCGCTCGTCGGTAGATCGACGATTACTCTGCCATCGCGAAGCGATACCGAACCCGCAATCTGGGTCGCCGCACCGATCAGCAGCCGGTCGTAGGCGCGCTGGGCGGCGCTGCGGCCGTAGGAGAAGGCCGCGGCCGCGATTGCGACGCCGCCCACTGCCATAAGTAGCGCCAGGGCGAGCCCGAGCCGGACCGTGAGCGACAATGAGCGCGGAGGCACGAAGTCCTCGCGTGCTGGATCAGTGTTCGACGACGAGCTGATAGCCGAGCCCACGCAAAGTGCGAATCGAGACGCAGCTGCCCTCGAGCTTGCGCCGCAGTCGGGTGACGTAGGTCTCGACCGCGTTGACGCCGACCTCTTCCTCGTTGAACGAGAACATCCGGTCGAGGATGCGCTCCTTGGAGATCACCCGCCCGCGGTTGGCCAGCATGATTTCGAGAAGGCTGAACTCGCGGCGCGTAAGCGCGACCGGCGCGCCGTGAACGTTCAGTGCGCAATTGGCCGGGTCAAAAATGACGTCCCCGAATTCGATCGCCCCCGTACGCGTCACCTGCGTCCGGCGCGCCAGCGCCCGGATTCGAGCATGCAGTTCGCGCAGGTCGAACGGCTTGACAACATAGTCGTCCGCCCCTCCGTCGAGCGCGGAGACGCGGTCGTCAACGTCGCTGCGCGCCGTGAGCATGAGGACCAAGGTGGACTTGCCGGCCGCACGGAGTGCCCGAAGCACGTCTGTTCCGCTTCCATCCGGTAGCGATATATCGAGGATTGCGGCGTCGTAGTCCTGTACGGCCACGGCGTCGACAGCCTCGGCCGCCGTCGAGGCATGGTCGACAGCGTCCCCGCGCCGCGAGAAGCTCGCGACGATCGCCTCGGCAACGTCCGGCGTGTCCTCGACAAGAAGCAGGCGCATCCGACCCCGACCCGTCCGGGCTCGCTCACCCGGATCGCTTTCCCAACCCATACCGCAAAGCAAGCGATACGAGAAGGTGCGAGGTGACAGGCTCGTGACAGCTTCGGCAGGTATCCGACCCCGGATCCGGCGCGGGTTGCGCGACGGACACGCAAACAACACTGGAGGAAGTCCCATGCCCAACCCGAAGAGCCTGGCCCTCGCCGCCGTCGCGGCGACGGTACTCGCCGTGCCCGCGTGGAGCGAAATCTCGCGCCCCGAGTGCGTCGCGCCGGCGCAGCCCGGCGGCGGCTTCGACCTGACGTGCCGCGTCGCGCAGCAGGGCCTCGAGCCGGAGCTCGGCGGGCCGATGGAAGTGACGTTCATGCCCGGCGGCATCGGCGCCGTCGCCTACAACATGTTCAACACGACCCGGACCGACGATCCCAACGCCATCGTCGCCTTCTCGAGCGGCTCGCTGCTCAATCTCGTCACCGGCAAGTACGGAGACTTCACCGTCGACGATGCCCGCTGGCTCGCCTCGGCCGGGACCGACTACGGCGCGGTGATCGTCAAGGCCGACAGCCCCTTCAAGACGCTCGATGACGCGATGAACGCGCTGAAGGCGGACCCGGCGTCGGTCGTGGTCGGCGCCGGCGGTTCGGTGGGCTCCCAGGACTGGATGAAGGCGGCGCTCCTGCTCAAGTCGGTCGACGCCGACCCGCGCAAGATGCGCTACGTCGCGTTCGACGGCGGCGGCGCGGCGATGGCGGGCCTCCTCGGCGGGGCGATCCAGATCTACACCGGCGACGCCGGCGAGATGGTGGCCCACATGGACGGGAGCCTGCGCATCCTCGGCATCATGTCCGACGAGCGGCTCGATGCGCCCTTCGCCGACGTGCCGACGGTCAAGGAGCAGGGCTACGATGCGGTGTGGCCGATCATCCGTGGCTACTACATGGGCAAGGACGTCTCCGACGCCGACTATCAGGCGTGGGTAGACATCTTCGAAAAGGCGTACGCGGGCGACCACTTCCGCGAGGTGCAGGCCAGCAAGGGGCTGCTGCCGCTCGAGGAATCCGGCGAGACCTTCACCGCCACCATCAAGAAGCAGGCCGAGGATCTCCACGCGCTCGCGGTCGAAACCGGGCTCATCCAGTAGCACCACAATCGCAGCGCCGCGCGCCCCTTCCGGGGCCGCCGGCGCTGCGAGAGCCGATCGCCCGGGCGCCGACCAGACGGCGTCACGGCCGGTTCATCCATGGAGGTTCCAATGCCCGACCGCATCTTCGCAGCGTGCCTGTTCGTCGTCACCCTGTTCTACGGCGTGATCGCACTCTTCTTCCTCAAGGCGCCGTTCCAATACGACCCGCTTGGCCCCGAGTCGTGGCCGAGGATCCTCGCCGCCGTCATGCTGGTCTGCCTCGTGCTCCTATTCCGACGACCGGACAAGGGCGACTTCGTCGTGAGCCGGGCGACATGGATCCACCTCGTGGCGATCCTCGCCCTGCTCATAGCCTACGCGCTTCTCTTCGAGCCTTTCGGCTTCATCATCGCGACCGCGCTGTTCGCCGCGATCGCCTCGCGGATGCTGGGCGCGCCATGGATGCACGCGGCGCTGTTCGGCGTCGGGATGGGCGTCGGCGGCTATCTGCTCTGCGCCGGTCTTCTCGGTCTCAACCTTCCCGCCGGCCCCTTGCCGCGGATCTGACGGAGCTCACCCATGTACGACGTACTCTCAGGGCTGGGCACCGGCTTCGCCGTTGCCTTCCAGCCCTTCAACCTCATGCTGGTCCTGTTCGGCTGCTTCGCCGGCACGCTGATCGGCGCGCTCCCCGGCATCGGTCCGATCAACGGGGTCGCGATCCTGCTGCCGATCGCCTACAGCCTCGGCTTTCCGCCGGAGAGCGCCCTGATCCTGCTCGCCGGCATCTACTACGGCGCCGAGTACGGCGGCCGTATCTCGTCGATCCTGCTCAACGTGCCCGGCGACGCCGGCGCGGTGATGACGACGCTCGACGGCAACCCGATGGCCAAGGCGGGGCTGGCGGGCAAGGCGCTGTCGCTTTCGGCGGTCGCCTCCTTCGTCGGCGGCTCGATCTCGGTCGTCCTGATGTCGCTGTTCGGGCCCTTGCTCGCCAAGTTCGCCGTCACCTTCCAGCCCTCCGACTATGTGGCGCTGATGGTCTTCGCCTTCGCCTCGCTCGCCTCGCTCGTCGGCTCGAACCCGGTAAAGACGCTGATCGGCGCGCTGATCGGGCTGCTGCTCGCCACCATCGGCGTCGATGCCAACACCGGCGTGCCGCGGTTCACCTTCGGGATCCCGGACATCCTCGCCGGCATCGACTTCCTGATCGTCGTCATCGGCCTCTTCGGCATGGCGGAACTCTTCCACCTCGTCGAGCAGCAGGCGCGCGGCTCGCTCGCGACGCTCAAGATCGACAAGAGCTTCGTCACCTGGAAGGACATCGCCGCCACCAAGTGGTCGATCCTGCGCGGATCGCTGATCGGGTTCGTCATCGGCGTCCTGCCCGGCACCGGCGCCTCGGTCGCCTCGGCGGTCGCCTACGGCACCGAGAAGCGGCTCGCAGGGCCGTCCGGCAGGTTCGGCCAGGGCGACATCCGCGGCCTGGCGGCGCCCGAGGCGGCGAACAACGGCTCGGCAGGCGGCTCGATGGTGCCGATGCTGACGCTCGGCATCCCGGGCTCGGGGACCACGGCGATTCTGCTCGGGGCGCTCCTGATGTTCAACATCACCCCCGGCCCGCTGCTGTTCCAGAACCAGCCGAACATTGCCTGGGGCCTGATCGCGTCGATGTACATCGGCAACATCGCGCTTCTGGTGATCAACCTGCCACTGGTCGGGCTGTTCGCCCGGATGCTGACGATCCCGCAGTACTTCCTGACGCCGCTGGTGGCGATCCTCGCCTTCATCGGCATCTACACGATCGTCGGCAATCCGTTCGACCTCTACATGATCATCGGCCTCGGCGTCTTCGGCTGGATCCTGCGCAAGCTCGACTTCGCGCTGGCCCCGGTCATCCTCGGGTTCGTGCTCGGCAGCCTGTTCGAGAACAACCTGCGGCAGGCGCTGTCGATCTCGGGCGGCGACTGGAGCATCCTGCTCTCGACCGGCGAGAGCTACCTCCTCTACGCGCTGGCGATCGCCGTCGTGGTGGTGCCGGCCTGGCTCGGGCGCCGCTCGCGCCGCGCCGTGGCCACGGATGAGTGAAACCCTTGCAGCGCTCCTGAGGACAATCGTCCTCGGGAGCGTCGGCGCTCTACTGGCGCAGGCGGCGGGTATTCCCGCCGCCCCGCTCATCGGAGCGAGCCTCGCCGTCTCGATCGCGGCCTGGGCCGGCGTCCGGGTCCGGATGCACCCCCGGCTCCGCAACATCGGCTTCGCCGGCATCGGCGTCTCGCTCGGCGCCGGCGTGCGGCCCACCCTCTTCCACGACATCGCCCCCTGGGCGCTGAGCCTCGCGCTCCTCGCGGTCTCGCTCGGCGCTGACGCTCCTCGCGGCCGCATTCGTCCTGAGGCGCTGGTTCCGCCAGGACGCGACCACGGCGATCCTCGCCTCCAGTCCCGGCACGATGTCCTACACGCTCGCGGTGGCCGAGGAGGGCCGCGGTAACGTGACGGTGGTACTGATCCTCCAGAGCCTGCGGCTGCTGCTCCTCGCCTCGGCGCTGCCGCTCGCGGTGTTCTTCCTCGCCGACGTGCCGCCGCGGGCGGTGCCCCCCGAGGTGCTCGGACCGGTCGAGGTCGCGGCTCTCGTCGGCCTCGCGCTCGCGCTCGGGGAGTTCCTCGCGCGCGCCGGCCTGCCGGCGGCCATCCTCGTCAGCGGCATGCTGGTCAGCGGAACCTCGCACTTCCTCGGTCTGAGCGTCGGGCCGACCCCGTCCTGGGCGCAATTCCTGAGCTTCGCGATCACCGGTGCCGCGATCGGCGCCCGTTTCTCCGGCGTCCCGCGTACCCTCCTCCGCCCGCTAGTCATCGCCGCCGCCGCCACCACCGGGATCGCAACCGTGGTCTCGGGGCTCTTCGCAGTCCTCGTGGCCTGGCTCACCCACCTGCCGGCCGGCCAGGTCTGGGTCGCCTTCGCCCCGGGCGGCGTCGAAGCGATGGCGGCGATCGGCATCGCCCTCGGCTACGACCCGGCATACGTGGCGATCCACCACCTGATGCGGATAGTGTTTCTAATCGTCGTGCTGCCTATGGTCCTGCGCCAGACTACAACATCGCCAAAAGGGTCGGGTGCCCAGTCCGATTGAACCTGCATCGTCGCCGAGCCGTCTCCTTGAACGGAGCAGAATGTCAGCTCTTCGTCTTAAGGGTGAACTGAAGAGACCGAGCCCGAGCGTCTCTTACCCGCCCAGAGCGTCGACGACGGTGGCACAGAGGTGACCGCCCCTAAGCTGCCGTCCGCATCAGAATGCGCGTTGTTCGGAGCGCCAAGGTCAAACGAAACCCACACGGTCCAAACAGTACTCAGCCTTGCTCGATCCGGCGGTCCTCCTCCTCACTCAGGGTCACCTCGAGGAAATCGAGCTCCTCCTGCAGGACCAGAAAACACCACCGCGAAGGCGGTCAGCACCAGCAGGTCGCGCTGCGGGAAGTCGGCGGGCAGGGCAAAGGCGGTCGCCAGCGTCACGAGCCCAGCCCGGCGAGCGCCACAAGCGGATTGCGTTCGGCCGAATGCAGCCAGCCACAGCCGAGGTCGAGCGGCGCGCCGCCGGCGCTGGACCGTCCGCGCCCGCCCCCCGAGTCGAGGCAGCGCCTCGAGCACCCGGACCGAACGACCGGCCGCGGTAAGGCGGCGGGATCGGCGCCGAGCGAGGAGGTGAGCGCGAACCGCGTCGCGCCGGCCGCATGCGCGAGGCGCGCGACGGCGAGGGTGTAGCCGTGGTCGACCGCACGGAACGCCTCGGGCAAGCCGGCGGTCCCCTGGGTTGTTCCGAGCGTCGCCACGACACCGTCGACGGACCACCAGAGGTCAGCGGCCCGGAGGTTGCCGAAGTCGACCAGCGGATTGGTCAGCTTCGGGTGCGGCGGCAGCGGACGGCGCGTCGGGGCAACGATTGCGCCGAAGCGCGGCTCGGCCAGCGCCAGGCGGAGGGCCTCGGGCCCCACGACGCCGGTGGCGCCGATCAGGAGGACGCGGAGGCCGCCGGATTCGGTCATCGGGCGCCCCCGGCTCGGTCGGCGCCGGCCGCGGCGAGGATGGCCTCGGCCACCGCTTCGGGCTGCGACAGCATGGCGACGTGGCTGGCCGGGACGTGGACAACGGTCGCGCCCATCCGCTCGGCGAAGAACGACTAGAGAGGCGCCGGGATGTGGGCGCTGACGGCTGCGGCGGCGGGGACGTTTCTGAGCGGCATGGCAGTCTCCTTGATCAGGGAACCTGTTCGTGTCGTGAACTCTTCTGATTTCGCCGCTCGAGCCCGCCTTATCGGGAGACGATCTGCCCCGCGGTGCATCGCGCCTCGAATCAGCGCGGCAGCCAGCCGATAACCGGGGCGTCGAGGCTCCCGTCTCCGTGGCGCCGGTGGTGACCGGGTAGGCGCCAGCCGGATCCTGCATATCCTCGACAACGCGGCCGCTCTCGTCGATGGCGAAGACGTGGCCGTAGGACGGGCCGAGCGGCAGCCGGGACCGCGGCAGGCGCAAGACACGCTCTGCAGGAACGGCCGGCCAGCAAGGAGGACGAGCCCGATGCGCCACAGCCTCGACGACCTGCCCGACCGCGAGGTCTTCCCCCGCTTCCACGGCCGCTTCGTCCACTCCGACACCATGACCTTCGCCTACTGGACCATCGACGAAGGCGCCGAGGTGCCCGAGCACGCGCATCCCCACGAGCAGGTCGTCAACATGCTCGAAGGCGAGCTCGCCCTGACCGTCGGCGGCGCGGAGCACGTCCTGCACCCCGGCGACGTCGTGGCGATCCCCGGCGGCGTCCGCCACGCCGCGCGGGCGCTCGCCCCGAGCCGCGTGCTCGACGTGTTCAGCCGGTGCGCGAGGACTACCGCTTCACCACGTGAGGCCCGGCGCGACCGCCGGCACGAAGCAAGTTCGGCAGTTAACGAGAAATGAATTTCGTAACATATCACCTTGCTTTTCAACATCTTGACCCTGCTGCACAAGTTGTGCAGCGGGTCGAAGTCCGCGCGCTTCAGTCCACCTGCCGCGCGTCCCTGAACATCACCCGGTGCCGCCGGTTGGCGATCCAGTCCGCCAGATCCTCGTCGCTCATCAGCCGCCCGGCGTCGAACCGCTCGTCATGGACGATCTCGCCCAGCTCCCGCCGCCAGCGCTTGTAGGGCCGCGCCTCTGGCGGGCCAAAAAGAAAGATGTCGAGAATCGCGAGCTCCGGCGGAATCCCCAAGAGCGGCCGCATCGCCTCCTGCGCGTCCTCCTGCCCGATCGCGGTCACCCACCAGACGCAATAGCCGAGCGCCGCCGCCGCGAGGTGCGCCGACATCGTCGCCGCCGCCACCGACTGCAGCAGGATCCGCTCCGCATTTGCCCGGTACATCGCCGCGGCATCGCTGTCGTCGCGGAACCCCGGAAACGCCTGCACCCAGCGCAGGTCGGAGGCCACCACCACGAAGCCTGGTGCCGTGGCGAGCCCGCGATAGTCCGGCGTCGGGAACTTCATCTTCGCCTTCGCCCGCGCCCGCTGCTCCGCGACGAAGTAATCGGCGATCTTCTGCTTGGTCTCCGGATCCCGAACCACGATGAAATGCCAGGGCTGCGCGTTCGCCCCCGACGGCGCATGCCGCGCCGCCTCCAGGATGAGTTCGAAATGCTCCTCCGGGATCGTATAGTCGGCCCGGAACTTGCGCACGGTCACCCGGTTCCGCATCACCGCCATCAGCGCGTCATAGCGCTCCCGCGACCCGATCTCTGGCAGGTCCACCTCCGCCTCCGCCACCGCGATCTCGTGCGCCCTCTCGTCCGTGTCCATTGCGTCGTCTCCTCCGATACAGTGGCTGAGGCTAGCCCGCCGCGCCCGCCGCGCAAGGCCGTGGCATACACCGCCCGTTAACCGTCGCCCGCGAAATCTGGCAGGGATGACCGCGCCCGTCTCCGCCAAGATCCAGCCCCAAGCCCTGCCCCGCTCCGAAGCGGCCCAGCTCGACTGGCTGCGCCTGGCCCGCTCTCGGCGCGTCGGCCCCGCCACCTTCATCCGGCTCCTGCGCGAATACGGCAACGCCGGCGACGCCCTCGACGCACTTCCCGGCATCGCCGCCGAGGCCGGCGCCCGCGACTACACCGCCGCCTCCCGCGCCGACGTCCAGTCTGAATGGCAAGCGGCCCACGCCGCTGGTTGTCTCCCGCTCTTCCTCGGCGCGACCGGCTACCCACCGCTCCTTGCCACCGTCGCCGACCCGCCGCCCTTCCTCTGGGCCATCGGCGCCCCCGAGCTCGCCGCGCGCCCGACCGTCGCCCTTGTCGGCGCCCGCAACGCTTCCGCCCTGGGCTGCCGGATGGCCTCGCGCCTTGCCGCCGACCTCGGCCAGATGGGCTTCGCCGTCGCCTCCGGCCTCGCTCGCGGCATCGACGCGGCCGCGCACCGGGCAGCCCTCGCCACCGGCACCATCGCCGTCCAGGCCGGCGGCATCGACGACGTCTACCCGCCCGAGAATGCCGGCCTCGCCGCCGAGATCGCTGTCCACGGCCTGCGCCTCTCCGAGATGCCCTTCGGCCACGCCCCCCGCGCCCAGGACTTCCCGCGGCGCAACCGCATCGTCTCCGGGCTCGCCCTGGGCGTCGTCGTCGTCGAGGGCGCGGTCCGCTCCGGCAGCCTCATCACCGCCCGCAACGCCCTCGACCAGGGACGGGAAGTGATGGCTGTCCCCGGCAACCCCCTCGACGCCCGCGCCGGCGGCTGCAACCAGCTCATCCGCGACGGCGCAACCCTCGTCCGAGACGCCGCCGACGTCACCGAGGCCCTCTCTGCCTGCCTCGACACCTCCCGCGCCGCGCCCGCCCCGGTCGCCGTCGCGCCATCGGTGGCGCCGCCCCTCCCCGCCGATCCGCTCGAGGCCCGGCTGATCGACCTCCTCGGCCCGGCGCCTGTCGCCGAGGACTGCCTGATCCGCGACCTCGCACAGCCGGCGGGCACCGTGGCCGCCGCACTCCTCGACCTCGAGCTCGCCGGACGCATCCTGCGCCATCCGGGCGGCCTCGTCAGCCTGCCTGCCGGGTAGCGGACCCGAATTCTCCACGCGACCGTCCGCGTGTATGGTTCGATCCTGCCTCCTCGGGTGTTGCGTTAATCTTCGGTCCAGCGTCATCAATCGTATGGGCGCCACCACTTTCCAGCCGCTTTCCAGCCAGTCCAACTCGCTGTTAAAACAGGTGAAAATCGCCTTCCCGTCCTCATTCCCGATTCCGGTCGGCACACCGGTTTCCCGGATCCGCGCAACGCCCCGAATCCGGTAGCCCCGCCCGACAGCAGAAGGAGGGTTTCGGCCCGGCTGGCGGAACGATATACCTCCCCGGGATCGGCTTGGGGGAGCAGGGCATGGCCAACGTCGTCGTGGTCGGCGCGCAATGGGGTGACGAAGGCAAGGGCAAGCTCGTCGACTGGCTCTCCGAGCGCGCCGACGTCATCGCCCGCTTCCAGGGCGGCCACAACGCCGGCCACACCCTGGTCATCGACGGCACCGTCTACAAGCTCTCGCTGCTGCCCTCCGGCATCGTCCGTCCCGGCAAGCTCTCGGTCATCGGCAACGGCGTCGTCCTCGACCCCTGGGCGCTTCTCGCCGAAATCGACAAGCTCCGCGGCCAGGGCGTCGAGGTGAATCCCGACACCCTGATGATCGCCGAAAACGCCCCCCTCATCCTGCCGCTCCACCAGGATCTCGACCGCCTCCGCGAGGAAGCGGCGGGCGCAGCGAAAATCGGCACCACCGGTCGCGGCATCGGCCCGGCCTACGAGGACAAGGTCGGCCGCCGCTCGATCCGCGTCGCCGACCTCGGCGACGAGGCGACCCTCGACACCCGCCTCGACCGCCTCCTCGCCCACCACGACGCGCTGCGCGCCGGCCTCGGCGCCACCCCCATCGACCGCGACGCCCTTCGCGCCCGCCTCGTCGAAGTCGCGCCCAAGGTCCTCCCCTACGCCGCCCCGGTCTGGAAGGTCCTCGCCGACAAGCGCCGCGAAGGCCGCCGCATCCTCTTCGAGGGCGCCCAAGGGTCACTCCTCGACATCGACTTCGGCACCTACCCCTACGTCACCTCCTCGAACACCCTCGCCGGCATGGCCTCCACCGGCACCGGCATGGGCCCCGGCGCCATCGACTTCGTCCTCGGCATCGTCAAGGCCTACACCACCCGCGTCGGCGAGGGCCCGTTCCCGGCCGAGCTTACCGACGACATCGGCCAGCGCCTCGGCGAACGCGGCCGCGAGTTCGGCACCGTCACCGGGCGCAAGCGCCGCTGCGGCTGGTTCGACGCCGTCCTCGTCCGCCAGACCTGCACCACCAGCGGCGTCACCGGCATCGCCCTCACCAAGCTCGACGTCCTTGACGGCTTCGAGGAGCTCAAGATCTGCATCGGCTACATGCTCGACGGCCAGCGCCTCGACCACCTGCCCACCGCCGCCGCCCAGCAGGCCCGCGTCACCCCGATCTACGAGACGCTTCCCGGCTGGTCCGAGACCACCGCCGGCGCCCGCTCCTGGGCCGAGCTCCCGGCCCAGGCCATCAAGTACGTCCGCCGCATCGAGGAGCTCATCGGCTGCCCGGTGGCCCTCCTCTCCACCAGCCCCGAGCGCGACGACACCATCCTCGTCACCGACCCCTTCGCCGCATGAGCCTGAGCTGGCAGGCGCGGCGCCGCTGGTCGCTGGCGATCCTTCTCGTCGGAATGCCGCTCTACGTGATGGCGACGGTCACCATCCTCGCCCAGTTCGACCGGCCGCCCTTGCTTGTGGAACTGGCAGTCTACATCTTTCTCGGCATCCTCTGGATCCTCCCCTTCCGGTTCGTCTTCCGAGGGGTGGCCCGGCCCGATCCCGAGGCAGCCGATGACCGGAGGTCCGCAGAAGAATGACGCTTCTCAGAACTACATGCGCCGCCGCCCTGTTGCTGGCGGTCCCCGCTACGGCCGAGGAAATCGGCGAGGTCACGACCGCGATCAAGATCCTCGGCGCCAACCATCGCATCGTCGTCGAGGCCTTCGACGATCCCAAGGTTGAGGGCGTCGCCTGCTTCGTCAGCCGCGCCCGCACCGGTGGCATCAAGGGCAGCCTCGGCATCGCCGAGGATACCTCCGACGCCTCGATCAACTGTCAGCAGACCGGCCCGGTGAAGTTCCGCGAGGACCTCGAGCCCGGCGAGGAGGTCTACTCCCGCCGTGCCAGCCTCGTCTTCAAGCACGTCCAGGTGGTGCGCTTCTTCGACGAGACCCGCAACGCGCTGGTCTACCTCACCTACTCCGACAAGGTGATCGAGGGATCGCCGAAGAACAGCGTCTCCGCCGTGGTGATCCGCGATTGGCCCGAACCCTCCACCGCGCAACCGGTCCAGTAACGCTGGTCGGCGGCGGGCCGGTCGACCCCGGCCAGCTCGCCGAGGCCCTGGCGCTCGCTCCCGAGGCGGTGGCCGCGGACGGCGGCGGCAACCTCGCGCTGCCTGCCGGCCACCGCTTCGCTGCGGTGATCGGCGACATGGACTCGCTCCGCGACCCGGACGGGCTCGCCGCGGCCGGCGTGGCGCTCCACGCCATTCCCGAGCAGGACACCACCGACCTCGAGAAGTGTCTCTCCTCGATCGACGCGCCGCTGCTGATCGGTCTCGGCTTTCTCGGCGGGCGCATCGACCATCACCTAGCGGCGATGAACGCGCTGACCCGACATCCCGAGCGGCGGGTCGTGCTCGTCGACGGCACCGACCTCTGCTTTCTCTGCCCCCCGGTCCTCGCCCTGGACCTGCCGGCGGGCACCCGGGTTTCGCTCTTCCCGATGGCCCCGGTCTCGGCGACGGTGGCCACCGGCCTGCGCTGGCCGGCGACAGGGATTCTCTTCAGCCCCGACGGGCGGATCGGCACCTCGAACATGGCGCTCGGCGGGCCGGTCCGCCTCGGCTTCGACGCGCCCCGGATGCTGGTGATCCTGCCCGCGGACCGCCTCCGTCCGGTGACGGATCGCCTCCGGGGCGCATGAGCGTCAGCTCGCCGGCATCTCGGTCACCGACACCGCCAGCGCCTCGGTCATGGTGACGAGCACCCGCGACCCCGGCCCCTTGGTCTCGGCAAAGCGCCGCAGCTCCGGCGGCACCACGGTACGCCGCGTCAGCCCGTCGGGGGTTCGGAAGGTGGCGAGCCCGGTGCCGCGGTCATAGCTGATCAGCGTCACCACGAGGCTGGTGCTGGTCGCCGCCAGCGCGCCCGGCGCCGCGCCTTCCGGCGCCCGCACCCCGAGATCGGCGGTGGCGACTTCGCCGGTATCGGCGGGGTCGGCCATGCTGACCGCGGTCGACTGGTAGTAGTCGAGCTGGACCCGGTCGCCGGCAGAGACCTGGGCGAGGTTTCGCACCTCGGGCCCGGCGGTGACGGTGAACGTCGTGCCGTCGGCATCGTCGACCAGCGTCACCTGCCGCGTCGCCTGGTCAATGGCCGCGACCGTCGCCGTGGCGGTGATCAGCGTCTCCTGGGACGCGTGGCTGGCGCGGCTCATACCCGGCAGGCCCATCCCCATCTCCCCGCAGCCCGCCAGCGCCAGCACGGCGACCAGCCCGACCGCATGTCTCATTCGCATGGTTCTTCCCCCGATCGAAAACCGCCCGGAAACAGGATCGCCCGAGCTTCGGTCACTTAGCGGTCTCCGACACCCCTTGTCGAGCCGCCGGGAGCCGATGGGCGGCAGCCCGCGCGCCCTCGCGTCCACCGGGCCTCCCTGGCCGCCGCGACCCCTGTCACAGGGTGTTGCGGCAATTCGGCTTTCGGTGCGTCGCCAATGCGCCTATAACGCGCCCGCGCTTTCAAGGGGAGGTAACGCCCGATGCAGCTCGCACCCGCCGACGAGGCCAAACGCGCCGCCGCCGCGCGCGCGCTCGAGATGGTCGAGGACGGCATGGTGCTCGGCCTCGGCACCGGCTCCACCGCCGGTTGGTTCGTGCGGCTCCTCTCCGAACGGCTGCGCCAGCCCGGTCTGAACGTCGAGGGCGTCGCCACTTCCAGCGCCACGGTCTGGCTCGCCGAGGAGCTCGGCGTCCCACTCCGCCGGCTCGAGGACGTGCCCGGGATCGACCTCGTCGTCGACGGCGCCGACGAGCTCGACGCCAAGCTCAACCTCATCAAGGGCGGCGGCGCGGCGCTTCTCCAGGAGAAGATCGTCGCCTCGGCCAGCGCCCGCATGGTGGTGATCGCCGACGAGAGCAAGCGGGTGGCGCATCTCGGCGCCTTCCCGCTGCCGGTCGAGATTGTCCGCTTCGGCTGGACGGTGACCCGCAGGCAGGTGGGCGAGCTCCTGCAGGGCATGGACGTCGACGGCTTCCAGGCGTTGGTACGCATGGGCGCCGACGGTCCGCTCGTCACCGACGAGGGCAACTTCATCCTCGACCTGCATCTTGGCCGGATCGGCGACCCGCCGGCGCTGGCAGCGGCGCTGAACGCGCTGCCGGGGGTGGTCGAGAGCGGCCTCTTCATCGACATGGCGCATTGCGCCATCATCGGCCATGCCAACGGCAGTGCGGAGGTGCTCTACCGCCCCGGCGCCCGGGGCGCAGACCCGATGGACATCGCCGAACTCATGCGCAACCAGGACGCGTGACGGCGTGACGGAGCCTCGCCAGGATTTCGACTTCGATCTCTTCGTCATCGGCGGCGGCTCCGGCGGCGTGCGCGCGGCCCGCATCGCCGCGGAAGCCGGGGCGCGGGTCGGTCTGGCCGAGGAATACCGCTACGGCGGGACCTGCGTCATCCGCGGCTGCGTGCCGAAAAAGCTGATGGTCTACGCCAGCGCCTTCGCCGACGCCTTCGAGGACGCCGAGGGCTTCGGCTGGACCGTGGGCGAGCGGCGCTTCGACTGGCCGAGTTTCATCGCCAACAAGGACGCCGAGATCGCCCGGCTCGAGGCGATCTACCACGACCGGTTGCGCCAGGCCGGGGTCCAGCTCTTCGGTGTCCGCGCCACCGTTCTCGATCCGCATCGGATCGGCCTCGCCAACGGTGCGGAATATTCCGCCAAGCACATCCTCATCGCCACCGGCGGGCGCCCGGTGGTGCCCGACATTCCCGGCGCCGACCTCGCCATCACCTCGAACGACATGTTCGAGCTCGAAGCCCAGCCGCGGCGGATGGTGATCGTCGGCGGCGGCTACATCGCCTGCGAGTTCGCCGGGATCATGGACGGGCTCGGCACCCACGTCACCCAGCTGGTGCGCGGCGACCAGATCCTGCGCGGCTTCGACGACGACCTGCGCGATCACCTCGCCGGCGCCATGCGCGGGCGCGGCATCGTCCTCGAGATCCAGCGCGACGTGGTGGCCCTCGAACGCGACGGCGCCTGCCTGCGGGTCCGCCTCGACAACGGCGAGAGCCACCTCGCCGACCAGGTCCTCTTCGCCACCGGCCGCGATCCCAATACCGCCGGCCTCGGGCTCGAGGCGCTGGGCGTAGAGCTCCGCTCGAACGGCGCGGTCGTCGTGGACGACTGGTCGCAGACCGCCGTGCCCTCGATCTACGCCATCGGCGACGTGACCGACCGCGTCGCCCTCACCCCGGTCGCCATTCACGAAGGACACGCCTTCGCCGACACCGTCTTCGGCGCCCGCCCGCGGCGCTCCGACCATACCCTCATCCCCACCGCGATCTTCACCCAGCCCGAGGCCGGCGCCCTCGGCCTCACTGAGGCGGACGCCCGCGCCCGAGGCCCGGTGGAGATCTTCCGCTCCCGGGTCCGGCCGCTCTTGCACGGCCTCACCGGCCGCGACGAGCGAATGCTGGTGAAACTCGTCGTCGCCGCTGACAGCCGCAAGGTGCTCGGCGTCCACCTCGTCGGTCACGGCTCTGCCGAAATGATCCAGCTCGCCGGCGTGGCGCTGCGCATGGGCGCCACCAAGGAGGACTTCGACCGCACCATGGCCGTGCACCCCACGGCGGCGGAAGAACTCGTCACCCTGCGCGCCACGGCCGCATGACGTCTTGAATTCGACGAACGAGGGCTCACATGCCCGACGAGCCCGAATAGCCTGCGATCCGAAAAGAAACCAAGAGGAGATGGGAGACGGATGCCCTACAGCAACAACGGCGGTCCCTGGGGCGGTAGCGGCGGAGGCGGCGGCGGCGACGACAAGAAGGGTGGCGGCCGCGGCCCCTGGGGCAGCGGCGACCGCGGCAACAAGGGCGGTCCGGGCGGCGGCGGCACCCAGGTTCCCGACATCGACGAGATCGTCCGCAAAGGCCAGGAGCAGCTCCGCATCCTAATGGGCGGCCGCGGCGGCCGCAGCCGCGGGCCCGGGGGCGGCTCCGGTGGTGGCTCGGGCGGCAGCGTGGGCCGCGGCCTCATCATCGTCGCCGTGGCGCTGGTCGGCATCTGGATGCTGATGTCCTTCTATACCGTGCGACCGGAGGAACAGGCCGTCGAGCTCACCTTCGGCGAATGCCGCGGCAACTGCATCGGCGAGCCCGGCCTCAACTTCGCCCCCTGGCCGATCGTCACCCACGAGATCGTCCAGGTCACCCGCGAGAACACCGAGGAGATCGGCTCCGGCACCGTGCGCGGCGCCAGCGAGGGCCTGATGCTCACCGGTGACGAGAACATCGTCGACATCACCTTCCAGGTGGTCTGGAACGTCCGCGACCCGGCCCAGTTCCTCTTCAACCTCTCCAACCCGACCTCCACCATCCAGGCGGTGTCGGAATCGGCGATGCGCGAGGTCGTCTCCCGCTCCCAGCTCTCGCCAATCCTCAGCCGCGACCGCGGCGTCATCAGCCAGGAGGTCAAGGAGCTGATCCAGCAGACCCTCGACGAATACGGCTCGGGCGTGAACATCGTCCGCGTCAACTTCGACAAGGCCGACCCGCCCCAGGAAGTCATCGACAGCTTCCGCGAGGTGCAGGCCGCCCGCCAGGAGCGCTCGACCCTGCAGAACCGCGCCGACGCCTACGCCAACCAGACCCTTGCCGCCGCCCGTGGCGACGCGGCACAGAAGCAGCAGGAAGCCGAAGGCTACCGCGCCCGCGTCGTCAACGCCGCCCAGGGCGAGGCCAGCCGCTTCACCGCCGTCGAGAAGGAATACGTCAAGGCGCCGGAGATCACCCGCAAGCGGCTCTACCTCGAGACCATGGAGGGGGTGCTCGGCGACGTCAGGATGTTCCTGCTCGACACACCCTCGGGCAGCGCCAACGGCCTCGTGCCCTACCTGCCGCTCAACGAGCTGAAACCACCGCAGACCGCAGCCGGCTCGACGACCGGCCCGACCACTGGAGGGACCAACTGATGCGCCGCCTTCCCATCCTGATCGGCCTCCTGGTCGCCGTGGGCTTCGTGCTCCTCAACGCGATCTTCACCGTGGACGAGCGCGAAAAGGCCATGGTGCTGCAGTTCGGCCAGGTCCGCGACATCCGCGAACAGCCCGGCCTCGCCTTCAAGCTGCCGTTCGTCCAGAACGTGGTCTACTACGACGCCCGCATCCAGGGCCTCGACACCAACGCCCTCGAGGTGACGCCGCTGGATGACCGCCGGCTCATCGTCGACGCCTTCGCCCGCTGGCGGATCAACGACGTTAGCCAGTTCCGCCGCGCCGTCGGCGTCGGCGGCATGACCGCGGCCAGCCAGAAGCTCGAGGCCATCCTCAACGCCAACGTCCGCGAGGCGCTGGGCTCGGTCCGCTCCGAGGCGGTGCTCTCGGCCGACCGCGTCGGCCTCATGAACCGCATCCGCGACGCGGCGATCATCGAGGCGCGCGACCTCGGCGTCGAGATCATCGACGTGCGCATCAAGCGCGCCGACCTGCCGGAGCAAAACCTCAAGGCCACCTTCGAGCGCATGAAGGCCGAGCGCGAGCGCGAGGCCGCGGACGAGCGCGCCCGCGGCAACGAAGCGGCGCAGCGGCTGCGGGCCCAGGCCGACCGAACCGCCATCGAGATCGTCTCCGAAGCCGAGCGCGACGCCCAGATCATCCGCGGCGAGTCCGACGCCGAACGCAACCGCGTGCTTGCCGAGGCCTACGGTGCCGACCCGGAGTTCTTCGCCTTCATGCGGTCGATGGACGCCTACCGCCGCTCGCTCAAGGCCGACAACGCCACGCTGATGATCGAGCCCGACAGCGAGTTCTTCAACTACCTGCACTCGCCCGCGCTCCCGGAAGGAGCCTCCTACCCTGCACCGGAAGCGCCGGAGGCGCCTGCCCCGGCGGCGACTGCCGCCGATGCGGATACCAATGGCTAGGGACGTCCTGCTCGGGCTCGGGCTGGTGGCGGTGATCGAGGGCCTCGCCCTCGCCCTCGCCCCGGCGCGGATGCGCGACGCGCTCGAGGCCATCGCCCGCATGGACCCCGAGCAGCGGCGCCTCGTCGGTCTGCTCGCGGTCACGGCCGGCATCGCCCTTGTGTGGGCGAGCCGGGCGTGAAATTCTCGCCTTTCCCGCCCCCCGCACGCAGGCGTGACTTGCGCCTGCGCCCACCCGGGCCACATTTCTAAGGCCGTGCGCGCCCGCTCTCGGCGCCTGGCCCCTGCAGAGGAGACCCCGCGTTGGCACGCTGGACCGAAGCTTCCGCCTTCCGCCTGACGGCGCCGCTCCTTGCCCTCGCGCTCGCCGGCGCGGCGCCGGTCCTCGCCCAGACCTCCGAGCAGCCGCTGACCGTCGATCCCGGCCCGCGCTACGTGCCCGAGAGCTTCGCCGAGCTCGCCGACCGCCTCAGCCCGGCGGTGGTGAACATCACCACCACCACCAACATTGCTGAGGTCGACGACAGCATGCGGCCGACGCTGCCGCCCGGCTCGCCCTTCGAGGACTTCTTCCGCGACTTCCTCGACCGCCAGCAGAACGCCCCCCGGCGCCGGCAGCAGTCGAACGCGCTTGGCTCGGGCTTCATCATCTCGGCCGACGGCTACATCGTCACCAACAACCATGTCATCGAGAGTGCCGACGAGATCTCGGTGGAACTCTACCACGGCGGCAACCTCGACGCCCAGATCGTCGGCCGCGACACCCGCACCGATATCGCGCTCCTCAAGGTCGAGAGCGACGAGCCGTTGCCCTTCGTCGAGTTCGGCGACAGCGACGCCGCCCATGTCGGCGACTGGGTGCTCGCCATCGGCAACCCCCTCGGCCAGGGCTTCTCGGTCTCCGCCGGCATCGTCTCGGCGCGCAACCGCACGCTGCAGGGCAGCTACGACGACTTCATCCAGACCGACGCCGCCATCAACCGCGGCAACTCCGGCGGCCCGCTCTTCGACATGCAGGGCGGCGTCATCGGGGTGAACACCGCCATCCTCTCGCCCAACGGCGGCTCGATCGGCATCGGCTTCGCCATGTCCTCGGCGGTGGTCAGCAGCGTCGTCGACCAGCTCCGCGAGTTCGGGGAGACCCGCCGCGGCTGGCTCGGCGTGCGCATCCAGAACGTCGACGACGACGTCGCCGAGGCCATCGGTCTCGGCGAGGCTCGCGGCGCGCTCGTCACCGACGTCCCCGAGGGACCCGCCGCCGCCGCCGGCATGAAGGCCGGCGACGTGGTGCTGAAGTTCGGCGACGAGGCCGTGGACGACACGCGCGAGCTCGTCCGCATCGTCGCCGACACCCCGGTGGGCAAGGGCGTCGACGTGGTGGTGTTCCGCGACGGCAAGGAAGTGACCCTGAAGGTCGAGATCGGCCTCCTCGAGGAAGCCACCCTCGCCGCCGCGCCCGGCTCGCCCCCCGACGCCGCCCCGGCACCGCAGGAGGAGAGCGTCCTCGGCATGACCGTGACCGTCATCACCGACGAGCTCCGCGAGCAGTTCGGCCTCGACAAGGACGCGACGGGCCTCATCGTCACCGGCGTCGACGCGGACTCGGACGCCTTCGCCAAGGGCATCCGCGAGGGCGACGTCATCTACGAGGTCGGTCAGGAGCCGGTGACGACCCCGAAGGAGATGCATGCCCGCATCGAGACCGCCGAGGAAGCGGGACGGAACTCCATCCTCCTCCTCGTCCGCCACGAGGGTCAGCCCCGGTTCGTGGCCCTCAACCTCAGCAACTGAACCGCGGCGACGGGGCCGACCGGATGCGGAGCGGTGCGCTGATCTGGCTGGCCGTCGGTGTCCTCGCGGCGGGAGTAGGTGCAGTTGCCGTAAAGCGCGCAATCGCTGTCGAGGCGGCGCCATACTCGGTTGAGTTTTCCGAAGGGGCCTTCGAGGTCCGACAGTATCCGGAGCAGGTCGTCGCCGAGGTCGAACGCCGCGGCAGCCGCGAAGCCGCGGCCAGTTCGGCATTCCGCGCGCTCTTCAACTACATCTCCGGCAAGGGACGGTCGGGCGACAAGATCGCCATGACGGCTCCCGTCACCCAGAACCCCGAGCCGATCGCGATGACCGCCCCTGTGGCCCAGAGCCAAGGACAGGACGGGGTGTGGACGGTCGCCTTCGTCATGCCCGTGGGGTCGACTCTCGAAACCCTGCCGACGCCGGCCGGCAATGATGTCCGGCTCGAGGTGCGACCAGCGCAGCGGGTGGCCGCCATCCGCTTCTCGGGCCGCTGGACCGATTCGAACTTTGCAGACAAGACAGCCGAACTCACGCGCTGGATGAAGGCGCGCGACCTATCACCGGCCGGCTCGCCAACCTATGCCTTCTACAATCCCCCCTTCACGCCGTGGTTCATGCGCCACAACGAGATTCTGATCCCGATCGGCGACTGACCCTTCCGTCACCGCGATCCCCTGGCCCAGTCGCGCGGCCCCGGCACCGTATCGATCGCCACGATCTCGTCGAGAAGCGCCGAGATGTCCTCGATCCTCTCCGCCACCACGTGGACGACGTCGCCGTCACGCTCGAGCTTGCCGGTGACCTTCAGGCAGCGCCCGGCGATCACCGCCCGCCGGTAGCGCTCGAACATCCGGGCCCAGACCACCACGTTGGCGATCCCGGTCTCGTCCTCGAGCGTCAGGAAGATCACCCCCTTGGCGGTCCCCGGCCGCTGCCGGCAGATCACCAGCCCGGCCACTGCCACCCGCGCGCCGCCCGGCGGCACGTCGAGCTGGCGCGCGGTCAGGCAGTGCGGCGGACGGGACCAGCGGGGCGACGGCATGAGAACATAGCTAGAACAAAGCCGCCCGCCGCACAAGCAAATCCGCGTTTACCGAAAATTATCGAAAAATGGAGCCTTATCTTTCAACGACATACGCATGTAACACACGTGTTACACCCCCCGGAACCGCGGCTCCCGCCGCTCTCGCTGCGCCGCCAGCCCTTCCGCATGATCCGCCGAGCCGAAGCACGCCGCGATCCGCACCCGCGCCGCCTCGGCATCGAGCCGCCCCTGCCCGAGCTCGACGATGGTCCGCTTCATCCCGCGCACCGCCAGCGGCGCCATCCCGGCGATCCGCTCGGCCATCTCCGACACCTCGCCCTCCAACGCCTCCGGCGCCACCAGCCGGTCGAGGAACCCCGCCGCCAGCAGCGCCTCCGCGTCGAAGCTCTCCGCCAGCAGGAACACCCGCCGCGCCATCTGCGCCCCCAGCCGGTCGATAACCCGCCGGATACCCGCGGGCTCGTAATGGATCCCCAGCCGCGCCGGCGGCGCGAACGCCTTCATCCCGGTCACCCCGATCCGGAAATCGCAGGCCAGCGCCAGCTCCATCCCGCCGCCATAGGCGCCGCCGTTCAGGGCCGCCACCGTCGGCACCGGAAACGCCTCCAGCGCATCGCAAAGCCGGGTCAGGGGATTGTCCGTCCAGTCCGCCCCCGCCACATCCCCCAGCGCCGCCCCCGCGCAGAAACTCCGGCCCCGCCCGGTCAGCACCAGAACACGCAGCTCCTCCCGCCCCGCCCAGTCGGCCAGGATGCCCGTCAGCTCCCGCATCGCCGCCTGGTCCAGCGCGTTGTGCGCCTCCGGCCGGTTCAAAGTCACCCGCCCGACAGCCCCGTCCAGCTCCGCCTCGATCACGCCTCGAACTCCGCGAAGACCGGCACATGATCGCTCGGGCTCTCCCACCCCCGCACCTCCCGCGCGATCCGACTTCCGCCCGAGCGTTCCGCCAGATCCGGCGACGCCCAGATATGATCCAACCTGCGCCCCTTGTCCGCCGCCCGCCAATCCGGCGCCCGGTACGACCACCACGAATAAAGCCGCCCCTCCGGCAGGTGCGCCCGGGTCACATCCACCCAGCCCCCCGCCCCCTGCGCGGCCGCCAAAGCCTCCACCTCGACCGGCGTATGCGAGACGACTCTCAGGAGCTGCTTGTGGCTCCACACGTCGTCCTCCCGCGGCGCGACGTTGAGATCGCCCACCAGGATCGCGCCCCGCGGCGCGTCCTCCGCGAACCAGCCCCGCAACTCGTCGAGAAAATCCAGCTTGTGCGCGAACTTCGGGTTCACCCCCCGGTCCGGCACGTCCCCGCCCGCCGGAATGTAGAGATTGTGGACCACCACCCCCGACGGCAGCCGCGCCGCCACGTGCCGCGCATCGCCCCGCGTGCAGAAGTCCCGGTGATCGACCGCCTCGACCGGCAGCCGCGACAGGATCATCACCCCGTTGTAGCCCTTCTGCCCGCGCGCCACGACATGCCCGTACCCGAGCGCCCGGAACCCTTCCAGCGGCAGCTTCTCCACCGGCGCCTTGGTCTCCTGCAGGCACAGCACGTCCGGCGCTTCCTCGCGCAGAAGGCGCAGCACCGCCGCCTCGCGCAGGCGCACGGAGTTGATGTTCCAGGTGCAGATCTTGACGGTCACGGAGTCTCCGGCGGGATTGGCCGGAGACTTAAGGAACCCGCCCGGCGATCACAAGCTCGGCCGGTCACGGCACCAGCCGATAGCCCCCGGGTTCGGTCACCAGGATCTTCGCATTGGCCGGATCCGGCTCGATCTTCTGCCGCAGCCGATAGATATGGGTCTCGAGCGTATGGGTGGTCACCCCGGCATTGTACCCCCAGACCTCATGCAGCAGCACGTCCCGCGCCACCACCGCATTGCCGGCGCGGTAGAGGTACTTCAGGATGTTGGTCTCCTTCTCGGTCAGCCGGATCTTCTTCTCCGCCTCGTCGAGCAGCAGCTTGGAGGCCGGCCGGAAGCTGTACGGCCCCACCCCGAACACCGCATCCTCCGACTGCTCGTGCTGGCGGAGCTGCGCCCGGATCCGCGCGAGCAGCACCGGCAGCTTGAACGGCTTGGCCACATAGTCGTTCGCCCCGGATTCCAGCCCGTGGATCTGGTCGCTGTCGCTCGCATGCCCGGTCAGCATCACGATCGGGCATTTCACCCCCTGCTTGCGCATCAATCGGCAGAGCTCGCGCCCGTCCATGTCCGGCAAGCCGACATCGAGGATCACGAGATCATAGTGCTCGTCCCGGGCGCGCTCGAGCCCGCCCGCCCCGTCCGCCGCCTCGAAGACGTCGAACTCCCCGGTCCCCACCAGCTGATCCGCCAGCGCCTCGCGCAGGTCCGGATCGTCGTCCACCATCAGGATCTTCTTTATGTTTGCCATCGTGCCTCTCCTTTTCGGCATCGAGCTGTTGGTTTCCGGCGCGCGCCGCAATATTTCTGTCGACGGATCACGGCAGTGTGTCCCGCGGACGGGCTTTGTTTCAGAGTGCCCCGCGCCAGATCCTGCCGGACCGCTGGAGGAACGCTGCCATGGGCCTTGGCCTTTCACCGCTCGAGCGGCTCGCCCGGGCCCGGTCCGACCTGCGGATGGGCGTCGGCGTCGTGCTTCGCGACGAGGACGGCGCCGCGCTCGCGGTCGCCGCCGAGACCGCGACCGCCGAGCGGCTCGCCGATCTCCGCGCCCTCGGACCCGTCGACGTGGCGCTGACCGACTGGCGGGCCGAGACGCTGAAGGCCCGCGCCTACGACGGCGACCTCGCCCGGATCATCCTTCCCTCGGATGCCGACATCGACTGGGTCCGCGCCACCGCCGACCCCTCCGCCGACCTCGCCTGGCCGATGAAAGGCCCCTACGCCAGCCGCCGCGGCGGCAGCGCGGCGCTGCACAGGGCGGCGATCGCGCTCTGCAAGCAGGCGCATCTCCTGCCCGCCGCGCTGGTGGTGCCGATGCCGCTCGCGGCGGCGGCCGCGCTCGCCGAGGAAGACCGCCTGAGCCAGGTCGACATCTGCGACGTGCCGCCGGGATCGGAACCGGCGCTGGTCGAGATCGCCGCGGCACGGGTTCCGCTCGAGGTCTCGCAGGCAGGCAAGGTGCGGGTGTTCCGCCCCCTGGACGGTGGCGAGGAGCATTATGCGGTCGAGATCGGCGCGCCGGATCGAGCGGCACCGCTGCTTTGCCGTCTGCACTCGGCCTGTTTCACCGGCGACCTCCTCGGCAGCCTGAAGTGCGATTGCGGACCCCAGCTCCATGCCGCACTGGAGCAGATCGGGGCGGAGGGCGCCGGGGTGCTGCTCTATCTCAACCAGGAAGGCCGCGGCATCGGGCTCGCCAACAAGATGCGGGCCTACGCGCTGCAGGACCAGGGCTTCGACACCGTCGAGGCCAACCATCGGCTCGGCTTCGAGGACGACGAGCGCGACTTTCGGATCGGCGCCAACATCCTCAAGGCGCTCGGCTTCTCGCGGGTGCGGCTGATGACCAACAACCCCCGCAAGGTGGCGATGATGGAGGGCTGCGGCCTCGAGGTGGTCGAGCGGGTGCCGCTCAAGGTCGGGCGCACGCACTTCAACAGCGGCTATCTCGACACGAAGGCGGCCAAGAGCGGCCACCTGCTGTGAGCCGGGATCTGGTCGTCGGCCCCTGGAGCGCGCGCTTCCGGGGGAGAACCTTTCCCTGTGCCGTCGGATGGGGCGGGATCGGGGAGAAGCGGGCGGAGGGCGACGGATTGACGCCGGCCGGCGCCCACCGGGTCGAGGCGATCTTCTGGCGCCCGGACCGGGTAAGGCGGCGGTTTGGAATCGGCATGGACACACCCCCTCACCGCCGGTCCATCGGTCCGGCCGACGGCTGGTCGGACGATCCCGCCGATCCGGACTACAACCGGCGCGTCCGGCGACCGCACCGATTCCGCCACGAGGCCCTGCGCCGGGCCGACCCGATGTACGACATGGTCGCGGTGCTCGACTGGAACCGCCACCCGCCGGTGGCGGGCCGCGGCAGCGCCATCTTCCTGCACGTCTGGAAGCGGCCGCGCCACCCGACGGCGGGATGCATCGCCTTCCGGCGCCAGGACCTCGCCTGGATACTCGAACGGTGGACGGACGGGGACCGGGTGGTGGTCCGGTCGGCCTGCCGCGGCGGCGTCATCGCGACAGGCTGAGGGCTTCGACCAGCAGCGCGGCGTTGCCGAGGACCAGAAGGACGAGGTTCGTCCGCGGCCTTCTCGACAGGAGGAGCGACGCAAGCACGACAAGGAAGAGAAACGAGGCCGCAGTCCCGGCCGGGCTCGATCGTCCGGTCTGGACCAGCGCACCTTCTCCATCCTCGACCACGATGACGAAGGCGAAACCGACAAGCACGAGATTGACCGCCAGCACCCCGCCGATCACCGCCGACTTGACGCGGAGATAATATGCGTCGAAGTCGGGCCATCTTTCGGGATGCGCCGGGAAGACCAGGGTCGAGACGACATAGAAGCCTCCGACCAGGAAGAGCACCGAGAGCATCGCGACGTAACCGAAAGGGATGTGCGCCTGAAGGACGTAGAACGCCAGCCAGAAGCTCATCTGGTCCATGACGACCATGAGACCGAGCAGTGGCACCAGCAGGCCCACCCGCGTCGCCTCCGGTGAGACGCTGGTGAGTCCGAGCTTCAAGCGCAGGGTTCGGGCGAACCCTCCGAGGATCTCGGCGATCGAGAACCCGAGGACGAGGCCGAAGAGCCGCACGATCAGGTCGAAACCGCTCATCACCGATGTCTCCGCAGCGCAAGGGGCCCCTTCCGCCACGATTCCATAGAAGATGCGCCGACGCCGCGAAAGGCTCGCGGCTTGGCGTCGCCGGCGGCGTCAGACCGCCGGTGTGCGTTCGCCGAAGATCGCCGAGCCGACCCGGACATGGGTGGCGCCGCGGGCGATGGCCTCCTCGAAATCCGCGCTCATCCCCATGGAGAGGCCGGCCAGGCCGTTGCGGGCGGCCATTGCCGCCAGAGCCTCGAAATGCGGCGCCGGATCCTCGTCGACCGGCGGAATCGCCATCAGCCCGAAGACCGGCAGGTCATAGGTGTCCCTGCAGGTGGCGAGGAAACCGTCGAGGGCGCCGGGATCGACTCCGGCCTTCTGCGGCTCGCGGCCGGTGTTGACCTGCACGAAGAGCCTCGGGCAGGTGCCGCGGACCTGCACCGCGCTTGCGAGCTTGCGGGCCAGGCTGTCGCGGTCGAGGCTGTGAACGGCATCGAAGAGCTCGAGCGCCCGGGCGAGCTTGTTGGATTGCAACGGGCCGACGAGGTGGAGCTCGACCCCGGGAAACTCTGCCTGGAACGGCGGCCAGCGGTCTTCGGCCTCCTGCACCCGGTTCTCCCCGAAGACCCGCTGGCCTGCCTCGAGAACCGCGCGCACCCGCTCCGGCGGCTGAACTTTGGAGACGGCGACCAGCGTCACCGCGTCGGCGGGGCGTCCTGCTGCGGACAGGGCCGCGGCGATGCGGGCGCGGATGTCGTCGAGTGGCATGGCGGCTCCGGACGCGAGGGGGTCGGGCCGAGGATAGCCGGCGAGCGCAAAAAGAAAAGGCGGGCCGAAGCCCGCCTTCCCCTCTCACCGTCCTGATGTGGATCAGAACGCCATCTTGATGCCGAAGTCGGCAACGGTCTCTTCGTTGTAGGTCCGACGGACACCGGTGTTGACAGACGCGCCACCACCGAGGTCGTACTGCGCCGACAGCTCGTAGGTCTGGTCGCCGTCGAAGTCAGGCAGCGTGCCCGGGCCGTCGGCGCTCAGGATGTTGCCGTAGAACCCACCGACCGAGAAGGCATCCCAGCCGAAGGACGCGCCGACGAGGATCTGCTCGACCTTGGAGTCCTGGTCACCCTCGATGTTGACGTAGGTCGCGACCGAAGCCGAAGGCGTCGTAGGTGCCCTTCAGACCCACCGACCACTGGTGGCCGGCCGGCGCGGTGCCGGTGATGTCGGCGCCGACGACCGTGGTGGTCTCCTGGTTGCCGGTCACCGGATCGATCACCGGGTTGCCGTTTGCGTCGACGACGCCCACCAGGCTGACTTCGCTGCCGGTCACGACATCGAACTCCTGGAAGTCGTAGTAGCCGAGCACCGATGCTCCAGCTGCCGCCGCCGAAGTCGGCCGAGTAGCCGCCGCCGACGCCAACCGCGTTGAGATCCTTGTTCGACGACAGCGACAGGCCGAAGCCCATGATGTCGAAGTCGTAACGGATCGTCGGACGGGCGTTCGGATCGTTGGCGAAGTCCTGGGTGTTGTCGCTACCGAAGCCGCCGCCGTTCGAGATGAACAGCGTCTCGTCGGCATCGCCGAGACCGGTCAGCGAGTAGTCGCCGGGAACGTCCCCGACCCACTGCTCGTCGGCGCCGTTGGTGTCACCCATGGTCAGGGTGCCCCAGCTACCCGACACGAACACCGAACCGGCGGTCTGGCCGAGCGCGCCGCCCTGGCCGCCCGCGGCGTTGTCCGCACGGATCGTGGCGCCGAAGGTGATGCCGGAGTCGGTCTCACCGGTCATGTTAACGCCGAAGCGGACGCGGGAGACCGCCCGGAGGTCGTCGGTACCGTTTGCGGTAGCCGTCGTTGTTGATGTTGTAGCCGAGACCCATCCGCGCGTCGCCGAAGAGCGCCACACCCTGGGCCGAGGCCATGCCACCGATCGCCAGAGCGGCGGTCGCGGTGGTTGCGAAGAGCACCTTTTTCATCGCTTTCCTCGTGTTTCTTTTTTGAAACCCATCTCAAATCCGGGTGATCCGGACCAAGTGAGGCTTTCATCTCTCATCCAGGCCGCGACGGTCAAGCAAATGGCGGGAACCCGAAAACTTTGCGGCAGGAAATGATGCAGCTATGCCACAGTGGCTCCCGGGGCGCAGTCAGCTTTGGACTTGCCGGACGTCGGCCTTGTCTTTACACACCGCGCGAGGATGCCAGAGGACCGGCCGGCCCGTTGATCGACATGCGTGCAATATGCCTGACCTTCTTGGCGCTCGGGGCGCTCAGCGCCTGCAATGGCGATGCCCAGCGCAACGCCGATCTGGCGCAGGAGCGCCGCAATGCCGAGAACGAGATCAGCGACGAGAGCTTCTTCGACCTCTTCCGCAACCGCGGCGACGTCAACCGGGATGTGGCGGTCAACCGCTTCCTCTGGCAGGCGTCTCTAGACACCCTGTCCTTCCTGCCGATCGAGGCCGCGGACCCGTTCTCGGGCCTCCTGGTCACCGGCTGGGGCAATGTCAGCGGCACAGGGCCTTACCGGGTGACGGTATTCATCTCCGACCCGTCACTCGACGCCCGGGCGCTGAAGGTGGCGGGGTTCCGGATGTCGGGCGGCCGGGCCGTGCCGCTGGGCGACGCCGAGAACCGGGCCCTCGAGGACGCGATCCTCACCCGGGCCCGGCAGCTCAGGATCGGCCAGGCCGCGGGCTGATCGATCCGGCGGCACGAGGGCGGGGAAGGAAAGTCATGTCGCGTTACGACGCCGGCGAAATCGAGCCGAAATGGCAGGCCCGATGGGACGAGGCCGGCCTGTTCCGGGCCGAGCGCGACCCGTCGCGGCCGAAGTACTACGTGCTGGAGATGTTCCCCTACCCGTCGGGCCGCATCCACATGGGCCACGTGCGCAACTACACCCTGGGCGACGTCATCGCCCGGTACAAGCGCGCCCGCGGCTTCAATGTGCTGCACCCGATGGGCTTCGACGCCTTCGGAATGCCCGCCGAGAACGCCGCGATCGAGAAGGGCGTGCCGCCCGCCGACTGGACCTACCAGAACATCGCGGCGATGCGCGCTCAGATGAAGCCGATGGGCTTCTCCCTCGACTGGAGCCGCGAGCTCGCCACCTGCGACCCGGAATACTACGGCCAGCAGCAGGCGCTCTTCCTCGACATGCTCGCGGCCGGCCTCGTCGCCCGCAAATCCGCGGTGGTGAACTGGGACCCGGTCGACATGACCGTGCTCGCCAACGAGCAGGTGATCGACGGCAAGGGCTGGCGCTCCGGCGCGCCGGTCGAGCGGCGCGAGCTGGTCCAGTGGTTCTTCCGCATCTCCGACATGGCCGAGGAGCTGCTCGAGGCGCTCGACAGCCTCGACGCTTGGCCCGAGAAGGTGCGCACCATGCAGCGCAACTGGATCGGCAAGAGCCGCGGCCTGCAGTTCAGCTTCGAAACCCGCGGCGCCCCGGAGGGGCACGACGCGCTCGAGGTCTACACCACTCGCCCCGACACCCTCTGGGGCGCGAGCTTCGCCGCCGTTTCCCCCGAGCACCCGCTGGCCCGCGCGCTCGAAGGCGACCCCGCCATCGCCGCCTTCCTGGCCGAGTGCCGGCAGATGGGCACCAGCGAGGAGGAGCTCGAGACCGCCGAGAAGAAAGGCTTCGACACCGGCATCCGCGTCGTGCATCCGCTCGACCCCGCCTGGGAACTCCCGGTCTACATCGCCAACTTCATCCTGATGGACTACGGCACCGGCGCGATCTTCGGCTGCCCGGCCCACGACCAGCGCGACCTCGACTTCGCCCGCAAGTACGGGCTGCCGGTGATCGACGTCTTCGCCGCCCCGGGCTCGGAAGCGCGGGTCGGCACCGAGGCCTACGTGCCACCGAAGACCGAGCCGGTGGCGTTCCTGAGGCCCGTCGCCGGCGAGGGCATCATGACAGGCGACGAGGCGATCGCCGCGACCATCGCCTTCTGCGAGGCGCAGGGCATCGGCACCGGCGTCACCAAGTACCGCCTCCGTGACTGGGGCCTCAGCCGCCAGCGGTTCTGGGGCTGCCCGATCCCGGTGATCCATTGCGCCGCCTGCGGCATCGTGCCGGAGGCGCGCGAGAACCTCCCCGTCCGCCTCCCCGACGACGCCACCTTCGACAAGCCCGGCAACCCGCTCGAGCGCCACCCGACCTGGGCGCAGACGACCTGCCCGGCCTGCGGCGGCCCGGCGCGGCGCGAGACCGACACCATGGACACCTTCGTCGATTCGTCCTGGTACTTCGCCCGCTTCACCGCCCCGCACGCGGCGAGCCCCACCGTCATGGCCGACGCCGACTACTGGATGAACGTCGACCAGTACATCGGCGGCGTCGAGCACGCGATCCTGCACCTGCTCTATTCGCGCTTCTTCGCCCGCGGCATGCGGATGACCGGCCACCTGCCGCCGAAGGCGATCGAGCCGTTCGACGCGCTCTTCACGCAAGGAATGGTCACCCACGAGACCTATTCGACCCCCGGCCCCGATGGCCGGACCGTCTGGCGGGAGCCGAGCGAGGTGGTGCGCGATGGCTCGGGCGCCCGGCTCGCCGACGGCACGCCCGTCGACATCGGCCCATGCACGAAGATGTCGAAGTCGAAGAAGAACGTCGTCGACCCCGACGACATCATCGCCCGCTACGGCGCCGACACCGCTCGCTGGTTCGTCCTCTCCGACAGCCCACCCGATCGCGACGTCGAATGGACCGCCGCCGGCGCCGAGGCCGCCAGCCGGCACCTCGGCCGGGTCTGGCGGCTGGCCCAGGAGACCGGCGCGGCCGCGGACGCTCCCGACGACGCCACGCTCCGCCGCGCCACCCACCGGGCGATCCGCGACGTCACCGCCGACATCGAGGGCTTCGCCTTCAACAAGGCCATCGCCCGGCTCTACGAGCTCACCGGCGCCATCGGCCGCGCCTCCGCCGGCGCACCCTCCCGCCGATTCGCGCTCAGGACCCTGGCGCAGCTCACCGCCCCGATGACCCCGCACCTCGCCGAGGACGTCTGGGCGATGCTCGGCGAGGAGGGCCTCGTCGCCGCGGCGCCCTGGCCCGAGGCCGACCCGAGCCTGCTCGTCGAGGCCAGCGTTACCCTGCCGGTGCAGGTGAACGGCAAGCGCCGCGCCGAGATCGAGGTCCCCGCCGGTTCCGACCAAGCCACCATCGAGGCGCTGGTGATGGAACATCCCGGCGTGCAGCGGGCGCTGAACGGCGCCGCCCCGCGGCGGCTGATCGTCGTGCCCGACCGGATCGTGAATGTGGTGGTCTGAGCCCCTCCGCCGCCGGCAGGCCCTCGGCGCCCTGGCGCTCCCCGCGCTCCTCGCCGCCTGCGGCTTCACGCCGCTCTACGGCGAGGGCGCCCCGGCCACGAAGATGGCAGGCCGCGTCGAGGTGGCGCAGCTCTACGGCGGCCCGGGCTTCGCGCTCCGCGAAGAGCTCACCGGCCGGCTCGGCCCGGCCACCGCCCCGGCCTACCGCCTCGACGTGACGCTGAAGCTCACCCGCACCGGCGTGGCGCTCACCCAGCAGAACGTCACCACCCGCTACAACGTCGTCGGCACCGCCACCTACAAGCTGGTGCCGCTCGCCGGCGGCCCGGCGGTGGCGGCGGGCGAGGTCCGGGCGATCACCGGCTTCAGCGCGCCGGAGTCCGAGATCGCCTCGGCCTTCGCCCAGCGCGCCGCCGAGCAGGACGCCGAGCACCGCCTGGCGATCGAGCTCGCCAACCGCATCCTCCAGCGCCTGGCGCTCAGCGCCGAAACCTGGGCGTGAAGCTTTCCGGCCGCGACGCCGCGCGCTTCCTGCGCCAGCCCGACCGGAGCCTCGCCGGCATCCTGCTCTTCGGCGCCGACGCGATGCGCGTCGCCCTGAAGCGCGCCGCCCTCGTCGAGGCCCTGGTCGGCCCGGACGCCGCCGCCGAGATGCGGCTGACGCGGCTGCCCGGCGCCGATGTCCGCCGTGACCCGGCGGCGCTCGCCGACGCCACGAGGGCCAGCGGCTTCTTTCCCGGCGCGCGCGTGGTGCTGGTCGAGGACGCCACCGACGCCGTCGCCCCCGCGGCCAGGGCGGCCCTCGAGGACTGGCGCACCGGCGACGCCTGCATCGTCGTCACCGCCGGCGGCCCTCGGGGCCGGCAGCGCGCTGCGCAAGGCCTTCGAGGCCGGCAAGACCACCGTCGCCGTCGGCATCTACGCCGACCCGCCGGGCCGCGACGAGATCGAGGCGGCGCTCGCCACCGCCGGCCTCGCGCTGACCGGACCGCGAGACCATGGCCGACATCGAGGCGCTGGCCCAGACCCTCGACCCCGGCGACTTCGCGCAGTTCCTGGAAAAGCTCGCCCTCTACAAGCGCGGCGACCCGGCGCCCCTGGCCGCCGCCGACCTCGCCGCCTGCGCGCCGCCCGCCGCCGAGGCCGACGTCGACGCGATGCTGGCGCTGGCCGCCGACGGCGACGCCAAAGAGCTCGCGTCAGCCTTCCGCACCCTCGGCCGCGGCGCCAACCCCACCGGCCTCACCATCGCCGCCGGCCGCTACTTCCGCACCCTCTACGCCGCCGCCTGCGCCGCCGAGGGCCCCGACCAGGCGCTCGCCCGCGCCCGTCCGCCCGTCTTCGGCCCGCGGCGGACCCGGATGGCCGGCCAGGCCCGGGCGCTCGGGCCGGAGCGGCTGGAGGCCGCCCTCGGCCTCATCGTCGAGGCCGAGCTCGCTCTTCGCTCCAGCCGCCCGGTCCCCGGCGCGGCGCTGGTCGAGCGCCTCCTCGTGCGGATCGCGATGCTGCAGCGGGCCCGCCGATGAGGACCCGCCGCCCCGGTTAAGCGAAGGTTAATCTCGCAACCAGTTTCGTTCGAAATCAATTACTTGACCCATCTGCACACAGTGTGCAGACCGGGGTTCACTGCTCGTCCTTGTCTCCGTGCCCCTCGTCGCCGGACGCGAAATCCGGCGCCCCGGCCGGCCGCCCGGCGGGCGCCGCCCCGGCCAGCGCCGCCGGCGCCGCGGCCCCGTCCGGCACCCGAAGGTGCAGGTCCTGCTGCGGGTAGGGAATCGAGATCCCGGCCTTGTCGAAGGCGAGCTTCACCTGGCGCATCAGGTCCCAGTAGACCGCCCAGTAATCCGCCCCCACCACCCAGGGCCGGACGATGAAGTTGACCGAGCTGTCGGCGAGCTCGTTCACCCGGATCACCGGCTCCGGATCCTTCAGGACCAGCGGATGCGCGTGAACCACCTCCTCCAGGACCTCCTGCGCCTTCTCGATCGAATCGTCGTAGGAGATACCGAAAGTCAGGTCGACCCGCCGGGTGGCGCTGGCGGTGACGTTGGTGATGACGTTGCCCCAGACCTTGGAGTTCGGCACCACGATCACCTGGTTGTCCGGCGTCGTCACCGTCGTCGAGACGATCGACACCGCCTTCACCGTCCCCGCGACCCCGCCGATGTCCACGTAGTCGCCCTCGTCGAACGGCCGGTTGATCATGATCATCAGCCCGGCGGCGAGGTTGCCCAGCGTGTCCTGGAGCGCGAACGCCATGATGAACGACGCGCCGCCGATCAGCGCGAAGACCGGGGTGATGTCGACCCCGAGCATCGACAGAACGATCATCAGCCCGAAGGCGATCACCAGCCAGTAGATCACCATCAGCAGGAAAGCCTGCAGCAGCTTCGACAGGTTCGGAATCCGGCCGATCCACCTGCGGGCGAGGCCCCGGATGATGCGGGCCACGATGAACAGCACGAAGAGCGCACCGATCAGCACCGCGATGCGGATGGCAAGCTGGATGCCGCCATCCGGGCTCGTCGCCCATTTCACCGCGCGGTCGAAGAGCGTCTTCCAGTCCGAGGAGCGCGTCTCCTCGACCACGACGGAGTTCCGGTAGGCGCGGTAGCCGGCGATGGCGTCCGGATCACCGTCTTTCTTCTCCCAGCTGTCGATGACGATGCCGTACTTTTCGAACAGCGCCTGACGCTCGTCGGTGAGCTCGGTCAACCGCTCCCGGGCGGCGTCCTCCACCGTGCCCTCGGAATTGGCGATCAGCACCTGCTGGTCGACCACGGCCTCGGTCTTGGCCTTGACGATCCCGAGCCATTCCTCGGCCAACGCTGCGAGATCGTCCCGCGTAAGCGGGATCAGCCGCAGGGTAAGAATCTCCGGCGAGATCGCCGGGTCCACCAGCGCCGGATCGAAGCTTGGCGCCTTCGTCTCGGTCGCATCGGCGTCCGGCGCCGGTGCATCGGCGGCCGGCGCCTCGGTTTCCGCCGCCGGCGCGTCCTGGGCCGAGACGCCCGGCGCCGCGATCCACAGCGCCGCGAGCACCAGCGGCACGATGAGCAAAATCCGAAGCATGCGCCAAGCGAGCATCCGTCCCTCCCTGTTTTTCCGAGGGGCGGCCTCTAACAAGTGACGCTTCGGGATGCAACCCGGCGGGCCGGCGCTCAGCCCCACCAGAAGATCGCGGCGATGATGACGTAGAGCCCGACCAGCGCCGCGCCGTCGACCATGTCGGCCTCGCCGTCGACGGTGACGATGGTGACGACCAGCACCGCAAGCACCAGCGCCGCCGCCAGGATCGGCGGGATCGCCAGGGTAAGGGCGGTGCCGCCGAGGAAAAAGCTGACCAGCACCAGGATCGGCACCAGCGCCACCGCCACCTGCAGCGCGCTGTTGAGGATGACGCTGACCGCGAGCTCGGCCTTGCCGCGCAGGGCGAGCTGGATGCCGACCACGTTCTCCACCGCGTTGCCGGCGATCGCCACCACCACGAGGCCTGCGAAGGCCTGGCTGATCCCCACCGCCTCGATGGCGGGCTCGAGCGCCTCGACGAACCAGTCCGAGACCAGCGCTGCCGCCACCCCGCAGGCGGCGAGCACCGTCACGGCGCGCCTGAGCGGCCAGGCGTGCTCGCGGGCATGGGCCTCGGCCGGCAGCCCGCGCTCGGTGTGGGTCAGCATCGCCCGGGTCAGCACCGCGAAGACGACGAGGAGCGCCACCGCGCAGACCACCGACAGCGCCTGCTCGTGCTCCCCCGCCGGCAGGTGCAGCTCGTGCGCGAGGGTCGGCAGCGCCAGCGCCGCGACCGCCAGCATCAGCAGCGTCGCGATCATCCGCGGCGCCTGGCCGCCGAACTTCAGCACCCCATGCTTCCAGCCCCCGGCCAGGAACGCGAGCCCGAGGACGAGGAGCGCGTTGCCGAGGATCGATCCCACCAGCGATGCCTGCACCACCGTGACGAGCCCGGCCCGAAGCGCGAAGATGCAGACGAAGAGCTCCGGCAGGTTGCCGACCGCCGACTGCACGATCCCGGTCGCCGCCGGACTGAGGTGATTGCCGAGCTGGTCGGTGGCCTCGCCGATCAGGTGCGCGATGCCGCCGAGCGCCAGCGCCGCCACCGCGAAGGTGACGAGCGGCGTCACCCCGGCGAAGTGCAGCGCCGCCGCCAGCGCCACCACCCCGCCCGTCGCCGCCATCGCCGTGAGTTCGCGTCGCTCCATGCCGGTCACTCCTCTCGCCTGCCGCCATCCTTGGCAAGCGCCCAGCGCGCCGCCGCCTGCCCGGCATGCCGGCCAGTGGCGAGGCAGGCGGTGAGGAGATAGCCGCCGGTCGGCGCGTCCCAGTCGAGCATCTCGCCTGCACAGAACGCCCCGGGCACCGCCCGCAGCATCAGCCCGTCGTCGAGCCCGGCGCGAACGACGCCGCCCGCCGTCGAGATCGCCTCGTCGATCGGCCGCGGCCCCGCCAGCGCCAGCGGCAGCGCCTTCAGGGCCCGGGCGATGGCGCGGGCGTCGCCAAGCGCTTCCGGGGCGCCCTCGCGCAGCAGCGCGATCTTCACCGCCGATAGCCCCAGCACCTTGCGCAGGTGATTGGAGAGCGAGGCTCCACCGCGCGGACGCGCGAGGCGCGCCGCGAGAATTCCCTCTTCGAGTCCGGGCAGGAGGTCTAGCCTGAGTGCCGCCCCCTCGCGCAGCAGGTCGGCGAGCGCGTAGATGCCGCCGCCCTCCACCCCACGGGCCGAGACCACGAACTCTGCCGCGACGCTGCGCCCGCCGGCGGTCAGCCGCACCGGCTTCACCGGCGCGCCGAAATGCCGCGCCATCGCCGGCGACCAGTCGACGCGGAACCCGACGTTGGACGGCCGGAACCCGGCGAGCGGCACCCCCGCCGCCGCCAGCGTCCCGGTCCAGGCCCCGTCCGAGCCGAGCCGTGCCCAGGACCCGCCGCCCAGCGCCAGGACACTCACCCTCGCCGCCACGGCCCGCCGGCCCTCCGGCGTATCGAACACGGCCGCTCCCGCCTCCCAGCCGCGCCAGCGCCAGCGAGTGCGGAAGGAAACGCCCGCCGCCTCCAGCCGCCGCACCCCGGCGCGCAGCAGCGGCGAGGCCTTCATCGCCCGCGGGAACACCCGCCCCGAGCTGCCGGTGAAGACCTCGACCCCGAGCTGCCGCGCCCAGTCGCAGACCTCCGCCGGACCGAACCCCGCCAGGATCGGCGCCAGCCACCCCGCGCCCTCGGTATAGCTGGCGGCGAAGGCCTCACGCGGCTGGTCGCGGGTGAGGTTCAGCCCCGACTTCCCCGCCATCAACAGCTTGCGCCCGACGGTGGGCTTGGCCTCCGCCAGCACCACCCGGCGCCCGGCGGCCGCCAGCGCCTCGGCCGCCATCAGCCCCGCCGGGCCGCCGCCGATCACCAGCGCGTCGATGCTTTCGGTCTCCATGACGCCTGATCGCCGATGCCGGCCTGCCGGGCAAGGGTGGCGCCGAGGACGGCTCCGGGCTATCTCTCGGAACGGGGAGGTGGGCGATGACCGACGCGGAATTCTGGGATGTGGAACGCCGGCTCTGGCTCGGCGGCGCGGAAGCGTTCCGGGCCTGGGTCGCCGCCGACTGCCTGATGGTCTTCCCCGATCCTGCCGGCATCCTGACCGGCCCGGCCATCGTCGACGGCCTGGCGGCGGCTCCCCGTTGGGAACGCGTCGGCTTCGCTGACCAGGCGCTCCGCCGCACCGACGACGCCGTCGCCGTCCTCGCCTACCGCGCCGAAGCGGTGCGGCCGGGCGGCGATCCCTACCGCGCCCTCTGCAGCTCCACCTATGCCCACGCCGCCGGCGCCTGGTGGCTGGTCCAGCACCAGCAGACCCCCGCCTGACGCGCCGCATCCCCGAGGAGATCCCGATGCCCCATCCCGCCCTCACCCCCGATGCGGTCGCCGTCGTCACCGGCGGCGCCTCGGGCATCGGCCTCGCCGCCGCCACCCGCTTCGCCGCGGCCGGGCTGCGGGTCTGCATCGCCGACCTCGGGGCGGAACGTCTCGAGGCGGCCGCCGCCGCGTTGGCCGAGGCCTCGCCCGCGGGCGCCGACGCGGTGATGACGTCGGAAACCGACGTCAGCCGCGCCGACGAGCTGGTGCGCCTCGAGGCGGCGGTGGCCGACCGCTTCGGCGGCACCGACGTGCTGATGAACAACGCCGGCATCCAGCCCGGCACCGGCGTCTTCGGACCGGTCGACGTCTGGAAGAAGATCCTCGCCACCAACCTCTGGGGGGTGATCCACGGCACCCAGGCCTTCGTGCCCGGCATGATCGCCCGCGGCCGGCCGGGCCTCGTCGTCAACACCGGTTCCAAGCAGGGCATCACCACCCCGCCCGGAAACCCTGCCTACAACGTCTCCAAGGCCGGGGTGAAGGTCTACACCGAGGCCCTCTCCCACGAGCTGCGCACTGCCGAGGGCTGCCGCATCACCGCGCACCTCCTCATCCCCGGCTTCGTCTTCACCGGCCTCACCCGCGGCGACCGCACCGAGAAGCCCGCCGCCGCCTGGACCCCGGAAGAGACCGTCGACTTCATGCTGGCGCGCCTCGAGGCCGGCGACTTCTACATCCTCTGCCCGGACAACGACGTCGCCCGCCCGCTCGACGAGAAGCGCATCCTCTGGTCCGCCGGCGACATCGTCGAAAACCGCCCGGCGCTGTCGCGCTGGCACCCCGACTACGCCGGCGCCTTCGCCGCCTACATCGCCGGCGACTGACCCCGGCGCCGCTCGAATCGCGCCCCCGGCGTTAAGCTTTAAGCCCACATTAGAATCGTATGGGCGCTTTCCAGCCAATTTCCAGTCGCGTTCCAGCTACACCGAATCCCCGTAAACCTCTGATCTTTCACCGGAGTCCTTCGACCCACGCTCACTCCGGCATCGCCCCGCCGAGCCGCGCATAAATCTCCCCGGTCCGCCGCCGCACCGCCTCCGCCTCCGCCGCCGTCAGCCCGCTCCGCCATGCCCCTTCGTTCGGGCGAATCGCCTGTGCCACCTGCTCGGCCCGCAGCCGCATCGTCTCGGTCTTCTGCGGCACCGCACCATAGCCTGTCGCCGTGCCCAGCACCGCCGCGTCCCAGGGCAGCCCGAGGAATTCCACCATCTCCCGGAACGCCGGCTCCGGGTCCCTCGTCACCGCCTCGAAGTGGAAGATCCGCGCGGCCCCCGCCTCCCCGAGCGCCAGCACCGCGCCATTGTCGACGCACCAGCGCCCGATCGCCTCGTCGAGCGTCCCGCTCCGCTTCTTCAGCGACAGGCAGGTGTCGAGCGGATTGCGCACCACCGCGATCACCGGGCTCTCCGGCAGCAGGTGCCGCAGCCGCCCGACCACCCGCACGTGCTTCGGCGTCTTCTCCAGCACCATCTCCCGCCCGTCCCGCCTTGCGGCGGCCAGTGCCGCCACCAGCGCCCGCCGGGCGCGGCCGAGCGGCCGGCGGGGCTCGAAGAGATTGGTCTCCTCCGGGATCAGCGCCACCGCCGGGTGGTTGCCCAGCCGCGACGCGATCAGCGTCGTGCCCGAATGCCCGCAGCCCACCACGAAGGCGAAGGCGGCGCTCTCCGCGATCGGCGGCACCCCCGCATCGCGCCGCCGGTTGAGCGCGATCCGCAGCGCGTCCGGTCCGCGCTTCCAGAACGGCCGCGACTCGGGATCGCGGAAAGGGATCGGCTCGTCGCTCATCCCTCCCTGCTTAACCCGAAGCCGCGGCCTCGGCACGAAAATCCGCCGGCCAGGCGGTCAGCACCCGCTCGCTCGCGGTCAGGGGCGTGCCGAGATTGGGCCGCCCCCTGCCGGTGGCGATCAATGCCCGCAGGCTGCCGTTGACATAGTGCCCGAGCCATCGGTGCAGGTGTCGTAGCACTCGTAGGCCGGAACCAGCCCCTCGTGTGTCATCCGCACCTTTGTCCGCGCGCCCTTCGGCGCGATGTCGAAAACCACGCGCGTGCCCGTCCACTCGGTCGCATCCCCGGTGAAGCTGAAGCGGTTCTCCAGGATCAGCCAGGCCACCCGCCGGCCCGGAACGAGCTCAGTCACCCGGATCCGCGCCCAATGGACATCCTTGTAGCGATAGTCGAATTCCGCCCCGACCGCGTGCGTGCGGCCGACGCTCCGACCACCAGCCGCGCACGTCGGTGATCGCGGCGAAGGCGGCGGCCTCGGGGGTGGCATCCACCTCGAAGGCGGTGCTGAAGCTCTGGTCGGTCATGATGGTCTCCGTTTGGATCGGATTCAATTCCGCGCCCGCGCCGCCTCAGGCCGGCAGCCGCCGCTCGTACTCCGCCTTCAGCGCGCGCCAGCCGTCCCAGAACGGCGCCGGCGCCTCCCCCGCGGCGCGGGCGGCCAGCACGTCGAGATGCATGTGCCACCCGGCACTGACGCTGAGCAGGACCCCGCGGTCCGCCACCCCGCGATGGGTGAGCGTCAGCAGAACGTCCCGGCCCCGCGGCGCCAGCTCGATGGTGACGTCGCCGCTGTCGCTCCAGGTGAAGGCGAGCCGTCGCGGCGGATCCACCGCAAGAATCCGCGACTGCATCCGGTGCTCCCCGCTCATCCCCTCCGGTACGGTCCCCGGCGGATCGGTCAGCGCGTCGTTGCGCCAGACGAGCTCGAACGGCGCCCCGGCCTCGAGCGTCATCTCCCCGGACGCCAGCCACCGCCGGCGCAGGTCGCTCTCGGTCAGGTACCCCCAGATCCGCTCGATCGGGCCGGGCAGCAGCCGCCGGATCACCAGCGTCGTCGGCTCGGCCAGCCGGCCGTAGCTGTCGATCGTCGAGATGTCATTCATCGTCGTCTCCCTTGTCGGTCGCAGGTGAAGCCCGGCCCTCGTCCTCCTCGCGGAGGAGCCACTCCAGCGCGTCCAGGCGATCCGTCCAGAAGCGCTCGTAGAAGCCGAGCCAGTCGTGTGCCCGGGCCAGCGGCGCCGGGGCGAGGCTGCAGACATGGGTGCGCCAGCGCACCTCCCGGCTGATCAGCCCGGCGTTTTCCAGCACCTTGATGTGCTTGGAGGCGGCGGCGAGCGAGATCGTGAACGGCTCCGCGAGCTGGCTCACGGTGCGGTCACCCTCGGTCAGCGCCTGCAGCATCCGCCGCCGGGTTGCATCCCCGAGGGCGTGAAAGACGGTGCTGAGCTGGTGCGTGTCTGATTCAACCATATTGTTGAACGTAGACCCGCCGCCGGTATCAGTCAACCGATTCGTAAAATGACGATAACCCTACTCGCCCACCAGCTTCACCTCGTCGCCCACCCGCAGCCTTTGCCCCGGCGCAAGGCCGTTCAGGAGGTCGAACCGCGCCCGCGGCGCCGCTCCGACCGGCATCGCCGCCGCCATCGCCGCGACGTTGTCGCCCGGGGCGATCCGATGGATGCGGATGCGCAGCGGCCGGAGGCCCGCCGCCTGCGCCGGCGACAGCGGCCGGAAGCTCGCCGCCGAAGTGGCGAGCGCCAGCGCCGCGCCGCGGTCGTCCGGCAGGTGCAGCCCGCTCAACCGGTAGAACCGCCCCCCGTGCCGCACCACTGTCAGCTCGGCGGTCCGGGCGCTGCCGCGGGTCGAGAGCGACACCCGCGCCTGCGCCCCGGGCAGGCCGCCGACCACCACCCGCCGCGGCCCCTCCACCCGCCCGACGGTCATGTCGCGGCCGATCTCCGGCACCCAGACCTGGAGAAGATAGGCCTCCGGGCTCATCCCCGGATCCGGCAGGCTGTCGAGGAGCAGCGTCGCCCCGCGCGGCCCCGAGGCCACCACGGCATCCGGCCGGTTCTGCAGCCCGTAGCCCGGCGGCGCGTCGAAGGCGAACCTGAGCGCCGGATGCACGAAGGTCCGACCGCGCACGAAGCCCTCGGCCCGGCCGTCGCCCCAGACCATGCCGTCGATGGCGGCGAGATAGGCGGCGCGGTTGCGTGCCCCCCCCGCCGGCAGCCCCGCCGCCTCCCGGCGCGCCGAGGTCACCCGGTCGGCCAGCGCCGGATGGTCCGGCGCCTCCATCTGCGCCGCGAGCCCCGGGAGGCCGCTGCGAAGCTGGCTCTCCAGTGACCGCGCCGCCAGCAGCGTCTGCAGGAAATCCGCCTGCGCCCGCGGGTCGTAGCCTGCGGCGGCCATGTACTGCATCCCCCGGTGATCCGCCGCGAACTCCGCCGCCCGCCGCTCCCGGCCGTTCAGCGGCACCAGCCCGTCGCCGGCGACCGCATGGCCGATCTCGTGCCCGAGAACCGCGGCCAGCTCCGCCTCGTCGCCGACCAGCGCGAGCATGCCGCGGGTCACGAAGATCTGCCCGCCCGGCAGCGCAAAGGCATTGGTCTCCGCCGTGTCCAGCACCGCGAAGCGCCACCCGGCCCGCCGCCCGGCCGCCGCCTCCAGCCGCCGGCCCACCGCCTGCACGTAGGCCCCGAGCCTGTCGTCCCGATAGATCCCGCCATTCTCCGCGATCAGCTCCGCCGCACTCCCCTGCGGCGCGGCGGGCGTCGCGCCGGCCCCGAGAAACGCCGCCAGCAGCAGCACGGCGAGCCTCGCCCGAACGATCATGCGGCCTCCTTCATCCCGACCAGCGACGCTGCTCCTGCACCGCCGCCCCGGCAAAACACAACCGCTTGATTGACCCCCGCCCGGACGAAGGGCTAGACAACGAGCGTGACCCCGTAGCTCAGGGGATAGAGCGACCGCCTCCTAAGCGGTAGGTCGTAGGTTCGAATCCTACCGGGGTCGCCAGGAAAACCGAAAGGGAGGCCATGCGCACGTTCCAGGAAGGCGCGGTCATGCAGGTGGCCACCATCGTCCGCGACCTCGACGCGGCGATGAAGCGGCACTGGGAGGTGTTCCGGATCGGCCCTTGGGACATCTGGGAGTTCACCCCCGAGACCGTCAGCGACTTTCTCTACCGCGGCCAGCCCGCCACCCATTCCTGCCTCATCGCCTGCGCCTGGAGCGGCGACACCCAGGTCGAGCTCATACAGCCGCTGAGCGGCTACTCGATTTACGACGAGCACCTGGAGAAACACGGTGAGGTGCTCCACCACGTCAAGCTCTTCTACGCCGACGCCAAGCGCGCGGCCGCCGACTTCGCCGCCCGCGGCTACCCGGTGATCCAGAGCGGCCGCTACGACGACGACGAGCACTACTACCTCGATACCGAGAAGGACTTCGGCTACATCCTTGAGCTCGGCAACGCCGGCCGCATCCGCCCAGGCGTGCGGCGCTACCCGGCCTGAGCCCGATGCCCGACGACGCCGTCCGGCTGCCCGACTACAGCCACGAGCGCCTCGGCCCGGTCCCGGTCTGCGGCATCGACGAGGTCGGCCGCGGCCCGCTCGCCGGCCCGGTGGTCGCCGCCGCCGTCATCCTCGATCCCGCCGCCATCCCCGACGGCCTCGACGACAGCAAGCGCCTGCCCGCGCCCCGCCGCGACGAGCTCGCCGCCGAGCTGCACCGGGTGGCGCTCGTCGCCGTCGGCATCGCCAGCGTCGCCGAGATCGAGACGATGAACATCCTCCAGGCCAGCTTCCTCGCCATGCGCCGCGCCGTCGCCGGCCTGACCAGCCGCCCGGCGCTGGCGCTGGTCGACGGCCACATGCCGCCGCCCGGCCTGCCCTGCGCCTGCCGCCCGATCGTCGGCGGCGACGGCCTCGCCGTCTCCATCGCCGCCGCCTCGATCGTCGCCAAGGTGGCACGCGACCGGATGATGGTGGCGCTTTCGCAACAGTTTCCCGGCTACGGCTGGGAGACGAACATGGGATACGGCACCGCCGGGCACCTCGCCGGGCCTCCGGACCCTCGGCGTCAGCCCACACCATAGGCGCTCGTTCAAGCCGATCCACAACATCCTGTGTGAAGCCCCTTTAGTCGACGTCTGACTAAATTATTGATTTGACGGTGATTCTCGGCTAACTCATGGTGTTGATCACCAAGCAGCAACGGGTCACGCAAGATGTCGACGGTCAAGAACGCCAAGAAACCCCAAGCTCTCGCGCTCGATACTGTCGTCGCCGGCGACTGCATCGAGGTGATGGCCGCGATGCCCGAGGCCAGCGTCGACCTGATCTTCGCCGATCCGCCCTACAACCTTCAGCTTCGCGGCGAGCTGCACCGTCCCGACAACTCCCTCGTCGACGCCGTCGACGACCACTGGGACCGCTTCGCCTCCTTCGCCGCCTACGACGAATTCTCCCGCGCCTGGCTCGCCGCCGCCCGCCGGGTGCTGAAGCCCGACGGCGCCATCTGGGTGATCGGCTCCTACCACAACGTCTTCCGCCTCGGCGCCACGCTGCAGGACGCCGGCTTCTGGATCCTCAACGACGTGGTCTGGCGCAAGTCGAACCCGATGCCGAACTTCCGCGGCAAGCGGCTCACCAACGCCCACGAGACCCTGATCTGGGCCGCCCGCTCCGACCAGTCGAAGTACACCTTCAACTACGAGGCGATGAAGGCGCTCAACGAAGGCGTGCAGATGCGCTCGGACTGGGTGATCCCGCTCTGCACCGGCGGCGAGCGCCTGAAGACCGCCGACGGCGACAAGGCCCACCCGACCCAGAAGCCCGAGGCCCTGCTCCACCGCGTCCTCGTCGCCGCCACCCGCCCCGGCGACATCGTCCTCGACCCGTTCTTCGGCACCGGCACCACCGGCGCCGTCGCCAGGCGCCTCGGCCGCCACTTCATCGGCATCGAGCAGGACCCCGGCTACCGGGCGCTGGCCGAGAAGCGCATCGCCGCCGTCCGCCCCCTCGACGCCGAGGCCGCCGCCATCACCACGCCCAAGCGCGCCGAGCCCCGCGTCGCCTTCGGCCAGCTCGTCGAGCGCGGCCTGCTCGCCGCCGGCGAGACCCTGGTGTCGCTCAACGGCCGCCACGCCGCCCGCATCCGCGCCGACGGCACCCTCATCGCCGCCGACGTCCGCGGCTCCATCCACCAGGTCGGCGCCGCCCTCGAAGGCGCCCCCTCCTGCAACGGCTGGACCTACTGGCACTTCAAGCGCGACGGCGAGAGCGTCCCCATCGACTTCTTCCGCCAGCAGATCCGCGAGGAAATGCGCAACTGACCCGGCGGTCACCCCGTCACGGTATCGCCTCGACCATCCGCCGCAGCGGCCCGGGCGCAAGTCCCCGGCCGATGCGATCCTGCAACTCGAGGCTGGCCCAGGCGAGGAGCGTCGCGGCGACCGGAAAGGCGACAAGATAGATCACCGTCTCCGGCCCGTTCACCGGCCGGATGCCGAAGGCGAGGAAGACCTGGAAGAATACGAAGTGCGAACAGAACATCCTGAACGACAGCCGGTTCGACAACGGCACGATCAGGCCCCGCGCCGACAGGTGCGCGACCAGCGAGATCAGGAACGTCGCCCCGACGAAGCGCTTGCCAAGGTCGAACGCCACCCCCCGCACCGACTCGGCGCCGTAGCGCTGCGCGACGCCAACGCCCGCCATCGCGATGAGCACCGTCGCACAGAAGAGCGCCGCCACCCCGAGCACCCCCACCCGGCGCCGCGCAATCTCGAAGAGCTCCGTCAGCGGCACGCCCGAGGCCGCCAGCGCCGTGCCGAAAAAGAAGAAGAGCGCCAGATCCGGTCGGAACAGCAGCCGCGTGCCATACCCGTGGATCGCCAGCACCGAGCCGCCATGATACGCGGTGACGAAGACAATCCCGGCGCAGAGCGCCGACCCGAGGCCGGCGAGGAGCCAAGCATAGGCCATACGGGGCAGCCCGATCCACCGCGCCGTGACGTGAACCGCGGCGAACACGAGGCAGCACTTGAAGAGGTCGGCGAGGTAGTGAAGCGGATAGTTCACCGGCTGCTTGAACAATCCCACCAGCTCGCCGGGGCTCGTATCCCAGACCACCTGGTAGTAGGCGCCCCGCGTCACGAAATAGAGCAGGATAAGCACCAGGAAATCGAGGATGTTCCAGAAGGCGAGCGGCACGAGCAGAGTCTTGACCTTCCTGCCGACGAAGCCGCCGGGGCCGCGCTTCTCGATCATGGCGACGCAGAAATAGCCCGACATCAGCCCAACCAGCGGCGCGGCGATGCGTCCGAACCCCTGCTGGCCCGCAGTCACGATCGTCGCGGAGATCGAGTGGAAGCCGGCCGTCGTGTAGGCTCCGAGGTCGGGGACATGCACCACCATCATCAGAAAGATGGCTGTAAAGCGCAAAAAGCTGACTTCGTTAATCATCGGGCGAGCGATGTCCTGCTGCGGCGCGGGGATCAAGCGTCCGTTAAGGTTTTGGTTAACACGGCCCCGCCGCCCGGCGCCAGCGCCCCGAGCCCCAGCCGCAGCGCCTTGCGCATCACCGTCGGCAGCGACGCCTCGAGCGCCGGCGTCGCCTTCACGAACCGCCCCGCCGCGCCCGCCGGCGCCTCGGCGGTCTCGATCTCCAGCACCAGGTGGAAATGCGTGAAGGTGTGCCGCACCTCGAGCCCGGTCGCGCGCCAGGCGGCGGCGAACGGCGGCCGCGCCACTGGCGCCTCGCTCCACTCCGAGCACGGCAGCCCCAGCATCCCGCCGAGCAGCCCGCGCGCCGGCCGGGTCTCGACCAGCACCGCCCCGTCCCGCACCGCGAGATAGGCGATGCCCCGGCGCACCGGCTTCGCGGGCTTGGCCGCCCGCCGCGGCAGCTCCGCCGCGATCCCCGCCCGCCGGCCGGCGCAGGGCGCGCGCCACGGGCAGATGCCGCAGGCCGGCGCCCGCGGCGTGCAGATCGTCGCGCCCAGATCCATCACCGCCTGGGCATGGTCCCCCGCCCCCTCGTCCGGCGTCAGCCGCGCCGCCAGCGCCCGGAGCTCCGGCTTGGCCGCCGGCAGCGGCGTGTCGACGGCAAAGAGCCGCGCCATCACCCGCTCGACGTTGCCGTCAACCACCACCGCCCGCCGCCCGAAGGCGATGGCCGCGATCGCCGCCGCGGTATAGGCCCCGATCCCCGGCAGCGCCCGCAGGCCGTCCTCGGTATCGGGAAACCGCCCCCCGAGTTCCCCCGCCACCACCCGCGCGCAGGCGAGGAGGTTGCGCGCCCGGGCGTAGTAGCCGAGCCCCGCCCAGGCCGCCATCACCTCGGCATCGGGCGCGGCGGCGAGGTCGCCCACCGTCGGCCAGCGGGTGACGAAGGTCTCGAAGTACCCGCGCACCGCCGCGACCGTGGTCTGCTGCAGCATAACCTCCGAGAGCCACACCCGGAAGGGATCCGCCCGGCGTCCCGACCCCGGCGGCACCCGCCACGGCAGCTCCCGCGCCGAGGCGGCGTACCAGTCGCGCAGTTCTTCCGCCGTGGCCTCCATCCGTTCTCCCTGACAAGCCCGCGCCGAGCCGCTAGCCTCGTTAACCGTAACCCGAGCGGAGTCCCATGGCCGACGAACCTGTCACCCAGCAGCGGAAAGACAAGCCCGCCCGGCTGTCGCGCGGCTTCGTGCGGGCCGGCGGCCTGATCGAGGCGCAGATGCGCACCGCCGCCGCTCGGCGCGGCTTCGCCCAGGCCCGGCTCCGCGCCCTCTGGCCGGAGATCGCCGGCCCCGAGATCGCCGCGATCTGCACCCCGATCCGCCTCGCCCGCGCCCGCGGCCCCGCCGGCGGGCTGCTCACGGTCGCCGTCGCCGGCGCGCACGCGCCACAGCTCCAGATGCTGCTGCCGCTCCTGCGCGAGCGCACCAATGCCGCCCTCGGGCCCGGCACCGTCGGGCGCATCCAGCTCACCCAGGCCACCCACGGCTTCGCCGAGCCGCGCCCCGGTTTCCGGCCGCCGGCGCCGCCGCGGCCGGCGGCCGAGCTCGGCGAGGTGGCCGCGACGCTTTCAAGTATTGGTGATGGCGACCTGCGCGACGCCTTGGAGACATTGGCGCGGAATGTGCTATCCCGGGGCCGAAGCTGAGACAATGACCGGAAAGTACGCCACATGGCCCCCATGCTGACCCGCCGCCAGACCCTCGCCACCGGCCTTGCCGCCCTCGCCGTCACCGCCCTGCCGGGCTGGGCGCTGGCGCAGTCGACGCCATCGGTCGCCGAGATGACCATGGGCGACCCGGCCGCCCCGGTGACGCTGGTCGAATACGCGATGTTCACCTGCCCGCACTGCGCCGCCTTCAACGCCGAGGTGTTCCCGCAGATCAAGGCGAACTTCATCGACACCGGCAAGGTGAAGCTGATCTTCCGCGAGGTCTACTTCAACAAGCCGAGCCTCTGGGCGGCGATGATCGCCCGCTGCGCCCCGGCCGAGCGCTACTTCGGCATCGCCGACGTGCTGTTCCGCACCCAGAAGACCTGGGCCACCCCCACCGACCCCCAGGAGATGCTGGGCAAGCTCTACTCGATCGGCCGCCAGGCCGGCCTCACCGACGCCGAGATGGACGCCTGCATGCAGGACCGCGCCATGGCCGAGGCGCTGGTCGCCGCGTACCAGAAGCACGCCGAGGCCGACGGCATCGACGCCACCCCCACCTTCTTCATCAACGACGAGAAGGAGGGGAACATGCCCTACGCCGAGTTCGAGCAGAAGCTCAACGCCGCCCTCGGCTCCTGACCCGGGCAGCCGCTCAGGCGATGCTCCTCCAGACGTCCCGGATGACGCCGGCGGCCAGCATGACGTCCTCTCGCGTCGTGTCGAACTGGCCGACCTGGAAACGGATGACCTTGCGCCCGTCGAAGACGCCCTGGGTAAGGTAGATGCGCCCGTCATCGTTGAGGGCGTCGACCAGCCTCTGCTGCGCGGCATCGTCGCCCGGGCAGCGGAACGAAAAGAGGCTGAGGATCGGCCCGGTGACGATCTCGAAGCCTTCCGTGGCTCGAAGCTCCTCACACACCTCCCCGGCCCAGGCCACGTGGTTGCGGATCCGCGTCCGGAGTCCCTCGAGGCCGTAGCTGCGGATCAGGAACCAGAGCTTGAGGGCGCGAAACCGCCGGCCCAGCGGGATCGTCCATTCCGAGTAGTTGGTCACCGCCTCGCCGGAGGTCTTCAGGTATTCCGGCTCGATCTTCAGCGTGTTCAGTTGCGGCACCGGATCCCGGAGAAACTGCACCGAGCAGTCGAACTGCGCCCCCAGCCACTTGTGCGGGTTGAAGACGATGCTGTCATAGCCCTCGACCCCGCGCCAGAAATCCGACCGGAACTCGGGGCAGATCATGGCCGAACCCGCCCAGGCCGCGTCGAGATGGGTGTAGAGGCCCTCCGACCGCGCAACGTCGAGGATCGGACCGAGCTCGTCCGACGCGCCGACCCCGGTCCCGCCGGTGATCGCGACGATGCCGGCAGGTACGTGCCCGGCCGCGCGATCCCGGACGATCGCCTCTTGCAGCGCACCGACGTCGAGGCCGTACCGCGCCCCGCGCGTCGGTAGCTTGACCAGGTTCTCCTGCCCGATTCCGGCAACCCAGGCCGCGCGATCGATGGAGCTGTGGACCTGGTCCGAGCAATAGATCCGGATCCTGCCCTTGCCCGCCAGGCCGTCCCGGTTGCCGGTGAAGCCGGTCGCCCGCTCCCGCATCGTCAGGACCGCCGACAGCGTCGCCGACGACGCGCTGTCCTGGATCACGCCGGAATAGCCCGGCGGCAGCGACAGGGCCTGCCGCAGCCAGTCGATCATCACCCCCTCGAGTTCGGTGGCCGCCGGCGAGGTCTGCCAAAGCATGCACTGCGCGGCGATGGTCGAGACCAGCATCTCGGCCAGCATCGACGGCGGCGCGGCGTTGGCCGGGAAATAGGCGAAGAAGCGCGGATGCTGCCAATGGGTCATGCCCGGCATCACGATGCGGTCGAAATCGGCCATGATGGCTTCCATCGCCTCCCCGCTCTCGGGTGGCGCAACCGGAAGCGCTGCCGCTATCTCTCCCGGCCGCGTCCGCGCCCGCACCGGACGGTCGCGCAGGCTCCGGTGATAGTCGGCGGCCCAGTCGGACACACGCTTGCCCCACTGGGCGAATTCGTCCCAGTTCATCCCAGTCCCTCTTCGACCACCGGGCAGATGCCCACGTTACTCACCAACGCGAACCGCGATGGACCTCGCCCCGAGACGACGGTTTGCAAAGGCTCCCCTCGAACCGAGAAGGCAAGGTTGTCGCGTAGCGACTTTTTGCCACTCGTGAAAGTCGGGATGCGACCGCCGCCGCGTGCTGCACTGGCGCGAGCCCCAGAATTAACCATTGGACCCGAAACGCGGCCACGGTAGGGATGATGATCTAAAGTGCCCGCTCGACGGCCTTTTCTTGGACACGACGCCGATGATCGACACCGTGCCCGATGCGTCTCACTCCCGGGCGTTCCTCGCGGACGGCGGCGAGATGGGGCGGCTTATCCGTGCCTACGACTGGACGTCGACGCCGCTCGGGGCGCCCGAGACCTGGCCGGCGAGCCTGCGGGCCACGGTCCGGCTGATGCTCAACAGCCGGCACCCGATGTTCATCTGGTGGGGCGAGGACCTCATCCAGCTCTACAACGACGCCTACCGCCAGACCATGGGGCCCGAGATGCATCCCGCCGCCCTCGGCGCCCGCGGGCGCGAGAGCTGGGCCGACATCTGGCCGATAATCGGTCCGCAGATCGAGAAGGTGATGTCCGAGGGCGCGCCGACCTGGAACGTCGACCAGCTCGTCCCGATCCGCCGGCATGGCCGGCGCGAGGACGTCTGGTGGACCTACGGCTACTCGCCGATCGACCTCGACGACGGGGTCGGCGGCGTGCTCGTGGTCTGCAACGACGTGACGCGGCAGCACCGCCTCACCGAGGAGCTGCGCACGCGCACCGCCCGCATGGCGCGCCAGGTCGAGCAGGCCCCGGGCTTCATCGCAGTGCTCGCCGGACCGGAGCAACGGTTCGAGCTCGCCAACGCCGCCTACCGCCGGCTGGTCGGCGACCGAGACGTTGTCGGGCTGCCGGTGCGCGAGGCCTTCCCCGACCTCGAGGACCAGGGCTTCTTCGAACTCCTCGACGACGTCTATCGCACCGGGATGCCCTATGTCGGGCGGCGCCTGCCGATCACCTTCGGCACCGAGAAGGCCGAACCGACCCGCTGGATCGACTTCGTCTACCAGCCCATCGTCGAGTCCGACGGCTCGATCTCCGGCGTCTTCGTCGAGGGCCAGGACGTCACCGAGCACGTCAAGGCCGAAGAGCGGCTGGCGATGATCAACGACGAATTGCGCCACCGGGTGAAGAACATGATTGCGGTGATCGGCGCCGTCGCCAACCAGACGCTGCGCCATGGCTCCGACCCCGAGGCCCTCGCCGCCTTCCAGTCCCGCCTCGTCGCCTTCGGCACCGCCCACGAGGCGCTCACCAACGGCCAGGACGCCGCCGGCCGGGTCGAGGACGTCATCCACATGACCCTCGATCCCCACCTGCGCGACCCCGACCGCTGCACGGTCTCGGGACCGATGCTCCTGCTCGGCGCGAAGCAGGCCGTCTCCCTGGCCCTCACCGTCCACGAGCTCGCGACCAACGCCTCGAAATACGGCGCGCTGTCGAGCGACGCCGGCCGGGTCGACATCTCCTGGACCGACACCGCCGGCACCTTCGTTCTGCGCTGGCGCGAGAGCGGCGGCCCCGCCGTGGCCGCACCGCAAAAGCTCGGCTTCGGCTCCCGGCTGATGGAGACGGTGATCGCCACCGACCTCGGAGGCAGCGCCACCTCCGACTTCCACCCCGACGGCCTCGCGTTCACCCTCACCGCCCCCACCGGCCGCCTCGGCCCCTAGACAGCCCGCCCACATTTCGCCGGCGCGAACCCCTTGCCGATCCCCCTGGGACCTCCATATACCATCCACACGGATGGAGGCTCCCATGACCGACACCATCAGACAGCTCCGCGACCGCCAGCCCGAGACCGAGAAGATCACCATCAACCTCGGCCCGGTCGATCTCGGCCGCATCGACCTCCTGGTGCAGGAGGGCTTCTACTCCAACCGCACCGACCTCATCCGCACCGCGATCCGCAACCAGATCGCCAGCCACGCCGACGCCGTCGCCCGCTCGATCGAGCGCCACACCATGGAGCTCGGCCTGCGCGAACTCGCCCGCCCCGAGCTCGAGTCACTCCGCGACCGCGGCGAGCTCCTGCACCTCAAGGTCGTCGGCCTCCTGCGCATCGCCCCGGACGTCGACCCCGACCTCGCCCGCGCCGCCATCGGCTCGCTCACCGTCCTCGGCGCGCTGCAGGCCAGCCCCGCCGTCAAGTCCGCCCTCGCCGACCGCACCCGCTGAAGGAACCAGTCCCATGCGTAACGATCTCCTCTCCGCCCTCCGCCGCGCCACCGCCGCCACCCGCGCCAGCGACCCGATGGAGGCGACCCGCCTCATCCAGGCCGCCCTGGCCGGCGCCGCCGCCCCCGAAGCCGCGCCCCAGCCTGCCCCCCGCGGCCAGCGCCCGCGCCTCGATCCCGACGCCGAGATCGTCGAGCCCCTCGCCCCGCCGCGCCCCGGCCGCCTCCGCCGCCCGCTCCGCGAGGTCCTGAGCACGCTGCGCCACGGCCGCGGCACCGTCGGCCTCCGCCCGCGCCCCGGCCCCGCCGTCTCCGCCCCCGCCATCCCCGACGGCGCCCGCTTCGAGGCCCGCAGCCACGCCGCCCCCGCCGGCACCCGCGGCTACCGCCTCTACGTCCCCGCCCCCGACGGCGCCCCGCTCCGCGGCCTCGTCCTCATGCTCCACGGCTGCACCCAGACCCCGGAGGACTTCGCCACCGGCACCGGCATGAACGCCCTGGCCGAGACCCACCGCCTCCTCGTCGCCTATCCCGCCCAGACCGGGGCCGACAACGCCTCCTCCTGCTGGAACTGGTTCCGCCCCGGCGACCAGCGCCGCGGCGCCGGCGAGCCCGCGATCCTCGCCGGCCTCGCCACCGCGCTCACGGCGGAATTCGCCATCGACCCCGCTTGCGTCTTCGTCGCCGGCCTCTCCGCCGGCGGCGCCATGGCCGCCGTCCTCGGCGCCACCTACCCGGAGGTCTTTTCCGCCATCGGCGTCCATTCCGGCCTGCCCGCCGGCTCCGCCAACGACGTCCTCTCCGCCTTCGCCGCCATGCGCGGCGACCCCGGCCTCCTCCGCCCGGCCCCCGGCCCCGACGCCCCGCGCACCATCGTCTTCCACGGCACCGCCGACGCCACCGTCCACGCGACGAACGGCGAGCGCATCGCCGCCGCCATCGGCGCCGACGCCGAGGAGACCGCTGGCCAGGCCCCCGGCGGCCGCAGCTACCGCCGCCGCGTCGCCCGCGCCGCCGACGGCACCCCGCTGACCGAGCACTGGGCGATCGACGGCGCCGGCCACGCCTGGTCCGGCGGCCACGCGCCGGGCAGCTACACCGACCCCGCCGGCCCCGACGCCTCCGCCGAGATGGTCCGCTTCTTCCTCGAGGCCCCCGCCCCCCGCCGCTGACCGAACGCCCCAACCGCCCATCCGGCAACCCCACCTCCACCTGGTGCATCCTCCGCGCGAAGCCGAATCGCGCGGAGCCTCCGATGACCGACCCCACCACCGCCATCCACCTCGTCGCCCTCGCCGACATCGCCGACGACGCGCTGCCCCGCGACCGCACCGGCCTCGACGCCCGGCCGCTCGAGGAACTGCGCACCTCCATCGCCGCCGGCGGCCTCCGGATGCCCGTCGAACTCTTCGAGATCCCGGCCGACCGTCGCCACCTCCACCCCGGCCACCGCTACGGCATCATCTCCGGCTTCCGCCGCGTCGCCGCCTTCCGCGCCCAGCACGAGGCCACCCGCCAGGAGCGCTACGCCGCCATCCCCGCCTTCCTGCGCGCCCCCGCCGACAACGCCGCGGCGCTGGCCGCCATGGTCGAGGAGAACGAGATCCGCGCCGATATCTCGCCCTGGGAACGTGGCCACGTTCTGGTGCTCGCCCGCGACACCGGCACCTTTCCCACCATCGACGCGGCGCTCGAGGGCCTCTACCCGCACGCCGACCGGATGAAGAAGACCCGCCTCCGCGGCCTCGCCACCGCCTACGAACATCTCGACGGCGTCCTAACCTCCCCCGAAACCCTGTCCCTCCGCCAGGTCCTGCGCCTCGCCGCCGCCTGCAACAAAGGCTTTACCGAGCTCGTCATCATCACTCTCGACGAATCCCGCGACAAGGATCCCGCCGCCCAATGGCGCCTCCTCCAGCCGGTCCTCGCCGAAGCCGAGCAAACCGAGGACCCGGACGCCACCGGCACCCCGGTCTCCACCAGCTACAACCGCGGCCGCCCCCGCCGCGTCGTGCGCCTGCGCAACAGCCTCATCGTCCGCCGCGAGAAGACCCAGGACGGCTACGTCCTGCGCTTCACCGGCAAGCAGGCCACCAGCTCGCTCCTCGACGAGGTCCTCGACAACATCGAGCAGCTCTACGGAACCTGAGCCCCCCGAAAAGAACCGCACGCGCCACCGTCCCGCCCGGGCCCCGAGCCCGGGCAGCGGCCGACCGCCCCCCAGGGCGGCCGCTCCTCGGCCGCCCGCGGTCTGGCCGCAGCCCTCTTCGCGGGCGGGTGCCGCGGGAAAAGTAAGATCATCTGCAAGGCCTGCTGCGGGTCCAAACCGCCAACACATCAGTTCTCGCATTCCCTAGAATACCTTCCGCTAGCTCGATGCTAGCGACGAGCGGCGCACCGTTTGCGGGGCCGCTGGTGCCGGCGCTAGCTGTAGATCAAGCAGCCCCGCTTGCGCCCTGTGCGACGATGAACGCAAGATGTGCCAAATTGAATCGACGTTGTGGCTAACGGGAAATCGACCCACAAGTCCTTGATTGACCGACGGCCAGCGAGTAAGATCGCAAGTTAGCAGAGATTGCGCGCCAATTGATCCTCGACCATCTGAAGCAATTCAGAGAACCGCGACTTCGCCGACCGCCGCTCCAGCTTCGTACGCCACTTCTCTGCGCGGCCGCACCCGGTAACGAAAAATTATCGAAATCTGCGCCCTTTAATATCAACGACTTACGCATGTATCACGCGTGTTACACCCCGTGTAACACGCCCCCGGCCCCCCTCAGCTCCCCCGATACGTCGAGTAGCTGTACGGCGACAGCAGCAGCGGCACGTGATAATGCGCCCCCTCGTCCGCCACCCCGAACCGGATCGGCACGAGGTCCAGGAACCGCGGGCTCTCCCCGCCCACCCCGGCCGCATCCAGATACGCCCCGGCGTGGAACAGCAGCTCGAACGTCCCCGCCCGCATCTCCCCTTTCGGGATCACCGGCCCGTCCGTCCGCCCGTCCGCGTTCGTCGTCACCGACCGCACCAGCCGCCGGCTCTCCCCGCTGACCTCGTAGAGGTCGATCCGCATCCCCGCCGCCGGGCATCCCCGGGCCGCGTCCAGAACATGCGTCGTCACGTATCCCTCGGCCATGCCTTCCCTCCCTCGGCGCTCCGCCCGCCACTATCGCCGCCCCCGCCGCCCCCGACCAGCCGGGATCCCCACAAACACCTTCCTGCAGAATTTGAAACCCCTCCCCCTCCCGCTGCACTAGACTCCCCGCCAACGAGAAGGGGACCCCCATGCGCTACCTCCGCAACATGCAGGGCTACGGGCCCAACCCCGCCCGCCGCCGACTGGCCTGGGCACGCCAACGTCGCCGTCCAGTTCGTCCTCAACTACGAGGAAGGCGGCGAGAACTGCATCCTCCACGGCGACGAGGCCTCCGAAGCCTTCCTCTCCGACATCCCCGGCGCCCAGCCCTGGAAGGGCATGCGCCACTGGGGCATGGAATCGATCTACGAGTACGGCGCCCGCGCCGGCTTCTGGCGCCTCCACCGCATGTTCACCGCGGCGCAGATCCCCCTCACCATCTACGGCGTCGCCACCGCGCTGGCCCGCGCCCCCGCCCAGGTCGCCGCCATGCAGGAGGCCGGCTGGGAGATCGCCTCCCACGGCCTGAAGTGGATCAACTACGCCAACTTCAGCCGCGAGGAGGAAGCCCGCCACATGGCCGAGGCCATCCGCCTCCACACCGAGGTGGTGGGCGAGCCCCCCCGCGGCTGGTACACCGGCCGTTGCTCGGCAAACACCATCGAGATCGCCGCCGAGGCCGGCTGTTTCGACTGGCTCGCCGACAACATGGACGACGACCTGCCCTCCTGGTTCGAGCACAAGGGCCGCCAGCAGCTGATGATCCCCTACAGCCTCGAGACCAACGACATGCGGTTCTCCGCCGGCACCTTCCAGACCGGCGACGACTTCTTCACCTACCTCCGCGACAGCTTCGACACCCTCTGGGCCGAAGGCGAGGCCGGTTCGCCCAAGATGATGTCCGTCGGCATGCACTGCCGCCTCCTCGGCCGCCCCGGCCGCGCCGCCGGCCTCGCCCGCTTCATCGACTACATCCAGTCGAAGGGCAAAGTCTGGACCCCCACCCGCGGCCAGATCGCCGCCCACTGGCGCACCCGCCACCCCGCGCCGCCCGTCCGCCAGGACCGCCCGTCGCAGCTCTCCAAGGACGACTTCGTCAAGCTCTTCGGCGGCGTTTTCGAGCACTCCCCCTGGATCGCCGAGCGCGCCCATGCCCTGGAGCTCGGCCCCGCCCACGACACCGCCACCGGCGTCCACGCCGCCCTGACCCGCGCCTTCCGCGCCGCCTCGCCGGAGGAACGCCTCGGCGTCCTCACCGCCCACCCCGACCTCGCCGGCAAGCTCGCCGCCGCCAAGCGCCTCACGCCCGAATCCACCGCCGAACAAGCCGGCGCCGGCCTCGACAGCCTCACCGACGCCGAACGCACCCGCTTCACCGAGCTCAACGACGCCTACCAGTCGAAGTTCGGCTTCCCGTTCATCATCGCCGTCCGCGACAACGACAAGGCCAGCATCCTCGCCGCCTTCCAGTCCCGGATCGCCAACGACCGCGACAGCGAGCTCCGCACCGCCTGCGCCCAGGTCGAGCGCATCGCGCGCCTCCGCCTCGGCGACATGCTGCCCGGCTAGACTCACCGCGAACCCCGGAGGAACCCCATGAACAAGCAGACCAAAGCCACCCCGCGCGGCGCCGCCCCGCTCACCCGCAAGAACGCCATCGGCACCTACGCCGACGACGAGCCGCGCCCCGACTTCACCCGCACCTACTACGCCCCGAAGGGCGGCCTCCCCGGCCAGAACGAGCTTCTCTCCGGCCGCTCGGTCTTCACCGAGGCCTACGCCTTCATCCCGCGCGGGGTGATGACCGACATCGTGACCTCCGGCCTGCCGTTCTGGGACCGCACCCGCGCCTGGATCATCGCCCGCCCGATGACCGGCTTCGCCGAAACCTTCTCCCAATACATCATGGAGGTAGAACCCGGCGGCGGCAGCATCCGCCCCGACACCGCAACCGGCGTCAGCTCCGTCCTCTTCACCGTCGAGGGCGAGCACCTCGTCACCATCGGTCCCGAGACCTTCCTGCTCACCCCCGGCCACTTCGCGTTCATCCCGCCGGGCACCGCTTGGACCCAGCGCAACCACACCGGCAAGCGCGTGGTCTTCCACTGGATCCGCAAGGCCTACGAGCCGGTCGAGGACCTCGGCCTGCCGCAGCCCCTCGTGGTCAACGAGGCCGACGTGAAGAACATGTCGATGCCCGACACCCTCGGCCGCTGGACCACCACCCGGTTCTTCGACCATTCCGACATGCGCCTCGACATGCACGTCACCATCGTCAACCTCGAGCCCGGCGCCGAGATCCCGTTCATGGAAACTCATGTGATGGAGCACGGCCTCTACGTGCTCGAGGGAAAGGGCGTCTACAAGCTCAACCGCGACTGGGTCGAGGTCGAGGCCGGCGACTTCATGTGGCTCCGCGCCTTCTGCCCCCAGGGCTGCTACGCCGGCGGCCACGGCCGCTTCCGCTACCTGCTCTACAAGGACGTCAACCGCCACCCCCGCCTCGGCCTATGAGTCCGCGGCGGCGACGAACGCAGCCCGGTCCGTGGTCTGCGCCGCGCCCGGCGCCCCGCACTCCTCGAACTTCTTCGCATGCGCGATGTTGCGCAGTTCGCGTGCTCCGCCTCTGGTGACGGCGCTCCGGAGACTTGCCGCACGGCGGCAGTCGTGAGAGGTCTTGTCTGACGAAGCGAAGGGAGGGACGCGACCGATGGCCACCGCGCGCAGCTCGCTCCCCCGCACCGCCGCCGCGCACGCGATCCTGATCGCCTATACGCTCATCGCGCTCTTCCCGGTCTTCGTCATCGTCATCAACTCGATGAAGTCCCGCAAGGCGATCTTCTCCGAGCCGCTGGCGCTCCCCGGCCCGACCACCTTCGACGCCGTCGGCTACCGCACCGTGCTGGAGCAGGGCGATTTCCTCAAGTACTTCCAGAACAGCCTCGTCGTCACCGTCGCCTCACTCTTCTGCGTGCTGCTCTTCGGCGCCATGGCCGCCTTCGCCCTCTCGGAGTACCGCTTCCGCGGCAACCGCCTGATGGGCCTCTACCTCGCGCTCGGCATCATGATCCCGATCCGCCTCGGCACCGTTGCGATCCTGCAGCTGATGGTGGCCTCCGGCCTCGTCAACACGCTCCTCGCCCTCATCCTCGTCTACACGGCGCAAGGCCTGCCGCTCGCCGTCTTCATCCTCTCGGAGTTCATGCGCACCGTCTCGGACGACCTGAAGAACGCCGGCCGCATCGACGGCCTCTCCGAGTACACCATCTTCTTCCGCCTGGTGCTGCCCCTCATCCGCCCGGCCATGGCCACCGTCGCGGTCTTCACCATGATCCCGATCTGGAACGACCTCTGGTTCCCGCTGATCCTGGCGCCGGCCGAGACCACCAAGACCGTCACCCTCGGCGCCCAGGTCTTCATCGGCCAGTTCGTCACCAACTGGAACGCCGTCCTCGCGGCGCTGTCACTGGCGATCCTCCCGGTCCTCGTCCTCTACCTGATCTTCTCCCGCCAGCTCATCCGCGGCATCACCGCCGGAGCGGTGAAATGACCATCCGCACCCTCGTCGCCGGCCTCGGCAACATGGGCCGCAGCCACGCCCTTGCCTACCACCGCGACCCCGCCTTCGAGATCGTCGGCCTCGTCAACCGCTCCAGCCCCGAACTCCCCCACGAACTCCGCCTCTACGACGTCACCCCCGACTTCCACGACGCGCTGCGCCGCCTCAAGCCCGACCTCGTCTCCATCGCCACCTACTCCGACAGCCACGCCGACTTCGCCTGCGCCGCGATGGACGCGGGCGCCCACGTCTTCGTCGAGAAGCCCCTCGCCACCACCGCCGCCGACGCCGAGCGCGTCGCCGCCAAAGCCGGCGAGACCGGCCGCAAGGTCGTCGTCGGCTATATCCTCCGCCACCACCCCTCCTGGCAGCGCCTGATCGCCGAGGCCCGCGCCATGGGCGGCCCCTACGTCTTCCGCCTCAACCTCAACCAGCAGTCCTCCGGCCCCACTTGGGAGGTCCACAAGGCGCTGATGCAGACGACGCCCCCCATCGTCGACTGCGGCGTCCACTACGTCGACGTCATGTGCCAGATCACCGACGCCGCGCCCGTAGAGGTCCGCGGCATGGGCCTCCGCCTCTCCCCGGAGATCGCCGAGACCATGTACAATTACGGCCACTTCCAGGTCCTCTTCGCCGACGGCTCGCTGGGCTGGTACGAGGCCGGCTGGGGCCCGATGATCTCCGACACCGCCTTCTTCGTGAAGGACGTGGTCAGCCCGAAGGGCGCCGTCTCCATCCGCATGCCCGACACCGCGAAGTCCGACGACATCGACACCCACACGAAAACCTCGCTCATCCGCATCCACCGGATCGGCGAACCCGACCAGGATCTCAGCATGGCCGACGAGCCCGGACACCAGGACCTCTGCGACCGCGAAGCCGCCTACGTCGCCCGCGCCATCACCGAGGACCTCGACCTCGCCCGCCACCTCGCCGACGCCGTCGCCTCGCTCCGGGTCTGCCTCGCCGCCGACGAAAGCGTCCGCTCCGGCCAGCCGGTCCGCCTCTGATGGGCGCCCTGACGCTTTCCGCCGTCACCAAGTCCTTCGGCTCCACCGAGGTCATCAAAGGTGTCGATCTCGAGGTCGCCGACGGCGAGTTCTGCGTCTTCGTCGGCCCCTCCGGCTGCGGCAAGTCCACATTGCTGCGCATCATCGCCGGCCTCGAAGACGCCACCGCCGGCGACGTCCTCATCGACGGCAAGCGCGTCAACCTGATCCCGCCGAGCCGCCGCGAGATCGCCATGGTCTTCCAGACCTACGCGCTCTACCCCCACCTCGACGTCCGCGCCAACATGGCCCTCGGCCTCAAGCAGGCAGGCGAGAAAGCACCGCCGTCATCGACGAGCGCATCGCCGCCGCCACCGCCATGCTTTCGCTCGAGCCGCTCCTCGCCCGCCGCCCGGCCGAACTCTCCGGCGGCCAGCGCCAGCGTGTCGCCATCGGCCGCGCCGTCGTCCGCACCCCGAAGCTCTTCCTCTTCGATGAGCCCCTCTCCAACCTCGACGCCGCCCTGCGCGTCGCCACCCGCATCGAGATCGCCCGCCTGCACCGCGAGCTCGAGGCGACGATGATCTACGTCACCCACGACCAGGTCGAGGCGATGACGCTGGCCGACCGCATCGTCGTCCTCAACGCCGGCCGCGTCGAGCAGGTCGGCCGCCCGATGGAGCTCTACAACGACCCCGCCAACGTCTTCGTCGCCGGCTTCATCGGCTCGCCGCAGATGAACTTCCTCCAAGCCCCGCCGCTCGGCGCGCCCGGCAAGACCCTCGGCGTCCGCCCCGAACACCTCGGGATCAGCCGCGAGTCCGGCACCATCCCCGGCACCGTCTCCCACGTCGAGCACCTCGGCGGCGAGACCAACGTCTACGTCCGCACCGAGCCCCACGGCCTCCTCACCGTCCGCCGCTTCGGCGAGCACGCCTACGCCGTCGACGAGACCGTCCACCTCACCCCCGACCCCGGACGCCAGTTCCACTTCGATGCCGACGGCAGGCGCATGGCCTGAGGCCACTTCCCGCCCCGGACGCCGCCGTGCTAGGTGCAACGCCGACAGCTCATCGGAGGGACTGAACCATGACCGGACTTCTGCGCATCTCCGCCGTTCTGGCGCTGCTGGCAATCGCCTTGATGCCCGCCGCCCCCGCCCGCGCCGCCTCGGCCTCCGAGATCGACGCCAAGGTCGACATCGCGCTCAACACCCTGCTGGCCGAGTCCCCGGCAGCGCAGGCGCTCTCCGAGAAGGCGGTGGCTGTGCTGGTCTTCCCCGAGATCGTCAAGGGCGGCTTCGGCATCGGCGGCCAGTACGGCGAGGGCGCGCTCCGTCGCAACGGCGCCACCACCGGCTACTACAACATCGCCGCGGCATCCTTCGGCTTCCAGATCGGCGCCCAGACCTTCGGCGAAGCGATCTTCTTCATGACCGAGGATGCGCTCGCCTATCTCGACAAGAGCAAGGGCTTCGAGGCCGGGGTCGACGCAAGCGTTGCCGTGATCGGCAAGGGCGTCGACGCCGACGCGACCACCAACACCATCCAGGACCCCATCGTCGCCTTCGTCTTCGGCCAGAAGGGCCTGATGGCCGGCGCGACGCTGGAAGGCTCGAAGATTACCCGGATCGACCCGAAGTGACCGCCTGGCGCCACCGCCGCGCGTAAGCGGCGAGACGGCCATCCGGCGCTATCTCCGGCTGACCCGACGCCGCCCGCACCGACGCAGGCCGGACGGGTGAGCAGTGCCGCCCCGATGCTCGTCCCGGTGGCGGACTCGCCCGCGCCCGTCACCGGCCGGTCGATCGCCGTGGCCAGCATGCCGAGGAAGAGCCGGTTCCGCGCGAACGGTCCTTCCGTCACGACCGGCCCCTCGGCGCCGATCATCTCCGAGGCATGTCGCCGTCATCAGCGCCAGGTAGAACGACAGCGCCGCAAACCGCTCGCCGCCGGCGAGGGCCGCGGCAGCCTCGCTCCACGACCGCCCTGCGCCCCTGGAATGGCCCGGACGACGGCTCGACGCTTGGCAACAGCAGCACCCCGCGGTCGAGCACCGCCGCAACGTCGCGCTCGGAGGCAGCGGCCGGCCCGTCCCCGCAGATCACCTCGAACTCCCGCCCGCCCATGAACCGCGCCGACGGCACCGGGTCACCGAAGGCGTTGACGTTGATCAGCGTGTCCCGCGCCGGATCGAGCCCACCTCCCGTCCGCCGATCGCCATCGCGACCACCCAGGTCCCGGTCGACACCACCGCGAACGGCGCCGCACGCCCCACCAGATGCGGATAGAGCGAGGCATTGGAATCGTGGATTCCGCAATAGACCGGCGTCGCCGCATCGAGCCCGGTCCGCGCCGCGATCTCGGGCAGGATCGTCCCCAGCCTTCCGCCGCCCCGCGCACCGGCGCCATCCTCTCGCCGAGCCCGAGGCGCTCGACCAGGGACGAGAACCGCCGGTCCGTCGGGTTCCAGAGGTCGGTGTGGCAGCCGAGCGAGGTCATCTCGTTCACGATCACCCCGGTCAGCCGCCCGCTCCAGTACTGCGGATAGGTCACCACCTGCGCCAGCCGCGCCCGCAGCCCACGCTGCGTCTCCAGCTGCCAGAAGAGCTGCGCCCCGAGGTTCAACCCCATCGGCAACCGCGGCGAGCCGGTCTCGGCGAAGTCGGGACGCACCGCGTCATAGGCCTCCGCCAGCGCGTCCGGCCCGTCGTGCTCGTAGTCGAGCACCGGCGCCGCCAGCCCGCCCTCGGCATCGAGGAGCGCCGCCGCGGCGCCATGGGTCGTCGCCGTCACCGCATCGATCCCGTGCCGGCGGTGCAATTGCGCCAACCCGTCCAGCACGAACGCCCACAGCCCCTCGCTGTCGTAGTGCGGATAGGGCCCGTCCCGCACCACCCGGTTCGGCACGGTCAGGACGCCGATCTCCCGCATGGCGTCCACATCCACCAGCGCCACCTTGGCGTTGGACTTGCCGATATCGATGACGCCGACATGGGCCGCCATCGCTCAGGCCATGTGAAAGACGGTTTCGAGCGGCACCGCCACCGGCGCATTGTCCGGCCCAGTCTCCATGATGTCCGCCATGTGCGCCCACCAGCGCCGCATCACCGGATGCGCCGGCAACTCGGCCATGCCGTGGCCCTCGGTCCGCCAGAGCACCGCGAAGAGCATCGCCGCTGTCGCGGTCGAGATGGATCGAATAATCCGACACCCCCGCCTCCCGCAGCAGCGTCACCAGCTCCGGCCAGATCTCGTCGTGCCGGCGCCGGTACTCCTCCTCTTGCCCCGGATGGAGCTTCATCCTGAAGGCGTACTTCTCCATCGTCCCTCCACCCCGCGGCCGGCGCCGAGCATGGGCGGGGAACCCGCGGCGATCAAGGCCCCCGCCCGACCGCCTTTGCCCGACGTCCTTTGACAGCCGGGAGAGGTGCGCGATACCACTCGCGTCGGCGGGGGAGGAAATAATGCTCGAGACCAGGGCCAAGGGCCAGCTCACCAATCTCTGGGACGAGGCCAAGGCCCGCGGCATGACCGAGCCCGAGCGCCTGCTCTACCGCTCGAACCTCCTCGGCTCCGACAAGCGCGTCACCAACTACGGCGGCGGCAACACCTCCGCCAAGGTGATGGAGACCGACCCGCTCTCCGGCGAGCCGGTCGAGGTGCTCTGGGTCAAGGGCTCCGGCGGCGACATCGGGTCGATCCGCATGGACGGCTTCGCCACCCTCTACATGTCGAAGCTCGAGGCGCTTGAAGGACCTCTACCGCGGCCCCGAGCACGAGGACGAGATGGTGGGCTACCTGCCCCACTGCACCTTCCGCCTCAACCCGCGCGCCGCCTCGATCGACACGCCGCTGCACGCCTACGTCCCGCGCCGCCACGTCGACCACGTCCACGCCGACGCCATCATCGCCATCGCCGCCTCCGCCGACTCCCAGGCGCTGACCGAGAAGGTCTTCGGCGGCGAGATCGGCTGGCTGCCCTGGAAGCGCCCGGGCTACGAGCTCGGCCTCTGGCTGGAAAAGTTCTGCCGCGACAACCCCGAGGCCAAGGGCGTCGTCCTCGGCGCCCACGGCCTCTTCACCTGGGGCGACGACGCGCGGAGCTGCTACGAGACCACCATCGAGGTGATCAACCGCGCCATCGACTGGCTGGAGACGGAGACCGCCGGCAAGCCCGCCTTCGGCGGCGCCAGGCACACGTCCCTGCCGCCCGCGGAGCGCCGCAGGGTCGCCGCCGCGCTCATGCCGGCGATCCGCGGCATGGTCTCGGGCAACGCCCACATGGTCGGACACTTCGACGACCAGAACGCGGTCCTGGAATTCGTCGACGCCACCGGCATGGCGCCGCTCGCGGCCCTCGGGACGAGCTGCCCGGACCATTTCCTGCGCACCAAGATCCGGCCGCTGGTGGTCGATTTCGACCCCGCCGATCCAGACCTCGCCGCCACCCTCGCGGCCTTGCCGCGCGCGGTCGAGGACTACCGCGAGGACTATGCCGCCTATTATGACCGCTGCCGGCACGAAGACAGCCCGGCGATGCGCGACCCCAACGCCGTGGTCTACCTCGTGCCCGGCGTCGGGATGATCACTTTCGCCAGGGACAAGGCGACGGCGCGGATCTCGGCCGAGTTCTACGTCAACGCCATCAACGTCATGCGCGGCGCCTCCGCCGTCTCCGAGTACCGCGGCCTGCCCGAGCAGGAAGCCTTCGACATCGAGTACTGGCTCCTCGAGGAGGCCAAGCTCCAGCGCATGCCGAAGCCCAAATCCCTCGCCGGCCGCATCGCGCTTGTCACCGGCGGCGCCGGCGGCATCGGCTCGGCCACCGCCCAGCGCCTCCTCGCCGAAGGCGCCTGCGTCGTTCTCGCCGACATCGACACCGCTGCTCTCGCCGAGACCGCCGCCGCCCTCACCGACAGCTACTCCACCGACGTGGTCCACACCGTCGAGATGAACGTCACCTCCGAGGACGCCGTCGACCGCGCCTACGCCGACGCCGCGGTCGCCTTCGGCGGCGTCGACATCCTGGTCTCGAACGCCGGCATCGCCTCCTCCGCGCCGATCGAGGAGACCTCGCTCGACCTCTGGAACAAGAACATGGCGATCCTCTCGACCGGCTACTTCCTGGTCTCCCGCGCCGCCTTCCGGGTCCTGAAGACTCAAGGCATCGGCGGCTCGATCGTCTTCATCGCGTCCAAGAACGGCCTCGCCGCCTCCCCCAACGCCAGCGCCTACTGCACCGCCAAGGCTTCCGAGATCCACCTCGCCCGCTGCCTGGCGCTCGAAGGCGCCCCGGACGGCATCCGCGTCAACGTCGTCAACCCCGACGCGGTGCTGCGCGGCTCGAAGATTTGGTCCGGCGAATGGCTCGACCAACGCGCCTCGACCTACAAGACCGACAAGGAGGGCCTCGAGGAGATGTACCGCCAGCGCTCGCTCCTCAAGCGCTCGGTCCTGCCCGAAGATATCGCCGAGGCGGTCTACTTCTTCGCCTCCGACGCCTCCGCCAAGTCCACCGGCAACATCGTCAACGTCGACGCCGGCAACGTCCAGTCGTTCACGAGGTAGCGCCCATGCCCGAGATCGCCCCGGCGTCCATCGAGGCCGACAACGCCGCGCGCGAGCGTCGCCTCGCCCGAGACTACGCCGCCCTCGGCGAGCAGCTCGCCGACCGCGGCATCGACATCGACGCCGTCAAGGCCCGCGTCGCTGCTTTCGCCGTCGCCGTCCCGTCCTGGGGCGTCGGCACCGGCGGCACCCGCTTCGCCCGCTTCCCCGGCCCGGGCGAACCGCGCGACATCTTCGACAAGCTCGACGACTGCGCCGTCATAAACCGCCTGACCGCCGCCACCCCGACGGTGTCGCTGCACATTCCCTGGGACAAGGCCGACCCTCGGCGGCTGAACCAGAAGGCCGAGGAACTCGGCCTCCGCTTCGACGCGATGAATTCCAACACCTTCTCCGACGCCCCCGACCAGCCGCTCTCCTACAAGTTCGGCTCGCTCTCCCACACCGACCCGGCCGTCCGCGCCCAGGCGGTCGAGCACAACCTCGAATGCATCGAGATCGGGGAGGCGATCGGCTCCAAGGCCCTCACGGTCTGGATCGGCGACGGCTCGAACTTCCCCGGCCAGAGCCACTTCACCCGCAGCTTCGAGCGCTACCTCGACGCGATGCGCGCCATCTACGCGGAACTCCCCGACGACTGGCGACTTTTCACCGAGCACAAGATGTACGAGCCGGCCTTCTACTCGACCGTCGTGCAGGACTGGGGCACCAACTACATGATCGCCCGGGAGCTCGGGCCAAAGGCGTTCTGCCTCGTCGATCTCGGCCACCACGCCCCGAACGTCAACATCGAGATGATCGTCGCCCGCCTGATCCAGTTCGGCAAGCTCGGCGGCTTCCACTTCAACGATTCCAAGTACGGCGACGACGACCTCGACGCCGGCTCGATCGATCCCTACCGCCTGTTCCTGGTGTTCAACGAGCTCGTCGACGCCGAAGGGGCGCCTGGCTTCGACCCCGCCCACATGCTCGACCAGTCCCACAACGTCACGGACCCGATCGAGAGCCTGATGGTCAGCGCCATAGAGGTGCAGCGCGCCTTCGCCGCCGCCCTCCTCGTCGACCGCGACGCCCTCGCCGGCCACCAGGACGCCAACGACGCGCTGATGGCGACGACCACCCTCAAGACCGCCTTCCGCACCAACGTCGAGCCGATCCTTGCCCAGGCCCGCTACGAGAAAGGCGCCGCCATCGACCCCGTCTCCACCTACCGCGCCGCCGGCTACCGAGCCGCCGTTACCGCCGAACGCCCCGCCAGCCACGCCGGCGGCGGCGGCATCGTCTGACGCCGCGCGGACCCCGCAGGATACCCGTTAAGGTTTAAGGCCGCCTCAAGATCGTATGGGCGCTTTCCAGCCACTTTCCAGCCGCCTTCCAGCCACCCCAAATCCCCGTAAACCTTTGACACGAGACGGCTTCGTCAAGCCGCCCTCCCGAACAGCCTCTCGGTATGCTCCGCCAGATAAATTCGCAACCACGGCGTGAAAAGCGCTGGCCGCGCCGCGACCTCTCCACCCAGCACTGCGAGATCAACCCAGCGCGTCGCCATCACCTCCGCCGGATCCGGCAATACCCGCAAATCCGCATCCGCACCCACCTCCGCCGTAAACAGCCTGACCCGCTCATTCTCGACCATCCCCCCGCCGACATCGGCCCGGTAGTCGATGCAGTCGCGCGCCACGAGCGCCAGCCCGCCGACCCCCAGCTCCTCCCGCAACCGCCGCGCCGCACACGCCGCCGCCGCCTCCCCCGGATGCGGATGGGTGCAGCAGGCGTTCGCCCAGAGCCCCGGCGTGTGGTACTTGCCGAGCGCTCGGCGCTGCAGCAGCGTCCGCCGTCCGTCGAGCAGGAACACCGACACCGCGGGATGCAGCAATCCGCGCCTGTGGACCTCCAGCTTGTCCACCTCGGTCAGCTTGCCGTTCACCCAGGCGGGAATCGTCTCGGTCATGGCGGCGTTCTTCGCCATCGCCGGGGCGCGCGCAAGCGGATTTCAGGCGCCGCGCGAACCACTTTCGCCCGGCGCCCGGCATCTTTCCAATTATGCCGCCAAATCAATTCCTTCCCGGCGCCCGACCGCCGCTCCCGCTTGCCGGGCCTGCGGTAAACTGTCGCCCGGCCCTCGGCTATCCCTGCCGAAAGGTTGACTTTTGCCGCCTGCTGGGTGATCGAACCTTATGGTCGGTGCCTGCGGGCAGTCCGCCGCGGTGGGTTCTAGGGACATGGCGATGGATTACGAGGCCCTTTTTCGCGAGCAGATCGACGCTCTGCGCCGCGAGGGCAACTACCGGGTCTTCGCCGAGCTCGAACGGGTCAGCGGCGACTTCCCGCGCGCCCGCCGCTACGTCGACGACCGGCCTACCGACGTCACCGTCTGGTGCTCCAACGACTACCTCGGTATGGGCCAGCACCCGGCGGTGCTCGCCGCGATGCACGAGGCGGTCGACCGCTGCGGCGCCGGCGCCGGCGGCACCCGCAACATCTCCGGCACCACCCACGACCACGTGCTGCTCGAGCGCGAGCTCGCCGACCTCCACGCCAAGCCGGCCGCCCTCCTCTTCACCTCCGGCTACGTCGCCAACTGGGCCGCCCTCGGCACCCTCGGCCGCCGCCTCCCCGGCTGCGTGATCCTCTCCGACGCGCTCAACCACGCCAGCATGATCGAGGGCATCCGCCACGGCGGTTGCGAGAAGCGCATCTGGAAGCACAATGACGCGAGGGACCTCGACCGCCAGCTAGCCGAGCTCGACCCGGCCCGCCCGAAGATCGTCGCTTTCGAGAGTGTCTACTCGATGGATGGCGATGTCTCCCCCATCGCCGAGATCCTCGACGTCGCCGAGAAGCACGGCGCGATGACCTACCTCGACGAGGTCCACGCCGTCGGCCTCTACGGTCCCCGCGGCGGCGGCGTCGCCGAGGCGCGCGGCCTGATGGACCGTGTCACCTTGATCGAAGGTACCCTCGGCAAGGCCTTCGGCGTCGTCGGTGGGTACGTCGCCGGCTCCGCGACACTGATCGACTTCATCCGCAGCTTCGCTTCGGGCTTCATCTTCACCACCGCGCTGCCGCCGGCAATCGCCGCCGGCGCCCGCGCCAGCATCCGCCACCTGAAGTCCAGCGACCTCGAGCGCCACCGCCAGCGCCAGATGGTGATGAAGCTGCGCGCCCGCCTCGACGCCCTCGGCATCCCGCACCTGCCGAACCCGAGCCACATCGTGCCGGTGATGGTCAAGGACCCGGTCAAGTGCAAGATGATCTCCGACATCCTGCTCGATGACTACGGCATCTACGTCCAGCCGATCAACTACCCGACAGTCCCGAAAGGCTCCGAGCGCCTGCGCTTCACGCCCTCGCCGCTCCACTCGGACGCGGACCTCGACCGCCTCGTCGGCGCCCTCTCCGACCTCTGGCGCCACTGCGCCCTCTCCCGGGCCGTCGCCTGACCACTTCCGCACTTGCTTTTCCTGACGAGGATTGTCAGGTATAAGGCCGAGTGGAATCGTCGGATATAGGCCTGTGCACCTGCCCCAGTCGAACCCGCCCGCGACATGATCGTCTGCTCCTGCACAGGCGTCACCGATCGCGACATCCGCCAGGCCATCGCCTGGATGCGGGCGTCCGATCCCTATACGCTGATCACGCCGGGCAAAATCTATCGTGTGCTGGGAAAGACCGCCGGTTGCGGCGGCTGCATCCGGCTCTTCGTGTCGCAGATGCGCGCCGACGAGAACCTCGCCGTGCCCTCGGAGCTACAGAACGTCCGAACCCCGCTGCGCAAGCGCGACGAGGGCTAACCTCTTTTAGAACGCTTCCACATTGCGGCATCTGCGTCGCTTGCCGTAGGGTCGTCGGATGGCGGGCCATTCGCCCGCCATCCGACGAAGGGGGCGAAGATGAAGGGCGACGCTGGCGTCATCGACTATCTCAACAAGGCACTGAGGAGCGAGCTGACGGCGATCAGCCAGTACTGGCTGCACTACCGGCTGCAGGACGACTGGGGTGTCGGCCGGCTCGCGGAGAAGTCGCGCAAGGAAAGCATCGAGGAGATGCACCACGCCGACAAGCTGATGGACCGGATCATCTTCCTCGAGGGGCACCCGAACCTGCAGACCCTCGACCCGCTCCGCATCGGCGAAAGCCCGACCGAGACGCTGAAATGCGACCTCGCCGGCGAGTACGACGCCCGCACCCTCTATGCCGAAGCGCGGGACTATTGCGAGAAGGTCGGCGACTACGTGTCCAAGAACCTTTTCGAGGAACTGATGGCGGACGAGGAAGGCCACATCGACTACCTCGAAACCCAGATCGACCTCGTCGAGCGCATCGGCGAGCAGAACTGGAACCAGCTCAACGCCAAGCCCACCGAGGACATCGACTAGGCCGCCGGATTGTCCACAAGGATGAGCTCGCCGGTCCGCGCCCGTTCCGACCGGCGGCTCGACCGAAGGCTGCGCAGCAGCTCGGTGAGGATCGCGTGGTCCGGTCCATCGGCGGCTTCGAGCCCCTCCAGGGCGTCGAGCACCGAGATCTCCACCTCGCTGAGGGCCGTCCCCGGCTCCAGCACGATGAGATAGCGAGACGGACGGATCTCGATCAGCCGCACGCCGCGCAGGGACTGGAGCGCTGGCGAGGCCGGCACCGTGATCACCGCCGATCCCGCTGACACGTTCTGCAGCTCGACCGGAGAGCCCGCCTCCAGGGCCATAAGCGCGAGGTCCGTCGCCCGCACGATCGCCTTGGCCCGGTCGGCATTGAGCCGCGCGAGCCGCGCGAGCGTCTCCTCCGGCAGCGTCACCGTAACGACCCGGCTCGGTCCCGCGAACTTCGGCGGACGCCCCGGACTTCTTCCTTCCCGCCCCGCGCCCATCGTCGCGCCTTCCGCTGGTTTGTCGCCAGGGACATTATTAAACAGAAATACCGCTGTCGAGAGCCGATCTGACCCGCCGACCGAGGAAATCTCGCGAAATTTTGAGCGGATTGTCGCCGCTTGCCACCGATGTCACCGATGTTACCGATTAATCCGGGGAATTGGGTTTACCGCGCGCCTTTAATTCAATAGAAACAGGCCCGCCTGTGCCCCCTGAATTGACGGCGACGCCGTGCCGAAGCCATCGGGGAAGAGGCGACCGGGGAGCGTGTGAGGCGTACGATCCGATGATTGGTGTGAGAGCGGCGGTTCGGGCGTCACGCGGCGCCCTGGCCCGGGCGGCGGCCCCCGCCCCGAGTCCCGCCTCGTCCCCGCTCCGGGTCATCCCCGGCGGTGCCGCCCCGATGGACGAAGCACCGCTCCCGGATCTCAGCGTCATCCTCCCCTGCCGGAATGCGGCAGCAACGCTCCGCGAAACCCTCGAAGGCCTCGCCCGGCAGGAATGGGATCGCCCCTGGGAGATCATCCTCGCCGACAACGGTTCGACCGACGCCTCGGTCGCCGTGTTCCGCGGCTTCGCCCGCAGCCACCCCCACCTCGCGATGCGCCACGTCGACGCCTCCGGCCACCGCGGCGCGCAGCACGCGATGAACGCCGGCATCGCCGTCGCCCGCGCCCCCGCCATGGCCTTCTGCGATGCCGACGACGTGCCGGGCGAGGGGTGGCTCTCGGCGATGGGAACCGCGCTTGCGGCGCACCCGATCGTCGCCTGCCGCATCGATTTCCAGCGCCTGAACCGCGGCTGGGTGATGAAGAGCCGCGGCACCCACCAGACCCACCGGCTCGAGGAGCTGCCGTTCCTGCCCGGCCTCGAGCACGCGGGCGGCGGCACCATCGGCATCCGCCGCGATCTCGTCGACCGGATCGGCGGATTCGATCCCGATTTCCGCCACCACATGGACACCGAGTTCTGCGTCCGCGCCCAGATCGCCGGCCATCCACTGCACTTCGTGCCCGAGGTGGTGATGCACGTGCGCGCCCGCGACGCCCTCGGCCCGCTGTTCCGACAGAGCTTCGACTGGGCCCGCTACGAGGTGAAGCTCGTCAACCTCTGCCGCGACCGTGCCGAGTTCGCCGGCGGGTGGCGGGAATACGTCCGGAGCTGGCGAAAGGTCATGCGCTACCACCTCCGCCCCGGCCTGCGCCCGCGGCCCGAGAACATGCTGAGCGCCGCCTGGCTGCGCTCAGGGGTCGGCCGGCTCTCCGGCCAGTTGACCGGCATGCTCCGCCACCGTCTGCCCCCCTACCGCGGCATCGGCCTCTGATCCCTCCGCCCCCTTGACCTCGCAGGCCGCATCGGCCAGCAGGACAGTCAAGTCGCCCCACGGAGGACACTTCGATGAAAGCTCGCGTCTCGTGGCTCGAGGACCGCACCTTCGTCGGCGGCACCGCCAGCGGTCACCAGGTGGTTCTCGGCACCGCCCACGGCGATGCCCCCAAGCCGGGGCCGAGCGCCATGGAGCTGCTGCTGATCGGCACCGGCGGCTGCTCGGCCTGGGACGTCGTCAACATCCTCGAGAAATCCCGCGAGCCGGTCGAAGGCTGCGTGATCGAGCTCGACGCCGACCGGGCCGAGGCCGAGCCCAAGGTCTTCACCCGCATCCACCTGCATTTCGTCGTCTGCGGCCGCGGCGTCGACCCGCGCCGGGTCGAGCGCGCCATCGGCCTCTCCGTGGACAAGTATTGCTCCGCGTCAGCCATGCTGGCCAAGACGGCGACGATCACCCACGACTTCGAGGTCATCGACACCCGCGAGGCCGCGCCCGCCGGCTGACCCGACGCCGATCCCGGAGCCCCCGGGTGTTGCGCAAACCGCCCGACCGCCGGCTCAATCGTATGGCCACTTTCCAGCCACTGTCCATGCGCTTTCCACTCCACCCAACCCGTTGTTAAAACAAGCGGAACCTCCCCCATGCGCGGATACGCCGATTCAGCCGGCGCGCAACCAAATCCGCCCCACGCAACACCCCGGACCCGGCGCCCCTGCCGCCTCCACGGCGATGGATTTGCCTCCACGCGCCCGCTGCACTAGCCTCCGCCCTCGCGGCGCCTCGAGGGAGATCGGCAGATGACGCACGTTCGGACGATCTTGGCGCTCGTCACGGCCCTCGAGCTCCTCGTCCCCGCGGCCCACGCCCAGGAACAGGCCCCCACCCCGGAGCCCGAGCTCGCCCGGATGGGCACCGGCAGCGTCGCGGGCCTCTACTATCCCGTCGGCGTCGCCCTCTGCCGCCTGGTCAACCAGCACCGCCGCGACACCGGCCTGCGCTGCGCCGCCACGCCCTCGGAGGGATCGGTCGCCAACCTCAAAGACCTCGCTTCCGGCAGCCTTCAGCTCGCCATCGTCCAGTCCGACAACCAGGCGGAAGCGGTGGCCGGCACCGGACCCTTCGCGGACGCCGGCCCGGACGCGGGCCTGCGCGCGCTGATGTCGCTCTACCCGGAGGCCCTGGCCGTGGTGGCGCGCGCCGACGCCGGCATCGCCCGGATCGAGGATCTCGCCGGCAAGCGGGTGGTCCTCGGCGGCCCTGGCACCGGCACCCGGACGCTCGCGGACCTGCTCCTCGGCGCCCTCGGATGGACGCCCGAGAGCTTCGCCGCGACCCCGGACATCAGCCCCGACCGGATGGCCGATGCCCTCTGCGCCGGCCAGATCGACGCCTTCCTCTACGCGGCCGGCCACCCCACGCTGGCGATCCAGGAAGCCACCACTGGCTGCGACGCAGTGCTGATCGACGCGGCCGGCCCCGCCATCGACGAACTCGTGGCCTCGCATCCGTATTACCTGGCGGCGACGATCCCCGCCGGCATCTATCGCGGCACCTCGCGCGAGGTCGCCACCTTCGGCGTCGGCGCGACGCTGGTGACCCGGGCCGACTACCCCGAGGACACCGTCTACGGCATCGTCGAGGCGATCTTCGGCGACATCGACATGCTTCGCGGACTGGAGCCGGTACTTTCCGATCTCGACCCGCAGACGATGGTGCGGCAGGGTCTCGCGGCGCCCCTCCACCCGGGTGCCGAGCGCTACTATCGCGAGCAGGGTTGGATCGACTGACCGCCGCGATTTCAAACGGTTGCGCGGCCAGATGCCCAGAAGGGATTTGACAACCGGCCGGCAGGGATCCAAGCTTACGCCGCCGAGCCAGAGGCGGGAATCGTCGCCCGTCCCAGCCGGGGCGATTGGCCGGCACAACAATCGGGAGGCTACATAAATGAAATCCATTTCCCTGCTGGCCGCAGCCGTGCTGGCCTCGGGCCTCGCGACGACGGCGATGGCCCAGGACCTGACCGTCGGCGTGAGCTGGTCGAACTTTCAGGAAGAGCGCTGGAAGACGGACGAGGCGGCGATCAAGGCCGCCCTCGAAGCCGCCGGCGCCAAGTACATCTCCACCGACGCCCAGAGCTCCTCTTCCAAGCAGCTCGCCGACGTCGAGAGCCTGATCACCAGCGGTGCCGACGCGCTCATCATCCTCGCCCAGGATTCCGCCGCCATCGGCCCCGCGGTCGACGCCGCCGCAGACGAGGGCATCCCGGTGGTCGGCTACGATCGGCTGATCGACGATCCCCGCGCCTTCTACCTCACCTTCGACAACGTCGAGGTGGGCCGGATGCAGGCCCGCGCCGTTCTCGAGCAGGCGCCCGAAGGCAACTACGTGATGATCAAGGGCTCCTCGGCCGACCCGAACGCCGACTTCCTGCGCGGCGGCCAGCAGGAAGTGCTCCAAGAGGCCATCGACGCCGGCAAGGTCAGGATCGTCGGCGAGGCCTATACTGACGACTGGCTGCCGGCCAACGCCCAGCGCAACATGGAGCAGATCCTTACCCAGAACAACAACGAGGTCGACGCCGTGGTCGCCTCGAACGACGGCACCGCCGGCGGCGCCGTGGCGGCGCTGACCGCCCAGGGGATGGAGGGGATTCCGGTCTCCGGCCAGGACGGCGACAAGGCGGCGCTGAACCGCATCGCGCTCGGCACCCAGACAGTCTCGGTCTGGAAGGACTCGCGCGAACTGGGCAAGGAAGCCGGCGAGATCGCCCTGGCGCTGGCCGGCGGCACCGAGATGTCCGCCATAGAAGGCGCCGAGCAATGGACGTCGCCGGGCGGCACCGAGCTCTGGGCGAAGTTCCTGAAGCCGGTCCCGATCACCCGTGACAACCTCAACGTCGTGGTCGACGCCGGCTGGATCTCCAAGGCCGAGCTTTGCGCCGGCGTGCCGGCGGGCAGCGTCGACGCCTGCAACTGACGCGACCCGGCCGGGCGCTGGCCTGACCGCCGCGCCCGGTCCCGCAGCCGGCCCTTCCGGCGGCGCGCGACCCAGGAGAGTCCGCATGGGCGGCTTGGCCAAGTTCTTTCGCTCCCTTGAGATCGATACGCGCCTCCTGGGGATGATCGGCGCGCTGCTGGTCATCTGGCTGGTGTTCAATTTCTTCACCGGCGGCCTCTACCTGACCCCCCGCAACCTCTTCAACCTGTCGGTCCAGACCACCTCGGTTGCGGTGATGGCCACCGGCATGGTCTTCGTCATCGTCACCCGCCACATCGACCTGTCGGTAGGCTCGCTCCTCGGCTTCGTCGCGATGATCATGGGCACGCTGCAGCTCAACGTGCTGGCGCCGGCCTTCGGTTTCGGCAACTGGAGCATCTGGATCATCACCGTGCTCGCCGGCATCTGCCTCGGCACCCTGGTCGGCGCCTTCCAGGGCTGGCTGATCGGCTACCTCACCATCCCGGCCTTCATCGTCACCCTCGGCGGCCTCCTGGTCTGGCGCGGCGCCGCCTGGTGGGTGACGAGCGGCCAGACGGTGGCACCCCTTGACCAGACCTTCACCCTCCTCGGCGGCGGCGCCGAGGGCACGCTCGGCGCGCTCTGGAGCTGGATTCTCGCCGCCGTCGGCACGGTGGCGGCGCTGGCGCTGCAGTACCAGTCGCGGCGCAACAAGATGAAGCACGGCTTCGTCGTAAAGCCCGCCTGGGCCGAGGGCGTGGTCTCCATGATCATCGCCGGAGTCATCTTCGGCTTCGCCGCGGTCATGGTCGCCTACCCGGTCCCCGAGCGCGCCGCCCAGCGAATTCTCGAAAGCCGCGGCCTGCCGATCCCCGAAGGCGACATCAACATGGCCCAGGGCATCGCCATCCCGGTGGTGATCCTGCTCGTGGTGGCGGTGATCATGACGGTGGTCGCCCAGCGCACCCGCTTCGGCCGGTACGTCTTCGCCACCGGCGGCAACCCGGAGGCGGCCGAGCTCTCCGGCATCGACACGCGCCTGCTCACCGTCAAAATCTTCGCCCTGATGGGCGCGCTCACCGCCGTCGCCGCGGTGATCGCCTCGGCCCGCCTCGGCGCCGTCGGCAACGACCTCGGCACCCTCGACGAGCTTCGCACCATCGCTGCGGCGGTGATCGGCGGCACCGCGTTGTCCGGCGGCATCGGCACCATCTATGGCGCCGTCCTCGGCGCGCTGATCATGCAGAGCCTGCAGTCCGGCATGGCCATGGTCGGGGTCGATGCGCCGATGCAGTCGATCGTGGTCGGTGTGGTGCTGGTCTTCGCCGTCTTCGTCGATATCCTCTACCGGCGGAGGACGGGAGCATGACGACACCCCTGGTGGAGATGCGCAACATCCAGCTCAGCTTCGGCGGCGTCAAGGCCGTCGACCACGTCAGCGTCGACCTCTACCCCGGCGAGGTCGTCGGCCTCCTCGGCCACAACGGCGCCGGCAAGTCGACGCTGATCAAGGTCCTCTCCGGCGCCTATCACGCCGACGCCGGCGAAATCTACGTAGCCGGCGAGAAAGCCGAAATCCGCTCGCCCCGCGACGCCCGCCGCTACAACATCGAGACGATCTACCAGACGCTGGCGCTCGCCGACAACCTCAACGCCGCCCAGAACCTCTTCCTCGGCCGCGAACTGGTGACGCCCCTCGGCTTCGTCGACGACGATCACATGGAAGCCGAGACCCGCAAGATCCTCGGCCGCCTCAACCCGAACTTCGCCAAGTTCCACGCACCGGTGAAGGCCCTTTCCGGCGGCCAGCGCCAGTCCGTCGCCATCGCCCGCGCCGTCTACTTCAACGCCCGCATCCTGATCATGGACGAGCCCACCGCCGCCCTCGGCGTGAAGGAGACCCAGATGGTCGCCGAGCTCATCGAGGAGCTCAAGCGCCAGGGCCTCGGCATCTTCCTGATCAGCCACGACATCCACGACGTCATGGCACTCTGCGACCGGGTCTCGGTAATGAAGAACGGCCAGCTCGTCGGAACGGTGCGGGTCGCGGACGTCACCGAGGACGACATCCTCGGCATGATCATCCTCGGCAAAAAGCCGGGCACGCCGCTGCAGTAGAAGGGACCAGGGGGGGCACATGGACGGACGATTGGACCAGAGGCCGGGCGCGGCGGCCTGATGTATCTCGGCATCGACATCGGCACCTCGTCGGTTAAGACGGTCCTCTTCGACCGCGACCAGACCCTCATCGGCCAGGCCAGCCAGAGCCTCACCGTCTCCCGCCCGCACCCCGGCTGGTCCGAGCAGGAGCCGGAGGACTGGTGGCGCGCCGTCGAGGGCACCATCGGCACCCTCGCCCGCGACCATGGCCTCAAGGGCCTCCGCGGCATCGGCCTCTCCGGCCAGATGCACGGCGCCGTCTGCCTCGACCACGACGACAAGGTGATCCGCCCTGCAATTCTCTGGAACGACGGCCGCGCCATGGCCGAATGCGCCGAGATCGAGGCCGCCTTCCCACGCGCCCGCGAGGTCGCCGGCAACATCGCCATGCCCGGCTTCACCGCCCCGAAGATCGCCTGGATGCGCCGGCACGAGTCCGACCTATACGCCCGCATCGACACCGTCCTCCTCCCCAAGGACTACGTCCGCCTGCGCCTCACCGGCCACCACGTCTCCGAGATGTCCGACGCCGCCGGCACCTTCTGGCTCGACGTCGCCGCCCGCGACTGGTCCGACGACCTCCTCGAAGCCACCGGCCTCTCCCGCAGCCATATGCCGCGCCTCGTCGAAGGCAGCCAACCCTCCGGCGAGCTTCTCCCCGACCTCGCCCGCCGCTGGGGCATCGACGGCCCGGTCGTCGTCGCCGGCGGCGCCGGCGACAATGCCGCGGCCGCCTGCGGGGTCGGGGTGGTGACCCCCGGCTCCGCCTTCGTCTCCATCGGCACCTCCGGCGTCCTCTTCGTCTCCAACGCCCGCTTCTCCCCGAATACCGAGGGCGCCGTCCACGCCTTCTGCCACGCGATTCCCGACACCTGGCACCAGATGGGCGTCATCCTCTCCGCCTCCGACAGCCTCGAATGGCTCGCCCGCATCACGGGCCGCAAGCCATCCGACCTCGCCGCCGCCGTCGGCCGGGTGGAAGCGCCCTCGGACGTCACCTTCCTCCCCTACCTTTCCGGCGAACGCACCCCGCACAACGACGCCGCGGCCCGCGGCGCCTTCACCGGCCTCTCCCAGTCCGACGACGTCAACGACCTCACCCAGGCCGTGCTCGAAGGCGTCGCCTACGCCTTCGCCGACTGCCAGCGGGTGCTCCACGACGCCGGCACCGACTTCGCCGCCGCGCTCGCGGTCGGCGGCGGCGCCCGCTCCGACGTCTGGCTCGGCATCATCGCCAGCGTCCTCGACCGCCCGCTCCAGATCGCCGCCGACAGCGACGTCGGCGCCGCCCTCGGCGCCGCCCGCCTCGCCATCTGCGCCGCCGAAGGCGCCGACCCGGCGGAGGTCTGCGCCGCGCCCGAGATCCTGCGGGTGATCGAGCCCGATCCCGCCCTCGTGCCGCGCTATCGCGACGGCTACGCGCGCTATCGGGCCCTCTACCCGGCGCTGCGCTCGGTCAGGGCAGAAGCTTGATGAGCGTTACGGTCAGACCGACGATGGCGACGGCCTGCAGCATCATGAAGCGGAAGACCTCGGCCTTGAGTTCGGCCAGGTCGGCCTTGGTGGCGAGATCGGACGTGTCGGCCTACGCCAGACCTTCGACAATCGCTTCGGCCAACGGTCGCTCCATTCCGGCTTCCGTGAGCTTGCGGACGAATTTCAGCGTGTCGATCCTCAACGTCGCTGACATTCTGCAGGCTCTCCAGCCGAATATAGGGCAACGGCTACGCATTGGCGACCGTCCGAATACGAATGGCACAGCTCGCCACGATCTGCACGTTCGCTCGGCCACAAAGGTTAAATCCAGACCAGACGCCAAGGAGGCACCCGCCCAATGAGCGACTTCTTCGACGGCATCGCACCCGTCCCCTTCGAGGGTCCCGACAGCGCCAACCCACTGGCCTTCCGCTTCTACGAGCCCGACCGCATCGTCATGGGCAAGCGCATGGAAGACCAGCTGCGCATGGCCGTCGCCTATTGGCACTCATTCGCCTGGCCAGGCGGCGACCCTTTCGGCGGCCAGACCTTCGAGCGCCCCTGGTTTGGCGACGGCATGTCCGCGGCGCAGCTCAAGGCCGAGGTCGCCTTCGAGATGCTCGCCCTCCTCGGCGCGAAGTTCTTCACCTTCCACGACCGCGATATCGCCCCCGAGGGCAAGTCCCTCGCCGAGTCCAACCGCAACGTCAGCGAGATCGCCGACTACTTCGCCCGCCGCATGGAGGAGACCGGCGTCGAGCTTCTCTGGGGCACCGCCAACCTCTTCTCCAACCGCCGCTTCATGGCGGGTGCGGCCACCAATCCCGATCCCGACGTCTTCGCCTACGCCGCCGCGCAGGTGAAGCACGCGATGGATGTCACCCACCAGCTCAAGGGCGCCAACTACGTCCTCTGGGGCGGTCGCGAGGGCTACGAGACCCTGCTCAACACCGACATGGGCCAGGAACTCGACCACATGGGCCGCTTCCTCTCCATGGTCGTCGACTACAAGCACAAGATTGGGTTCCCCGGCACCATCCTGATCGAACCCAAGCCCCAGGAGCCCACCAAGCACCAGTACGACTACGACAGCGCCACTGTATTCGGCTTCCTGCAGCGCTTCGGCCTGGAAAAGGAGGTTAAGCTCAACATCGAGGTCGGCCACGCCTTCCTCGCTGGGCACTCCTTCGAGCACGAGCTCGCGACCGCCACCGCCCTCGGCGTCTTTGGCAGCATCGACTCAAACCGCAACGACCTGCAGTCCGGATGGGACACCGACCAATTCCCGAACAACGTCCCAGAGACCGCGCTCGCCTACTACTACATTCTCAAGGCCGGCGGCTTCACCACCGGCGGCACCAACTTCGATTCCAAGCTCCGCCGCCAGTCCCTCGATCCCGAGGACCTCATCGCCGCCCACGTCGGCGCGATGGACGTCTGCGCCCGTGGCCTGCTCGCGGCCGCAGCAATGCTCGAGGACGGCGGCATGGAAGACATGCTCAAGGCCCGCTACGCCGGATGGGACACGCCCGAGGCGCAGGCGATGCTGTCGAGCGACCTCGCGACCATCGCCGAGCGGGTAGACCGCGAGGGGCTCGAGCCCCAGCCTCGCTCCGGTCGGCAGGAGAAGCTCGAGAACTGGGTCAACCGATTCGTATGACACCGGAACCTTCCACCGACGGAAGGCGTTGAACGGCGAGTCCGACGGTGCGCAGCGCCGTGATTTCGGATGCAATTGCGAAAGGACGCGATAATGGCAAGCCCGCAGAAGAACCTGGAAGACGCCGCCGCCGACATGGTCGAGCCCCTGGCCGAGCAGGTGGCGGCGCTCCGCGCCGACCTCGCAGAGCTCGGAACGATGGTTGCAAAGGTCGGCAAGCAGCGCGCCCGGGGCCTGAAATCCGCCGCGTCCGCGACCGCGCAGGAAGGCTATGCCAAAGGCGAGGAGGCCCTCGACGCGGTTATGAGCGAGCTGCAGTCGCTCGAGGACGAGGTCGCCGCCGCCACTCGCCGACGCCCGTTCGCCTCGCTTGGGATCGCCGTGCTCTTCGGCTTCCTGTTCGGCATCTTGTTCCGGCGCTGACGCGTGGCGCGCCTCTTCGCGACCGTCGCCCGCGTCGCGGAGGCGCGCGTGCGCAACGTCGGCCGCCGAGTGGCCGTTCGGGCGACGCTGATCGGCGCCTGCATCCTCGCGGCGCTCCTCTGCATCGGCTTCGTGCTGGCGGCGGCGACCGTGGCACTGGCCGACCGTGTGGGCATGATCAACGCCTTGGCGATCATGGCCGGCGGCTCCCTGGTTCTTGTCCTGGTCCTGCTCGGCGCCCTGGAACTGGAAGCCCGGCGCTACCGCCGCTTCGCCGCCCGCCGCGCCATCCTTGACCGCCAGCTCTACCGCGCCGCCGCCCTCTCGGCGATGCCACGCAAGGCGCCGTCACGGCCGGTGATCGGTCTCGGGTTGGTGGCACTGGGCGCGTTGCTGGTACTGGCACGCCGCGGGGAGGACGGGGAGGACGACTGATGCTGCGGATCACCGAGGACAACACTCACGGCTGCTTCGTGCTGGAGCCATCCGGCACCCTGCAGAAAGCCGACTTCGACCGGCTGACCGAGATGTTCGACGCCAGGATCGCCGCCGGCGGCCCGGTGCCGAACCTGGTCATCCACGCCCGCGGATTCCCCGGCTGGAGCGACTTCGCCGCCTTCTCCGAGCACCTGCGCTTCGTGCGCAGCCACGAGAGCAAGATTGCCAAGATCGCCCTCGTCTCGGATTCCGGCATCCTCGACATCGCCCCGAAGATCGCCCGGCACTTCATCGCCGCCCGCCTGCGCCACTTCCCCAACGACGAGCTCTCCGACGCGCTGGACTGGGTGGCCGCCCGCGACGACGAGCCGCCGCACGTCGAGCTGATGGACGATCTCCCCGACGACACGCTCGGGATCTCCGTCCGCGGCATCCTCGGCGCCCGCGACTATACCGAGGTGATCGTCCCGGCGATCGAGGCCCGACTCGCCAAGCACGACAAGATCAAGGTCCTCTACCAGATCGGCCCGGAGTTCGAGGCGATCACCGCCGGCGCCATCTGGAACGACACCCGCCTCGGCGTCACCAAGCTCACCCGCTTCAGCAAGATCGCCGTCGTCACCGACATCAACTGGATGCGCGGCGCCACCCGAGTCTTCGCCCCGCTGATCCCCGCCGACATCCACGTCTTCCGCAACCGCGAGCTCGCCGCCGCCAAGGCCTGGATCGCCGCCTGAGCCCGCCGGCCGTGCGCGCCGGTTCGCGGCTGCTCTCCGTCTCCGGAGTCACCCGGTCCGGTGAATGTCCGCGACCAGTTGCACCGGCGCCGCCTGCCCCTTCAGCCGGGCGCGATAGACGTGGAGGGACTCCAGCACCCGCATGACGTAGTTCCGGGTCTCGGTATAGGGGATCGACTCGATCCAGATCACCGGATCGACGCCCGGCTTGCGCGGATCGCCGTTGACCTCGAGCCACTGATCCACCCGCCCTGGCCCGGCGTTGTAGGCGGCCGTGGCAAGCACGTAGGAGCCGTCGTAGCGCGCCAGCATCCGCGCCAGGTACTCGGTGCCGAGCCGGGCGTTGTAGAGCGGATCCGTGGTCAGCCGCGCCTGGACGTAGGGCAGCCCGGCCGCTGCCGCCATATGCTCGGCGGTGGCCGGCATCAGCTGCATCAACCCGCGGGCGCCGGCGCTGCTCGCCGCGCTGGCGTTGAGCTCGGATTCCTGCCGGGCGATCGCCATGGCGTACTCGGTCGGCACCTTCCAGGTCCCGGACGCGATCGCATGCAGCGGATAGTACTGATCGGCGATGATGATGCCCTCGGACGCTGCATCCTTGGCAATCCGGATGCCGATCTGCGGCCGGCCGATGTCGATCGCCATCTGCGCCAGCGCCGCCCGGATCTCCGCCGGCTTGCCCTCGGCGGCGTGGCGGAAGAACTGCGACGCCCGCCGGTCGTCGTCGGCGAGATGCAGGACATAGGCGGCCTTGACCAGCGAGGAGTCCATGAACGGCTCGGCCCGCCAGTCGGGCACAACCCCGGTCCCCGCGAGGCGGGCATCCGGTGGCCCGGCGAGCTTCTCCGCCGCGAGCTGGCCGTAGAAGCTCGTCTGGTTCTCCGCCCCCATGCGGAACGCCGCCTCCGCCGCGGCCGGGTCGCCCGCCTTCTGGTAGGCGAGCCCCAGCCAATAGCCGGCACGCCCGAGGCTGATCGGCGTCGAGACCGCCGAGCTGAACAGGGTGAAATGCCCGATCGCCCGCTTGGGATCGTCCATCCTGGTCAGGGCGATATACCCGGCAACCCACTCGGAGTCCGCGTAGTCGGCGCCAGCGCTGCCGAAGTTCTGCGCAGCGATCCGGTACGCCCCCTCCACGTCACCATCCTCGAGCGCCTGCCGGGCGAGGTTGGCGCGGCGCTCCATCCAGAAGTCCGGCCTGCCGAGGCGAGTTGCCGACGTCGACGCCTCCAGGAGATACGCCTCGGCATCCTGCCAGCGACGCTTGTCCACCCGGTAGAGGTAGCGCTCGTAGGCGAGGCCGGGATCGGTCTTGAACTTCGCCGGGACGGTGTTGATCAGGTATTGCAAGCCCTCGGCATCGCGCCGCGTGGCGATCCGCGCCTGCGCCAGACGCTGCCAGTCCTCGTCGACCAGCGGCAGCATCGCCTCGGCCTCGCCGGTGAGACCCCGCCACAGGAGCATGTCGAGCCGGGCCCGGTGGGCTTCGGGCGTCAGCACCTTCTTCCATCGGGCCAGGACCGCGGTGCGTTCCGGGCCCGACATCGAGAATTCGCGCCACGCACCATCGATGGCCGCCTCGGCCTCGGCCTCGCGGCCCAGGGTGGCATAAGCATCTGCCAGACGCAGGACGCCGATCCCGGTCTGCGGCGGTTCGGCCGCGAAGAAGGCCGTTACCTGCTCGGGTGGCAGCCCCTGGGGCATCTGCCGCTCGGCAGCGCGGCGCAGTGTCTGCAGGCCCGGCCAGTCGGGGTGGCGGACCAGGAACCGGCCGTATTCGTCCCAGTTGCCGGCGCCGTCGCGCAGCCGGGTCCAGAGCACGATGTCCATGACCACGAGGCTATGGGACTGGGAAGCCAAATCCTTGGACCCCGCCCAGTCGCCAATGGCGGTGGCTTCGAGCGCTTTGGCCAGGAGCCTTCCCTGCTCGGCTGTCTGCGCCGAGGCGCCGGGCGCCCCCGCCAGCCCGAAGCCGGCCAGAATCGCAGGCAGCAGCAATCTCGATCGGATCGGCATGCTCGTTAACCTCGGGGCGGCGTGTTGTTCTTGGGCCAGGACTATACCATAGCGTGTGCCGTCCGTCTGCCCCCGGCATGCTTGCGGTTAATTCCCTTAACGAATAGGTTCGCGCCGGTTTTTCCGGGGTCGTCGCTCCGGTCTCGTTCGGAGGACGCGCCATGTTCAGAGGATCCATCCCAGCGCTCATCACACCCTTCCGGGACGGGAAGGTGGACGAGGCGGCGCTGGTCGATCTGGTCAACTGGCACGTGGACGAGGGCAGCCACGGAATCGTCGCCGTCGGCACCACCGGCGAGACCCCGACGCTGAGCCACGAGGAACACGAGCACGTGATCGAGGTGGTGGTGAAGACCGCCGCCGGGCGGATCCCGGTCATCGCCGGTGCCGGATCCAACAACACCGACAAATCGATCCGACTGATGCAATTCGCCAGCAAGGTCGGCGCGGCGGCCGCCCTCGTGGTCACGCCTTACTACAACAAGCCGAGCCAGCGCGGGCTCTATCACCACTACAGGACACTGCACGACGCGGTGGAGCTGCCGATCATCATCTACAACATCCCCGGCCGGTCGGTGGTGGACATGGCCCCGGCGACGATGGGCGAGCTGGCGAAGCTGCCGCGGATCGTCGGGGTCAAGGACGCGACCGGCGACGTCGGCCGCGTCTCGGACCAGCGGATCACCTGCGGAACCGACTTCCTGCAGCTCTCCGGCAACGACGACAGCGCGCTCGGCTTCAACGCCCACGGCGGCAAGGGCTGCATCAGTGTCGTGGCCAACATCGCGCCGCGGCTGTCGGCGGAGTTTCAGGAAGCGATGCTGGCCGGCGACTACGGCAAGGCACTGATGTTCCAGGACCGGTTGATGCCGCTGCACCGCGCCGCCTTCGCCGAGCCGAACCCGGCCCCGACCAAGTTCGCGCTGTCGCTGCTCGGCAAGTGCACCGAGGAGGTGCGCTCGCCGATGGTGCCGCTGGAGGACGCAACCAAGGAGCGGATGCGCGGGGCGATGCGGCATGCGGGGCTCCTGAACTGAGCTACCAGGGATAGGTGCCGCCGCGCCAGTTGAGGAAGCTGCCGGCGTCCTCGGGGCGTAGCCGGTCGATGATGTCGCGCATCGCGGTGACGCTCTGCTCCGCCGAGATCGAGGCGCCGGAGCCGCCCATGTCGGTGCGGACCCAGCCGGGGTTGATCACCGCGACGATGATGCCGCGACGCTTGAGGTCGATGGCGCGGGCGCGCATAGCCATGTTGAGCGCGGCCTTGGAGGTGCGGTAGATCAGCGCGCTCCCGGAGCCGACGTCGCCGATCGACCCCATGCCGCTGGTCAGCGCCACCGCCTTGGCGCCGTTCGCCGCGGCGAGGCGGTCGGCGAAGGCGTCGAGCACCCGGACGGGGCCGAAGGTGTTGACGTCGATGACCCGGGCCCATTCGCGGTAGTCGACCTTCCCCGGGCCATCGCTGCCCTGGCCGATCACCCCGGCGCTGTTGATCAAAAGATCGAGCGGCGCACTGCCCTCGCGGGCGACCGCCTCGACGGAAGCGAGGTCGGTGACGTCCATGGCGATGGGGCGGACCTCGGGGCCCATGGCGTGGAACTCGTCGGCCACCTTCTCCGGGCTGCGGCAGGCGGCGAGGACATGCCAGCCCTCTGCGGCGTACTGGCGGACGAACTCGCGGCCGATGCCGCGGCTGGCGCTGGAGACGAGAACGGTGGGCATGCGACCTTCCCGGGATGGCTCGGCGGATACCTAGAGCGGACCGGGCCGCTGGACAGGCTGCGGGGGCTCGGATAGGAGCGGCGGATCATGGCCAAGGACGAGAAACCGAAGAAGATCGTCGCCGAGAACCGGCGGGCGCGGTACGACTATTTCATCGAGGACGACCTCGAGGCCGGGATCATGCTCGAAGGCTCGGAGGTGAAGAGCCTGCGCAACGGCAAGGCCAACATCGCCGAGAGCTATGCCTCGGTCGAGGGCGGCGAGCTCTGGCTGATCAACGGCTATATCCCGGCCTATGCTCAGGCCAAGAGCTTCGGGCACGACGAGCGCCGGCGACGCAAGCTCCTGGTCAGCAAGCGCGAGCTGGCGAAGCTCTGGCAGGGCACGGCGCGGGAGGGGATGACCCTGGTGCCGCTCCGGCTCTACTTCAACGACCGCGGCAGGGCCAAGCTGCAGATCGGCATCGCCAAGGGCAAGAAGACGACCGACAAGCGGGCGACGGAGGCCAAGCGCGACTGGCAGCGCCAGAAGGCGCGGCTACTCCGGGAGCGGGGCTGAGCGCACCCTGCGCACGCGTGCGCAGACAGCTAAGCCGCTGATTTCAGATGACTATCCGCGGCGCGTTTACCCTTCCGAAACAGGTGTTAACGCCTCCGGACGGCGCCCGATCCTGGCTTGGCGCACCAGCGTATAAAGCCCCGCGGCGAGGATCAGCGCCCCGCCGGCGATGGTCCAGCCGTCCGGGCGCTCGCCGAAGAGCGCGAAGCCCATGACGCTGACGAACACCAGCTGGAAATACGCGAACGGCTGGATCGTCCCGGCCTCGGCCACCTCGTAGGCCTTGATCATCAGGAAATGCCCCAGCACCCCGGCGGCGCAGAGCGTCAGCATCCAGAACCAGTCCCAGGTCCCGTGGATCGGCGTCCAGAAGAACGGCCCGATAGCGGTGATCGCCACCGCCCCGACGATGCCGGTGTAAAAGAGGCTCGTCTCGGCGCTGTCCGTGCGCCCGACCCGGCGGGTCAGCAGCGCATAGACCGCAAAGAGCAGCGCCCCCACGAACGGCACCAGCGCCAGCGGGCTGAACACCTGGAACCCCGGCCGCAGGATCACCAGCACCCCGAGGAGCCCCACCCCGATCGCCATCCCCCGCCGCCAGCCGACATACTCGCCGAGCACCGGCCCGGCCAGCGCCGCCACCAGCAGCGGATAGACCGAGAAGACCGCATGGGTGCCGATCAGCCCCAGGAGCACGAAGGACAGCACCGTCACGCAGATCTCGACCACGAGCAGGATGCCGCGCGCCACCTGCACCCCGAGCCGGTCGGTACGGGCGACCCGGCGGACCCCGCCCTTCTGGGCCGAGGCGAGCGTCACCACGAAGAGCGCGAAGAACCAGTAGCGGATCATCACCACGGTGACGACGCTGTAGTGCGAGCCGAGATACCGCGACATCCCGTCCTGGCAGGCGAAGACGAAGGCCGTCGCGATCATCAGCGCGATGCCGAGGCGCGGGTTGTCGCCCCGTGGCGCCAGCGCGGGGATCTCGGCCGGATCGGGCGGGGCGATGCTCAGTTGAGACCTGCCTCGGCAAAGAGCTGCCGCAGGTCCGCCTCCGGCCGCGCCCCGATATGGCTGATCACCTCGCCCGCCGCGAGGCAGCCCATCCGCGCGCTGGTCAGCCAGTCGCGGCCGGTGACGAGCCCGTGGAGAAACCCCGAGGCGAAGAGATCGCCGGCCCCGGTCGCGTCCACAACCCTGACCGACGTGGCCGGCGCATGCACCCGCGTCTCGCCGCCGAGCACATGCGCCCCCTTCGGCCCCACCGTGCAGGCGGTGAGCGGGATCTCCGCCTGCGCCCGGTCCATCGCCGCGCCGAGGTCGTCGGTCTCATAGAGCGACTGCAGTTCGTGCTCGTTCGCCACCAAGAGGTCGACGTCCGCCCGGATCATCCGCAGGAACTCGTCCCGGTGCCGCTCGACGCAGAACGGGTCGGAGAGGGTGATCGCCACCTTGCCGCCGGCGCGCTTCGTCGCCCGCACCGCCTTCTCGAAGGCGGCAATCGAGTCCGGGCCGTCGTAGCGGTAGCCCTCGAGGAAGATCCACTCGGCATCGGCCATCTGCGCCTCGTCGATGTCGTCCGGCGCCAGGAACTCCGACACCCCGAGGTAGGTGTTCATCGACCGCTCGCCGTCCGGGCTCACCAGCACCATGCAGCGCCCGGTCTCCTGGGGATGGGCCGGCGGCGCCAGCGGCGTCGCGTAGACCGCCCCCTGCGCCCTCAGGTCATGGGCGAAGATCGCCCCGAGCTGGTCGTCCTTGACCTTGCCCACATAGGCCGTGCGGGCGTCCAGCGCCGCGAGGCCGGCCACGGTATTGGCCGCCGACCCCCCCGAGATCTCCCGCGCCGGCCCCATGTGCCGGTAGAGGTCCACCGCCCGGTCGCGGTCGATGAGCTGCATGATGCCGCGCTCGACGCCGTTCTCCGCGAGAAAATCGTCCTCGATGTGGGTCAGCACGTCGACAAGCGCATTGCCGATGCCGACCACCTGGTAGGCCTTGGTCACAGGGTCTTCTCCTCGAAAGGGCAGAGATCGCGGATGAGGCAGGCAGGGCAGGACGGCCTGCGCGCCTTGCAGGTATAGCGCCCGTGCAGGATCAGCCAATGGTGGGCGTGAAGCTGGTAGGCCGCCGGCACCTGGTCCTCCAGCGCCCGCTCCACCGCCACCACGTCGCGGCCGCGGGCGATGCCGGTGCGGTTCGCCACCCGGAAGATGTGGGTGTCGACCGCCATCGCCGGCAGCCGGAACCACATGTTGAGTACCACGTTCGCGGTCTTGCGGCCCACCCCGGGCAGGCTCTGCAGCGCCGCGCGCGACGACGGCACCTCGCCGCCGAAGTCCTCGACGAGGATGCGGCTGAGCTTCATCACGTGCCGGGCCTTGTTGTTGAAGAGCCCGATGGTCTTGATATGGGCGATGAGGCCCGCCTCGCCGAGATCCAGCATCTTCTGCGGCGTGTCGGCCACCTCGAAGAGCTTTGCCGTCGCCTTGTTGACGCCCGCGTCGGTCGCCTGCGCCGACAGCGCCACGGCCACGAGCAGCGTGTACGCGTTGGAATGCTTCAGTTCGCCCTTCGGTTCGGGCTCGGCGGCATGAAACCGCCGGAATATCTCGGAAATCGTGGCGTAGTCGAGCTGCTCGGGCATGGCACCTCGTGGCACGCGCGCCCGGGGCGCCGCAAGCCCGGAATCCGCAGGAATCGGGTGGGTATGGGCCGCCGCCGGGGATAGATTGCCGGCAACAAGGACACGGGGACCGACCGACCATGACCCACACCGAGCCCTACCACTACGCGGTGATCGGCCGCGCCATCGACCACATCGCCGCCCGCGCCCCGGCGCAGGCCTCGCTCGACGAGGTCGCCGCCAGCGTCGGCATGAGCCCGGCGCACTTCCAGCGGCTGTTCAGCCAGTGGGTGGGCGTCAGCCCCAAGCGCTACCAGCAGTACCTCGCCCTCGACCACGCCAAGCGGCTCCTGGCCGAACGCCACACCGTCCTCGATACCGCCCACGCCACCGGGCTGTCCGGGTCGAGCCGGCTGCACGACCTCTTCCTCCGCTGGGAGGCGATGAGCCCCGGCGAATATGCCCGCGCCGGCGAAGGGCTGACGATCGCCTGGGGCTGGTTTCCGAGCCCGTTCGGCCCGGCGCTGGCCATGGGCACCGACCGCGGCCTCTGCGGCCTCGCCTTCGCCGCCGAGACGGGCGAGGACGCCGCCATGGCGGATCTCCGGGCGCGCTGGCCGAAGGCCGAGTTCGTCGAGGCGCCCGCACGCCTCGCGCCCTGGGTGGCCGCGGCCTTCGGTGACGGCGGCGAGACGCGACTCCACCTGATCGGCGCGCCGTTCCAGCTCAAGGTCTGGGAGGCGCTGCTGCAGGTGCCGAACGGCCATGTCACCACCTATTCCGATATCGCCAGCGCGATCGGCCACCCCAAGGCGGTGCGCGCCGTCGGCACTGCCGTCGGGCGCAACCCGGTGAGCTGGCTCATCCCCTGCCACCGGGCGCTCCGGAAGGCCGGTGGGCTTGGCGGCTACCACTGGGGCCTCGGGGTCAAGCGGGCGATGCTGGCTTGGGAGGCGGCGCGGCTCGACGCCGCCTGAACCCGCATCGCTCATCGACGAAAAATGTGATTCGCGGATTCGCGTCGAGGTGCTAGTGAGCTGCCACAAGAACAGAACATGTGAGGCAGACAGATGAAGAACGCGGGCAGGACTCTGGTCCTTGTCATCGGACTCGTGGCGATTGCCGGGTGTACCAACCTTGACGGCAGCTCGAATCGCACCGCAACCGGCGGCCTCGTCGGGGCCGGTGCCGGCGCGGTCCTCGGACGGGCGATCGACGGCGGCGGCCGGACCGGCACGATTGTCGGCGGCGCGGTCGGCAGCATTGCCGGGGCGGCCATCGGTGCCACGCTCGACCGGCAGCAACGCGAGCTCGAGGCGTCGCTCGGCGGCTCCGGCGCTACGGTGGTCAATACCGGCACGCAGCTGGTGGTGACGCTGCCGGAATCGATCACCTTCGACACCGGCAGCGCCATGGTGCATCCCGAGTACGTCGACGAGATCGCCCTGGTCGCCCGCAGCCTCCGCGACAATCCGGCCTCGAACGTGCTGGTGGTCGGTCACACCGACAACGTCGGCAGCACCGGCTACAACCAGGCGCTCAGCGAAAGGCGGGCCGGGGCGGTCGCACAGATCCTGTTGTCGAACGGTGTCGCCTCCACGCGGGTCGGCACCGTCGGCCGCGGCTACGGCCAGCCGGTGGCGAGCAACGATACCCCGGGCGGCCGGGCGCAGAACCGCCGGGTGGAAATCGTCATAACCCCGACCTCGGGGGCCTGATACCGGTCTGCCGCTCCCGGGCCCAGAGCTTCGGGAGCGGCTTGACGTCCTTCGTCAGCGGGCGCCGGCGCAGTCGCGGCAGAAGGGCGTCTGCGGCACCACGTTCAGGCGCTCCTCGGCGATGGGGTCGCCGCAGCGGACGCAGACGCCATAAGTGCCGGCGTCGATTCGCTTGAGCGCCGCCTCGATCATCCGGATCTCCTGTTGGCCGGCGGCGCCGAGGTCCTCCAGGACCTCCTCCTCCTCGCGCTCGACCGCCTGCTCGGAGAAGCTGTCGCTCACCGGCTGCTCCAGTTCGTCCTCGATGCGGTCCAGCCGGGACTTCAGTTCCCCCAGCCGGGTCTCGAGCTGCGCCTTGCGGTCGCTGGTTGTCGTCATCCTGCACCTCCGAAGACCAAACCTTATCGCAGTACGCGGCGCCGTCCAGTCCCGACATCGTGCGAGGCGTCGGGCGTTCACAGAAAATTATTCTTCCTTAACGCCTTTTATTTCATGTGGTTACGGGTGTATCACGCGTGAACACCTCCCCGTTCACACCCACCCGATGCGCCGCCAGCGCCTCCAGCCGCGGCCGGATCAGCGCCATCGGATGCGCCCGGAGCGTCAGCCGCAGCGCGGTGTAGTCGGCGACGATCTCCTCGCCGAGCGTCATCGGCGGCAGCGTCACCGCCGCCTCCGCCACCGTCTCCTCGAGCCCGGCGAAGAGCGGCAGCGGCGCGTCGCCGCCGATGGCGCGGACCTGCCAGAGCGCCGCCCGGCGGGTGAGGCCGAGGCTGGCGAAGGCGTCCGCCTCGGCCAGCGTCGCGAGGATCCGCGGCGGCGTCCCCGCCCGCCGCCAGACCGCGCCGACGTCGCGGTAGCCGTTACCGCGGGCGGCCGAGATCCAGTCGGCGTCGTCCTGGCGCATCCCCCGGATCTGCCGGAACCCCAGCCGCAACGCCAGCCCGCCACGGCCGTCGGGCTCGAGCACGTTGTCCCAGTAGCTCGCATCGATGCAGACCGGCCGCACCACCACCCCGTGCTCCCGGGCGTCGCGGACGATCTGGGCGGGGGCGTAGAACCCCATCGGCTGGGCGTTGAGAAGCGCGCAGGCAAAGACCGCCGGGTGGTGGCACTTCAGCCACGCCGAGGCATAGACGAGGAGCGCGAAGGATGCGGCGTGGCTCTCGGGAAAGCCGTACTCGCCGAAGCCCTCGATCTGGGAAAAGCAACGCTCGGCGAACTCCGTCGGGTAGCCGTTCGCCGCCATGCCGGAGAGGAAGCGCTCGCGGAAGGTGTGGATGGTGCCGGTCTTCTTGAAGGTGGCGAGCGCCCGGCGCAGCCGGTCGGCCTCCTCGGGCGTGAACCCCGCGCCGATGATGGCGATCTGCATCGCCTGCTCCTGGAAGAGCGGCACGCCCAGGGTCTTGCCCAGCACCGCCCCGAGCGCGTCCGAGGGGAAGACAACCGTCTCCTCCCCCCGCCGCCGCCGCAGGTAGGGATGCACCATGTCGCCCTGGATCGGCCCGGGCCGCACGATCGCCACCTCGATGACCAGGTCGTAGAAGCAGCGCGGCCGCATCCGCGGCAGGAAGCTCATCTGCGCCCGGCTCTCCACCTGGAAGACCCCGAGCGAGTTGGCGCGGCAGAGCATGTCGTAGACCGCCGGGTCCTCGGCCGGCAGGGTAGCGAGGGTGTAGCGGGTGCCGGTGTGCTCGGCGAGGAGGTCGAAGCCCTTGCGGATGCAGGTGAGCATGCCCAGGGCCAGCACGTCGACCTTGAGGATCCCCAGCGTGTCGATGTCGTCCTTGTCCCAGCAGATAACGGTGCGGTCCTCCATCGCCGCGTTCTCGACCGGCACCAGCTCGTCGAGCCGGCCCTCGGTCATCACGAAGCCGCCGACGTGCTGGGAGAGGTGGCGGGGAAAGCCGATGATCTCCTCGACGAGGCTCATGGTCAGCGCCAGCCGCGGCTCGGCCGGGTCGAGGCCGAGCTCGATGAGCCGCTCGACCGGCAGGCCGGAGCTGCCCCAGCCCCAGACCTGCGAGGAGAGCGCGGCGACGGTGTCGCGCGACAGGCCCATGGCGGTGCCGACCTCGCGGAGCGCGCGCTTGGAGCGGTAGTGGATGACGGTGGCGCAGATCCCGGCGCGGTGGCGGCCATAGCGGTCGTAGATATACTGGATCACCTCCTCGCGGCGCTCGTGCTCGAAGTCGACGTCGATGTCGGGGGGCTCGTCGCGGGCCTCGGAGACGAAGCGCTCGAAGACCATGGTGCCGATCTCGGGGGAGACGGAGGTGACGCCGAGGGCGAAGCAGACCACCGAGTTCGCCGCCGAGCCGCGACCCTGGCAGAGGATCTCCTGGGCGCGGGCGAAGTCGACGACGTCGCTGACGGTGAGAAAGTAGGGGGCGTAGTTCAGCCGGCCGATCAGCGCCAGCTCGTGGGCGGCCTGGGCGGCGACCTTGTCGGGGACGCCGAAGGGGTAGCGCCATTTCAGGCCCCTGGCGGTCAGGCGCTCGAGGCGGGCCTGGGGATCCTCGCCGTCCCAGATCTCCTTGGGGTACTCGTAGCGGAGCTCGTCGAGGCGGAAGCGGCAGTCCTCGGCGATCTCGCCGGCGCGGTGGACCGCGGCCTCATGGCCGGCGAAGAGGCGGAGCATCTCGGCCTCCGGGCGCAGCCGGCGCTCGGCGTTGGCGAGTGCGGCGCGGCCGATGGAATCGATGCGGCGGCCCTCGCGGATGCAGGTGAGGACGTCGACGAGGCGGCGGCGGGCGCCGTGGTGCATCATCGGCTCGGCGGAGGCGACCAGCGGCAGGCGGAGGTCGTCGGCCAGGCGGGCGAGGCGCGCGAGGCGGCGGGCGTCCTGGCCGTCGTAGCGCGGAGCGGCGAGGAGGTGGGCGTGGGGAAGGCGGTGGGCGAGGGCGCGGAGCTGCGCCAGCCCGGGGCCGGGATGCAGGAGGAGGTGGAGGTCGGCGAGATCGGTCAGGTCTTCGGGGTGGAGGAGGCAGGCGCCCTTGGTGGTCCGGCGGGCGCCGAGGGTGAGAAGGCGGCAGAGGCGGGCCCAGCCGGCGCGGTTGCGGGGGATGGCGGTGAGCTCGGGGCCGTCGGCGAGGCAGAGGCGGGCGGCGGGGAGGAGGCGGGGGACCGTGGCGCCTTCCCGGGCAGCTTCCTTGAGCTCCTGGAAGGCGCGGACGAGGCCGGCGACCGAGTTGCGATCGGCGATGGCGAAGGCGGGCAGGCCGAGCTCGATGGCGCGCAGCGCGTATTCCTGCGGATGGCTGCCGCCGACGAGGAAGGTGAAGTTCGAGGTGATCGAGAGCTCGGCGAAGGCCATGGCGGGGTCCGGGGAGGGGTGTGAACAGGGGGGTGTTCACGCGTGAACGCCCTGATTTTAAAGGGATTAATCTTTAATAATTTTAAGTAAACCGGCCGCTCAGCGGGTGCGGACCTGCTTCGACCCGGACAAGGCGACGCACTGCGTCGCCCCGGGTCGTTGGCTGGAGGGCGCGAGCGCGGAGGCCGAGGGGCGTGAAGCCGGGACCCGGCGCCTTGAATTCGTCCGCGGGCGCCCTGTAGGGCCGCGGAATCACCCACGTCGGAAAGCCGTCGGCCGGCACCATCGCCGCGGTCAAAAAACCTCGGCTTCGGGTTACGAATCCCGGCCTTGCGCATTATCCTGGTGAAGACGGAGCCTGAAGGAGGAACCCGATGAGCATCGTTCAGATCGACGATTATGCCCGTCAGCTCTACTCGGCGCATGGCGACCGGGCGGAGTACGAGGCGGCCCAGAAGGCCAAGGACTGCGCGTCCAAGGGCGACAGCGAAACCGCGGAGCAGTGGCGCAAGGTGCGCGAGGCGATCCGGGTGCTGCGCGGGCCGAACGTGAGCTGAGCCTGCCGCGCGGTCACCCGAACACCCCCTGCGCGAACCACCCCGGCGAGAGCTCGCCCCCCTTGGCCTCGTAGAGCCAAAGCCGGGTGCCGTCCTCGGTCTCGACCCGCCAGTAGTCCCGCGGTCCCGAACGCCAGGCGGGATCGTCGAGCCACCATTCCGGGGCGATGCGCTCCGGTCCGTAGGCGGCGGTGCGCTGCCGGGGCCGGCGCCGCCAGACGAAGCGACCGGGCGGCACCTGCGCGTCCTCGGGCGTCACCGGCTCGGGCGGGAAGATCAGCACCGGGCGTGGTGTGGCGGGCGGCGGCCAGTCCGGCGCCGGCGGAGCGAAGGCCGCGGCCATCTCGAGCGCGGTCTTCTCGGGGATATGGCTGTCGGCGGGATGGAGCCGGACCAGCGCCTCGAGCCCGAGCCGGGCGCCGATGCGGCCGAGGAGATCGGCGATTGCGTCGCCTTCCGGCCGGGCGGCGGCGTCGGCCGTCACCGCGAGCTGGCCGCGGTGCTGGCGGGCGGCCACCGGCTCCACCGCCAGTGCCTCGAGGCGCATCACCTCGATGCCGAACCCGGCGTCGACGGCGTCGAGCTGCAACTCCAGCAGCCGCCGGATCGCCTCCGGCCGGTCGGCGGCGCGGGCGAGCCCGACGGTGCGCTCCTGGGCGGTGCCGTCGGTGCGGATGAGCGTCAGCCGCACCCGCCGGGCGCCGCGACCGGCGGCCGCCAGCCGCTGGCAGAGCGGCGGCAGCAGCCGGTCGAGGCCGGCGAGGATGTCGGGCCCGGTGCCGATCGGCTCGGGAAAGGTCAGGCGCAGCGCGAAGACGTGCGGCGGCCGCGCCGGCGACAACGGTTCGGGCGCCCGCCCCAGCGCCTGGTCGAGCCGCCGCGCCACCCCGGGGCCGATCCGCCGGGCGAGCGGGGCCCGGGGCTGGGCCGCCACCTCGGCGATCCGCCGCAGGCCGAGGCCCTGCAGGGCCGCGACCTCGGCGGGCTCGAGCCGCAGGGCGGCCACCGGCAGTGCGCCGATATGGGCGAGGATCTCCCCCGGCGGCACGATGCGGGACGCCGCCGCCGCAGGCCGCGGCGGCGCCCCCTGCCAGCTGCGCCTAGCGGCGCGCGAGCGGGTGGCGCGGGCCTCCTGGTCGATGGCGTCGCCGGCATGGGCGATGCCGGCCGCGGCCCCGGCATAGCGCGCCACGGCCCAGGCGGCGCCGATGGTGTCGGCGAGGCCGAGCCCGAGGCTGAGGCCGAACCCCGCCGCCTCGGCCTCGATCCGCGCCACCAGCCCCGCCTCGCCGCCGAAGAGGTGGGCGCAGCCGGTGATGTCGAGCGTCAGTCCGTCGCCGCCCTCCTCGGCGATCCAGGGCGAGAAGCGCCCGGCCCAGCGCCTGAGCGCCGCGAGGAAGGCCGCGGTGCGCGTCGGCGCCTCCGGCCGGGTGACGAGGCCAGGACAGATGGCGCGGGCGTCCCCCAGCGCCATGCCGCGCCGGAGGCCGGCGGCCTCGGCCGGACGGTTGAGGCAGGCGAGCAGCAGCGCGCCGCGGCGGTCGGCGACCACCGCCAGCGGCAGGCCGGCGAGTTGCGGCCCGGCGCGCACCAGCCGCTCCGCAGCGAGGCGCGGGAACCACAGGCAGAGGATGCGGCGGGCGGCCATTCGCGGGGCGGGACCTGGGGCTGACATGCGGGCAACAGGGACGACTCAGGGTTAATGTTCCCTTAATGTTCTCACTCCGGCCTCGCGGAGTCGAGTCACCGTCCGGGGGCGGGGCGCCTCTGGACCGGGGCCACCATCCGCGGTAACGGAGCGAGAAAGCCTCTTCCGGATTCCCCCGACATGACCACCGAGCGCTCGCGCCTCTTCGCCCTGCAGATGGTCTTTGCGCTCAACGCGCTGGGGCTGTCGGTGTGGTTTCCGCGGATCCCCGACGTGAAGGAGACGCTGGGGCTCGACGTGCTGACGCTGGCGTTCTGCCTCTTCGGGATGCCGGCCGGGACGATGCTGGGGTTCCTGATCGTCGGGCGGATCATCCGGCGCATCGGCCTGCGGGCGACCGTGGTCTGGGGCGGGACGGTGTTCCTCCTCAGCTTCATCGGGCCGGGACTGGCGCCGAACGCGGTGGTGCTGGGCCTCAGCCTCTTTCTCTGCGGGCTGACCATCGCCACCATCGAGGTGTCGATGAACGCCAAGGCGAGCCAGACCGAGCGGGTGATGGGGCGGCGGATCATGACCCGGTGCCACGCGTTCTGGAGCTTCGGCACCGTGCTCGGGGCGCTGATCGGCGGTGCCTTCGCCCAGAATGGGGTGAGCTTTCTCACCCAGCAGGTGATCGTGCAGCCGCTGTTCGCGGCAGCGACGATCTTCTTCGGGCTGCGGCTCATCGCCGACGACCCGGAGCCCGAGTCGGAGACGGCGCGAGGCTTCGCCCTGCCGTCGACGGCGCTGCTGCTGATGTGCCTGGTGCCGATCGGGGCGCTGCTGATCGAGGGGGCGATGATGGAGTGGTCGGCGCTCCTGATGCGGGAGTGGAAGGGGGCGAGCCCCTTCGTCACCGCGGTGACCTTTTCGGTCTTCGCGCTGGCCATGGCCGGGATCCGCCTCGCCGGCGACCGGCTGGCGGAGCAGTTCGGGCCGCGGACGGTGATCCTGCGGTCGGGGCTCGCGATGGGGATCGGGATCGTGGTCTTCGCGCTGTCGCCGGGGCTCTGGCTGTCGCTGCCCGCCGCGGCGCTGGTGGGGGCGGGTTGCGGCAACATCTATCCGCTCACCATGTCAATGGTGGGACAGCTGCCCGGGCCGCGGCCGGAGCGCAACGTCGCGGCGCTGGCGCTGATCGCCTTCACCGCGTTCCTGGTGGGACCGCCGCTGATCGGCACGCTGGCCCATGCGGTGGGGTTGCCCTGGGCGCTGGCGCTGCTGGCGCCGCTGGGGCTGGCGCCGCTGGCGCTGGTGCGGCGTCAGCCGCAGTAGACGCGGGTGATGGTGTCGGCCTTGTCGACGGTGACGTTCATCCGGTCCTCGCGGTAGTCCATCGTCGCCGGGGTGGTCGGGAAGAGGACCCGGGTGCCCTCGGGCAGCTCGACCTCGTTGAGGACGTCGATGCGCTTGCCGACCCAGTCCTGGTGCGCGTCCGCCGGGCAGGTGCCCCCCGCCGCCGTGTCGCTGCCGGGCAGGGCCGTCTGCATCTCGGCGCAGGCACCGAGGGTGAGGACGAGGGCGAAGCCGAGGCACTTGGTCGGGGCGGACATGGGGAACGTCTCCGGGCTGGGGATGGCGGGGGCTCAGGCAACCATGGCGAGACCGGCTTGGCAAGGTCGGGGCCGCGGGTCTGCCGGTCGCCTGACGGCGAGCGCGGCCTGCGGCACCGTCCCGCCCGGCCGACCGCCCCCAAGGGCGGCCATTTCTCGGCCGCCCGCGGTCGGGCCGTTGCCCTCTTCGCGGGCGGGTGCCGCAGGCAGCAGGCCCTCGCCCGTCAGTCACGCCCGGACGGGCGGTCAACCGCCGACCCTCAGCACGCCTCCGCCAGCAGCAGCCCGTCCGCCTGGCCGGTCACCCGGGCGGCCACCACCGCGCCGGGGGTCTGGCCGCTCGCCACGCGGGTCTGGGCGAAGCCCTCGGTGCGTCCCAGATCCGGCCGCTCGATCAGGAGCCGCACCTGCCGCCCCTGCATCGCCCGGTGATGCGCCTTCACCCGCTCCGCCCCGACGGCGCGCAGCCGCGCCGCCCGCTCGCGGATGGCGCCACCGTCGACCTGCGGCATCCGCGCCGCCGGGGTGCCGGCCCGGGCGCTGTAGGGAAAGACGTGGAGCCAGGTGAGGCCGCATTCCTCGACGAGCCGCAGCGAGTTCTCAAACATCGCCTCGGTCTCCGTCGGAAAGCCGGCGATGATGTCGGCGCCGAAGACCACGTCCGGCCGCGCCGCCCGAACCGCGTTGCAGAACCCGATCGCGTGCTCCCGCAGGTGCCGGCGCTTCATCCGCTTCAGGATCAGGTCGTCGCCCGCCTGCAGCGACAGGTGCAGGTGCGGCATCAGCCGATCCTCGCCGGCGATCGCCTCCATCAGCAGCGGATCGACCTCGATCGAATCGATCGACGAAATCCGCAGGCGCGGCAGGCCGGGCACGCCCAGGAGGATCGCCGTCACCAGGTCGCCGAGCCGCGGCGCGCCGTCGAGATCGGCGCCCCAGCTGGTGAGGTCGACGCCGGTCAGCACCACCTCGTTGAAGCCGCGGTCGACGAGCCGCGCCACCTGCTCGACCACCGTCGCCGCCGGCACGCTCCGCGAATTGCCGCGGCCGTAGGGAATGATGCAGAAGGTGCAGCGATGGTCGCAGCCGGTCTGGACCTGGACGTAGGCGCGCGCCCGCGTCCCGAGCCCGTCGATCATCGGCGCCGGCACCCGGCGCTCCGCCATGATGTCGCCGACCTCGATCCGCGCCGCGCCGTCCCCGGCGAGCCGGGCCCAGGCGTCGGGCTTCAGCTTCTCGGCGTTGCCGAGCACCACGTCGACCTCGGGCATCGCCGCGAAGGTCTCGGCCTCGGTCTGCGCCGCGCAGCCGGTGACGATCAGCCGGGCGGCGGGATTGTCGCGGCGGAGCTTCCTGATCTGCTGGCGCGCCTGGCGCACCGCCTCGGCGGTCACCGCACAGCTGTTCACCACCACCGCGTCGGTGACGCCGGCGCCCTCGGCCAGCCCCTTCATCGCCTCGGTCTCGTAGGCGTTGAGCCGGCAGCCGAAGGTGGTGAAGACCGGCGCCGTCACGCAAAGGCCCCGACGAACTCGGCCGAGAGCCGCCCCTCGAAGACCAGCGTCGCCGGCCCGGTCATCCAGACCCCGTCGTCGCGCCAGTCGATCTCCAGCGTGCCGCCGTCGAGGCGCACCGCGACGCGACGTCCGGTCAGCCCGCGGCGCGCGGTCACCACCACCGCCGCGCAGGCGCCGGAGCCGCAGGCCAGCGTGATGCCGCTGCCGCGCTCCCAGACCCGCATCCGCACGGTCTCGCGGTCGATCACCTCGACGAACGCGACGTTGGTGCGCTCGGGAAACAGCGGATCGTGCTCGACGCGGGCGCCGATCCCGGCCACGTCGGCCGCCTCGGCATCGGCCACCACGAAGACGCAATGCGGATTGCCCATGCCGACCGCGCCCGGGTTGCCCGCGATCGGCAGCGCGTCGAGATCCATCTCCCGCGCCAGCGGCACCGCGCGCCAGTCGAGCTCCGGCGCCCCCATGTTGACCCGGATGAGCCCGGCGCCGGCGTCCTCGGCACGCAGCACCCCACGCCCGGTTCGGAGGTCCAGCGCCGCTGCCCCGGTCTCGGCCATCAGCAGCCGCGCCACGCAACGGGTGGCGTTGCCGCAGGCATCGGCCAGCGTGCCGTCGGCGTTCCAGAAATCCACCTCGGCCGCCACGCCGGCGCCGTCGCGGATCACCGCGAGCTGGTCGAACCCCACCCCGCGGTGCCGGTCCCCGAGCGCCCGGGCCAGCGCCGGCGTCACCGGGTCACTGCCGCCGCGGGCGTCGACCACCACGAAGTCGTTGCCGAGCCCGTGCATCTTCAGAAACCTGAAGTCGCGGTCTTGACGGGGCCTCTGAGATTCGCCATCCATGCGCCGCTATATAGGCGAAGGCTGCGGGCGCGGCCATATGTGGCGCGGGGCACCACCAGAACCGGCTTGACCCTCGGAAATCTGGCGCATAGGTGTCCGGCCACGCGTTGGGGGCCCGTAGCTCAGTCGGTAGAGCAACTGACTTTTAATCAGTGGGTCACAGGTTCGAATCCTGTCGGGCTCACCAAGGCGTCAGGATTGCTGGAGTATCGGGCCCGTAGCTCAGTGGTAGAGCAGTTGACTCTTAATCAATTGGTCGAAGGTTCGAATCCTTCCGGGCTCACCAGCAAAAACAGACGCTTGCCGGCATAGCTGCGCCGCCGATCTTGCCGCTGTCCCCCGCACGCCCCACCTGCTAAGGGCCACGCGTCGCCGCAACCGGGGGAGTTCCACAGATGACCGCACTGACGGAGGACGGCCGAAGGATCGTCGCCGAGGTCGCCGCCCGGCACGGGGTCAGCGCCGACGCCGCCACCCAGATGCTCCTGGCCGTCGCCGCGGGCCAGGGCACCCAGGCGCAGTTCAACATCCCCGAGCTCGGCGGCATGGGCCAATGGTCGCTGGGCGGCATGACCATGGTCGGCGACATGTTCAACAACGGCCTGAAGGCCCGCGTCGACAGCCTCTGCAGCGAGCTCTCCGGCCTCGTCCGCCAGCCCGGCGTCCTCGCCCCGTCGCAATCCCAATCCCAGTCGCAGGGCACCCCCGGCCACAGCCTGTTCGTCCAGAGCTCCGGTGGCTGGCCCGCCGATCTCGGCCAGCCGGCCTCGGTCGGGGCGCAGAACGACATGCGCTACGCCTGGTTCCCGGAGCGCCGGCGCCTCGCCATCGATGTCGGCGGCCGGGTCACCGTCTACGACACCGGCGACCACCGGATCGGCGGCTTCGGCCAGGCCCAGAGCGGCGGCCAGAGCCTGACCTTCACCAGCCAGCACGGCCTCGTCCGCGTCGCCGACCTGCCGGTCGCCGGCGACGGCGCGGCGTCAGCGCCACCGCCTCCCGCGGCGGCCCCCGCCGCGGCCGCAGCCACCCCCGAGGGCATGAGCGACGACCAGGTTTTCGGCCGGATCGAGCGGCTGGCCGATCTCTTCGGCAAGGGCATCCTCACCGAGGCCGAGTTCGAGGCCAAGAAGGCCGAGCTTCTGGCCCGGCTCTAGACGCCAAATCCCCCGGCTCCGGGGATTGACTTTACCGTTCGGTCTGGCCACTGATGGCGCTTCGTGCGGGGGCCGCGGTGGCGGCCACGGTGGGTATTTGTCGGAAATCCGGGGGGAGCGATGATCTGGCGACTGATCCTGGCCGTCGTGCTCCTTGTTGTGATCGTCGGCGGCATCGTCGGCTTCAACCTCTTCCGCGACAAGATGATCGCGGGCTACTTCGCCTCGATGCAGCCGCCGCCGGTCACCGTCTCCACCGCCGAGGTCGAGCCGATCACCTGGCGCCCGGGCCTCAACGCCATCGGCACCGCCCGGGCCAAGCAGGGCGTCGAGCTCGCGGTCGAGACCGCCGGCATCGTCCAGGACATCCTCTTCGACGCGAACGACCACGTCGAGGAGGGCCAGCACCTCGTCCAGCTCGACGACAGCATCGAGGCCGCCGATCTCACCGCGGCGCAGTCGTCGCTGGAGCTGAGCCAGACCCAGCTCGACCGCGCCGTCGAGCTGCGCAACCGCGGGGTCACCGCGATCAACGACCTCGACGAGGCCCAGGCCGCCGAGCGCAGCGCCCAGGCCCAGGTGATCAAGCTGACGGCGGTGCGCGACCAGAAGAGCCTGGAGGCGCCGTTCGGCGGCATCGTCGGCATCCCGCAGGTCGACGTCGGCCAGTACGTGGTGCCGGGCACGGTCTATGCGACGCTGCAGGATCTCGACAACATGCGCGTCGACTTCTCGGTGCCGGAGCAGCAGATCCGGCTGATCGAGATCGGCATGCCGGTCACCGTCTCGAGCGAGGTCGGCGACACCGAGCTCAACGGCCAGATCGCCGCCATCGAGCCGCGGATCGACCCCAACAGCCGTCTCGTCACCATCCGCGCCGAGGTCGACAACCCCGACGGCGAGCTCAACCCCGGACAGTTCCTGCAGGTCCGGGTGGAGTTGCCGGAGGAGACCAACGTCATCGCCCTGCCGCAGACCTCGGTGAGCTCGAACCTCTTCGGCGACGCGGTCTACGTGGTGCGGACGGAGGGCGAGGGCGAGGACAAGGTGCAGAAGGTCGAGGAGGTCTTCGTCACCACCGGCCGCCGCTCCGGCGGCCTGGTCGAGATCGTCGAGGGCATCTCCGCCGGCGACGAGGTGGTGACCGCGGGCCAGAACCGGCTGTCGGGCGGCGCACGGGTGACGGTGGACAATACCGTGAACCCGATGCCCCAGCCCGCGACCAACTAGGCCGCCCGGGATGCTCAGCGAGCTCTTCATCCGGCGGCCGGTGCTGTCGACCGTGCTCGCCGCGTTCATCCTGCTCCTCGGCTTCCAGGGCATCGTCAACCTTCCGGTGCGCCAGTACCCGGAGGTCGAGGAGACCGTCGTCACCGTCACCACGATCTACCGGGGAGCCCAGCCGGATCTCATCCAGGGCTTCATCACCGCGCCGATCGCCTCCGCGGTCGCCACCACCGAGAACATCGACTACGTCACCTCGTCGTCGACGCCGTCGGCCAGCGTCGTCAGCGTCCACATGAAGCTCGGCTCCGACCCGGACGTGGCGCTGACCGAGGTGCTCTCCAAGGTCCAGGGCGTCCGCGGCCAGCTCCCCGACGAGACCGACGACCCGGTGATCGTCAAGGGCACCGGCATGCAGTTCGCGCTGATGTACCTCGCGGCGATCAACCCGAACATGACCCAGGAGCAGCTCACCGAGTATCTCGAGCGGGTGATCCGGCCGCGGATGTCGACGATCGAGGGCGTCGCCGAGATCCAGATCATCGGCGCCTCCAACTACGCCATGCGGGTCTGGCTCGACCCCGACCAGCTCGCCGCCCGCGGCGTCACCGCCAGCGACGTGCTGGCGGCGATCCGCGCCTCGAACTTCCTCGCCGCCCCCGGCAAGACCGAGAACGAGTTCGTCGCCTTCAACATCACCATGCAGACGACGCTGCAGGACGCCGACGCCTTCGGGGCGCTGCCGCTCACCTCCGAGGGCAACGACGTCGTGCGCCTGCGCGACGTGGCCAGGGTCGAGCTCGCCGGCGCCGAGCGCGAGGAGGTGGTGACCTTCAACGGCGCGCCGGGCACCTTCATCGGCGTGATGCCGACGCCGGCGGCGAACCCGCTCGACACCGCGGCGGCGGTGGTGGACGAGCTGCCGAAGATCAACGATTCCCTGCCCCAGGGCATGAAGATCGAGCTCGTCTACGACTCCACCGAGACGATCAGCGGCTCGATCCGCGAGGTGTTCAAGACCATCGGCGAGGCGGTGATCATCGTGGTGGTGGTGATCCTGCTCTTCCTCGGCTCGTTCCGCTCGGTGCTGATGCCGGTCGTGACCATCCCGCTGTCGCTGATCGGCGTCTGCGCGATCCTCCTCGCGCTCGGCTACTCCATCAACCTCCTGTCGCTGCTGGCGATGGTGCTGGCGATCGGCCTCGTCGTCGACGACGCCATCGTGGTGGTGGAGAACATCCACCGCCACATCGAGGAGGGGCTCACGCCGATGGACGCCGCCATCCTCGGCATGAAGGAGATCACCGGCCCGGTCATCGCCATGACCCTGACGCTCGCGGCGGTGCTGGCGCCGCTCGGCTTCACCGGCGGGCTGACCGGCTCGCTCTTCCGGGAGTTCGCCTTCACCCTGGCCGGCGCCGTGATCATCTCCGGCGTCGTGGCGCTCACCATCACCCCGGCGATGGCGGCGCGGATCCTGAAGTCCGGCCACGGCAGCCGCTTCCAGCGCATCGTCGACGGCACCTTCGACCGGGTGGCGAACTGGTACGAGCGCCGGGTGTCGAGCTCGCTCGACTATCGCCCGGTAACGCTGCTGATGGTGCTGGCGCTCCTCGGCGCCACCGGCTTCATGTTCACCAAGACCACCACCGAGCTCGCCCCGGAGGAGGACCAGGGCGCGCTCTTTGCCATCCTCAACGGCCCGCGCTACGCGACGCTCGACTACACCGAACTCTACACCGACCAGATCCACAAGCTGACCGAGGGCATCCCGGAGCTGCGCACCGAGTTCTCCATCGTCGGCTTCGGCGGCGCGACCAATTCCGGCTTCTACATCTGGGCGCTCAAGGACTGGAACCAGCGAGACCGCTCGCAGAAAGAGATCCAGCAGGAGATCCAGGGCACGCTCGGCAAGGTCGCCGGCGTCGAGGGCTTCGTGTTCTCGCCTCCCACCCTGCCCGGCGCCGGCGGCGGCCTGCCGATCACCGTGGTTATCCAGTCGATCCACGACGCCTCCCGGGTCTACGAGATCGCCGAGGAGGTGAAGAACAAGGCCCAGGCCACCGGCCGCTTCATCGTGGTGCAGAACAGCCTGTCCTTCGACTCGCCGCAGGTCAGGGTGACCATCGACCGCGACCGCGCCGCCAGCCTCAACGTGCCGATCAGCGAGATCGGCAACACCCTCGGCCTGATGGTCGGCGGCGGCGCCGTCGGCCAGTTCGACCGCGATTCCAACAGCTACGACATCATCACCCAGGTGCCGCAGGAATACCGCAACAACCCCGAGCGCCTCGGCGAGTTCTTCGTCCGCGCCGCCAGCGGGGCGATGGTGCCCTTAAGCTCGGTTGTCACCATCGAAACCGGCGCCAACGCCGCCGCCATCGAGCAGTTCAACCAGCTCAACTCCGCCACCATCTCCGCCCTGCCGCTGCCCGGCGTCACCACCGGCGACGGCCTGGCCGCGATCCAGGACATCATGGCCGAGGTTCTGCCCGAGGGCTTCTTCATCGACTATTCCGGCCAGTCGCGGCTCGAGACCCAGCAGGGCAACACCATCCTGATCGCCTTCGGGCTGGCGCTCCTGGTCATCTACCTGGTGCTGGCGGCGCAGTTCGAGAGCTTCCGCGACCCGTTCATCATCCTGATGGCTGTGCCGCTGTCGATCTTCGGCGCGGTGCTGCCGCTCAACGTCGGGCTCAGCACCCTCAACATCTACACCCAGGTCGGGCTGATCACGCTCATCGGCCTCATCACCAAGCACGGCATCCTGATGGTGGAGTTCGCCAACCAGCAGCGCGAGCAGCACGGCATGTCCCGCCGCGACGCCATCGTCGCCGCCGCCAAGATCCGCCTCCGCCCGATCCTGATGACCACCGCGGCCATGGCGCTGGCCGTGGTGCCGCTGATCATCGCCGAGGGCGCGGGTGCGGCCGCCCGCTACTCGATGGGCCTCGTGATCTTCTCCGGCCTCATCGTCGGCACCATGTTCACCCTCTTCGTGGTGCCGATGTTCTACACCTTCATCGCCCACCGCGACCGCGCCGAAGCCACCGCCTGGCCCGAACTCACCTGATCCCCGGCAGCGTTAAAGGAATTCTGAATCCGGAAGAACTTTTACAGCAATATAAACGACATAGCCCCTCTGCACACTGTGTGCAGGCCGGCCCTCACCCGAACCACTTCGGATAATCCGACACCAGCAGGTGGAGCGGATCCTCGTCCTCCTCGATCTCCGAGAACCGCCCGATCGGCTCGTTGAAGACGTTGTCGGTCAGGTCGTTGTTCACCGTCGACACCTCGCCGATCAGCACGTCCCCTCCCTCGCCCCAGAACGCGTGCCAGTTCCCCGGCATCAGCGTCACGCTCTCGCCGGGGTTGAGCCGCAGCACCGCCCCGGCGTCCTGCCGGCGCAGCACCCCGTCCGTCGCCACCTCGACCTCGGTCTCGGCGTCCGGCTTTCCGTCCGCGTCGGAGTTGAAGAGCTTCAGCGCCAGCGTTCCGCCGCCGCGGTTGATGATGTCCTCGGCCTTGACGATGTGCCGGTGCAGCGGCGAGATCTGGTCCTGCCGCGAGATCATGATCTTCTCGGCATAGCACATGCCGCCGCCGCGCTTCAGGTCCTCCTCCGAGCCGTTCCTGACCGTGAACAGAAACAGCCCCAGTTCGTCGAAGCGCCCCTCGCCGTAATCGGTGATGTCCCAGCCCAGCCGCGCCCCGACGATGCCGCCGATCTCGCCGATCCGGTCGCGCATCTGCCCCGGGCTCCAGTAGGCGAACGGCGGCAGGATGTAGCCGAACGAGCGGATGAAATCATCCGCCGCCCGGATGATGTCATTGACCTGCGAGCGCTTCACGGACGTCCTCCCCTGGCTTTTGCTCCGCCCCGTTAGCACAGCCGCGCCGGCCCGCGCCACCGGCAACCATCCCGATCAGCGGACCCCGGCCCCGCTCAACTCGTGGGCCGGCTCACCTCGTCGCGCACCCGAAATCGCTTGACTACCAACGACCATCCGAAAAGGATCATGGGGGGTCAGCGGGAAAATCCGGCCTTGAACAACCGCTTGCAAAGTGGCCAGCGCCAGCGCGCCGCCAACGGGCCGAACCGTGCCTAGGGCGATCGTCGCCTATGTCCGCGTGGTCGAGGCCGTCGGCCGGTTCTTCGGCCGCCTCTGCATGTACCTCGTCTTCGTCATGGCCGGGGTCCTGCTCTACTCCGCGGTCATGCGCACCGGCTTCAACCGCCCGCCGCTCTGGACCGTCGAGATCGCCCAGTTTCTGCTCGCCGCCTACTACCTCCTCGGCGGCGCCTACACCCTCCAGCTCGACTCCCACGTCCGCATGGATCTGCTCTATTCCCGCTGGTCCGTCCCCCGCCGCGCCTTCGCCGACACCATCACTGCCGTCTGCCTCGTCACCTACCTCGTCGTCCTCCTCCTCGGCGGCATCTCGTCGACCGCCTACGCGCTCGAATACGGCCAGACCGCCGCCTCGGCCTGGCGCCCGCCGCTGGCGCCGATCAAGATCGTGATGACCTTCGGCATCTTCCTGATGCTGCTCCAGGCCATCGCCTTCTTCTTCCGCGACCTCGCCCGGGTGCGCGGGCTCGAGATCGAATGAACCCCGAGATCGTCGCCCTCGCCATGTTCCTCGGCATGCTGGTCATGCTCGTCTCCGGCCAGCGGGTCTTCGGCGCCATCGGCTTCGTCGGCACTGTCGCAGCCCTCTTCCTCTGGGGCACCAGCGGCGAGGAGCTGCCGTTCAACCAGGCCTTCACCCTGATGAACTGGTACCCGCTGCTGACCCTGCCGCTCTTCGTCTACATGGGCTACATGCTCTCCGAGAGCGGCATCGCCAACGACCTCTACCGCACCTTCCACGTCTGGTTCGGTCCGGTCCCCGGCGGGCTCGCCATCGGCACCATCGGCCTCATGGTGGTGATCTCGGCGATGAACGGCCTCTCGGTCGCCGGCATGGCGATCGGCGCCACCATTGCGCTGCCCGAGCTCCTACGCCGCGGCTACGACAAGGTGATGGTCACCGGCGTCATCCAGGCCGGCTCCTCGCTCGGCATCCTGATCCCGCCCTCGGTCGTCCTCGTCCTCTACGGCATGATCGCCCGCCAGCCGGTCGGCCAGCTCTGGCTCGCCGGCGTCTTCCCCGGCCTGCTGCTCGCCACCCTCTTCATCGTCTACATCTACATCCGCTGCCGGATGAACCCCGCCCTCGGTCCGGTCCTGCCCGTCGCCGAGCGCAATGTCCCCTGGCCCGAGAAGCTGCGGCTGCTGCGCGCCGGGGTCATCCCGCTGGTCATCTTCTTCCTGATGACCGGGCTTTTCCTCATGGGCATCACCAACCTCACCGAGTCGAGCGCCGTCGGCGCGCTGGCCGCGACCCTCGCCGCCGCCGGCCGCCGCCGCCTCACCTGGCAGGTGATGGAGGACACCCTGCGCCAGACCCTCGGGATCAGCGCGATGTTCCTCTGGGTGATCCTCGCCGCCCTCTGCTTCGGCGCGGTCTTCGACGGCCTCGGCGCCGGCCGCGCGCTCGCCCACACCTTCCTCGACACCTGGGAACTCTCGCCCTGGGAGGTGCTGCTGATGATGCAGCTCTCCTACATCATCATGGGCATGTTCCTCGACGACACCGCGATGCTGGTGATCGTCGCACCCCTCTACGTGCCGCTGGTGATCCAGCTCGGCTTCAACCCGATCTGGTACGGGGTGCTCTACACCATCACCTGCCAGATCGCCTACATCACCCCGCCCTTCGGCTACAATCTCTTCCTCATGCGCGCCATGGCGCCGCCCGAGATCACCCTGCCCGACATCTACCGCTCGGTGGTGCCGTTCGTGGCGATCATGATCCTCGGCCTCGCCATCGTCACGCTCTTCCCGCAACTGGCGCTCTGGCTGCCGAGCCAGGTCACCCTTCGCTGACAACCAACCAGGGAGAAGACCAATGACCAACAGACGCGATTTCATCCGTCGGGCCAGCCTCGCCGGCGCCGGCGCGGTCGGTGCCTCGACACTGGCCGCGCCCTATGTCCGCGCCCAGGACACCATCACCTGGCGCCTGCAGACCTACGCTGGGGCCACCCTCGCCGACCACGTGATCCGCCCGGCCATCGACGCCTTCAACACGGCGGCGAACGGTCAGATGAAGATCGACCTCTTCACCGCAGACGAGATCGTGCCGCAGGGCGAGCTCTTCCGCGCCGTCCAGAACGGCACCCTCGACGCCGCCCAGTCCGACGACGACAGCATGGGCGCGCCGGTCGACGTGGCGATCTTCGGCGCCTACTTCCCCTTCGCCTCGCGCTACTCGCTGGACGTGCCGGCGCTCTTCCACAACTACGGCCTGAAGGAGATCTGGGAGGAGGCCTACGCCGATACCGGCGTCACCTGGCTCGACGCCGGCTCCTGGGATCCCTGCAACTTCGGGACCACCCAGCCGATCAAGAGCCTCGCCGACCTGCAGGGCAAGCGCGTCTACACCTTCCCCACCGGCGGCCGTTTCCTGTCGCGGTTCGGGGTCGTCCCCGTCACGCTTCCCTACGAGGACGTCGAGGTGGCGATCCAGACCGGCGAGCTCGACGGCGTCTGCTGGTGCGGCGCCACCGAGATGTACACGGTCGGCTGGGCCAACGTGCTTAAGTACTACCTGACCGACAACATCTCCGGCGCCTGGATCGGCAGCCACTTCGTCAACACCGAGAAGTGGAATGCCGTGCCGCCGCACTTGCAGACGCTGTTCCGGCTCGCCATCGACAGCTCCAACTACTACCGCCAGCACTGGTACTGGTGGGGCGAGGCCCACTACCGCACTACCGGCGGCAAGCTCGAGCTCACCTCGGTGCCGGCGGAGGAGTGGAACCAGGTGCAGGCCGGAGCGCTGGAATTCTGGGACGAAATCGCCCAGGAGAGCGAGCGCAGCGCCAAGGTGGTGCAGATCCTCAAGGACTACGCCGCCACCATGGAAAAGGCCGGCCCGCCCTACCGCTACGGCTGAATTGGCTGGGTTAACGCAAGATGAATCCGAAAGACCTTTTGGTTGCGGATCAATAACTTGACCCCTCTGCGCAACTTGCGCAGAGGGGTGCTCAGTGCCAGAACGGCTTCGCCTTGGCCAGCCGGTCCCAGCTCTCGAAGAGCTTCGGCCGGTCGTCGCCCACCCGCACCGCCAGCGTCCCCAGGGTCCAGCCCGCCGCCCGCTGCCCGGCCGGGCTCGCTGCCGCCGGCGCCTCCGGCCCGGTCAGCGCGCCCTTGGCCATGGCCGCATCGTTGAGACTGCCGAAATTGTCCTGCAGCTCCTTCAGCGCCCGCAGGTACCGGGCCGCCTTCCCCCCTGGATAGAGCGGCGCGAAGATCTCCACGGTGTAGCGCAGCTTCTTCAGCTCCTTGCGCAACGCGTGCAGCCCCTCGGCATCGAGATCCTGCAGCCCCCGCCCCGCCTTCATCGCCTTGCGGTGCCGCTTCCTGAGCCGCCCCGGCGCCGCCTCCGCCACCGGCGCCGCCAGCCGGGCGCTCTGCCCGAAATCCGACGGAACCAGCCACCCCCGCCCCTCGATGAACGCCCCGAGGTCGAACAGGAACCCCACCGCCTCCGGAGCCGCGAGCGCCGCCCGCACCTCGGCCCGCGCCGCCTCCCGCCGCGCCGCCAGCGCCGCGTCGAGCGCCTCCCGCGCCGCCGGATCGAGCCCGTAGCGCGCCGCCCCGGCCACCACTTCGTCCATCAGCACGTCGGCGTCCCGGAGCCGCCCCACCACCTGGCCGAGCCGCTTCGCCGCCGCCTCGAGCGGCGCCATCGCCGCCGTGCCGAGGGTCGGCCCGAACACCTTGAACGCCGTCCTGCAGCCGCCGCAGCCCCACCCGGAGCTGGTGCGGCCCCTCGACCTCGGTACTGTCCGCCACCACCGCCATGTTCGCGGCGACCTGTCCGAGACAGTCGCGCAGCACGTCCCGCGCCACCGTCTCCACCGTCGCCTCCGCATCGAACGCCAGCGTCCCGGCGCTCCGCGGCCGCGCCGGCGCCTCCGCCTCGCCGCGGGCCAGGCGGTAGCCCCGCGCCGACTTGTTCTCGGCGGAGAAGCGCACCGGCCCGGCGCGAAACAGCCGCCGCGCCACCGCATAGAGCGCGCCCACCTGTCCGTCCTTGAGCTCGAGCTCCGCCTCCCGCAGCGCCAGGCGCGCCTCGCCCGCCCGGATTTCGCCCTCGTCGAGCGCCAGCTCCACCTCGCCGCCCCCCGGTGCGGCGAGCACCCCGCTCGTCCGACGCATCCGCGTCTCGAAGACCGGCGCCAGCGGCGCCCCGTCCGCGGCCGCACGCACCGCCGCCAGCGCGCCGTCCGGGTCCTGCCCCGACAGCACCAGCCGCCCGCCCGGCGCCGGACGCTCGGATTCCCGCGCGCTGAAAAGCCCGGCCTCGCTCTCCCCGCCGTTCCGCCGCTTCACCGTCTGCACCCACCGGCGGCCGACCTTGCGCAGCCGCAGCGCAACGCCGGCGGCCGCGAGGTCGTGCCCGGCCGTATCGTAGTAGACCGAGACCAGCATCTCGGTCTTTGGCGGCGCCACGCGCATCCGGGCGAGTTCCGGATCGCACGCCAGCGCTGCGAAACCGTCGGCATCGAGGCTTATCTTCAGCTCGGTCTCGATCATGCCGTCCCACGGTAATGTGTTGGTTTTGGACCGGGATTCATGGTAGCCTTACCATGACGGACGCAGATGCACACCACTGCACAACCACGGGCCCGATGGCTGCATACAAGATCGAATTGCTTTCGTTCGCCCGCCGCGTCACCGCCACCGTCTCGTTTTCCCGACACGCCCTCCGACCGTATCCCCGGAACCGGCGCCGCTCAGAAAGGGTTAACCCCTGACAGATATCATCGCGTCGCGAAAGGTTCCTGGAGAACCGAATTTGAGGTGACCATGGCCGCAGGTGTCCACGGGAGCACTCGATCAAGCCGGGAAACCGCCCGGCCCGTCCGCCACGACACCGCGAGGGTGCCGCTGGAATGAACGACGGCACGCTGGGCATCGCGTCGGATTTCGTCAAGACCGGGATCGAAAAGGCCGGCATCCCGCTCAGCAACACGCTCGAAGCCTATCTCTCCATCACCTTCGCCCGTTTCATCGGCACCACCATCTCTGCGGACCTCCTCACGGTTCGGGTCACCCGGGCGATGGACAGCAACGCGCCCCGGGACGTGATCCGCGCCCTCGCCGACGAATGCCTGATCGCCTGCGCGTTCTTCGAGCGGCGGCTGCGGCGCAACGGCACCGTCCGGCACTACGTCGGCCTCGGACAGATGAGCTACGACGCCGCCGACCTCACCGAGCAGGCCTACGGCTTCGTCCACATGCGCGACGTCATGGCCTCCGCCGCCGGTACCGACGAGGCCGAGGACGGGCGGGTGCTGATCGACCGCGCCCGCGCCGGCAGCCAGACCGCGCGCTCGGAACTCGCCGACCAGAACGTCGTGCTCGGCCCGTGGAGCGGAACGCCGAAGACCGGGCTCCTCTGGCGGTAATTGTCTCACCGAAATTGGGGCGGTAGCGTAAAGGTTGCGGCGTCTCCGGCCGCGCCGGAGCCGCGATGCAGTACGCCCTTGTCTTTCTGGTCTGCTTCACGCTCGTCGTCGCCACGAGTGCTGTCCACTACGAGGTGCTGCGGGGGGCTTCGTCCCTGGCGCCACGGCTGGCAATCCCGGCCCGGCGGCGGACGCTGCTCACTATTGCTGCGGCATTTTTCGCGCACAGCATTCAGATCGGGCTCTACGCCACGGCCTACTGGGCTTGCAGCAGCTTTGGCCTCGGACGGTTGGTCGGCGCCGTCGAGGGACATTTCTACGACTACTTCTATTTCTCGGCGGCGACCTTCACCACGCTCGGCCTCGGCGACGTGGTGGTCGAGGGGCCGCTGCGGCTCCTGACCGGGATCGAGTCGCTGAACGGGCTGGTGCTGATCACCTGGTCGGCGTCCTTCACCTATCTGTCGATGGAGAAATTCTGGCTGGATGAACGCTAGGTCCGACGTCCGGGCAGTCGGGCGATCTGCACTGCAAGAATCCCGGCCATGATGATCGCCACGCCGATGACGTCGCGCAGGGTCACCGGCTCGCCAAGGATCACCGCTGCGGTCGCGACGCCGAAGAACGGGTTGAGGAAATGGAACGTCGCCGCCCGCGTCGCCCCGACGCGCCGGACCAGCACGAACCAGATCATCGTCGCGATCACCCCCGGCACCACCACCGTGTAGGCAAAGGCCAGCCCGAGCTTCCAGGACCAGGTCACCTCCCAGGTCTCCAGGACCCAGGCCACCGGGAAGAGCGCGACGCTGCCCACCAGCATCTGCAGCCCGACCACCATCCAGAGGTTGCCGCCGCCCGACGCGCCGCGCAGCGTCAGCGTCGCCACGCTCAGCGCCAGCGCCCCGGTGACGCAGAGTGCCAGGCCGCGCAAATCCGCCCCGTGCCCGAGCCGCGCCGCCATGATCACCATCACCCCCGCGAACCCCGCCACCAGGCCGGCGACCGCCAGCGGGGTCAGCCGCTCGCCGAGAAACATCCGCCCGCCGGCGGCCACCAGCAGCGGCAGCAGGCTCGCCACGATCGCCGCCACGCTGGCGTCGACCGTCCGCATCGCCTCGAAGTTCAGCCCGAGGTAGAGCGCGTTCTGGCAGATCCCGAAGAGCACCACCGCGCCCCACTCCGCCCGGGTGAGGCGTATGCGCTGGCCGAGCGCCCAGCCGATGCCGAGCGCCAGCGCGCCGGAGATCAGGAACCGCAGCGACAGCGCCAGGAACGGCGGCGCATAGGCGACCACGATCCGTGCCGAGGTGAAGGCCGAGCTCCACATCGCCGCGAAGGTGAGCCCCAGCGCCACGGCGCGCCATTCCATGTCCAGCCCCCCGAAATGCAGCAGGCCGCGCCAGCGGCGCGGCCTGCGGCCCTTGACCCGGTTTCAGCCCGGGATCAAGCGTTGATCACATCCTTGAGCTGCTTGGCGATGGTCACCTTGGCGACGCGGTCGGCAGGCTTCTTCATCTGCTCGCCGGTCGAGGGGTTGCGCACCAGCCGCTCCGGCCGCGCCCGGCAGGCGAACTTGCCGAGGCCGGGCAGCGTCACCGCCCCGCCATGCGCGACTTCGTTGGTCACGACCTGGGTCAGGGCTTCCAGCGCGCGATTGGCGGCGGCCTTGTCCATCGACGCGCCTTCGGCAATGGCGGCGACCAGTTGGGACTTCGTCATCGGCTTTTGTGTCATCCAGCGTTTCCTGTCGTGCGGATCGTTTCTGCTGGCGCGGCGTGCGCTCAGCGTGCCGGCACTAAAGCCCGTCACGCGACGAAACTCAATCGCAGATTGCGCCCAAACCCCAAGTTTTATTGGGATTGGCACAATCAGAGGATGAATGTTGCAGAAAAGGTGCGCGCCTCGCGGGCAGGATCAAAGGAATGCGGTCTCGTCAAAGCTCCGGAGCTTGCGCGAATGCAGTTTCTCAAGCGGCATGTCGCGCAGCGACTCCACCGCGCGGATGCCGATCCGGAGGTGCTGCGCCACCTGCCGCTTGTAGAAATCCGTCGCCATCCCCGGCAGCTTCAGCTCGCCGTGGAGCGGCTTGTCGGAGACGCAGAGCAACGTGCCGTAGGGCACCCGGAACCGGAACCCGTTGGCGGCGATCGTCGCGCTCTCCATATCGAGCGCGATCGCCCGTGCCTGGGAGAGCCGCGCCACCGGCCCGCGCTGGTCGACGAGCTCCCAGTTGCGGTTGTCGATGGTGGCGACCGTCCCGGTCCGCATGATCTTTTTCAGCTCGTAGCCCGCGAGGCCCGTCACCTCCGCCACGGCATTCTCCAGCGCCTGCTGCACCTCGGCGAGCGGCGGGATCGGCACCCAGACCGGCAGGTCGTCGTCGAGCACGTGGTCCTCGCGCATGTAGGCATGTGCCAGCACGTAGTCGCCGAGCGACTGGGAGTTCCGGAGGCCGGCGCAGTGCCCGACCATCAGCCAGACATGCGGGCGTAGCACCGCGATGTGGTCGGTGATGGTCTTGGCGTTCGATGGGCCCACCCCGATGTTGACCATCGAGATCCCGGAATGCCCCGGCCCGATCAGGTGGAACGCCGGCATCTGCGGCAGCCGTGCCGTCGGCGCCCCGGTCCGCCCCTCGCGGGTGATGACCGCGTTTCCGGGCTCGACGAACGCGACGTAGCCCGAGGACGGCTCGGCCATCGCCTTCAGCGCGTACTCCACGAATTCGTCCATGTAGAACTGGTAGTTGGTGAAGAGCACGTGGTTCTGGAAGTGCGACGGCGAAGTCGCGGTGTAATGCGCCAGCCGGGCCAGCGAGTAGTCGATCCGTTGCGCGGTGAACGGCGCCAGCGGGCGCGCGCCGTTCGGCCCGGGCCGGGCATGGCCGTTGACGATGTGATCGTCGGTGGTGTTGAGATCCGGGACGTCGAAGAGATCGCGCAGCGGCCGGTGCAGGGTATCCTCGATCGAGCCCTCCACGTGCGCGTCCTCGCCCATGGCGAAGTGCAGCGGGATCGGCGTGTCGGAGGTCCCGACCCGGACCGGCATTCCGTGGTTCTGGATCAGCAGGCCGATCTGCTGGGTGAGGTAGCCCTCGAAGAGGTCCGGCCGGGTGATCGTCGTCTCGTAGAGACCCGGCTCGGTGACGTGCCCGAACGACAGCCGGGAGTCGACCTTGGCGAAGCTCGACGTCGTCAGGCTAACCGACGGATAGAAGGACCGGAACCGCCCCTCCGGCGGCTCGCCGGCCATCACCCGGGCGAAGTGCTGGCGCAGGAATACGGTGGCCGCGCGGTAGCGCTCCTGCAGGTCCTCGACGGCGGCGCGCGCGTCGGTGTGGATCTCGTCGCGCTCCTGTGGCGGCGAGATCAGCGGCAACTCGACGAGGGGATTGCGATGATGCATCGGATCAGGCCGGCAACAGCAGGTCGGTCTTCTCGAACCGGTCGACGTCGATCAGCCCGTGATCGGAGATGCGCAGGGACGGGATCACCACCAGCGCCAGCAGAGAATGCTGCATGTAGGCGTTGTTGAGCCGGCAGCCGCACTCGGCCATCGCCGCCACCATCGCCGCAGCAGCGGCCGCCACCTCCACCGCCGGCGCATCCGACATGAGACCGGCTATCGGCAGCCGGACCAGCGCCAGCTCCCGCCCCTCGCGCCAGACCGTCACCCCGCCGCCGACCTCGCCCAGCCGGTTGGCCGCCAGCGCCATGTCGGCCTTCGAGGTGCCGACGACGATCATGTGGTGGCTGTCGTGGGCCACCGTCGAGGCCACCGCACAGGGCACGTCGTAGCCGAAGCCGGATACGAACCCGTTCACCACGCCACCGGTTCCCCGGTGCCGCTCGACCAGAGCGATCTGGCAGACGTCCGCGCCGGCATCCATCGACACGAGCCCATTCGCGACACCGAGCTCCGCCTCCAGCGCCCGCGTCGGCGCCTGGTTCTCCACCATCCCGATCACCCGCGCCCGCACCCGGTCGGCGCCCGCCGGCGCGGGAATGTCGAAATCCCCCGCCGCAAGCCTGCGGCCCATCTTCACCGTGCGCCGTGCCGCGTCGGGCCAGGCGAAGTTCGGCTGTAGAGCCAGGCACTTTCCATCCTCCGCCACGATTTCGCCTCGGGCAATGACCGTCTCGATCGGCAGGGTCGCGAGGTCCGAGGTCAGGATGCAGTCGGCCCGCCGTCCCGGCGCGATGCTGCCGAGCTCGCGCTCCATGCCGAAATGCGTCGCGGTGTTGATCGTCGCCATCTGCAGAGCCACCAGCGGGTCGAGACCGCAATCGATGGCGTGGCGCACCACCCGGTTCATGTGGCCGTCGTGGACGAGCGTGCCGGAGTGGCAATCGTCGGTGCAGAGGATGAAGTTGCGCGGATCGAGGCCCTTCTCTGTCACCGCGGTGATCTGCGCCTTGACGTCGTACCAAGCGGAGCCGAGGCGCAGCATCGCCCGCATCCCGAGCCGCACCCGCGCGATGGCGTCGGCCTCGCGCGTGCCCTCGTGGTCGTCCGCCGGCCCGCCGGCGGCATAGGCCGGGAAGTCGGTGAGGTCGGGGCTGGCGTAGTGTCCGCCCACGGTCTTGCCGGCGCGCTGGGTGGCGGCGATCTCGCCGAGCATCTTCGGGTCGGCGTGGATGACGCCCGGGTAATTCATCATCTCGCCGAGGCCGACGATCCCCGGCCACGTCATCGCTTCGGCGACGTCCTCGGGACCGATCTCGGCGCCCGGGGTCTCGAGGCCGGGGGCGGAGGGGGCGCAGGACGGCATCTCGACGAAGACGTTGATCGGCTGGACCATCGCCTCGTCGTGCATCAGCCGCACGCCGGGCAGCCCGAGGACGTTGGCGACCTCGTGGGGATCGGTGAACATCGTGGTGGTGCCGTGGGGCATCACCGCGCGGGCGAACTGGGTGACGGTGAGCATGCCGGATTCGACGTGCATGTGCCCGTCGCAGAGCCCGGGAATGAGGAAGCGGCCGCCGGCGTCGATGACGCGGGTCTCCGGGCCGATCATCGCCGAGGCGTCGGGGCCGCAGGACGCGAAGCGGCCGGCCTTGATGGCGATGTCGCTGCCCTCGATCACCTCCCGCGTGTGGACGTTCACCCAGGCGCAGTTGCGGATCACCATGTCGGCGGGGGCGCGGCGGGCGGCGACGGCGATCAGCTCGGCGGCGACGTCGGGCCAGGCAGGAAAAGGACGCGGTTTTGTCATGACGCGACCTTCGGCTGGAGGTGGCAAGGCTTCAAGCGATATTTCTGCGACGCTTCACGCGGCCACGACGACGATGGCCGAACAGGCCACCTCGCCGAGTTGGCGGTAGCCGTGCGGGACCTCGGAGTCGAAATAGGCCGAGTCGCCGGTTTCGAGCACGACGTCCGTCTCGTCCACCGCCAGCGCGAGCGTCCCCTCGATCACGTAGATGAACTCCGCGCCGGCATGACTGTGCGGCTCGGACGCTGCGGAGCCCACGGGGAACTCGGCCAGGAACGCGTTCATCTTCCGGTCGGTGGCCGTGAAGTCGAGGCTCTCGAAGAGATAGCTCGGCGGTTCGGCTCCGGGCCGCTCCGGAAGCTGCATCCGTTCGGCTCGGCGGACCACCGAGACCGCCGGCGCGTCCCCTTCCGCGAAGAAGTGCTCGAGGCCGACCCCGAAGACCATGGCAATCCGCAGCAGCGTCGGCAGCGTCGGTACGATCTGCCCGCGCTCGATCTTCGACAGCATCCCCGGCGACAACCCGCTGTGTTCGCCGAGTTGCACCAGGCCAAGCTTTTTTCCCCGGCGCAGCGCCCGGATCTTCCGCCCTATCCCGTACTTGGCCAGTCCGGCTGCGAGCGATTCCGTCACCATAGCACATCTCCCCCGGCCTCCCTCCTTTATCACGGCGCACACGAAGTTTCATCTCACGCAAATGTGTGTGTTAGGAAAATTATTTATCCCTACATGCACATCACCACGCCGCGACAGGAGCGGCGATTGGCAAACCAGCAAGGAGAGACCGATCATGTTGCCGAAGATTGCCACCTTGGCCGCAGCCGCGACAGCGGCCGTCGTAGCCGCTAGTGCCGCTTGGTCCGCCGACGCGGACATCGTCGACACTGCGGTCGCCAATGGAAACTTCACCACGCTCGCCGCCGCGCTCGAGGCGGCGGGCCTGGTCGATACGTTGAAGGGCGACGGCCCGTTCACCGTCTTCGCTCCAACCGACGAGGCCTTCGCGAAGCTGCCCGAAGGCACCGTCGCGACGCTGCTCGAACCGGCGAATAAGGATCAGCTGACCGCAATCCTCACGTACCACGTCGTTCCCGGCGAGGTTACCGCGGAGCAGGTGAGCGGCATGACCGAGGCCGCGACCGTCAACGGGAAGATGATCGAGATCGACGCCTCGGGCGGCACGGTGAAGGTCAACGACGCAACCGTCACCACAGCGGATGTTATGGCGACGAACGGTGTCATCCACGTCATCGACACGGTCCTCCTTCCGCCCGAATCCTGATAGACGGGAGAGCCGGCCGCGTCCTGCGCGGCCGGCGTTCATGACCCTATGCCCGGGGCGTATCCACCAGACTTCCACGAACCGGCGCAGGGCTTATGATTCGTACCCGCCCAGTTCGCAGACCACGGCCCATTCCGCCTCGGTCACCGGCTGCACCGAAAGCCGGGAGTTCTTGACCAGCACCATCTCGGCCAGCCGCGTCTCGGCCTTGATCGTCTCGAGCGTCACCGCGCGGGGAAACGGCGCGACGGCGCGGATGTCGACGCATTCCCAGCGCGGGTCGTCGGCCGTGGAGTTGGGATGCGCTTCGGCGACGACCTCGACGACGCCGACCACCGCCCGCACGTCGCCGGAGTGATAGAAGAAGCCGCGGTCGCCGACAGCCATCGCCTTCATGTGATTGCGTGCCTGGTAGTTGCGCACGCCGTCCCATTCCTGGCCGGCCGGGCCTTTCGCGACCTGGTCCTCCCAGCTCCAGGTATCGGCTTCGGACTTGAAGAGCCAGTAGTTCATCGCGGCCTCCCTACTCCTCGCGCAGCGGCCGGGCGAGCAGCGTTTCCATGGCGCCCTCGACCGTCAGCGAGGCGTCGAGCACGCTGGCGACCGCCATGGCAATCGGCAGCTCGACCCCCCGTGCCGCGCCAAGCTGACAGGCGGCGCGGGCGGTCGCAACCCCTTCGACGGTGCCGCCCGGCCGGGTCTCGCCGGCGCCCAGCGCACGGCCGAGGGCGAAGTTGCGCGACTGCATCGAGTTGCAGGTCAGCGAGAGATCGCCGAGCCCGGAGAGGCCGGCCAGCGTCTCGGGACGGGCGCCGCTGGCGACCGCGAGGCGGGTCATCTCGGCAAACCCCCGTGTCATCAGCGCCGCCCGCGCCGACGCGCCGAGACCGGCGCCCTCGACCATGCCGCAGGCGATGGCGATGACGTTCTTGAGCGCCCCTCCGAGCTCGGCGCCAGTGACGTCGTCGGTGAGATAGAGGCGCAGCCGGCGGGTGGCGAGGCCGGCCTGGAGGCGACGCCCGAGATCGGCGTCGGCGCAGGCCAGCGTCAGCGCCGTCGGCAGGCCGCGGGCGATCTCGCCGGCAAAGCCCGGCCCGGTCAACGCCGCCAGGGCATGACCCGGCGCGCAGGCGGCGGCGATTTCGGTCTGCAGGCGCAGGCCGTGCCGGCCAATTCCCTTGGCGCAGAGGACGAGCGGCACCCGTGGCAGCGCGGCGGCGTGGGCGGTGAGGAACGCCTCGGTCTCCTGGGCGGGGACGACGAGGAGAAGCGCGGCGGCCTCGGCGACGTCGGCGAGCCCGGCGATGCAGCGCAGGCTCTCGGGCAGGCGTACGCCGGGCAGGCGCGGGGTGGCGCGGGCGGTTTCGGCGGCGGACATCGTCCCCGGGTCGCGGCCCCAGAGCCGCACGGCGCGGCCCGCGGCGGCTTGAGCCACCGCCAGGGCGGTGCCGAAGGCGCCGGCGCCGAGGACGCCGATCATGCCTTGGCCCCCTTGCGGCCGGCGCCGAGCATCGGCGCCGCGCCGGCGTCGAGTGGCCAGCGCGGGCGGGCGGACAGGCCGAGGCCGTCCGGAGCGGCGGCCGTGGCCATGCGCTCGGCCGCCGCCCAGGCGATGATGGCGCCGTTGTCGGTGCAGAGCGCCGGCGGCGGCGCGAGGAAGGCCGCTTCTTCGGCTTCGGCAACGGCCGAAAGCGCACTCCGGATGGCGGTGTTGGCGGCGACGCCGCCGGCGACGGCGAGGACCGGCCGCACGCCGTGTCTGTCGCGGAACAGGCCGAGGGCGCGCCGGGTCTTTTCGGCAAGCACGTCGGCGACGGCGGCCTGGAAGCCGGCGGCGAGGTCGGCGCGCTGGCCGCGCGTCAGGCCGCCCTGTGTCTCGACCAGCCGGTCGCGGGCGCGGCGGACGGCGGTCTTGAGGCCCGAGAAGGAAAGATCGCAACCGGGACGGTCGAGGAGCGGACGCGGGAGGGCGAAAGCGCGCGGATCGCCGCCGCTGGCCTCCGCCTCGACGGCGGCCCCCCCGGGCTGGGCGAGGCCGAGAAGCTTTCCGACCTTGTCGAAGGCCTCTCCGGGGGCGTCGTCGATGGTGCCCCCGAGGCGGCGGAAGTCCTCGGGACCTTCCACGGCGAGGAACTGGCAGTGACCGCCGGAGACGAGCAGCATCAGGTAGGGAAAGGGGACATCCGACGTAAGCCGCGGGGTGAGCGCGTGGCCGGCAAGGTGGTTGACCCCCCAGAGCGGCAGGTCGCGGGCGACGGCGAGGCCCTTGGCGAACATCACCCCGGCGAGCACGCCGCCGATGAGGCCCGGGCCGGCGGTGACCGCCACGGCGTCGAGATCCCTGAGGCCGAGGCCGGCGCGAACGAGGGCGGCGACGGTGACGAGATCCAGCCGCTCGGCATGGGCGCGGGCGGCGATCTCGGGGACGACGCCGCCGAACTCGGCGTGGAGCGCGTCCTGGCCCATGACCTCCGAGGCGAGGACGGTGCCGACCGGCTGGCCCGGGCGGGCGCGAATCACCGCGGCGGCGGTGTCGTCGCAGCTGCTCTCTATGCCGAGGATGACGCGGTCCTGCATCCTGTTCCTGCGGATTGCGACTTTCGCGGCCCGCAGGTAACACCGGCCAGGGCCCATCGCAACGGCGGCCCCGACACGGAGCCGCCATGGCCGAGGCCCGGACCCTGCTGCTCACCCGGCCCCGGTCGCAGTCCGAGGCCTTCGCCGCGGAACTGGGGGCGCGCCTGCCCGGCCGATTCCATCCGGTGATCGCGCCACTGATCGAGGTGACGCCGCTTCCGGGCGTGCCTGATCTATCCGGGCTGCAGGGTCTCCTCTTCACCTCCGCCAACGGCGTCGCGCAGCTCGCGGCACGGAGCCCGGAGCGCGGCCTGCCGGCCTGGTGCGTGGGCGAGATGACCGCCGCAGCCGCCCGCGCCGCCGGCTTCGCGGCGCGGTCCGCCGACGGCGACATGACGGCGCTCGTCGCGCTGGTCGCCCGCGCGCACAGGCCGGGAGGTGGCGCCTTCCTGCACCTGCGCGGCCGGCACGCGGCCGGCGACCTCGTGGCGGCGCTTACCGCAAAGGGCGTGCCGGCGCGGGCCGCGGAAATTTACGACCAGCGGCCGTGTCCGGTCGTGCCGGAGGTGCGGTCGCTTCTGGCACGGGGAGACGTCGAGGTGCTGGCGTTCTTCTCGCCCCGGACCGCGCGTCTCTTCGCCGAAGGCGCCGCAGACTGGACTCTGGCGGACGCAACCGTGGTGTCGCTCAGTCCAGCGGCCGACTCGGCGCTGGCGGGTGTCGGCGTCGGGCACCGCCGCATCGCCGCCCAGCCGACGCGGGAGGGGATGCTGGCGGCGCTGGCGGCCCTCTGACGCAGCGCAACCAAACGGCCGGCCATCGGCTTGTTACCCCAAAACGCTTGCCCTAGTATGCCTTGCGCCGCCCACTCGAGCAGGACGAGGATCGATGCCCAAGAGGAGAGCCGATGCGACCGAGGACGATCCCGTAACGCCGGAAACCGGCGGAGCCGGGGACGAAATCCGGTCCGACGCCACCGAGGGCGCGCCCGATCCCCTGCCCACGGCCGGCGCCGAATCCGAGCCGGCCGTCCAGCCGGAGCCACCGGTCGAGACGGTCGAGACCGTGACGGTCGACGAGGCGGCCGCCGAGCCGGCCCCCGAAGCCGCGCCTGCGCCCGAACCCGGCCCCGTACCCGCTGCCGCCGAGGCGCGCGAGGACCTCGCGGAAGAGCATCACGAGGAGGAGGGGATGTCGCTCGCCGCCCGGCTCCTGACCGTCCTGCTGCTGTTGATCGCCGGCGCCGCGCTCGGCATCTGGGGCGCGCCGCGCCTGGCACCGCTCCTGCCCTCGGGGCTCGCGCCGGTTGCCGACTGGCTCACCCCCGGCCGGAGCGACGCGGAAGCGGAAATCGCCGCACTTCGGGAGCGGGTGGAAGGCCAGATCGGCGGGGTCGAGACCCGGCTTGCCGAGCTCAAGCCCGCCGACGACATCGACGCCCGCATCGCCTCGGCGGTCGGCGCTTCCGACGCCAAGCTTTCCGCGGAGATCGGCGCCCTGCAGGAGGCGCTGAAGACGAACGACGGCGCCGACGTGCGGCAGCGGCTCGACCGGCTCGATTCCACGCTCCAGGGCCAGGCCGCCGAGCTCGGCACCCTCAAGGACCAGCTCTCCGGCGCGACCGAAGCCTCCGGGCAGCTCAACGACGAGGCGGTGCAGAAGATCGACGTTTACCGCGGCGAGGTCGACGGCCTGCGCGCCGAGATGGGCACGCTCGGCGACAAGGTGGCGGCGCTCGCCACCCGCATCGATGAGGTCGCCGCCGAGGCCGACCGCCAGATCCAGACGGCGCAGAGCAAGGTCGGCGAGGTCCAGGCCCAGGCCAACACCGCGCTCTCCGCCGCCGAGACCGACGCCGATATCGCGCTGATCCGGGCCGCGGTGGCGAGTGGCCAGCCGTTCGCGGACTCGCTCGACCGCCTGAAGACTCACGAGGCCGTGCCGGAGGGCCTGGCGGCGGCGGCCCCCGGCGGCGTCGAGACCATGGCCGAGCTCCGCGACAGCTATCCGGACGCCGCCCATGCCGCGATCCGCGCCAGCATCCTCGCCAGCGCCGGGGACGGGGTGATGGCGCGCTCGCGGGCCTACCTCGCCGCACAGGTGGCGAGCCGGTCGCTGACGCCGCAGCAGGGGATGGGAACCGACGCGGTGCTCTCCCGCATGGAGGAGCACCTGCGCCAGGACGACCTCAAGGGGGTGCTGGACGAGGCCCAGGACCTGCCCTCCGAGGCCGCGGCCGCGATGTCCGGCTGGCTCGACGCCGCGCGCCTGCGCGCCGATGCGGTGACGGCGCTCGCGACCCTCGGCGCCGGGGACAAGGCCGCGAACTAGTGTAAGGGTGAAGAGGGGGGTGCGCGATGCTGTGGTCGATCCTTAAGATACTGCTGTTTCTCGCGTTGGCCGCGGTGCTCGCCTTCGCGGCGAACTGGATCCTCGAGACCCCCGGCGAGGTGAAGATCGCCTTCGGCAGCCGCGAATTCTTCGTCTCGCCGATCGGCTTCATCCTCGGCCTCGCGGTGCTGATCGTGGTGGCGCTGGTGATCCTGAAGATCATCGGCTTTCTCGCGGCGGTGGTGCGGTTCCTGCTCGGCGACGAGACGGCGATCAGCCGCTACTTCTCCCGCAGCCGGGAGCGGCGCGGCTTCAACGCCCTGAGCGACGGGCTGGTGGCGGCGGCGACCGGCGACTTGCACACCGCCACCCGGCAGGCGGCGAAGGCCGAGAAGCTGCTCAACCGCCCCGATCTCACCCGGCTCCTCTCGGCTCAGGCGGCGGAGCTCAGCGGCGACCGGGCAAAGACCTACGAGGCCTACAAGGCGATGCTGCCCAACGACCGCACCCGGCCGCTGGCGCTGCAGGGCCTGACCCGGCTGAAGATCGAGGAGGGCGACACCGACACCGCGATGGCGCTGGCCAAGAAGGCCTTCGCGCTGCGCCCCGACAACGAGCGGGTGCTGCGCACGCTCTTCGATCTTCAGTCGAAGAAGGAGGACTGGGCCGGGGCGCGGGAGACGCTCACCGCCTCGATGCATGCCCGGCTCCTGCCCCGCGACATCGGCGTCCGCCGCGACGCGGTGCTGTCCCTCGCCGATGCCCGCGCGGCGCTGGCCGCCGGCGACACCGCCCGCGGCAACGAGGCGGCGCTCCAGGCCAACCGCCTGGCCCCGACGCTGGTGCCGGCGGCGGCCCTGGCGGCGCGGGTCCATGCCGGCAACGGCGCCAAGCGCAAGGCCGCCAAGACCCTGACGGCCGCCTGGGCGGCGTCCCCGCACCCCGATCTCGCCGCCGCCTTCGCGGCAATCGAGCCCGACGAGACTCCCGAGGCCCGGCGCAAGCGCTTCGGGACGCTGATCGCCGCGGCCCCGGGCCACGTCGAGAGCCGCCTCCTCGACGCCGAGCTGGCGCTGGCGGCCGAGGACTTTCCGGCTGCGCGCAAGGCGCTCGGCGATCTCGCCGAAACCGAGCCCACCACCCGCAGCCTGGCGCTGATGGCGGCGATCGAGCGCGGCCAGGGCGCCCCGGACGAGGTGGTGCGCGGCTGGCTGGCCAAGGCGCTCGGCGCCTCGCGCGGTCCGCAGTGGATCTGCGGCAACTGCACCCATACCCACGCCGCCTGGACGCCGGTTTGCGAGAATTGCGGCGCCTTCGACACCCTCGACTGGAAAACCCCGACTCATCCCGAGGATTCCGGCCTGGCCGATTCGTCGCTGCTGCCGCTCATCGTCGGCCCCGGCGCCCCCGAATCGGCGGAATCCGAACCCGCGCCCGCGCCCGAACCGCCATCCGCCCCGGCCTCCAAACCCCAGTCGGGGCCTTCACAACCAGAGGTTGAGGACGCGGAGCTGGCCAGCGTCGCCGACAAGGCCAGGGCCAGCGGCGCCGGCTGAGGCGATTAACCCGATGTTATAGGCGCTCTGACACAACTCCCCCGGTGGGGCGGGACCGCGAGGTTCCGGGCGAGAGCGGGGGATTGCTCATGGCGTTGGCTGCGCTGCGGGAATGGAGGATGGAGGAGCGCCGGCCCGAGCCGGGCCGACTCGATCCGATCACGTCGCTGCCGAACCGGCGGCAATACCTTCAGGACGCCAACTACTGGGGCAACGCCCGCACCACGCTGGTGCTTCTCACCCTCGCCGACGCCCAGGCCTTCAACGAGATCCTCCGGGTGCTCGGGCATACGCGCTCGGACGCCTTCATCCGGTCCGGCGCCCAGCGCCTCGTCGACATACTCGGCCCCGGCACCGCGATCTACCACGTGAACCTGCTCAGCTTCGCCTTCCGGCTGCCCGGCAACGCCGAGCCCGACGCGCCGGCGATGATCGACCGGATCATCGGCGCCTTCCGCGAGCCGATCATGTGCGAGGACGTGCCGATCGACACCCGCATCGGCATCGGCCTCAAGGAAATGGGTCGGGCCGGCGGCAGCCCGGGCGAGGATCTGCGCGCGACCCTCTCGGCCGCCCAGGACAGCCGCGGCTCCAGCAAGGGCTGGGCCTGGTTCGACCACAAGAGCGACGAGGCGCACCGCCGTGCCTTCAGGCTTCTGTCCGACCTCAAGCACGCCCTCGACGCCGAGGGCCAGCTCGAGCTGCATTACCAGCCGAAGGTGACACTCGACAGCGGCGCCTGCGTCAGCGCCGAGGCGCTACTGCGCTGGACGCATCCGCTGCTCGGGCCCGTCTCGCCCGGCGAGTTCGTGGAGCTGGCCGAGAAGACCGCGCTGGTGATGCCGTTGACCCGCTGGGTGGTGGACGCCGCGACCCGGCAGGCGGCGATGTGGCAGCGCGACGGCATCGACATGTCGCTGGCGGTCAACATCTCGCCGAAGAACCTCGAGGAGCCGGACTTCGTCGAGTACCTGCTGTTCTGCTGCGCCGCCCGCGGCCTCGACCGGGCGCGCATCGAGCTCGAGATCACCGAAGGCGTCAGCGCCGCCCGTGGCGGGCTGATCCTCGACCGGCTGGCGACCCTGCGCGACCTGGGCTTCTCCATCGCCATCGACGACTTCGGCTCGGGCTATTCCAACATGAGCTACCTGACGCGGCTCTCGGCGCACACGCTGAAGATCGATCAGAGCCTCGTCCGCGGCGTCCAGGCCGACAGCCTCGCCGGCCGCCTGGTCTCGAACATCGTCCACATGGGCCGCGACCTCGGCTACCGGATGGTCGCCGAGGGCATCGAGACCGAGGCCGAGCGGGCGCTCCTCACCAGCTGGGGCTGCGACTACGGCCAGGGCTGGCATTTCGGCCGGCCGATGTCGGCCAACGCCTTCGGCGAGTGGCACACCGCCTCGCGCGGGTAGGGCGGCCCGGCTACTGCCGCCACTCCGGCGTGCGCTTGTCGAGAAAGGCGCCGATCCCCTCGGCGGTGTCCTCGCGCATCATGTTCTCCACCATCACCCCCCCGGTATAGGCGTAGGCCGCCTCGAGCGGCATTTCCGCCTGCTCGTAGAAGGCGCGCTTGCCGATCCGCACCACCGGCCCGAGCTTCCTTGCGACAGTCTCCGCCAGCGTCCGGGCGGCGGCGCCGAGGTCGTCGCCCGGTACCACCCGGTTGACGAGGCCGATGGACGCGGCCTCCTCGGCCTCGACGAACGCGCCGGTCGTCAGCATCTCGAAGGCGCGCTTGCGGCCGATGTTGCGGGTCAGGGCCACCATCGGCGTCGAGCAGAACAGCCCGATGTTGACGCCGTTGACCCCGAAGCGCGTGCCTTCCGCCGCCACGGCCATGTCCGCCGTGGCGACGAGCTGGCAGCCGGCGGCGGCGGCGATGCCGTGCACCTCGGCCACCACCGGCTGCGGCAGCCTCGTGACCGCCATCATCACCCGGGCGCATTTCTCGAAAAGCGCCTGGAACCGCGCCCGCCCGCCGTCCTCGGCCTGCCGCGCCGCGGTCATCTCGCGCAGGTCATGGCCGGCGCAGAACGCCCGCCCGGCCCCGCGCAGGATCACCGCCCGGATGCGCCCGTCCCCCGCCAGCGCCGCGAGCTCCGCCTCAAGCGCGTCCAGCATCGCGTCGGAGAGCGCGTTCAGCCGCTCGGGATTGTTGAGCGTCAGCGTCGCGATCGCGCCCTCGTCGGCACGGAGCAGGATATCCTCGGCCATGCCACCTCCCTTGCGGTCGCCTGCGGGCCGCGCCAGTCTGCCCCGAATTCGGTCGCCACGGAAAGGCCCGGCATGGAGCTCCGCTTCACCATCCCCGAGATGCACGCCTACATGGCCGAGGTCTTCCCGCAGCTCGGCCACCGCTTCGAGGTGCTGGAGATGCTCCCGGGCCGCCTGAAGGTCCGGATGCGCGCGACCGAGGCCGACCTGCGCCCCGGCGGCACCGTGTCCGGCCCGGCGATGTTCGCCCTCGCCGACTGCGCCTACTACATGGCGACGCTGGCGCTGATCGGGCGGCAGGCGCTGGCGGTGACGACGAACGTCGCCATCGACTTCATGCGCAAGCCCGGGCCTGGCGATCTCGTCGCCGAGGCGCGGGTGCTTAAGCTCGGGCGCAGCCTCTCGGTCGGCGACGTCCTGATCTTTTCCGACGGAGTCGCTGACGCCGTCGCCCGCGCCAGCCTCACCTACTCGATCCCGCCGCGGGCCGCCGGATCCTCCATCCAGAACGTCACCAAGTCGTAGAAGACCGCCAGCAGGATCGGCCCCAGGAAGAGCCCGACCAGGCCATAGGTGAGCGTCCCACCGATCACCCCGGCGAGGATCACCAGCAGCGGCGTCCGCAGCCCCTTGCCCATCATCAGCGGCTTGAGCGGACTGTCGCAGAGGCCGACCGCGATCATGTAGACGGTGAAAACCAGCGCCGGGACCGTGTCGAAGTGGAACCACGCCCAGACCAGCAGCGGCACCACCAAGGGCAGCACCCCGATCTGCAGGATGGCGAGGACCAGCGAGACCAGGCTCAGCAGCCCCGCCGATGGCACGCCGGCGACGATCAACCCGAGCCCGACCAGCAGTGCCTGGATGGTGGCGATTCCGAGGACACCGCGGGCGACGTTGCGGATGGTGGCTCCGGCGAGGTCGACGAAGTCCGAGCCGTGCCCCGGCGCCACCCGCGTGGCGAAGGCCCGGCAGACGCGGACCAGCCGCGGCCCCGGCACCAGCAGGAACCCCGAGACCAGTACCGCCGCCAGGATCACCACCACGCTGCCCCCGAGCCGGGTGATCACCCGCAGCAGCCACTCCCCCGCCGGCAGCAGCGCGTGGCTGTAGCGGGCGAGGAAGGCCTCGAGGTTCGAGGCGGCGCCAGCCCAGGTGGTCATCAGCGCCTCGCCGACGACCGGCACTTTCGCCAGCAGCGCCGGCGGTGGCGGCAGATGCGTGCGTCCGGGCCCGAAATGGTGCGCGATCGCCTCGAGGCTGTGGATGAGGCTCGAGATCAGCACCGTCGCCGGCCCGAGCACCACGGCGAGCCCGGCCGCGGTCACCAGCATCGCCGCTAACGGCCCGCGCCCGCCGAGCTTCCTCCGTAGCCAGTCGAAGAGCGGGTAGAACGCCACCGCCAGCACCAGCGACCACAGGAAGAGCGCGAGGAACGGCCGGAGCAGCTCCAGGGCGAAATAGCTGAAGACCGCCAGCAGCCCGAGCCGGACGGCGATGTCCACGGCGAGCCGGTCGGGGTTTCGCGGCGCTTCGGGTGCTGGTGTCACGATGGGTCCCCCGGCGCACCGCCCGGGAGTGCGGCGCGCCGGGGATTTTGGCGGAGACGCCGGCCGGCGTCACCAGCGTTCTTTCCGCGTCATCTCTTGCACGCCCCCGGCGCTTGCGGATGGCCGGCGGCCGGTCATAGTGGGCGCCATGCTTCGGTACCTCGGCCTTGTCGTGGCTGCCCTCGTGGTGGTGGTCCTGCTCACCCGCTCGCCGCTCGCGCGGCGGGCGCTCTGGATCGTCGGCGGGCTCGCCATTCTCTACACGATCCTGAAGCTGACCGGGGTGATCGAGGCGATGGCACCCGACCGGGATGGGGTATTCTAATACCATATTTTCAAGCGGCTGTTTTTACGGACATTATTCCGACGCTGGGCGATTGACGCGACGGCGAATCTCGGCCAGAACCCCGCGGACCGAAAACGGGGACCGACCTCAGATGAAGACCTTTTCCGCCCGTCCGGGCGACATCGACAAGAAGTGGGTGCTGATCGACGCCCAGGGCATCGTGCTCGGGCGGCTCGCGACCCACGTCGCCATGCGCCTGCGCGGCAAGCACAAGCCGACGTTCACGCCGCACATGGACATGGGCGACAACGTCATCGTCATCAACGCCGAGAAGGTGCAGATGACCGGCAACAAGCGGGCCGACAAGCGCTACTACTGGCACACCGGCTATCCCGGCGGCATCAAGCATCGCACCGCGGGGCAGATCCTCGAGGGCAAGCACCCGGAGCGGGTGATCCTGAAGGCGATTGAGCGGATGCTGCCCGGCGGGCCGCTCAGCCGCAAGCAGATGTCGAACCTCAGGGTCTACGGCGGCGCGGAGCATCCGCACGGCGCCCAGAACCCCGAAGTGGTGGACCTTTCGGTCCTCAACCCCAAGAACACCCGGAGCGCCTGACGATGGCTGATCTCACTTCGCTCGACCAGCTGCGCGACGCCGTCGCCGCCCCCGCCGCCGACGAGGCCCCCAAGCGCGAGCCACAGCGCGACAGCCTCGGCCGCTCCTACGCCACCGGCAAGCGCAAGGACGCGGTCGCCCGCGTCTGGATCAAGCCGGGCTCCGGCAAGGTGGTGGTGAACGGCAAGGAGATGAACGTCTACTTTGCCCGTCCGGTGCTGCAGATGGTGATCGGCCAGGCGTTCAGCGTCGCCGGCGTCGCCGGCGAATTCGACGTGATGGCCACGGTCAAGGGCGGCGGCCTCTCCGGCCAGGCCGGCGCGGTCAAGCACGGAATCAGCCAGGCGCTGACCCTCTACGAGCCGAGCCTGCGGCCGGCCCTCAAGGCCGCGGGGTTCCTCACCCGCGACAGCCGCGTGGTCGAGCGCAAGAAGTACGGCAAGCGCAAGGCGCGCCGGAGCTTCCAGTTCTCCAAGCGCTGACCGGGGAAACCCGCCGAGATCGAAGGGCGCGCCTCAGGGCGCGCCCTTTCTCTTTCGCCCGTCGGCGCCTATCCCCGCGCGATCCGCTGCGCCTTGGGATAGAGCGCAGCAAACCGCGCACGGACGATGATGGCGAAGAGCGCCACCGCCCCAAGCTGGTGGACGATGGCGATCGACCACGGCGACCCGTGGAGCACCGTCGTCACTCCGAGCGCAACCTGCACCGCCAGCATCAGCATCATCGCCGCGAACGCGCCGCGGACGTGTCCGAGCGCGCTCCTGCGGCTGCGCAGCCAGGCAACGGCGCCGAGCACGAACAGCAGATAGCCCACCAGCCGGTGGTTGAACTGCACCAGCGCCGGGTTCTCCAGGAAGTTGGTCCAGGCCGGCTCTAATGTCAGCGCGGCATCGGGAAAGACCTGCCCGCCCATCAGCGGCCAGTCGGTATAGCTGCGGCCGGCATCGATCCCGGCCACCAGCGCGCCGAGCACGATCTGCAAGAACGCCACCCCGAGGAGCACCGTCGCCCAGGTCACCAGACCGTCGTTACGCTGCCGCCGCGCCTGGAGCAGGTCTGCCTCGGTCCGGCCGAGCCGCAACACGTACCAGGCGATCAGCCCGAGGATTGCGAAGGCGAGGCCGAGGTGGATCGCCAGCCGGTAGGACGCGACGGAGTCCATTCCCGCCGCCAGCCCCGAGCGCACCATCCACCAGCCGATCGCCCCCTGCAGGCCGCCCAGCACCCCGAGCCCGATCAGGCGCGGCACCCAGCCGGGCGGGATCCGCCGCCGGACCGCGAACCACAGGAACCCCAGCGCCCAAACCGCACCGATCACCCGGCCGAGCTGCCGGTGGCCCCATTCCCACCAGTAGATGCGCTTGAACTCCGGCAGCGTCATGCCCTGGTTCAGCGCCTCGTACTGCGGCGAGGCCTGGTACTTCTCGAACTCCGCCGCCCAGGCGGCTTCATCGGCCGGCGGCATCGCCCCGGCAATCGGCCGCCATTCCGTGATCGACAGGCCGGACTCGGTCAACCGCGTCAGCCCGCCCACCACGATCATCGCGACGACCAGCGCGAAAAGGATCGACAGCCAGACCGCGACCCCTTGCCGGTTCCCCGACGGCCGCCGCGCCGCTACCGGAGCGGCGGTGACGCCGGTCTTCTCGCCCACGTCCTCGAAGATGCTGCGTGACTTGCTCATCGTGGCCCCTCCGCGGGGCGATGTAGGCGCCCCACCGGCGCGCGGCAAGCGGATTTCTCCGCGTCACCCTGGCGGGAAGCGCCCTCTTTACCAAAGATTATTAAAGATGAATCCCTTTATTATCAACGGGATAAAAATTGTTCACGCGTGAACACCCCGCGCCGGTCAGAGCGCCTCGTCGCCGGTCTCCCCTGTCCTGACCCGAAGCGCCAACTCGACGTCGAGAACAAAGACCTTGCCGTCGCCGATCTTGCCGGTCCGTGCGGACCGCGCGATTGCCTCGACCACCGCCGCCTCCGCCGCATCCGGCACCACGAGCTCCAGCCGAACCTTGGGAACGAAGTTCACCACGTACTCGGCACCCCGGTAGATCTCGGTATGCCCGGACTGCCGGCCGTACCCCTTGACCTCCGAAACCATCAGCCCCTGCACGCCCGCGGCGGTCAGCGCCTCGCGCACCTCCTCGAGCTTGAACGGCTTGATCACGGCGACGATCAGCTTCATCGACGGCATCCTTTACGACTGGCTGGCATCACGCAACCGCTCTTCGGCTGGACCGAACAAGCAGGACGGATGGCAGGGAGCGGGGCGCGCGCCCGCAGGACGCGCGCCCCTCGAGATCGTCAGTAGACGTAGGCCCGTTCCCCGTGCTCGGCCAGGTCGAGGCCCTCGCGCTCGGTCTCCGGCGCGACCCTGAGGCCGACGATCATGTCCACGAGCTTGTAGAGGATCAGCGACATCACCCCGCACCATATGATTGTCACCCCCACCGCCTTGCACTGGACGATGACCTGCCCGCCCATCGACACGCCCTCGGCATAACCGACGCCACCGAGCGAGGTCGACGCCAGGAACCCGGTGCCGATCGCGCCGACGATCCCGCCGATGCCGTGGACGCCGAAGACGTCGAGGCTGTCGTCGTAGCCGAACTTCTCCTTCACCACCTGCACGAAGAAGTAGCAGAACGCCGAGGCGATGATGCCGAGGACGATCGCGCCCACCGGCCCGATGAACCCAGCCGCCGGCGTCACCGCGACGAGCCCGGCCACCATGCCAGAAGCAGCACCGAGCATCGAGGCCTTGCCTCGCATGATCGCCTCCAGCGCCGCCCAGGACAACACCGCGCCGGCAGTGGCCACGAAGGTATTCATCATCGCCAGCCCCGCCGCCCCGTTGGCACCGAGCGCCGAGCCTGCATTGAAGCCGAACCAGCCGACCCAGAGGATCGCCGCACCGACCAGGGTCAGCGTCATCGAATGCGGCGCCATCACCTCCTTGCGGTAGCCGATCCGCGGCCCGACCAAGATCGCCCCGATCAGCGCCGCGATTCCGGCGTTGATATGGACGACCGTGCCGCCCGCGAAGTCGTAGGCGCCCCAGTTGAAGTAGAGCCCCGCCGCGTCCCACGCCATGTGGGCGATCGGGAAGTAGACGACCGTCACCCACAGGATCACGAACAGCACCACCGCTGAGAACCTCATCCGCTCGGCGAAGCCGCCGACGATCAGCGCCGGGGTGATGCAGGCGAAGGTCATCTGGAAGGCCACAAAGACCAGCTCCGGGATGGTCCCCAACTCCGAATCCGGCGTGACCCCGGCCAGGAACATCTTGCCGAGCCCGCCCCAGTAGGCGCTCTCCGAGCCGCCGAAGGACATCGAGTAGCCGTAGAGAACATAGATCACCATCACTACCGCGGTGATGATCGTGCACTGCATCAGCACCGACAGCATGTTCTTCGAGCGCACCAGCCCGCCGTAGAACAGCGCGAGGCCCGGCAGGATCATGAACAGCACCAGCAGCGACGAGGTCAGCATCCAGGCGGTGTCGCCGGCGTTGAGGTTGGAGACAACCTCCTCGACCATGTCGGCGGGAACGGCGTCTGTCGCCTCTTGGGCGAAGGCCGGGGCGGCCACAAGGGCCAGCGCGAGCCAGGGCAGCTTGGACAACAGTCTCATGGATTTGTTCCTTGCATTGAGGTTTTGGGGTTCGATCACAGGGCTTCCTCGCCCGTCTCGCCCGTGCGAACCCGCAGGGCCTGTTCGACCGAAAGTACGAAGATCTTGCCGTCGCCGATCTTGCCGGTCTTCGCCGTCGCGGCGAGGGTTTCGACGACCTGGGCCACCGCCGCATCCGTCACCACCAGCTCCAGCTTGATCTTCGGCACGAAGTTCACGACGTATTCCGCGCCGCGGTAGATCTCCGTGTGACCGGACTGGCGCCCGTAGCCCTTGACCTCCGACACCATCAGGCCCTGCACGCCGAGCGCGGTCAGCGCCTCGCGCACTTCTTCGAGCTTGAATGGTTTGATCACGGCTATGATCAATTTCATGAATAGGCCTCGTCCTTGTTTCCTGTGGGCGCGAACCCGCGCCAATGAACGGCAAAGCAGGTTTCGTGCCAACTCTCTGGACGAAGAGTAAGCGCCGGATATCGCGGGTGAAATCTGCGGGGCTGCCGAGGCCGGGCTGAAAACCTGCCCAATTTGTAGGCAATCTCTGCCGACGCGTTAATTTCTGCCGCCCGGCTGGGCAGAACACGATCGTGGCACACCGGCCGGACCGACTTGCGCTATGGCTGGCGTCCGGAGGGCGTTCCGGATACCATTGGTCGCAAGATCGAGCAGACGAACGAACAGGGCATGGCCCGCACAGGCAAGAAACGCAGGAAGGCCCGGCCGCGGCGGGGTCTGGTGAGGAGTATGGTGGGGGCGCTTTTCTCCCGGCTGTTGCGCGTGATTTGGTGGGTGGGCCTGCGGGGCGCGATTTTCGGCGCCGTGGTGCTGGCGCTGGCCACCATGTACTACGTCAGCCAGATTCCGGATCTCGACGATCTGCTCGACCCGCGCGAAGGCGGGTCGGTTACGTTGATCGACACCTCGGGCGAGACCTTCGCGTGGCGGGGGCAGCAGCTCGGGCTGACGCGGGCGGCGGACGTGTCGCCGGATCTGATCAACGCGATCGTCGCAACCGAGGACCGGCGGTTCTACTGGCATTTCGGGATCGACCTGCAGGGGACGGCTCGGGCGCTCTTGGTGAACCTGCGGGCCGGGCAGACGGTGCAGGGGGGCTCGTCGATCACCCAGCAGGTCGCCAAGCTCATCTGGTTCGACAACAGCCGGACGCTGGAGCGCAAGATCAAGGAAATCCCGGCGGCGTTGGCGCTGGAGTGGAAGTTCTCCAAGAACGAGATCCTGTCGATCTACCTCAACCGGGCCTATCTCGGCGCCAGCACCACCGGCTTCGAGGCGGCGTCGGAGCGGTATTTCGGCAAGTCGGCGGCGGACGTGACCCCGGCGGAGGCGGCGATGCTGGCGGGGCTGCTGCGGGCGCCGTCGCGGTTCGCGCCGACCAACGACCTCGCCCGGGCGCAGGCGCGGGCGAAGATCATCATCGGGTTGATGGAGGAGCAGGGGTACCTGACACCGCAGCAGGCGGCGGTGGCCAAGGCGCAGCCGGCACAGCTTTCGGCGGCGGCGGCAGCGCGGGCCGGCGGGGCGTTCGCCGACTGGGTGATGTCGTCGGCGCCGGATTTCCTGACCCGGCGCACGACCGAGGACGTGGAGGTGGTCACCACCTTCGATCCCCGGGTCCAGCGGGCGGCGGAGCAGGCGATGGCGTCGGTCTTCGACACCAAGCTCAAGAAGGGCTCGAACGTGCAGGCCGCCGTGGTGGTGATGTCGCCGGACGGCGCGGTGCGGGCGATGATCGGCGGGCGCGACCTCGGGGCGGGCGAGGGGCAGTTCAACCGCGCCACCATGGCCGAGCGGCAGGTGGGGTCGCTGTTCAAGCCGTTCGTCTTCGCGGCGGCGCTGCAGGCGGGGGCCAATCCCTACGACCCGGTGCTGGATGCGCCGCTGACCCTCTACGTCCCGGGCTCCGGCGAGTGGTCGCCGCAGAACTACTCCCGCACCTACCGGGGCGAGATTACCCTGGCCGAGGCGCTGGCGCAGTCGGTCAACACCGCGACGGTGCGGGTCTCGGAGGCGACCGGGCGGGCGCGGGTGAAGGCGGTGGCGGAGGATCTCGGGGTGCCGACGGCGGGTGCGGACGGGCCGGCGCTGGCGCTCGGGGTGTCGGAGGCGACGCTCCTGCAGATGACCGGCGCCTATGCGGGGTTCTTGAACCACGGGATGCGGGCGACGCCCTATGGGGTCAGGGAGCTGCGGCGCAAGGCGGACGGCACGGTGCTGATGCGCGGCGGGGCGGCGGCGCCGCTCCGGGTGCTCGACGACCGGGCGGCGGGCGAGCTGGTCTGGATGATGAGCCAGGTGGTCGACCATGGCACCGGGGCGCGCGCCAGGCTGCCGGACGGGCGGCCGGCGGCGGGCAAGACCGGGACGACCCAGGCGGCGCGGGATGCGTGGTTCGTCGGGTTCACCGCCGACTACGTCACCGGGGTCTGGCTGGGCTATGACGACAACACGCCGCTCTCGGGGACCACGGGCGGCGGGCTGCCGGCGGAGGTCTGGCGCGAGACGATGACGCGGATCGAGGACGGCCTGCCGGTCCAGCCGCTGCCGACCTGGACGCCGGAGCCGCCGGTCGCCTCCCGGCAGCTCCCGGCGCCGGTGGCCGGGGTGCAGACGGCGGTGAAGACGGTGGTCCAGAACGTGCTGCAGGGGCTGTTCGGGCGGAACTGATCCTGGAGCCGCCCGGTGGCTCGGGGGTGTGAACACGGGGGTGTTCACGCGTGAACGCATTGAAATTACAGCGATTAATCTTCAATAAAATTCGGCTAATCGGCGTCGCCAGATGCGATAGACCTCTGGCACCTTTGCGCCAAGAGCGGACTTCCGACGGAGCGAGCCGGAACGACCGAGATGCGGACTCTGCGGCCACTACCCGGTCGGAACCCATCCGACCGGAACCGCCCTTTTTTGGACATTGCAGCTTCCCTGCTTCATCGAGACCGCGTAAGGCCTCGGGAGCAGTTCGGTCGCCATCTTGGCCGGAGCGGTCTGAGTGACGTTGCCCCCCGAACGTGGGCCAATTGCCGACATACCCAACAAGACGGAGAACGACCGAGATGACGCGAGCAATCGTGCGGAACGCAACCACCGGAATAGCGGTCGCAGTACTCATGAGCACGGCGTCGGCTCAGACCGCGCCAACGACCGACGAGATCAAGTCCATCTCGGAGGAGGCCATCATCTACGGCCTGCCGATGTCGATGTATTACCAGATCATGTACCAATACGCGGTGGACAAGGAGTCCAGCCAGTACAAGGCACCGTTCAACACGATCAAGAACGAACCCCAGGTCTACACGCCCGCCGACACCGCCATCGTCACTCCGAACAGCGATACGCCCTATTCCTGGCTGTTCCTCGATCTGCGCGCAGAGCCAGTGGTGCTGTGCGTGCCGGAGATCGAGAAGGACCGCTACTACGCGATTCAGCTGACGTCCCAGTACACCTTCAACTTCGGCTATATCGGCAGCCGCACCACCGGCAACGGCGCCGGCTGCTATGCCGTCGCCGGCCCGGACTGGACGGGCGACACGCCCGCAGGCGTCGAGAAGGTCTTCACCTCGGAGACCGAATTCGCGCTCGCCGTCTACCGGACGCAGCTTTTCAACGCGGCCGACATCGACAACGTGAAGGCGATCCAGGCCAAGTACGAGGCCAAGCCGCTGTCCGCCTTCCTGGGTGAACCGGCCCCTGCGGCGCCGGCCGCCATCGACTGGCCGGCGATCGACCCGTCGACCGAGAGGAAGGATGTCCTGAGCTACCTGCCCTTCCTGCTCCAGTTCGCTCCCCCGACCGGCCCGGCGGCTGTCGAGGACCCGCTCCGCGTGAAATTCGCCACGATCGGCATCGAATCCGGCAAGCCGTTCCCGACGATCGCGCTCAGCGACGCCGACAAGGCGGCGATGGCCGAGGCCGGCGCGGCGGCCGAAGCGGCGATCAAGACCAAGATCGAAAACATGGGCAAGCTGGTCAACGGCTGGATCGTCATAACCTCGGGGATCGGCGACCGGGCAGACTACGCCGGCGACTGGACGCAGCGCGCCGGGGTCGCGGTCGCGGGTATTCTGGGCAACGACCCGGCCGAAGCGGTCTATCCGCTGACGCGCCACGACGGCGACGGCCAGCCGCTCGACGGCAGCACGTCCAGATACACCCTCACCTTCCCCAAGGACGCGTTCCCGCCGGTCAACGCCTTCTGGTCGGTGACCATGTACGACGGCAAGACGCAGCTACTCGTCGATAACCCGATCGATCGATACCTGGTCAACTCGCCGATGCTGCCGGACCTGAAGACGGCCGCGGACGGGTCGCTGACCCTCTACATCCAGAAGGACGAACCGACCGACCCGGACCAGAAGGCGAACTGGCTGCCGGCGCCGGACGGACCGATCTACATGGTGATGCGCCTCTACTGGCCCAAGGACGAGGTGTTGAACGGGTCCTGGTCGCCGCCGGCGATCACGCGCGTCGAGGAGTGAGGGCGTCGCGAGACCGACCACGTGGGGCGCACAGGATACGCGTCCCCCGGGTTCGGAAGTTGCGCGTAGCGGACGCCGAAATCCTTTCTCGCCCGCTTCGGGCTCGGCGCGGTCGTTCACTCGTCAGCGTGGCAATGACGGTTGTGGGCCGGAAGCGGTGGTCCGCGACCCGAGGCGAAGGCTGGCCGTTCGACCGAAGCGGGCCTCTGGCCCGCGAGTCCCGGCCCGACAAGCCGAGGCACTGCCTCGGCCGGGCCGTTCGCCGGAGCGCGCGAGCGCGGAGGCGAAGGGGGGTGCAGCCTGGACCGCCGGTTGCATCCGGACGCGGGCGCCCCGGCGGACGCGGAATCGCGGCCGCCCCCGGCAGGGGCGTCCGCGGCCGGATTTTGCCGACGGTCAGAATCCGGCATGTGGCGGCGGCACCGCGAAGGATGCGTCCGGCGCGCGTGAGGTGCGGAGCCTGGTGCCGCGAGTGGCCGTCGGCAGGGCGCAGCGAAGCCTAGGCCTTCGGCCGAAGCGGGCCGCTGTCGGCGCGGCGGCTCAGGTGCCGTAGAGCTGCTCGATGTTGTCGAGGACCTCGTCGAGGAGCGAGCTGCGGGCCTCCTTGCCGGTGAAGCGCAGGACGTAGCCGTCGCGGGTGACCTCGCGGCGGACGATGAGGTTGTTGCGCAGGCGCACGACGCGGCGGGGGCGGCCGCGGTTGTAGCTGGTGGGGACCGGGGTGCCGGTGGTGTCCGGATCCTCGGCCTGCTCGGCTTCGGCGAAGACCGGCTGGAGGAGGCGCCACTGGGCGTCGGGATCCTTGTCGCGGGATTCGTCGAGGGTGATGAGGACGAGCTCGGTGAAGCCCTTGTTGCAGGCGGTGGCGAGGCGCAGGAGCTTGCGCAGCGACAGCGTTTCCGGCCTGGTGAGGACGCCGTCCAGGTGCTCGTAGACGGTGGCGAGGTTGCGCAGGCGGATCTTCTTGATCCGATCGGCCTGCGGGTAGAGGCGGTCGATGGCCTCGTCGACGCTGGCAAAGGTGCCGCAGTCGCGGGCCAGCACCAGCACATGGCCGCGTTCCCAAGGCGAGATATCGGCGCGGATTCTCGTTTTCCTCGACCATGGCGGCGAGGGCTGCGGCGTTGTCGGCGGGCGCCCGGAGGAAGGCGGGGACGGTGGCGTAGCGGTCCTGGCCGGTGGCCTCGAGCTGGGCGCGGAAGGCGGCGACGCGGCGGAAGCCGGAGATGATGCCGTAGCGGCTGCCGGGGTGGAGGTGGCGGCGGGCCTCGGGGATCTCGAAGAGCTCGACGGGCATCCGGAGGCCATTGGCGGCGATGGAGTTCCGGAGCTCCTCGAGCGGCCGGGCGTCGAGGCCGGTGCGGTCGCGGGGGAGCGCGTCGTCGGCGATGTCGGCGAGGGCGACGAGGTGGATGGTATCGGGCATGGCAGGGTCTCCGCGCGATTCGGCTTCGCGCGGAGGATGCACCAGGTCGAGGCGGGGTTGCCGAAGGGCCGGTTGGGGCGCGCGCCGGCCTCAGCGCTGCCGGATTTCGGTGTCGGCGGGCAGGAAGACGGTGAGCAGGCCGAGGAGCGGCAGGAAGGCGCAGACGTGGTAGACGAAGACGATGCCCTTCCAGTCCGCCAGCACCCCGAGGGCGGCGGCGCCGATGCCGGCGATGCCGAAGGCGAAGCCGAAGAAGAGGCCGGAGATCATCCCCACCCGGCCCGGGACCAGCTGCTGGGCATAGACCAGGATCGCCGAGAACGCCGAGGCGATGACGAGGCCGATGACGACGCTGAGGATGGCGGTCCAGACGAGGTTGGCATGCGGCAGCGCCAGGGTGAACGGCAGGACGCCGAGGATCGAGACCCAGATCACCGCCTTGCGGCCGACCCGGTCGCCGATCGGCCCGCCGGCCAGCGTCCCGGCGGCCACCGCGGCGAGGAAGACGAAGAGCAGGAGCTGGGATTGCTTCACCGAGACGCCGAAGCGCTCGATGAGGAAGAAGGTGTAGTAGCTCGTCAGGCTGGCGAGGTAGATGTATTTCGAGAACACCAGCACCGCCAGGATGGCGATCGTCCCCATCACCCGGCGGGTCGGCAGCGGCGAGGTGGCCGGCGCGGCGGCCCGGGCGCGGGCCTGCCGGTACCGGGCCCGGGCCCAGGTGCCGACGTTCCAGAGCACGACCATGCCGAGAAGTGCGAGCACCGAGAACCAGGCGATGCTGGCCTGGCCGAACGGCAGCACCACGAAGGCGGCGAGGAGCGGCCCGATGGCGGTGCCGGTGTTGCCGCCCACCTGGAAGAACGACTGGGCGAAGCCGTAGCGCCCGCCCGAGGCGGTGCGCGCCACCCGCGAGGAATCCGGGTGGAAGATCGACGAGCCGATGCCGATCGCCATCGCCGCCAGCAAGAGCACCCAGTAGTGGCTGGCGTAGGCGAGGATGAGGAGGCCGATGAGGCTCGCGCCCATGCCCAGGGTCGAGAGCCGGAACATCGGGCGCTTGTCGGTATAGAGCCCGACCGCGGGCTGCAGCAGCGAGGCGGTGGCCTGGAAGACGAAGTGCAGCACGCCGATCTGGGTGAAGGTGAGGGCGTAGTTCTCCTGCAGCACCGGATAGATCGCCGGCAGCAGCGACTGGATGGTGTCGTTCAGCATGTGGCAGAGGCTGAGCGCGGCCAGGACCGCGAAGGCGGTCCGCGTCGCGGCCGGGTCGGCCGGGCCGCCGAGCGAGGTGGAGGTCATGGTCGTCACCGTGGGAATCTGCGCCACGCTTGGCACGGACGCCCGGCGGGGGCAAGCCTGCGGCACACGGGTGTCCTTGACCGCTCCGCCGGGGCTACCTAGGTTACCTTCCGATTTCAGCTTTTGCGTTTCACACGGAGGCCAGTGAATGGCGACGGTCAAGGTGACGGACAAGACCTTCCAGGGCGAGGTGCTCGACGCGGGCGTCCCGGTGCTGGTGGACTTCTGGGCCGAGTGGTGCGGCCCCTGCAAGATGATCGGTCCCGCCCTCGAGGAGCTCGCCTCCGAGTACGAGGGCAAGCTGATCGTGGCCAAGGTCAACGTGGACGAGAACCCGAACCTGCCGGCGAAGTACGGCGTGCGCGGCATCCCGGCGCTGTTCATGTTCAAGGACGGCGAGGTGATCTCCAACCGCACCGGCGCGGCGCCGAAGGCGTCGCTGAAGGGCTGGATCGAAGAATCGGTCTGACGTCCGCCACGAACCCCCACGGGTAAGCTTTCAGGGCCCGGCGCCTCGATCCCGAGGCGCCGGGCCTTTTTCATGGCGACGGACCCTGACCGGGTCCGGCGCGATTGCGGCTTCCGCGATCAGTCGATTGCTGCTATAAGGGCCGTCGTCAGGAGGCTGCAAATTACCGGCAGCTCCGGGCCTCGACGAGACATCTCCGAACGCACGGAGGGCAGAGGACGGCGCCAATTTCCGGCGTGGTCCGATAAGTACGGCGACGCGCCTTCTTACACCAACCCGGCGACAGGCCGGGATGTCGCCTGTACGGAACGACGAACTCGGGGAGGATCAGCGGGCCGTCCGCCCGTTCCTTGGCGCGTTGGAACGAACGTCGAAAGGACTCCTCCATGAGTGTTTACAGTATAGTGGGTCGTATCCTGGTGTTCACGCTGTGGGCGGCCAGCCTGGGCGGTGTTGCGGCCGCGGGACAGGCCGAGCTCCGGGGCAAGCCGACCACGACGGGCTATTCCGGGCCCAGCGCCTCGGTGAAGCACAACCTGGTCAAGACCGGCCCGACCAACGACGCGATCACGGGCATCGTGGCCGGCGAGAGCCGCGCCACCGCCGGCAACGACCCCTGCTACCTGCGGGTCAACTTCAGCGACGTGACCACCGGGGCGCCGTCCTCGATGACCTACGACCGGTGCGACGGCGGCCACGGCGACGAGGCCCAGCTGACGGTGCCCGAAGGCTCGTTCGTGACGGGGGTGCGGATCTGCCTCAATTCCGATGGCGACAAGGTCAAGGGCATCCAGCTCATCACCGCCGATGCCGGCTGCATGCTGGGGGCCGAGGCCATCTACTACGAGCCGGCCGAATGCTCCCAGGTGATCAAGATCTCCGGTCACGACTACCGGCTCTGCGGCACCGACACACCCAAGGTCATCGCCAAGTCCTGCAGCGAGGTCGGCACCGGCTCGCGCTACTTCGAGCGGACGAACTGCAACGGCAGCGATCGGGGCCCGGACCAGGACTGGGAGACGGCGGTGAACTGTCCGCCGGGCCGGGTGGCGACCGGCATGCGCCTCAACACGCGCGAAGGCGGCGGCGACCGACGGATGGTCAACGGGATCGCGCTCGACTGCTACGAGCTGACGGAAGACTGACCCAGCTCCCTTCCGGCCTGACCGAGCCCTCGGTCAGGCCTCGACTCCTCGGGCCGGCCGGTGCGCCGCGGCTCGATCCGCGTGAGCGGCCCGAGGTTCAGCCAGTCGCCGAGCGCCCGGCGCGCGGCGGCGGTGCCGATCGCCTCCAGCCGCCCCGCACCCAGCGCCGCCGCCAGCGAGACGTCGCCGCGGACCAGGCGGATCATGTCGCGCAGGGTGCTGGCCAGGTAGAGATCGACCTCGAAGCCGGGGTCGGAGAGGCAGAGGGTGCAATGCGTCCCCTCGTTCAGGAACCACCAGAGGCCCTTGTTCTCCGGCTGGTCGGTGAGCTCCAGCCGCACCACCGCCGGGTCGTGGCCGAAGGCATCGCCCCGCGCCGCCCGCTCGATCGACCAGAGCAGCAGCCCGAGGTCGACCTCGTGATCCGCGAGCTCCCGCCGCGACCAGCGCTGGCCCCAGGCGCCGAGCCCCTCGACGAGCGGGACGAACTCCGCCCCGGCCGGGGTCAGGTGGTAGGTCGAGCCGCGCCCCGCTGGCCGCCGCTCGACCACGCCTTCCGCCACCAGGGCCTTCAGTCGCCGGGAGAGGAGCGTCGGCGACATCAAGGGCACGCCGCGCTGCAGCTCGGAGAACCGCGTCGCGCCCGCGGCGAGATCCCGGATGACGAGCGGCGTCCAGCGTTCGCAGAAGAGCTCCGCCGCCTTGGCCACCGGGCAGAACTGGCCATAGGTCCGCATGCGCAGAGCATACCACGACCCGGGCCCCGAGACGTACTACAAATCCTGCACTAGCCGCCCGTCCCTGCGATCCGAATGATGGGTCCGTCCCCAGAGACGGAGGATCGCCCATGGAAAGCGCAGAACTCGGACAGGTCTCCACCGCCGCCGCGGAAGTCTACGAGACGTTCTTCGTTCCGGCCCTCTTCGGCCAGTTCGCCACCCGGGTCGCCGAGGCGGCCGGCATCCGGCCCGGCGACACGGTGCTCGACGTCGCCTGCGGCACCGGCGCCCTCACCCGCGAGGCCCGGCGCCGGGCCGGCGCCGCCGGCACGGTCACCGGGCTCGACCGCAACGCCGGGATGCTCGCCGTCGCCCGTCGCAGCGATCCCGCCATCGACTGGCGCGAGGGCATGGCCGAGGCGCTCCCCTTCGCCGACGGCCACTTCGACGCGGTCGTCAGCCAGTTCGGCCTGATGTTCTTCGAGGACCGCAGCCGCGCCCTGCGCGAGATGTGGCGGGTGCTGAAACCGGGCGGCCGCCTCGTCGTCGCGGTCTGGGATTCCGCCGAGCGCTCGCCGGGCTACCGGCAGATGATCGGGCTTCTCGACCGGCTGTTCGGCCCCGACATCGCCGCGGGCCTCGAGGCGCCGTTCGTCCTCGGCGACCCGGCGGATTTCGCCGCCGCCTTCACGGCGGCGGGCCTGCCGGACGTGCGGATCGAGACCCTCCCCGGCACCGCCCGCTTCCCGTCGATCGACGACTGGGTCAGGACCGACGTCAAGGGCTGGACCCTCGCGGACGCCATCGACGAGGACGGCTACCGGAGGCTCAAGCGCGCCGCCCGCGAGGAGCTGCGCGCCTTTGCCGGTCCGGACGGGGCGGTGGCCTTCGCGGCCCCCGCCCATCTCGGGATCGCCCGCAAGTAGGGCGATCCCGCGCCGGCTTCAGTGGAAGCCGGTGCCTTGCGCCCGCGCCGTGTGGCCGGCGCTGTGCTGGCGCATCAGGAAGACGTGGAGCGCGGCGCCGAGGGCCGCCCCGATCAGCCAGCCGAAGCCCGAGAGCGCGGCGAAGGCCGGGATCCAGACGGTCGCCACCGAGAAGACCGCGGCGATGGCGAAGGCGACGATCGCCTTCTTGTTCCAGCCCGCGTCGTAGTAGTAGGCCCCGGCCGGGTCGCTGCTGAAGAGATCCTGCAGGTTCACCCGCTGCTTGCGGATGAGGTAGTAGTCCGCCACCAGGATGCCGTAGAGCGGCGCCAGCAGCGCGCCGAGGGTGTCGACGAAGCCGGCGATCCCGATCTGGCTGATCACCGTCACCCAGAGCGCGCCGATGAAGAAGGCGATGACCGCGGTGATGATGCCGCCGGTCTTGGCGGTGATCTTCGACGGCGCGAGGTTCGCGAGGTCGTAGGCGGGCGGGATGAAGTTCGCCACGAGGTTGATGCCCACCGTCGCCGCGAAGAAGGTGATCGCCGCGATCACCGTCAGCCAGATGTTGTCGACCCGCGCCACGATGTCGGCGGGATTGGTCAGCTTCTCGCCGAAGATCACCACGGTGCCGGCGGTGATGAACAGCGCGATGAACGAGAAGAACGCCATCGACACCGGCAGGCCCCAGAAGTTGCCGGTCCGCATCTGGCCCTCGGTCTTCACGAACCGCGAGAAGTCGCCGAAGTTGATGATCACCGCCGCGAAGTAGGCGATCATCGTGCCGACGACGGCGATGAAGCCCATGACGGTGCTGCGCTCGGCCTCGCCCGGCGCCTGGAAGATGTTGCCGACCTCGGTCAGGAGCGCGCCGCCGGCCTTCCACCAGATCACGATCAGGAGCGCGATCATCACCGCGTAGACGAACGGCCCGGCCCAGTTCAGGAACTTGCCGACCCACTCGATCCCCATCATGAAGAGCCCGACCTGGAAGACGCAGACGATGGCGTAGGACACCCAGCCCACCCCGGTCATGCCGAGGAATTCCGTCCCGCCCTCGATCCCGAGGAGCGAGTTGATGAGGAGCGCCACCGCGGTCGAGGCGAAGTAGGTCTGCACCCCGTACCAGAAGATCGCGACGATGCCGCGGACGAGCGCGGGGAACTTCGCGCCCTGGACGCCCATCGCGACGCGCGCCATCACCGGGTAGGGAATGCCGTAGCGGACGCTTGGCCGGCCGGTGAGGTTGACGAGGCCCATGACGATGAAGCCGGCGACCACGATCGCGGCGAAGGTGAGCCAGCCGTTCAACCCGTAGGAGATGAACAGCGACGCGGCCAGGGTGTAGCCGAAGAGGCTCTGGATGTCGTTGTTCCAGACGTTGAAGATCTCGAACGCACCCCAGTGCCGCTTGCCCGGCGGCAGGGGTGCCAGGTCCTCGTTGTAAAGCGCCCCGTCGTGGGAGGCGATTTCGTGGACGACATCGGTCATGGCTTGTCTCCTTGTTCCATCAGCAGGCAGATCCGGGAGCGTCCGCCCTTTTTCCCTCAGACTACGCCGGGCCGGTCCGACTGCAATCGCACGCCTTCGGGCCGGCAGCTTTCTCAGGCGCCTGCGTCCCCGAAAGCACGCAAGCCCGGCGGTGGCGGCGGATGGCGCCGCCCTCCGGTCTCACGCCCGCTCGGGCTCGAACAGCAGCGTCTCGTCCGGATCCTCGTGGGTGCCGTCGAGCACCCGATGCGCCCGGTCGCGATCGATGTCCCCTTCCCAGGCGGCGATGACCACGGTGGCGACGCAGTTGCCGATCAGGTTGCCCAGCGCCCGGGCGATGCCCATGAACCAGTCGACCGAGAGCACCAGCACCAGGCCGATCGCCGGGATCACCGGAACCGCCGACAGGGTCGCCGCCAGCACCACGATCGCCGAACCGGGGATCCCATGCGCACCCTTCGAGGTCAGCAGCGCGACGCCGAGGATGAGCAGCAGGTCGGTGAAGGCGAGCGGCGTGTTGGTCGCCTGGGCGATGAAGACCGTGGCCAGGGTGAGGTAGATCGAGAAGGCGTCGAGGTTGAACGAGTAGCCGGTCGGGATGACGAGGCCGACGGTGGAGTCCTTGATCCCCATGTGCTCGAGCTTGCGCATGATCTGCGGCAGCACGCTGTCCGAGGAAGCGGTGCCGAAGACGATCATCAGCTCCTCGCGCAGGTAGCGCAGGAACTTGAAGATGCTGAAGCCCGCCAGCCGCATGATCGTGCCGAGGATGACGAAGACGAAGATCAGCACCGAGAGGTAGTAGAGGATGACCAGCGAGCCGAGCTGCTGCAGCGAGCCGACGCCGAAGCTGCCGACGGTATAGGCGATGGCGCCGAAGACGCCGAGCGGCGCCAGCCGGACGATGAAGCCGATGATCTTGAAGAGCACGTCGGTGGTGATCTCGATGAGCTGGGCGACGGGCCGGCCGCGCTCGCCGATCAGCGACAGGGCGGCACCGAACAGCACGGCGATCACCAGCACCTGGAGGATGTCGCCTTCGGCGAAGGCGCCGATCATCGTCGAGGGGATGATGTGCAGGATGAAGTCGGCGGCGCCGTGGATCTCCTTGGCGCGCTCGGCGTAGGTGCCCAGCGCGCTGGCGTCGAGCGAGGCGGGATCGACGTTCATGCCGTGGCCGGGGCCGAAGACGTAGGCGATGACCACGCCGAGGACGAGCGCGATGGTGGTGACGACCTCGAAGTAGACGATCGACTTGATCCCGACCCGGCCGACCTTCTTGAGGTCGCCGGCACCGGCGATGCCATGGACGACGACGCCGAAGACCAGCGGGGCGATGACCATCTTGATGAGGCGGATGAAGCCGTCGCCGAGCGGCTTGAGCTGGGCGGCGAGGTCCGGCCAGGCGATTCCGACGACCACGCCGAGGACGAGCGCGACCATCACCTGTCCGAACAGGGATTTCAGGAAGGCGGGCATGCGGAATTCCTTTCGCTGAAGCGTCGGCCAAGCCGGCCGGGGTCCTCCAGGATGCGCTCTTGATTGTCGGCCTCTGGAGGTGTATCTGGCATGTTAGGTGATATTTGTCTAAACATGCAACGTGCCGTTCCAAGAAACACCTTATGGAAAATCCTGAAAATCGGCCGGACACGGAGGAGACGACGGTGATGGACGCGACCCCCGCGACCGATCCGCTGCTGGCGGATCGCGCCTATGCGCGGCTGATCGAGGTGCTGCGTGCCGGAAGCCTCGCCAGCGGCCAGTTCGTCTCGATGCCCGGGCTGGTCGAGACCCTGGGCCTGCCGCTCGCCGCCACCCGCGAGGCGGTGAAGCGCGCCGAGGCCCGCGGCATCGTCAGCGTCCTGCCCAAGCGCGGGGTGGTGGTGATGGATGCCGGGCCGAAGATCACCCGCGACTGCATGGACCTGCGCGCGATCCTCGACCAGGAGGGCGCCCGGCGGCTCATCGCCCGCGGAACGGAGGTGCCGCTCGCGGCGCTGCGCGCCAGCCACGAGGCGCTGATCGCCGCGGTCGAGCGCGAGATGACCCCGGACCTGCCGCGGCGCGCGGTGCTGACCGACCTCACCCTGCACGATGCGCTGGCCAGCCGGCCTCGACAACCCGCTGGTCGCGGAGACCTACCGGGTGAACCGCGACCGGATCGCCGTCATCCAGAACACCCGGCCGTTCCTGCCCGACCGGATCGTGCCGGCGATGCGCGAGCACCTCGCCATCATCGACGCCCTCGAGCGGCGCGACGCCGAGGCCACGGTCGCCGCCATCGACGCGCATTATTCCATGACCCTGCGCTGGTGGGGGATCCTGGTCTAGCGGTCAGGCGTCGGCGAGGATCCAGCGCGCCGCCTTCTCCGCCATCATCAGCACCGGCGCGTTGGTGTTGCCGCTGGTGATGACTGGCATGGCGCCGGCGTCGACCACCCGCAGCCCCGCCACCCGGCCGCCGCGGCCGTCGCGCAGGCGCAGGTGCGGGTCGAGCACCGCTTCGGGGTCGCTGTCGCGGCCCATGGCGGTGGTGCCCACCGGGTGGAAGATCGTCGAGGCGATGTCGCCCGCGAGCCGCGCCAGCTCCGCGTCGCTCTGGTACTGCGGCCCCGGCTTCCACTCCTCCGGCGCATAGCGCGCCAGCGCCGGCTGCGCGCAGATCCGCCGGGTCACCCGCAGGCTGTCGGCCGCCACCTTGCGGTCCGCTTCGGTGGCGAGATAGTTCGGCCGGATCAGCGGCGCGTCTTCGGGGCGGGCGCTGGCGATCTCGACGCTGCCGCGGCTCGTCGGGTTGAGGTTGCAGACGCTGGCGGTGATCGCCGGAAAGGCGTGCAGCGGCTCGCCGAAGGCATCGAGGCTGAGCGGCTGGACGTGGAACTCGACGTTGGCGTGGTTCCGGCCCGGGTCCGAGCGGGTGAACGCCCCGAGCTGGCTCGGCGCCATGCTCATCGGCCCGGTGCGCTTCAGCGCGTACTCGAGGGCGATCCGCGCCTTGCCCAGCGCCCCGCGCGAGATCTCGTTCAGCGTCAGCGCCCCGCCCGAGACCTTGTAGACGCTGCGGATCTGCAAATGATCCTGCAGGTTGGCGCCGACCCCGGGCAGGTCCGCCCTCACCTCGATGCCGTGGCCCTGCAGGAGCGCCCCCGGCCCGAGCCCGGAGAGCTGGAGGAGCTTGGGGCTGTTCACCGCCCCGGCCGCGAGGATCACCCCGCGCCGCGCCGCGAGCTCGCTGCCGTCGACGAGCACCACGCCGCCGCAGCCGAGGCCGCCCTCGGCGCCGGTGGCCAGCAGCAGCCGCGCCACCTCCGCCCCGGTGCGCACCACCAGGTTCCGCCGCGCCGCCACCGGCCGCAGGAACGCCCGCACCGCGTTCCAGCGGAACCCGGCGCGCTGGTTCACCTCGAAGTATCCCACGCCCTCGTTGTCGCCGTCGTTGAAGTCCGCCCGCGCCGGGATCCCGGCCTCCTCGCAGGCCGCGGCGAAGGCCTCGAGGATCTCCCACTTCAGCCGCTGCTTCTCGACCCGCAGCTCGCCGTCGCCGCCGTGGAAGCGCGCGGTCTCCGGATCGCCGCCCGCATCCATCCGCCAGTGGCTCTCGTGCGCCCGGAAGTCGGGGAGGCTCCGCTCCCACGACCAGTCCTCGTCGCCGGTCAGCTCCGCCCAGGCGTCATAGTCCCGCGCCTGCCCGCGCATGTAGATCATGCCGTTGATCGACGAGCAGCCGCCGAGGAGCTTGCCGCGGGGATAGCGCAGCCGTCGGCCGTTCAGTCCCGGCTCGGCCTGAGTGAAATACATCCAGTCGGTGCGCGGATTGCCGATGCAGTAGAGATAGCCCACCGGGATCCGCACCCAGTGATAGGCGTCCGTGCCCCCGGCCTCGATCAAGAGCACCCGGACGCCCGGATCGGCGCTCAGGCGGTTGGCGAGCAGGCACCCGGCGGTGCCGGCGCCGACGATGATGAAGTCGAACTCCATGTCCATGCCCCGTTCTAGGGGCTGAGCGGCATTTACCTCAATAGTCGGCGCGTTCAGACCAAAGTCCGTTCCGCCGCGGGCCACCGCCGCTATAACGGGCGAGGAGTTCAAAGGTGATCCTCGTGAGCGCGGTCCGGTACTGGCACGGCCTTCCCCTCGTCCACCGCTTCGGACTGGCCGGCGCCGTGGTCATGCTGGCGGCGATGCTGACCGTCGGCATCTGGACCACCCGGCGGATCGAACGCTCGGTCATCGACAACACCGCTTCGGCCACTGCGCTCTACATGGAGAGCTTCATCGCGCCCCTCAGCCAGGAGCTTTCCCGGCAGGACATCCTGTCCGAGCCGGCGATGCGGGCCCTCGACGAGGTGATGAAGGGCACGCCGCTCGGCCGTCGCATCGTCTCGATGAAGATCTGGAAGCAAGGCGGCACCATCGTCTATGCCCTCAACCCGTCGATCATCGGCACGACGCTGCCGCCGGACGCGCCGCTCGAATCCGCCTGGCAGGGCACGGTCTCGGCCCGGTTCGAGGACCTGACCGACGAGGAGAACGCCCCGGAGGCGGCCCTCGGCCTGCCGCTTCTCGAGATCTACAGCCCTATCCGCGAGGTCTGGTCCGGCGACGTCATCGCCGTGGCCGAGTTCTACGCGGTCGAGACCACCCTCGCCAACGACCTCGCCGCCGCCCGCCGGCAGAGCTGGCTGATCGTCGCCGCGGTCTTCGGGGTCTGCGGCCTGGCGCTTTTCGGCATCGTCCGGGCGGGCGGCCAGACCATCGCCCGCCAGCAGGACCGCCTGCGGGACGAGGCGGAACGCAGCCGCGCCATCGCCCGGCAGAACGTCGACCTGCGCCAGCGGGCCGTCGGCGCCGCCGCCCGCGCCGCCGCCCAGACCGAGCGCACGTTGCGCCAGGTGGGTGCCGACCTGCACGATGGACCGTCGCAGTATCTCGCCCTTGCCGCCCTGCGGCTGGAACGCGTGCTTCCGGCCACCGAGGCGGGCCGCGAGGAGGCCGAGGGCATCCGGGCCGCCCTCAACACCGCGCTCGACGAAATCCGCAGCATCTCCCGCGGCCTGTCGCTGCCCGATCTCGACCGCTTGCCGTTCCGCGAGGTGGCCCGGCGTGCCGTCGAGGCCCACCAGCGCCACGCCGAGAGCGCCGTCCCCCTGCGCTACGACGGTCCGGACGATCCGCGCCTGAATGCCTCGGCGCGGATCTGTGCCTACCGCTTCATCCAGGAGGCGCTCTCCAACGCCACCCGCCACGCCCCGGGCTCACCGGCCGGCGTCGCCGTCGAGGTCACGCCGGGGGAAGTCACCGTCACCGTCGAGGACCGGGGACCCGGCTTCGATCCGGCGGCCGCGGTCGGCATCCGCCCCGACGGCGGCCAGGGCCTCGCCGGCCTGCGCGACCGTGCCGAGAGCATCGGCGGCGAGCTCGAGATCGAAAGCGCCCCGGGCCGCGGCACCACCCTGCGCCTGCGCCTGCCGCTCGCCGAAGGAGAAACCCCATGAGCATCCGCGTGGTCCTGGCCGACGATCACCCGATCTTCCGCGAAGGCCTCGTCCGCAGCATCGCCGAGGACCCCGACTTCGCCGTGGTCGGCGAAGCCGGCACCGCCGGCGAGGCGATCGCGCTGGTCGAGACCGAGCGCCCGGACGTGGCGCTCCTCGACGTCTCGATGCCCGGCGGCGGCATCGCCGCCGCGGCCGCGATTGCGACGCGGTTTCCCGGCACCCGCATCGCCATGCTGACGGTCTCGGAGAACGACCACGACGTCCTCGCCGCGATGAAGGCCGGGGCGATCGGCTACGTGCTGAAGGGCGTCTCCGCCTCCGGCCTGCGCGACGTCCTCCGCGAGGTGGCCGCGGGCAATCCCCACGTCTCGCCCTCGCTCGCCCAGCGGGTGCTGGTGGCGATGCAGGCCGGCGCCGAACCCGCCCCCGGCGGCTCCATCGAGGATCTGACCAAGCGCGAGGAGGACATCCTCCGCCACGTGGCCCGCGGCCTCAGCAACAAGGAGGTGGCGAACGCCCTCGGCCTGCAGGAAAAGACCGTGAAGCACTACATGACCACGATCCTGGAGAAGCTGCAGGCCCGCAACCGTGTGGAAGCCGCCCTCATCGCCCGGGATGCCTGGGGCGCCTGAGGCCCGGGCAAGCGAAAGGCCCCGAAGCACGCTCCGGGGCCTCTCCTCGTTCTCAAGCTTGGCTCAGCGGCTGGCGAGCCCTTCGAGCCGGGAGACGTCTGCCGGCCGGGCCGGGCGCTCCACCACGGTGTTGTTGTTCGGGTCTTTCAGCTCGTAGCGGCCGTTCTGGAGTTCCTCCTTCCAGCCCGAGGAGTAGCGGATCTCGAGGTTGCCGCCGACGGCCTGGACCTTCTTGACGTAGCCGACCGCGATGGTCCGCCGCCCGGAGCTGGCCGGCCCGGTCAGCCGGGCGATGTCGGCGCTGGTCGCCGGCCGCTCCTCGACCGTCCGCCCCGAGGCGTCCTGGCGCTCGTAGCGGCCGCCGTGGATCTCCTCCTTGGACCCGTCGGCGCGCACCACCTCGACGCCGTTGTCGTCGCCGCCGCGCGAGGAGCCGCCGTGGTCGTCGAACCCGACATCGTCAGCCCCGTGCCCGCCCCTGCCGTGATCGTCGGGGCCGCTGTCGTCGGAGCCGTGGCCCCCGCTGCCGTGGTCGTCCGACCCGCCGCTGCCCGAACCGCCGCTCCCCGACCCACTGCTGCCTGAGCCGCCGCTCCCAGAGCCGCCGCTCCCCGAGCCGCTGCTGCCAGAGCCGCCGTTTCCGCCCCGGCTGCCGCCGTTGTCGTCGCCGCCGCGATCGTCGCTGCCGTGCCCGCCGCCACCCGAGCCGCTGTTGCCGCCATGGTCGTCGCCGCCACGGTCGTCCCCACCGTTCTTGGCGAAGGCCTGGCTCGGCGCCAGCGTGAACCCGTCCGGCCCATGCTGGATCGCCACCGGCGACGCGGCGAAGAGCAGCCCCGCCCCGATCATCATCGCCGCTCTGGAAGTCATCGATTTCAGTGCCATCTCGCATCTCCTGCCGATCCTGCCGACGGAACGCCCGCCGCCTGAAATCAAAGCTACCCGCCCGCGCCCCCGGTCCGCATCGGACGAAGGTCCGGCGATCGCGACCGACCTTGGGCCCCCCGAATCCCCTCGCGGCGCGCATTGCCCTCGGCTAAGGTCGCGCCATCCCGAGGCAGCGCGAGGACGGCAGAGTGAGCGGAGTTTCCGGCAAATCGGTGATCGTGACCGGCGCAGCGCGGGGCATCGGCCTCGCCATCGCCCGCCGGTTCGTGCGGGCCGGCGCCTCGGTGACGCTGGCCGACATGGACGAGCAGCGCCTCGAGCACGAGGTCGAGGTGCTGATGGACGAGGGCCTCGACGGCCGCGCCCAGGCCTTCGTCGGCGACCTGCGCGAGAAGCTGTCGATGACCAACCTGATGGCCACCACCATCGACGCCTACGACGGCATCGACGTGCTGGTGAACGCCAGCCGGCTGCTGGTCGCCTCCGAGCCGCTAAACCCCGAGGCCGACCATCTCGAGCTGACGCTGGCCCAGAACGTCGTCGCCAACCTGCGCCTCAGCCAGATCGCCGCCCGGCGGATGATCGAGATGGCGAAGTCCGAGGAGCCCGGTCCCGCCGACCGCGCCATCGTCAACCTCAGCTCGGTCCTCGGGCAGCGCGCCAGCCCCGGCCTCATGGCCTATTCGGTTAGCTGCGCCGCGCTCGAGCAGCTCACCCGGCAGCTCGCCCTGACGCTGGCCCCGCACGGCATCCGGGTGAACGCCGTCGCCATCGGCGGCGTGCCCGGCAAATCGCTCTCCGAGGCGATGCCGTCGATCGAGGACGTGCCCGACGCGCTGATCGAGGTCACCCCACTCGGCCGCTCCGGCGAGCCGCAGGAATGCGCCGAGGCCGCGCTCTTCCTCGCCTCGCCGGCCGCGAGCTTCATCACCGGCCAAGTCCTCTCCGTGGACGGCGGCCGCCTGCTCCTCGACCCCGTCGACGCCGGCCGCGACCTCACCCTGGCCTAGGGTTTGTCCTCGCAAATCGCCCTCGGATGCACGTCGGCACGGTCTCGGCTCCGAAGCGGACCCTCGCAAACGGCCCGGGCGCTCAACCCTCGACGTACATCGCCAGGGTATCGGGATGCACCCCGTCGTACTTCATGGCCGCCGCGCCCGCCTCGCTCTTCAGCATGGCATCGAGTGCGCCCATGTCGGCGACCTCCATCGACAAAGCGACCTTGTTGCCGCCACCCGGCATTACGTAGGTCTGGATGTTGGTCGCGATGCCCGCGAACACCTCTGCCCGCTTCGGCGATGCGAGCCAGTGGGCGACGTCGTCGACGTCATGCGTCGCGATGAGTTTCGGCATGTCGTATTTTCCCTCCCTCTGAATATGGACAGACTGCCATGGGTCGGCCACGGCCCATTTCCAGCGTGTCGCCCCGGTCTCTACCCGGCTGATCCTGCCGTCCTCCAAAGAAACCGCCTCACGGGTGCCGTCGAGATAGTCATTGGTGCCATGCACTCCGCATCATGGCCCGCCAACGCCCTGTTCATTCTGTCGAAAACTGCCTTTGGCCCCCCCTTTCGCAGAGTTTTTCTCTGCGTAAGCGTCATCATGACCCTTTCCGGCGTTCGTTACAAGAATACTGGCGGCCCGCGGCGCTACGAACTATCCGACGTCACCGAACCAACTTGAGGGCAAGGCCCGAATTGCCCGCGCCGCGGTCATCGGGCGGGCGACGCTTAAACGACCGGTTGTGGGCGAGAAGCGTACTCAGGGTAGACGCTCTAGAAGCGGTAGCCGATCCGGAACGCCACCGCGAGCGCCCGGTTGTCCTCGAAGCTCGCCTCGATCCCGTTCTCGACCACGTTCGGCGCGTCGCCGAGGAAGGCATAGGAGATCCCCCCGGTCAGCTCGATCCCCGACGGCATCGCATAGGTGCCGCCCATCGCCAGCGCGGTATAGCCGTCGTAGGGCTGCAGCGCCGACTTGTCGTCGTTCTTTGCGGTCTCGTGGGTGATCTCGAAGGCCGCCGAGACCCGGTCGGTGATCTGCCGGCCGATCCCCAGCCGGTAAGTGTAGGCGTCGTCGGCGAAGCGCACCAGCGGCAGCCCGGTCATCGCCTTCAGCCCCGGCGGCGCCACCGTCCAGTCCGCCCAGTTCACCCAGCGCACGAGGCCGTAGACAAGGGTGCCGGGCGCAATCCCGGTCTGGAAGTCGAGGTTCACCGACTGCGGCATCACCACCTCGGTCTCGGAGTCGAGCGTCCCCCCGCCGACCGCGACCGGGAACACCTCCTTGCCGTCGAACTGGTGCCGGGTCTCGGACGAATAGGTCAGCGCCACCCGCAGCGCGATGTCCGGAATCTCGTAGGCCGCGCCGGCGACGTAGCCGAAGCCCCAGTCATGGCCCCCCTTCCAGTCATAGCCGTCCAGCGGCCCGAAGGCGAAGCCGCCGAGGCCGACCTTCCCGCTGAGGTCGGTGGCCCGCACCCCGCCGAGCAGGCTGAACCGCTCGTCGATCCGGTAGCGCAGCAGCCCGGTCAGCTCCGCCGACCGGGAATTGGCCGAGGTCCCGGCATAGGCGAACGGCCCCGCGGGATAGCCGATGTCGACCCCCCACGGCTGGTCGACGATCAGCGCCGCCGACCACCGCTCGCCGAAGTCCTTCTTGATGCCGAGGCTGAGGTCGGAGATGTCGCCCGCGACGTTGCCGCTCGACGTCCCGTTCATGTCGTTGCCGCGCATGTCCGGCATCCAGTAGCCCCAGCCGGCTTCCGCGTAGTTTCCGTCCTGGAAGATGAGCGCCACCGGTTGCCCGGAGCGGTCGATGCCGCCCGCCAGCGCCCCGGACGCGGTGACGGCGACGAAACCGAACAGGAGCTGTCTCACCGTGGCTGCTCATTTGCGTTAGGACTATCTTAAGTTGCGCGGTTTCTCCCGTTTTGCAACCATAGCTTGCTCAAACCATCTTCCGGACAGCGATTTAGCCGCAAAAGCGCCGCGGACGATGCCCCGGCGCTTCAATCGAATGGCGATGATCAGGACCGGCGTGGTGCTCGCGGCGCGGGTGATTCGCGGCGCGCCGCTGCTCGGTCAGTTGTTGCTGATGACGACGGCCCCGGCGGCGATCGCCAGCAGGGTGACGAAGCCGACGATCGCCAGCGCCCCGCTGCCGACCTCCATGCTGGCGCCGGACGGCCCGGACGATCCGCCGCGCGCGTCCTGCGGCACCGGGATCGGCTCCTCCGCCGACTGCGGGAGGGCGGGGCTGGCCGCGAGGGTGGCGGCGCAGAGGCAGGCGGCAAGCGCTTTTCGCATTCGTTCCATCCTTGAGAGGTCCGGGCGACCCTACGCGCCCGGTTTCGGGGGCGTCAACCGCGGGCCGGCACCGCCGACAGGTGCCCGGCCTCGAGCCGCAGCACCCGGTCCATCCGGCCGGCGAGCTCGGGATTGTGCGTGGCGATGAGCGCGGCGAGGCCGGTCGAGCGGACGAGATCCATCAGCACCTCGAAGACCCGCGCCGAGGTCTCCGGGTCGAGGTTGCCGGTGGGCTCGTCGGCGAGCAGCAGCTGCGGCCGGTTGGCCAGCGCCCGCGCCAGCGCCACCCGTTGCTGCTCGCCCCCCGAGAGCTCCGCCGGCCGGTGCCCGAGCCGATGCCCGAGCCCGACCGCCTCCAGCAGCTCGCGCGCCCGCGCCTCCGCCGCCACCCTGCCGGCCCCCGCCGCCCGCTGCGGCAGGGCGACGTTCTCCAGCGCCGAGAATTCCGGCAGCAGGTGGTGGAACTGATAGACGAACCCCACCACGTCGCGGCGCAGCCGGGTGCGGGCCCGATCGTCGAGCCCCGAGGCCGCCTGTCCCACCAGCCGCACCGCCCCGGCGGTGGCGACGTCGAGAAGCCCGGCGATGTGGAGCAGCGTCGACTTGCCCGCACCCGACGGCGCCACCAGCGCCACCACCTCGCCGGCCGCAGCGTCAGGCTGGCGCCGCTCAGCACCTCGACCGCGGCCGGGGTGCCGGGGTTGTAGACCTTGCCGACGCCGTCGAGCCCCAGCACCTCCGCCGGTGCCTCACTCATAGCGCAGCGCCTCGACCGGGTTCAGCCGCGCGGCGTTGCGCGCCGGAAAGAGCGTGATCACGAACGACAGCCCCAGCGCCATCGCCATCACCGCCAGGACGTCCCCGGCCCGCAGCCGCGCCGGGATCTCGGTGAGGTAGCGGATCTCCGGGTTCCACAGCGACCCGCCCGACACCCACTCCACCACCGCCTGGATGTCGCGGATGTAGATCACGAAGAGACAGCCGAGGATCACCCCGAGCACGGTGCCGACCACGCCGATCAGCGACCCGCAGAGAAAGAAGACCCGCATCACCGCGCCCTGCGTCAGCCCCATGGTGCGCAGGATGCCGATGTCGCGGCCCTTGTTCTTCACCAGCATCACCAGCCCGGAGATGATGTTGAGCGCCGCGATCACCACCACGAGGCTGAGGATGATGAACATCACCCGCCGCTCGGTATCGAGTGCGGACAGGAACGCCCCCGACGCGTCCCGCCAGCTCCAGAGCATTCCCCGCGGTCCCGCCGCCTCCGCCAGCGCCGGCTCCAGCGCCTCCACCCGGTCCGGGTCCTCCACCATCACCTCGATCTCGTCGGCCGCGCCCTCGCGGTCGAAGAAGCTCTGCGCCTCGGCGAAGGGCATGTAGACCCGGGTGCGGTCGATGTCGTAGCGCCCGACGCCGAAGACGTAGACCACCGTGTAGTCGCTGATCCGCGGCTGGGTGCCGAAGGGCGTGTCCATCCCCTGCGGCGAGATCAGCGTCACCACGCCGCCGACCCCGACCCCGAGCTCCCGCGCCACCCCGGTGCCGATGGCGATGCCGTCGCCGAAATCGCCGAGGTCCCCCGCCGCGCTCTCCGGATGCGCCACCAGCGGCACCTCCGCCAGATCCTCCGCCCGGATGCCGATCACCTCGACCCCGGACGCCCGCCCGTTGGCCGAGATCATCACCTGCCCGCGGATGAGCGGCGCCGCATGGGTCACCCCCGGCACCGCCGCCAGCCGCGCCGCGAGGTCGTCGTGATCGGGGATCAGCCGGCTCGTGCCGCCGTTCGCGTCCGCCTCCGGGCTGTAGTAGACGGTGACATGGGCGTTGGCGCCGAGGATCCGGTCGGTGAACTCCTCGCGGAAGCCCACCATCACCGCCTGCACCACGATCAGCGTCGCCACCCCCAGCATCACGCCCACCAGCGAATACCAGGCGATCACCGAGATCCCGCCCTCCCGCCGCCGGGCCCGCAGGTAGCGCCAGGCGATCTGCCACTCGAAGGCGGCGAAGGGCTTCGGGCTCGCGGACAACTCGTGCCTCCGGTGCAAAACGCGCGGAAGGTGTGGGGGCGGGACCGCGAGGTCAAGCTGCAATCGGGAACCCACCGCGCGGCGAACGGGTTGATCCCGGCCAGCCCCCCTTTGGTTTACCGAATTTTAATGAAGATGAATCCGTTTGTTTTCAACGCGTTCACGCGTGAACAAATCCCGTTCACACCACACCCGCGTAGATCTCCCGGCACCGCGCCATCGCCGCCTCCGCCGACATCTCCTCGCTCTCGCCGGTCCGCCGCGAGGTCAGCTCGACCACCCCGTTCGCCAGCCCCCGCGGCCCGACGGTGATCCGCCAGGGCAGCCCGATCAGGTCCATCGTCGCGAACTTCGCCCCCGCCCGCTCGTCGCGGTCGTCGTAGAGCGGGTCGAGCCCCGCCGCCCGCAGCCCGGCATAGAGCCCCTCGCAGGCGCCGTCCGCTGCGGCGTCTCCCTGCTTGAGATTGACGATGCCGACCCCGAACGGCGTCACCCCCTCCGGCCAGACGATGCCCTTGTCGTCGTGGCTCGCCTCGATGATCGCCCCGACCAGCCGGCTGACCCCGATGCCGTGGCTGCCCATGTGGACCGGCACCCGCTCGCCGGCCTCGTTGGTGACCAGCGCTTTCATCGGGTCGGAATACTTGGTGCCGAAGTAGAAGATCTGCCCCACCTCGATGCCCCGCCCCTCGACCCGCCGCTCCTCCGGCACCGCCGCGAAGGCCGCCGGGTCGTGCCGCTCGTCGGTGCGGGCGTATGGCGTCGTCCAGGCCGCGACGATCTCGCTCACCTCGCCCCGGTCGGCATAGTCCACCGCCCGGTCGCCCAGCGTCAGGTCGGTCACCGCCCGGTCGTAATAGACCGCACTCTCCCCGGTCGGCGCCAGCACCAGGAACTCGTGGGTATGATCGCCGCCGATCGCCCCGGCGTCGGCCCGCATCGGGATCGCCTTCAGCCCCATCCGCTCGTAGGTGCGGATGTAGCTCACCATGTGCCGGTCGTAGGCGTGCAGCGCGTCTTCCTCGGTCAGGTCGAAGTTGTAGCCGTCCTTCATCAGGAACTCGCGCCCTCGCATCACCCCGAACCGCGGCCGCACCTCGTCGCGGAACTTCCACTGGATGTGGTAGAGCGTCAGCGGCAGGTCCTTGTAGGACGAGACCGCCGAGCGGAAGATGTCGGTGATCAGCTCCTCGTTGGTCGGCCCGTAGAGCATGTCCCGCTGGTGGCGGTCCTTGATCCGCAGCATCTCCGCCCCGTAGTCGTCGTACCGCCCGCTCTCCCGCCAGAGATCCGCCGACTGCAGCGTCGGCATCAGCAGCGGGATATGCCCGGCGCGCTGCTGCTCCTCGTGGACGATCTGCTCGATCCGCCGCAGCACCTTGTAGCCGAGCGGCAGCCACGAATAGATCCCCGCGCTCGCCTGCCGGATCATCCCCGCCCGCAGCATGAGCCGGTGGCTGGCGATCTGCGCCTCCGCGGGGGTCTCCCTCAGGATCGGCAGGAAATACTGGGTCAGGCGCATCGCTCGCTCCGGCGGCCAAGGGTCCCGCCGATTTAGGCGAAGCCTCCCGCAGGCGCAATGCCGGCGCCTTGTCCGTCGCCGCCGCCGGGCGTATCGTTCCGCGATGGAATCCACGACCAAACCCGTCTGCCGCAAGTTCACCCCCGGCGAGACCTACGCCGGCAAGCAGGGCTTCACCTACAACGCCGGCATCTCCGCCGAGAGCGCCGGCGCCCGCGGCATCTGCATGCACCTCCTGACCCTCCAGCCCGGCGACCGGGCGAAGGCGCACCTGCACGAGGCCCACGAGACGGCGATCTACGCGCTCCAGGGCGAGTCCGAGATGTGGTACGGCGACCGCCTCCAGCACCACATGGTCGTCCGCGAAGGCGAGATGCTCTACATTCCCGCCGGCGTGCCGCATCTGCCGATGAACCGCTCCGGCGCCCCCTGCAGCGTCGTCATCGCCCGCACCGATCCCAACGAGCAGGAAAGCGTCGTGCTGCGACCCGACCTCGAGGACCTGGTCCCACGGTAGTCAGAGCAGCGTCGCCGCGCCCCGGTCGAGGTAGGTCTCCAGGAACTGCTCGATCCGCGCGTGCCGCGGTTTGCCGAACACCTCCGCCGCCGGTCCCTCGACCAGGATCTTCCCGTGGTCGAGAAACACGATCTTCGAGGCGACCGAGGCGGCGAACCCGATCTCGTGGGTGACGACAAGCATAGTGATCCCCGTCCCCGCCAGATCCCGCATCACGTTCAGCACCTCGCCGGTCAGCTCGGGATCGAGCGACGAGGTCGGCTCATCGAAGAGCAGAAGCTGCGGTTCCAGCGCCAGCGCCCGGGCTATCGCCACCCGCTGCTGCTGCCCGCCGGAGAGCTCGCTCGGGTAGTGCCCGGCCCGGTGCGCCAGCCCCACCGCCTCGAGCTGCGCCAGCGCCCGCGCCTCCGCTTCCTTCCGGCTCCGCTTCTGCACCCGGATCAGTGCCTCCGCGACGTTGCCGAGCGCGGTCATGTGCGGCCAGAGGTTGAACTGCTGGAACACCATCCCGACGTGGCTGCGCACGCTGCGGATCGCCGACGCCGGCAGCCGCACCCGCCCGCCCGACGGCCCCTGTGCGAAGCCGAGCGGCTCGCCGTCGATCTCGATCAGGCCGTCCGTCGCCTCCTCGAGGAAAGCGATGCAGCGCAGGAGCGTCGACTTCCCCGACCCCGACGGGCCGATGATGCAGGTGACCTCTCCCCGCGCCGCTTCGAGCGAGATGCCGTCGAGGACCCGGGTCGACCCGAAATCCTTGGCGAGATCGATGGTGCGGACAGCCGGGGTCATGCGAAGCGGTACTTCGACAGCCGGCCTTCCGCGTACCGCCCGGCGGCGCCGCAGGCCTCCACCAGCGCCCAGTAGATCAGCGCCAGGATCGTGAAGCTCTCGACGAAGGCATAGTACTGGGTGCCGAGCGCGCTGACCGTCAGGGTCAGCTCGGGCACGGAGATGATCGACAGGATGGCGGTCTCCTTCAGCATCAGGATCGTCATGTTCACCATCGCCGGCAGCATCAGCATCGCCATCTCCGGCAGGATGATCCGGCCCATGGTCTGCGCCGGTGACAGCCCGACGCAGTCCGCGGCCTCGAGATGGCCCTTCGGGATCGCGTCGAACCCCGCCCGCCAGAGCTCGGAATAATAGGCGGAGGCGTAGATCGACAGCGCCAGGATCCCGGCCGGCAGGTTGTCGAGGCTGAGGCCGATGAACGGGCCGCCATAGTAGAGCAGGAACACCTGCACCAGGAACGGCGTGCCGCGGATGATCTCCACCGGCACGAACAGGATCAGGTCGACGACCCGCGGCCCGTAGCGCCGGGCGACGGCGATGAGAAAGCCGAGCGCCAGCCCCAGGGTGCAGCAGACGACCCAGACCAGCACCGTGACCCCGATGCCCCGCAGGATCTGCGGGACGAAGGAGAGGACGAGGCCGAGATCGAAGCTCACGTCCGTCCCCAGCTCAGCCGCGCCTCGAGCCCGCGGCCGAGGAACGCCACCAAGATGTTGATGCAGAGATAGATGAACCCCGCCGCGGCATAGAGCTCGAGCGGCCGATAGGTCGAAGCCGCGAGGTCCTGCGCCATCCGGGTCAGCTCGATCACCCCGACGACCGAGATCAGCGACGAGGACTTCAGCATCATGATCCACTCGTTGGTGAGCCCGGGCAGCGTCAGCTTGAAGGCGATGGGCAACCGGATCCGCCGGAAGGTGTCGAAGCGCGACATCCCCGTCATGTCCGCCGCCTCGACCAGCCCCACCGGCACGCTGGCGAAGCCGCCGCGCATGATCTCCGCCTGATAGGCGGCGGTGCAGAGCGACATGCCGGCGACCGCCGCCACCTCCGACGGCACGTCGAGACCGATCGACGGCAGGAGGTAGTAGATGAGGAGGAGCTGCACCAGGAGCGGCGTGCCCCGGAAGAAGCTGACGAAGAGCCGCCCCGCCACCCGGGCCCAGCCGCTCTTCGACATCATCCCGGCGCAGACGAGGACGCCGATCAGGAAGCCCAGGATGCCGATCGAGATGACGCTGAGGACGACCGTCATCCGCGCCGCCTCGACCAGCAGCCAGAAGAGCTTCCAGCTCATCCCCCGCCCGCGCCGGCCAGGCTCAGAACGCCGCCTCGGTCAGCGCGTCGGGGGTCTCGAAGGTCACGCCGAACCATTTCTTCTGCAGATCCCCGAGCCGCCCGTCCGCCTTCATCTTCAGGAGCGCGCCGTCGATCGCGTCCATCAGGCTCGCGTAGTCCGCGTCCTTCCGCCCCGGGAACCCGAAATAGGTCTTCACCCCGAACGGCGGCTCGACCAGCGCGAAGGTGTCGGGCCGCTCCTGCGCCACGAAGGCGATGTTGGGATAGGAGTTCGCCACCGCCACGATCCGCCCGGCGGCGAGATCGGCATAGGCCTCGTTGAAGCTCACGTACTCCTTCGCTTCCACCGGCTCCGGCAGCGTCGCGGCGTATTCCTGCAGCTGCGCGAGCTGCGCCGTCGCCTTGCCGCTGCCCACCGCCTTGCCGGCGATGTCCTCGGGCTTCATGACGCTGTCGTCGCCGGCGTGCTTCAGCAGCGCCACCGTCGCCTCGGCGATCGGCACCGAGAACCGGTAGCGCTCCATCCGGGCGTTGGTGATCGTCGCCGGTCCCGCGACCATGTCGAACTTGCCGCTCTCCAGCCCCGGCAGCACCCCGTCCCAGGGCAGCATCACCCACTCGATCTCGACACCCAGCTCCTTGCCGATCTCGGCGAAGACATCGACGTTCATGCCGGTGTGCTCGCCCGCATCGATGAAGTCGAACGGCGCGAAGGCGGTCTCGGTCCCGACCTTCATCACCCCGGCCGCCTTGACCCGCGCCAGCGCATCCTCGGCATGCGCCGCGACCGCCAGCGACAGCGCCACGGCGGCGCCCATGATCGTTTTCAGGATCATTTCCGTCTATCCCTCTCTGTTGGCAAGGTCCCCCGGCCGGGCCCCATCCCGGCGGACGACGTGCATCTGCCCGAAAAGGGGACAGGGGTTGCCGTGCATTGTCAATCCTTCGCATGCCGAGCGCCGCCCTGCCCGCCAAATGGGCACCGGGTCAGCCGAGTTCGGCGCCGAGGTGCTCCACCAGCATGTCGAAGACCGCCCGGCAGCGCGGGCTGCTGCGCAGGTCCTCGTGCATCACCACCCAGGTCGGCAACGCGATCGAGAACGCCCCGGGCAGGATCCGGACGAGGTTTGGGTCACGGGCGGCGATCCCGGCCTGGCAGGCACCGATCCCGAACCCGGCGCGCAGCGCGGCGAGCTGGGCGATGTCGCTGCCGGAGCGCAAGGCGAAGCTGGCACGACCGAGCCACGGGAACCCGGCCAGGAGCGCCCGCAGCGCCGGCGTCTCCCGGTCGAAGCCGATGAGATCGAAGCGCACGAGATCGTCGACCGTCTCGGGAATGCCGGTCCGCGCCAGATAGTCCGCGTGGGCGAAGAGCCCGATCTCCGCCACTCCGACCTTCCGCGCCACCAGCGCCTCCTGCGCCGGCGCCACCATCCGGACGGCGATGTCGGCATCGCGCCGCAGCAGGTCCTCGACCGCGTTCGAGACCGCGAGCTCCAGCGCCAGCGCCGGATGGCGCCGCCGGATCGCCGCGAGGATCGGCGGCAGGCGCTCGACGCCCACCACCTCGCTGGCGGTGATCCGCACCGAGCCGCCGACCTCGCCCGCCTCCGCCGCCACCGCCCGGATCAGCGCCGCGCCGGTGGCCGCCAGCGACTCGACGTAGGGCATCATCTGCTGCGCCGCCTCGGTCGGGGCCAGCCCGCGCTGCGACCGCACGAACAGGCGCCGCCCGAGCCGGGCCTCCAGTGCGTCGAGATGCCGCGCCACCGTCGGCTGGGTGAGGCCCAGGACGCGGGCCGCCGCCGACAGCGAACCTTCCTTCGCCACCGCGTGGAAGGTCCGGTAGAGATCCCAGGGCGGTTCGGTGCCGTTCATCGAATTCCGTATAGCATCGCCACGCTCTTCCGCAATTCCGTATAGGCGCACCGTCCGCTATGTTCGTCTCCAGGCGACTGCGAAAGGAGACGACCATGACGGAGGCAAGGACGGTTCTGGTGCTCGGCGCCACCGGCGGGATCGGCGGCGAGGTCGCCCGGTCCCTGAAGACCCGCGGCTGGAAGGTGCGGGCGCTCCACCGCGACCCGGCGGCCCAGGTCGGCCGTGACGGCTTCGAGTGGGTGGGCGGCGACGCGATGAGCGCCGCCGACGTCACCGCGGCGGCGGCGGGTGCCGCGGTGATCGTGCATGCCGTGAACCCGCCGGGCTACCGCAACTGGGGAGACCTGGTGCTGCCGATGATCGACAGCACCATTGCCGCGGCGCAGGCCCACGGCGCCCGGATCGTGCTGCCGGGCACGATCTACAACTTCGGTCCCGACGCCTGGCCGACGCTCCGCGAGGACGCGCCGCAGCATCCGCAGACCCGCAAAGGCGAGATCCGGGTGGAGCTCGAGCGGCGCCTTCAGGCGGCCGCCGAGGGCGGCACCCGGGTCCTCATCCTGCGGGCCGGCGATTTCTTCGGACCGCGGTCCGGCAACAACTGGTTCGCGCAGATGGTGAAGCCGGGACGCCCGCCGAAGGCGATCAGCTCTCCCGGCGCGCCGGGCGTCGGCCACCAGTGGGCCTACCTCCCCGACATGGCCGAGGCGATGGCGCGGCTGATCGAGCGCGACGGGCCGGAGCGTTTCGGACGCTGGCATTTCGGCGGGCACTGGGATCCCGACGGCACCGCCATGACCGAGGCGATCCGCCGGGCCGTCGGCAATCCCGCGCTGCCGGTGCGACCGATGCCATGGCTGCTGATCCGCCTCGCCAGCCCGGCGGTGGCGCTCTTCCGCGAGATCGTGGAGATGCGCTACCTCTGGCAGGAACCGCTCAGGATGCCGAACGACCGCCTGGAAGCGACCATCGGGCCGGAGCCGCACACCCCGCTCGACCAGGCGGTGCGGACGACGCTGGCGGGCCTCGGCGCGCTGCCGCAGCCCGAACTGGCAAGCGCGGCCTGAGCCGCGCCGCTCAGACCGCCATCGGCGTCCGGGCGTTGCGCACGGCCCGGTAGCCGATCCAGGCGAAGACGGCGAGGCAGATCACCTGGGCGATGGCGAACGGCGGCTCGCTGCCGGTCGGGGCGAGCGCGTTCAGCGTCGGCACCTTCTGGAAGGCCTGGGCGATGAGCACGAAGACCAGCAGGTAGAGGCTGATCACCATGCCGCCGGCATAGATCGCGCGCCAGCGCCCGGCGAGGTGGTAGGCATAGCGGGCCAGCACCACCAGGAGAAGGACGAGGCTGGCGACGATGCCGGTGCCGAAGGCCGGCGTCACCCCGAGGAACGGGAAGAGAAAGCCGGTGCCGGTGGCCAGGATCGCGGCGACGATGAACGGGCCGGCCCAGGGCTGCGGCGCCGCGGGATGCAGGAGCCCGCGAACGGCGGGAATGCCGAGCCCGATGGCGATAAAGCAGATCACGGTATGAATGGCGGTCAGCATCTGCAGGCAGCTCCGTTGCGGCCGGTGCCACCGCCGGGCCTGGCCGCTCCGCCCCGGCGGATCAGACGGAAGTTGAGACGCGTGGTGATCCTGCCTCGATTCCGAGATTTCCGCCAGCGAAATCGGGGGCTTCAGGTGCTGGCGAGCGCGGGTCGCCGGTGCCCGGACACCGCGGCGCCGGCGTCGGGCGGCAGGCGGATGAAGGCGAAGACCGACAGCGCCGCCACGGCGGCGACGATCAGGAACGCGAGGTGGAAATCGGCGAGCAGGATGCCCTGCCCGTGGACCTTGCCGGCGACATCGAGGATGCCGCCCGCCAGCGCCACGCCGGTGGCGAGCGAAATCTGCTGGGAGACCGAGTTGATCGCCGTGGCCTGGCTCGCGTCGGCCTCGTCGACGTCGGAGAAGACCAGGGCGTTGACGCCGGTGAAGCAGATCGAGCGCAGGACGCCGCCGGCCAGCAGCAGGCCCATGATCAGCAGCGGTGGCGTCGCCGGGGTGAAGAGCGCGTTGACCGCGATGAAGCCCGCGGAGATGAAGACGCCTGCGGAGAGCACGCTGCGAAAACCGAAGCTGCGGTAGACCCACTGGGCGGCGAACTTGGAGCTGAGCGCCCCCACCGCGGCGACGAAAGTCAAGAGGCCGGACTGGAACGGCGTCAGCCCGAAGCCGAGCTGCAGCATCAGCGGCAGCAGGAACGGCAGCGCGCCGATGCCGATGCGAAACGTCGAGCCGCCGATGATCCCGGCGCGAAACAGCGGGTAGCGCAGGATCTTCGGGTCGAGAAGCGGGAAGGCGGTGCGGCGGGCATGGCCGAGATAGAGGACCCCGCTCGCGACGCCGAGCGCTATGGTGGCATAGCCCCAGGCGACGGGCAGCGCCGGCAGGCTCACCACCGACATGCCGAAGACGAGGCCGCTGAAGCAGACGCCGGCGAGAAGGAAACCCCAGGGGATCGACCGGCCGCGGCACCTGGGCGTCGCCGGCGGGCAGGAAGCGGGTGACGAGGGCAAGGCCCACGAACCCGATCGGGATGTTGATCCAGAAGATCCAGTGCCAGCTCAGGTAGGTGGTCAGGAACCCGCCCAGCGGCGGCCCGGTGATCGGCCCCATCAGCGCCGGGATGGTCAGCCAGGCCATCGCCGAGACGAGCTGGTCCCGCGGGGTGCCGCGCACCAGCAAGAGGCGGGCTACCGGGGTCATCATCGACCCGCCGACCCCTTGCAGGAACCGCGATATCACAAAGGCGTGGATCGAGTCCGAGAAGGCGCAGGCGACCGACCCGGCCATGAAGACGACGATGGCGAGGCGAAAGATGTTCTTCGACCCGAAGCGGTCCGCCATCCAGCCGCTGATCGGAATGAAGATCGCCAGCGCCACCAGGTACGAGGTGACCGCCAGCTTGAGCGCGATGGGCGAGGTCCCGATATCGGCCGCGATCGCCGGGAGCGACGTGGCGATGACGGTGGAATCCATCTGCTCCATGAAGAGCGCCACCGCCAGGATGAGGGGGGTGATCCTTGTCACGCGTCGGGTCCGGAAAGGCGGCGGGACCGCCGCAGGAGACCAGGCGCACTTAGGCCGGGGAGGTGCCCGAGGCAACGGCAAATCCTGCCCGCGGTCGGCCCGCCCAAGGTGCCCCACCGGCCATTTCGGACCGCGGCCGCAAAGGTTAATCGATTTTATTGAAGATTAATTCCTTTATTTTCAATGCGTTCACGCGTGAACACCCTCGTGTTCACACGTTCCCACGTACGTCAGCCGGCCTCGGCCGAGCGCACGTGCTCCGGCCGCACGCCGATCCCGATCCCCCGCGCCAGCGCCCGCTGCACCACCGGCAGCGCCCCGGCGATCCGGATCGGCAGCGGCGCGTCGCTGCGGCCGGCGAGAAAGCCGGTGATCAGCCGGTTCTGCACCTGCACCTGCACCGCCTGCACCACGCGGGTCGGCCACAGCCGCCGCCGCCGCACCGCGTCGAGCTCCTCCTCGCTCGGCGCCCGCGTCGCCAGGACCGGCGCCAGCAGGTTCGCCGCCGCCACCGCGTCCTGAAGCGCGAGGTTGATCCCCACCCCGCCGATCGGCGACATCGCGTGCGCCGCGTCGCCGATACAGAGGAGGCCCGCCGTCGACCACCGCGTCAGCCGGTCCACGGCCACGGTCAGGAGCTTCACGTCGTCCCAGTCTCCCACGTCGCCGATCGTCGGCGCGAGCTCGGGCGCAATATCGGTGACCAGGTCGCGGAAGGCGCCGATCCCCATCGCTTTCTGTCGGTCGAGGCCACCCTTGCCGATGACGAAGGCGCACTGCCAGTAGTCGCCGCGGTCGATGCAGATCAGCACGTGGCCGCCGCCGACCTGCAGGAACTCCGGCCCGGCGACGGCTTCGTGGCGGGCGACGCGGAACCAGAGGACGTCCATCGGCGCGCCGAGGGTTTCGACGGTGAGGCCGGCCTTGGCGCGGACGGTGGAGTGGCGGCCGTCGCAGCCGACGGTGAGGTCGGCGACGACGGTGAGCGGGCCGTCGGCGTCTTGGGCGGTGACGCCGGTGACGCGGCCGTCGGCGCGGGTGAGATCGGTGGCCTCGGTGGCGCGGAGGAGGCGGAGGGAGGGGAAGCGGGCGGCCTCCTCGGCGAGGAAGTCGAGGAAGTGGTATTGGGGCATGAAGGCTATGAATTTGCAGGGAGTTTTGCGGAGGCGGGTGAAGTCGGCGACCGTGTAGGTGCGGGGGCCGAAGCGGGCGGTGAGGCGGGTGACCTCCTGGTGGGGGCGGGCCAGGAAGCGGTCGAGGAGGCCGAGCTCGGCCATGACCTCGAGGGTCGAGGGATGGACGGTGTCGCCGCGGAAGTCGCGGAGGAAATCCTCGTGCTTTTCCAAGATGATAGTGTCGATGCCGGCGCGGGCGAGGAGGTAGCCGAGCATCATGCCCGCAGGTCCGCCGCCGACGATGCAGCAGCGGGTGGTTAACACGCGGGGGGCGGAGGCCGGCATGTGGGCAGGTTGGCGGATTCAGGCGTCAGGGCAAGGGGTAACGGCGAAAACTTGAGTGCACAACCTATGCACGACTCGCGCGCCTGGCGTGCGGAGTCCGGGGAAGTGTTAACGCCGCTGATAGGACCGCCGGTTGACCGACTCTTCCATCGGGGGAAGGAGGCGATTTCCGCCCGTTTCAACAGGGATTTTTGCGGCTGGAATCCGTATGGAAAGTGGCTGGAAACCGCCCATACGATCTTAGCGGTCGGGCAAGACGTCTGTGCGGATGCGCGGGCGCATGAGACCGTCTGATCAGCCGGAAGCTCATATGGTCTGGACCACACCGGACTGGCCAGGACCCGCGAACGGCCCGAAGGCCGAGGCCTGCCTCGGCCGGGCCGTTCGTCGGAGCGCGGAGCGCGGAGACGAAGGGGGGTTGGGCCGGGACATCGGACGGCGGTATCAACGGGCGCGGAGCGCCCCGGCGGGCGCGTGAAGCGCGTCCGCCCCCCGGAGGGGAGGCCGCGGCCGGATTTGCCTGACGGTCAACTGATAGCCGGCGGAACGTGGCCAGTTGCCGCGGGTATGCAGGCGGGGTTCATGTGCGAGCAGCAGCTTCTCCGCCGGCGATGCAGCAGCGGGTGGTCGGTGACGCAGGGTCGACGGGTGCGTCCGCGTGTGAGTACAGCGCGTCGAGAGCCATCTGATGTCAGCCATGTGTCGAACTATACGCGGCTCGCATTCGTTACGACTCTCCGCCTATAAATGCCACGATTCCGCATAAGCTGTTCCGATCAATACCGCGGCTTCCGTCTCCATAACGACGCTAACTTACTAAGCGCCCAACTCTCTCTAATTTACTCCAAGATCAACTTGAACGCCACCAGTCGAAGAGTGCTTCATTCGTTTCGCAACAACTGACTGCAGTCCGGACGACAGTCTAACTCGTCATTACTATCACTAACTTCTGCGGATCGCGGACCTCGTCCTCCTTCGGACACTGAAAGCAACACTTCTCGAAATTCCGCCATAGCTTCCCGTTGCCGTCCTCTCTCTTAGAATGGTGTTCGACGGCCTTACTCACCTCCTTCTCAACAGCTGCCAGCCGCACGTGGCCACTGCGCCCCAATCTGCACTCGCTCCAGCAGTCTCAGCCGTAGACTAATGCGTGTCGGGCGCCACAGCTTTGCGGCGGCGCCAGAACCGATCCCAGCTTTCGAGTTCCTGGAACCCTGTGGAATGCGACGCCAATAACGCCTGTCAAGCCAACGAGACGATAGAAAATCATGCCGATAGAGCATCAAAGAAGACCTAGCGCGGTGCCGCCATTTTCGTTTGTGTGCGCACCTACCATTACGCGAGAACTCTGCCGCTTCCACTCCGTCGACGGACATCATTGGGATCATTGTTCTACCAGGAGGATAGCTGCATCGACTTGCAAGCCCAAGAGTCGCGCTCGGCAAAACCGTCTTTGATACAATTCGAGTGCTGCTTCGCGATCGTGAAGTCTCATCCATGATTCGTTCGACTATGCCCACGCTAATTGATGCGTCGCGGCAAGCCAGAGGACCCCCTCCTATCATCGTACTGGAGCTCAGGCGGAATTCGGCAGCGCTCCGTTTCCGCGCAAGCCGGGACAAGCAGCGCTGGGGCTGGAGGCGGGGGTCCGGCACCGGGCCTCACCCCGGCAGCAGCTTCTCCAGCGTCTCCAGCGTGTCCGCCTCGGACGGGGGCTTGTCCCAGCGGAGGCGGGAGATGCGGGGGAAGCGCATGGCGAGGCCGGAGCGGTGGCGGGTGGAGCGCTGGAGGCCCTCGAAGGCGACCTCGAGGACGAGGCCGTGGTCGGGCTCGGCGCGGACGGCGCGGACCGGGCCGAAGCGGTCGGTGGTGTTGGCGCGGACGAAGGCGTCGATGCGGGTGAGCTCCTCGTCGGTGAAGCCGAAGTAGGCCTTGCCGACCGGCGTCAGGGTGCCGTCGGCGGCCCAGACCGCGAAGGTGTAGTCCGAGTAGTAGCCCGAGCGCTTGCCGTGGCCGCGCTGGGCGTAGATCAGCACCGCGTCGATCGTGTGGGGGTCGCGCTTCCACTTCCACCACGGGCCCTTGGGGCGGCCGGGGACGTAGGGCGCGTCGCGGCGCTTCAGCATCACGCCCTCGATGATCGGGTCGGGCGGGGCGGCGCGCAGGCGGGCGAGGTCGTCCCAGGTGGCGAAGGCGAGGAGCGGCGAGAGGTCGAAGCGGGCGGGGTCGAGGCGGGGGACCAGCGCCTCGAGGGCGGCGCGGCGCTCGGCGAAGGGCAGCGGGCGGAGGTCGCGCGGGCCGTCCTGGAGGAGGTCGTAGGCGCGCAGGTGCGCGGGGTAGCGGCGGAGCTGGGCGGCGGTGACGGTCTTGCGGTTGAGGCGCTGCTGCAGGTCGGAGAAGGTGGCGATGCAGCCGTCCTCGCGGCGGACGAGGAGCTCGCCGTCGAGGGCGGCGTCGAAGTCCAGCGCCTCGAGGAGGTCGGGGAAGGCGCCGCGAGATGTCGTCGCCGGTGCGGGAGAAGAGGCGGCGGCCGTGGGCGTCGGCGGCGGCCTGGACGCGGATGCCGTCCCATTTCCACTCGGCGGTGAAGTCGGCGGGGTCGAGCTTCTCGAGGTCGCTCTCGTCGAGGGCGTGCGAGAGCATGACCGGGCGGAACGGGGTGGTGGCCTGGGGCTCGGGGCGCGGCGCGTCGCCGGCGAGCCAGGCGAAGAGCGGGACGAAGGGCGGTGCCAGGCCGTGCCAGAGCTCCTCGATCTCGGTGACGTCCTTCCCCCCGAGCTCGGCCAGCGCCTGCTTGGCGAGGCGGGCGGAGACGCCGACGCGCAGGCCGCCGGTGACGAGCTTGAGGAGCGCGAAGCGGCCGGAGGCGTCGAGCCGGTCGAGCAGGCGCTCGACCACCTGCGGGGCCTCGCGGCGGGAGGCGGCGCGCAAGGTGTCGACGACCTCCGAGAGCGGCGGGTCGTCGGAGGCGGCCCCGGGGGCGGGCCAGATCAGGGCGATGGTCTCGGCGAGGTCGCCGACGAAGTCGTGGGAGTAGGCGAAGAGCTCGGGGTCGACGCGCTCGACCGTGAGGGCGCGGAGCATGGCGGGCTTCACCGTGTCGAGCGTCAGGTCGCGGGTGATCGCCGCCAGCGCCCAGCCACGGTCGGGGTCGGGGGTGGCGCGCAGGTAGTCGGTGAGGAGCTTCAGCTTGCCGTTGCGGGCGGGCGTGAAGGCGAGGCGTTCCAGGAGCTCGGCGAAGCGGCGCATGGGCGGAACATAGTGCGGGCGGTGGCCGGGGCCTACCGGTTGCTTTGGCGGCCTATCGGGGTATCAACGACAGGGGGGAGGCGCGGATGAAGGCAGCGGTTTACGAGCGTTACGGCGGGCCGGAGGTGGTGGCGATCCGCGAGGTGCCGCGGCCGGAGCCGGCGGCGGGCGAGATCCTGGTGCGGGTGGGTGCGGCCTCGGTCACCACGGCGGACTGGCGGATGCGGGCTTCGGCGTTTCCGGGGGTGCTGTGGCTGCCGGGGCGGCTGATGGTCGGGCTCGTGCCGGCCGCGGCGGACGGTGCTGGGGCGCGACTTCGCCGGGGTGGTGGAGCAGGTCGGCGCGGGCGTCGCCGGGATCCGGGCGGGGGACCGGGTGTTCGGCGTCTCCGGGCACGGTGCGCATGCGGAGTTCTTGGCGGTGCCGGCGGCGGGCGCGGTGCTGGCGACGCCGGCGGGGCTCGGCGACGCCGAGGCGGCGGCGCTGCCGTTCGGGGCGCTGTCGGCGCTGGTCTTCCTGCGCGACCACGCGCGGGTGCGGCCCGGGCAGGCGGTGCTGGTGGTGGGCGCGACCGGCGGGGTCGGCGCCTACGCGGTGCAGATCGCGGCGGCGCTCGGGGCCGAGGTGACGGGGGTGGCGAGCGCGGCGAACCTCGACCTCGTCCGCGGGCTCGGGGCGGCGCATGCGCTCGACTACGGGCTGCCGCCGCCGGCGGGGCGGGACTACGACGTGATCTTCGACACGGTGGGGGCGACGACGTTCGGGGGCGAGGCCGGGCGGCTGCGGGAGGGCGGGGTCTACGTGCCGCTCAACTTCGGGCTGCGCGAAGGGTGGCAGGCGCTGACGACCCGGCGCGGGTCGCGGCGGGTGGCGATCGGGGTCTCCGGCGACAGCCGCGCGGACCTGGAGACGGTCGCGGGGATGGTCGCGGACGGGCGGCTGCGGCCGGTGGTGGACCGGACCTACCCGCTCGAGCGCATCGCCGACGCCTACCGCGACGTGGAGACGCGGCACCGGAGGGGCTGCGTGGTGGTTACGGTGGGGGAGGGTCAGTCGGTCTCGTCCTCGTAGCCGACGAGGTGGAGCGGGCGGGCGGTGCGGCCTTGAAGCGTGCACCAGCGGACCAGGGCTTCCTCGCGGCCGTGGGTGACCCAGGTCTCGGCGGGGTCGAGCTCGGTGATCGTGGCGGTGAGCTCGGGCCAGTCGACGTGGTCGGAGATGATCAGCGGGAGCTCGACGCCGCGCTGGCGGGCGCGGGCGCGGACCTGCATCCAGCCGGAGGCGAAGGCGATCAGCGGGTCGGCGAAGCGGCGGATCCAGGCGCCCTCAAAGGCCGAGGGCGGCCCGAGGACGATGGTGCCGGCGAAGTCGCGGGCGCGACCGCGGGCGAGGGTGGCGTCGGCGAGTTCGCCGAGGTCGACCCCGCGGGAGACGTAGTAGTCGCAGAGGCGGCGGAGCGCGCCGTGGAGGTGGATGGGGGCGTCGTGTCCGGCGGCGCGGAGAAGCGCGATCAGGCGCTGGGCCTTGCCGAGGGCGTAGACGCCGACGAGGTGGGTGCGCTCGGGGAACTGGGCGAGGGAGTGGAGGAGCTTGTGGATCTCCGCCAGCGGGTCGGGGTGGCGGAAGACCGGCAGGGCGAAGGTGGCCTCGGTGATGAAGATGTCGCAGGGGACGGGCTCGAAGGGCGCGCAGGTGGGGTCGGGGGTGCGCTTGTAGTCGCCGGCGGCGACGATGCGCAGGCCGGGGGCCTCGACGGCAATCTGGGCGGAGCCGAGGACGTGGCCGGCGGGGTGGAAGGTGACGGTGGTGCCGCCGAGGGCGAGGGGCTGGCCGTAGGCGGCGGGCTGGGTGCTGGCGGCGAAGTCGGACCCGAGGCGGAGCGCCATGATGTCGAGGGTCTCGCGGGTGGCGAGGACGGCGCCGTGGCCGGCGGTGGCGTGGTCGGAATGGGCGTGGGTGACGAGGGCGCGGGGCACCGGGCGGGTGGGGTCGATGAAGAAATCGCCGGGCGGGCAGTAGAGGCCCTCGGGACGGGGGATCAGGAGCTCGGCGCCGCGCATGGATCAGGTGTAGGGCGGTGGCGCGCCGCGTCCAAGCGGGACCCGTGTGGGCGTCAGGCGTGTTACGGGGTGTGTAACACGCGTGATACACCCGTAAGTGCATGAAAGTAAAGGCGTTAGGATTCAATAATTTTCGGTATACGGCGTTCCTCGTTCATCCGGGCCGGCTTTTGGAGGAAATCATCCGGTCAGAACGTCACCCTTGCCCGGAGACCTGCGACCCAGAGCGAGTTGACGCCAGGGTTGAGCGACGGGTTGTTGATGTACTGGATGTCGGGGGTGATGGCGAGGTTGGGGGTGAGATGGAAGCGGTAGAAGGCCTCGGCGTTGACCTGCTCGCGCTGGAAGGGCTCGGGGACCACCTCGTCGTTCGGGCGCACCCAGCCGAGGCCGACGCCGAGGAGGTCGGAGTACTGCTGGCTCGGCCGCCAGCCGAGGCCGACGGACATGGCGCGGTCGTTGACCCAGCCGTCGGAGAGGCCGGCCCGGAAGAACCACATCATGCTGTCGCCGATGGTCATGTTGGCGTTGAACGCGAGGCCGCGGGCCTGCGGCTGTAGGGTGGCGTTCGAGGAGTCGGGCTGGGCATCCTTGTACCAGCCGGTCAGGTGGATGTTGTTGCTGTCCATCGGGCCGCGGGCCTGGACCGGGACGCCGGTGCGGGCGAGCACGCTCCAGCCGACCTCGAGCTGGTAGAAGAGCTCGCCGGTGTCGAAGACCTCGTCGAGGGTGAAGCCGGTGTCGCTGGAGTTGGCGGAGTAGACGCCGCCCAGGACGTAGAGGCCGCCGTCGGTGGGGTAGACCGTGGCCACGGCGCCGGCGCCCCGCAGCGGCGAGGCGATGGTGGGGCTGGTCGAGAAGCTCTGGTTGAGGAACTGGCGGTTGTCGTCGAAGAACGGGTAGGCGTCGATGAAGTTCGGCGCGAAGATCTTGCCGATGGTATACTGGATCTTGTTCCCCATCAGGTTCTGCCGGATGTAGGCCTGCGTGATCCCGAGGCCGAAGTCGCCCCAGGTCGCGGCCGTCGGCACGATCGAACCGGTCAGCAACCCGGCCTGCAACGGCGGGTTGTCGGTGCCGATCGGCCCGCGGTCCTCGATGACGAGGTCGAAGGCGAGTGCCTCGGGGGTCCCCGCGCGCCACATGTCGCGCGAGAGGTTCAGGGTGAACTTCTGTCCGACGGAATCATGCTCGCCGCCCCCGAGGAACGGCGAAAGATCGGAGTAGTTCTGGTAGAGGACGCCCCAGGACCCGCCGAAGGTGATGCCGGTCTTCTCCTGGACGTTGCCCTTGAACCGCTCCCAAGGGTCCATGATCGACGGGAACCGGAAGAGGCCGGAATGCGGCGCGTTGTCCTCCTTGAGATCGCCGTCGCCCGAGAGCGTGCCGTCGAGGAGCAGCGGGTACTTGCCCTCGTCCGGATCGCTCGGGGTCTCGTAGGTCTGCGCCTGCGCCGTCGTCCCGGCGGTCAGGGCCGCGGCGGCGAGGGCGATCCGCCAGCCACGCGCCATCAGAGCTGGTCCTTCCAGACCGGGAGGTCGCTGCCGCGCACGGTCAGGAGCGGATCCTGCCAGCGCCCGGGCGTCTTCGACAGCTTGGCCATCGGCGCCAGCCGGTGCACCTCCCCGTAGGGCGAGTCGAAGGTGATCGTCTCCGGGGCGATCATCCGGTTGTCCTCGCCCGGGTCGAAGTCGGTCGAGGCGAAGGTGCCGAGGCTCGCGTACCACATCGCGGCACGGGCGAGGTTGACGTGGACGTGGTAGCTGCCACCCTCGGCGGCGCGCCGGCGCAGCGCGGCGATGATCCCGGCCCCGCCGAGATAGCCGGCGATGTAGTCGTTCATCACCAGCGTCGGCGGGAAGGCCGGCGGCGGCCCCTCGACCTCGGGATCGGCGTAGGCGGCGCCGAAGTCGGGGAAGCCGCCCGAGCCCTCGGCGACGGTGAACCCGGTGGTCGCCAGCGCCTCCATGTCGAAGGTGCGCACGTCCCACCAGGGGCCGTCCCAGCTGTAGCCGCGCATGGTGAGGTAGACGATGCCCGGGTGGTTCTCGGTGACGGCCTCGATGCCGAAGCCCAGCCGCTCGATACCGCGGCCGCTGAAGCCGTCGATGAGGACGTCCGCATCCGGGATCAACCCGGCCAGCACCGCGTTCTGGTCGGGCCGGTTGAGGTCGAGGTTGGCCGAGCGCATGCCGATGTTGACGTCGGTCCAGATCGCCTCGTGCTCGAAGGACTGCTCGCGCATGATGTGCAATACCTCGGCGCCGTATTCCGACAGCGTGCGCGCCGCGGTCGAGCCGGCGATCACGTGACTGAGCGCCAGCGCCTTGATGCCGGAGAGCGGCTGCGTCGGGTCCGCCGTCCACGGCACCGGATCGCCGTCGGCGACCTTGCGGATGTCGATGAGGTCGGTCTCGGCCAGGTAGGCGCCCTCGGGATGCGCGAGCCATTCCTCGGTGGTCCGGTGCATCACCCCGACCGTCCGAGTCTCGAACATCGCCGCCTCGAGCTCCTCGCCGTTCCAAGTGGCGACGGCAGCGGCGATGGCCTCGCGGGTCGGCACGGTGCCGAGGAGCTTCAGCGCGCGATCGTTGAGGTGCGGGTAGGCGGCGGTGATGTTCATGAAGCGGCCGTCCTTGGTGCGGAACGGCACGAAGGAGAACGGGTTCCCGAGGCCGACCGGCGCCTGGTAGAGGTTGCCGTTGATCGTCGGCGTGAAGGTGAAGCCAAGCGCCACCGGGTCGTCGGGCGCCACCGCGCCCACCGCCAGACGGTGCTGCATCACCGGGGTCAGCAGCGGGTTGACGTTGTAGACCGCCTCGCGCAGGTCGATCGCCACGTCCTGGCCCTCGCCGGTGCGCTCACGCCAGATCGCCGCAGCACCCACCGCCGCCGCCATCGCCGGCAGCGCCATCGAGGCGCCGATGCGGAAGTGGCTGCGCAGGATCGGGTCGCTGCCGGTGAAGGTGACCGCACCGCCGCCGTCCTCCGCCGCCCCGCCGAGGTCGGTCATGAAGGTGGCGAAGGCCGCGTCGATGTCGAAGGCGGCGTCCTGGGCGTATGCCCTGCCGCCGATCCCGGCGGCGAACGCGGCGACCGCGAGGGCCGACGTCTCGAGCATGTCCCTGCGTGTCACGTCCATACTTCGGTCTCCAGCGGTTGTGCCCGATTGGTCGGCGACACTACCCGGGGTAATCGGCGGGCAGCAAGTGCCCTTCCGAAGAAGTGCCGAAGAAGTGGGGCGGAACGGTGCCTGCGGCGCTCGCCTCACCCGGCGTGGACATAGCCCATGCCGCGGACGGTCTTGATGAGCTGGGGATGCTCGGGGTCGGCCTCGAGCTTGCGGCGGAGGCGGGTGACGCGGTGGTCGATGGAGCGGTCGTTGCTCTCGTCGTCGCGGGGGGGTGCGAGGCGCATCAGCTCGTCGCGGGAAAGGACCCGGCCGGGGTTGGTGGCGAAGGCGGCGACGAGGTCGACCTCCATCGGGCTGAGCTCGACCATCTGACCCAGCGGCGTCGCGCAGGCAGAAGGCGCGCAGGTCGAGGCGGAACCGGCCGAACGGCGTGCCCTCGACCGCGGAAGGTCCGGGGGCGCGGCGGCGCAGCACCGCGGCGATGCGGGCGGCGAGCTCGGGCAACTCGACGGGCTTGGCGATGTAGTCGTCGGCGCCGAGCTCGAGGCCGACCACCCGGTCGACGAGATCGCCGGCGCCGGTCAGCATCACGATCCCGGGGTCGAGCCGGGCGCGCAGGCCGCGGGCGATCTCGAAGCCGTCCTGGCCGGGCAGGCCGACGTCGAGGATGAAGAGGTCCGGAGCGGGCGGCTCGTCGAGCAGCCGTTCGAGCGCCGGGCCGTCGGCGGCGAGGAGCACCTCGTGGCCGACCGACCCGAGGAAATCGGCGAGCATCTCCCGGATGTCGATCTCGTCGTCGACGACGCAGATGCGCGCCATGGTCACCCCTCCGCCCGGTGCCGGGCCTGCGACGATTGAAACAAAACCCCCGGGTCTTGACAACCGGCTGAAACAACCCCTCCCGAGGCTTGGATGAATCGCGGCGCTTGACCGGCAGCAGACGCCGTCCGCAAATGCCGCAGGCCCCGGGCGGCGGCTCGACCCGGCGGCACGGAAGGGCGGCGGCAGATGCCAGAGACCAGTGCGGCGCGGCTGGGGCTGACGATCCGGGTCTCGGCGAGCCTTGTCGCCGCCATCGCCGCCGCCGGCGGCGCCTGGACGTGGTGGACCTACGGCCTCGGGGCGGCGCTGCCGTTCCTCATAATCTTCGTCGTCACCGTCGTCGCCGGGTGGAACGCGGCGACCATGGCCTCGCGGGCGTTTCGCACCCTGCGCACCGCCGAGGGGCGCCTGCAGGCGGCGGCGGAGGCGCTGCCCGACGGGCTGGTGGTCTTCGACCGCAACGACCGGATCGTCTTCTACAACAGCCGCTATCCGGAGATGATGACGCCGGCGCTGCGCGAGGGGCTGGCCATCGGCAAGCGCTTCGAGGACTGGATGCGCGAGGGGATCGCGCGCGGGCCGGTCTATCACCCGGACATGGGCGAGGATTTCCTCGCCCACCGCCTGGCGATGCGTCAGGGGCGACACAGCGAGCACGCGATGCGCATCGCCGACGGGCGCTGGATGCGGGTGCGCGACAACATGATGGAGGACGGCAGCCGGGTGCTGCTGATCACCGACATCACCGAGGAGCGGCGGCGGGCGGCGGAGCTGCGGCTCCTGGCGCTGGCGGTGGAGCAGGCGGGCGATCCGGTGGAGATCACCGGGGCGGACCACGGCTTTACCTACGTCAACCACGCCTTCGAGACCACGACCGGCTACAGCGCCGCCGAGGCGCTGGGGCTGCAGCCGCAGCAGGTCCTGTCGAGCGGGCTGCAGCCGCCGGAGTTCTTCCAGGGCATGCGCCGCGAGCTCGAGGCCGGGCGGACCTGGCACGGGACCATCATCAACCGCCACCGCGACGGCCACCTGATCGAGCAGGAAACCACCATCGCGCCGCTCCGGGACGAGAGCGGCGCGACGACCCACTTCGTCGCGGTCAAGCGCGACGTCACCGAGGCGCGCGCCCAGGCGCGGGCGCTCGCGGCCAGCGAGGCGCGCTACCGGGCGGTGGTGGACGCGCAGACCGAGTTCATCATCCGGGTCGATCCCACCGGGAAGTGGACCTTCATGAACGAGGCGGCCGAGCGCTACATAGGCATGACGTTGGAGGAGCTGAACGCCGCCGGGCACAGCGATCCGGACTTCATCCTCCCCGACGACCTGCCGGTCTTCAACGCTCACCTCGAAGAGATCACGCCGGCGACCCCGACCCACAGCGTCGAGTTCCGCACCCGCTATCCCAGCGGCATGGAGCACTGGGAGCACTGGACCGATACCGGCATCTTCGACGAGACCGGGCGGCTCCTGGAGATCCAGTGCATCGGCCGCGAAATCACCGACCGCAAGGCGGCCGAGCTCGCCCGCGAGGAGGCGGAGCGGCTGCGGCTGGCGGCGCTCGAGGCGGCGCTCGACTGCTACATCGCCACCGACGAGCACGGGCGGATCATCGAGTTCAACGCCGCGGCGGAGCGTACCTTCGGCTACGCGCGGGCCGAGGCGATCGGCCAGCCGATGACCGAGCTGGTGGTGCCGCCGCTCCACCGCGAGCTCGCCGAGGCGCGGAGCCGGGCCGGCGACCTCGCCACCTGGGCGGCGGACATCCTCGACCGGCGGGTCGAGGTCGAGGCGATGCACGCCGACGGCAGCGAGTTCCCGATCGAGCTCGTGATCGTGCAGGGCGAGCGCGGCGGCAGCCCGATCTTCCTCGCCTACATGCGCGACCTCTCCGAGCGCCGCGCCGCCGAGCGGACGCTGGCCGAGCGCGAGGAGCAGTTCCGCACCATCGCCGAGAGCGTGCCGATCGGTCTCGTGATCAGCGACCTCGAAACCGGCCGGCCGCTCTACATCAACCCGCAGTCGCGGCGAAACCTCGAGGTCGGGCCAGACGAGAAGCCGCAGTCGCTCATGCACGTCTGGGCCAAGCCCGAGCAGCGGGCCGCGCTGGTGCGCGAGGTGGCGGAGAAGGGCGCCACCCGGGCGCTCGAGGTCGACCTCGTCATGCCGAGCGGCCGGCGGATGAAGGCGCTGATCTCCGCCGCCGCCATCCGCTATGCCGGGCGTGCGGCGATGCTGGCCGCCACCGTCGACATCACCGAGCTGCGCGAGACCGAGGCGGCGCTGCAGGAGAGCCAGAACCGCTTCCGCGCCTTCATGGACTTCGCGCCGCTGGCCGCACACCTGCGCGACGCCGACGGCCGCTACCTGATGTTCAACCGCCGGATGGAGGAGCTGATCGGGGTGCCGGCATCCGAGGCGCTGGGCAAAACCCCCATGGACATCCGCCCCGCCGACGTCGGCAACAGCGACAAGCACCACCGCTCGGTGGTCGAGACCGGCAAGCTCCACGTCAGCGAGCAATACCTCACCTACAACCCCGACGACCCGCGCTGGACCATGGCGATCCGCTTCCCGGTCCTCGACGCCGCCGGCCGGGTCGAGGCGGTGGGTACCTTCGCGGTGGACATCACCGACCGCAAGAAGGCCGAGGCCGCGCTGCAGGCCTCCGAGGCGCGGCTCAACGCAATCAATTCCGCCAACCCGGTGCCGATGAACATCGTCCGGGTCTCGGACCGCAGGCTCCTCTTCGTCAACGAGCCCTATCTCCAGCTCTTCGGTTTGGACAATGTCGACCTCGAGCGCTTTGACCGCACCACGCTCTATCCGGACCCGGACGAGCGCGACTGGTACTACGCGGAGCTGGCGGAGGGACGCGAGGTCACCGACCACGAGACCACGCTCCAGCGCATCGACGGAACCCCGGTGCCGGTGTCGGTCACCTCGCGGCAGATCATCTTCCAGGGGGAGCCGGCAATCGTGACGGCATGGGCCGATCTCACAGCACTGCGGGCGGCGCAGGCCGAGGTGGCACGCTCACGCGAAGCACTGCACCAGAGCGAGAAGCTGACGGCGCTGGGCGCGCTCCTCGCCGGGGTGGCGCACGAGCTCAACAACCCGCTCTCCGTGGTGGTCGGCTACTCATCGATGCTGAAGGAGATCGGCTGCGATCCGGCAATGGAGGCCCGGGTCGAGAAGATCCACGCCGCCGCCGAGCGCTGCGCCCGAATCGTGCGCACCTTCCTCGCTATGGCCCGCGCCCGGCCGCCGCGCCGCGAGCCGGTGGCGCTCGGCGACGTGGTGCTGGGGGCGCTCGACCTCGCCGGCTACGGCCTCAGGAGCGCCGACATCGAGGTTGAGCTCGACGTCTCCCCGGACCTCGCCCCGGTTCATGGCGACGTCGACCAGCTCCACCAGGTGGTGGTGAACCTGGTGGTGAACGCCCAGCAGGCGCTGATCGGCCGGGCGGCGCCGCGCAAGCTCATGGTGCGGGCCTGGGCCGAGGCGGCCGATGCCGTTCTCGAAGTCGCCGACAACGGCCCGGGCATGGCGCCGGACGTCGCCTCGCGGGTCTTCGAGCCGTTCTTCACCACCAAGCCGCAGGGGGTCGGCACCGGCGTCGGCCTCTCGGTCTGCCACGGCATCGTCGCCGCCCATGGCGGCCGCATCGAGCTCGACACCGCCCGCGGCAGGGGCGCGCGCTTCCGGGTGCACCTGCCGTGGTCGCAGGCCGGCGAGACCGCCCGTGCCGAACCCGCGGCGCTGCCGCTCGCCGGCGGCCGCGTGCTGGTGGTCGACGACGAGCCCGAGATCGCGGCGCTGCTGAAGGAACGGCTCGCCGCCGACGGCCTCGCCGTCGCCACCGCCTCGAGCGGCCGCCGCGCGCTGGCCACGCTCGAGTCCGGCGGCATCGATGCGGTGATCACCGACCTGCGCATGCCCGACATGGACGGCGCCACCCTGGCGATGGAGATCCGCCGGCGCTGGCCCGGCCTCGCCGGGCGGATCGTGCTCATCACCGGCGATGCGCTCGGGGCCGATCCCGGCGGCCGGCTCGGCGCCCGGGGCCTGCCGATCTTCGAGAAGCCGCTCGACCTCGCGGCGCTGTCGGCCGAGCTGCATCGGCGCATGTCACGGATGGAGGCGAGATGAGCGCGGTGCGGGTGCTGGTGGTCGACGACGAGCCCGACCTCAGGGCGCTGCTCGCGGACTACCTCGAGATGCAGGGCTTCGCCGTCGCCGCCGCCGGCAACACCGCCGAGCTCGACGCCCGGCTCGCCGAGGCGCCGGCGGACGTGATCGTCCTCGACATCAACATGCCCGGCGAGACCGGGCTCGCGGCGCTGGCGCGGCTCCGGGCCTCGGGCTGCCGGGCCGGGGTCATCCTGCTCACCGCCGCCGGCAGCCTCGGCGACCGCCTGACCGGCCTCAGCGACGGCGCCGACGACTACGTGGTCAAGCCCTTCGAGCCGCGCGAGCTCCTGGCCCGGATCCGCGCCGTCCTGCGCCGCCTCGACGCCGCCGGCCCCGCCGCCCTGGCACCCGAGCCGCCGCGCCCGGCGCTCAGGATGGGCCGCTGTACCTTCGACACCGTGTCGCGCTGCCTGCGCGACCCGGAGGGCGCCGAAATCGCGCTGACCGCAATGGAATACGACCTTCTCGACGTCTTTGCCCGCCACCCCCGGCAGACCCTCAGCCGCCACCGCCTCGCCGAGCTCGCCCACGGCCGGCCGCTCGCCCCCGGCGACCGCTCCATCGACATCCGTATCACCCGCCTGCGCGCCAAGATCGGCGAGGACGCCCGCAACCCCCGCACGCTGCGCACCGTCCACGGCGAGGGCTACGTCTTCGACCCCGACGCGTAGGCGGAGGTTACTCTTGCCGGGTCGTCCTTCCTCATATATACGATTGTATATACAGGCAGTGGATGGAGCACCATGATAGAGACCCGGGTCCGGAAGGTCGGCAACTCCGCCGTGATGACGCTTACATCGGAGATGCTCGCCATCCTCGACGTGAAGGAAGGGGACCCCCTCTACGTGGTCCGCGGCGATGATGGCGGCCTCCGGATCCTCGCCCACGATCCCGAGGTGATCGCGGCGCTGGAGGCGGCCGAAATCGTCATGGACGAGAACCGGGACCTGCTTGCGGCGCTGGCGTGAAGGCCCCGAAATGGGTGCCGCTCACCGCCGTCGTCGTTATCCATGACCGGCAGATCGCGCGTCACGGCGGCAGCGCGGGTCTGCGCGACCGCGCCCTTCTCGAGATGGGCTGCGCTTGGCCGATGAACCTCTTCGCCTACGGGGATCCCGCCATCGAGGATCTTGCTGCCGCCTATGCCTTCGGTCTTGTCAGGGCCCATTCGTTCGTCGACGGAAACAAGCGGACGGCACTCGTGACGGCGCTCACTTTCCTTCGGCTGAACGGCTATGGCATTCGTCCCGAGACGCAGGAAGGCCTGAAGATGGTCGAGGGGCTTGCCTCGGGTGACGTCGGCGAGCCGGATTTCGCCAGATGGCTCGGTAGAGGCATGACGCCTCTCGCTTCAGCCTGACGCCAGCAGTCGTTCCGACCGGCGGCGCAGGGTGCGGGAGACGTAGAGCAGCAGTGCCGCGCCGCCGAGGCAGTAGACCCCCATGGCGAACACCTGCCCTGGATAGCTGACGCCCCGGTCGATCAGGACGCCGGTGAGGCCCGGGCCGGCGGCCGAGGCGAAGACGCCGGCCGCCATCACCAGCGATCGGACCGAGCCGAGGTGCCTGGTGCCGTAGACCTCCGGCCAGACCGCGCCGAAGAGCGTCGACGAGAAGCCGTAGGACATGCCGAGCAGGGTCATGAACACCCAGGCGCTCCAGGGCGCCTCGAACCCGGCGAGGATGAAGCAGGCCGCCGCCAGCGGCAGCAGGAAAAATGGCAGGAGGACGACCGCCGAGAACCGGTCGACGAGCTGGCCGCAGATCAGCGCGAAGACGATGGTGGTCGAGGCCATCAGCACAAAGGTCGAGGCGAAGAACTCCATCGACCAGCCGCGCAGCTCCACAAGGTAGACCTGGTGGAAGAAGATCGTGGTACCGATGAAGCTCGGCGCCAGCACCCCGAGGAGGAGCAGGTAGAAGGCCGGGTCGCGGAGCACCTCGGCGCGGGTCCAGTCGTGCCCGGTCGCCGCCGGAGCCGCGGGATCGGCCGCCCGGGGCGTGCGCGGCACCCGCATCAGCAGGAAGATCGCCGGCAGCGCGACGAGGACCATCACCAGCGCGCCGATGAGCCAGGCGCCGCGCCAGCCGAGCGCGGCGGCGGTGAGGACGAAGAGCGTCGGCACCATCGCCTCGCCGGCGTTCTGGCCGAGGGCGGCGAGCGACACCGCCCGCCCCCGCTGCGCCGAGAACCAGCGCCCCATCGCGGTCATTGCGTTGTGGGTCATCATCCCCTGCCCGAAGAGACGCAGCAGGTAGACCGCGACCGCGAGCAGGATGACGCTGTGCGACACCGCCATCAGCACCGCCGCCACCGCGAGGCCGGGCACGATGATCAGCGTCACCCGGCTCACCGACAGCCAGTCGACGATCTGGCCCAGCCGCGGCAGGGTCAGCGCGCTCGCCAGTGTCGCCAGCATATAGAGCAGGCCGAACTGGCCGTTGGACAGCCCGTACTCGGCCCGGATGTCGCCGGCGGAGAGCGAGATGAAATATGTCTGCCCCGCCGCCGAGAAGAACGTCAGCAGGAACCCACCCGCAATCCAGCGGGCATTGCCGAGTATGAAGGCGAGGAGCGACATCGGGGGTTAGGCACCCCCGCCCGCGCAAGCGATGAAGAGCGGCATCGAAGACCCGTTGCTTCGCATGCGGCTCACCGTCGTCTGCCGACGCGGGCCGCGGTGCAGGTTGTCCCGTGGATGCCCGCCCCTATCCCAACCACCACGGGAAAGACAAGGGCGGCCGCGCTAACGCCCCAAGCGGCTTCCCGCAGCGCTACGGCTAACGCTTCAACGATTTAAGGCTAATCAAATGATAAGGCCGGCGCCTCCTCAGGCGCCGGCCCTCAATCACTGCCTTGTTTGGTCCGGTCAGTTCCGGTTGCCGAACAGGCTCAGCAGCATCATGAACATGTTGATGAAGTCGAGGTAGAGCTGCAGGGCGCCCATGATCGCCGCCTTACCGATATAGGCCTCGCCCTCTGCCGCCCGCATCTGCAGGTAGGTGTTCTTGATATTCTGGGTGTCGTATGCGGTCAGCCCCGCGAAGACCAGAACGCCGATCGCCGAGATCGCGAACGCCAGCGCCGAGGAGGCGAGGAAGATGTTGACGATCATCGCCACGATCAGGCCGATCACGCCCATGATCAGGAACGATCCCCAGCCGGAGATGTCCTTCTTGGTGGTGTAGCCCCAGAGGCTCAGCGCCGCGAAGGCGATCGCGGTGATCAGGAACACCTGCGCGATCGACGTGCTGGTGAACACCAGGAAGATCGAGCTCAGGCTCACGCCCATCACCGCCGCGAAGGCGTAGAAGACGAGCTGTGCCGTCGCCGTCGACATCCGGTTGATGCCCGCCGAGAAGCCGAAGACGAACGCCAGCGGCGCGAACATCACCACCCACTTCAGCGGCGAGGCGTAGATCGCGGCGCCGAAGCTGGTCAGGTACTGGTCCGGCGCGATCTGATATGCCGTCGGCACGCTCGACACCGCCAGCCCCGCGACCGCCCAGGCCGCCAGCGCCGTGATCAGCATGCCCACGGACATCGTCCCGTAGACGCGGTTCATATGGGCGCGCAGGCCTTCGTCGATCTGCGCGGTGCGTACGCCGGCACCAGCCTGACGAACAGTCCCGTATTCGGCCATGTGTTCCTCCGTTGACCCCGAATCCCCCCGGCGGACCGGGGGCAATGCTCATATCGGGGTCGCAGGGCCGAGATTCAACCGGTCCGCATCCCCGTATCGCGGCTAATATGACCAAATCCCTTGTGTTTGTCACCTGCGGGCGTGGCAGTCGTCGATCACTCTCTTGCGCGCAGGATCCTGGCCGGGCGCGCCGCCAGCGGCCGGAGCGCGAAAGCGAGCCCGGCGAGCAGGCTCGCCAACGCGCCGCCGGCGACGATGACAAGCGCGGTGACCGGCTCGAAGCGGAAGTCCGCGTCCATGACGCCGGTCGTCACCCACCAGCCGGCCAGCCCGCCCGCGACGATGGCGACCACCCCCGCGGCCGCCCCGGTCAGGGCCGCCCGGAGCGCGAAACTGGCGAGAATCTGCCGCCGGCCGGCGCCGAGGGTCTTCAGGACCGCCGCCTCGTAGACCCGCCGCCGCTCGCCGGCCGCCGCGGCGCCGATCAGCACCACGAGCCCGGTCACAAGCGTCGCCGCGGCGGCCCAGCGGGTGGCGGCGCCGATGCCGTCGAGCATCGTCGCGACCCGGCCGATGGCATCGCGGACACCGATGGCGGTGATGTTGGGATAGGCCTCCGCCTCGGTGCGCAGCAGCGGCGCCTCCGCTTCCGGGCTGGCGTAGACGGTGGCGATGTGGGTGGCCGGCGCCCCGGCGAGCGCCGCGGGATCGAGCATGATCAGGAAGTTGATCCCCATGGTCTCGAAGCGGACTTCGCGGAAGCTGGCGATCGTCGCGGTGATGTCGCGGCCGAGAACGTTGATGGTCATGGTGTCGCCGAGCTTCAGTCCCATCTCGCGCCCCTCGTCGGCGGCGAAGCTGAGGAGCGGCGGCCCGGCATAATCCGTCGGCCACCACTCGCCTTCGGTCAGGACGGTGCCCTCCGGCGGCGCCGCGGCATAGGTGACGCCCCGGTCACCGTTCAGCGCCCAGTGCGGCCCGGCGACCTCGCGGGCCGGCCGGTCGTTGATCCGGGTGATGATGCCGCGGAGCATCGGCGCAGTCTCCACCTCGCCGACGCCCGGGGTGTCGCGGGCGCGGTCGAGGAAGCCCGCGAGCTGGTCGTTCTGGATGTCGACAAAGAAGTAGGCCGGCGCCCGCTCCGGCAGCTCGCTGGTGACGAGGTGGCGCAGGTTCCAGTCGATCTGCCCGACCGTGGCCAGTACGCTGAGGCCGAGCCCAAGCGCGAGGACCACCGACGCGGTCTCCCCCGCCGGCCCCCCGAGGGCGGCGAGTGCCCAGCGCAGCGCCGGCCGACCGCGGGTGAGCCGGCCGCGGCCGAGGCGGCGGGCGAGCCGGCGGAGGCCGAGAGCGGCGGCGAGGAGCACGAGGAGCGCCCCGGCGACCCCCGCGGCGGTGCCGAGCGCGAGCTCGGCCGTCCCCGAGAACACCGTGGCGGCGGCGACAAGGGCGGCGGCGAGAGCGGCCGTCACCGCGACGTAGGCCGGCCGTGGCCAGGCGCGGCGGGCAGCGGTGAGGTCGCGGAAGAGCTCGGCGGCACGAATTTCGCGGGCGCGGCCGAGCGGCCAGACGGTGAAGAGCAGCGCTGTCAGCACTCCGTAGAGGCCCGCCTCGGCCAGCGGCCGGGCGTAGACGCCGAACGCCGCGGGCACCGGCAGGTACGGCGCGACGAAGGGCGCGGCGACGAGCGGCGCCCCGGCGCCGAGGACGAGGCCGACGGCGATGCCGAGCAGCGCGAGAAGGCCGATCTGGATCAGATAGATCGCGAAGATCGTGCCGCCGCTGGCGCCGAGGGTCTTCAGCGTGGCGATGGTGGCGGTCTTGGCCTCGAGGTGCGCGCGGACCGCCGCCGCCACCCCGACGCCACCCACCGCGAGGCCGGCGAGGCCGACCAGGATCAGGAACGCCCCCAGCCGGTCGACGAAGCGGCCCACCCCCGCCGGTCCCGCGCGACGGTCGCGCCATTGCAGACCCGAAGTCGCCGAAGCGGGCGATCGCGTCGTCGCGCAGGGCGGCGAGGTCGACCCCGGCGGGCAGCCGCAGCCGGTAGGACGAATCGAACAGCGAGCCCGGCGCGAGCAGGCCGCTTGTCGTCGAGGTCGGCGTGGCGGACGATCACCCGCGGCCCAAAGCTGACGCCGCCGGCGATGGCGTCCGGCTCGGAGACCAGCGTGTCTGCGAGGCGGAAAGCGGTGGTCCCGAGGCGCACCTCGTCGCCGGGGACGAGGCCGAGGCGGTCGACGAGCACCTTCTCGGCGACGATCCCCGGCAGTCCGTCCCGCGGCGCGAGCGCGTCGGCGAGGCCGCCGCCGCCGGCGAGGCGCACGGTCCCGACCAGCGGATAGAGCGAATCGACCGCCTTGACCTGGACCAGGGTGCGCTCGGCCTCGCCCTCCGGCCGCGGCACGGCGACGAGCGAGCGGAAGTCGACGATCTCCGACACGGCGGTGGCGTGATCGTCCATCCAGGCGCGCTCGTCCGGGTCGGCGAAGCGGTAGGTGAACTCGATCTCGGCGTCGCCGCCGAGAAGCGCTGCCGCCTCGCGGGTCAGGCCGTGCTCGATGGCGGCCCGCACCGATCCGACGGCGGCGATGGCGGCGACCCCGAGCGCCAGGCAGGCGAGAAACACCCGGAACCCGGCGAGACCGCCGCGCAGCTCGCGCAGCGCCAGCCGCAGGGGGAGGGGCATCCTCACCGGGAACGGCTCACTCGGCCGCCTCGGCATAGGGCTCGAGCACGCCGTCCCTCAGGCGGATCACCCGGTCGCAGCGGCCGGCGATCTCCGGCGCATGGGTGACGAGGACCAGGGTGGCGCCGTGTCGGTCGCGCAGGTCGAAGAGCAGCCGGATGATGGCCTCGCCGGTGGCGCCGTCGAGATTGCCGGTCGGCTCGTCGGCCAGAAGGATCTCCGGGCGGCCCACGGCGGCCCGGGCCAGCGCCACCCGCTGCTGCTCGCCGCCGGAGAGCTGCGCGGGGTAATGGTCGAGCCGCGCCCCGAGGCCCATGGTGTCGAGTTCCTCCGCCGCGCGGGCGAAGGCGTCCGGATCGCCGGCGAGCTCGAGCGGTGTCGCGACGTTCTCGACGGCGGTCATCGTCGGGATCAGGTGGAACGACTGGAACACCACCCCCATGTGGTCGCGCCGGAAGCGCGCCAGCGCGTCCTCGCCCATTGCGGTGAGGTCCTGGCCGAGGGCTGTGACCCGCCCGGAGGTGGCGGTCTCGAGGCCGCCCATCAGCATCAGCAGTGAGGATTTCCCCGACCCCGACGGGCCGACGAGCCCCAGCGTCTCGCCGCGGCGGACCTCGAGGCTGAGTCCCCGCAGGATATTGACCGGCCCGGCGTTGCCTTCGAGGGTGAGCGAGACATCTCGCAGAGCAATGACCGGAGTCGCCATATGAATCCTTCTCGGCCGAGCCGCGGTGCCTTGCCGGGATATGGGGCCCTGCGCCGATTGCGCAACCTCGTCCTCGCGCTCGCGGCATTGCTGGCGCTCGCCCAGGCGGCGGCGGCGGAGGTGCGGATCCTCGCCTTCGGCGATTTGCTGACCGCCGGCTTCGGGCTGCCCGAGGAGCAGGGCTTCGTGCCGCAGCTCCAGGCCTGGCTGCGGGCGAACGGGGCGCCGGACGCCACGGTGATCAACGCCGGCGTCTCCGGCGACACCACCGCCGGCGGCCTCGCCCGCATCGACTGGGCGCTCCAGGACAATGTCGACGGCGTGATCGTCGAACTCGGCGCCAACGACATGCTGCGCGGCCTTTCCGTCGGCGAGATGCGCCGGAACCTCGACGGCATCCTGGCCGCCATCGACAAGCGAGACCTGCCGGCGCTCCTGGCCGGCATCCCGGCGCCGCCGAACTACGGCAAGGACTACGCCCGCGCCTTCAAGCAGACGTTCAAGGACCTCGCCGCGACCCACGACGCCATCTACGTCGGGTCCTTCCTCTCCGGGATGGGCAAGAGCGGCAACGTCCGCGAGGTCATGCGGCTGATGCAGCCCGACGGGCTCCACCCGACCGCGGAGGGCGTCGCCCTCAACGTCGAGGCCATCGGCCCCGCGGTGCTGGAGCTGGTTGCCCGCGCCCGGCAATGATCCGGGCCTTCGCCGCGCTGGCGCTGCCGGAGGCGGTGCGCCTCGACCTCATGCTGGTGCAGCACGGCCTGCCGTTACCGCGCCCGGTTCCGCCGGAGAACCTGCACCTGACCCTGGTCTTTCTCGGCGAGGTGCCGGAGCGGCGGCTCGAGGACATCGACAGCGGCTTCCGCCAGGTCCGCGCCCCGGCCTTCGAGATGGCGCTCGCCGGGATCGGCCTCTTCGGCGGGGCAAAGCCGCGGGTGGTCTATGCCGGCGCCGCGGAGGTCGAGGGGCTCCGCCACCTTCAGGCCAAGGTGGAGACGGCGGCGCGCCGGGCCGGCCACGAGGCACCTGCCCGGCGCTTCACGCCCCACGTCACGCTTGCACGCCTGCCCGAGCGATTTCCCGAGCGCCAGCGGCTCGCCGCGGCGGTGGCGGGCCGCGGCGGCTATGCCTCGGCCCGCTTCGACGTGGAGGATTTCCGGCTCTATCGCTCCCACTTGGCGGCGAGCGGCGCGCACTACGAAGAACTGGCGCGCTACCCGCTCGGCTGAGCCCGCTCACCACAAAGGCTTGTGGAGTTCCTTGCGGATGTCGTCGCGGGTGACGCCGATGTCCCGGAGCATATGCTCATCCATGCTCAGCAGGTGGTGCCGGGCGCGGGCCCGAGCGTCGAGGGCGGCGATGAAGTCCAGCACGCCACGCGCCGTAAGGCGCGGCCGAGACATGCGGACGGAGCGCAGGGCGTTGGTCGTGGACATGGTCATCTCCATCAGCGGATTTTCAGTTTCACGGCGAATGCATCACCGTGGTTGATATTTAGCCCCTCCTGCCGTATGGTGAAAACGAATATTTGTGCGGAATTGCATCAAGGATGGTGATATGGCCCGCAACCTCGATCTGACCGCGCTCCGCTCCTTCACCGCCGTCGCCGATTCCGGCGGCGTGACCCGGGCGGCGGCGCAGCTCAACCTCACCCAGTCGGCGGTCTCCATGCAGCTCAAGCGGCTGGAAGAGAACCTTGGCCTGCCGCTTCTCGACCGGTCCGCCCGCACGATCGCCCTGACCGCGCAGGGCGAACAGCTCCTCGCCTATTCCCGGCGCCTGCTCGCGCTCAACGACGAGGCCTGGGGGCGGCTCACCCATCCGGCCTTCGAGGGGGAACTCGACTTCGGCGTGCCCCACGACATCATCTATCCGCATGTCCCGGGGGTGCTGCAGCAGTTCGCCGCCGCCTATCCGCGGGTCAAGCTGCAGCTCCACTCGCTCTACACCAGCGGCCTGAAGGAGCTGCTGGCGCGGGGCGAGATGGACCTGATCCTGACCACCGAGGCCGATCTCGATGCCGGCGGCGAGACCCTGAGCCGCCAGCCGCTGGTCTGGACAGGAGCGCCGGGCGGCCAGACCTGGCGCGGGCGGCCGCTGCGCTTCGCCTCCTGCGCCAATTGCGTCTTCAAGCGTCCGGCGCTCGATGCGCTGGAGGCGGCCGGCATCCCGTGGGAGATCGCGGTCGATTCGATCTCCCCGGCCGCGGTCGACGCCAGCGTCGCCGCCGATCTCGCGGTCAGCGTGCAGCTCGAAAGCGGCGTGCCGCCGCGCTGCGAGCCTGTCCGTCACGGCGGCGCCCTGCCGGACCTCCCCGAGCAGCGCATCAACATGTATCTCGCCCGCGGCCAGCGGGCGGAGCTGGCCGGACGGCTGGCGATCCTGCTGCGGCAGGCTTACGGCGTCGCGGAGTGCCTGGCCGCGGAATAGGCTGAATCTTCAGGTGAAGAGAAGATTAATCCGACAGACACAATCCAACGAAATCAGTCTGCTTGACCCCCTTGCACACAGTGTGCACACGGGGGGTCAGGCGACGCGGATCACCACCTTGCCCGTCGCCTGGCGCTGGCGCAGCAGGTCGAGCCCGGCCTCGGCCTCCGCGAGCGGCAGCACGTGGCTGACATGCGGATGCAGCCGCCCCAGGGCATGCCAGGCGAACAGCGTCTCAAGGCTCGCCCGCAGGGTCTCCGGCTCCAGGGTGTGATAGGCGCCCCAGTGCAGGCCATGGACGGTGAGGTTCTTCACCAGCAGATAGTTCGCCGGGATCTGCGGCACCGCCCCGCCCGCGAACCCGAGCGGCAGCAGCCGCGCACCGGGCCGGGTGGCGCGCAGCGCCGCGTCGAAGGCCGCCCCTCCCACCGGATCGTAGACCACGTCCGCCCCGCCGAGCGCCTTCACCTCTGCGGTGAGATCGGCCCCGGCCTCGATCAGATGCCGTGCCCCGGCCGCCCGGGCGATCTCCAGCCGCTCCCGGCTCCGCGCCACCGCGATCACCCGCGCCCCCATCAGTGCGCCGATCTCCACCGCCGTCAGCCCGACGCCCCCCGAGGCGCCGAGCACCAGCAACGTCTCCCCCGTCCGAAGCCGCGCACGCCAGGCCAGCGCCACGTGGCTGGTGCCATAGGCCACCATGAACGCCGCCACCGTCTCGTCCGGCATGCTCGCCGGCGCCGCCACGCAGCGCTCCGCCGGCACCACAAGGTACTCGCTCAGCCCGCCATGCCCGGTATGCGCGGCGACCCGCACCCCGGCTTCAAACCCCGCGACCCCCGGCCCCGCGGCCTCGACGGTGCCGCAGATCTCCATGCCCGGCGAGAACGGCAGCGCCGGCCTTTCCTGGTAGCGGCCGCTGACCAGCAGCGTGTCGGCAAAGTTGAGCCCGCAGGCGTGGACCCTGACGAGGACCTCCCCCGGCCCCGGCGCCGGCACCGGCAGCTCCGCCATCTCGAGCGCGCCGCCGAGTTCGGTGATCTGCATCGCGCGCATGCCGGACGCCCTCCCTCGCCGCGCCGCCGGGCGGCGGTTGCCCCTGCGGCGGCGTCATGAAAAGAACACCATGGGTCAACCGGGAAAGGAAGGCCATGCGACTTGTCGGACGCCTCCTCCTCGGCCTCCTGGCGGTATTCGTCGTGCTGGCGGCGGCGGCATATCTCCTGCCGCGCCAGGTCACGGTCACCCGCGACGTGGAGGTCGCGGCCCCGCCCGAAACGGTGTTTCCCTACATCAACTCGCTGCAGAAGACCGCGCGATGGTCGCCCTGGACCGACCTCGATCCGGAGATGAAGATCACATATGCCGGACCGGAGCAGGGCGTCGGCAACCGCATGACCTGGACCAGCGACGACCCCCGCGTCCAGACCGGCAGCCAGGAAATCATGGTCAGCCAACCCGACGCACGGGTCGAGACCGCGCTTCACTTCGGCGACATGGGCGTCGCGACCGCATGGCTGGTGCTCAAGCCGCAGAACGGCGGCACCCTCGTCACCTGGGGCCTGCAGGCGGACACCGGCAATTCCCCGGTCGGCCGCTACACCGGCCTGATGCTGGACCACTGGATCGGTGCCGATTTCGAGAAGGGCCTGACCCGCCTGAAGCGGCTGGTCGAGGCAGGGAAGGCAAACGATCCGGGCGTGAACCGCTGACGGCGCCGGGAACCGGCGGGCAGCGGCCGCGTTCGGCAGACGATGCTGGCCGAAGAGTTCCTGGGCGCGACGTCTCTGCCGCTCCCGATCATCGCGCTGCGGCTGATCGGGGCGGCGTTTCTCTGCGCGCTGGTCGGCTACGAACGCGAGGCGACGAACCACGCCGCCGGGCTCCGCACCCACATGCTGGTGGGGCTCGCCGCCGCGGCCTATGCCCTCATCACCCTCAACCTGGTGGCGATCTACGCCGACCGCGGCGACGCGATCCGCATGGATCCGGTGCGGCTGGTCGAGGCGATGACCGCCGGGGTCGCCTTCCTGGCCGCCGGGATGATCTTCATGAGCCGGGGCAAGGTGAAGAACCTGACCACCGGGGCGATGATGTGGCTCTCCGCCGCGATCGGGCTCGCCGCCGGCAACGGCCTCTGGCCGATCGCGCTCCTCGCGGCGCTGATCGGTCTCGCGATCATCACCCTCCGCCACTGGTTTCCCGGTGCCGAGGACTAGGCTCGCCCCGAACTAACCATTAAGCCGACGCAAAAAATCGTATGGGCGCTTTCCAGCCACTTTCCAGCCGCAGCAAATCCCCATAATCCTCACCCTGTCAGGCGGCGCTCGCCCCTGCCGCCGCGGCGTCCGGCGTTCCATAGATCCAGAAGGACTCCGGTACCGCCGACCCGCTCCAGACCACAGCGGTATCGAGATCCGAGGCGTTCCAGACCACCGTGCGCCAGGACGGATCGAAGATCATGTAGCCAGGGTCGCCCATCACCTCGATGCGGTTTCCGCCCGGCTCCATCAGGTAGAGAAAGGTCGCCCCACCGATCCCGTGGCGACCCGGCCCATGCTCGATGCCGTAACCGGCCTCCCGCGCCAGCTCGGCGATGTCGAAGAGGTGCTGGACCGAGATGTGGTGGAAGCAGACGTGATGGAAGCGCCCGCGCAACGGCGTCGGCTCCGGCACCAGCGCTATGTCGTGGGAAAGATTGGTGACGCTGAGCCAGCTCGCCAGCACCGGGCCGCCCGGAGCCGCCTCCACCCGCTCGCGCTCGGCGAAGCCGAGGATTTCCATAAAGAATTCGCGGCAGAGGCCGGTGTCGGCAGTCATGAGGTTGAGGTGGTCGATCCGTCGCACCGGCACCCCGGCGTTCGGACGGCGTTGCGGCCGGTTGCGGAGCGGGGTCTCCTTGCCCGGCGGCGGCGAGACGTAGTCGACCTCCCAGAAAATCTCCATCGGGTGGCCTTCCGGCGTCTCGAAGCGGAACGCGCGGCCGTGGCCGGCATCGCCGTCGATCCAGCCGCGACCGAGGCCGTGCGCTTCGATGGCCGCGACCCGGCGGGCCAGCGCCTGCGGGCTGCGGCTGCGCCAGGCAACGTGCCCGAGGCCGGCCCGTGGCGCGGGGGTAAGCTTCAGGGAGTGATGATATTGCTCCTCGTAGCCGCGCAGGTAGACCGAGCCGCGGTCCCGGGCAGTTTCCTGCAGCCCGAGGAGACCGGTGAAGAAGGCCGTCGAGGCTTCGAGGTCGGGGGTGAGAAGCTCGACGTGGGCGAGATGGGCAACGTCGAGAACGGGCTCGTCGGAACTCTGCATCGGATCCTCCGGGGCATGCGGTTGAATCACCAGGCAGTAGGACAATGCGACTCGCTTGAAACGATTCAAAGTGTAAAATTGAATCGATATCCGGGTCAATACGGCGATTGGATCGCTTCAAAATGCGAGGTACAAGGCCGGTCATGAACCGTCCCGCCCCGGTCCGGCTTGCCGACGTTGCCCGCGAGGCCAAGGTCTCCCTCGGCACGGCCTCCAACGTCTTCGCGCATCCTGAGCGTGTGCGCGAGGAGGTGCGCCAGCGGGTCGAGGTGGCGGCCCGGACGCTGGGCTATGCCGGACCCGACCCCAAGGGGCGGCTGCTCCGTGGCGGCAAGTTCAATTCTATCGGCATCGTGCCGCCCTCCGACTTCGGCGTGGCCGATGCCCTCCGCAATCCGGTCTTCGCCACCTTCGTGCTCGGCGTCGCCGAAGTCTGCGACGAGCGGGGGGCCAATCTGGTGATCCTGTCGGACAAGGCCCACGGCCGGGGAATTCATACGGCGCTGGTGGACGGCTTTATCCTCGGCCGGGTCGAGCATCTCAGGGAGATCGAACCGGCGCGGCGGCGGCGCCTGCCCTTCGCTCTGGTGGACTTCGACGCCGGTCCGGCCATCGGTTCGGTCCGGGTCGACGCCCGCGCCGGGGGGTATCTCGCGGCGCGGCACCTGACCGACCTCGGCCACCGCCATTTCGCGATCCTCTCCTTCCGGCGCGACTTCGGCCCGGCAAAAGTCTATCCCCCCGGGGCCCCACGCCCGCCGGAAGCGGCCGGGATGCCCATCGACCAGGAGAAGCTCGCCGGCTACGCTCAGGCCCTGGAGGAGGTGGGCATCCGGATCGCCGACGTGCCGATGGTCCAGGCCCACCCGTGGGATGCGGCCGCCGCGCCGCTGCTCCTCGATCTCGCACCGGATGCGACCGCCATCCTGTCGATGGCGGCGATGCAGGCCATCGCCGCCATCGACGAGGCCCGCCGCCGGGGACGCGACGTGCCAGGGACGCTCTCGGTGGTGGGGTTCAACGACGTTCCCGATGCGCTGCGGTGCCGTCCGCCGCTGACCACGGTGGACGGCATGAACGCCGAGAAGGGCCGGGTCGCCGCCCGAATGGTCTTCGACGGCGGCCCCGTCCGTCAGCAGGTCCTCGGGACGCGGCTGATCGAACGCGGCTCGACCGCGGCGCCTCCCGCGAGCTAGCGTTGCGTTTTGCACTGCAGCAGTCTATGGGCACGCCGACGGGCACCGGCGCCCGCCGAGGACCCCTGATGGATATCCGCAACATCGCGATCATCGCGCACGTCGACCATGGCAAGACCACGCTGGTCGATGCCCTGCTCAAGCAGTCGGGAACCTTCCGCGACAACCAGGCCACGGTGGAGCGGGCGCTCGATTCCAACGATCTCGAGCGCGAGCGCGGCATCACCATCCTCGCCAAGGCGACCTCGGTGGAGTGGCAGGGGCACCGGATCAACATCGTCGACACCCCCGGCCACGCGGATTTCGGCGGCGAGGTGGAGCGCATCCTCGGCATGGTCGACGGCGTGCTGCTGCTGGTCGACGCCGCCGAGGGGCCGATGCCGCAGACCAAGTTCGTGCTGTCCAAGGCCCTGCGCCTCGGCCTCCGCCCGATCGTCCTCCTCAACAAGGTCGACAAGCCGGACGCGGAGCCGGACCGGGCGCTGAACGAAGTCTTCGACCTCTTCGTGACCCTGGACGCGACGGCGGAGCAACTCGACTTCCCGGTGCTTTACGCCTCCGGACGCAGCGGCTGGGCCGATGCGGAACTCCACGGCCCGCGCAAGGACCTCACCGCGCTCTACCGGATGGTTCTCGACCACGTGCCGCCGCCCGCGCAGGCGGCGCACCGCGATGAGGCCTTCTCGATGCTGGCGACGACGCTCGCCGCCGATCCGTTCATCGGGCGGCTTCTGACCGGCCGCATCGAGACCGGGACCGTCAGGACTGGACAGACGGTTCGGGCCCTGTCACGCGACGGCAAGGAGATCGAGCGGTTCCGGGTCTCCAAGGTGCTGGCGTTCCGCGGTCTGGCGCGGACGGCGGTGGAGAGCGCCGAGGCCGGCGACATCGTCAGCCTCGCGGGGATGACCAAGGCGACCGTGGCCGACACGATCGCCGATCCGTCGGTGGAGACGGCCCTGCCGGCGCAGCCGATCGACCCGCCGACGATCAGCGTGACTTTCGGGATCAACGATTCCCCGCTCGCCGGCCGCGACGGCGACAAGGTGCAGAGCCGGGTGATCCGCGAGCGGCTGATGCGCGAGGCAGAAACCAATGTCGCGATCAAGGTGAGCGACACCGCGGCCGGCGAGGCCTTCGAGGTCGCTGGGCGCGGCGAGCTGCAGATGGGGGTCTTGATCGAGAACATGCGGCGCGAGGGCTTCGAGCTCAGCGTGTCGCGGCCCCGGGTGCTTTTCCGCGACGAGGGCGGCAAGCGGCTCGAGCCGGTCGAGGAGGTGACGATCGACGTCGACGAGGAATTCGCCGGCGTGGTCGTCGACAAGCTTTCGCAGCGAAAGGGCGAGCTCGCGGAGATGCGCACCGGCGCCGGCGGCAAGACCCGCATCGTGGCGCATGTCCCCTCGCGCGGGCTCATCGGCTATCACGGCGAGTTCCTGACCGACACCCGCGGCACCGGGGTGCTCAACCGGGTGTTCCACGCCTGGGCTCCCTATCGCGGCCCGATTCCCGGGCGGCGTACCGGCGTGCTGATCTCGATGGAAGACGGGGTCTCGGTCGCCTATGCAATCTTCAATCTCGAGGATCGCGGCACGTTCTTCATCGGCACCGGCGAGCAGGTCTATACCGGCATGATCCTCGGCGAGCACACCCGGGACAACGACCTGGACGTGAACCCGCTGAAGGGCAAGAAGCTGACCAACGTCCGCGCCTCGGGCACGGACGAGGCGGTGCGCCTGACCACGCCGGTGCGCATGACGCTGGAGCAGGCGATCGCCTATATCGAGGACGACGAGCTGGTCGAGGTGACGCCCCGGCACATCCGTCTGCGCAAGCGGTTTCTCGATCCCCACGAGCGCAAGCGTCAGGCCCGCCAGGCGGCGTCGTGAGGCGGGCAAGGGCTTAGCGACGCCGTTTGCATTTTGCTAAGACTTTTGCAATTCACGGAGAGGTTGTGTCGCGCAATTGGAAGGCGAGAAGCCGATCTCCCTATGAGTGTGGGAGAATTTGCGCCCTTCCGCAGCCGATTACCCCCGATTGAGCGGGATACCGTGCCGACACCCAGCGTGAGAGCAGTTGGCACGGTCCGTGCATGGACCCAAACGGTTACAACAGCGTAAACAGAAGAAGCGGAGCAACGATCATGAAGCATCCCGTTGATGTGCATGTGGGGAAGCGGGTTCGCCACCGTCGGTGGATGGTCGGAATGACCCAGCAGCAGCTGGGTGATATCGTGGGTATCAAGTTCCAGCAGATCCAGAAGTACGAGACCGGCATGAACCGGATCAGCGCCTCGCGTCTCTGGGACATCGCTCAGGCGCTGGAGGTCTCGATCAGCTTCTTCTTCGAGGGCTTCGAGAGCGCCGAGTCCGAGGCCGAGCACCCCGAGGCGGCGGCCGAGCGCGGCGATCTCCTCGCCGACAAGGAGGCGCTCGAACTGGTGCGCTCCTACTACTCGATCCCGGAGGCGCAGCGCCGCCGGCTCTTCGATCTGGCGCGCGTTCTCAGCGACGTTGCCTGAAAGGACGACTAGGACCCGGCTGCAGCCGCCTCGCCGCGGCGGGCCGGGACCGTGTCCAGGAACCCGTCGATCCGCCGCATAACCTCCGCGCGGATCCGGGGGTTCTCCATGAAGATCTCGTGCCGGGCGCCTCGGAGCTCGACGACCTCGCCCTCGGCCATCTGCTTGAGCTGGCTGCGGATCACGCTGGTCGAGACCACCGTCTCCTCGGTGCCGAGGAACACCATCATCGGGATCCGCGGCAGCGGCGCCACGTAGAGGCGAGCCACTTCCTCCAGCGCGGCGTAGGTCCACTGGATGCTCGGTCCGCCCAGCGCCAGGTCGGGATGCACGGTGATCTGGTTGAGACACCACGCGAAGGTCTCCGCATCCGAGGTGAGCACGTTGCCTGGGAATCCCACCGCCACCGCCGTCGGTCGGGACGTCGTGCCCGGCATCAGCCGCGCCCCTAGGCCCATGACGTTGGCGAGCCGCGTCATCTTGGCGGTGAGCTCGCGGGTCGCGGCCTTCATCTGCAGGTGCCACATCGGCGCCGAGAAGATCGCGCCGCAGAACTCCGCCCGCTCGAGCAGGGTCCGGAGCCCGATACACCCCCCCATCGAATGCGCCACAAGATAGCGCGGGCTCGGCAGATCGAGGGCCGCCTCGAGCTCCATCAGCGCGCCCACGTCGCGCTGGTAGACCCGGAAATCCTCGACGTGTCCCAGCATCGGGTTGGTCGGGTGCCGGTCCGAAAGCCCTTGCCCGCGCCAGTCGATCACCACGACGGCAAGGCCGCGGGCGACGAGTTCGCCCACCATGCGCCCGTATTTCTCGGCGAACTCGGTGCGGCCCGGAAAGACGATCGCCGTTCCGCGGCGCCCGCCGCGCCAGACCACCGCCCGCAGCCGGACGCCGTCGGAAGCGGTCAGCCAGAACGCCTCGGCCCCGTCCGGCGCGTCGGCGACATCCGCGTAGAAGGGCGCCCCCGGGATCATCCCAGCAGACTTCCGAGCCGCATGGCGAGCCCCATGTCACCGTCGACCGTCAGCTTGCCGCTCATGAACGCACCGGTCGGGTCGAGGTCCCCGTCGAGGAGGCTCTGGAAGGTCTCGGCGCTGGCGGTGAGGGTGCAATCCGCCTCGCCGTCGTCGGCGGAGGCGCCGTCCTCATCGATGCGGACCGACCCCTCGTCCTCGATGACGAATTTCACCGAGCCGTCGAGATCGCTGCCATCCAGGCGCGCGTTCAGGGCCTTGACGGCAGCATCGACGATCTCGCTCATGGCACTCTCTCCGATTGCGGGCGCTCGGCCCTCGATTTCTGGCGACGGATGACTAATCTAAGGTGCATGAGCAGGTTTCTGAAGGGTCAACTGGTGGGAGCCCTCGCCGCAGCGTGGGTGCTGGCGCCGGATGCCGCGCCGGCACAATCGCCGGAGGATGCGGCGCGCCTTGACGAACTCTTCGCCGAATTGGCGCAACCCGACCGGGAGAACTGGGAGGAGATAGAGACCGAGATCACCCGGATCTGGTCCCAGTCCGGATCCCCGTCCATGGATCTCCTGCTCAGCCGCGGCAACGAGGCCATGAAGGCCCAGGATTACCCAACGGCCCTCGAGCACTTCAGCGCGCTGATCGATCACGCTCCGGACTTCGCGGAGGGCTGGAACGGACGGGCGACGGTCTATTTCCTGATGGGCGACTTCACCCTGTCGATTGCCGACGTTCAGCACGTGCTTTCCCTCAATCCGCGGCATTTCGGAGCCCTGACCGGGCTCGGCTTCATGATGGAAGCGCTGGACGAGCCGGCCCTCGCGCTCGAGGCCTTCCACGCGGCTCAGGCCCTCAACCCCAATCAGCCCGAGATCGAACAGGCCGCCGAGCGACTCCAGCAGGCGATGGGGGATGCCGAGCTCTGAAAGGCGCAGCACCACGGCCCAGGCACGTTAACCTCGGTGAAAAATCCATGAACGAATCCAAAGCATCCAAGTTATTTCAAACGGTTGATCGTCGGCGCACGCGTGCGCACCGGGCGGGTCCGGACGAGTCGTACGTCTCGCAGGGCCGTCTCTGAGACTCGGACCCACCGGAGAATTGACCGCTATGGCCTTCGACGGCGCCCCCCGGGTCACGGCGGTTCTCGGCCCGACCAACACCGGCAAGACCCACTATGCCATCGAACGGATGCTCGCGCATCGGACCGGTGTCATCGGCCTGCCGCTCCGCCTCCTCGCCCGCGAAGTCTACGACCGCATCGTCGAGCTGCGCGGCCCGTCCGTCGTCGCCCTCGTCACCGGCGAGGAGCGGATCGTGCCGCCGCGGGCCGCCTACTGGGTCTGCACCGTCGAGGCGATGCCCGTCGACATCGGTGCCGACTTCCTCGCCGTGGACGAGATCCAGCTCTGTGGCGATCCCGACCGCGGCCACATCTTCACCGACCGCCTGCTGAACGCCCGCGGCCTGCAGGAGACGCTCTTTCTCGGCGCCGAGACCATGCGCGGCCGCATCGCGTCGCTGGTCTCCGCCCCGCAGATGCTCCGCCGCGAGCGTTTCTCGAACCTGTCCTACACCGGACCTCGCAAGCTCAGCCGGATGCCGGCCCGCAGCGCCGTCGTCGGCTTCTCCGTCGAGGACGTCTACGCCATTGCCGAGCTCCTCCGTCGCCAGAAAGGCGGCGCGGCGGTGGTGATGGGCGCGCTCAGCCCACGGACGCGCAACGCGCAGGTGGCCCTCTACCAGAACGGAGACGTCGACCACCTGGTCGCCACCGACGCCATCGGGATGGGCCTGAACCTCGACATCGCCCACGTCGCCTTCTCAGGCCTGGTGAAGTTCGACGGCCGCCGCCACCGTCACCTCAACCCGAACGAGCTGGCCCAGATCGCCGGCCGCGCCGGCCGCTACACCACCGACGGCACCTTCGGCGTCACCGGCGAGGCCCCGCAACTGGACCCCGAAGAGGTGGAGGCGATCGAGAACCACCGCTTCCGCACGCTCGCCCGGCTGCAATGGCGGAATTCCGCCCTCGACTTCGGCAGCACCGAGCGGCTGGTGGCCAGCCTCGAGGCCCCGGCCGACCACCCCGACCTGCAGCGGGCCCGCGAAGCCGACGACCTCGCCACGCTCAAGGAGCTCGCCGCCATCCCGGAGGTTGTCTCCCGGCTCCATGGGCCGCCCGACATTCGTCTCCTCTGGGACGTCTGCCAGATCCCCGACTTCCGCAAGGTGACGCTCGCCGAGCACGCCAGCCTGTGCGTCCGGATCTTCCGCTTCCTGCACGGCGGCGGCGGCATCCCCACCGACTGGCTCGCCCGGCAGATTTCCCGCATCGACCGAACCGATGGCGACATCGACGCGTTGTCGAAACGGCTGGCGTACATCCGCACATGGACCTATGTGGCCCAGCGCCGGGGATGGTTGGACGATGCAGACCATTGGCGCGACGAGACCCGTGCGGTAGAAGACCGGCTGTCGGATGCGCTTCACGTGCAGCTGACCCAGCGTTTCGTCGACCGGCGCACCTCGGTGCTGATGCGCCGGTTGAAGCAGAGGGAGAGCCTGGTGGCCACAGTCACTGAGAACGGCGAGGTCCGGGTAGAGGACCAGTTCATCGGCCGGCTGGAAGGCTTCCGCTTCCGCCTCGACCCGTCCGCCGACGCCGACCAGGCACGGACCCTGCGCGCCGCCGGCGTCGCCAGCGTCGCCCCGGCCCTGAGTCTCTTGGCCGACAAGTTCTACAACGCCCCGGACACCGAGATTGACGTGACCGAGCAGGGCGGCCTGATGTGGGGCGAACATGCCGTCGGCAAGCTGGTGCCGGGTTCCGATGCTCTCAGCCCGCAGGTGCAGCCCTTCGTGGACGAGGACGCGGCGCCAGAGGTCGCCGAGAAGGTGAAGCGCCGTCTCGGCCATTGGATCGACCGCCGCATCGCCGCCCTGTTCGCGCCGCTGACCGCGCTTCGGGACGACGAGACCCTGACCGGCATGGCCCGCGGCATCGCCTTCCGGCTGGTGGAATCGTTCGGAGTGGTGCCCCGCACCGAGATCGCCGACGACGTGAAGGGGCTGGATCAGGAGAGCCGCGCCAGCCTGCGCAAGCACGGCGTCCGCTTCGGCCAGTACACCGTTTTCATGCCGCTCCTGCTCAAACCGGCGCCGACGCGTCTGCGGCTGGTTCTCTGGTCGCTGGCCGAGGGCTTTGACGTCTTCCCGGAATCGCCGCCTCCGGGCCTCGTCACCGTCGCCGCCCTGCCCGACGCCCCGGCGGGCTACTACCCCCGCGCCGGCTACCGGCTGGCCGGGGAGCGCGCGATCCGCATCGACATGCTCGAGCGCCTCGCCGACATGATTCGCCCCCTTGACGCCCGCGCCGGATTCGAGGCTGCCCCGGATATGCTGTCGATCACCGGCCTCGGCCTCGAACAATTTGCGAAGCTGATGCAGGGCATGGGCTTCCAGGCCGCCGAGGCAGCGCGCCCCAAGCGCCGCCCGCAACAACCCTCACCCGAGCCCACCACCGCGACCGAGGCGACCGAGGCCGCTCCTGCCGAAGCCGTCGGCGAGCCCGAGCCCGATGCACCGCAGCCTGACATCCCGGTGCCCGATCAGCCGGACGTGCCGTTCCCGCAGCCGACCGAGACGCCGCCGACTCCGCCCGGTCCCGACATTCCGGTCGAGGAGCCGCAGGAAATACCGAACATGCCCGCCGACCAGCCTCCACCGGAGATGCCGCCGCCGGCGCCGGTGCCCGGGATCGAGCCGACCATGGCCGCCGATACGTCTTCCGAGGAGACCGAGGTCTTCTTCGTCTTCACCCGTGGCCCCCGCCCGCGGCCGGAGCGCCCGGCCCGGCCCGAGGCCAAGGCTCGCGATCAGGCCCGCAAGCCGCGACCGCACCCGGAGGGCCGCAAAGGCAAGCCGCGGCAGGCCGAGGACCAGCGCGGGCCGAAGCCGAAGCGCGAGGACAAGCCCCTGCAGGCCCGCCCGCCCCGGCAGGAGAAGCCGGTCGACCCCGACAACCCTTTCGCTGCCCTGATGGCGCTCAAGCTCCGGAGCTGACCGGCCCCGTCGATGACAGAGCCCCGGCCGGCGATCCGCCTCGACAAGTGGCTCTGGCAGGCCCGTTTCGCCAGGTCGCGGGCCCTCGCGGCACGGCTGATCAGCGAGGGCGCCGTGCGGGTGAACGCCATCCGGGTGACCAAGCCCGCTACCGCGGTCCACATCGGCGACGGCCTGAGCTTCGCCCAAGGCCGGACCGTGCGAGCCCTGCGCATCCGCGCTCTCGGCACCCGCCGCGGACCGGCCCCGGAGGCCCGCCTCCTCTACGACGATCTCGACGCCCCCCGGCCCCTTGAACCCGACGGGCAGGCTGATAAATAGCCGGTGCGGGGCGTGACAGGCTTTGCGGACCGAGCGAATTACGAGGCCTGGGCCGATGACCTATGTTGTGACCGAGAACTGCATCGCCTGCAAATACACCGACTGCGTCGAAGTCTGCCCGGTGGACTGCTTCTACGAAGGCGAGAACATGCTCGTCATCCATCCCGACGAATGCATCGATTGCGGCGTCTGCGAACCGGAATGCCCGGTCGACGCCATCAAGCCCGATACCGAGCCGGAGATGGAAACCTGGGTGGAGTTCAACCGCAAGTTCTCCGAGATGTGGCCTGTACTCGTCACGCGCCGGGATCCGCTCCCCGAGGCGGACGAGCGGGATGGCGAGCCCGGCAAGATGGAGAAGTACTTCTCCGAGGCAGCCGGCGAGGGCGGATGAACCGATTCGGGCGAGATTCGACCCTAACTGACAGGTTCCGCGGCCCTTTGGGGGCTTGAAACGTTTGCGCCAAATCCCACATGACCTTACGTCAACTCGGTTTGACTTCCCACCAACGGGTTTTTCTGATATGAAGGAATTCCTACATGTGGTCCGGGAAACAATGGCCGAGGTCAACGAGGCCTAAGACAGATTTGCCCCGAAGTGACCGTCAGACGGCGTGCGTCAGCTCGCTACTGGTGGTTGTTGCGGTGCGGCAGCCGGTCTAACCCGGTGTCAGTTATTAAGGAAAAGACGCGCAAAATGACCAAGACCAGGAAGGCGACGGAGTTCCGTCCGAACGATTTCGTCGTGTACCCCGCACACGGCGTCGGCCGGATCATCTCGATCGACGAGCAGGAGGTCGCCGGCCTGCGGCTGGAGATGTTCGTGATCTCCTTCGAGAAGGACAAGATGACCCTGCGCGTTCCGATCGCTAAGGCGAGTTCGGTCGGCATGCGGGCCCTCTCTTCGGTCGACATCGTCGAGCGCGCCCTCGATACCCTGAAGGGCCGTGCCCGGGTCAAGCGTGCCATGTGGTCGCGCCGCGCCCAGGAATACGAGCAGAAGATCAACTCCGGCGACCTCATCTCGATCGCCGAGGTGGTCCGCGACCTGCACCGCAACGACGACCAGCGCGAGCAGTCCTACTCCGAGCGCCAGCTCTACGAGGCGGCCCTCGAGCGCCTGACCCGCGAAGTCGCCGCGGTCAACGGCATCGAGGAAATCAAGGCCCAGGCGCACGTGGACGAGGTTCTGGGCGGCCGCGTCGCCGCCTGAGCCTCTTCTCGCCCCTGACACGATCACGCCCGTCCGGCAGCCCCGGGCGGGCGTCGTCGTTTCAGGGCGTCAGCGACCCCAGCTCGTCGTCGAGATCACCGCTGGCATTGCCACGATCGGCCCCGAAGCAGATGCAGCTCCCGTCCGAGAGCGGCTGGCAGCTGGTTCCGCCCATGAAGCCGCAGAGCTGGCAACATTCGCTTGGCGGAGGTGGCGGCGGCGGCGGGTTCGGCGACGGATTCTTCTTCTTCGCCGCCGCGACGTACTCCTCGTTCTTCGACAGCGCGAAGAGCACCGCCCCGCTCGCCACGTCGACCACGAACACCGTCCGGAACGGCGACGCGTCCACCGCCTTCAGCCCGTTCCGGATCGTCTCCGTCGAGGCCACCCCGAGCGCCGCGAAGGCGCCCCTGTGGGCCTGCGCCGCCGGTGTCAGCGAGATGCGCAAGCCCTTCATGTGCTTGCAGGTCACGTGGTGATAGAGGAGCTTCGACTTGGTCTCGATCTGCTCCGGGGTCAAAGGTCGGATCTTGGGCATCTGAAACAACTCCACGAATGAACTCACACCGCCTGTTCCGGCGGACATCGCCGGGACCGGACGCCATCCTCGCACGCTGCTCCGGGTAATTCCGGCGTTGAGGATCGGCAGCGGTGAGCCTGCCGGGAAGTTGTAACAGTCTGACGCCAGGCGACGCCGTCAGGGCGCGAAGCCTTCGAGCACCAGCTTGCCGTGCGACCAGCCACCCTCGATCAGCTGGTGTGCCCGCCTGAGGTTGGCCGCCGAGATCGGCGTCATCCGCTCGGCCAGCGTCGTTTTCAGCCGCCCCTCGTCCACGAGCGTCGACGCCGCCTCCAGCAGCCGATGCTGCGCCTCCATGTCCACGGTGCCGAAGACCGAACGGGTGAACATCGACTCCAGCCGGATCGACAGGCTCTTGGCCTTGAACGGCGCCGGATCGATCGCCGGCACGTCGTCGATGTAGCCGAACCGCCCCTGCGGCGCGATCAGCCTCACGATCTCGCCGATGTGCTGCGCCGTGTGGGTGGTCGAGAATACCAGCCCCGGCGCGCCGATCCCGAGCGCCGCCACCTCGTCAGCCAGCGGCCGCGAATGGTCGACGACGTGGTGCGCACCGAGCTTCAGCGTCCAGTCCCGGCTATCCGGCCGCGCGGCGGTGGCGATCACCGTGAGCTCCGTCAGCTCCCGCGCCAGCTGAACCGCCATCGATCCGACGCCCCCGGCGCCGCCGACGATGAGCACTGCCGGTGCCGCCCCCGGAACCGGACGCTCCACCTCCAGCCGGTCGAACAGCATCTCCCAGGCGGTGATCGTGGTCAGCGGCAGAGCCGCTGCCTCGCCCCAGTCGAGCGTCGCCGGCTTGCGCCCGACGATCCGCTCGTCGACCAGGTGGAACTCGGCGTTCGTCCCTTGCCGGCTGGTGGTCCCGGCATAGAAGACCGCATCGCCCGCCCGGAACAACGACGCCTCCGGCCCAGTCGCCACCACCACGCCGGCGGCGTCGAAGCCCAGCACCTTCCAGTCGCCCTCCGCCGGCGCCGCACGCAGCCGCACCTTGGTATCGACCGGGTTCACCGACACCGCCCGGATCTCCACCAGCAAGTCGCGCCCCGTCGGCTCCGGCCGCGGCAGCTCGATATCGACGAGCGCGGCATCGTCGATGGCGGGCAGGGACTTCTGGTATCCGACGGCACGCATCTCTATTCTCCAGCCGGTTTCGCGGTCCCCGCACTGTCGCGCCCGGGCCCCCGCGACACAAGCCGCCGCAGCGCCGCGGCTTGAACCGGCGCGGCTTTACGGGCACATGACCGCCGATGACCCCCGGTGCCCGCCTTTCCGCCGCGATCGAGCTCCTGGACGCCGCGCTCGCCGGCGCCCCAGCGGAGCGCGAGCTCACCCGCTGGGCACGCGCCAGCCGCTTCGCCGGGTCCAAGGACCGCGCCGCCGTCCGCGACCTCGTCTACGACGGCCTGCGGCGGCGCCGCTCCCTCGGCTGGCAGGGCGGCGGCGACAGCGGACGGGCCATCCTCGTGGCCCTCGCCGCCGAGACGGACGACCCCGACACGCTCTTTACCGGAGAGGGCTTCGACCCGCCGCCCGTCAACGACGCCGAGCGCGCCGCCCTCGCCCGCGACATCGCCGGCGCGCCGGAGCCGGTGCGACTCGATTATCCGGACTTTCTCGACGCCGAGCTCCGCGCCTCCCTCGACGCCGACTTCGAGCCGATCCTCCTCGCCATGCAGTCCCGCGCCCCGGTTCATCTCCGGGTCAACACCCTGAAGACGACCGCCGACGCCGCCACCGTCGTCCTCGCCCGCGACGGCGTCCAGGTCGCCCGCCACCCGCTGGCCCGGGATGCGCTGCGGGTCCTCGAAAACCCCCGCCTCGTCGCCGCCAGCCGCGCCTATACCCAAGGCATGGTCGAGCTTCAGGACGCCTCGAGCCAGGTGGTCGTCGAGACCGCCGGCGTCCGCCCGGGCATGACCGTCCTCGACTACTGCGCCGGCGGCGGCGGCAAGACTTTGGCACTCGCCTCCGCTCTCCAAGGACGCGGCCGGCTGATGGCCTGGGACATCAACCCCCGGCGCATGGCCGACCTTCCCGAGCGCGCCCGCCGCGCCGGCGCCGACATCCGCATCCTCGGCGACGCCGACTGCGCTGCCCTCAAGCCCGTCTGCGACCTGGTTCTCGCCGATGCCCCCTGCTCCGGCACCGGCGCCTGGCGCCGCAAGCCCGAGGGCAAATGGCGCCTGACCCCGGAGGCCCTCGACGCCTTTCCGCCGCTCCAGGACCAGATCCTCGACAAGGCGGCGGCCCGGGTGAAGCCCGGCGGCCTCCTCATCTATTCCACCTGCTCGCTGCTCGCCCGCGAGAACGAGGCCCGCGCCGCCGCCTTCGCCGCCCGCCACCCCGACTGGACGGCCGACGGCACCCGCCGCCTCAGCCCGCTCGACGGCGGCGACGGCTTCTTCATCGCCCGATTCCGCGCCCCGAAACACCGGCCGTAGCCGGGTCGCGCCGCCCCCGGAGACGCGCAACATCCGCGAAATTCACCTCGCCAGTATAAAACCTTTGGTTGTATCTCACCATCTGCGGTAGAGTCCCCCGACCACAGAGACAGGCGAAGACGTGCAGGACAACAGCGACGCCCAGGCCGCAATCCCAGGGACCGACATCCGGACCGGAGCAGGGCTCGCGGTCCTCGGCGCCATCCTCCTAGGCTCGACGGCAACGCCGCTCTGGACCGGGCCGGTGGTGGTCCCCGGCGCCATCGCCGTGGCGCTCATGGTCTTCGGTAGCTACCTCCTGTCGCTCCGTGCCGGCTGGTTCGGCGCCGCTTCCGGCGAACGCGCCGCCGAGATCCGCCACTTCGAGAGCCACTCCGAGCCGGTGGTCCTCAGCGACCTCGACGGCCGCATCCTCGGCGCCAACCCCGCCGCCCGCGCCGGCCGGGGGCTCGACACCGCCCAGTCCGTCCGCTATCGCCTGACCCGCGAGGCCCGGCTCAACGGCATCGCCACCGAGGACGCCCCCGACCGTAGCCGCATCACCGTCACCCGCATGGGCCCGCGGACGCTGCTCTGGCGCCTCGAGCGCCGCGCCACCCCGCCCGAGGCCGCCCCCGGCTTCGCCCATGCCCACATCCCCTGGCTGCGCCTCGACGCCCAGGGTCGCGTCCTCGACGCCAATCCCGCCGCGACGGCCCTCACCGACGGCCCGCCCGAGATTGCCCGCATCCTCGCCGACCCGCCGCTCCGCGCCGACGGCGTTCACGTGCTGGCAGGCTCCGGACAGGCGGTCCGCGCGGTGGTCGTCCCCGACGACGACGGCAATCGCGACGTCCTGCTCATGCCCCTCAACGGCGCCGAAATATCCGGCCTCGTCCCCGACCACTTCCTCGAGGAACTCCCGGTCGCCCTCGCCCGACTCGAGACCTCGGGCCGGCTCACCTACGCCAACAAGGCCGCCCGCCAGCTCCTCGGCGACCGCGCCCGCCCCGGCGCCAACCTCGCCGAGCTGATCGAGGGCCTCGGCCGCCCGATCGCCGAGCGCCTCGCCGACACCACCAAGGGCCGCGCCCTCGGCCGCTCCGAGATCGCCCGCGGCACCGCCGACGGCCAGGAGATCTTCCTGCAGGTCGCCTTCACCCGCACCGTGCTCGACGGCGCGCCCTCGCTCCTCGCCGTCTTCTCCGACGCCACCGAGCTCAAGACCCTCGAGGCCCAGTTCGTCCAGTCCCAGAAGATGCAGGCGGTCGGCCAGCTCGCCGGCGGCGTCGCCCACGACTTCAACAACCTCTTGACCGCCATCAACGGCCACTGCGACCTCCTCCTGATGCGCCACGAGGTCGCCGACGTCGAGCACGGGGATTCTCATGCAGATCCGCCAGAACGCCAACCGCGCCGCGGCCCTGGTCCGCCAGCTCCTCGCCTTCTCCCGCAAGCAGACGCTGCGCCCCACCGTCATCAACATCCAGGACACCCTTGCCGAGCTCGCCCACCTCCTGAACCGCCTCCTCTCCGACAAGGTGACGCTGAAGATCGAGCACGGCCCCGACCTCGCCCCGGTCCGCGTCGACGAGCGCCAGATCGAGCAGGTGATCATGAACCTCGTGGTCAACGCCCGCGACGCCATGCCCCGCGGCGGCGAGGTCCGGATCACCACCCGCAACGTCCACCTCGGCCGCGACCTCCACCGCGACCGCGCGGTGATCCTCCGCGGCGACTACGTGGTGATCGAGGTCGCGGACTCCGGCCACGGCATCCCCGAGGGCAAGCTCAACAAGATCTTCGAGCCGTTCTACACCACCAAGCAGGTCGGCGAGGGCACCGGCCTGGGCCTCTCCACCGCCTACGGCATCATCAAGCAGACCGGCGGCTTCATCTTCGCCGACAGCCCGCCGGGCAAGGGCGCCACCTTCACCATCTTCCTGCCCGCCTACGACAAGGTCGACACCGCCGCCCCCGCCCCGGAGCCCGAAGCCCGCCGCCCCCGCGACCTCACCGGCCGCGGCCTCGTGCTCCTCGTCGAGGACGAGGACCCGGTCCGCTCCTTCGCCGCTCGCGCCCTGCGCCTGCGCGGCTACACCGTGGTCGAGGCCGCCTCCGGCGAGGAGGCGCTCGAGGTCCTCAAGGACGCCGGCCTCCACGTCGACATCATGCTCTCCGACGTGATCATGCCCGGCCTCGACGGCCCCGCCTGGGTGCGCGAGGCCCAGAAGGTCCGCCCCGACGCCAAGGTGATCTTCATGTCCGGCTACGCCGAGGACGCCTTCGTCGGCGGCGACAGCGGCGTCCCCAACTCGGCGTTCCTGCCCAAGCCGTTCTCCCTCGCCGAGCTGACCGAGAAGGTGAAGGACCAGCTCGAGGCCTGATCTCCGGCGATCCTGCCCTTTCCCCCGCGGCCGGAACCGGCATACCCTCCGCCGCGGAGGGACACCATGATCGAGACCACCATCGCCGGCAGCCTGCCCAAGCCCGCCTGGCTCGCCGAGCCGGAGACGCTCTGGGCGCCCTGGCGCCTCGACGGCGACCGGCTCACCGAGGGTCAGGAGGACGCCGCTCTCGCCTGGCTCAAGATCCAGGACGAGGCCGGCATCGACATCCAGTCCGACGGCGAGCAGTTCCGCCGGCACTTCGTCCACGGCTTCCTCGAAGGCGTGGACGGCATAGACTGGTCGCTCATGACCACCATGGGCATCCGCGACAACCGCTACGAGGCCCGGGTCCCCACCGTCACCGGCCCGGTCCGCCGCCCCCGGTCCGTCCACGGCGACAGCGCCCGCTTCCTCCGCCGCCATGCCACGCGCCAGCTCAAGTTCACCCTGCCGGGCCCGATGACCATCTGCGACACCATCGCCGACGCCCATTACGGCAGCCGACCGGAGATGGCGATGGCCTTCGCCGCGCTCCTCAACGCCGAGGCCCGCGAGCTCGACGCCCTGGGCGTCGATGTCATCCAGTTCGACGAGCCCGCCTTCAACGCCTTCATGGACCAGGTCCCGGTCTGGGGCGTCGACTGCCTCCACCGCGCCATCGAGGGCCTCACCTGCAAGACCGCTGTCCACATCTGCTACGGCTACGGCATCCAGGCGAACCTCGACTGGAAGCGCTCCCTCGGCGACACGTGGCGCCAGTACGAGGCGTTCTTTCCCGCCCTCAACGCCAGCCGCATCGACCAGGTCAGCCTCGAATGCGCCGACAGCCACGTGCCGCTGTCGGTCATGGCCGCGCTCCGCGACAAGGAGGTGCTGGTCGGCGCCATCAACGTCGCCACCACCGAGGTCGAGACCCCGGAAAAGGTCGCCGCCACCCTGCGCGCCGCCCTGGAGTTCGTCGATCCCGAGCGGCTCGTCGCCTGCACCAACTGTGGCATGGCGCCGCTGCCGCGCGCCGTCGCCGAGGCCAAGCTCCACGCCCTCGGCGCCGGCGCCGCGCTCGTCCGACGCGAGCTCGCTGGCCGCCCGCGCCGGTAGCACTTCGTTAACCGAAACAAGGTGTAGTTGCTCCCATCGGATCGAGCCCCAGGGAGTGCGTCGGCATGATGTCGGAAGGCAGCAATCCAGGCACCTCCAGACCGCCGCAGGCGGTCGCCGCCCCGATCTTCGCGGCCTTGCGCGACCGGATCGACGCCCTCGCCACCAGCTACCACGTCGCCCTCGACACGCTCGACGCCCGCCGCCTGCGCGCCGACCCCGACCTGGTCAGCATCCCGGGCTTTCTGCTCTTCGACACCGCGGAATACGAACCGGTGCTCGGCCTCGTGCCGCTGCCGATCTTCTGGCGCATGCAGGGCATGGACATCCTCGCCCACGCCCGCACCGCCAACCGGCGGCGCCGCGCCGGGCCTAAGGGTCTGCCCACGTCCGGCAGCGTCTGGCTCGTCGACGCAACGCTCGACTACAGCCAGCCGGAAGCCGCCCCGGGTGCCGGGCAACCCCGCCCGCTCCCGCCCGCCCTCCGGATCAGCGCCCTGCATGCCCTCGACCGCGTCGCCATCGAACCGGGCGGCCCCCGCCACATCGAGAGCATCGACACCCGCGCGATGCTGCCCCGCTTCATCAACAAATCCTGAGCCCCGCGGGGAGGAAGCTCAGGGCGCTCGGCTCAGGCGCGCTATGCGAAGGTCAGCCGTTAACCAGCTGTTAAATCTTGGGGCGGATTGGTGTCGTTGCCCACAGAATGCCGCAAATTCGCCTTGCAATGTTCCGGTTTTGCCCTCATGGTTCCCGCAGGAACAGGACGTGAACAGAAGCTCGATTGCCGCCCTCCGGTAACTGTGGAATAAGAGGCTCAAAATGAACGCACCCGTGGTGGATTTTTCCGAAAGACGCGGCATGGACAAGCAGAAGGCGCTGGAATCGGCGCTGGCGCAGATCGAGCGCAGCTTCGGCAAGGGCTCGATCATGAAGCTCGGCTCGACGCCGACGCTCGACATCGCCGCGATCTCCACCGGTTCGATCGGCCTCGACATCGCGCTCGGCATCGGTGGCCTCCCCAAGGGCCGGATCGTCGAAATCTATGGGCCGGAGAGCTCCGGCAAGACCACGCTGGCCCTCCACGTCCTCGCCGAGGAACAGCGCTCCGGCGGCATCTGCGCCTTCGTCGACGCCGAGCACGCCCTCGACCCGGTCTACGCCAAGAAGCTCGGAGTCGACATCGACGAGCTCCTGATCTCCCAGCCCGACACCGGCGAGCAGGCTCTGGAGATAACCGAGACCCTGGTCCGGTCCGGTGCCGTCTCGGTGGTGGTGGTCGACTCCGTCGCGGCGCTGACCCCGAAGGCAGAGCTCGAGGGCGAGATGGGCGACGCCCAGGTCGGCGCCCAGGCCCGGCTGATGAGCCAGGCCATGCGCAAGCTCACCGCCGCGATCTCCCGCTCGCAGTGCATGGTGATCTTCATCAACCAGATCCGCATGAAGATCGGCGTGATGTTCGGCAGCCCCGAGACCACCTCCGGCGGCAACGCCTTGAAGTTCTACGCCAGCGTTCGCCTCGACATCCGTCGCATCGGCGCGATCAAGGACCGCGACGAGGTGGTCGGCAACACCACCCGCGTCAAGGTGGTCAAGAATAAGGTCGCCCCGCCGTTCAAGCAGGTCGAGTTCGACATCATGTACGGCGAAGGCATCTCCAAGCGCGGCGAGCTGATCGACCTCGGCGTCAAGGCCGGCGTGGTCGAGAAATCCGGCGCCTGGTACTCCTTCGCCGACCAGCGCATCGGCCAGGGCCGCGAGAACGCTAAGACGTTTCTCAAGGAAAACCCCGACATCGCCTACCAGATCGAGGACAAGCTTCGCGCCGCCCACGGCCTCGACTTCGGCATGTCGAACGACGAGACCGCCGAAGTCCTCGACGACTGACCCCCCCCCCCGCGACGACTGCCGAGGGCGCAAGAGCCCGCCCTCGGCCGGACGCCGGAAATTGCGCGCGCCTGCGGGTTAACGAAAAGTAAAATCTCCGCATCGAACTCAATAAAATCAATGGGATGACCTCCCTGCGCACTGTGCCCACCCAGGGTGGAATCGATAGGATCGGCCGACGCCGGCACCGTCTCGCGTCCCGAAGCCGTCCCGGCGAAACGTGCCCCCGGGCGCCCGTGGACTCCGGCTGCCCGCAGCGCTAACACTCCTCCCCGAACGGCGGCGCGCGCGGAAGTCTCCGCGTGCCTGCGCCTGCCCAGCCGGGACGACGACAATGGCCAGCCTGAACGACATCCGCTCCACCTTTCTCGACTACTTCGCCGAGGCCGGCCATCGCGTGGTGCCGAGCTCGCCGCTGGTGCCGCGCAACGACCCGACCCTGATGTTCACCAACTCCGGCATGGTGCAGTTCAAGAACCTCTTCACCGGCCTCGAGCACCGCGACTACGTCCGCGCCACCACCAGCCAGAAATGCGTCCGCGCCGGCGGCAAGCACAACGACCTCGACAACGTCGGCTACACCGCGCGCCATCACACCTTCTTCGAGATGCTCGGCAACTTCTCCTTCGGCGACTACTTCAAGGAGCAGGCGATCCCCTTCGCCTGGGAACTCCTCACCCGCGACTTCGGCCTGCCCAAGGACCGGCTCCTCGTCACCGTCTTCCACGACGACGACGCCGCCGCCGACCTCTGGAAGAAGGTCGCCGGCCTCCCCGACGAGCGCATCATCCGCATCGCCACCTCCGACAACTTTTGGATGATGGGCCCCACCGGCCCCTGCGGCCCCTGCTCGGAGATCTTCTACGACCACGGCCCGTCGGTCCCCGGCGGCCCCCCCGGCTCGCCCGACGAGGACGGCGACCGCTTCATCGAGATCTGGAACCTCGTCTTCATGCAGTTCGAGCAGCACGAGGACGGCGCCCGCGATCCCTTGCCCCGCCCGTCGATCGACACCGGCATGGGGCTCGAGCGCATCGGCGCGGTGCTCCAGGGCAAGCACGACAACTACGACACCGACCTGATGCGCGCCCTGATCGAGGCCTCCGCCAACGCCACGCACAGCGATCCCGACGGCCCGGGCAAGGTCCACCACCGGGTCATCGCCGACCACCTGCGCTCCACCTCGTTCCTGATCGCAGACGGCGTCCTCCCCGCCAACGACGGCCGCGGCTACGTCCTGCGCCGGATCATGCGCCGGGCCATGCGCCACGCCCACCTCCTCGGCGCCCAGGACCCGGTGATGTACCGCCTCGTCCCGGCGCTCGTCGCCCAGATGGGCCGGGCCTTCCCCGAACTGCCCCGAGCCCAGACCCTGATCGAGGAGACCCTTCTGACCGAGGAGACCCGCTTCAAGGCCACCCTCGAGCGCGGCCTGAAGATCCTCGACGACGAGCTCGACCGCCTCCCCGACGCCGCCCCCCTGCCCGGGGCCGCGGCGTTCCGCCTCTACGACACCTTCGGCTTCCCCCTCGACCTCACCCAGGACGCCCTGCGCGAAAAGCACCGCTCCGTCGACGTCGCCGGCTTCGAGGCGGCGATGGCCGAACAGAAGGCCAAGGCCCGCGCCGCCTGGGCGGGCTCCGGCGAGGCCGCGGACGAGGCGATCTGGTTCGACCTCGCCGACAGGCACGGACCGACCGAGTTCCTCGGCTACGACACCGAGGCCGCCGAAGGTCAGGTCCTCGCCCTCCTCGTCGGCGGCTCGCCGGTCGACACCGCACCCATCGGCGTCGAGGTCCAGATCGTCCTCAACCAGACCCCCTTCTACGCCGAGTCCGGCGGCCAGGTCGGCGATACCGGCACGCTCCGCACCGACAAGGCCCGCGTCGTGATCGGCGACGTGCGCAAGAAGGCCGGCCTCTTCGTCCACCAGGGCCGCGTCGAGGAGGGCGAACTCGTCCGCGGCGCCGCCGCCGAGCTCGTCGTCGACCACGACCGCCGCGCCGCGATCCGCGCCAACCACTCCGCCACCCACCTCCTCCACGAGGCCCTGCGCCGCGCGCTCGGCGACCACGTCGCCCAGCGCGGCAGCCTCGTCGCTCCCGACCGCCTGCGCTTCGACTTCGCCCACGGCAAGGCGATGACCCCCGAGGAGCTCGCCGCCGTCGAGGCGGAGGTGAACGCCTACGTGCGCCAGAACACGCCCGTGGTGACCCGGATCATGACGCCCGACGCCGCCCAGGGCCTCGGCGCGCGCGCCCTCTTCGGCGAGAAATACGGCGACGAGGTGCGGGTTGTTTCCATGGGCACCCGGCCGGGCAGCAACGTCGGCCCGGCCGGCGACACCTACTCGCTCGAGCTCTGCGGCGGCACCCACGTCGCGCGCACCGGCGACATCGGCGCCTTCAAGCTCGTCTCCGAAGGCGCCTCCGCCTCGGGCGTCCGCCGCGTCGAGGCGCTGACCGGGGCAGGGGCTCTGGCCCATGTCGCCGTGGGCGAGGCCGCCCTCGCCGAGGCCGCCGGGCTGCTGCGGGCCCGGCCCGACGAGCTGCCCGACCGGATCCGCACCCTTCTCGACGAGCGCAAGGCCCAGGCCAGCGAACTCGCCGAGCTCCGGCGCCGGCTGGCGTTGGCCGGCGGCCCGGCCGAGGCGAAGGGGCCGGAGACGATCGCCGGCATCCCGTTCCTGGCCCAGTCGCTCACCGGCGTCTCCGGCAAGGACCTGCGCGGGCTCATCGACGCCCACAAGTCGCGCCTCGGCTCCGGCGTCATCCTGCTGGTGGCCGATACCGGCGACAAGGCGGCGGTGGCCGCCGGCGTCACCGACGACCTCACCGCCCGGATTTCCGCCGTCGACCTGGTGCGGGTGGCCGCGGAGGCGCTCGGCGGCAAGGGCGGCGGCGGCCGCCCGGACATGGCCCAGGCCGGCGGCGCCGATCCCGCCCGCGCCCCGGACGCCATCGCCGCCGCCCGTTCCCTGCTGGAAGGCCTGACGGAGGACGCCTGATGCCCGCCTACTGGATTGCCCATGTCGAGGTCACCGACGCCGAAGCCTACGGCCGCTACGCCAGGCTCGCCACCGACGCGATCGAGGCCCACGGCGGCCGCTTCCTCGCTCGCGGCGGACGCCACGTCCAGCTCGAGGGCCGCGACCGCGCGCGCAACGTGCTGGCCGAGTTCCCCAGCCTCGAGGCAGCCGAGGCCTGCTACCGCTCGCCGGCCTACCAGGCCGCCCTCCAGCATGCCCGCGGCGCGGCCGAGCGGGACCTCGTGATCGTCGACGGCGCCTGACCGGCCCGTCGCCGGCGGCCACCGCCTTGGCACGATCGTGAACCCGCCCTCTCCCGTCCTGCCGTAGACTTGCCGCACCGGACCTCAGGGGAGGAGAGACCCATGCAGCAACGCAAGAAGGCCACCGACTTCGATCCGCGGATTCTGGAACTCTACGACGGCTACGTCCACGGCCGCATGTCCAAGCGCCAGTTCCTCGACCACGCCGCCAAATACACCCTGAGCGGCGCCGCCGCCGTCGCGGTCCTCGACAGCCTGCAGCCGAACTACGCCCTCGCCCAGCAGGTCCCGCCGGACGATCCAGCCATCGAGACCGAGGTGATCGAATACCCCTCGCCCGAGGGCACCGGCACCGTGAAGGGGCTGATGGCGCGCCCCGCCGGCGCCGAAGGCCCGCTGCCGGCCGTCCTCGTCATCCACGAGAACCGCGGCCTCAACCCCTACATCGAGGACGTCGCCCGCCGCCTCGCCAAGTCCGGGTACCTGGCGCTGGCCCCCGACGGCCTCACCTCGCTCGGCGGCTATCCCGGGAACGACGAGGAAGGCCGCGCGATGCAGTCCGAGCTCGACCCGGCAAAGCTGATGCAGGATTTCTTCGCCGGCTACGAATATCTCGCCGCCCATCCCAATTCCACCGGCAAGATCGGCTGTGTCGGCTTCTGCTACGGCGGCGGCGTCTGCAACGCCCTGGCCGTCGCCTACCCCGAGCTCTCGGCCTCGGTGCCGTTCTACGGCCGCCAGCCCGACGCCGCCGACGTTCCCGCGATCCAGGCCCCGCTCCTCCTGCACTACGCCGGCCTCGACGAGCGGGTGAACGCCGGCTGGCCCGCCTACGAGGCGGCGCTGAAGGAGAACGGCAAGACCTACGAGGTCTTCTTCTACGACGGCGCCAACCACGGCTTCCACAACGACACCACCCCGCGCTACGACGAGGCCGCCGCCACCCTGGCCTGGGAGCGGACTCTGGCTTTCTTCGACGCCAACCTGTCGCCCTCCTGAGCGACGCCGGAGGCCGGCGCTAACACCTTGGTAACCGTAACTCCCTAGACCCGAACCAACGGCGGTCTGAGGAGAAACCCAAGCCATGTCGCCCCGGTCCGGCCCGCGGCTGTGCCTTGCGCTCGCGTTTGCGGCCCTCGCGGCCGCGGCCCCCGCGCGCGCCGGCGATGCCTCGGACCCGGACCCCTCCGCCCTCTGCGAGGCGGCGATCGTCAAGGGCGCCCGCCGCGGCGGCGTCCCGCCCGAGGTGCTGCACGCGGTGGCCCTCACCGAGACCGGCCAGCACCGCGACGGCCAGTTCCGCGCCTGGCCCTGGGCGATCAACCGCGAAGGTAAGGGCTTCTGGTTCAACAGCCGCGAGGAGGCGCTGGCCTTCGCCCGGTCCAGCCTCGCCCAGGGCCGCACTAGCTTCGACGTCGGCTGCGTCCAGATCAACTACCGCTGGCACGGCCACGCCTTCCCCTCCCTCGAGGCGATGTTTGACCCCGAGTGGACCGCGACCTACGCCGCCCAGTTCCTGCGCACTCTCTACGAGGAGCGCGGCAGCTGGTCGGCCGCGGCCGGCGCCTACCACTCGCTCACCCCCGAGCTCGCGCAGAAATACGCCGCCCGCTTCAACCAGGTGCTCGCCGGTCTCGCGCCCGGCGCCCTGACCGAGGCGGAGGCGCTGGTCGCCTCGGCGATGCCGCAGAGCCGCCGCAGCACCCGCCAGGAACGCCGCGAGGCGCAGCGCCGCGACATCGCCGAGCGCATCCGCGCCGCCGGGCCGCCGCCGCCGCCGGGCGCCGGCGGCATCGCCGGGATCTTCGTGCCCGCCTCCGGCGCGCTCTTCGGCTCCGGCCAGCCGCTCCTCAGCCAGGGCCAGCCCCTGCTCACCGCCCCCCGCGGCGGGCTCTTCTAAGGGCGCCCGGCGTGGACCTCAGCCTCCGGAGCCTCTACCAGCCCACGGTCATCCTGGCGATGGCGCTGATGGCGGTCATCGCCATGATGGTGCTGCCGATGCCCTCCTGGGTGCTGGATCTCGGCCTCGCCGGCTCCTTCGCGCTCGCCATCCTCATCTTCACCATCACCCTCTTCATCCAGCGCCCCCTCGACTTCTCCGCCTTCCCGACGATCCTCCTCGCCAGCCTGATGCTGCGGCTTTCGCTCAACGTCTCTTCGACCAAGCTCATCATCGGCCAGGGCCACACCGGCACCCACGCCGCAGGCAACGTCATCGAGGGCTTCGCCATGTTCATCATGGGCGGCTCGGTGTTCCTCGGCCTCGTCGTCTTCGGCGTCCTTCTCATCGTCAACTTCATCGTCATCACCAAAGGTGCCGGCCGCATGGCCGAGGTCGGCGCCCGCTTCGCCCTCGACGGCATGCCCGGCAAGCAGCTCGCCATCGACAGCGACATGGCCGCGGGTGCGATCTCCCACGCCGAGGCCCGCGAGCGCCGCCGCATCGAGCAGGAGGAGACCACCTTCTTCGGCTCCCTCGACGGCGCCTCGAAGTTCGTCAAGGGCGACGCCGTCGCCGGGCTCCTCATCACGCTGCTAAACCTCGTCATGGGCCTCGCCATGGGCGTCCTCGTCCACGGCATGCCGATCCGCGACGCCTTCGAGACCTACTCGATCCTCACCGTCGGCGACGGCCTGGTGACCCAGATCCCCGCGGTCATCATCTCGATCGCCTCGGCGCTCCTTCTCTCCAAGGGCGGCCTCGTCGGCTCCACCGACCGGGCGCTCATCCGCCAGCTCGGCGGCTATCCCACGGCGCTCGCCACCGTCGCGGCGCTGATGGCGCTCTTCGCCTTCGTCCCCGGCCTGCCGTTCGTGCCGTTCCTTCTCGGCGCCGCCAGCCTCGCCGTCGCCGCCTGGCTCGCCCGGCAGATGAAGGCCCGCGAGGCCAAGGCGGCCGCGAGCGTTCCCGAGACCCAGGCCCCCACCAAACGCTCGCTCGGCGACCTCCTCGACGTCGACGAGATCCACATGGAGTTCGCCCCGAACCTGGTGCCGGTGGTGATGGACGAGGCCACCGGGCTCGACGCCCGCATCCTCAACATGCGCAACCACATCGCCACCGAGTTCGGCCTGATCCTCCCCGAGATCCGCCTCACCGACAACCCGGGCCTCGCGAACGGCCACTACGCCATCCGCATCCAGGGCGTCGAGGTGGCGCGCTCGAGCATCGAGACCGACAAGGTGCTGGTGCTCCTCCCCGAGGACGACGCCCCCGCCCCCGAGGGGCGCTCGGTCGCCGAGCCGGTCTACGGCGCGCCCGCCCGCTGGATCGACCCGTCGCTGCAGGAGGAAGCCGCGCTGATGGGCCTCAGCGTCGTCACCCCGACCGAGGTGGTCGCCACCCACCTCCTCGAGATCGTCAAGGCGAACTTCGCCCGGCTCTTCACCCGCCGCTCCCTGCGCAAGCTCCTCGACGAGTTCACCTCGCTCTCCGACACCCGCCGGGCGGAGGCCAACCGCAAGATGCTCGAGGAGTTCATCCCCGACAAGGTGCCGATCGACACCCTGCAGGCGGTGCTGCGACTCCTCCTCGACGAGCGGGTCTCGATCCGCAACCTGCCCTTGATCCTCGAGGCCATCGCCGAGGCCCACGCCCCCCAGGCGAGTGCCGAGGTCCTCTGCGAGCAGGTCCGCCACCGCCTCGGCTTCCAGCTCACCGCCGAGATCCAGGAGGCCGACGGCGCGCTGCCGCTCATCCAGCTCAACCCGTCCTGGGAAGAGCTCTTCCAGGCCTACCAGCTCCCGGAGGGCTCCGGCATCGTCGACGTCGCCCTGCCGCCGGCCGAGTTCAACCGCCTCGCGAGCTCCATCGCCGAGCGCATCGCCCACGCCGGCGCCCAGGGCCGCTACCCGGCGGTGGTCACCTCGACCAAGCGCCGCCGGTTCCTGCACACGGTGCTGGCCGCCAAGGGCATCCGCAACCCGGTCTTCTCCTTCGAGGAAATCGGCACCGGCGCCCGCCCCGCCGTCCTCGGCCTCGCCTGATGATCCCCGGCCTCGCCGACCTCCTCGACCTCACCCAGGCCGGGCTTCTCGGCGCCATGCTGGTCTTCGCCCGGGTCAGCGGCGTGATGATGCTGCTTCCGGGCTTCGGCGAGCGGATGATCCCGGTCCGCGTCCGCCTCGCGCTCACCATCGCCTTCACCATGGTGGTCTGGCCGATGCTCGCCCCGGGGCTCGTCGCCGTCGAGGCCGCCCGGCCCTACGTCGTCCTCATCGCCATCGAGACCTCGATCGGCCTCTTCCTCGGCATCGCCATCCGCCTCCTGGTCATCGCCCTGCAGCTCGCCGGCTCCATCGCCGCCCAGTCGACGGCGCTCGCCCAGATCTTCGGCGCCGGCGTGGCGCCGGACCCGATGCCGGCGATCGGCAACATCCTGATGCTGGCCGGCGTCACCCTGGCCGTCGCCTCCGGCCTGCACGTCAAGGCGGCCGTCGCCATGGCGCGCTCCTACGAGATCCTGCCCATGGGCCTGCCGGTCCCCGCCGCCGACCTCGCCGCCTGGGGCACCGCCCGGATCGCCCAGGCCTTCGCCCTCGGCTTCTCGCTGGCCGCCCCCTTCGTCATCGCCGGCTTTGCCTACAACCTCGCGCTCGGCGCCATCAACCGCGCCATGCCGCAGCTCATGGTCGCCTTCATCGGCGCCCCGGCGATCACCGCCGGCGGCCTCCTCATCCTGATGCTGGCGGCGCCGGTTCTCCTCCACTTCTGGGGCACCCGCCTCGACCTCACCCTCGCCGACCCGCTGGCGATGCCCCGATGACCCACGCCACGCCCACACCTGCCGGTTGGCGGAAGCGCCGCGTCGGCCGCGCACCTGCGGCACCCTCCCACCCGCGGCGCGCTGCACCGCCAGCGCCGGCGTCCACCGTATCCCGCCGGGAGACCGCCGGGCCCGCCCCGAACCCACACCCGCGGGCTCTCCAGCGTTTCATACAGGCAGAAGTCCTATCGAGCAGACCGGGGCCCCGCCAACAGGCGGGGAGAATCCCTTCCTCCAGCGGCCGAAGGCCGCTTCCGCCGGAGGGAGGCCGCAAAGGCGGCCGACCGCCAAGCGGCGGCCGAGCGGGGCTTCATGCCCCCGAGGCCGGCGCTTCCCCGGGACGAGCGGGCGCCTCGTCCGCCATGCCCGACGTTGACCAAGAATTATTGAAGATGAATCCGTTTGATTTCAGATACATGCTTCACCTTGCACGCGTGCAAGGTTCGAACCGGAATCCCCGGCGATGAGCGAGGGCGCCGACAGCGGCGGCGAGAAGGTCTTCGACCCGACCCCGCAGAAGCTCGCCGAAGCCCGCAAGAAGGGCGACATCCCCCGCTCCACCGACGTCACCGCCGCCGCCACCTATCTCGCCCTCCTCGCCGTCGTCGGCACCGTCGGCGCCTTCGCCCTCAGCCAGGCCGCCTCGGTCCTGATGGTCTTCATCGCCCAGCCCGACCGGCTGATGGGCCGCATCCTCGGCCCCGGCGGCCCCGGCCTCTCCGCCGCCATCGTCGCCGAGGCCCTCTCCGCCCTGTCGCCGATCTTCCTCGTGCCGATCGTCGCCGTCCTCGTCAGCCTCTTCGCCCAGCAGGCCATCACCTTCTCCGGCGACAAGATCCAGCCGAAGCTCTCCCGACTGTCGATCCTCGGCAACGCCAAGCGCAAGTTCGGCCCCACCGGCCTCGTCGAGTTCGGCAAGGCCGTCGTCAAGCTCGCCGCCGTCGCCACCGCGCTCTTTCTCTACCTCAGCCGCGACCTCGACCGGATGATCGGCGCCGCCACCGCCGAGGCCCCGGCGGTGGGCAGCCTGATGATCCAGTCGCTGGTGGTGCTCCTCACCATCACCTGCGTCATCGCCGTCACCATCGCCGGCATCGACATCGTCTGGCAGCGCTTCGACCACGCCCGCAAGCTTCGGATGTCCTACCAGGACCTGCGCGACGAGCAGAAGCAGTCCGAGGGCGACCCGCACATGAAGGCCCAGCGCCGCAGCCGCGCCGAGGCCATCGCCACCAACCGCATGCTCCTCGACGTGCCCAAGGCCGACGTCGTCATCGTCAACCCGACCCACTACGCCGTGGCGCTGAAATGGTCCCGCGCCCGCGGCACCGCCCCGGTCTGCGTCGCCAAGGGCGAGGGCGAGGTCGCCCTGAAGATCCGCGAGATCGCCGAGACCGCCGGCATCGCCATTCACTCCGACCCGCCGACGGCCCGGGCGCTGCACGCCACCGTCGCCATCGGCCGCGAGATCGCCCCCGACCACTACCGCGCCGTCGCCGCCGCCATCCGCTTCGCCGACGGCATGCGCAAGGCGTCGCGCGAGCGGGGTCCGCTATGACCCCGGCCAGTCTCCGCCAGCTCGCCGGCCTCCTCGAGGCCCGCAAGACCCGCGACCTCGCCCGCCTCGAGGCGCTGATCGCCGAGGACCGCCGCCTCGAAGCCGAGATCGCCAACCTGACCGGAACCGCCGCCCGCGACCTCGAGACCGGCATCGCCCTGCCCCTGGCCCAGCAAGCGATCCGTCAGGCCTGGGCCGACCAACGCATCCGCGCCGCCCGGCGGCGCCGGGCCGAGATCGCCGCGGGCATCCGCGACGCCCGCGCCGCCGCCGCCCGCAGCCTCGGCAAGCACGAATCCCTCGAAAGCCTCGTCGCCCGCGCCGAGCGTGCCGCGGCCCAGGCGACCGAAGCCCGGGCGGAACGGGAAGCACCACCGCTGCGGAACCAGGGAACCTGACCGACCGCTACCGCGCCGGCGGCGCATCCCCCGTCACCAGCCGGATCCCGTCAAGTCCGATGCCCTCGAGTTCTGTCGACCACACGTCCTCCGGTCGCATCGGCTGCGCATCCGTGAGCGTCCCGGTCGTCACGATCTCGCCCGCCGCCACAGGCTCGCTGCCGGGGAACCGCGCGATCTCCTCGACGAGGAACCGCAGCGCCGAGACCGGACCGCCGAGCACGTGGCTCGCATGCCCCTCCGCCACCACCGCGCCGTTCCGCTTCAGCCGGATGTCGAAGCCGCTCAAGGCGTCCGCCCATCGCGGTCGGTCGCCGTCCACGGCATGCCGCGGGCCCACGAAGAGCCGGCCATGCAGTCCGAACGCCGCGGCCGCCTCGGCGCCGCTGAACCTCCAGCCCGGATAGACCGATTGCACCACCTCGAAGCCGTGCGCTACCCAGTCGACGCAGCCGAAGACCTCCGCCTCGGTCATCCCGGCACGCGGTGCCGCGCCGAGCCCGAGCACGATCTCCGGCTCGATCCGCGGCTCCGCCAGCCCGGCCAGCGAGACCGGATCCGGACCGATCTCCCGCACCGTCGTGTCGTAGGTGAAGCTCCACATCGGCCCGCTCACCCCATAGAGCGGCCAGATCGTCGTGTTCGTGAAGCCGATCTTCCGCCCTACCGTCGCCTCGCCCCGCACCCGCCTGAGTTCGCAGATCCGCGCCGACACCGCATAGGCCCGCCCCATGTCCATGTCCGGATAACGCCGCGCCGGCCGCCCACTGCCGAGACAGGCCAGAAGGTCCTCCGCAATCCCTGCGCTGTCCAAGCATCCCTCCCGGCGCCGCGTGGCCGGAATGTCACAGCCGCGCGCCTTGTCCAGACGCTTTATCGGAGACGCTTGCCAGTAAGCGGAAAATCGCCTATGGAGGCCTCGTGAGGGGTTTGGGGGTTCTCCCGCCGGATTGTTTTTCGAGTGACCTGGTGTTCCGGTGGGTTTGAGTGCAGGTAACGCAAGTCGCGTTCGTGGTCGTGCCTGCGTGACCACGAAGCGCGGCTCCCTGCCCCTCAACCACCCCCCGCTTCAGCCGTCCTGACGCGCGATCTCGGTGATCAGCACTTCCTCGACCGGCGTTTCCGACATCACCTCGCGCGCCGCCCCGAGCAGGGCCGACTTCAGGTCCTCCATCTTCCGCCCGGAGGTGAAGCTGCCGTCGAAGCCGCCGGAATTGGCGTGGCGGAACATTACCTTGAGGAAGCTGTCGCGCAACCGGGGCTCGACAGCCTCGACGCTGGGCGCGGCCTCGGTCTCGGTCTCCACCGACAGCGACATCACCACCATCGCCACCACCTTCTCGCCCTTGAACACCGGCACCACGAACGGCTTGTCCATCGGCACGTAGGCGAGCTCCGACGCCGGCTTCTTGTCGTGGGGCTCACCCGGCGCCAGCGGATCGGTCTCGGACGGCTCGCACCCGGCCACCGCCTCGCCTTCGACCGCGCCTTCCTTCGGCTCCGCGCAGTCGGCGACGTGCGCCTCCTCCGGCGCCGGCTTGAGCGCGATCCCCGCGCCGACGCCGGCCCCGAGTTCGAGGAGCGCGATCACCATCGGCAGCAGCTTCTTCATGTCCGGGCCCTCAGTACGGCATCACGCGGTCGATGGCCTGCTGCCCGTACCGTGGCTGCTGGGCGCTGTAGATCTGCCCGCGGCCGCCATAGCCGATCCGCGCGCCGGCGATCCGATCGTAGGGGATTTCGTTGTAGCGCGAGATGTCCTCGGGCCGGACGATACCGGTGACCTGCAGGTCGCGGAGCTCGTAGTTCACCCGTACCTCCTGGTCGCCCTGGATGACCAGATGTCCGTTCGGCAGCACCTGCACCACCGTCGCGGCGATCCGGAGCGTCAGCTTCTCGTTGCGCTTGGTCGACCCGTCGCCGCTGTAGTCCGACTGCGAACCGACCTCGACGTTGGGATTGAGCTTCATCAGCCCCGGCGGCAGCACGTTGCCGGCGCCGAAGAAGCCGCCGATCTCCGCGCTCTCGCTGCCATTGCGTGTGCGGTTGGTGGTGTTCTTCATCTCCGCCTCGTCGTCGATCTCGATGACGATGGTCAGGATGTCGCCGAGGTTCTTCGCCCGCCGGTCGCCGAGCAGGCCCGAGGGCCCGGTGTTCCACAGGGATCCCTGCTGATAGGCAAAGCGCGCCGGCTGCGGCGGTGGCACCGCCATCGCGGCCCGCTGGGCGGTGAGGATCGGCGGCGCACCGTCCTCGGCGCGGCCGATCGTGGTCATCTCCGGCTCCTGACCGATGGTGCCGGCACCACAACCCGACACCAGGATCAGAAGCGCCGTCAGGGTCTTTCTCATCGTCCCACCTCCACAGTTCCGTCGGCGCCCACCGTCCCGGTCACCGTCTGTCTCGACGCGAGGTTCATCACCCGCACCATCTCGCCCGCCGCACCCCGGTCGAGCGCCCGGCCCTCGGTGACGATGTGCAGGACCCCACTGGCGTAGGACATACGCACCACCGCGTTGCGCTCCACCAGCGCCGGGGCGCCGATCTGGCCGGCGAGGATCGCCCGCCCGGGATAGAGCGCCACCCTGGCCTCCTGGCCCACCGCGGCCTCGATCGCGCCCACCGAGCCCGGTACGTCCTCCTCCATCAGCGCGAGGTCCTCCGGCTGCAGCACCGTCTGGCTGCGGATCGCCCGCACCGGGGTCACCGACCCGGCGAAGACCGCGCCGGCACTGAGCGCGACCACGAGGATGAGAAAGATGGCGGTCGAACGCAGCATCGGATCAACGGATCTGCACCGTGGCCGCCAGCATCTGGTCGGCGGCGGTGATCACCTTTGCGTTGAGCTCGTAGCCGCGCTGCGCCTCGATCAGCCCGGTGATCTCGTGGACGGCGTCGACGCTGGAATTCTCCAGGTACCCCTGCCGGAACGTCCCCCGCCCGTCCTCGCCGGCCTCGCCGACGTTCGGCGCGCCCGAGGCCTCGGTCTCGCGATAGAGGTTCGACCCCAGCGCCTCGAGGCCCTTCTCGTTGGAAAAGCTCGTCAGCGTGAACTGCCCCAGCAGCTGCGCGTCGGTCTGCCCGTCGAAATAGGCATAGACCTCGCCCTGGGCATTGATCGAAATCTCGCGGGCATCCTCGGGAATGGTGATGTCCGGCACCACCGAATAGCCGTCGGAGGTCACGATCAGCCCGTCGCCGTCGCGCTTCAGCGCCCCGTCGCGGGTATAGGCCGGATCGCCGTTCGGCAGCGTCACCTCCAGATAGCCCTGGCCCTCGATGGCGAGATCCAGCGACCCGCCGGTCTCGGTCACCGTGCCCTGCTCCACCTGCATCGCCACCGCCGCGGCACGCACCCCAAGCCCGAGCTGCACGCCCGCCGGCAGCACCGTGCCGTCGGCGGAATTGATCTCGCCCGGGCGGTTCACCTGCTGGTAGTGCAGGTCCGAGAACTCGGCGCGCCGGGCGTTGTAGGCGGTGGTCGACATGTTGGCGAGGTTGTGGGAGATCACCTCGACCCGCATGTTCTGCGCCGCCATGCCGGTGGCCGCGATGTTCAGTGCTCGCATGGGTTCACTCCTGGATTCGCTGCTCAGGCCTGCTCGCCGAGGGTCTTGACCACCTGGCGGATGCGGCTGTCTTCCTGGTCCATCAGCTTCTGGCCGTACTCGTAGGCGCGCTGCACTTCGATCATCCGCGCCATCTCGGTGACCGGGCTCACGTTCGACTGCTCGAGAAAGCCCTGCAGGATGCGGCCGTTCTCCACCGGCTCGGGGGGATCGTCGGCGCGGAAGAGCACCCCGGCCTCCCGGAAGAGCTTGGTCTGGTCCTGGACCTGCACCAGCCCGACCCGCGCCAGCGGCGCCCCGTCGGCGGACATGGTGCCGTCCGCCGAGACGCCGATCGACTTCACCTCGAAGGGCACCGTGATCTCGCCGCCGCCCTCGTCGAGCAGCGGATGGCCGTCCATGTTCACCACCACGCCGTCCTGGTTGCGGGTGAAGGCGCCGGCCCGGGTCAGCCGCTCGCCCTGCGGCGTCATCACCGTGAAATAGCCGTCGCCCTCGATGGCGAGATCGAGCGTCCCGCCGGTCTCCTGCAGCGATCCCTGCAGCTCGTCGGTATAGCGGGCGCGCGCCTCGGTCATCGCCACGCTGCCGCCTTCGACCGGCAGCGCCTGGACCTCCTCGGCGAAGATCACCCCTTCGCGGCGATAGCCGGTGGTGGACAGGTTTGCGATATTGTTCGCGACCGACTGGATCTCCTTGAGCAGCCCGGACTGGCGGGTCAGCGCGACATAGCCTGCCAGATCCATGGCTCTCTCCCGCGTCCTGCGTTGCCGCGCGGGCCGAAGGCCGCGCTCGCCGGGAACCTGCGCCGCTTTGGTAAAGATTCGGTCAAGGCGTCAGGGACTTGGCCGAATGACCGGCCCCCACCCTCGAAAGCCCCTCGATCCGCTCTAGCTGTCTCCGCCATGCTCGACGATCGCTGGTACAAGAACGCCGTCATCTACTGCTGCGCCGTAGACTCCTTTCTCGACGCCAACGGCGACGGCTTCGGCGATCTCGAGGGGCTGTCCCGCCGGCTCGACTATCTGAACGGGCTCGGGGTCACCGCGATCTGGCTGATGCCGTTCCAGCCGTCGCCGCGCAAGGATGACGGCTACGACGTCTCCGACTACTACGGCGTCGATCCCCGCTACGGCTCGCTCGGCGACTTCGTCGCCGTCACCCATAGCGCCAACGCCCGCGGCATCGGGGTGATCATCGACCTCGTGGTCAACCACACCTCGAACCAGCACCCCTGGTTCCAGTCCGCCCGTCAGGGTCCTGACTCGCCCTACCACGACTGGTACGTCTGGGCCGACAAGCGACCGCCCGACGCCGAGAAGGGCATCGTCTTCCCCGGGGTGCAGAAGACCACCTGGACCTGGGACGAGAAGGCCCGGAAGTATTACTTCCACCGCTTCTACGAGCACCAGCCGGACCTCAACATGGACAATCCTCGGGTCCAGGCCGAGGTCCTGAAGATCATGGGCTTCTGGACCCAGCTCGGCGTCGCCGGCTTCCGAATGGACGCCGCCCCCTTCGTCATCGCCAGCGTCAACCCCGAGACCGGCAAGGAAACCGCGCGCTACGAGCTCCTGCGCCAGTTCCGCGAGTTCGTGCAGTGGCGCCAGGGCAACGCCGTCTTTCTCGCCGAGGCCAACGTCAAGCCGAAGGAGAACCTGCGCTTCTTCGGCGACGACGGCGACCGGCTGCAGATGATGTTCAACTTCCACGTCAACCAGCACCTCTTTCTCGCCATGGCCACCGGCCGCGCCGCACCGCTGGCCCGCGCGCTGGAGGCCACCCGCGATCTGCCGGAGATCGGGCAGTGGGCGCTGCACCTGCGCAACCACGACGAGCTCGACCTCGGCCGCCTCACCCCCGCCCAGCGCCAGAAGGTCTTCGACGCCTTCGGCCCGGACAAGGAGATGCAGCTCTACGACCGCGGTATCCGCCGCCGCCTCGCGCCGATGCTGAACGGCGACCGGCGCCGGATCGAGCTCGCCAACAGCCTGCTCTTCACCCTGCCCGGCACCCCGGTGATCCGCTACGGGGACGAGATCGGCATGGGCGACGACCTCAGCCTCCCCGAGCGCTACTGCGCCCGCACCCCGATGCAGTGGACCGACGATCCCCACGGCGGCTTCACCGCCGGTGACGATCCGCTCCTGCCGGTGATCTCGGAAGGCCCCTACGGCTTCGAGCACCTCAACGTCGCCAGCCAGCGCCGCGACCCGGAGTTGCTCCTCAACTGGTTCGAGCGGATCATCCGCATGCGCAAGGAGGTGCCCGAGATCGGCCTCGGCACCTTCACCATCCTTGACGTCGGCGCGCCCGCGGTCCTCGCCATCGGCTACGACTGGCACGGCAGCCGGGTCTTCTTCCTGCACAACCTCGAGGAGCGCCCCTGCGAGATCCGCTTCCGCCCCGACAAGAACGGCTCCGACCTGCGCCTGGTCAACCTCCTCAGCCACGATCACAGCGACGCCGACGAGGACGGGAGCCACCGGGTCCTCCTCGAGGCCTACGGCTACCGCTGGTTCCGCGTCGGCGGCACCGACGACGTCCTCGGCCAGACCACCCGGGTCTAGAGCGTGTACACACCTGAGTACGATTTGCGCTCCCGCTGATAGGTCTCCGAGCGGAAGGAGCAATGCGCCAAGCGGACGCCAGCGGCCTCGAGTGGCTGACCCTGCGCGCCAAGCTTACTTATGTGCGGGCTGGTGGTTTTCCCACTGGTCGACCTCGCCACCTCGCCGGGGTGAAGGGACTCTAACGTTATAGTCGCCATCAACAATACGAGGGCGCGCCCAATCTTCCAACTCGCCGACTATCGTCTGGTCGGCGACCTGCTCCAGATAGTGCCTGAGCTCGAGTACAAACTCGGCAAATGGACTTCAGTCGGCCTTCAGCTCGTACTGACAGGGATGATTGTAGTCGTTGTACACTCGGATCAGCAGGTACTCCGCTTCGCCGACAAAGACGCTTTGATAATTTGATGCGCCCTCGTGGGGCATGCGCCAATTCTTCAAAAGCTGCTCCTTGTTGTCGAGTACGTCCACCTTGCAGAGATCATTGGCGGACCGAGACCTGACCTGGATCTTCGCGTCCTGGCCTTCCAGGCCTTTGGCGGGAAGCACGTACCAATCCTCGGGGTCTTTGCGTTCTCGGTCGATGCTCCCCGCATAGAAAACCCCTCGCGCGATCTGGTTCGCTTCTGTTAGGTAGTTGTTCGGTTCGCTCTCGGCCGCGTTGGCCTCCGACGGAAGCACGACGGCCGTCGCGCCGGTCGCTGTCGCGCCGCTCGCCGGCGCGACATCGCCATCCTGCTCGGGCCGGGAGACGCGCTCGGGAACCACGAGTTGCACGGCGAGGAAGGCGGCGCCGATCACAAAAACCACGAGGCCGGCGGACGACGCCTGGAACTTCAGGCCGAACATCTCGACTTTAGCCGCCTCGCCGGCTGGCTGCGGCCGAAACATCAGCCATAGCCCTGCCAGCGCGAACGTCGCCCCGGCCACCATCAGCGCGGTCAGCTTCCAAGTATCAAGCGCAACGACATCCACCGCCCGCGACCTCCCGCGCTCAATCGGGGAAAGTGTACACCAGGAGCGGCAGGAGGGAAAGTTGGCGGCCAGGTCGCAGCTTGAGATCGCCGCACGGGCCAAGACCGGGTCGGCGTGTTCGATGTCGGAGGCCCTCGACGCTGTCCTGTTTCCAAGGGCGATTAGCAGTGCGCCCTGGCGCAGTTGCGTAGAGCAGGCGCCACCTGCTACGGATCGCTTCGCCTGAAGGGGGAGGACCGATGGCCATCGAGGTAAAGCAGCTCGCCCACGCCTGCATCTTCGCGAGCGATCTCGCCGAGACCCGCGACTTCTACCGCGACGTGCTCGGCATGGAGGTGGTGTTCAACTTCACCCGGAACGGCGACTGGTTCGGCTTCTACCTCGGGGCTGGCGGCCGCAGCCACATCGAGGTGTTCCGGAAGGCCGAGGCGAGCTACAGCGACCGCAACCAGATCAACCATTTCTGCCTCGAGGTTGCCAGCATCGAGGCCGCCGTCGCCCACATCCGCGGCCTGGGCGTCGCCGTCACCGATCCCAAGCTCGCCATCGACGACACCTGGCAGGCCTGGATCACCGACCCGAACGGCGTCCGCATTGAGCTCTTCGAGTACACCGAAAAGAGCGCGCAGTTCGTCGGCGGCGACCGCGTCGCGACCTGGTAGAGACGCCCCGGCGGCGCCGGGGCAGATCCCGCTCAGACCCGACATTTACCGAATTTTATTGAAGATTAATCCCTTTACTTTCAATGCGTTCACGCGTGAACACCTCCGTGTTCACATCCCGCTCAGGCTCCCGTCACCCGCCAGACCACGTTGCCCACGTCGTCCGCCACAAGCAGCGTCCCGCCCGGTGCCACGGCCACGCCCACCGGCCGCCCATAGGAGAACTTCTCGTCCGCCGCCAGGAACCCGGTCAGGATGTCTCGCGGCGGTCCCGACGGCCGGCCGTTCTCGAACGGCACGTGGATCACCTTGTAGCCGCTGAGGGTGCTGCGGTTCCACGATCCGTGCTGGCCGATCGCCATCCCGTCCCCGAACCCCGGCAACGTCCCCGCCGGCAGCCAGCAGAGCCCAAGCGACGCGGTATGCCCGCCCAGCGCATAGTCCGGTGTCAGCGCCGTCGCCACCTTCGCCGGATCCTGCGGCACCCGGTCGTCCACGGTCTTTCCCCAGTAGCAATAGGGCCAGCCATAGAACCCGCCGTCCCGCACCGACGTCAGGTAATCGGGCGGCGTCTCGTCCCCCAGCCCGTCCCGCTCGTTCACCACCGTCCAGAGCGCCCCGGTTACCGGCTCCCAGGCGAGCCCGACCGGATTCCTCAATCCGGACGCGAAGACCCGCGCCTCCCCGGTTTCGAGATCGACCTCCCAGATCGCCGCCCGCCCTTCCTCGGCCTCCATCCCCTCGTCGCCGATGTTGCTGAGCGATCCCACCCCGGCATAGAGCCTCCGCCCGTCCGGGCTCGCCAAGAGGCTGCGCGTCCAGTGCCCGCCCGGCTTGAACCCGCAGAGCCGCCGCCCGGCTCCGGCCAACCGGTCCGCCCCCTCCACATAGGGAAAGGCCATCACCCCGTCGGTATTGCCGACGTAGAAGGTGTCACCGATCAGCGCCATCCCGAACGGCTGCGGCTGGCCGTCGAGGAAGGTCCCTCGCGTCTCCGCCACCCCGTCGCCGTCGCCGTCCCGCAGCAGCGTGATCCGGTTCGGACTCTCGCCCACCGCCGCGGCCCGCTTCATAGTGGTGAAGATCGCGTAGTCGAACGCCGACCGGATCGGCCCCGCCGGCATCAGCGCCTCCGCAGCCAGAACGTCGCCGTTCGGCAGAACCTCCAGCCAGCGCGGATGCTTCAGCCCGGTCGCGAAGGCGTTGACCCGGAGCCCCGGCGCCGCCGTCGGCGTCTCGTCGCCCTTCCACCCCCGGGCCGTCGGCATCTTCAGGGTCGGGACCCTCTGCGGCTGTGCCGCCGGGATCGCCGGCGCCGCACCGACAGCCGGTTCATCCGTGGTCCCGCTCCAGCGGCGCTTCAGGATCATCGCGGCGCCGACCATGGCGACCCCACGGGCGAAGACGTCCGACACGCCCATATCCACCTCCTCCGGTAATCGGGCCGCACGCTACTGCATGACGGCGGCGCGGGAAACCACTCAGAGGTCCGGCAGCACCAGCACCTTCACTTCCCCCGGCTGCGCCGGACCGGCAATCGCCGCCGCCGCCTCCGACAACGGAATCTCGCGCGAGATCAGCGGCCCGACGTCGATGCGACCCCTGGCGATCAACTCCGCCGCGCGCGTCTGGGTGAAGGGATTGATGAAGGCGAAGCGCAGCTGGATCTCCCGGAAGAGCAGGTCGAACGGCTCGATTGGCACCGCCTCCCCCTGCGGCAGCACCCCGAGCACCACCACCCGCCCGCCGCTGCGGGTCAGCGCCCCCGCACCCGACACGGTCTCGGCCACGCCAGCGCATTCGAGGGTCAGGTCGGCCCCGTCGGGCCAGATCGCCCGCACCTCCTCCGGGGTGCCCGCGGTGGCCTCGGCGCCGAGGCTGAGGCCGAGGGCGCGCTTGGCGGGGTGGCGGGTGAGGAGCATCGTCTCGGCGCCGGCGAGGCGGGCGAGCTGGAGCGCGAGGAGGCCGATGACGCCGCCGCCGAGGACGAGGACGCGCTCGCCGGGGACGGGGGCGCCGATGTCGAGGCCGTGGAGGGTGCAGGCGAGCGGCTCGCAGAAGGCGCCGTGGCGCGGGTCGAGGTCGGGGGGCAGCACGATGGCCTTGTGGGCCGGGAAGGCGGCGAACTCGGCGAAGCCGCCGTCGCGGTGGATGCCGGTGGCGACGTTGTTCGGGCAGAGGTTGACGCGGCCGCGCAGGCAGGCGTCGCAGCGGCCGCACCAGGTGTTGGGGTCACAGGCGACCAGCGTGCCAAGGGGCAGGTCGACGCCGGGGCCGGTGGCGACGACGGGGCCGGCGAACTCGTGGCCGAGGGTGACCGGCGGGGCGCAGGGGAACTCGCCCTTGAAGAGGTGGCGGTCGGTGCCGCAGATGCCGGCGGCGGCGACCCGGATCAGCACCTCGCCGGCGGCGGGGTCGGGGACCGGGACCTCGACGGTGCGGATGTCGCCAGTGGCGTGAAGGCGGGTCGCGCGCATGGGGTTTCCTCCAGGTTCGGGCGGAGTGTTAGCACGGGATCCGCCGAAGGCCCGCGCCGGATTTGCACGCACGCGGGATCAGGCGAGGCCTTCCCGCCGCTCGGCGATCTTGCGGCGGACGAGGTCGAGGTGCAGGCGCATGGCGTAGGCGTATTCGCGGTAGCTGGGCGGCAGGCGGGTGCGGGCCACCTGGTCCTCGATCTCGTCCAGGCGGGCGGCGAGGCGGTCGAGGACGGCCGGGTCCGTGGCCACCCCGGCGTCATGCTCGATGGTGCGGAGCTCGGGGTAGTGCCGGCGGACCTTGCTGCGCATCCGCCACTGGTAGAGGCCGGGGGCGATGCGGAAGATCGGGAAGAGGACGACGAGGAGCGGCACCAGCAGCAGCGCGAACTTGCTGATCTGCGCGCCGATCCAGTAGGGCAGGAAGCGGTTGAAGGCGCTCGGGCCCGTTCTCGATGAGGGTCGCGGCCTGCGCGTTCATCGGCATATCGACGCCGGTGACCGCGGGGAACTGGCCCTCGCGGGTGATGAGGTCGCGGCCGGAGTGGATCCGGCGTGCCGCCTCGACCAGGCGGTCGACCAGGGCGGGGTGCAGGTCGGACTGGGCGACGAGGCGGGCGATCATCGCCACCAGCTCGATCTGCTCGGCCGGGCGGCGGCCGGCGTAGTCGAAGCTCGAGGGCGGGACGTCGGTGAGATCGACGAAGGGCAGGCGCCGGACCAGCGCCTCGGCGTCGCGGATCGAGACGGCGCGCACCGCCGGGTCGGCGAAGAGCGGCTGCAGGTAGGGCGCGCCCACCGGCGCGACGAAGAGGGCGATGTCGACGCCCCCGGCGAGGAGCGCCTCGGCCGAGGCGGTGGCGTTCATGTCGCGGAGGTCGAGGCTGGCGGGATCGATGCCCAGCGCCTGCAGGGCGCCGTCGACGACGAAGCGGGTGCCGCTGCCGGGCTCGCCGGCGGCGATGGCGAGGCCGGACCAGGCGGCGGGGTCGGCCGGGTCGCCGATCGCGCCGCGGTGCAGGACCCAGAGCGGCTCGAGGAACACCGCGCCGAGCGCCTCGAGCGGCGCGTCGTCGGGCAGCGGCACGCCGCCCTGGACGAAGGCGGCGTCGACGGGGTCGTCGGGGCGGACGAGCGCCTCGACGTTGGCGACGGAGCCCGGCGTCTCGACGATCTTGACGGTGATGCCGTCGCGGGCGAGGAGCGCCCGATACCGCTCGGCGATCTGGTAGTAGGCGGTGCCGGGGCGGCCGGCGGCGACCGTGACCCGGTCGGGCGGCAGCAGGTCGAGGAGCCAGACGGCCAGCGCGAACAGGGCGGCGGCGGCGAGGGCGGGCAAGAGGTAGAGCCGGAGCCAGTGCCACCTCGGGTTGCTGTCGTCGTCGGCCATGCGGCACCTCCCTTCCGGTGCCTAACCTATCGCGCGAGGGCCGCGAGGGACAGCCCGGTGCCGGGCGGCGGTGTGCGGCGGCGGTGCCACCGTCCCGGCCGTGCGCCCGCACGGCCTGCGCCTGCCTGCCCCCCGGCAGGCGCACCCGACGGTGCCGCGGGCGGCGCCGGTAGGCCTTTCGCTTGGACGCATCCGCGCGGCGGCGTCGGGCCAGGTGCGCCCGCCCAGGCAGGCGCAGGCCGTGCTTCCGGCCGGTGTGGCGGGCTCCGGCTAGCCGAACCGGTTCTCGCGCGGGAAGCCGCGGGGGGCCATGCGGCCGGCGCTGGCGCGGGCGCCGATCCATTCGGCGAGCTCGGCGCCGGCGACGGTGCGGGTGCGGCCGGCGGGGTCCTTCCAGGTGAGGCCCTGGGCGAGGTCGAAGGTGGTGGCGTCGGCGAGGCCGCCGTCCTTGTAGCGCTGCAGGCGGACGCCCTTGCCGCGGCCCATCTCGGGGAGCTCGTCCCGGGGGAAGACCAGCACCTTGCGGTTCTCGCCGACGACGGCGACGTGGTCGCCGGTCATCGGCCGGCAGACGGCGGCGCGGGTGCCGTCCTTGAGGTTCAGGATTTGGCGGCCGGCGCGGGTCTGGGCCACCGCCTCGTCCTCGGGCAGCACGAAGCCGTCGCCGGCGGTGGAGGCGACGAGGAGCTTCTCGCCCGGGCGGTGGACGAAGAGCGCCACCATCTGCGCCTCGTTGGGCATGTCGACCATCAGCCGCACCGGCTCGCCCATGCCGCGGCCGCCGGGCAGGGTGGCGCAGGCCAGGGTGTACATCCGGCCGTTGGAGGCGAAGAGCAGCACGCGGTCGGTGGTCTCGGCGTGGAAGAAGAACCGCGGGCCGTCGCCGTCCTTGAACTTGAGCTCGGCGCCGGGGTCGAGGTGGCCCTTCATCGCCCGGATCCAGCCCATCTCGGAGCAGACCACGGTGACCGGCTCGCGCTCGATCATCGATTCGTAGGAGACCTCCTCGACCTCCGGCGCGTCGTCGAAGGTGGTGCGGCGGGCGCCGCCGGGAGCGTCCTTGCCGAAGGCCTTGCGGGCGTCGCGGATCTGCTCGGCGATCTTCGCCCACTGGGCGGCCTCGTCGGCGAGGAGCGCCACCAGGCCGGCGCGCTCGGTGGTCAGGGCGTCGCGCTCGGCGCGGATCTCCATCTCCTCGAGCTTGCGGAGGTTGCGGAGGCGCATGTTGAGGATGGCCTCGGCCTGGACGTCGGTGAGCGCGAACTCGGCGATCATCACCGCCTTGGGGTCGTCCTCGGTACGGATGATCTCGATGACGCGGTCGAGGTTGAGGTAGGCGACGAGCAGGCCCTCGAGCACCTCGAGGCGGGCGTCGATCTTCTCCAGGCGGAAGCGGGAGCGGCGGAGGAGGACGTCGCGGCGGTGGTCGAGGAAGGCGCGGAGCACTTCCTTGAGCGTCGAGACCTGCGGGGTGCGGCCGTCGATCAGCACGTTCATGTTGAGGGCGAAGCGGGTCTCGAGGTCGCTGGCCCGGAACAGCATCTCCATCAGCACGTTCGGATCGACGGTGCGGGCGCGCGGCTCCAGCACGATGCGGATGTCCTCGGCGCTCTCGTCGCGGACGTCGGCGAGAATCGGGATTTTCTTCTGGTTGATGAGCTCGGCGAGGCGCTCGATCAGCTTGCCCTTCTGCACCTGGTAGGGGATCTCGGTGACGACGATCTGCCACTGGCCGCGGCCGAGGTCCTCGACCGACCAGCGGGCGCGCAGGCGGAAGCCGCCCTTGCCGGTGCGGTAGGCCTCCTTGATCGTGGCGCGGGGCTCGATGCAGATGCCGCCGGTGGGGAAGTCCGGGCCCTGGACGAAGTCGAGGAGCTTTTCGTCGGAGGCGCCGGGGGTCTTGATCAGGTAGAGGCAGGCGTTGCAGAGCTCGTCGATGTTGTGGGGCGGGATGTTCGTCGCCATGCCGACGGCGATGCCGGAGGAGCCGTTGGCCAGCAGGTTGGGGAAGGCGGCGGGCAGGACCACCGGCTCCTGCTCGGAGCCGTCGTAGTTGTCGCGGAAGTCGACGGCGTCCTCGGCGAGGCCTTCCATCAGCGCGGCGGCCGCGGCGGTGAGGCGGGCCTCGGTGTAGCGCTGGGCGGCGGGGTTGTCGCCGTCGATGTTGCCGAAGTTGCCCTGGCCGTCCACCAGCGGGTAGCGGACGTTGAAGTCCTGGGCGAGCCGGGCCAGCGCGTCGTAGATCGCCTGGTCGCCGTGCGGGTGGTAGTTGCCCATCACCTCGCCGACGATCTTCGCGCACTTGCGGAAGGCGCCGTTGGGGTCGAGGCGCAGGCCGCGCATCGCGTAGAGGATGCGGCGATGCACCGGCTTCAGGCCGTCGCGGGCGTCGGGCAGCGCCCGGTGCATGATGGTGGAGAGGGCATAGGTCAGGTAGCGCTCGCCGAGGGCGCGGGCCAGCGGCTCGGCGGTGACGGTACCCATTTCGCGGTCGTCGGGAGTGTCAGCCATAGATGTTGTGATACCTGCGGCGGCGGGCAGCTGTCCAGCGGGTTGTCAGGTGCGCAAGCTGCCGCCGGTGGCCTTCGTGACGCCGGCGACGATCCTGGCCGAGACCGCTTCGATGTCGGCCTCGGTCAAGGTCGCCTCGGTCGGCTGCAGGCGGACGGCGATCGCCATCGACTTCTTGCCCGGGCCCATCTGCGCCTCGGCCTTCGGGCCGGCGAAGACGTCGAAGACCGAGACCGCCTCGATCAGCGCCTTGTCGGCGGCGCGGGCGGCGCGGAGCACGGCCTCGGCCTCGACCCGGTCGTCGAGGACGAAGGCGAAGTCGCGCTCGACCGGCTGCAGGTCGGAGACCTGGAGCGGCGGGCGGGTGGTGCCGCGGGCCTTGGGGAAGGGCAGCGCCTCGAGCCGGAGGGTGACGGCGACGGCGGGGCCCTTGACGTCGAGGGCCTGCAGGATGCGGGGGTGGAGCTCGCCGAAGGTGGCGAGGCCGTTCTTCGGGCCGAGGGAGAGGACGGCGGAGCGGCCGGGGTGGAACCAGTCCGGCGCGCTGCGCTGGACCATCAGCGTCGCCGGCGCGCCGATGGCGGCCAGCGCCGCCTCGGCGTCGGCGCGGGCGTCGTAGAGGTCGACCGGGCGACGGCTGCCGTGCGGGTCGCGCGGCGCGGTGGCGCCGACGCGCAGGGCGGTGGCGAGCAGCACCTGCTCGCCGGGCTCGCCGCCGGGGAAGACCTGGCCGATCTCGAAGAGTGCGAGGTCGGCGAATCCGCGGGCCTGGTTCCGGGCGGCGGCGCGCAGCAGCCCCGGCAGCAGGTCGGGGCGGAGGTGGCTCATCTCCGAGCTGATCGGGTTCTCGAGGCGCACCGCCTCGGAGGCCCCGCCGAAGAGCGCGGCGGCGTCGCGGTCGATGAAGCTGTAGGTGACGCACTCGTTGAAGCCGAGGGCGGCGAGGCGGCGGCGGGCCTGGCCCTCGCGGCGCTGCATCGGGGTGAGGATCGGCCGGGCGACGCCGGACGGCCGGGTCATCGGCTTGCCCTCGAGGCGACGACAGCGAGGCGACGCGGGCGATCTCCTCGATCAGATCCGCCTCGCCCTGGACGTCGGGGCGCCAGGTGGGCGGGGTGACGGCGAGGTCCGGGCCGACGTCGAAGCCGAGGGCGGTGAGGATGCGGACCTGCTCGTCCTGCGGGATCTCCATGCCGACGAGGCTGACGACGCGGGCCGGGTCGAGCCGATAGCTGCGGGTCGCCTGCGGCACTGCGCCGGCGATCTCGACCTCGGAGGGCTCGCCGCCGCAGAGGTCGAGGATCATCCGCGTCGCGAGCTCCATGCCGGTGGGCGTGAACGCCGGGTCGACGCCGCGCTCGAAGCGGTAGCGGGCGTCGGAGTTGACCTTGAGCCGGCGGCCGGTGCGGGCGGTACGCAGCGGGTCGAACCAGGCGGCCTCGACGAAGACGTTGATGGTCGCCTCGGTGCAGCCGGAGCGCAGGCCGCCCATGACGCCGCCGATGGATTCCGGGACCGTTCGCGTCGCAGACCAGCGTCTCGGAGCCGTCGAAGGTGTAGTCCTTGCCGTCCAGCGCCCGGAGCGTCTCGCCGGGGCGCGCGAGGCGGACGGTGATCGGCCCGTGGACCTTGTCGGCGTCGAAGACGTGGAGCGGCCGGTTGCGGTCGATGGTGACGTAGTTGGTGATGTCGACAAGCGCCGAGATCGGCCGGAGGCCGATGGCGCGCAGGCGGTCCTGGAGCCACTGCGGCGACGGGCCGTTGCGGACGCCGCGGATCAGCCGGCCAACGAAGAGCGGGCAGGCCTCGGAGGCGACGTCGGGGGCGAGGTAGACGGCGGTCGGGCAGGGGAAGGCGCCGGGGACGGGCTCGACCGGCGGGGTCTTCAGGGTGCCGAGGCCGCGGGCGGCGAGGTCGCGGGCGATGCCGGCGACGCCGAGGGCGTCGGGGCGGTTCGGGGTGATCGCGACGTCGATGACCGGGTCGAAGGGCACGACGTCGATGTAGCGGGCGCCGACCGGGGCGTCGGGCGCGAGCTCGACGATGCCCTCGTGGGCGTCGGAGAGCTGCATCTCGCGCTCGGAGAGCATCATGCCGTGGCTCTCGACGCCGCGGATCTTGCCGACCTTGATCACCGTGTCGATGCCCGGGATGTAGTCGCCGGGCTTGGAGATCACCACCTTGATGCCGGTCCGGGCGTTGGGGGCGCCGCAGACGATCTGCTTCTCGCCGTCGGCGGTCAGCACCCGGCAGACGCGGAGCTTGTCGGCGTCGGGGTGCGGGCGCGCCTCGAGGACCTCGCCGACGGTGAAGGCGGCGAGGGCCTCGGCGGGATTGCGTCACGCCCTCGACCTCGAGGCCGAGGTCGGTCAGCGCGAAGGTGATCTCCTCGAGCGTGGCGGAGGTGTCGAGGTGCTCCTTGAGCCAGGCGAGGGTGAACTTCATTGACGTAACCGGGTCCCCTTGGAGAGTGCGCCGCGATGTAGGCCATGGCGGCGCGAAGGGAAAGTCCGAAACGGGGGCGCGCCTTGACGCGACGCCGACGGCTTCTTACCTCAGGCGGTATGCACGCCCTGTTCCGCATCGCGAGTCCGCTGCTGATCCGCCCGGTATCCCGGACGCGCTAGGCCCCGTGCATTGGCCCGGGCCGCGCCCGGGCAAGCATCCACCGAAAACATCGAGAACGGCGCAGGGACCTCCGTGGTCCATCCGCGCACCCAGAGAGGAGACCTCCCATGGCTCAGGCCACGACCCGTCCGGTCCAGGACCCACCCATCGTCCTCGACGCCGCCTACAGCGAAGAGCTGGAGCGCTTGGCCGCCACCGCGATGCGCGGACCCGCCGCCGTCCTCGGCGACCGGCTGATGGAGGAGGTGGCACGGGCGAAGGTGCTGCCGTCGGACCAGATGCCGGCGGACGTGGTCAACATCGGCTCGACGGTCCGCTTCCGCGACGAGGTCACCGGCCGCGAGCAGAGGGTGACGATCGTGCTGCCGCGCGACGCCGACATCGACCGCCACCGGGTCTCGGTGCTGACGCCGATCGGCGCCGCGCTGATCGGGCTGGCCCAGGGCGCCTCCATCGGCTGGGAGACCCGCGAGGGCGAGGCGCGCCGGCTGACGGTGCTCGAGGTGACGCGGGGCTGACGGTTCCGCCCTTGCGGCGGGGCGGCACGGCGGTATCTTCGCACCTGCGGCAAAACCCGCCGCCGGGGAGGGTATCGACATGGGGACCGCCGCGAAGCCGCTCAACCTCGCGCTACAGGGGGGCGGCTCCCACGGGGCGCTGACCTGGGGGGTGCTCGACCGGCTGCTCGAGGACGAGCGCATCGACATCGTCGAGACCAGCGGCACCAGCGCCGGCGCGATGAACGCCGTGGTGCTGGCCGACGGCTACGCCCGCGACGGCCGCGCAGGCGCCCGCGAGGCTCTGGCCGCCTTCTGGAAGGCGGTCAGCGACTCCGCCCGCTTTTCGCCGGCGCAGCGCACCTGGTGGGACCGGATGACCGGCCACCACAGCCTCGACCGCTCGCCCGGCTTCCTGATGATGGAGAGTATCGGGCGGATGTTCTCGCCCTACGACCTCAACCCGCTTGACCTCAACCCACTCCGCGACCTCTTGCTGGCGCAGGTCGACTTCGCCCGGGTGAACGCCCCGGGCGGGATCGTGACCCACGTCAATGCCACCAACGTCCGCACGGGGCTACCGCGGGTCTTCGACACCGGTGGGATCACCGCCGACGCCGTCCTCGCCTCGGCCTGCCTGCCGCAGATGTACAAGGCGGTGGAGATCGACGGCGAGGCCTACTGGGACGGCGGCTTCTCGGCGAACCCGGCGCTCTATCCGCTGATCGCCAACACCGCCAGCCCGGACATCCTGATCGTGCAGATCAACCCGTTCCGCCGCCCGGCGCTGCCGCGGACCGCCCGCGACATCATCAACCGCGTGAACGAGATCAGCTTCAACACCAGCCTGGTGAAGGAGCTCCGCACCCTCGCCGTGCTGCGTCGCGGCGGCGTCGACCTCGGCGCGGCCGGCGTCGACCGGCTGTTCCTGCACCTCGTGCACGTGGACGAGGAGGTGCAGGACCTCGCGGCGTCGAGCAAGATGAACGCCGAGTGGGGCTATCTCCGCGAGCTCTTCGACCGCGGCCGGCGCTGGGCGGACCTCTGGCTCCGCGACAACTTCGACAGCATCGGCCAGGCCTCCACCTTCGACGTGGATCAGCTTCTGGAGGCGCCGGGACCGCGCCCCGCCGAGCTGCCGCCAGCGCTGGAGACGTGAGGCTCCGGCGCCGTCGCTAGGGTGTGTCCTCATAAATCGCCCTTAGCACCCCGAACCGACAAGGCAACGCACTGCGTTGCCCTAGGCCAATGACAAAGGACCGACAGCGGCGTAGCGTTCGGCGGACGGATAGGAAGAGGGTCAGGATGCCCGTCGAGAAGCAGGTCATCAGTCATCCGGATTTGCCCCGGCCGTACGGTGCGTACTCCACAGCGGTGCGAGCCGGAGACTTCCTGTTCGTCTCCGGCCTTGCGGGAATTGTTCCCGCAACCGGCGCGAAGGCAGGAGAAGACTTCAGCGCCCAGGCGAGGCAGGCGTTCGAGAATCTGCGGACATGCCTCGATTGCGCCGGCGCAGGGATGGACGACGTCGTCAAGGTCGTGACCTACTTGGCCGATGCCGCTGAGCGCGATGCGCTCAATACGCTCTTCGCAGAGTACTTCCCGACCGACCCTCCGACCCGCTCCACGCCGATCGTGGAACTGCCGATGGGCCTTCTGCTCTCAATCGAAGCAACTGCGATCTATCGCGGTTGACCTGGACGGCCGCTCCTGGCGCAAGCGAGCGGTCTATGGGTACCCGCTCTAGCTCGCCTGCCGCAGTCCCGTCGTGTGCGTATGCGGCGGGGCCTTCTGGAGAAGTTCGGCCGTGTGGGCCTGGGCCTTGCGCAGGTGCGCGGCCGAGGCGGCGGCCTTGTCGAGACCCCGGCGGCTGTCCGAGAACACGATCGAGGTCATCCCGTCCTTGCGGACGTCGGCGCCAATCTGGGCGGACAGCACCCGCAGCAGTTCGTCGGTGCAGTCCGGGCAGCCGGCGGCGTAGGGAATGAGCAGCCGGTAGGCATCGGCGACGAGCTGGCGCGCCAGGGCGCAACCGTCATGCACGCCGTATTCGTCGGGTTCGCTGTCGTAGCCGAGCTCGATCATCGTCCTGCTCCCTCCTGGGGGCGACCCTTCGCGGGGCAAGGCCTAGCAGAAAAGAATGAACGGGGATTTATGCGGGTTCCTGTCCCGGACGGATGACCGCCCGGACCGCCCGGACTCCACAGATACGCGTTAACGATTAAGCTCCGGTCAAGTTCGTATGGCCGGTTTCCAGCCACTTTCCAGGCGCTTTCCTGCCACCCCGGATCCCCGTAAACCTTTGGCGGCCCCGAGTTTCCCCTGGCCGATCCCTATTCCCGCCACGCCTCCGCCACCCATGGCGCGGGCCGCAGATAGTGGCGCAGATAGCGCAGCGGCGGGTCCGGCCGGTCGGCGGCGAAGAGCCCGCGCAGGTGCGCCGCCGGCGACAGCGGCCGATACCGCTTGCCCCACTGCCCGGCGATGGCGTGCGGCGGCAGCAGCCCGCCGGGGAAGATCACCACCCGGGTATCCGCGGGCAGCTTCGGGGCCATGACGTAGTTCAACGGCAGCGGCCGGGCGCAGTGGAAGCGGAAATGCCGCACCCAGCCCGCCGGCCAGAACCGGACGCCCCCCGGCGCCTCGCGGGTGACGAAGCGCTGCTCGAACTGGTAGGTGTCGGCGACGCCCTGCGGATCGGCGAGGAATTTCTCCTGCAGCGGCAACAGCTTGCCGACCGGGAAGCGGAAGAGCGAGGTCTGTCCGAGACGCTCCATCGGCGTGTTGGGATTGCGGGCGAGGATCACCTCGTCGGGGTCGCCGTAGCTGAAGAAGTCGTCGAGCGAGCCGGTGACCACGAGGTCGAGGTCCATGAAGAGGACCGGCCCCGAAAGCCCGCCGAGCTCCGCGCCCCAGAGCCGGGCCTTCGGCCAGATGCCCTTGGTGCCGGTGGGCAGAACCACGTCGAGCGGCGGCAGCTCCCGTGCCTCGATGCCGGGGTGAAACCCGTCGGAATTGTCGGTGAAGCAGGTGAAGCTGAACGGCGGCGTCAGGTTGCGCGCCACCATGGCGTAAAGCCGATTGACGTAAAGTCGCTCCGTACTTCGCCCCCCAACTGATGCAGATCACCTGTCGCTTCATCGAGGCCGAGCCGGCACGGTCAGAAATCGACGGCGATGCCACGGCGCTCCCAGTCGCCGAAACGCACCGGTTCCGGCCCGTCGCGCCCCCCGATCTCGGGCGGCAGGTCGGTGCCGGCGCCCACGGCGCGGCGGGCCTCGGCTTCTGCGAGCGCGCGCGACGCCGCGGCCTTGCTTCTGGCCTCTTTTTCGCTGGACTGGTCGGACATATATTCCCCTCCAAGGCTGAGGCGGGGCGATCATGGACCCCGCATTCGGGTGCCGCAAGGGGGCGGGGGGCGCGACATGAACTTCTTCAGGACCATGCTTCTGCTCGCGGCGATGACCGCGCTCTTCATGGGCGTCGGCTACCTCATCGGCGGCACCGGCGGGATGTTGATCGCGTTCCTGTTCGCGCTCGGCACCAATGCCTTCGCCTACTGGAACTCCGACAAGATGGTGCTCCGAATGCACAACGCCGAACCGGTGACCCGGGCGAGCGCGCCGGAGTTCTACGACATGGTGGCGCGGCTGGCGCAAAGGGCGGAGCTGCCGATGCCCAAGGTCTACATAATTCGCGAGGACCAGCCGAACGCCTTCGCCACCGGGCGCAATCCCGACAACGCCGCGGTGGCGGCGACGACCGGGATCCTGCGGCTCCTGGACCGCGAGGAGCTCGAGGGGGTGATCGCCCACGAGCTCGCGCACGTGAAGAACCGCGACATTCTGACGATGACGGTGGCGGCGACGGTGGCGGGCGCCATCTCGATGCTGGCGCAGTTCGGCTTCTTCTTCGGCCGCGGCAGCAGCCGCGACAACGGCATGGGGCCGCTCGGCGTGCTCTTGGCGGTGATCTTTGCGCCGATGGCGGCGATGCTGATCCAGATGACGATCAGCCGGACGCGGGAATATTCCGCCGACAAGATGGGGGCCGAGATCAGCGGCAACCCCTTGGGCCTCGCCAGCGCGCTCGGCAAGATCTCCGGCTATGCCGCGCGCATCCCGATGGAGACTGCGGAGCGCAACCCGGCCTCGGCACCGCTCTTCATCATCAACCCGCTGAGCGGCCAGCGGATGGACAACCTCTTCTCCACTCACCCGAACGTCGAGAACCGTATCCGGGCGCTGGAACAGATGGCCGGCGACAGCGGCGGGCGCGCGCCGGTTTCCGTTCGGCCGACCCCGATCCCCAGCGTCCGGCGCCGGTGAGCGTTCCCGGCCTGGCGGCGCGGCGGGCGGCGGCGGCGCTGGTCGAGGGTGTGCTGGAGAAGGGCCGGAGCCTCGCCGACCAGGCCGAGGGGGCCGGCCCGCTCGCGGCGCTGTCGCCGCCGGAGCGCGCCCGGGCGCAGGCGCTGGCGGCCGGGACGCTGCGGCACCTCGGGCGGATCGACGGCGTGCTCGGGCAGTTCCTGCAGCGCCGGCCGCCGCCCCAGGCGATGACCGCGCTGCGGCTGGCGGTGGCGGAGCTCAACCTCGACGGCGTGCCCGCCCACGCCGCCGTGGACGGCGCCGTGCGGCTGGCGAGCGCCGGCAAGGGGCGGCACCTCGCGGGCCTGGTCAACGCGGTGGCGCGGCGGGTGGCGGACGGCGGGGCGGCGCTCTGGCAGGCGGTGCCGGAGGCGGCGCTGCCCGGATGGCTGGCGACGCCGGTCGCGGCGGCCTGGGGACCGCAAGCCGCCCAAGCGATCGCCGCGGCGCAGCTCCGGCCCGCGCCGCTGGACCTCACGGTGAAGATGGCGACGGAGGCGGCCGACTGGGCGGCGGCGCTCGGGGCGGAGCGCCTGTCGACCGGTAGCCTGCGGCTGGCGCGGCGCGGCCCTGTGTCGGGCCTTCCGGGGTACGCCGCGGGTGCCTGGTGGGTTCAGGACGCGGCGGCGGCGCTGCCGGTGCGGCTCTTCGGCGACGTGGCCGGCCGGCGGGCGCTCGACGTCTGCGCCGCGCCGGGCGGCAAGACCCTGCAACTCGCCGCGGCCGGTGCCGCGGTGACGGCGCTCGACGTCTCCGAGCCGCGGCTCGCGCGGCTCCGCGCCAATCTCGACCGTTGCGGGCTGGCGGCCGAGGTGGTGGTGGCGGACGCGCTGGCCTGGACGCCGGCGGCCGCCTTCGACCTCGTGCTTGTCGACGCGCCCTGCACGGCGAGCGGCACCATCCGGCGGCATCCGGACCTGCCGCACCTGCGGACCGGCCGCGAGATCGGGCCGCTCACCGACCTGCAGGCCGCCCTCCTGGCAAGGACCTGGGACTGGCTGGCGCCGGGCGGGCGGCTGGTCTGGTGCGTCTGCTCGCTGCTGCCGGCGGAAGGCGAGGCGCAGGTGGCGGCGTTCCGGGCGCAGGTGCCGCAGGCGCGGGTGCTGACGCCGGACGTCGCCGCGCTCGGGATCGAGGCGGGTTGGGTCGATCCCGCGGGAGGGCTGCGGCTCCGGCCGGACTACTGGCCGGAGCGAGGCGGAATGGACGGGTTCTATGCCGCTTGCCTCGAGAAGCCCGCCTTTGCCCCGTGACAGCGACTCCCGGGCAAGGATAAGCTTGGCGGGACAATCATTTCCGGCATACGCATGGCGCGATCCGCACTGACTCTGAGGGCCCTGGGCGCGCGGATCGCCCGGCCGCCGCGCGCTTGGCGCAACCGCGCCTGGGCACGGCGCGCGCGGATCGGCGGCCGGCCGGAGGTGGCCGAGGCGATGCCCGAGCCGGTGCTCATGGGCGAGGCCGAGCGCGGGCAGGCGCTGACCGAGGGCCGATGGCGGGCACTCGGGCACGAGGTGGCGGTTGCCGGCGCCTCGATCTGGACCGTGCGCCTGCCCGATCCGCGTCTGGAGGCGGAACGCCAGGCCTGCCTCTGGCTCGACGACCTCGCCGCCCTCGGCAACAAGGCAGCGCGCGTCCAGGCCCAGGGCTGGGTTCTGGACTGGATCAGCCGCTACGGCGCCGGCAGCGGCCCGGGCTGGGAGGCCGAGGTGGCCGGGCGGCGCGTGAAGCGCTGGACGGTTCATGCCGCGCTGCTGACCCAGGGGCTCGACAGCGGCGGGGTCGACCGGTTCTGGCGGGCGATCGCGGCGCACCAGCGCTATCTCGGCCGGGCCTGGCCGCTGGCGCCGGCGGGACTGCCCCGCCTCCGGGCACTGTCCGGACTGGTCTGGAGCGGCATCCTGCTGCCGCATTCCGGGCACGCGACGGCGCTGGCCGAGCTTGCGGCGCTGGCGGAGGAGCTCATCGACGCTGACGGCGGCACCCCGAGCCGGGCGCCGGAGGATCTCGCCGAGATCCTGATCCTGCTGATCTGGACGGCGCGGCTGCTCGAGGACAGCGGCCAGCACGCCATGGCGCCGCATCTGCAGGCGATCGTGCGGGCGGTGCCGGTGGCGCGGCCGCTCAGGATGGGCGACGGTGGCGTGGCGCGATTTCACGGCGGCGGCAGCGGGGGCGCGGCCCGCCTCGACCAGGCGCTGGCGGAGCTGCGGCTGGTTGCCCAGCCGAAACCGAAGCTGCCGATGGGCTTCGCTCGGCTGGCCGGCGGCCGGGTGGTGCTGCTGATGGACGGCGCGGCGCCGCCCTCCGGCGAGGAGGCGCTCACCGCCCATGCCGCGACGCTGGCTTTCGAGATGAGCGCCGGGCGGCAGCGGCTGGTGGTGAACGCCGGGCCGGGCCGGGCCTTCGGCGGCGCCTGGACGCTGCTGTCGCGGCAGACGGCGGCGCAGTCGGCGGTGGAGGTGGACGGGCGCTCCTCGGCGCGGATCGAGGCGCGCGATCTCGCGGCCCGCACCTTCGGGGCGCGGCTCGAGGACGGGCCGGCGCTGGTCTCGGTGCGCCAGGCCCAGGACGCGAGCGGCCAGTGGCTGCTCGCCACCCACGACGGCTACGTCAAGAGCCACGGCCTGCTGCAGGAGCGGCGGCTCTTCGTCGACGCCCGCGGCCAGGAGGTGCGCGGCGAGGACAACCTGACCGTCGCCGATGCCCGCGCCCGCGGCCAGTTCGAGCGGGTGGCGCGCAACGGTCACCTCGCCTTCGCCGCGCGCTTCCACATCCACCCGGAGGTGACGGCTGAGCACGATCCGGACCGCCAGCTGGTGCTGCTGACGCTGCCTTCGGGCGAGGTCTGGATGTTCCGCTCCGGCGGCGGGGTGCCGGCGCTCGAGGAATCGGTGTATTTCGACCCGGAGGCGGCGCGGCCGCGGCCGACGACGCAGGTGGTTGTCCGCGCCGAAGTGGTCGAGTATCTGGGCCAGGTCACTTGGTCCTTCGCCCGCGTTGCCGAGGCGCCGACCCCACCCTGACCGCCCCCGCGCCGCCGAGGAGCCCGCTGCACATGCCTTCCGATCTCGTCCCCATCCGGCGCGCGCTCCTGTCGGTGTCCGACAAGACCGGCCTCGTGGAACTCGGGCAGGCACTGGCGGCGCGCGGGGTGGAGCTTCTGTCGACCGGCGGCACCGCGGGGGCACTGCGCGACGCCGGGCTGGCGGTCCGGGACGTGGCGGAGGTCACCGGCTTTCCCGAGATGCTCGACGGGCGGGTGAAGACCCTGCATCCGGTGGTGCACGGCGGCCTCCTCGCCCGCCGCGACGAGGCCGGGCACCGGGCATCGCTCGAAGCGCACGGGATCGGCACCATCGACCTTCTGGTTGTCAACCTCTATCCGTTCGAGGCGACGGTGGCGGCGGGCGGGGACTATGCCGCCTGCACCGAGAACATCGACATCGGCGGCCCGGCGATGCTGCGCTCGGCGGCCAAGAACCACGACTTCGTCACCGTCGTCACCGACGTCGAGGACTATCCTGCGCTCCTCGCCGAGCTGGAGCGGTCCGGCGGCGCGACCGGGCTTGGCTTCCGCCGGGCCTGTGCGCTGACCGCCTTCGGCCGGACGGCGGCCTATGACGCGGCGGTCTCCGGATGGCTGGCCGGCGCGCTCGACGACGCCGCGCCGCGGCGACGGAGCTTCGCGGGCACGCTGGCGCAGGCGCTGCGCTACGGCGAGAACCCGCACCAGGGCGCCGCCTTCTACCGGGACGGCAGCGACCGGCCCGGTGTGGCGACCGCCCGGCAGCTTCAGGGCAAGGCGCTCTCCTACAACAACATCAACGACACCGACGCGGCCTTCGAGCTGGTGGCGGAGTTCGCGCCCGCGGACGGGCCGGCCTGCGCGATCATCAAGCACGCCAATCCCTGCGGGGTGGCGCGGGGCGCGACGCTCCTCGAGGCGTATCGCGCCGCGTACGATTGCGACCGGACCTCGGCTTTCGGCGGCATCGTGGCGTTGAACGGGACGCTCGACGGCGAGACGGCGGCGGCGATCGCCGAGATCTTCACCGAGGTGGTGATTGCGCCGGAGGCGACGGAGGATGCGGCGACGGTGTTCGCGGCGAAGAAGAACCTGCGGCTCCTCGTCACCGGCGGGCTACCGGATCCGTGGACGCCGGGGATGGGCTGGCGGCAGGTGGCCGGCGGCTTCCTGGTGCAGGGCCGCGACAACGGGCACCTGGCGCGACAGGACCTGCGCGTCGTCACCCGCCGCGCGCCGGACGACGCGGAGATGGCGGATCTGCTCTTCGCCTGGACGGTGGCCAAGCACGTGAAGTCGAACGCCATCGTCTATGCGAAGGGCGGGGCGACGGTCGGGATCGGCGCCGGTCAGATGAGCCGGGTGGATTCGACGCGGATCGCCGCGCGCAAGGCCCGGGACATCGCCGACGCGCTGGGGCTGGCGGAGCTGCCCACGGTGGGATCGGCGGTGGCGTCGGATGCGTTCTTCCCGTTTCCGGACGGGCTGCTCACGGCGGCGGAAGCCGGGGCGACCGCGGTGATTCAGCCCGGCGGCTCGATGCGCGACGACGAAGTGATTGCGGCGGCGGACGAGGCGGGTCTCGCCATGGTCTTTACCGGAATGCGCCACTTCCGGCACTGACTGCCGCAGGCACGTGCCCGGGCGGCGGCGGGCCTGGACCGCGCTTTAGGCGTGGGCTTGCTCGATCTGTGGGCGATGGCTCTTGGCCGGGAGCCGGCTGGCGAAGTCCTCGCCGAGCGCCGCGAGCACGGTGCTGGCAACGAGTGTGGTGGCGCCGACGCCGCTGTAGATCGGCAGCGCCCAGAGGACGCTCCAGCCAGCGGCGACCGCGAAGCCCGCGGCGCCGAAGCCGGCGACGATGGACAGGGACAGGCAGATGACGAGCCGAGGATGCACTACGGGTACCTCCAGATGCCGCATTCCAGCAGCTTGGCCCTTAAGAAAGCGTAAAAACCCTCGTCCGTAAATTCAAATTCTAGTCCTGGTTGAATTTGAGGCATTTTAAACGCCTTCCGGAGCGTCAACGACGCTCAACCGCCGGGTGAGATGGTCGCCAACCGCAGAATCAGGCAGTTTCTGCCCTTCTTTCCGGCAGACTCGGCGAAGCGCCCAGCGTGGCGGCAGCCCGCCCCTGCAGCCCTTCTCGCGGTTCGCGAATCAGTCCCGCCTTGCCGGGGGCCCCGCACCGGGGTCGACTACCGTCGGATGATCGCCCTGCGATGGTCCCAGACGAATGAGTCGCTGCATCGCCGCGATCCCTGCCGCCGGCCCGACCGCCATCAGCGCCAAGGTCATCGGCCATCCCAGCCCCGCTGCGAGCGCGGGCACGGCCTGCACAGTGAAGAAGGTCAGCGTGAAGCCCAGCGCCGTCTGGAACGCGAGCAGGCTGCCCGCTCGCTCTCCGGGCGCGGCGTCGGCGACGAGGGCCGAGAACTGCGCCGAATCGGGGATCACCGCCGCCCCCCAGAGCAGCACGAGAACAGCCACCAGCCAGACCGGCCCCCCGAACGCAACCGCCGTCGCCAGCCCGGCCCCGCCACTCGCAAGCATCGCCACCTGCGCCACCCGCGCCTTGCCCACCCGGTCGGCGAGGCGCCCGGCTGGCTGGCAGAGAAGCCCGCCGAGGGCGATGGCCGCGAAGGTCAGCAACCGCGCCGCGTCCACGGCGCGATCACCGAGCGCCCCCTTAAACGAGACTGCCGCCGCCGCGCCGATCCAGGCCCAGAACGCATAGAGCTCCCACATGTGGCCGAGATAGCCGAGGTAGGCCAGCCGCACCCGCTCGTCGGTCCAGGCGAGCCGCAGCGCCCCCGGATCGAACCGCGCGGCGCGGGCGTGAGAGGGTCCCAGCCCGGCGAAGAGCGAAACCAGCCCACCGGCGACGGCCAGCCCCGAGGTCACCGCCACCGTCACCCGCCAGTCCGCCCCGCCGAAATAGGCCAGAAGGTGCGGCAGCCCCGATCCCAGGGTCACGGCGCCGACGACCAGCCCCACCAGTGCCCCGCGGTCGCGGGTCCCCCAACCGACGACGATCTTCATCGCGACGGGATAAACCCCGGCGAGCCCGGCGCCTGTCAGCGCCCGCAGTCCGACCTGCGCCACGCCCCCAAGTGGCGTCACCAGCAGGGCGAGATTCGCCGCCGCCGCCAGAACCGCCGCCGCGGCCAGCACCCCCCGCGGATCGTGGCGGTCCGCGGTGCCGTGAACCGCCAGCGCCAGCGCACCGACCACGAAGCCGATCTGCACGGCGCTCGACAGCGCCGCCGCCCGGCCGGGCCCGAGCCCGCCCTCGACGACGATCTCCGGCAGGATCGCCGCGGAGACGAACCACAGACTCATGCAGAGCACCGACGCGGCCGCCAGGGCGGCCACGCTCCGGGCCTTGCCGGCGCTCCCCATCAGAGCTCCGGCAGCAGCCGCGCCAGAAGTGCGACCATCGTCCGGCCCGCCGCCTCGGCATGGGCCAGCACGTCCTCGATAGTGTCGGGCTGCTGGTCGGCACCGCCCTCGGCATCGTTGGTGATCGCCGAGAGCCCCAGCACCCGCATCCCCGCATGCACCGCCGCAATCACCTCGGTCACCGTCGACATGCCGACCGCGTCCGCCCCGGCCGCGCGCATGAATCGCCGCTCCGCCGAGGTCTCGAGCGACGGCCCGGCCACCCCGGCGTAGATGCCGCTGCGCAGCGTGATCCCGAGCTCCGCCGCCGCCGCCCGCGCGGCGGCCCGGAGCCCGGGATCATAGGCCCGCGACATGTCCGGAAACCGCAACCCGATGGCGTCGTCGTTGGGGCCGGTGAGAGGATTGACGCCGGTGAAGTTCAGGTGGTCGTCGATCAGCATCACGTCCTCGGGCTCGAAGTCGGCCTCGAGCGCCCCCGCGGCGTTGGTGACGACGAGAACCCCGGCCCCAAGCCCCGCCAGCACCCGGACCGCTAGGCCGATATCGGCCGCCGACCATCCCTCGTAGAGGTGCAGCCGCCCCTGCATCACCGCCACCCGCCGGCCCTGTAGCGTGCCGACGACCAGCCGCCCGGCATGGCCGGGCGCGGTGGAAACCGGAAACCCCGCAATCTCCGCGTAGGAGATCGCCACCGGGTCGACCACCGCCTCGGCCATCCCGCCGAGGCCAGAGCCGAGGATGAACGCGATCTCCACCGGCGCGCCCGTCCGCGGCCTGATCGACGCCAGCGCCGCGTCGAGGCGTTCCCGCGGCGTCATGCGATGCTCGCGGCGATGCGGGGGGTCAGCGCCGTCACCTCGTCGAGGACCCCAGCCAGGTCCAGTCCGGTCAGCACCCCGTCCCGCACCACCTGCCGGCCACCGACGAAGACGTGGCGGATGTCGGACTTGGCCGAGGAGAACACGAGATGGGTGTGCGGATCAAAGAGCGGCACGGCGTGCGGGCGCTTCAGGTCGAGGAGGATCATGTCGGCGGCCTTGCCGACCTCGAGCGAACCCAGCCGGTCGGCGGCCCCGAGCGCCGCCGCGGCATCGAGCGTCACCATGCGCAGCGCCTGGTGCGTGGTAACGGCATCGGCGCGCCCGCTGGTGCCGCGGTGAAGCGTGGCGGCGAGGCGCAGCGCCATCCAGAGGTCGAGATCGTTTCCGGAAATGGCACCGTCGGTGCCGAGTGTCACCCGGACGCCCGCCGCCAGCATGTCCGGGATACGGGCCACGCCGCTCGCGAGCTTGAGGTTCGAGACCGGGTTGTGGGAAACCGTCGCCCCGGTCCGGGCGAGGATTCCGATCTCCTCGTCGTCGAGCCAGACGCAGTGGGCGAGCACGGTGCATGCGTCGAGAAGGCCGAGTGCGTCGAGGTGCTTCACCACCGGCCGGCCGTAGCGCGTCTCGATGTCGGCGCGCTCGGCGCGGGTCTCGGCGGCATGGGTGCAGAAGAACCCGCCCCGCTCCTGGGCCAGCCGCCAGGCCGCGGTCAGGGTCTCGGGCCGTGCGGTATAGGCGCCGTGAGGCAGACAGCCGGCGAGCACGTCGTCGTCGCCTCCGAAGTCGTCGAAGAAGCGCACCGCGTCGTCCATGCGCCCGTCGGGCGATCGGCCGTCAACGCCGGGCCCGTCGAAGAAGATGCCGCCCGTCGCCACCCGAAGGCCCACCGCCCGGGCGGCGGCGACGGTTTCGTGGGGGTGCCAGAACATGTCCATCACCGTGGTGACGCCCCCGAGCGCCAGCTCGGCAAAGCCGAGGGTGGCGCCCAGTCGCACAGTGTCCGGGGTCAGGATCGCGCCCTCGGCCTTCCAGACGTTCTGCAGCCACGGCTCCAGCGGCAGATCCTCCACCAACCCGCGGAACAGGCTGTCGGCGGCGTGGCAGTGGGTGTTGATGAGGCCGGGCATCAGCAGCATGCCGCCGGCGTCGATCACCTCCACGGCGTCGCGGCCGACGGCCTCGGCCGGGCCGATGCGCTCGATGCGTCCGGACGAGACCGCGACGGCGCCGTCGCGGATCACGGTGCCCGCCGCATCGGCGGTGACCACCAGCGCATTGGTGAGGATGAGATCGGGCAAGCGAGGGACCCTTTGCAGCGGGCCGAAGCCGTCGCACGCGGCCCGATTTCTGTCAACCGAGCCGCAGCGTCACTTGCGGCTTTTGGCCAGCCGGGCGGTCTCGGCGTCGACCGGCGCACGCAGGGCGGCGATCAGCGGATGCGCATCGGTGTGGGAGCGCCCATAACCGAGGTTGAAGGCATAGTCGAAATCCGGTGGATTGGCGCCCTGGACGTGGGTGAGCACGGTCTCCAGCCGGTCGAGGCCCTTCGCGAGCCGTGCCTCCGGGGTTGCGGCGGCGCTGTACTCGTCCCAGCGAGCGAGGAGCCGCGCCGCCACCGCCGGCGGCAGCGGTGCGAGGAGGGCCGCGAAATCGGCGCGTTCATCGGCGGTCTTGTCGGCGCCCTGCACCGGCGCCGGGATGTCGCCGCCGATCGCCTCGCCGAGGTCGTGCAGGACGAGGAGTTCCAGCAGCCGCCGGACGTCGATCCCCGGCAGGTCGTCGGCGAGCGTCACCGCCATCAGGCACAGCCGCCAGCTATGCTCGGCGGTGCTCTCCCGCCGGCCGCCGGCGGTGTGGCCGCTGCGCAGGGTATCCTTGAGCGCGCCCGCGGCGCGGAAGAAGGCGAGAAACGCCTCGGTGTCGATCTCCGGCATGAGCCGAGCACTAATCCGGGGCTGCGGAGCCGTCCAGACCGGTGTTCAGGCGAAGGTGTGTCGAAATCGCGGCAAACTCTGCTACCATGAGTTAAGAGAGGCATCCTGGAGAACGCCGCGGAGGAGAAGATGTCGGAAACAATCGGGAACCCGCTGTCCTGGAGCGCCGGTCATGTCGGGGCCGCCGCCAAGCACCTGGGAACCGTCGCCACCAACGTCGGCCACGGCGATGCGTCCGAAGTCGAGATGCCGGGAGTCCGCCACCTCGCGCCACGCGACCTCAAGGAGATCCTGCGCAAGGGGGTCGACGACTTCGCCGCCTGCCGCACCGACGTGGTCTTCCTCTGCTTTCTCTATCCGGTGATCGGGATCCTGATGGCCTGGATCGCCTTCCACAATCACCTCCTGCCGCTGCTCTTCCCGATCATGTCGGGCTTCGCGCTGGTCGGGCCGGTGGCGGCGGTCGGCCTCTACGAGATGAGCCGGCGCCGCGAGCTCGGCGAGGAGACCGACTGGTCGCATGCCTTCGAGGTGGTGAAATCGCCGTCGTTCGGAGCAATCTTCGTCCTCGGCCTGCTACTCGCCGCGATCTTCGTGATCTGGGTCCTGACGGCGCATGGCATCTATTTCGCCACCTTCGGCGATGTGACCCCGACCTCGATAGGGGACTTTCTCGGCATGGTGTTCACCACCGGCGCCGGCTGGACGATGATCGTCCTGGGCATCGCCGTCGGGTTTCTTTTCGCCGCGCTGGTTCTTGCCTGCGGCGCGGTGTCGTTCCCACTGCTTCTAGACCGCAACGTCGGCCTGCCGGTGGCGGTCATCACCTCGATGCGGGTCTTCGCCGCGAACCCGGTGCCGATCGCCCTCTGGGGCCTGATCGTTGCCGCGGGGCTGGTCCTCGGCTCGATCCCCTTCTTCCTCGGCCTGATCGTGGTCATGCCGATCCTCGGTCACGCCACCTGGCATCTCTATCGCCGGACGGTCGTTACAGCTCCGGAGCGGAGGCCGTGAGCCCCCTTGGGGTGCTTGGCTTGACACCGGTTATCGAAAAGTAAATTTCGCAACCAGTATGTAGATATTTCAAACACTTAAGGTGCCTGCACAACTTGTGCAGACGGGCCGAATCTCACAATACGTACCGGCTGAGGTCCGCCGAACGGCTCAACTCCCCGAGGTGCTTCTCCACGAAGTCCGCGTCCACCGTAACCGAGTCCCCCGGCCGGTCCGGCGCGGTGAAGCTCAGCTCTTCGAAGACCCGCTCGAGCACCGTATGAAGCCGTCGGGCGCCGATATTCTCCACCGCCCGGTTCACCTCCGCCGCGATCCTCGCCAGCGCCGCGATCCCATCCTCGGTGAACGTCACCGCGACCTGCTCCGTCGCCATCAACGCCGTGTACTGCCGGGTCAGCGCGTTGTCCGTCTCGGTCAGGATCCGTACGAAATCCGCTTCCTCCAGCGCCCGGAGCTCGACCCGGATCGGCAGCCGGCCCTGTAGCTCCGGCAGCAGATCCGAAGGCTTGGCGATACTGAACGCCCCCGAGGCGATGAACAGGATATGGTCCGTCTTCACCGGCCCGTACTTGGTCGAGACCGTCGTGCCCTCGATCAGCGGAAGCAGGTCCCGCTGAACCCCCTCTCGGCTCACGTCCGCCCCCCGCGTCTCCGCCCGCGCCGCCACCTTGTCGATCTCGTCGATGAAGACGATCCCGCTCTGCTCGACGGCGTTCACCGCCTCGCGGTTCACGGTTTCCTGGTCGAGCAGCTTGTCCGCCTCCTCGGTGACCAGGAGTTCGTAGGACTGCGCCACCTTCATCCGCCGCCGTACCTTGCGCCCGCCGCCGAAGGCCTTGCCGAAGATGTCCCCGAGGTTCAGCGCCCCCATGCCCATCCCGGGTTGCCCTGGGATCTCCATCATCGGAAACGGGCTCGAGGTATCCGCGACCTCAAGCTCGACTTCCTTGTCGTCGAGCTCCCCCGCCCGAAGCTTCTTGCGGAACATGTCCCGGGTCTGGTCCCGCGCTCCCTCGCCGGCCAGCGCCTCGATCACCCGGTTCTCCGCCGCCTCGTGCGCCCGCGCCTTCACCCGTTCCCGCATGTCTTCGCGCACCATGGCGATGGCCGCGTCCACCAGATCCCGCACGATCTGCTCGACGTCGCGGCCGACATAGCCCACTTCGGTGAACTTCGTCGCCTCGACCTTCAGGAACGGCGCCCGGGCAAGCTTCGCCAGCCGCCGCGAGATCTCGGTCTTGCCGACCCCGGTCGGGCCGATCATCAGGATGTTCTTCGGATAGACCTCCTCGCGGATGTCGTCCGCCAACAGCTTCCGCCGCCAGCGGTTGCGCAGCGCCACGGCCACCGCACGCTTGGCGTCCTTCTGGCCGATGATGAACCGGTCGAGCTCGGAGACGATCTCGCGGGGGGTCAGGTCGGTCATTTCGAGAGGGTCTCCACAGTCACGTTGCCGTTGGTGTAGACGCAGATCTCCGCCGCGATCTCCATCGCCCGCCGCGCGATTGCCTCGGCGTCGAGGTCTTGATCGTAGAGCGCCCTCGCCGCCGCCAGCGCATAATTGCCTCCCGACCCGATCGCCGTCACATCGTGCTCAGGCTCCAGCACGTCGCCGGCGCCGGTGATCACCAGGAGCTCGCTGCCGTCGGTGACGATCAGCATCGCCTCGAGGTTCCGCAGGTACTTGTCCGTCCGCCAGTCCTTGGCGAGTTCGACCGCGGCGCGGGAAAGCTGTCCCGGAGACGCCTCGAGCTTCTTCTCCAGCCGCTCGACCAGCGTGAAGGCATCCGCGGTCGAACCCGCGAAACCGCACACCACCGGCTGCCCACCGGGACTGATGCGCCGAACCTTGCGCGCCGTGCCCTTGATCACCGTCTGGCCGAGGCTCACCTGGCCGTCGCCGGCCACCACCACCTTGCCGCCCTTGCGCACCGCGACGATGGTCGTGCCGTGCCAGCCGGGAAATCGTTCGGTCTCGCTCATGTCCCCCTCCGTAGCCGGGGGACATATAGGCGGTCCCTCCGCCCCGCACCACCCTCGCGGCTTCAGGGCACCGGCAGGTCGAGGATCTGGCCGCTCGAAAGCTCTTCGACGACGAGCCCGCCCTTGTCGTCGCGGTTGAGCGGATAAGCCGGCACCTCGACTCGGCTGGCCGAGAGAACCCGATTGCCCGTCGCTGTGAACGCCTCCGGCGGCGGACCGTCGGGTCCGCGGGTGCGGGTCCAGCCGGTCAGCGCGCCATCTGCATCGTAGTGGTAGTCGTCGCGCCAGCCGGCGCGGGCAGCCAGCATCGGGTCGGCGTAGGCATCCGGGCGCGCGGCGTAGTCGATGCTGACGATCCTCGGCCCGCCCTCCGGGCCCTCGGCATAGGTGCGGGCCTGATCCGGCGGACAGTAGACGCTGAGGATGGCGGGGGCGCTGTCATGCTTGCCGTTGTTGGCGAAGACGCCGATGTCGATCCGCGACGAGACCAGCGGGTTGTCTTCCGAGATCCGGAAAGGTTCGTGCCAATCGAGAGTGATCTTCGCCTGGCGGCCGTCCTCTGACGGCTCGATCTTCACCTTGTCCGGATCGCCCTGCAGCAGACGCCACTCGAAGGCGAGGGGCCGGTCGTTCGGATCGCGGGTGTCCTCGGCGGTGAGCGTGAGGCCGCGTCGGCCGGCGCTGGAGCGCCAGACCCTTGCGATCGCGGCGGGGGTGTCGAAGAGTTGCTCGGAAAGGCCTTCGCCGAAGAAGTCGACGCCCTCGGTGCCGAGGTCCTCGGAGACGACACGGACCAGCACCTGCGGCGGGATGGCGTCGGGCCGGATCGAGTTGGCGAGGCTGACCATCCGGGCGAGGTTGATGTCGTAGGCCTCGAAGACCGCCGGGTTGGCCTTGCCGCTGAGATAGTCCGCGCGAGAGGTGACGTGCTGCTGGCTGCGCCGGAAGACCATCTGGACGGTAGGGACGATCAGGTTCTCCTCGGTGAGCCTCGCCTTGGTGTCGGGCCGGAACGCGGCGAGGATCATCGCCACGGCGTCGAGGAACGGCTTGTCGGAGCCGGAGGAGCCGTGACTGACGAGGAGGTAGGGGGTGTTGGCCGGGAAGAGGTCGCCCTGGTCCTTCCCGTAGTCCTTGTGCGCCGGGTAGATATAGAGGTGGTTCGCCGAGGCGTTCTGCCAGAGCCGGAGCGGTCCGGTGCCGTCGCCGCGGGTGAGCGCCGCGCGGGGCATCGAGCGCCAGAGGGCGCCGCCGGTGAAGGCGGTTGAGGAGTTGCCGATGGTGACGTGGTCGAAGAGGACCACGTCGTTCACCCCGTAGTCGACGTCGGCGGCGCGGGCGGCGGGGGCATAGGTGACGCGGGTGAGCTGCGGGTGCTCGGCCGGGTCGAGGGCGGAGTGGCCGCGGTCGCGGTTGTCGTAGAGGTCGCCGAAGTTGCCGGCGGCGCGACCGTGCTTGAAGTGGTCGCGGAGGAGGTCGTAGGCGGCGACCTTGCGCTTGGGGACTACCTCGGCGTCGGTCCGTTCGGGGAGATCGAAGCGCGGCTGGAGCCGCTCCGCTGCCGGGTTCCAGACGGTGTTGGCACCCGAGACCAGCGCTTCGCCATCGACGACGGCGGCGGGTGTCGGGGCGGGGATCGGCGCCTCCGGGGTGGCGGCGACGGCGGCGACGCGGGGGTCGGCGGCGATGGAGGCAAAGAGCGGGTCGGTCAGCACCGCCGAAAGTCCTGGGGCGCCCTCGGCGGCGGCGGCCTCGAGGTTCTGGATCGCGGTCTCCGGGTCGTTGGCGGGCATCGCCAGCGCGGCGCGGCCGAGGAGGAGGAGGGGCACGGCGGGATAGCGGGCGAGAAGGCCGTCGACCTGGCGGGTGGCGCCTTCGAGGTCGCCGCCTTGGGCGATCTCGAGGGCGGTACGGGTGGCCTCGGTGATCCGCGGCATGGCGAAAAGGGCCGCCTCGGCGGCGGGGTCGACGGGCGCCGGGGCCGGCTGGGCGGCGGTGGGCTCGGGGCGGGGGAGGGGGGCCGTGTCCTGGGCGCGAGAGGCGCCGGCGACGCTCAGAAGGAGGGCGGCGGTGGCGAGGACGAGGCCCGGTCTGGGTCGCTTCAGGGGCAAGACGTGGCTCCGTTTCTCACCGCTCAGCGCTCCCGTAGAGCATGTTACCAGCTTTTGCCAGCCGGGGGGTGAAGACGCACGCGCGTGTGATGCCGGGGCGGTTTTGCGCGCGGGTGGGCACTGTGCGCGGCATACCTATGTCGTTGATTTAAAACGATTGTGGTAGCGAAATTTACTTTGCGTTAACTGGGCGTCGGCCGCGAAAAACAAGGCCCCGCCGGAGTCTCCAGCGGGGCCTCGTCCTGTCTCCAAAGGTCAGGCGAGGGTGCGCTCGACCGTCTCGGTCTCGAAGATCTCGATGACGTCGCCTTCGCGGATGTCCTCGTAGTGCTCGAAGGCCATGCCGCATTCCTGGCCGGCCTGGACCTCGCGCACCTCGTCCTTGAAGCGCTTGAGGGTTTTCAGCTTGCCTTCGTGGATCACCACGTTGTCCCGCAGCAGGCGCACGCCCGCCGAGCGCCGCGCCACGCCCTCGGTGATCTTGCAACCCGCCACCTTGCCGGCGCCGGTGATCTTGAAGACCTGGAGAATCTCGGCGTAGCCGATGAACTTCTCGCGGATCTCCGGGGAGAGCAGGCCCGAGGCCGCCTGCTTCACGTCGTCGACCAGGTCGTAGATGATCGAGTAGTAGCGGATCTCCACGCCCTTCTGGTTGGCACTTTCGCGGGCCGGGGCGTTGGCGCGGACGTTGAAGCCGATGATCGGTGCGCCCGAGGCCTCGGCCAGCGTCACGTCCGACTCGGTGATCGCACCGACGCCGGAGTGCAGCACGCGGATGCGCACCTCGTCGGTGGAGATCTTGTCGAGCGCCTGGACGATGGCTTCCGCCGAACCTTGGACGTCGGCCTTCACCACGACGGGAAGCTCCTTGAGGTCCTTGTCGGCCTTGGCCTTGGCTAGCAACTGGTCGAGCGTCGTCGCCGACCCGACCGCCGCGCGGCGGTCGCGGGAGAGCCGTTCGCGGTAGCTGCCGATCTCGCGGGCCTTGGCCTCGTCGTCTACGACGTTGAGGACATCGCCGGCTTCCGGCGTGCCGCTGAGGCCGAGAACCTCGACAGGCACCGAGGGGCCGGCCTCGTCGACGCGCTCACCCTGATCGTTGATGAGGGCGCGAACGCGGCCCCACTGTTCGCCCACGACGAAGATGTCGCCGCGCTTCAGCGTGCCCTTCTGCACCAGCACGGTCGCGACCGGGCCGCGGCCGACGTCGAGCTTGGCCTCGATCACCGCGCCCTCGGCCTGACGGTCGGGGTTGGCGGTGAGGTCGAGCAGCTCCGATTGCAGCGCGATGTTCTCGAGCAGGGTGTCGAGCCCCTTGCCGGTGACGGCGGAGACCTCGACGTCGAGCACCTCGCCGCCCATTTCCTCGACCACGATCTCGTGGCTGAGGAGCTGGGTGCGGACCCGGTTGGGATCGGCGCCCGGCTTGTCGACCTTGTTGATGGCGACGATGATCGGGACGCCCGCCGCCTTGGCGTGGTTGATCGCCTCGACGGTCTGCGGCATCACGCTGTCGTCAGCCGCCACCACAAGGATGACGATGTCGGTGACCTGGGCGCCGCGGGCGCGCATCGAGGTGAAGGCGGCGTGGCCGGGGGTGTCGAGGAAGGTGATGACCGCACCGCCCGCCGTCGTCACCTGATAGGCGCCGATGTGCTGGGTGATGCCGCCGGCCTCGCCGGAGACGACGTTGGTCTTGCGGATCGCGTCGAGCAGCGAAGTCTTGCCGTGGTCGACGTGGCCCATGATGGTCACCACCGGCGGCCGCGGCGCGAGCTTGCCCTCGTCGCTGCCGGAGGCCTGGACGATCACGTCCTCGACGTCGGACTCCGAGACGCGCACCACCTTGTGACCGAACTCCTCGACGATGAGCGTCGCGGTTTCGGGATCGATGGTCTGGTTCTGGGTGGCCATGATGCCGTTCTGCATCAGGGTCTTGACCACGGCGGCCACGCGCTCGGCCATGCGGTTGGCGAGCTCCTGCACGGTGATGGCGTCGGGGATGTTGACCTCGCGCACCACCTTCTCGCGCTCGCCGGTGTGGCTCTGGACGCGGCGCTTCTCGCGCTCCTGGCGGCGCTTCATCGCGGCCATGGATCGCTGGCGGCCCTCCTGGTCGGTGGCGTTGGCGATGGTGAGCTTGCCGGAGCGCCGACGGTCGTCCTCGCCCTTGCCGCGGCTGCGCTTTTCCTCGACGACCGGGGCCTTGTCGCCGGTCTTCTTCACCACCGGACGCCCGGCCTCGGCGCGGGCGGCCTGGGCCTGCGCGGCGGCGGGATCGATGATTTCCGCCGGACGGGCGGCGGCGGGCGCCTTGGCCTTGGCCGCGACCTTGGCGGCGCCTTCGGCTTCCTCGGCGGCAGCTGCGGCGGCGCGCTGCTCCTGGATCTCGCGTTCCTTCTCGGCGCGCTCGGCGGCTTCCTTCTCGGAACGCAGGCGCGACAGTTCGGCTTCGCGGGCTTCCGCGGCCTCGCGCTCCTTCTCGAGGCGATCCGATTCCTGCGCCTTGGCGGCCTCGACTGCCTTCAGGCGCCGCTCGAACTCGGCGTCCGAGAGGCTGGGCGTCGTGCCGACTCGTGCGGCCGTGGTGCCATTGGCGGGGGCGCCAGGCTTGGGAACGAGAATGCGCTTGCGCTTGTGCTCGACCGTGACCGACTTGGTGCGGCCATGGCTGAAGCTCTGGCGCACGTGGCTGGTCTCGGTGCCGCCGCCGCGCAGCCCGAGCGTCTTGCCCTTGCGGTCCGTGTCCTTGGTATCCATCATTCCGTCTCTAGCCTTTCCCGCGGGGGCCTTCCCCCGCCGATCCATCGCCAGCCTCGACCCCGGTCACGTCCGAAGGCGGAGGCTGGTTCGTGCCGTCCCTGATGCCTGACAGCCGCAGGGCCTCGTCTCTAATCCGGTCGCCAAGACCGCCCGCCAGCACGGCGGCATGTATCACACGATCGCGGGCGAATGCCAAACCCAATTCGTCCCCGAAAAGGCACGAAACAAGGGTGTTTTCGCCCTCCGGCGGCCGAAGCTGGCCGCGTTCCCGCGCCGACCCGTCCGCCGCCTGCAGAAGCAGCACCGCCTCTCCCGAGACCAGCGCCGCCTTCGTCTTTTCCAGCCCGGCGATCGCCTGGCCGGCCTTACGCGCGAGCGCAAGCAAGTCCACCACCCGCTGCGCGAGCAACGCCTCGACCCGGGCGGCCAGATCGTCCGGCACCCGGAGTGGGCGCTTAGCCGCCCGGGCGAAGAACCCCTTGCCGGCCGCCTGCCGCAACGCCGCGCCGTCGGCACTCACCCACATGCCGCGGCCCGGCAACCGCCCGGCCAGATCGGGCACCACCTCGTCGCCGGGTCCGGCCACGAAGCGGATCAGCCCAGTCTTCGGCCCGGTGGCCCGGGTAACGATGCAGCGCCGTTCCGGCTCGTCCCGCTCCTTCACCCGTCCCCCGCGCGTCACGCCGGCCCTCAGGCCTGGCCCGCCGCCGCCTCCTCGCCTTCGCCTTCCTCGGCCGCCGGCGCCAGGTCCGCCGCGCTCACCCAGCCGAGCTGGAGGCGGGCGTTCATCACCAGGGTCTGCGCTTCCTCGAGACTCATGTCGAACTTCTCCAGGAGCCCGGTATCCTTCACCCGCTTGCCGTCCACCGTCGTATAGCCGCCAGCCAGCTCCCAGTCGGCGCAGGTGGCGAAGTCCTCCAGCGTCTTGATCCCATCCTCGGCAAGCGCCTCGATCATCTGCGGCGTCAGACCCTCGAAGTCGAAGAGGCTCTGCTCCACCCCGAGTTCGCGGGCATGCTCGAGCGCCTTGGCGTTCATCTCTTCGAGGCTCTCGCGGGCGCGGGCCTGAAGCTCCTCGGCGGTGTTCTGGTCGAATCCGTCGATGCTCGTCAGCTCGTCGAGGTCGACATAAGCCACTTCTTCGAGAGTTGCAAACCCTTCGGACACCAGAAGCTGCGCCACCATCTCGTCGACGTTCATCGTGTCCATGAAGATCTGGGTGCGCTCGGCGAACTCGGCCTGGCGGCGCTCGCTCTCCTGGGCGTCGGTCATGATGTCGATGTCGAAGCCGGTAAGCTGACTCGCCAGCCGCACGTTCTGGCCGCGGCGGCCGATGGCGAGCGAGAGCTGCTCGTCGGGCACCACCACCTCGATGCGCTCGCTGTCGTCGTCGAAGACCACCTTGGAGACCTCGGCCGGCTGCAGGGCGTTGACGAGGAAGGTCGCCGGGTCCTGGTTCCAGGGGATGATGTCGATCTTCTCGCCCTGGAGCTCGGTGACCACCGCTTGCACGCGGCTACCCCGCATGCCGACGCAGGCGCCGACCGGGTCGATCGAGCTGTCGTAGGAGATGACACCCATCTTGGCACGGGAGCCGGGATCGCGGGCCACCGCCTTGATCTCGATCACGCCGTCGTAGATTTCCGGCACTTCCATCTTGAAAAGCTCGGCGAGGAATTCCGGGGCGGTACGGCTGAGGAAGATTTGCGGGCCGCGGGTCTCGCTGCGCACCTCGCGGATGAGGGCGCGGACGCGGTCGCCGTTGCGGAAGGCCTCGCGCTGGATGAGCTGGTCGCGGCGCAGGATCGCCTCGCCGCGGCCGACGTCGACGATGACGTTGCCGTACTCGGTGCGCTTGACGATGCCGTTGATGATCTCGCCGGCGCGGTCCTTGAATTCCTCGTACTGGCGCAGGCGCTCGGCCTCGCGGACCTTCTGCATGATCACCTGCTTGGCCGACTGCGCGGCGATGCGGCCGAAGTCCACCGGCGGCAGCGGGTCGGTGAGGTAGTCGTCGAGCTGGGCGTCGGGCTTGATGGCGCGGGCTTCCTCGAGGGTGAGCTCGATGAACAGATTCTCCGGCTCCTCGACCACGTGACGGTAGCGGGTGAGCTCGAGCTCGCCCGACTTGCGGTCGATCTTGGCGCGGATGTCGTACTCGGCGCCGTAACGGGAGCGCGCGGCCTTGCCGAGCGAATCCTCCATCGCCTCGATGACGAGGGCGGGGTCGATCATCTTCTCGCGGGCAACCGCGTCGGCGATCTGCAGGAGCTCGAGCCGGTTGGCAGAGGTCACGCTCATTTCACTTTTTCCTCATTGGTCGCGTCTTCGTCGCCGGTTTCGGCGTTGTCATCTTCGGTCAGCACGTCGTCGAACTCGTCCGGGTCGAACCCCTTCGCCTTGCGCCCCGCGAGGCTCTCGGCAAGGAGCGCGTCGGTCAGCACCAGCTTGGCGTCGGCGAGGAGGTCGAAGGAGAGGCCTATGATCCCTTCGGGAATTTCGATCAGCACCTCGCCGTCCTGCACCCCCGCGAGCTCGCCCTTGAAGCGCTTGCGGCCGTCGATCGCCTCTTCGGTCTCGAGCCTGGCCTCGTAGCCAGACCAGCGCTCGAAGTCCTTGAGCCGGGTCAGCGGCCGGTCGATGCCCGGGCTCGAGACCTCGAGCACGTACTCGCCGCTGATCGGATCCTCGACGTCGAGCACCGCCGACACCGCCCTGCTGATCCGGGCGCAGTCGTCGACCTCGATGCCGCCGTCGGGGCGCTCGGCCATGATCTGCAGCACCGCTCGCTTGCCGCCCATGAGCCGCAGCCGCACCAACTCGAAGCCGAGGCCTTCGATGGTTGGCCCGACCAACTGCGCGAGGCGGCGGTCGATGGCGGCTTTGGCGATCAGGTCGGACAAGCGGCGCTCCAGAAGCAGAAAACGGGCCAGCGGCCCGTTTAAGCGTTCCGGTGGAGGATCGGAAGAACCGACCCGCCGCTGATGACGCGGATATAGGCCCGGCCCCGGGGCGATGCAAGCCCCTTTCGACGGATCAGCCGGCGTAGGGCCTGACGATATCCGTGGCGCCCAGGCGCTGGAACAGCACCACGCTCCCGAGCGAATGCCGAGGGTCGTAGACGAAGCCGTGATCGGCCATGGTGCCGAAGAGCCGGCGCACACCGGAAAGCCCGGTGACGTGGTCGTGCATCTCGAGGAATATCCGGTCGACGCCGGAGAGATCGGCGCCGTGGAAGAGCACGGTCTCCGCCCCCTCGACGTCGCAGACGATGAGGTCGATCGCCTCCTCGCGCAGCAGGGCGTCGAAGTTCATCGTCGGCACCTCGACGGTGGCCTCGTAGCGGTTGGGCTCCGCCGACAGCGAGCCCATCCAGAAGTCCTCGCGCAAGTAAAACGTCGCCGAGGTCTCCGGTCCGTTGGTCAGGACGGCATTCACCCGCTTCACCTTGCGAACCTTGTTGCGCATGTGAAGCTGCGTCATGTATTCGATCAGGCGGGGGTTGGCTTCCACCGCGATCACCCGGCTCACCCGCCGCTGCCGCGAGAGCAGTGTCGAGATGAAGCCGGTGCCGGCACCGATTTCCAGAACCCGGTCGCCCGGCCGCACGATGTGCGGTATCTGGCTCGCTTCTTCGGTCTCGAACCGACCCTCGATGATCGCTTGGCAGATCGTCGGGGTGATGACCTCGGGATCGAAGGGAATCACCACACCTGCGACCTGCAAGTACGCTTGTGGCGTGTAATCAAGAGCAGATGATTCGATCATTGGTTGTATTTGGCGGAATCCCGCCTACCTGTCCAGTTTGAATCGTTTGCAGCCCAACCTTTTCCACAGGAAAATCGGTCGGGACTTACCGGAGCGGACGCTGGCAGACAGATGTTGACGATTTATTTCGGGCTGCGCTTGGCCAGGATGCGCTGCAAGGTCCGGCGGTGCATGTTGAGGCGCCGGGCGGTTTCCGAGACATTGCGGTCGCAGAGTTCGTAAACCCGCTGGATATGTTCCCATCGCACCCGGTCGGCGGTCATCGGATGCTCCGGAGGCTCGGGATGCTCCGCGCCCCGCGCCAGCAAGGCCCGGGTGATGTCGTTGGCGTCGGCGGGCTTGGCGAGATAGTCGGTGGCACCGATCTTGACCGCGGCCACCGCCGAAGCGATGGCGCCGTAGCCGGTCAGGATCACGATCCGGGCGTCCGGACGCCGAGCGCGCAGCGCGCCCACCAGCTCGAGGCCGTTCCCGTCCTCGAGCCGCAGGTCCATGACCGCATAGGCCGGCGGATGCGCCGCGACGGCCGCCTGCCCGGCGGCCACCGAATCGACCGCGCACACCTCGAACCCGCGCTTTTCCATCGCCCGGGTGAGCCGGTGCAGGAACGGCTCGTCGTCGTCGAGTATCAGGAGCGAACGGTCGGCGCCGATTTCGTCGCGAGCGATCGACACGTCGCTCGCCGCGGCGCCCGGCAGGGGATCGGCCTCAGAGTTCGGCTGCATAGCAGGACACCGAATCGGCGATGGCCTCGGGCGTCGCGTCCGAGGGATAGAACTCGAGGAATCCGACACCGGGGGCCATGAGATAGGTGAAGCTCGAATGGTCCATGAGGTAGTAGTCGGGGTCGTCGCCGTTCTTGCGGTAGTAGACCTTGTAGGCCTTGGCCGCTGTCGCGATCTCCTCCGGGGTTCCGGTCAGTCCGACCAGCTCCGGATCGATCGCCTCGGCATAGTCCCGCAGCACCTCGGGGGTGTCGCGCTCGGGGTCGATGGTGACGAAGACCTGGCCGGTCTTCACCCCGCGCTCGGCCAGGTCCTTGGCGGCGAGGGCGTTGCGAGAGAGATCCATCGGGCAGACGTCCGGGCAGAAGCTGTAGCCGAAATAGACCAGGGTCGGCCCGGTGATCACCTGGGCATCGGTCACCTGCGCCCCGGTGTCGTCGGTCAGCGTGAACGGCCCGCCGATCGCCGCCGCCCCCCCGGCGACCTGGCTGGTGCGACACTTGGCGAAGGGATCGGCGGCAGCGCCCTGCATCGCGTAGTACCAGCCGGCGGCCAAGCCGAGCAGCACGATGGCGGTAGCAAAAAGCGCGGCGATGCGGGTCATGAACCGGCAAACCTCCGGGATCGGGACGGTCGCGGTTGTTGCACGCGGGACCGATGCTCACAAGGGCGTCACCCGGTCAAATCCCTTTGAGCGGATCCCCGAGCGCTGCTAGAGCCGTCGGGATGGTCGAACCGAGCCTTCCCTTTCCGGCCAGCGATGCGCGCAGCGGGTGGGTTCGCCTGCGCACGCTCATTCTGCTGCGCTGGCTCGCCGTCATCGGCCAGTCGGCGGCCGTGCTGGTGGCGTCGCTCGGGCTCGGCATGCGCCTGCCCCATGCCCCCACCGCGGTCGTCATCGGTGCCTCGGTCCTCTTCAACCTCGTCGCGATGTCGGTCGCGGCCGAGAATCGCCGGTTAAGCGAGCGCGAGGCGGTGCTGATGCTGCTCTTCGACCTTTGCCAGCTCGGGGCGCTGCTGGCGCTGACCGGCGGCCTCGGCAATCCCTTTGCGCTGCTCATCATGGCACCGGTGACGATCAGCGCCTCGGTGCTGAGCCTGCGCGCCACGGTGCTTCTCGCCGGTGCCGCGGCGTTGATCATCACGCTCCTGGTGCGCTTCTACGTGCCGCTCGAGCTCACCTCGGGGGAGGAGCTGGCGTTGCCGGAGGTGCTGGCGCTCGGAAGCTGGACGGCGCTGCTGACCGGGACGGTGTTTCTCGCCATCTACGCGCGCCGGGTCACCGGCGAGACCTTCTCGATGTCCCAGGCCCTGGCCGCTACCCAGATGGCATTGGCGCGTGAGCAGCAGCTCTCGGCCCTCGGCGGCGTGGTGGCGGCCGCGGCGCACGAACTCGGCACCCCGCTCGCCACCATCAAGCTCGCCGCCACCGAGCTGATCGACGAACTGGGCGACCGCCCGCACCTCAGGGAGGACGCGGAACTCGTCCGCGCCCAGGCCGATCGCTGCACCGGGATCCTGCGGGCCATGGGCCCGCGGACCGAGGACACGCTGGTCCGCTACGCGCCCTTCTCTTCCGTCATCGAGGAGGCGGCGGCGCCACACGCCGACCGCGGCATCCGCATCATCACCCGGGTCGAGGGTGCGGCGGTCGAGGACGGCCCGGAGGTGCAGCCGCCGTTCGCGCGCCGCCCGGAGATCATCCAGGGCCTCCGCAATCTGGTGCAGAACGCCGTGGACTTCGCCGAGGCGACGGTGTGGATCGATCTCGACTGGACCGACGACGATCTGCGGGTGTCGATCGGCGACGACGGGCCGGGATATCCTCCGGACCTGATGGGGCGGATCGGCGACCCCTTCGTGCGCCGGCGCGCCGCGGTTCCCGGCGAGCGACCGGGCTATGAGGGCATGGGGCTTGGCCTTTTCATCGCCAAGACCCTGCTCGAGCGCAGCGGCGCCCGCCTGCAGTTCGGCAACGGTAGCCCCGCCGCGAGCGAACCGCCCCCCGGTCCGCCCGAGTTCGCGCTCCCGAAAGGCGCCGTGGTCAGCGTCTCCTGGCCACGCGGCCGGGTGACGCCGCGTGCGGGATCCGCCCGGGCAGCGAACGGCGCCCGCGGGCCGGCTCAGGGTTAAACCTTCCTTAAACGTCGTCTCCTCAGATGGCGCGGCTTTCCCGGAGTCCGTCGCCAATGGATCTGTCCAGCCTCTCGCTCCCCGACCTGCCGCTGGCCGGCATGGTCGCCGCGCTGCCGGACGGGGTCGCCGCCGCGCTGGTCAGCGCCGCCGCAACGCTGGCGCTGGTGGCCGTCTTCGGGCCGCGGCGGACGGCGCGGTCCGGCGCTGAAGTCGCGCCGCCCGCCGACGGCGACGCCTGCGCGTACCTCATCGACGGCTCCAGCCTCAAACCACTGACCGAGTCCGCGCGGACGCTCCTCGACGGCCTGCCGCCTGCCAGCTCGCGTCTGGCGGCGCTGGTCGCGCATCTGGCGGAGGACTGTCCGGACCTGCATGCCGACCTCGAGGCGCTGGTCCTCTACGGCACCGGCTTCCGCCACCATTGCCCCCGCGACGACGGCACCGCCTTCGAGGTGGTGGGCGAGCCGCGCGACGGCGCCGCCACCCTCACCATCCGGCCCGCCAGCGAGGAGGCCCGGGCGCTCAGGCAGGCCGAGAGCGGCGCTCGCCTGCGCCGGCGCCGAGCTGCGGTTCCTGCACGAGGTCCTCGACGGCGCGCCGATGCTGGCCTGGAGCCACGGCCCCGACGGCCAGGTGACCTGGGCCAACGCCCCCTACCGCGACCGCTTCGACGCGCCCGTGGGCGACCTGCCCGACCACCGGATCGCCGACGGCTTCGGCCACGTGCTCGAGGAGGTGCCGCTGACCGCACGGGGCTCCGGCACCCGCCGCCGGGTCTCGGTCCACGGCCGCGACGACGACGAGGCGCAGTGGTACGAGATCAGCCAGCAGCGCGACGCCGCCGGCGAGACCGTCGGCTACGCCCTGGAGGCCGACGACCTCGTCGCCGCCGAGGCGTCGCTCCGCCGCTTCATCGAGACGCTGACCGAGACGTTTGCCCACCTGCCGATCGGCCTCGCCGTCTTCGACAAAAACCGCCGCCTCGGGCTCTTCAATCCGGCGCTGACCGACCTCGTGAAGATCGACGCGGTGTGGCTCGCGGGCCGGCCAAGCCTGCGGGCGTTCCTGGAGCGCCTGCGCGAGACCCGGCAGATGCCGGAGCAGAAGGACTTCGCCTCCTTCCGCCGCAAGCTCTCCGAGCTGGAGGAGGGCGCCCGCGAAGGCACCTACGAGGAGAACTGGCAGCTCCCGTCGGGCAAGATCTTCCGCGTCACCGGCCGCCCGCACCCGCAGGGGGCGCTGGCGTTCCTCTTCGAAGACATCTCCTCGTCGATCATCCTCGAGCGCAAGTACCGCTCCGAGCTCGAGCTTTCCCAGGCCACCCTCGACCGCATGTCCGAAGCCGTCGCGGTCTTCGACGCCTCCGGGATGCTGGTCTTCGTCAACTCCGCCTTCGAGAGCCTGTGGGGCCTCGACCCGATGGAGCGCCTCGACGGCCCCGGCGTCGCCGAGATGACCGCACTCTGGGCCAAGCAATGCGCACCCTCCCCCGCCTGGGCCCAGCTCACCGAGTTCGCCACCGCCGGCGAGGCCCGCACCAGCTGGACCGACACGGTGGCCACCCGCGACGGCGCCCGCCTCCACATGCTGGTGGCGCCGCTTCCCGATGCCTCGGCCCTCGTCGTCTTCCGCAATCTCGCCGCCGAGGCCGAGGCCGCTTCGCCGACCCCCGCCATGCTCCCCCCCGGCGCCGGCACCCAGACCCACGACGCCGCCACCCTCGGCGACCTCGCCTTCGAGCAGCTCCTGCTGCCGGTCGAGACCGCGGTGCAGAAGCTCATGGCCGCCATCCCCGCCGCGACCTCGCCCGGCGCCTTCCAGTCCCTCGGCGCCGCCGCGCAGGGCCTCAAGGACGGTCTCGCCCGCGCCCGCGAGATCCGGGCGCTGGCGGTGGCACCTGCCGCCGACGGCCCGCTTCCCGAGCTCGCCGCCGCGCTGACCACCCGCAACCTGACCCTCGCCGCGCCCGGGGACGCGGCCGCTTGGACGCCGGAGGTCCGCCGCGCCGCCCTCGCCCTCGGCCTCGCCGCCGCCGACCTCGCCGCGCCGGCGGCCACCGTCACCCTGACGCTCGACGGCGCACGCCAGCTCACTGCCCGCGTCGCCGCCGGTCCGAACTCGGGCCAGCCCGAAAGCATCGGCCTCGCGCTCGCCCGCCGGGTGCTTGACGCCGCGGGGGGCACCGTGACCATCGCCGTCGACGCCGGCGCCGCCACCCTCGTCGCCGACCTGCCGGCCAACGCACGGCCCGCCGAACGACCGGGCGACCGCGCCCGGCGCGCCTGACGCGACGGCCGCCCTTGCACCTGCCGGCCCGCGCGGTAGAAGGGCGGGCATCACGCAAGACGGAACGGACCCCACTTGGATTCAACCCTGACGCTCGCGGATTCCGCGGCGACCGAGCAGCTCGCCATCGCCATCGCCCCGCATCTCGGGCCCGGCGACACCCTGGGGCTGACCGGTGGCCTCGGCGCAGGCAAGAGCACCTTCGCCCGGGCGCTGATCGGGGCCCGACTGTCGGCCGTCGGCCGCGCCGAGGACATCCCCTCGCCCACCTATACCCTGGTGCAGACCTACGACGTCGGCCCCGAAGGCCAACCCATCGACCTCTGGCATGCGGATCTCTACCGGCTGGGGTCCGCTTCGGAGATCGCCGAGCTCGGCCTCGAGGAAGCCTTCGCCACCGGCATCTGCCTCGTCGAATGGGCCGACCGCCTCGGCCCGGCACTGCCCGCCCGGCGGTTGATGCTGGCGCTTGACATGCCACCCGGCGGCGAGGACGTCCGCCGCGCCCGCCTGACGTCCCACGGCAACGGCTGGTCCTGGCTCCCCGCCGCCCTCGCCGAGACCACCACCGCATGACCCGCGACGCCGAGATCAGCGGATTTCTCGCCCGCGAAGGCTGGGGCTGGGCCGAGCGCACGCCCCTGGCCGGCGACGCGTCGGCCCGGCGCTACGAGCGCCTGCGCCGGCCCGGGGCCTTCGGCGGCGCGATCCTGATGGACATGCCGCCGGAGAGCGGCCTCGACGTCCGTCCGTTCCTGGCCGTCACCGCCTGGCTCCGCGCCGGCCGCTTCAGCGCCCCCGAGGTTCTCGGCGCCGACCAGCGCCGCGGCCTCGTCCTGCTCGAAGACCTCGGCGACGAGCTCTTCGCCACCCTCTGCGCCGAGCGTCCGGGCCGCGATTTCGGGCTCTACCGGGCCGCAGTCGACGTGCTCGTCGAAATCCAGCGCCGCCCGCCGCCCGGCGCCGACGTCGGCTGGACGCCACCGCCCTACGACCTGGCGTTCCTGATGCGCGAGGCCCGGCTGGTACCGGAGTGGTATCTGCCCGCCGCAACCGGCCAGCCGGCTTCGCCGGACCTCCTCGCCGAGTACGAGGCGCTGACCGAAGCGGTCTTCGCGCCGATGACTGAGGTGCCACCGGTGCCGGTGCTGCGCGACTACCATGCGGAGAACCTGATCTGGCTCCCCCAACGCCGAAGCCGCGGCAAGGTCGGGCTTCTCGATTACCAGGACATGCTCCTCGGCCACCCGGCCTACGACCTCGTGTCGCTGCTCGAGGACGCGCGGCGCGATACTGGCGACTCGCTCCGCGCTGCCATGATGGCGCATTACCTCGAACGGAGCGAGGCCGAGCCGGAGGCCTTCACCGCCGCCGCGCATGTTCTCGCCGCCCAGCGCAACCTCAAGATCCTCGGGCTCTTCACCCGGCTCTGCCGGCGCGACGGCAAGCCGCGCTACCTCGGCTTCCTGCCGCGGGTCTGGGACCACCTGAGCCGCGACCTCGCCCATCCGGCGCTGGCACCGCTTGCCGCCTTCGTGAGCCGCCACGTCCCGCCGCCGGAGATGGAGGTACGCGACCGGATCGAGGCCGAGGCGTGACGCCGCAGGCGGTGATGATCTTCGCCGCCGGCCTTGGCACGCGCATGGGCGCGCTCACCCGCGACCGGCCGAAGCCGCTGATCGAGGTGGCCGGCCGGCCGCTCATCGACCACGCCCTAGCACTGGTCCGCGCCGCCGGGATCGCGCGCATCGTCGTCAACACCCACGCCCACGCCGACCAGCTCCGCGCCCACCTCGCCGAGGTCGCGCCCGACGCGCTGATCTCCCACGAGCCCGCGCGGCTGGAGACCGGCGGCGGGCTGAAGCGCGCCCTGCCGCTCCTCGGCCCCGGCCCGGTCTTCACCCTCAACGCCGACATGGTCTGGTCCGGTCCCAATCCGCTGACCGCCCTTCTCGCCGGATGGACGGACGGCGCCCGCCTCTGCCTCGTTCCCCGCGCTGCGGCGATAGGCCACACCGGCCCCGGCGACTTTTTCATGGAGCCGGGGGATCGCCTCCGCCGCCGCGGCGCCACGCCAACCGCCGACTACGTCTATGCCGGGGCAGAGATCATCGACCCGGCCGCCCTCGGCGGCTTCACGGACGAGGTCTTCTCCCTCAACCCGGTCTGGGACGCGCTGATCGCCGAGGGCCGGCTCACGGGCGTGGTGCATGCCGGCGGCTGGGTCGATGTCGGTCGCCCGGAAGGCATAGCGCTCGCCGAAGCCCTGGCATGACGGCGCTGTTTCCGCCCCGGGACGGCCCCCGCGTCTTCGCCCTCCCGCCCGGGGTCGATTTCTCCCGTGCGCTCCTCGTCGGCCTCGACGCCCGTCTCGCCGGACAACCGCCCGAGGCGATCGCCCGCGTCGAGGTCTGGGTCAACACCCGCCGCGCCGCCCGCGCCCTGACGACGCTCTTCGCCGCCGGCCCCGCCCGACTCCTTCCCCGCATCCGGGTCGTCACCGAGCTCGCCGCCGACCCGCTCGGTCCGCTCGACCTGCCGCCCGCGGTGACGCCGCTCCGCCGCAAGCTCGACCTCGCCCGCCTCGTCTCCGGCCTCGCCGCCGCCGAGCCGCGCCTCGCCGCCGGCACCGCCGTCTTCGATCTCGCCGACAGCCTCGCCGAACTCCTCGACGAGATGCAGGGCGAGGGCATTCCGCCCGCCGCATTCGCCACGGTCGATGCCGCCGAGCACGCCGCCCACTGGCAGCGCAGCCTGCGCTTCCTCGAACTGATCTCCGGCTATCTCGCCGCTGCCGGCCCCGGCGACGGCCAGGGCCGCCTCCGCGCCGCCGCCGATGCGCTGGCCGTGGCCTGGGCCGCCGATCCGCCCGCCCATCCGGTCATCGTCGCCGGCTCCACCGGCTCGCGCGGCGCCACCCGCGCCTTCATGGCCGCCGTCGCCCGCCTGCCCCAGGGGGCGCTGGTCCTGCCCGGCTTCGACGCTGCGCTGCCAAGGGCGATCTGGGAGCGCCTCGGCGCCGACGACCCCGGTGCCGCCGACCATCCCCAGCACGGCTTCCGGGCACTGGCCGACGCCCTCGCCTTCGACCCTGCCGCCGTGCCACCCTGGCACCCGGTCGCACCGCCGGCGCCGGCGCGCAACGCCCTTGTCTCCCTCGCTATGCGCCCGGCGCCGGTCACAGACCAATGGCGCGCCGAAGGCGCCGGCCTCGCCGGCAGCCTCGCCACCGCCTGCGCCACCCTCGCCTGGGTCGAGGCCCCGGACCAGCGCGGCGAAGCCCTCGCCATCGCCCTGCGCCTCCGCGAAGCCGCCGAGGCCGGCACCCGCGCCGCCCTCGTCACCCCCGACCGCGCCCTCGCCCGCCGCGTCACCGCCGAGCTCGACCGCTGGGCGCTGATCCCCGACGACAGCGCCGGCCGGCCGCTCGCCCTCACCCCGCCCGGCGTCCTCCTCCGCCGCCTCGCGGCCCTTCCCGGCGCGCCGCTCACGCCCGAAGACCTGCTCATCCTGCTCAAGCACCCGCTGGTGAACAGCGGCCCCGGCGCCCGCCGCGATCACCTGCGCCTCACCGCCCACCTCGAGCGCGACCGCCTGCGCGGCGGCCCCCCGTGGATCGACTGGCCCGTCCTCGCGGCCTGGGCGGAGAAGCACGGCGCCGCGGCGCCCGCCTGGATCGACTGGCTCCGCACCGCCCTCGGTCCCTTCGCCGATGCCGCCACGGCGCCGCTCGCCGAGCACGTCGCCCGCCACCGCACCGCCGCCGAGGCGCTTGCCGCCGGCCCCGACGCCCATCCGGCCCACGCCCTCTGGGATCAGGATGCCGGCGCCGAGGCCCGCGCCCTGCTTGACGCCCTCGCCGCCGAGGCCGACGCCTCCGGACCGCTCCGCCCCGACGAATACCGCGCGCTCGTCCAGTCGCAGATGGCGGCCCGCGACGTCCCCGAGCCGGCCGTCACCACCCACCCGGACCTCGCGATCTGGGGCACGCTCGAGGCTCGCGTCCAGTCCGCCGACCTCGTCATCCTCGGCGGCCTCAACGAGGGCACCTGGCCGCGGCTCCCCGGTGCCGACCCCTGGCTCGGCCGCGGCCTCCGCCGCGCCATCGGCCTGCCCGCCCCCGAGCGCCGCATCGGCCTCTCCGCCCACGACTTCCAGCAGGCGATGGGCGCGGCAGAGGTCGTCCTCACCCGCGCCACCCGCGACGCCGAGGCGCCGACGGTGCCGTCGCGCTGGCTGCTTCGCCTCGAGAACCTCCTCCTCGGCCTCGGCCCGGAAGGCAGGGACGCCCTCGACGCCGTCAAGGCCCGCGGCGCCCGCCTCGCCGCCGACGCCGCCCGCCTCGACCGCCCCGCGGCCCAGGTCCCCCCCGCCCGCCGTCCTTCCCCCCGTCCTCCGGCCGAAGCCCGCCCGCGCGATCTCTCCGTCACCCAGGTCGAGCGCCTGATCCGCGATCCCTACGCCGTCTACGCCCAGAAGGTCCTCCGCCTGCGCCGCCTCGACCCTCCCGGCCGCTTCCCGGACGCGCTCGTCCGCGGCACCGTTATCCACGCCGCCCTCGACGCCTTCGTCACCGCCACGGAGGCCGGCCTCCCCGAGGACGCCGCCCCGCTCTTCTTCGACACCATGCGCCGGGCGCTGGCCGCCGAGGCGCCCTGGCCCGCCGTCAACGCCATCTGGACCGCCCGCCTCAGCCGCGCCCACCGCTGGTTCCTCGCCGGCGAGGCCGAGCGCCGCGCCCGCGGCACCCCCGCCGCCCGCGAGGTCAAGGGCCGCCGCGCCGTTCCGGGCCTCGCCCACCCGTTCGAAGTCACCGCCCGCGCCGATCGCATCGACCGTGTCGGCCCCGGCTACGCGCTTTACGACTACAAATCCGGCACCGGCCCCACCGCCGCCGAGGCCCGGGCCTTCCACCTGCAACTCCCACTCGAGGCCGCAATCGCCGAGGTCGGCGGCTTCGAGGGCCTGCCCGCCGGCCCCGCGCTCCACATCGAGCTGCTGAAGTTCGGCCGCCAGGGCGAAACCCTCCCCCTCGACGCCGATCCCGCCGCGCTGGCCCAGACCTGGGAGCGCTTCACCGCGCTCATCGCCCACTACCAGGACGCCGCCAACGGCTTTCCGGCCCGCCTCCGTCCCCAGCGCCTCACCTGGGCCAGCGACTACGACCACCTGTCGCGCAAGGGAGAATGGGCGGATGGCGACGATCCGGAGGTCGCGTGGTGAAGGACGCCGTCGCCGCCCAGGTCCGCGCCGCCACCCCCGGGGCCTCGAGCTGGGTCTCCGCCAACGCCGGGTCGGGCAAGACCCGCGTGCTCACCGACCGGGTCGCACGCCTGCTTCTCGCCGGCACGGAGCCGCAGAAGATTCTCTGCCTCACCTACACCAAGGCCGCCGCGGCCGAGATGCAGAACCGTCTGTTCAAGACCCTCGGCGCCTGGGCGATGCTCGACGACGCCGACCTGCGCAAGGCCCTCGACACACTCGGCGAGCCGGGCACCACCATCCCCACTGATCGGCTCTCCCGCGCCCGCACCCTCTTCGCCCGGGCGCTGGAGACGCCCGGCGGCCTGAAGATCCAGACCATCCACGCCTTCTGCGAGGCGCTGCTCCGCCGCTTTCCGCTCGAGGCCGGCGTCCCGCCGCAGTTCGGCGTCCTCGAGGAGCGCCAGGCCCGCGCGCTCCGCGAGGAGGTTCTCGACAGCCTCGCCATCGCCGATCCCGCCGCCTTCGCGGCGCTGGCCCGCCAGCTCCCCGCCGACGACCCCGACCCGCTGCTCCTCGAGATCGGCCAGCACCGCGCCGCCTTCGCCGACCCCTTCGATCTCCGATGCCCTCGCAAAGTCGCTCGGTGCGACGACCGAGACCGCCGGCCGACCTCGCCGCCCGGGTGCTGCCGCCCGACGCCGAGGCCATGCTCCGCGCGCTCATCCCCGTCCTCGCTCAGCGCAATGGCAACGACGGCAAGGCCGCCGCCTGCCTCGCCGAGGCCCTCGCCAGCGACGACCCGGCCACGCGCCTCGAAAAGCTCGAGTCCGTCCTGCTGTTCGGCGTCAGCGCCGCCGCGCCGTTCGCCGCGAAGATCGGCCAGTTCCCCACCCGGGCCGCCCGCGACGCCCGCCCGGACCTCATGCCCGCCCTCGAGGCGCTGATGCGGCGCGCCGAGGACGCCCGCCCGGTCCGCCTCGCCAACGCCGCCTTCGCCCGCTCCGTCGCGCTCAACGGCTTCGCCCGCACGTGGCTCGCCGCCTTCGAGGCCCGCAAGGCCGCCGCCGGCGTTCTCGACTTCGACGACCTCATCGACCGCGCCCGCACGCTCCTCGCCCTGCCCGGCACGGCCGCCTGGGTGCTCTGGCGCCTCGACGGCGGCCTCGACCACATCCTCGTCGACGAGGCCCAGGACACCAGCCCCGCGCAATGGCAGGTGATCCAGGCGCTCTCCGAGGAATTCTTCGCCGGCGCCGGCGCGCGCGACGTCGCCCGCACCATCTTCGTCGTCGGCGACGAGAAACAGTCGATCTACAGCTTCCAGGGCGCCGACCCCGCCGAATTCGGCGCCAAGGGCACGCACTACCAGCGCGTCCTCACCGACATCGGCGCCGAGCTGCAGCGCTGCGACCTGCTCTACTCCTTCCGCTCGGCGCAACCGATCCTCACCCTGGTCGACGCCGTCTTCGGCGGCGTTGCCGGCACCGACCTCACCGGCCCGATCGCCCACCACGCCTTCCACCCGGACAAGCCCGGCCGCGTCGAGCTCTGGCCGTTCCTGCCCAAGCCCGACCGCCCCGACCCGTCGGCCTGGGACGATCCCCTGGACGCCCGCGCGCCCGACGATCCCGTCGAGGTCCTCGCCCGCCGTATCGCAGCGGAGATCTCCGGCTGGCTCACGTCACATCGCGCCCTGCCCGGGACGAACCGCGCCATTCGCCCCGGCGACGTAATGATCCTGGTCCAGCGGCGCAGCGACCTCTTCGACGCCATCATCCGCGAGCTCAAGCGCGCCCGGGTCCCCGTCGCCGGGGCGGATCTCCTGCGCATCGGCGCCGAGCTCGCCGTCAACGACCTCCTCGCCGCCCTGCGCTTCGCGGCTACGCCCAGCGACGACCTTTCACTGGCCGCCCTCCTGCGCAGCCCGCTCGGCGGCCTCTCCGAGCGCGACCTGTTCGAGCTCGCTCATCCCCGCAACGGCACGCTCTGGCAGGCGCTCCGCGCCGAACCCGCCGGCCGCTGGCCGGGCATCCGCGCGCTCCTGGCCGATCTCCAGGCCCAAGCCGACTACCTCCGCCCGTTCGAGCTCCTCACCCGCATCCTGATCCGCCACGACGGCCGCCGCATCCTGACCGCCCGCCTCGGCCCCGAGGCCGAGGACGGCATCGACGCGCTCATCGACCAGGCGCTGGCCTACGAGAGCGTCGAGGCCCCGAGCCTCACCGGCTTTCTCGACTGGTTCGATCGCGACGAGGTCAAGGTGAAGCGCCGCAGCGAGGAGGACGCCGACCAGGTCCGGGTGATGACCGTCCACGGCGCCAAGGGCCTCGAGGCGCCCATCGTCATCCTGCCCGACACCGCCACCCGCCAGGACGGACGCAACCCGCCGCAGATCCTGCGGCTCGAGAACGGCCAGCCGGTCTGGAAGGTCCGCGCCGAGGTCGCGCCCCCAGCCTTCAAGAAGGCCGAGGACGACCGCAGGGCCCTGGTCCGCGCCGAAAGCCGGCGGCTCCTCTACGTCGCGCTCACCCGGGCGGAATCCTGGCTGATCGTCTGCGGCGCCGGCACCCTCGGCACCAGCGGCGAGAGCTGGCACGAACTCGTCGCCGAGGCGATGACCGGCCTCGGCGCCACGCCCGAACCCGGCCCGCCGGAGGGCGACAAGCTGACGCTCTCGCACCTCTGGGCCGCCGCACCCGCCGCGGCCCTACCGCCGGCGCCTTCCGCCGCACCGCTGCCGGACTGGACCCGTCGCCCGGCCCGGGTGCCGGCCACGGCTGCGCGCCCGGTCTCCCCCTCCGGCCTCGGCGGCGCGCACGTCTTACCCGGCGACAACGCCGGCGCCCTCACCGAGGACGAGGCCAAGGCCCGCGGCACCGCCCTTCATCGCCTGCTCGAACACCTGCACGGCCGCCCCGCCGCCGACCGCCCCGCTCTCGCCGCACGCCTCCTCCCCGACAGGACCGACGTATTGGCGCTCCTGGCCGAGGCGGAAGCCGTCCTCGACGCCCCCGGCCTCGGTTTCGTCTTCGGCCCTGACAGCCTCGCCGAGGTCGCGGTCACCGCCGCTCTCGACGCCCTCGGCGGCACCCGCATCCTCGGCCGCCTCGACCGGCTGGTGGTCGGCCCCGACCGGATCCTCGCCGTGGACTTCAAGAGCAACGCCGCCGTCCCGCCGACCCCGGAGGCGATCCCGGAAGGTATTCTCCGCCAGATGGCCGCCTACCGCGCCGCGCTCGCCCAAATCTGGCCCGACCGTCGCATCGAGACCGCCATCCTCTGGACCCGCACCGCCACCCTGATGCCGATCCCCGACCCGGTCCTCACCGCCGCCCTCGCCCGGGCCATGGCCGAGGTTTGATACGGGCCTCCGCTCGAGTCGCACGTAAATCGCATCCTACGCGTTGAGAACGTATGGACGGTTTCCAGCCACTTTCCAGTCGCCTTCCAGCCCCTCTGAATACCCGTAAACCTTTGGCATTCGCCCGCTTTCCCTCAGCCCGCGCGCACCTGCACCCGCTCGCCGATTTCATCCAGGATCCGCCGCAATTCGTCATAGTCCGGATGCCGCACCCGCATCCAGGCATTGGCCATGTAGCCCGCCGCGACCGGCTGGGTCGCCGTGCCCGGCGCCGGAAAATGGCTGCCCACCACCAGGTCGCCGTAGCGGTGGAAGATCTCGCCCGTCCCCTCGTAGCCGACGATGGTTCCATCCCGATCGGGCCGCAGCGCGACGATACCGCAGGCATAGCGGCGCGACGGCCCCCGGTCGGTGACCCCGTGGCAGACCGCGAGCGCCCACTCCCGGTAGAGGTCGAACTCCCCCGCAGCACAATAGCTGTCCCACTGCCCGACCCCGGGCGGCCGGCAGCCGATCTCGGAGAACCGCAAGCCCCGCGGCCCGAAGAACCACTCCATATGCGTCGCCGCCGTGCCGATCCCCAGCGCGCCGCTCACCCGCCGGCCCATTTCCTTCACCTCGTCGTACCCCGGCTCGTGGATCCGGTTCGTCGCCACGATCTGCGGCGAGATCCACCGGGTCCGCATCGCCTCGAGGACGTTCGGGTAGTAATGACTGACGAAGTCGTGCGCGACCTGTCCGTTCACGGTCAGCGTGTCGTAGAACCCCTCGTGCCCCTCCACGAACTCCTCGATCGCCACCGGCGCGCCATCGGCAAGACCGCTCTCCCGAGCCACCACGGCGAGCTGGTCCGTATTGTCGGCGCGAAAGGTACCCGACGCCCCGGCGGCGGCGCGCGGCTTCAGGATCACCGGAAACCCGACTGCCTCGACGAACTCGACCGCCTCGCCGACGCTGCCGATCCCGGCGGAAGCCGCCATTGGCACCCCGGCACCGCGCAGCACCTCCTTCATCGCCACCTTGTCCCGGCAGAGATAGGCGGTGCGCGCCGAGATCCCGGGAATACCGGTGCGTTCCCGCACATGGGCGGCGGGCAGGACGTGCGCCTCGATGACCGTCTCCAGCCGGTCCACCCACATCCGCTCCTGGATGTGGCGCACCGCCCATTCCAGCGCGCCCTCGTCGGTGGTCGAGGCGATCTGCTGGTAGCCGCCGAGCCAGCCCTTGAGCTCGTCGTCGAGCCAGTCGTACGGCCGGTCGCCGACACCGATGACGTGGGCGCCGACGGAGGCCAGCGCCCGCACGAACTCGCGCTGGTTGGCGGGAAAGCCGGGGTCGAGGAAAATGACGTTCATCGCACCGCCTCCGGGGGGTCAGGGCGCCAGGTCGTCGAGGTAGAGCGGCAGCATATGCCGCCAGGTCGGCCAGTCGTGGTCGTATTCCGGGCCCCAAGGATCGACCCGGTTGGGGATCCCCTTGCCGCCGAGGATCCCGGCCATGCGCCAGGATTCGTCCGGACTCTCCCAGCGGCCCTGGCCGTAGGCGAGGACGAAGAAGCGTTGGCGGACCTGGTCGAGCATGCCGCTGTCACCGAGGTTGGGCAGAAAGCTCAGCGGAGCCGAGAAATAATAGTCCTCGTTGCCCGCGAACCCCATCAGCCCCTCGATGTCGTAGGTGCCGCTCATCCCCACGGCGGCACGGAACAGCCACGGGTAGCGCGCCGTCACCGCCACCGCCATGAACGCTCCCAGCGAGGCCCCCGCGGCCACTACCTCGGCGCCATGGTCGCGGCAGTCGGTGCGGATCGCCGGGACGATCTCCTCGGCGATCACCGCCTCGAAGCGGTTGAGGAGGGCGCAGCGGTATTCGATCGACCCGGTCTTGGCGGCGAACGCCCGTCCCGCCAGGTTGTCGCAGGAATAGACCTTGATCCGGCCGCCGTCGATCAGCGGCCCGAGCGCCGCGATCATCTGCATCCGCTCGATTTCCTCGGCATCGCCGCCGGCGGTCGGAAACACCAGGACCGGCTGGCCCCAGTGGCCCCAGCGGACGAGGGTGACGTCCTGCTCGACGCGGCCCGAGTACCAGCTAGAAGCCGTCTTTGTCACCTTGCGCCCCCTCCTGCTCGCGCCAGCGCTGCACGCGTCCGAAGAAGAACTCGGTGAACTCGTCGATCTCATGTTCCGGGAAAAGCGCAGTCACCTTGCGGCGCACCGCGTCACGCATGGTCTCCGAGCCGAAGAACTCGTAGGCGAGCTCGTCGAGGTGCCCGAGATGGGTGCGGCAGAACTCGCGAAACCTTTCGGTCTCGAAGCGCTCGTGGGCGATGGCGGCATAGGCCTTGAGCTTGTCGCGCGGCTCCATGTCCTTGTCGGCGATCGCATAGAACGGATCCCAGTCCATGTTCTTGCGCATCTTGCGCCCGGTGGCGGCGTTGAAGATCGACCACCGCAGGTTGGCCTTGATCAGCCAGGGAAAGTGATAGTGCAGCGAAGTCACCTGGCTGTCCGGGCAGGCGTTGGCGAAGTCGATCGGGTACCAGGTCCCGCCCTTGGCCAGCGCCTCGCAGGAATTGAAGTCCCAGCCGAAGAAGGCGTTGATGGTGAGCGTGGTGTCCTCGAGGACCTGTGCGTCCTCGGGCGACAGGAAATCGGTGTCCATGGTGTAGCGGTCGTGCAGCGCCGCCGAGGGTCGTAGTTCACCTTGCGGGTCTGCGGGCCGAGGCCGATGCAACGCACGAACCAGTCGTAGGGGATCACCGCCTTCTGCAGGTTCATCAAGTCGGTGCCGCTGGCGTCGTAGGCCTTCTGGAAGCCCGCGGCGTCGTCGATCTTCGTCACCCCGCGCCAGCCGCCGCCGTGGTAAGGCTTCATGAAGAACGGATAGCCGATCTTGTCGCCGATCTCGGTCAGCGAGAACATCCGGGCATACTGCCGCAGGGTCGGCTCGAGGTCGTCGGCATGCTCGTAGGCCTTGGCCGGCAGCATCCAGGTCTCGGGGATCGGCAGGCCGAGCCGCATCATCGCCGCATAGGAGGTGTGCTTCTCGTTCGACTGCAACGACCAGGGGTTGTTGTAGACGTAGAGGTCGTTGAGCAGGATCGCCTTCTTGATCCACTCGCGGCTGATCGAATACCAGTGCGTCAGCCGGTCGATGACCACGTCGTACTTGACCGGCTGGCGCAGGTCGAAGGGCTCGATCGTCACCCGCTCGCAGGCGAAGGTCACCCGGTCTCGGCCGATCTTCAGGTCGAGGTCCAGCGCCTCCAGCAGGCTCTCGTAGGCGATCGGCCAGCAGATGTCCGCCCCGAGCGACAGGCCGATATTGGCGGTGCGCTGAGCCATGGTCCCCGTTCCCCCCTGGTGCCGGAACGGGGCGCTGCCCGTCAGCCGGTCTGGTCGTCGCCGGGCCGCAGCACCCACCGCAGCCCGTCGCGGAGCTGGTCACGCCAGTTGTGCCAGTGGTGGCCGTCCCACGCGCTCTTGAACAAAACATCGACTCCGCGTTCGCGCAAGAAGCTTGCAAGCGCGCGGTTCTCCGAGGCGAGCCCTTCGAGCTCGCCCGTCGAGATGAAGGCGCGGGTGTCGGGAAGCGCCGGCGCGCGCCGCAGCGCCCGCATCAGACGCGCGATGCGGTGAAAGACCGGGTGCGGACGACGATGGAGCTTGCGCTCGTCGAGGATGAACGAGCCGGATTTCAGCACCAGTCCGCCGAAGACGCCGGGGTAGCGGAACGCGGTGGAGAGCGACGCCACCGCCCCGAGGCTGGCGCCGAGGAGAACGCGGGCGCCCGGCGCCTCCACGATGCGCCAGCGGGCCGACAACGCCGGCATGAGGTCGGCGACGAGGAAGCGCGCATGGGTCCGGCTGCCGGAGTATTCGCCGAGCCGGTCGCGGGTTTGCACCAGTGCGGCGATAACCGGCGGGATCTCGCCCGCATCGATCAGGTTGTCGAGCACCACCGGCAGGTCGGCATAGGAGACGAAATCGTCGCCGTCGTGAACGACGACGAGCGGATAGGCCCGCGCCGGATCGTGGCCGGCGGGCAGGTAGACGCCCGCGCCGCGGGTCTCGGCGAATGCCATGCTCTCGATCTCGAGCGTCTCGATGCGGCCCGCCGGCGCGCCGCGCGGCAGGCTCCAGTCCGGCCGCTCGTAGCCAAGGGTGCGCGCCTCGGAATTCTCGCCGAAGGGATCCTCGGCCCGCGCCGGGTTGCGCGGATCGACGATCAGCTCCTCGTTGCCGTTCCGGCTGACGGCGAGCTTGTACTCGAAGCGGCCACCATCCTCGACCGGCAGCCGCAGCAGCCAGAGGCCGGTGCCGTCGATGTGCTGGAACGGCAGCCGGTCGGCGCCGCCGTGGATCCAGCGTACCAGATGCACATTGTCTGCCTCGCCCTGCCAGGCGAAGGTGAGCATGCCCGGCTCGGCCAGGGGAAACGCCTGCTCGGCAAGGAAGGCCTCGACCGCCTCGGCGTCGGCACTGGCCGCGGCCAGTGCCTCCAGGGCGGGATGCCGGCCCATGCCTTCGAGGGGGGGCCAATGCGATTGCACGTTCATTCGGGGTTCCAGGTCCGTTGTTCTGCTCGAACCCTCTCACATAGGCACGGGCGACGCCAGATCCACTCAACCTATGCGCGAAAAGCTCTGGGTCGGCTTTAACACTCCCTTCCGCGGGGTTAACGCCGTCTGGATAGCTGTTCTAAATCAAACCCTTGGCGGTTTGGGCACGCGTGCCCAAACCGTGCATCAGGCCCCCGGACCATCCGGCGTCACCGACTGCTCGATCAGCCAGTCCACCACCGCGACCTGGGCATCGTGATCGACGGCACCGCCTTCCAGCGCCGCATTGTAGATCTTGAGCTGGTGGTCGGCGCTGGTGCCCCGGCGGGCCATCACCCGCGCGTGCTCGATCTCCGGCACGCAGCCCAGCCGCTCCGCATGCGGACGCAACAGCTCGACCATCTCGTCGATCAGCTCGGGGAACGGCACCAGGATCCGCTTGCCGAAGTCCGCCATCTCGGCCTCCACCCCATAGCGCTGCGCTCGCCACTTGTTCTCCAGGATCAGGATGCGGCGGTAGTGGCGCCAGCGCTGGTTGCCCTCCTTGAGATGGTTGAGGAAGGTCAGGATCGACTGGTAGAGCGCAGCGATGGTCAGCCCGTCCTCGGACCAGGTACAGATATCGCAGATGCGGATCTCCAGCGTCGGATGCTTGGCCGAGGGCCGCAGGTCCCACCATATCTTCGAGGGGTCGGTCACCATGCCGGTCTCGGCCAGAACCTGCAGCATCTCCTCCCAGTCGTTCCAGCTCTCGAAGATCTCCGGCAGCCCCGAGCGCGGCAAATCGCCGATGATGATCGGCCGGAACGCCTTCAGGCCGGTGTCGTGCCCCTCCCAGAACGGCGAGGACGAGGAAAGCGCCAGCAGGTGCGGCATGAAGTAGCTCACCTGGCTCATCAGGTCGACGCGCAGATCCGGATTCTCGATCCCGGCATGAACGTGCATGCCGCAGATCGCCATCCGCCGCGCCAGGCTGCGGTGCTCCGCCCCGAGGATCCGGTAGCGCTCCATGTCGACCGGCTCCTGCTCGCGCCAGTGCGCCCAGGGGTGGGTAGAGGCGGCGATCATCCGCATGCCGAACTCGGCCGCGGTCTCGGCGACGGTCTGGCGTAGCTCGGCGATCTCGCTGCGAGCCTCGCCCACGGTGGCGCAGACGCCGGTGCCGATCTCGACCTGGCTCTGCAGGAACTCGTGGGTGACCCGCCCGCCCAACCGCTCCTTGCAGCGCGCCATGAACTCCGGCGGCTGCCGGCTGGCAAGGGACCGGGTTTCGGGATCGACGAGCAGGTATTCCTCCTCGATTCCGATGGTGATGTTCGGCTCGTCGCTGATCATCGGCTCCCCCCGCAGCGCTCGCCGGAGCCTCCGGGAGATTTCGTGTTCCGTCAAGCGGGCGGTTGCGGATCGACAGCCGCGTCGGAACCGGGCAGGCTCGGGTCATGCTCAGGCATTTCGAACACGTCGGGATGACAGTCGGCGATCTCGACCGCTGCCTTGCCTTCTACTGCGGGCTTCTCGGCCTCCGGCTTCTCCGTCGCCGCGCCTCGGCCTCAGGCGGCGAGGTCGCCTTCCTCGACGCCGGCGGAGGCCAGCTCGAGATCGTCTGCCCGCCCGGCGGCGCGGGGCCGGCATGGCGGGTGCCGGCCGGCGAGTCGGGGCTACGGCACCTCACCTTATGCGTGGACGACGTCGAGTCGGATTTCGCGCGGCTCGAGGCCTCCGGCGTCGAGGTGATCGAACGCCCGCGGCCGGCGCACCTGCGCGACGTCTTCGCGCGCGTCGCCTTCGTCGCGGACCCCGACGGCAACGTGGTGGAACTGGTCGAGCCGGCGGCCTGACGTCTGACTTGTGTCCGTCAGGTGGCCCGCGCCCGGCTCTCGGCGAGATAGAGTTCGCGGAGCCGTCGGGCCACCGGGCCCGGCCGGCCGTCGCCCACCCGCTTGCCGTCGATCTCCACCACCGGCGTCACGAATGCCGACGCGGCGGTGACGAAGGCCTCGGTGGCGCCGGCGGCCTCGGCCAGGGTGAACGGTCGCTCCTCGACCCGGATCTGCGCCTCCTGCGCATAAGCGATGACCGCGGCGCGGGTGATGCCGTGCAGGATCGCGTTCGACAGATCGCGGGTGACGATGGTGCCGTCGCTCTTGACGATCCAGGCGTTGTTGGAGGTGCCTTCGGTGACGTAGCCATCCTCGACGAACCAGGCGTCGTCCTTGCCGGCCTTCTTCGCCATCATCTTGCACATCGACGGCCCGAGGAGCTGGACGGTCTTGATGTCGCGCCGGGCCCAGCGGATGTCGGGGACGCTGATGACCTTGATGCCGTCGCGGGCCCCGGCGGTGTCGGCGAGCGGCCGGGCCTGGGTGAAGAGGACGAGGCTTGGCGTCGGCTTGGCCGGATAGGTGAAGTCGCGGTCGGCGGCACCGCGTGTCGCCTGCAAATAGACCATGCCTTCGGTGACGCCGTTGCGGACGAGGAGCTCGCGGTGGATCGCCTCGATTTCCTCGTCGCTGGCCGGCGCGGGCATCTCGAGTTCGTCGAGCGACCGATGCAGGCGCCGGAGATGTCCGGGAAAGTCGACGAGCTTGCCCTCGAGCACGCTCGTGACCTCGTATACGCCGTCGGCGAATAGGAAACCGCGGTCGAAGACGCTGATCTTCGCCTCTTCCTCGGGCAGATAGCTGCCGTTCACGTAGACGATTCGGCTCATGTCACCCCCAGAGTTCCGGTTCCGGCGGGTGGATCCCCGCCGCGTCGATGATGAGCGGGTTATCCCGGTCGCGCGCCAGCATCAGCGGCGCATCGAGATCCACCAACGCCGCGCCCTGGGCGATCAGCACCGCCGGAGCGACCGCGAGACTCGAGGTCACCATGCAGCCGACCATGACCCCGAACCCCATCCGCTCGGCCTCGGGCCGAAGCTTCAGCGCCTCGGTCAGGCCTCCGGCCTTGTCGAGCTTGATGTTGACCATGTCGTACTTGCCTGCGAGGCCCGCCAGCGTCGCGCGGTCGTGGCAGCTCTCGTCGGCGCAGACCGGCAGCACCCGCTCGACCTCGGCCAGCGCCTCGTCGTCGCCGGAAGGGAGGGGCTGCTCCACCACCTCGACCCCGAGGCGCACCAGCGCCAGGGCAAGTGCCGCGTAGAGATCGGCGGTCCAGCCCTCGTTGGCATCGACCACGAGCCGGGTCCGAGGCGCCCCGCGCCGCACCGCCTCCAGTCGCCCCATGTCGCCCTCGCCGCCGAGCTTGAGCTTGAGGATGGGCCGGTGCGCATGCTTCCGCGCCTCCGCCTCCATCGCCTCCGGGGTGTCGAGCGAAAGCGTATAGGCGGTGACGACCGGTCCTGGTTCCGCCAGCCCGGCCATGTGCCAGACCCTTCGGCCGGCGCGCTTGGCCTCGAGGTCCCAGAGCGCGCAGTCGAGCGCCGCCCGCGCCGCGCCAGCCGGCAAGAGTTCCTGCAGCTCCGCCCGGTCGAAACGCTCCGGCATGGTCTCGATCTGGGCGCTGACGGTCTCGGCCGTTTCGCCGTAGCGCGGATAGGGCAGGCACTCGCCGCGGCCGGTGGCGTCGCCGTCGGTGATCGTCACCGAGATCACCCGCGCCTCGGTGCGCGATCCGCGGCTGATGGTGAAGGCCTGCGCCAGCGGGAAGATCTCCGGAAAGACGACAACCTTCATCCCAACGCGTCCACGAGTTGTCCGGCGCCCTGTCGAAAAGGGTCGACGGTGGGAAGGCCCATCCGCGCCTCGGTGGTGGCGAGGTAGTCCATCGCCGCCGGCTCGGCCATCGCCGCGGTGTTCACGGCGATGCCGGTCACCCGGACGTCCGGGTTCACCAACCGCGCCATGGTGAGCGCAAGGTCGCGCAGCGCCCCGAGGGACGGAAGCGCGTAGTCCGGCAGGCCGCGCATGTGTCGCCGCGTGGGCTCGTGGCAGAGCACGAGCGCGTCCGGCTGGCCGCCGTGGATGAGTGCGAGGGTGACGCCGGAATAGGAGGCGTGAAAGAGGCTCCCCTGGCCCTCGATCAGGTCCCAGTGGTCGGCGTCGTTGTCCGGGGTCAGCCATTCGATCGAGCCGGCCATGAAGTCCGCCACCACGGCGTCAAGAGGCACGCCGCCGCCGGTGATCAGGATACCGGTCTGACCGGTGGCGCGAAAGGTGGCCTTGATCCCCCGTTCGCGCATCACCCGCTCCATGGCGAGCGCCGTGTACATTTTGCCTACCGAGCAGTCAGTCCCGACCGCCAGGCATCGCCGGCCGCTCCGGTGCTTGCCATTGGCAATCGGATAGCGTTGCGACGGCACCCGCACGTCGTGGAGCAGCCGGCCCTGGGCCGCGGCCGCCGCGACAAGCTCCGGCTCGTCGCGGAGAAGGTTGTGGAGGCCCGAGGCGACGTCGAGCCCGGCGGCCAGCGCCTCGGTCAGCACCGAGAGCCACGCCGGAGAGATCACTCCGCCCCGATTCGCCACACCGATCACCAGCGTCCGCGCGCCCGCGGCCGCCGCCTCGGCGATTCCCATGTCCGGCAGGCCGAGGTCGGCCTGGCAGCCCTCCATCCGGAACTGGCCGAGCGCGGCGTCCGGCCGCCAGTCCCGAATGCCCTGGGCGACCTTGGCGGCGAGGCTGTCGGGCGCGTCGCCCAGAAACAGCAGGTATGGCGCCTCGATCAATTTTCTCTCCTCGGGCGGGCGGCCGGGGATCAACCGGCGAAGTCGCGCGGCGGGTCGAGCCGCGACGGCGTGCGGCGCTTGAAGGTGCAACGCAGGAACGGACCCTCGGGTGCGGTGATAACCACTAGACACTGCTCAATATGGCGGTCGCCGTCAAAGATGTCGACAAAGCCCCCTGGCACGGTGCCTTCGGGCGCCTCGATCAGGCAGCCGTCGCCGGACATCGTCACAACCCGGAACCGCCGCGACCGACACTCCATCACTAGCCGGCTCCCCCGCCGGAGATCGCCGACATCGATCGCATGTTCGTCCATCGGCGAGTCCCCTTCCCGCCGCAGGATATTGTTCAGCAAGGACAAAACAAGCGCGATTTTCAGGCTGGCGGGTCGGGGGCGACCGGCGCAGGAGGCAGGCTCAGCCGCCCGTCGGAACCGCCCGGCGCGTCTCGGCGTAGCGTCCGCCGTAATGCTCGACCAGGGCCGCCATGTCCTCCAGCCGGAGCGGTGTTCGCAGCAGCCCGCGGGCATTGGGGATAAGCTCGAAGATCGCGCCGTCGGAAAAGAACGTCTCCGCGGTCACCGCGATGATCGGCATCTCGGGATTGCGGTAGATCGCGAAGTCGGCGACCGAGATCGCCTCGGGCATCTCCATGTCGAGGACCACCGCGTCGAAGGGCTGCCGTCGAAGCTCTGTCCGGGACGCCGACGCGGTGCCGGCCAGCACGCAGTCCATGCCCTGCCGGGCGAGGAATCCCGCCCAGATCGCGGCCAGATCGCCGTTGTGCTGCACAATCAGGATCTTCACGTCCCGTCCCTGCTCCTGCCTTGGGCCGCGACTCCACGGCCCGCCTCGGCCCCGACAGTATAGAACGGCTACGCATCGCAGCAAAGCCGGGAGGTGGCCCGGCCACATCCGGCAGACTTCCGCCCATCGCCCCGTCGGCCGCCCCGGGCGTAGCGCCTCTCGGGCGGCGCGGCAAGCGGCGGTTCCGATGGCCCTTGCGATCACCTTCCGGGCGCGCGACCCTCGCGCCCGGAAGCGACGGAGGAGACGGAGATGCATCAGGACATCATGATTCTCGACGGCGCGCGCACCGCCATCGGCACGTTCGGCGGCAGCCTCGCCGCGGTCCCGCCCATCGACCTCGCCGCGACCGCCTCGCGCGAGGCCATGGCGCGCGCCGGCGTCGAAGGGGGGCAGATCGGCCATGTTGTGTTCGGGCATGTGCTCAACACCGAGCCGCGGGACATGTATCTCAGCCGGGTGGCGGCGATGGATGCGGGGGTGCCGGAGAGCGTGCCGGCGATGAATGTGAATCGGCTATGTGGGTCGGGGGCGCAGGCGATTGTGTCGGCGGTGCAGGCGCTGGAGTTGGGCGACGCGGAGTTTGCGCTTGCCGGAGGGGCGGAGAGCATGTCGCGGGGGCCTTATATTCTACCGGAGGCTCGGTGGGGGCAGAAGATGGGGGATGCGCGGGCGCTCGACATGATGGCGGGGGCGCTGACCTGTCCGTTCGGCACCGGACACATGGGCGTGACCGCCGAGAACGTCGCCGAGGAGCATCAGAATCTCGCGCGCCGAGCAGGACGCCTTTGCGCTGGAAAGCCAGAACCGTGCCGCGGCGGCGATCGGGGAGGGGCGTTTCGCCAGCCAGATCGTGCCGGTCGAGGTGAAAGTGAAGCGCGAGACCGTGGCCTTCGCCACCGACGAGCATCCGAAGGCCACCTCCGCCGAAAAGCTCGCGGCGCTGAAACCGGTCTTCCGCAAGGACGGCACCGTCACCGCCGGAAATGCCAGTGGAATCAACGACGGCGCCGCGGCGATCGTGCTTGCCACCGCCGACGCGGCCAGCGCTGCTGGGCTCAAGGCGAAGGCGCGGGTGCTCGGCTATTCGCACGCCGGGGTGCGGCCGGAGGTGATGGGTATTGGCCCGGTGCCCGCGGTGCAGAAGCTCTTGAAAAGCCTCGGTCTCACGGTGGACGACTTCGACGTGATCGAATCCAACGAGGCCTTCGCCAGCCAGGCTCTGGCAGTAAGCAAGGGCCTTGGGTTCGATCCGGCCAAGGTCAATCCCAACGGCGGCGCCATCGCACTGGGACATCCGGTGGGGGCGACGGGGGCGATCATCACCATCAAGGCGCTCTATGAGCTCGAGCGCATCGGCGGGCGGCGGGGGCTCGTCACCATGTGCATCGGCGGCGGCCAGGGCATCGCTTTGGCGTTCGAGCGGCTGGATTCCTGACTGTGGGGTAAGGGCGGGGTTCGCTTACGGATAGAGGGCGAACCCTGTTGCGTGACAAAGGTTTACGGGGATTTGGCGTGGCTGGAAAGCGGCTGGAAAGTGGCTGGAAACCGCCCATACGAATTTAACGCGGGTGCAATTCTTAACGCGTAAACTGAGATGTTCGGCGGTTTGAGCGGCCCCGGCGGAATTTCCACGCTGGTGGCTACATCCCACGCGGCAGGTGGCGCAGGGTCAGGAGGCCGATGAGCGCGAGGATGGCGGCAAGGCCCGAGAAGGCTGCCGCGAAACCGCCAAGCATGAACAGGAAGTAGTAGGCGAGCGGCGGCAGCAGTTCGGAGGCGTCGAGGTAGGTGCGGTAGACGGCGGTCATCTGCGGCCGCTCGTGGACGTGGACGGAGCGCAGGAACGGCACAGGGCCGAGACCGTCGAGGATCGCCACGAAGAAGGCCCCGGTCACCATCGCCAGCACCGCGGCCGCCGGGGCGCGGGGGCTGAGGAGACCGGCGGCAAGCGTGAGCCCGCCGGCGGCGAGAAGCGCCGAGCCGAGGACCCGGCGGAGCGAGAAGCGCTCCGACCAGCCGCGGGCGAAGAGGTTGTTGAAGAGCATGAGATTGCCCGCCGCCACCGCGAGGCCGCCGGCCGCGGCGCCGAGACCGCCCTCGAGGGTCAGAATGGGCACGTAGACGAAGAAGGTGGTCCAGAACGCCGAGCGGGCGAAGGCGATCGCCCAGGCGAGCCGCAGCCGCGGCTGGGCGGCGAAGCGCCGGATGGCGGCGACGGGGTGCCGGGGCAGATTCTGGCGTCCGGTCCCCGCCCGGATCGGACCGCCTTCGGCGAGGCGCAGGACCCAGAAGACCGCCAGAAGAACCCCGATGGCCGCGAGGCTGAGGGCGGCCGGCGCCCAGAGCCCCGCACCCTGCATCAGCCGCACGCCGGCATAGGGCGCGAGCCCCCAGGCCAGCGTCGCCACGCCGAGGCGCAGCGGCTCGGCACGGGTGAGCTCGCGCTTGCCGATGTTGTCCATGATGTAGAGCGACAGGGTGACGTTGAGGAGCGCCGCCCCGGCGGTGCGGCAGAACATGGCCACGATCAGTGCCGGCGGCGCGTCGAGGGCGAGCAGGGACGCGTAGAGCGCGAGAAGGCCGCAGCCGGTGGTGTAGGCCCAGCGGCGGCTGAGGCGGTGGACCAGCGTCGGGATGGCGAAGGTGAAGCCGAGGGCGGCCAGCGACACCGACGTATAGGCGAGGCTGACCGCCTCCTTGCCGCCGAGAAGGGCGTAGGCGGTGAGCGGCAGCACGGTGACGAGGGTGGCGCGGGCGACCGACTCGAAGAAGAAGAGGATGGTGAAGGTCCACGCGCCGGGCCGAGCCGGCGCGGCGGAGATCAGGATCGGGTGGCGAACGTGGATGGCCATGGGAAACCGGCGGGACGGGCTTCGCCAGACAGCACATCGCCGCGGTCACCGCCAGCGGCAGACGCATGCCGCGCTCAACCGTAGGCGGGTAGCGTCAGATTGTCGCGGAAGCTGCGGGCGAGCATCCAGCGAGCCAGGATCGGCACCGAGGCGAGGTTGGACATCGCGTCGCGCAGGACGAGCCCGGGCCAGGTCCTGGGCGCGAAGTAACTGGCGAAACGCAGCGCGGCATCCTGCTTGCCGGTCACGAAAGATTTGAGACGCGCCTCGTAGCTGTGGAGGGCCGCCCCCGGATCGGCGCCGGCGCGGGCGAGTTCCCCGGCGAGCACGCGGGCCTCGGTCATACCCATGCTGCTGCCCTCGCCGGCGAGAAGGGACGGACAGGCGGCCGCATCACCGACGAGCGTCACGCGGACCTTGCTCCAGGTCGGCATGCGGATCTGGCTCGCGCGGTCGAAGTAGAGGTCTTCCGCCTCGCCGATCCGGGCGAGGATGCGGTCGCTCTCCCAGCCGGTGCCGCGGTAGATGCGTGAGAGAAGGTCGCGGACTGCGGTGTCGCCGGTCAGGTCGGACGGCAGGTAGCGGTCGGAGAACACGAAGAGAAAGAGCGTGCGGTCCTCGCGGAGGGAGACGCGGGAGATGTAGCGGCCGGGCAGGGTGTGGGAGACCGCGGTCAGCTCGTCCCGGGGGCCGTAGCCGGAGAGGGTGAAGGCGGCGACGTTCAGCCCGAGACGGCGCTCGAAAGTGTCCTGCGGGCCGAAGGCGAGGCGGCGGATGGCGGAGTGAAGGCCGTCGGCGCCGACGACGAGGTCGAAGATCTCGGTGGCGCCGGTGGACAGGACCGCGGCGATCCGGTCGCCCCGGTCCTCGAGGCCGGTGACGTGGGTGCCGAAGTGCATCTCGATGCCGTCGCAGGCCTCGACGATGCGGGCCGATAGGTCGCTGCGGGCGATGCTGAAGTAGCGTCCGTCGGTGATTTCCTGGATCACGTCGACCCCGATCGAGGAGGTGGTGCAGCCGCGCGCCGTCACCGTGCGGAGACGCTCCATCGCGTAGCCGTCACGCCGGAGCGCCGGCAGGAGCCCCATGCGCTCTGCCACGTCGAAGCCCGTGCCCCAGAAATCCACCAGGTAGCCGCCGCGCCGCAGCGCCGCGGCGCGCTCGAAAAGCACCGGCGTATGGCCGTGATGCCGCAGCCACCAGGCCAGCGTCGGGCCGGCGATGCCGCAGCCGTTGATCGCTATTCGCATGCCCAGGTTCCCTTGCCGTCGGCGTCGGGACGCGGGATCCGGGATCTCGCCCGGCGCCTGAGGGATAGATCGGTGGAAACCCGGAGGCCGTCAACCTGATGACGGCGGAAACCAGCAGGCGCGAGGCACGCGGAAGGCGTGGATTTCGCGGGTGGTGAAGCCGAGCTCCGGGGTCCAGCTCGCGACCTCCTCCGGCGAGATGCCGGGAGCGCAGGCGGGTCCGTCGGCGTCACGGGTGATGTAGAGGACATCGCCCGGGCCGGGAGGCAGCGGGTATTTCTGGGCGTAGTGGTGCGGCGGAAAGCCCGCGACGGGCTCGGCGTAGAGCGCGAGGCCGGACGCGCGCAGGGTGTAGAAGAAGTCGGCGAGCATGGCACGGTTGCCGCTGACCAGGGTGTCGAGGCCGTTCTCGCGGGCGATCTCTGCGGCGCGGCGGCTGAGGTCGGCCTCGCCGACGTAGCGGGCGAAGAGGAGGTTGCCGGAGCCGAGGCGCAGGCGGTCGGCGTAGACCGCGGCCAGGGGAAGCGCGGCGGTGACGGCGAGGTTGATCGCGAGGGCGAGGACGAGAATCCGCGGGTGCGGCAAAAGGACGGCGACCGCGAGGACGAGGGCGCCGAGGTGGGCGGTTGCGGCCCAGTTGGCGTTGGCGCCGGAGATCAGCGCCTGGACCGAGATCGCGAGAAAGATCGGCAGCGACATCACCGCGAGATAGCGGCGCGCCGGTGTCGTCAAACGGAAGAGCCCGACGATATAGGCCGCGAAGACCACCGGGCCGGCGATGGCGAACTGGGCGGCGAAAAATTCCAGCAACTCGTCGAAGGAGAAGCGGGAGTCCTGCCAGTCGGCGTTGTCCGCCGTGTGGTGGAGCGTCGCGAACTGGTGGGAGATGTTCCAGATCAGGTTCGGCGAGACGACGAGGAGGGCGACGAGCGCCGCGAGCGCCGCGTCGCGCCACGCGATGCGGGCGGTCGGCAGCAGCGCCGCGGCGAGCACCGCCGCGAGCGGGAAGTAGATCATCGCGTACTTGGCGAGGAGGCCGGTGCCGACGGCGGCGCCCAGCACCAGCGCCCAGGCGAGCGAGCGGCGCTCGGCGAGGCGGAGATGGGCGAGGGTGGCCAGCGCGAAGCAGAGAAGGAGCGGCGTGTCGGTGGAGACGAGAAGGCTCGCGACCGCAACCGCCGGCAGGCTGACGAAGGCGAGGCCGGCGACGCCGCCGGCGCGGGAGCCGAGGAGGTGGCGGGCAATGAAGGCGACGGTGACGGCGGTGGCGGCGTGGATCAGCGGCAGCGGCAGGCGGATCCAGAACGGCGCGTCGCTGCCGATCGAGGTGGAGAGCCGCAGGATCCAGGCGATGAGCGGCGGCTTGGAGTAGTAGCCCCAGTCCAGGGTCTGGCCCCAGAGCCAGTACTGGGCGTCGTCGACGAAGAGGTCGGCGCTGTCGAAGGGCAGCAGCGCCACCCGCCAGAGGGTAACGAGCGCGATGCCGAGGAGCCCGAGCCGGAAGGCCCGGGTCTCAGACCGAACGCCCGGAGGCATGGATCAGCCAGAGGTTCCGCACGTAGACGACGAGTCCGGTGGCCTGGCCGAGCATGAAGACCGGATCGCGCCGGTAGATGGCGTAGGCTAGCAGGATGACGCCGCCGCCCAGGGAGAAGTACCAGAAGGTGATCGGCATCACCGAGCGGCGGGCGCGCTCGGACATGATCCACTGGATGAGGAAACGCATCGAGAACATGAGCTGTCCGGTCAAGCCGACCATCACCCACCAGAACTCGCCCCAGTGATCGACGCGGAAGATCCGGAAGAGCTCCTCCAAGATCAGGCCTCCGTCCGTTCCGTGCCGCGGGCCTTCTTGCGCCGCTTGATCAGCCACATGACGCCGATGAGGTCGTAGGCACCGACCACGGCGCGGCTGAAGTTGGCGTAGTTCGAGGTGCCGGCGTGGCGGGCGGCATGGGCGACGTCGACGTGGAGGGTCTTCCATCCGTCGCGGGCGACCAGCGCCGGCAAGTAGCGGTGCATGTGGTCGAAGTAGGGCAGGCCGAGGAAGACGTCGCGGCGGATGAGCTTCAGGCCGCAGCCGGTGTCGCGGGTGTCGTCCTTGAGGAGGCTCGAGCGGATGCGGTTCGCGGTCTTCGAGGCGAGGCGCTTGGAGGTGGTGTCCTGCCGGCCGACGCGCTGGCCGGCGATGAGGGCGACGCCCTCGGGGAACGCCGTGCCTTCGAGCCGGGCGAGGAGCTTCGGGATCTCCGAGGGCGGGTTCTGGCCATCGCCGTCGAGGGTGCAGATGACGCTGCCGCGCGCCACCTGGACGCCGCTGTGGATCGCCGCCGACTGGCCGGCGCTGGTCGCGTGCTGGACGAGGCGGAGCATCGGGAAGCGGGCGCGCAGGGCGAGGACCCGGGCGGCGGTGTCGTCGGTCGAGCCGTCGTCGACGTAGATGACCTCGTAGGGGCCGAAGGGGTCGCAGGCCTCGGCGATGCCGGAGGTCACGAACTCGAGGTTGTCGGATTCGTTCTTGGCCGGGATGATGATCGAGAGCCAGGGCACCTCGCCGGTCGGTTCGGTTTCAGGCGCCATGGGCTGGCTTCTCCCCTCGGCACCGCCGCCATCTCCCGGCATCGCACCGGGCGCCCGGGCCAGATCGCGACTGGTCGGAGTGAGAGGATTCGAACCTCCGACCCCCTGCTCCCGAAGCAGGTGCGCTACCAGGCTGCGCTACACTCCGACACCGGGCGGTGTTTAATGCGCTTGGCCGGGCAGTGCAACGGGCGTTTGCGGGGCGGCAGGCCCGCGCGGCGGGCCTGCGACAGTGGGTCAGACCGCCTCGAGGACGTAGTTGAGCGGGGTCTCGGCGGCCCGGCGGACGCGGGTGAAGCCGCCGCCGCGGATCAGGTCTGCGATCCGCCGTTCGCCGGCCTGTGCGCCGAGGGCGAGCCCCGTCTCCTGGGCCAGCGAGGTCGGCACGCAGATCATCGTCGAGGCGGAGTAGTAGAGGCGGCCGACAGGATTGAGGTTGTCCTCGAGGGTGTCGCCGGCGGCCGGCTCCACGACCATCCAGATGCCGCCCGGCTTGAGGGCCCTGCGGATATGCGACGCCGCCGCCGCCGGATCGCCCATGTCGTGCAGGCAGTCGAAGCAGGTGACGATGTCCCAGTCCGTGCCGGGGAAGTCCTGGGCGCGCGCGACCTCGAAGCGGACGTTGCCGACGCCATGGGCGAGGGCGTGGGCCCTCGCCTCGGCGATCGAGCCCTCATGGAAGTCGTAGCCGACGAAGGTGGAGGCCGGGTAGGCCTGGGCCATCAGGATCGTCGAGACCCCGTGGCCGCAGCCGACGTCGGCGACTCGCGCCCCGGCGGTCAGGCGCTCGACCGCGCCGTCGAGGGCGGGCAGCCACTCCTGGGTGAGGGCGTTGACGTAGCCGGGCCGGAACATCCGGGCGACGGCGCAGAAGAGGCAGCCGGCCTGGTCGCCCCAGGCCACCCCCCTGCCGCTCCGGAAGGCAGCCTGCACCTTGGGCTGGTTCTCGACCATCGCCGCGGCGGTGTCGAAGGCGCCGACCAGGTTGACCGGCCCGTCCGGGTCGGCGAAGACCGCGGCCTGTACCGGGCTGAGCGAGAAACGGCCCCGCGCATGGGTGACATAGCCCGACGCCGCCTGCGCCGAGAGCCACTCGCGCACGTAGCGCGGGGCGCAGCCGGCCGCCGCTGCGACCTCCTCCGCGGTGGCCGGGCCGATCTCGGCGATCGTCCGGTAGAGGCCGAGCGCGTCGCCGATCCGGACGAGCGGCACGCTGACCGCGCCGCCGAGATCGCCGAGCACCTTGCCGACGAAGGTGCTCAGGTCCGTGTCATCGAGTGCCATTTCCATGTCCTCCGGGCTGGAACGGGCAGGGTTGCCCGCGCTGCCGGCAGGATGGCGCCGGACCCGGCGTGCCGCATGGGGCAGAGGTCCCGCTCCGGGTCTCGTGGATCGCCGGTCGGCGTAGGTCGGATGTCCCGGTGGAGCCGGCTATCCCGCCAGCGCGGCCACGATTGCCTGCGCGCGGCTCTGCACCCCGAGCTTGTCGAGGATGGTCGAGACCTGGTTGCGCACGGTCTTCTCGCTCTTGCCGAGCCGGAAGGCGATCGCGCCGTTGTCGAGGCCCCGCGCGACAAGCTGCAGCACCGCCGTCTCCGCCTGCGTGAGCCCGGCGCCGGCGGCGACCCGGTCGGGGGCCGCCCCGTCCGCATCGAGGAAGCGCGCGATCTCGTCGTGGAGCACGGTCCAGGCCGGCTCGTCCGGAAGCAGGACGTGGTTCTGGCTGTCGAGGGGCACGAACCGGGCGCCCGGGATCGCCGCCGCGAGCTTGCGGCCCTCCTCGAACGGCACGCGCATGTCGCCGCGGCAGCTCAGGATCAGGGTCGGCAGGCCGAGCTGCCGCGCGGCGTCGAGGACGTCGATGCCCTGCATCTCGTGCAGGAGCGCCGCAGCGACCTCGGGGCTGGCGGTCAGCCGTTCGAGATCGCCCCACCAGCGGTGCTGTGCGTCGCTGCCGCCGGGAATGAAGAGATTGGTGAAGAACCGGCAGAAGGCCGGGTTCTCGCGTCCCCAGCCGATGCGGATGAAGTTGACCAGGGTCTCCGCCTCCAGCCGCTCCCGGTCGGATCGGGCGCGCGCCCGGCCTCCCTGCGCGTAGGCATTGACAAGCACCAAGTGCGAGACGCGCTCCGGATGGTCGAGGGCGTAGCGCAAGGCCAGCGCGCCGCCCTGGGACAGTCCGAGCAGCACGAAGCGCGGGGCGTCGATGGTCTCGGCCACCGCCTCGAGGTCGTCCTGCCATCGGTCGGCCGACAGATCGGTGACGAAGCGGTCGGAGAGGCCGCAGCCGCGCGGGTCGTAGCGCACGAACCGATGCCGGGCCGACAGCGCCTCCAGCCACGGGCGCCACACCGGGCTGTCGAGGTCGTGATGGCAATGGCTGAGCCAGTGGGCCGCGCGCAGGATAACCGGCCCCTGACCGCACGAGGCAACGGCGATCCGGGTTCCGTCTCGCGAGGCGCAGAAGTGTATGGCCTGCCGAAGCGTCACCTGGCGGACTGTACCACTTCGCGGTGCAGGCGCGCAGCGATTCTGACGGTCGGGTCAGGCCGCGGCGGCCGGGCGGGCGCGGGCGTTGTAGTAGGCGACGTAGAGGGGCCCGAGGGCATGCTTCAGCGCTTGGCGGGCGAAGAAGCCGTCGCGGCTGCCGAGGCTGCGCGCCACCGCGGCGGGCAGGGCGGCGACGCGGCCGAGGGCGCCGCGGCGGGCGAGGTCTGCCTCGAAGCCGGCGCGGGCGGCGTAGCGCGCGCAGAACGCCTGCGCGGCGGCCTTTCCGGGGAAGTCGCCGACCTTCTCCAGGTCGGCGAGGAACGAACGGACGTTGCCGAGGCGCCAGCCGTCGAACTTCAGCCGGTCGCCGTAGAGGTAGTCGTAGCCGGGCGAGCGCGGCTTGCGGCGGGAGATGCCGCCCTGGCGGTAGCGGATGAGCGGCTCGTCGAGGTAGGCGATGCCGTCGAGGAGCGCGGCGCGAAAGAAAAGGACGCCGTCCTGCACGTGGCAATAGTCGGGGATCGGCCCGAAGCGCTCGAAAAGTTCCATGTCCCAGAGCGCGGTGGCGCCGATGCCGTTGGCGCCGGTGGTGGCGATGGTCAGCGGGTCGGGCCCCGGGCAGTCGAGGATCTGCCGCGAGGGGCCGCCGGTGGCGACGGCGCGGCCGTCGGCTTCGATCTCGGTGAAGCCGGAGTGGACGCCCTTGATGCGGCCCTGGCCGGCGATCCAGGTCTCGGCCAGCCGCACGACGCGGTGGGGCTCGGAGATGTCGTCTCCGGCGGAGTCGACCCAGGCCCGCCCGGAGACGAGGCGCGCGAGACGGTTCATGTGCCCGGCGATGCCGAGGTTCTCCGGGTTGCGGTTTAGCACCAGCTTGTGCGGGCCTTGGTAGGCCGCCGCCATCTCCTCCATGACCCGGTAGGTGCCGTCCGGGCTGCAGTCATCCGAGAGGATGATCTCGAGCGGCGACCAGGTCTGCGCCAGCGCCCCGGCCACGGCCTCGCCGACCAGGGCCTCCTGACAATAGGCCTTGATCGTCAGCGTGACGAGCGGCCGATCGGGGACGGGATCGGGCATGCGCAGGCGACCGGCTTCTAGTCCAGGCCGAGAAGATGCGAGGAGATCACCCGGAGCTGGATGGTGCAGCGGGTCGAGCTCTCGAGGAAAGACTTGAGCTCGGAAAGCCGCAGCCAGTGCCCGGCGCTCTCGGGCGGGGCCGGCGCGCGGTCGGAGAGGCGGGCGACGCGGAACAGGCTCTTGTGGTCGATGAAGCGGCCGCCTTCGTCAGACTCGCGGGTCTCGCCCCAGACGTCGTCGATGTGCGGCAGCAGCCAGTCGGGCGGGGGCGCGGCATCGCCCGGATATTGCTGCCAGGTCGGGGCGAGCGCACGGCCGGTGGCCAGGCCCGGCTCGTCGATCACCGGCACCAGGAACTCGAGATGGCCGGCCCGCTCCCGGCAGAGGAGGACGGAGCAGCCCTCGCTGGTCGCGGTGACCAGCGGCTGGATCCACTGGCCGACCTCGCGATAGCGGGCGGAGATGGCGTAGAACCCGACCGAGACGTTCTGGTCCGGAACGATCTCGCGCAGGCCGTCGTCGTCGAAGGTCCAGTTGGCGAGCTTCTCGATCGGCACGAACGAGCTCTTCCCCGGCACGCCGGCGGCGAGCTCCAGCAAAACCGTGCCGATTACCTCCGGCCGGAGCGGGGCCGCGAGGCTGCGCCGAAGCTCCGAGGAGACCGGGCTCAGCTCGCCGGCGTCGGGGTCCTCGGACCATGCCGACACTGCGATGAGCGCGCGGGAATCGGTGTTGATCTTGAAGTCGTGGAGGACGCCGCCGCGGATGGCTGCGGGCGTGAGCCAGTAGAACGACGGCACCGGCGGCACGTCCTCGACGGCTTCGGCGATGATCACCCGCTTGGTCTTCTGCAGGTAGCGCGCGCCGAGGTCGAGCTGGGTGGTCTCCGACAGCAACGACGTGGACCAGGTCTGCTGCAGGAAGTGCGGGAAGAAGTCCGAGGTCTTGCCGCCATGGAACTGCAGGTAGTTGGCAGGCGTCGACTGCAGGGTCGGCCCGAACTGCACCTCGCCGGCGTTGCCGGGCTCGGCCCGGGCCTGGAACAGGAACTGCCGCTCGCCGCCAACCCGGCGTGTGAGCATCCCGTTGATCGCCCCCTGCGGTTGGTAGAGCATCAACCGCTCGCCATGGTTGTCACGAACCCCAGTGACGCTGAAGAAACCCTTGCTCTTGTGCTGCAACGCACCATCGGTCAGGGCCCAGTGCGGCAGAGCCTCCCTTCGCTGCATTCGGCGGATGGAAAACCCCTTGCGGCTGGCGGAAAGCGCCGGGGCAAGGCCGCCTGAATCCGAGACGACTTGCGAGTCGTTCTTCGCCTGCACGGGGTCGGGAAGGTCACCGGTATCGTCCCGGCTCCATGGAAGGCTGGTCCAAAGCATGTCGAAGAAGTTAACGCGGACCCGGGGATCGGTCCATGTTGTTATGCGTCATATATTGTTCATCCTCCGGTAGATCGGCGGAGGTCCGCCCATCCGCCACCGGTTCCCTTCGGAACAGCCGGCGAAAGGTGCTGATCCGGGGATAGGTGCCGGAAACGAAGCGCGATCGGGTGCCGAGCACCGGGCGGGCACTGGTCGGGGCGATCTTTTCCTCGCGGAGAACGATGTAGATGCCGCTCAGGATGATGATCGCCGCGCCGACGGCGGTCGCCCGGTTCGGGACCTCGCCGAAAAAGACGTAGCCGTAGATCACCGCCCAGAGGATCTGGGAATACTGCATCGGCGCCACCACCACCGCCCGCCCGACACGGTAGGCGGCGATGATGCAGAGCCCGCCGCAGAAGCCGAGGATCGCCATCAGGCCGAGCCCGCCGAGGTCGATGGCCGGCATCGGCCGGTAGACGAACGGCATGAGGCAGGCCATCACCAGGAAGTTGGCCATCATCGGGTAGAGCAGCATCACCGCGCTGCGCTCCTCGGCGCCGATCTTGCGCATGACGACGGCGCCCACCGCCGAGCACACCGCCGCGGCGAGGGCGGCGGCGTGACCGGTGCTGAGGTGGGTCGTTCCGGGCCGGAGCACCACCATGACGCCGATGAGACCGACCAGAACCGCCAGCGAGCGGCGCCATCCCACGGTCTCGCCCAGGATCGGCACCGCCAGGATGGTGATGAGCAACGGCGCCGCAAAGATCAGCGCGTAGGTCTGCGCCATCGGAAGCACCGAGAAGGCGTAGAAGACCAGCGTCGTCGACATCAGCGCGGCAAGGGTGCGGAGCAGCGTCCACCATGGGTGCCGGGGTCGAAGGTTGCCGTCGGTAGGGTCGCGCATCAGCATGACGGTGACGACGGGGAAGCCGAAGAGGTTGGCGAAAAACACGATCTGCAGGGGCGAGTAGGCGCCGCCCAGCGTCTTCACCACCACGTCGTGCGTCGAGTAGACGCTGAACGCCAGCAGCGCCAGCAGGGCCCCCTGGACGTTCGGCGTCACGGCCGGGCCTGCGGCCGCTAGCCGAGCGCCGCGACGATGGCGTCGCCCATCTCCGAGGTGGAAACCGCCCCGCCGCTGTCCGGACCCACGAGGTCGGCGGTGCGGAGGCCCTGGGCCAGCACCGTCTCGACCGCCGCCTCGAGCCGGTCGGCGTCGTCGCCGGCATCGAAGGAATAGCGCAGCGCCATAGCGAAGGAGAGGATGCAGGCGATCGGGTTGGCCTTGCCTTGGCCGGCGATGTCGGGGGCCGAGCCGTGGACCGGTTCGTAGAGCGCCTTGCGGCGGCCGGTCTTCGGGTCCGGGGCGCCGAGGGAGGCGGAGGGCAGCATGCCGAGGGAGCCGGTCAGCATGGCGGCGACGTCGGAGAGCATGTCGCCGAAGAGGTTGTCGGTGACGATGACGTCGAACTGCTTCGGGGCGCGGACGAGCTGCATTCCGCCGGCGTCGGCGAGCATGTGGGTGAGCTCGACGTCGGGGAAGCGGGCGGTCGTGGGTCTCCTGGACCACCTCGTGCCAGAGGACGCCCGACTTCATCACGTTGCGCTTTTCCATCGAGCAGACGCGGTTCTGGCGCACCCGCGCCAGCTCGAAGGCGACGGCGGAGATGCGCTCGATCTCGAAGGTGTCGTAGACCTGCGTGTCGATCGCCCGCTTCTGGCCGTTGCCGAGGTCGGTGATGGTCTTCGGCTCGCCGAAATAGACGCCGCCGGTCAGCTCGCGGACGATGAGGATGTCGAGGCCCTCGACGAGCTCGCGCTTCAGCGAGGAGAAGTCGGCGAGCGCGTCGAAGCATTTCGCGGGCCTGAGGTTGGCGAAGAGCTCGAGGTCCTTGCGGAGCCGCAGGAGCCCCGCCTCCGGGCGGACGTCGTAGGGCACCTTGTCCCACTTCGGGCCCCCGACCGCGGCGAGGAGCACGGCGTCGGCGGCCTGGGCCTTCGCCATCGTCGCATCGCTGATCGCCGCCCCGTGGGCATCGTAGGCGCAGCCACCGACCAGATCCTCCTCGACCTCGAACGGCCGGCCGTTGCGACCGAACCAGTCGATGACCTTGCGGACCTCGGCCATGACCTCGGGGCCGATGCCGTCGCCGGGGAGGATGAGCAGGATGGGTACGGACACGGGTGGCTTCCTCCGAGCGGCGGGGTCGGCCCGCGGTATCGCCTCGCCTGCGGAGGGTCAAGGCACTCGCCGCCGCTTGGCACGGCGCCGCGGTTGCGGCTACACCGGGCCGCGAACCGAGGGGCCACCTTGACCGACAACCCGAACCTCACGCCGATGATGGCGCAGTACCTGGAGAACAAGGCGCAGCATCCGGACGCTCTGCTGTTCTACCGGATGGGCGACTTCTACGAGATGTTCTTCGCCGACGCCGAAGCGGCAAGCGCCGCGCTCGACATCGCCCTGACCAAGCGCGGGCAGCACCTCGGGCAAGACATCCCGATGTGCGGCGTGCCGGTGCATGCCGCCGAGGGCTACCTGCTGACGCTGATCCGCAAAGGCTTCCGGGTGGCGGTCTGCGAGCAGATGGAGGACCCGGCGGAGGCCCGGAAACGCGGCGCGAAGTCTGTGGTGAAGCGCGAGGTGGTGCGGCTCGTCACCCCGGGCACGCTCACCGAGGAGAGCCTGCTCGAGGCGCGGCGGCACAACTATCTCGCGGCCTTCGCCGAGGTGCGCGGGGAGGGGGCCTTCGCCTGGGTCGACGTGTCCACCGGTGACCTGACGGTCACCGGCTGCCCGCGGGTCACGCTCGGACCGATGCTCGCGCGGCTGGCGCCGCGGGAGGTGCTGGTGAGCGAGGCCCTCGAGGCGGAGCTGCGCGATCTCGTCGGCGAGGCCGGGGCGGTGGCGACGCCGCTGGCGCGGGCGAGCTTCGATTCCACCGCCGCCGAGGCGCGGATTGCGGCGACCTACAGGGTGGGGTCGCTCGATGGCTTCGCCGCCTTCGACCGCGCCGAAGTGGCCGCCCTCGGCGCGATCGTCGATTACCTCGAGCTCACCCAGCGCGGGCGTCTGCCGCTCTTGCGCCCACCGGTGCGCGAGAGCGTCGGCGGGCTGATGCAGATCGACGGCGCCACCCGGCGCAACCTCGAGCTCACCCGCAGCCTCTCCGGCGGCCGCGACGGCGCGCTCCTCGCCACCATCGACCGGACGGTGACCGGGCCCGGCGCGCGTCTCCTCGAGACGCGGCTCACCGGTCCTTCGACCGACGTGCGGTTGGTGCGCGCCCGGCAGGACGCGGTGGCGCAGTTCCGCGACGATCCGGAGGCGGGGCGCGAGGCGCGGGGGCTGCTCCGGAAGGTGCCGGATCTGGAGCGCGCGCTGTCGCGGTTGGCCCTCGACCGCGGCGGGCCGCGGGATCTCGCTGCGGTGCGCGACGGGTTGGCGGAGGCGGAGCGGCTGCGGGACGCGCTGGCGGGCGATTTGCCGGAGGTGCTTGCGGCGGCGCGGGGCGCGCTGGCGGGGCACGACGAGCTGGTAGCGCTGATGGACGCGGCGCTGGTGGCCGAGCCGCCGCAGTTGGCGCGGGACGGCGGGTTTGTCGCGGCGGGCTTCGATGAGGAGCTCGACGAGACCCGGCGGTTGCGCGACCAAGGGCGCGGAGTGATCGGCGAGCTCCAGGCCGAGTACGTGCGGCGGAGCGGGGTCAACGCACTGAAGATCAAGCACAACAACGTGCTCGGCTACTTCATCGAGACTCCGGCCGGGCATGCCGAGAAGATGCTGAAGCCGCCGCTCGCCGAACTCTTCGTCCACCGCCAGACCACGGCCAGCGCCATCCGCTTCACCACCCTGGCGCTCGCCGAGATCGAAACGAAGATCCTCAACGCCGGCAGCCACGCGCTTCAGATCGAGAAGCGGATCTTCGACACCCTGCGCAACGCGATCCTTGAGCGCGCCGGCGCGATCGGCGCCACCGCCAAGGCGCTCGCGGAGATCGACGTCGCGAGCGCGCTCGCCGATCTCGCGCTCGGGGACGACTGGGTACGGCCCGAGGTCGAGGACGGCCGCGCCTTCCGGATCGAGGGCGGACGCCACCCGGTCGTCGAGGCGGCACTGCGGCGGTCGGGCGCGAGCTTCGTCGCCAACGACAGCGAACTCGGCGCCGACGAGCCGGGGGCGCGGCCGCTCTGGCTCATCACCGGGCCGAACATGGCCGGCAAGTCCACCTACCTACGGCAGAACGCGCTGATCGCGGTGCTGGCGCAGATGGGGTCGTTCGTGCCGGCGGCGCGGGCGGAGATCGGGGTCGTCGACCAGCTCTTCAGCCGGGTGGGGGCGGCGGACGACCTGGCGCGGGGGCGGTCGACGTTTATGGTCGAGATGGTGGAGACCGCGGCGATCCTGAACCAGGCCGGGCCGAAGGCGCTGGTCATCCTCGACGAGATCGGGCGGGGGACCGCGACCTACGACGGCCTCTCCATCGCCTGGGCGGTGCTCGAGCACCTCCACGACGTCAACCGCTGCCGGGCGCTCTTCGCCACCCACTACCACGAGTTGACCGCGCTCGCCGCGAAGCTCCCGGGCCTGCGCAACGCCACGGTGGCGGTGCGCGAGTGGCAAGGGGAGGTAATCTTCCTCCACGAGGTCCAGGATGGCGCGGCGGACCGCTCCTACGGCGTGCAGGTGGCGCGGCTCGCTGGGCTGCCGGCCGCGGTCGTCGAGCGGGCGCGGGTGGTGCTCGAGGCGCTGGAGAAGGGCGAGCGCGAGGGCGGCGGCAAGGCCAAGGCGCTGGTCGACGACCTGCCGCTCTTCGCGGCAGCGCCCCGGCCGGTGGCGGCTCCTGCCGCCGCGTCAAAGGCCGAGGCGCGTTTGCGGGAAGTCATGCCGGACGAGCTCAGCCCGCGGGAGGCGCTGGCCCTCGTCTACGAACTCAAGGGCCTGGCCGGCGCCTAAACCGCGACTATCGTTGGCGGACATGTGCCGAGCATCGGCGGCGGCGACCGCCATCTCTGCAAGGGCGGCGAGGACGGCCGCCCAGCGCAGAGGGATGGCGGCCGCGGGAGTTTGCCGGCCGGCACGGGTCAGGCGCTCTCGCCGGCCCGCGGTGTCTCCGGCGCCGGGTTCGCCACCGCCGGTCCGCCGGAGGAGACGCCGACCTGGGCGGGCCGGAGCAGACGGTCGCCGATGGTGAAGCCCTCGCCCATCACCTGGATGATGTCGCCGGCCTTGGTGCCCGGCACCGGCGCCTCGAACATCGCCTGGTGGAGCTTGGGGTCGAAGCGATCGCCGGCCGCGGGCGTGATCTTGACGATGCGGTTCTTCTCGAAGGCGCTGAGGAGCTCGCGCTGGGTCAGCTCGATGCCCTCGATCAGCCCCGGCGCCGCGGCGCGCACCCCGTCGGTGACGTTGCCGAGCGCCCGGTCGAAGTTGTCGTAAACCGACAGAAGGTCACGCGCGATGCGGGTAGCCCCGTAGGTCTCGGCGTCGCGGCGGTCACGGTCGCCGCGCTTGCGGATGTTCTCGACATCCGCAAGCGCGCGCAGCAGCCGGTCCTTGAGCTCGGCCACCTCTGCGCGCAGCGCCGTGGCCTCGTCGGCTTCGGCGTCCTCGGGGGTGATCTCCTCGTCCTCGACGATATCCGCCTCGGGATCGTCCAGGAAACGGTCCTCGATGTTTTCCATGATGTCGTGCCGATTCTTGCTCTTGGCCATCTCGTTCGTTGCCTTCTCTCCTAGCCGCGGCTGGAGACCAGCCGACCGACCAGTTGCGCGGTGTAGTCCACGATCGGGACGATCCGGCCGTAGTTCAGCCGGGTCGGCCCGATGACCCCGACCGCGCCGATGATCTTGCGGTCCGCATTCATATAGGGAGAGACCACCAGAGCGGAACCCGAAAGTGAAAATAGCTTGTTTTCCGATCCGATGAAGACCCGCACCCCGTCGCCACCCTCGGCGAGCTCGAGAAGCTGCACCACGTCGCGCTGCCGCTCGAGGTCGTCGAAGAGCTCGCGGATGCGCTCGAGCTGGGCGGCGTCGCCGGTGCTCTCGATGAGGTTCGCCCGGCCCCGGACGATCAGCCGGTCCCGCCCGCCGGGCTCCTCGGCCCAGAGCGCGGCCCCGGCCTCGATCAGGCTCCGCGACAGCTCGTCGAGCTCGGCCCGGCGGCGGGCGATCTCGGCGCTGATGACCCCGTGCATCTCCGAGAGCGTGCGGCCCTGCAGGATGGCGTTGAGAAAATTCGCCGCCACCCGCATCGCCGAGGGCGTGAGCCCGGCGGGCGGCGCGAACACCCGGTTCTCCACCTGACCGTCGGCGGTCACCAGCACGCAAAGCGCCCGGTCCGATCCCAGCGAGACGAACTCGATATGCCGGATCGGTGCCTCGGTCTTCGGCGCCAGCACCAGGCTGGCGCTGTGCGTCAGCCCCGACAGCATGTCGCCGGCGCGGTCGAGGACCGCCGTCAGGTCGCTCTCCTCGCCGCCCATCGAGCGCTCGATCTCCGCCCGCTCGGTCCCCGAGACGTCGCCGACCTCGAGAATTCCGTCGACAAAAAGCCTGAGGCCCAATTGCGTCGGGATCCGCCCGGCAGACACATGCGGCGAATCGAGCAACCCGAGGAGCTCCAGATCCTGCATGACGTTGCGGATGGTGGCGGGCGACACCCCTTCGCTCACCGTCCGCGCCAGCGTCCGTGAGCCCACCGGCTCGCCGGTCTCGAGATAGGTCTCCACCAGCCGCCGGAACACCTCCCGCGAGCGGTCGTTCATCTCGGCCAGCGGCGGACGGGGGGGAGCCGGGGCTTGGGGCGTGGGCAAGGCAGGGTCCGGATGAGGGCGCGACTGACCAGACTTAAGGACCGGCCGGTCCGCGGTCAATTCATCCGCATTCCGGCGGTGTTGATATGCCGACGAATTTCGGTATATCTTTGCGGTATGGTTGACCCTGTATCCGAGGTGCCGATGCCCTCCGCCCCCCGCCGATCGACCAGCCTGACCCTGAACCGTCAGCTGTTGGACGACGCCAAGGCGCTCGGTGTCAACGTCTCCAGGGCCGCGGAGGAAGGGGTTGCCGCGGCCGTCCGTGCCGCGCAGGCGCGGCAGTGGCGCCAGGAGAATGCCGCCGCTATCGAGGACTACAACCGCTTCATAGACGCCGGCGGCGTACCGCTTTCCGAGTACCGCAAGTTCTGAGCCGCGGCTATGGCGCGGCAGTTTGACGCCTTCCGGACCCCAGGCGGAACTCTGGTGGTGGTGCTCCAGAGCGATCTCCTCGACGCGATGCGCACGCGGGTCGTCGTGCCGATCCTTCCGACCGGGGCAGCGGGCAGGCCGATGCGAGGCCTCAACCCCGAGATCAGGCTCGGGGAAGAGATCCTGGTGCTGATGCCTCAGCTTCTTGCCACCCTGACGCTCGCCGAACTCGGGGATCCGGTCGGGTCGGTCGCCCATCTGCGCGACACGATTACCCGAGCGGTCGATACGCTCCTTTCCGGAGTGTGAAGCCAGTCGCGATTGTCCTCGGCGAAGCCCCGCGCTAAGGACTGCCCCGCCACTCAGCCAGGGAGAACTGCATGCGCCCCTCCGGTCGCGCCACCGACGCGCTCCGCTCCGTCGCCATCGAGACCGGCGTGACGCGCCACGCCGAGGGCTCGTGCCTGATCCGCATGGGCGACACCCACGTCCTCTGCACCGCCAGCGTCGAGGAGACGGTGCCGCCGTTCATGCGCAAGTCCGGCCTCGGCTGGGTGACGGCGGAATACGGCATGCTGCCGCGCGCGACCACCACCCGGTCCCGGCGCGAGGCGGCGGCCGGCAAGCAGTCCGGCCGGACCCAGGAGATCCAGCGTCTGATCGGTCGCAGCTTGCGCGCCGGCGTCGACCGGGTGGCGCTGGGCGAGCGGCAGATCACCGTCGACTGCGACGTGATCCAGGCCGACGGCGGCACCCGCTGCGCCTCGATCACCGGCGGCTGGGTGGCGCTGCGCCTTGCCGTCAACGGCCTCCTGAAGGCCGGCACCATCAAGACCGATCCGCTCACCGCGCACGTGGCCGCGGTGAGCTGCGGCATCTACGGCGGTCAGCCGGTGCTCGACCTCGACTATGCCGAGGACAGCGTCGCCGGGACCGATGCCAACTTCGTGATGACCGACGCGCTCGGGCTGATCGAGGTGCAGGGCAGCGCCGAAGGCGCCACCTTCAGCCGCGACCAGTTCAACACCCTGCTGGACCTGGCCGAAAAGGGAACCGCCGAGCTTGTGGCCGCCCAGCAGGCGGCGGTGGCCTGACGTGACCCGGCGCTTTCCGGGCGGGCGGCTGGTGGTGGCAACCCACAACCAGGGCAAGCTCGAGGAGATCGCCGAGCTCCTCCGGGACTACCCGGTCGAGGTGGTCTCGGCGAAGTCCCTCGGCCTGCCGGAGCCCGAGGAGACCGAGGAGACCTTCGTCGGCAACGCCCGCATCAAGGCCCACGCCGCTGCAAACGCCAGCGGCCTGCCGGCGCTCGCGGACGATTCCGGCATCGAGGTCGACGCCCTCGACGGCGCCCCCGGGGTCCACACCGCCGACTGGGCCGAACAGCCGGGCGGCGTCCGCGACTTCACCAAGGCGATGACCCGCACCTGGACCGCGCTCGAGGCGGCCAAGGCGCCCGAGCCCCGCACCGCCCGCTTCAAATGCACCCTGGTGCTGGCCTGGCCCGACGGACACGACGAGGTCTTCGAGGGCGCCGTCGAGGGCCGCTGCGTCTGGCCGATGCGCGGCGACCGCGGGCACGGCTATGACCCGATGTTCCTGCCCGACGGTCACGCGCTGACCTTCGGTCAGATGGACCGCTGGGAGAAGAACCGGATGAGCCACCGCGCCCGCGCCTTCGCGGCGCTGGTCGAGGGCTGCTTTGCCTGAGGCGGCACTCCTCGACGCGCCGGCCGAGGACTGGCGCGCCGGCGGCTTCGGCGTCTACGTCCACTGGCCGTTCTGCCTCGCCAAGTGCCCGTACTGCGACTTCAACAGCCACGTCCGCCGCGACGTCGACCCTCTGCGCTGGCAGCGCGCCCTGGTGGCCGAGGTCGCCGCCGCCGCCCGCGAGGTGCCGGGCCGCCGGGTCGACTCGGTCTTCTTCGGCGGCGGCACCCCGAGCCTGATGCCGCCCGAGACCGTCGCGGCGGTGATCGCAGCCATCGCCGCCGGCTGGGAGCTCGCGCCCGACGCCGAGATCACGCTGGAGGCCAACCCCACCTCCGTCGAGGCCGGCCGCTTCCGGGGCTACCGCGCCGCCGGCGTCAACCGCCTCTCTATGGGCGTGCAGGCCCTGAACGACCCCGACCTCAGGGCGCTCGGCCGGATGCACGACACCGCCGAGGCGCTCCGCGCCTTCGAGGTGGCGCGCGCGATCTTCCCGCGGGTGAGCTTCGATCTGATCTACGCCCGCCAGGGCCAGTCGCTCGCCGACTGGCGGTCAGAGCTCGACCGGGCGCTCGCGCTCGCGGTCGACCACCTGTCGCTCTACCAACTCACGATCGAGCCCGGCACCCGCTTCGGCGACCTCGCCGCCCGCGGCCGCCTGCGCGACCTGCCCGACAGCGGCGTCGCCGCCGACATGTACCGCGCTACCGAGGAGATCTGCGGCGCCGCGGGTTTCGGCACCTACGAGATCTCCAACCACGCCCGCCCCGGCGCCGAGAGCCGCCACAACCTCGTCTACTGGCGCTACGGCGACTACGTCGGCATCGGCCCCGGCGCCCATGGCCGGCTGACCGCCGGCGGCCGGCGCTGGGCGACCGAGGCGGTGCGCGCGCCGGAGGCCTGGCTCGCGGCCGTGGAGGACCGGGGCGCGGGCATTGCCGAGCGTGTCCCGATCGGCAGCGACGAGCAGGCCGCCGAGATGCTGATGATGGGCCTGCGGCTGGCGGAGGGCATCGACCCGGCACGCTTCGCGGCGCTGAACCGCGCGCCGCTCCCAGCGGGGCGGGTCGACGAGCTCGAGGCGCTCGGCCTCCTGGAGCGCCGCGGCGGTAGGCTCGCCGCCACCGCCGATGGCCGGCCCGTCCTCGACGCGGTGCTCCGGCAGCTCCTCGCCTGAACCGGCCGGCGCCGCCGGTAAACAGACGATGAATCCCGAACAAAGTTTTCTTTAATTGCAGGTTGTTAGGGCCTCTGCGCAACTTGCGCACGACGCAGGCCGCGCCACCACGGGTCGCGCGACAGCGCCCTGCGCAGGGGCGTCCGCGTCGCGAACGGGGCGTTGCGGATATACCGGTGCGCCTCCGCCAGGCTCTCCGGCCCGAGCCCGCGCAGCCAGGCGATCCCCTCGCCGACGCTGAACGCCCGCCCCGCCACTCCGGCGAAGTTCGGCTCGAGGTCGGTCCAGACCGCCCCGTCCCAGCCCGCCCCTGCGCACCATGCAGCGACGATCTCGACCACCTCCGGCAGCCGGCTCACCCCGTCGCCCGCCCGCGTCGCCCAGCCGATGCGATCCACCGGCGCCCGCTCCCGCGCCGCGAGGTCGGCCGCCGCCGCCGTGACCCCGTCCCGTCGCGACCGGATCGCGTGGGTGGGGCAGGGCACCCCCGCCTCCGGGTCGAGGCACAGCACCAGCCCGTGCTTGCGCTTCGGGCTGATCCGGCTGAACTCCATCGGCAACCGCGGCCCCGCCCGCAGCGCCCACGGCAGCTCCACATGGGGCGCCAGGTCGTCGAGATCCCAGAGCAGCGACCCCCAGCCGAGGATGGCGATCCGCCGTCCGTTCATCCGAGAAGCCCGGCCAGCCCCTCGCCGACCAGCTTGACGCCGAGGATCGCGAAGACGACCGCCAGGATCACCGGGCCGCTGTCGATCATGAAGGCCTTGACCGCCCCGAGCGAGCGCACCGCCCGGGCGCCGGCCGCGAGGCGGAAGGCCGTCGCGCCGAGCACCGACGCCGAGCCGAGGAGCACGAAGGCGAGACCCGGCCCGACCGCGTCTCGCCCGGCGAGGCCGAGCCCGGCGACCGTGCCGGCCGCACCGGCGGCGAAGGCGAGGTTCTTCGGGTTGACGCCGCCGAGCACCGCCCCGATCCCGAACGCCCGTGGCGCCGCGACGGTTTCGAGCGCCGACAGCCAGCGCGGCACCGCCCGCCCGCGGGTCCGGCCGCGCCACTTGACCGCCGCGGCGACGAGGAGCCCGACGCCCACGACGAGCCGCAGGCCACCCGCCACCGCCCCGGTGCCGCCGCCGGCGCCGTCGAGGACCCCCATCGCCAGCGCCGTCAGCACCGCGAGCCCGGCCACGAAGCCCGCGGCGAAGGCCGGCCCGGCGGTGGCGGCCCGCGGCCCGCTCAGGATCAGGATGGCGGCCACCACCGGGAACGGGCTTAGCGCAACGCCCATGGCCAGCGGCAGGACCAGCGCGGCTGCGTCGAGCGCCCCGCCGGTCACCTCACGGCCATTTCGCCACCGGCGGCAGCGACATCAGCACCGCCTCGGGGTTGTGACCGGTCTCGAGTCCGAACTTGGTGCCGCGGTCGTAGACGAGGTTGAACTCGGCATAGCGCCCGCGCCGGACCAGCTGGTGCTCGCGCTCGGCGTCGGTCCAGGCTTCGCCCATGTGCCGCGCTGTGATCGGCACGAAGGCGTGGAGGAACGCCCGACCGACGTCCTGGGTGAACGCGAAATCCGCCTCCCAGTCGCCGCTGCACAGGTCGTCGTAGAAGATGCCGCCGACGCCCCGCGGCTCGTTCCAGTGCCGGATCAGGAAATACTCGTCCGCCCAGGCCTTGAAACGCGGGTAGTAGCCCGGATCGTGCGCGTCGCACGCGGCCTCGAGCGTGGCGTGGAATGACGCGGTGTCCTCGGGGTCCTCCACCATCGGGTTGAGGTCGGAACCGCCCCCGAACCACCAGGCCCCCGGCGTCCAGAACATCCGGGTGTTCATGTGGACGGCGGGGCACTTCGGCGAGCGCATGTGCGCGACGAGACTGATCCCGGAGGCCCAGAACCGCGGGTCCTCGGCGAGCCCCGGCACCTCCCGGCGCGCGGTCAGGCTCCGCTGCGCCCGCGAATCCAGCGTCCCGTACACGGTCGAGACGTTCACCCCAACTTTCTCGAAGGCCCGGCCGTCGCGCATCACCGACATGACGCCGCCGCCGCCGTCGGCGTCGCCCCCGGCTCGCTGCGTCGCCTTGCGCTCGAAACGCCCGGCCGGGATCCCGGCGAAAGGCCCGGTCACCTGCCTGTCCTCCAAACCCTCGAAGGCCGCGCAGATCCGGTCGCGCAACTCCTCGAACCAAGCCGCCGCACGCCCTTTTTCGGCCTCGCCGACCCGCTCCATCGCGTCCACCCCGGTGTTCATTGTGTGTGCCCCCTTACGATTGCCGCGACAGCCTGTCCAGCCGCCGCCACAACGCCTTGATCTGGCGCAACCCGGCGCGGCTTTCACGCCGCCGCGGCCAAGAGTCCGCTGGACCCGCGCGGCCGAACCGTCTAATTCCGTAAAAAAACCGGCCGGTGGCACGCTTCCGGCCCGGTGCGAGGGGGCGCCCCGGCAGGCGCGAGGCATGGAGCGAACGCGTGGCCCAGACTGACCAGCACGAACCAACCGGAACCCGCAGGGACTTCCTCTACGTCGCCACCGGCGCCGCCGGCGGCATCGCCACCGCCGCGGCGGTCTGGCCGCTGATCAACCAGATGAACCCGAGCGCCGACGTCCAGGCGCTCTCGTCGATTCAGATCGACGTGAGCGCCGTCGACGTCGGGACGCAGCTCACCGTCAAGTTCCTCGGCAAGCCGGTCTTCATCCGCCACCGGACGCCCGAGGAGATCAAGGCGGCCCAGGACACCGCGCTCTCCGAACTCAAGGACCCCTACGCGCGCAACCCCAACGATCCGGGCGGCGAGCAGGCACCTGCGACCGACGAGAACCGGGCGATGGCGGGCCAGGAGGAGTGGCTGGTGATGTGGGGCGTCTGCACCCACCTCGGCTGCGTGCCGCTCGGCGAGGCCGGTGCGTACAACGGCTGGTTCTGCCCCTGCCACGGCTCGGTCTATGACACCGCGGGACGCATCCGCCAGGGCCCGGCGCCGGAGAACCTGCACATCCCGGAGGCGAGCTTCGTCTCCGATGGCGTCATCCAGCTGGGCTGAGGAGGGTCGGTCATGAGCGGCATCCCGCACGATCACTACGAACCGAAGACCGGCGGCGAGAAATGGGTCGAGAGCCGGCTGCCGATCCTCGGCCTCATCCATTCGACGCTGTTCATCCCGACGCCGAAAAACCTCAACTGGATGTGGATCTGGGGCATCGTGCTCGCCTTCTGCCTGGTGCTGCAGATCGCCACCGGCGTGGTGCTGGTGATGCACTACAACCCGAGCGTCGCCGGTGCCTTCGCCTCGGTCGAGCACATCATGCGCGACGTCAACGCCGGCTGGGCGCTGCGCTACGTCCATGCCAACGGCGCGTCGCTGTTCTTCTTCGCGGTCTACGCCCACATCTTCCGCGGCATCTACTACGGCTCCTACAAGACGCCGCGCGAGATCACCTGGATCGTCGGCATGCTGATCTTCTTCCTGATGATGGCGACGGCCTTCATGGGCTACGTCCTGCCGTGGGGCCAGATGTCGTTCTGGGGCGCCACCGTGATCACCGGCTTCTTCAGTGCCATTCCGCTCGTCGGCCCGTCGATCCAGACCTGGCTCCTCGGCGGGCCGGCGGTGGACAACGCCACGCTCAACCGCTTCTTCTCGCTGCACTATCTCCTGCCGTTCATCATCGCGGCGCTGGTTATGGTCCACATCTGGGCCTTCCACACCACCGGCAACAACAACCCGACCGGCGTCGAGGTCCGCCGCGGCTCCAAGGCCGAGGCGGAGAAGGACACCCTGCCGTTCTGGCCGTACTTCGTGATCAAGGACGTCTTCGCGCTGGTCTTCGTGCTGGTGATCTTCGCGGCCATCGTCGGCTTCATGCCGAACTTCCTCGGCCACCCCGACAACTACGTCGAGGCGAACCCGCTGAAGACCCCCGCCCACATCGTGCCCGAGTGGTACTTCCTGCCCTACTACGCGATGCTGCGGGCGATCACCTTCGACATCTTCTTCATCAACTCCAAGCTCGCCGGCGTGCTGGCGATGTTCGGCTCGATCGCCGTGCTCGTGCTCCTGCCCTGGCTCGACACCAGCCGGGTGCGCTCGGGCCGCTACCGGCCGATGTTCAAGATCTGGTTCTGGCTGCTCGTCGTCGACTTCGTCATGCTGATGTGGTGCGGCTCGCAGCCGCCGGAACAGCCGTTCGTGATCATGAGCCAGCTCGGCACCCTCTACTGGTTCGCCTTCTTCCTCGTCATCCTGCCCATCCTCGGGGTGGTGGAGAAGCCGCACTCGCCGCCGGACACCATCGAGGCGGATTTCAAGGCGCATTACGGCACCGGCAAGGACGCGATGGCGCGCGCCGCCGTCAGCAACCCCGCCGAATGACCCGAGGAGCACGCGCCATGGCGAAGATCACCGTTCTGTCGGGCCTCGTCGCGGGCCTCGCCCTTTTCGCCGCCCTGCCCGGCCCCGCCCGGGCGGCGGAGGGAGGGCACATCACCGACTACGCCTTCTCCTTCGAGGGACCGTTCGGGCGCTTCGACCAGGGCCAGCTCCAGCGCGGCCTGCAGGTCTATACCGAGGTCTGCTCCGCCTGCCACGGCCTGAAGTTCGTGCCCTACCGCGAGCTCGCCGAACCCGGCGGCCCGCACATGAGCGAAGACCAGATGCGCGCCTACGCAGCGATGCACGACGTCGACGACCCCGACACCGGCGAGACCCGGCCGGCAACGCCGTCCGACCATTTCCCGCACTCGTCGCTCGAGAACGCGCCGGACCTGAGCCTGATGGCCAAGGCCCGCCACGGCTTCGAGGGTCCCTCCGGCCTGCTCATCAACCAGCTGCTACACGGCATCGGCGGGCCAGAGTATATCGCGACCCTGATCCACAGCTACACCGGCGAGGAGCGCGATGAGGCGGGGGCGGTCCTATACGAGAACACCGCCTTCCCCGGCGGCTGGATCTCGATGCCGCCGCCGCTGAGCGACGACCAGGTCACCTACATGGACGGGACGCCAGCCACCGTCGAGCAGATGTCCCAGGACGTCGCCGCGTTCCTGATGTGGACCGCCGAGCCGCGGATGATGAATCGCAAGGCCGTGGGCCTAAGCGCGGTCCTGTTCCTGATCGTGCTCGCCGGGCTCCTCTGGTTCACCAACAAGAAAATCTGGGCGCCCCACAAGGAACACGCCTGACCGATCCCCGGCGAGGCCGTCCCACCGGGGCGCCTCGTCGCCGAGGTGATCTCGGTCTTCACCGACGCCAGCACCAGCCCGGCCCGTATCGCCACCGCCGACGGCGGCGCCTGGGTGCTGAAGTTCTCCGGCGCCGGCCCCGGCCCCTTCGGCCTCCTCACCGAGTTCCTTGCCCTCGGCATCGCCCGAGCCCTGAACGCCCCGGTCCCGGCCGCCCGCCCGCTCTGGCTGCCGCCGGGCTTCCCCTGGATGGCCGGTACCGACGAGTTCGATGCCATGCTGCAGCGGAGCTATGGCTGGAACCTCGGCATCGCCTACCTCCCCGACGCCGAGCCGGTCATGGCCGCGGACCTCGCCGCCTGCGATCCGGCCACCCTCGACGCCATCGCCCGGGCCGATACCGTCCTGCAGAACGTCGACCGTACCTCGCGCAATCCCAACCTGCTCCGCGCGGGAGGCCGGCTCCGGGCCATCGACTACGACGCCTGCCTCTATCTCTCCCGTGCCCTCGGCCCGCTCCGCCCGCCGACCCTGACCCTCCCCGCAGGCCACCTCCTCGCGGGCCGCGAAGACCACACCCCGCTTCCGCCCATCGACGTCGCGGCGCTGGTCGCCGACGCGCCGGCGGCCTGGATCGAGGCGGCGGCCACCGACCGGCCGACGCTCGCCGCCGCCCTCGACCGCTACCTCGCGGCCTTCGGCGCCGGGCCCTGACCGACCGGTCGCCCTACGTCATATTGCGGAACCTGAAGCCCCCAAATCTGTTATGATCGCGGAGCGCCAAGGGGACGGCGCGGGGTCGATTTCATTGGAGGGAGCCATGGCGTTTCGCGACGGGACCAACGGGCCGGATGACCTGGTCGGCACCGAGGGATTCGACATCATCCGCGGGTTCGGCGGAAATGACATCATCAGCGGCCTGGGTGGCAATGACATCATCCGGGGCGGCTCCGGCGAAGACGACATCACCGGCGGCGAGGGCGGCGATGCCATAGACGCGGGGTCCGGCAACGACACCGTGGACGGGGGCGACGGCAACGACGCCATCTCCGGCGGCTCCGGTGACGACTGGCTCTTCGGCGGTGACGGCCTCGATCTCATCTATGGCGACGACGGCGACGATCACCTGGACGGCGGCGCCGGAAAGGACGCGCTGCACGGTGGCGACGGCGACGACTTCCTCACCGGCGGCGTAGGCACAGACATTCTCCACGGCGGCAGTGGCGCCGACTGGCTGTCAGGTGGCGAGGACGACGACATCCTCTTCGGCGGCAGCGGTGGCGACGCACTGCAGGGCGACGAAGGCGATGACCGGGCCTACGGCGGCGGTGGCGACGACTTCGTCAATGGCCAGGAGGGACGGGACCGCCTCTACGGCGGCAGCGGCGACGACGTGCTCGAAGGCGGCCTCGACCGCGACAAACTCTATGGCAACGCCGGCAATGACATTCTCATCCTGGTCGACGGGCGCGACATTGCGACAGGTGGCGAGGACGCAGATATCTTCCAGTTCCTCACCGGCCGCGGCGTGGTCCGGGACTTCACCCAAGGCAGCGATGTGGTCAACCTCGACGGCCACGCCGACGCCACCGACTTCAACGAAGTGATGGGGCTCGCGTCTGACTTGAACGGCAACGTCTCGATAGCGTTCGCCGATGGCACGCTCATCCTCCGCGATCTCAGCAAGGCCGACCTGACCGCCGCCGACTTCAGTTTCGACCCGCTTCTGCTCTAACCGCCGCCGCCGAGATAGGCCCGCAGTTCCGGGGGCGGATCGGCGAGCAGCGCCTCGGTCGGCGCCGGGGCATGCGCCCGGTGGCCGTCGACCAGCACGATCTGCCCGGCGATGCGGCGGGCGTCCTCGGGCTGGTGGGTGGCGAAGAGCAGCGTCGCCCCCTGCTCGGCGCGGATCGTCTCGACGAGGTCGAGCATCTCGGCCCGCATCGCCGGGCCGAGCGCCGCGAAGGCCTCGTCGAGCAGCAGCAGCGGCCGCGCCCGCAGCAGCGCCCGCGCCAGGGCCACACGCTGACGCTGCCCCCCGGAGAGCTGCGCCGGACGCCGGGCGCCCAAACCCTCGAGCCCGACCGCAGCCAGCGCCGCCGCGACCCGGGCCCAGCCCGCGTCGTCGAGGCGAAGATCCGGCCGCAGGCCGAGGCCGACGTTCCGCGCGGCGGTCAGATGCGCGAAGAGATTGTGCTCCTGAAACAGCAGCGTCACCGGCCGCTCCGCCGGGGGCAGCGCGGTCAGGTCGCGCCCCTCCCAGAGGATGCGCCCGCGCGCCGGCACCAGGAACCCGGCGATGGCGGCGAGGAGCGTGCTCTTCCCGGACCCGGACGGCCCCATCAGCGCCGTCGCGGTCCCGGCCGCGATCGCGATGTCCGCGGTCATCCGCCAGTCGTCCTGGGCGATCTCCACGTCCTCAAACCTCAGCATCGACCCGCCCCCCGCGATCGAACACCCAGAAGACGAGATAGGTGAGCGTCACCAGCACCAGCGCCACCCCCGCCGCCGCCTGCGTGCGGTGCGCGCCCATGAGCTGCTGCATGAGCAGCGGCAAGGTGGTGAGCTCCGGCGGCGCGAAGAGCGCGATTACCCCGAGATCGCCCATCGACAACGCCGCCGCCAACCCAGCGGCAAAGCCCATCGGCCGCCGCAGCCGCGCCCAGGTGACCAGCCGAAAGCGCGCGAAGCCCGGCGATCCCGAGGCTATCGGCCAGCCGCCCGTCCACGACCCGCGCATCGCCCAGCGCCGGCAGCAGGCTGCGCAGCACGAAGGGCAGCGCCATCGCCGCGTTCACGGTCGCCGTCACCGGCAGCGCCAGCGCAAAGGGGTCCGCCAGCGGGAAGAGCACGATGAAGAGCCCGGTGCCGATTACGAACGGCGACGCCGCCAGCGTCATCAACCCCGCCGCCTCCGCCCAGCGCCCCTTGCCCCGCGCCCGCCGCGCATCGACCAGTGCCGCCAACCCGAGGCCCAGCGCCAGCGCCAGCGCCGCCGAGGCCAGCGCCACCCCGACGCTCCGAGCCGCCGCCGGCCAGACCGACGCCGGCAGGCCCGCGGCGACGGCGGCAATCCCGCGCAGCCCGACGGCCGCCAGCGGCAGGCCGAGGAAAAGGACCAGCGCCACCAGCACCGCCGCATCCAGCGCCCGCAGCCCGGCGCGGTCCGCGTCCCACCGCCGCACCGCCCCGCCGAGCCCGCCCCCGAAGCCGGTCGCGGCGGAAAACCGCAGCGCCACCAGCGCCACGCTCCCACAGAGCCCGAACTGGATCAGCGCCAGCCACGCCGCCCGCCCGAGGTCGAAGTCGAAGCGCACCGCCTGGTAGATCGCGAGCTCCACCGTCGTCGCCCCCGGTCCGCCGCCCAGTGTCAGCGCCACCGCAAAGCTGGTCATGCAGAGCAGGAACACCAGCACGAACGCGCCCGGCAGCACCTCGCGCAGCATCGGCACCTCCAGCCGCCGGAACACGTCCCCGGGCGCGAAGCCGAGCTGCGCTGCCAGCCGGAACTGCTCCGCCGGGATCGCCAGCCACCCCTGCAGCAGCAGCCGCGCCACCAGCGCCACGTTGAAGAACACATGCGCCAGCACCACGCCGCGCAACCCGTAGACGTCGAGCCCCGTCGCCCCCAGCGCCTCGAGCCCCTGGCTCACGATCCCGGCCCGCCCCCAGATCGCCACGATCCCGAACACCGCCACGATCGCCGGCAGCAGGAACGGCGCCCCGAGCAGCGCCACCAGCGCCCCGCGCCCGAAGAACCGCCGCCGCGCCAGCGCCCGCGCCGCGGGCACCGCAAGGAGGCAACTCAGCCCCGCCGACAGCAGCGCCTGCACCAGCGTGAACCGCAGCGCCGACCATTCCGCCGGCCCCAGCCCGCGCCCCGGCTCGGCCCGGGTCAAGAGCGCCGCGACGGTCCCGAGCGTGAGCGCCGCGACCAGCGCCAGCGCCAGCCCGCCGCCCCAGCGGACCGGGGCGCTTATCGGCTGAGCGCCGCCAGCCATTCCGCCAGCGCCCCATCGCGTTTCGCCTGCGCCTCCTCGGGCGGAAACAGCAGCGGCGTCTCCGGCACCGCCAGCGTCTCGTACCCCGCCGGCAGCCCCGCCGCCGGCATGTGCGCGGGATACATCCAGTTCGTCGTCGGGATCACCCCCTGGAAGCCGTCGGTCAGCATGAAGCGCAGGAACTCGCCGCGCCAGCTCCGGCTGGTCCGATGTGGCGGTGATCGCCGCCACCTCGACCTGCATGTAATGCCCCTCGTCGAACATCGCCGCCGCCTTGCTGTCGTCGCCCTCGGCGATCAGGTGATAGGCGGGCGAGGTGGTGTAGGCGAGCGCCATGTCGACCTCGCCGTCGAGGAACAGCCCGTAGGCCTCCGACCAGCCCGGCGCCACCGTGACAATATGCGGCTTCAGCCCCTCCCAGATCGCCTCCGCCCGGTCCCCATAGGCGTCCTTCACCCACATCAGCAACCCGAGCCCCGGCGTGGAGCTCCGCGGATCGTGGATGACGATCGAAGCGTCGGAGGCGATCGAGATCCTCGAAGGAATGCGGCGGCTCCGCCATCTTCGTCTTGTCGTAGACGAAGGCGAAATACCCCCAGTCGTAGGGCAGGAAGGTGTCGTCGTCCCAGGCGATCGGCAGGTCGAGCTCCGGCGCCTCGATCCCGTGCGGCACCACCAGCCCCGCTTTCTTGGCCTCGGCGGTCAGGTTGGTGTCGAGCCCCAGCACGATGTCCGCCGGCGAGCGGTCGCCCTCGAGCTTCAGCCGCCCGAGCAGCGCCGCGCCGTCGCCGGCGCCGACGAAGCGCACCGTGCAGCCGCACGCCTTCTCGAAGTTGGTGGCGATCGCCGGCCCCGGCCCCCATTCCGAGACGAAGCTCTCGTAGGTGTAGATGACGAGCTCGGGCCTGTCGTCCGCCCAGGCCGGCCCCGCGGCCAGCACCGCCGCCAGATACGTCAGTCGCATGTTCCCCTCCTTGCGAGGAAGAAACGCGCCAATGTGGAGATCACATCCGCGCCTTCCCTCCGCCGGTATGAGCCGGTTCAGGTTCGACGGGTCTCGCTCGCGCGATCTCAGCCCGGCCGACGCCGGACCCCCCGAGGCATTGGGCAACCGTAACCCGGTTGCCCGGGAATTCAAGGGCCGTCGGGTCCGTCAAACCCGTCAGGGGTGTTGCACGACAGCGACGGCGAGTCGCCCGCGCAGGGCGGCTTCGCTCCTCGGCCGCCCGCGGTCGAGCCGCTGCCCTCCTCGTGCAGATGCGGCCGGCAGACAGGCCGGATCGCCGCAATGCGACGCAATGGACGGTTGACTGGGGCGACCGGGCGCGCACGATGGCGCGGCCGCGGTCCGACCGGCTCCCGCCGGGCGTTTGCGTGCGGCGGGATCACCGAGGGAGGGGCCCTTGCTCAAGATCGATCGAACGTGCCGTAGCATCTTGCTCGGGGCATCGCTGGCCATGGCCGCCGGCGTGGCGCACGCTCAGGCGGAAAAGCCCAACATTCTCCTGATCGTCTCCGACGATACCGGATGGGGCGATCTCGGACCCTATCTCGGCGGCGCCGCACGCGGCATGCCCACGCCGAATTTCGACAGGCTCGCCGAAGAAGGCATGGTCTTCACCAACTTCTACGGCCAGCCGAGCTGCACCCCCGGACGCGCCGCGATCCAGACCGGCCGCATCCCCAACCGCTCGGGCATGACCACCGTCGCCTTCCAGGGTCAGGGCGGCGGCTTGCCGCACGCGGAATGGACGCTCGGCTCCGTTCTGAAGGAGGCGGGCTACAAAACCTACTTCACCGGCAAGTGGCACCTCGGCGAGAGCGATTACGCCCTCCCGAACGCCCAAGGCTACGACGTGATGAAGTATGCCTTCCTCTACCACCTCAACGCCTACACCTATCCGGACCCGAAGTGGTTCCCGGAAATGAGCCCGGAGCTTCGCGAGATCTTCACCAAGTCGACCAAGGGCGCGCTCTCCGGTAATGCCGGCGAGACGGCGAAGGAGGACTTCAAGGTCAACGGCGAGTACGAGGACACGCCGGAAAAGGGCGTGGTCGGCATCCCCTTCCTTGACGCCTACGTGGAAAAGGCGGCGATGGAGTTCCTCGACGACGCGGCGAAGAGCCCGGACACGCCGTTCTACATCAACGTCAACTTCATGAAGAACCACCAGCCGAACCTGCCGGCGCCTGAATTCGAGGGCAAATCCATCTCGAAATCCAAGTATGCGGACTCGGTGGTGGAGCTTGACAGCCGCGTCGGCGACCTTCTCAAAAAGCTCGATGAGCTCGGTCTCGCCGACAATACCGTGGTCTTCTACACCGTCGACAACGGCGCCTGGCAGGACGTCTACCCGGACGCCGGTTATACCCCATTCCGCGGCACCAAGGGCACGGTCCGTGAAGGCGGCAACCGGGTCCCGTCGATGGTCCGCTGGCCGGGTCACGTACCGGCCGGCTCCAAGAGCGACGACATCGTCGGCGGCCTCGACCTCATGGCGACCTTCGCGTCCCTTGCCGGTGTGGACCTTCCCAAGAACGACCGCGACGGCCAGCCGATCATCTTCGACAGCTACGACATCACGCCGGTGATGACCGGCACCGGCCCGGACCCGCGGAAGGACTGGTTCTACTTCACCGAGGACGAGCTCAGCCCGGGTGCGGCGCGCGTCGGCAACTTCAAGTACGTCTTCAACCTGCGCGGCGACGACGGCATGGCGACCGGCGGCCTCGCCGTCGACACCAACCTCGGCTGGAAGGGCGCCTCGAGCTATGTCGCGACGGTCCCGCAGGTCTTCGACCTGCTCGCCGACCCCCAGGAGCGCTACGACATCTTCATGACCAACTTCAAGGAGAGCACCTGGGCCGTGGTTCCGGCCAACCAAGCGGTCGGCGACCTGATGAAGACCTACGTGGAGTACCCACCGCGCAAGCTTCAGAGCGAGACATATACCGGCCCGATCACCATCTCGAACTACGAGAAGTTCGAGAACGTTCGCGAGCAGCTCGAGAAGCAGGGCTTCAAGCTCGGCCTGCCGAGCGGCAACTGACCCGGACGCCGCGGCCCTCCTGATCCGGGGCCGCGGCACTTTGGAGGAGACCGAAACCATGCGCTTGACCCCGCTTCTGGCCGCCGGCCTCGCCACGGCCTTCGCCGCACAGGTCTGGGCCCAGACCGACCCGCTCCCGTCCTGGAACGACGGCGGCGCCAAATCCGCCATCGTCGATTTCGTCGAGGCCGTGACCACCGAGGGCTCCGCCGGCTACGTCCCCGCGCAAGAGCGGATCGCCACTTTCGACAACGACGGCACGCTCTGGGTCGAGCATCCGATGTACACCCAGCTCGCCTTCGCCCTCGACCGGGTCAAGGCGATGGCCCCCGACCATCCCGAGTGGAAGACCACCCAGCCGTTCCAGGCCGTGCTCGAAGGCGACCTCAAGGCCCTCGCCGCCTCGGGCGAGCACGGCATCGTCGAGATCATCGCCGCCACCCACGCCGGCATGAGCACCGCCGATTTCGAGACCATCGTCGAGGACTGGATCGCCACCACCAAGGACAAGCGCTTCGACCGGCCCTATACCGAGCTCGTCTACCAGCCGATGCTCGAGCTCCTCGCCTATCTCCGCGCCCACGACTTCAAGACCTTCATCGTCTCCGGCGGCGGCATCGAGTTCATGCGGCCCTGGACCGAAGGCGTCTACGGCATCCCGCCGGAACAGGTGGTGGGCTCCTCGATCGAGACCGAGTTCAGCATCGAGGACGGCGCCCCGGTGCTCATGCGCCTCCCGAAGGTCGACTTCGTCAACGACAAGGCCGGCAAGCCCGTCGGCATCAACTCCCACATCGGCCGCCGGCCGATCGCCGCCTTCGGCAATTCCGACGGCGACATGCAGATGCTGCAGTACACCACCATGGACGCCCCTGGCACCCGCCTCGGCATGATCGTCCACCACACCGACGCGGAACGCGAATACGCCTACGACCGCGACACCGAGTTCGGCAAGCTCGACGTGGCGCTCGACGCCGCGCCCGAGCAGGGCTGGGTGCTGATCGACATGGCCAAGGATTGGAACCGGATCTTCCCCGGCGACGATCCACAGTAATCCGCCTAACGGAAAGTAAATTTCGACGCCGACGTCTAACGAAATCAATAGCATGACCCCCCTGCACACTGTGTGCAGGGACCGCGCGCGCACACGCCCGGCCTTCCCTTCCACCCGCGCAGGCGCTAAGGGGCGGGCATGTTCAACAGCTTCGGTCGTCTCTTCACCGTCACCACCTGGGGCGAGAGCCACGGCCCTGCCTTGGGCTGCGTCATCGACGGCTGCCCCCCCGGCATCCCGCTCACCGAGGCCGCGATCCAGCCCTGGCTCGACGCCCGCCGCCCGGGCCAGTCCCGCTTCACCACCCAGCGCCAGGAAGCCGACCAGGTCGCCATCCTCTCCGGCACCTTCGAGGGCGTGACCACCGGCACCCCCATCGCCCTGCAGATCCAGAACACCGACCAGCGCTCCAAGGACTACGGCGACATCGCGGCGAAATTCCGCCCCGGCCACGCCGACCTCACCTACCACCTGAAATACGGCCTCCGCGACTACCGCGGCGGCGGCCGCTCCTCCGCCCGCGAGACCGCCGCCCGGGTGGCCGCCGGCGGCGTCGCCCGCGCCGTCCTCGCCGAGCTCCTGCCCCAGGCCCGCATCCGCGGCGCCCTCGTCCAGATCGGCGACCGCGCCATCGACCGCGCCGCCTGGGACTGGGACGAGCTGCCGAAAAACCCCTTCTGGTGCCCCGACCCGACCGCCGCCGCCGACTGGGCCACCTACCTCGACGGCTTACGCAAGTCCGGCAACTCCATCGGCGCCGTCATCGAGCTCGTGGCCTCCGGCGTCCCCCCCGGCCTCGGCGCCCCGGTCTACGCCAAGCTCGACAGCGACATCGCCATGGCCCTGATGACCATCAACGCCGTCAAGGGCGTCGAGATCGGCGCAGGCATGGCCGCCGCCGCCCTCACCGGCTCCGAGAACGCCGACGAGATCTACATGGGCAACGACGGTCAGCCCCGCTTCTCCTCCAACCACGCCGGCGGCATCCTCGGCGGCATCTCCTCGGGCCAGGACATCGTCGCCCGCTTCGCCGTCAAGCCCACCTCCTCGATCCTCACCCCCCGCCGCACCATCACCATGACCGGCGAAGAAACCGAGATCGTCACCAAGGGCCGCCACGACCCCTGCGTCGGCATCCGCGCCGTCCCCGTCGGCGAGGCGATGATGGCCTGCGTCCTCCTCGACCACTTCCTCCTCCACCGCGGCCAAGTCGGCGACGCCGGCGGCCGCATCGGCTGATGCCGCCGTGCCACACGCCGGTCCCGCGTCATCTTCACTCGTTGCGTCTCCTGGCAACACCTGCCAGCATCTTTCGAACCCACGGGAGAAGATCGATGACACGCCTCCTCGCCCTTGCCCTCGCGCTTTGCGGCGCTGCCTCCGCCGGCTTCGCCCAGGACAGCGACGCGGAGTTGGCCAAGCAACTCGCCAACCCGGTGGCGAGCCTCATCAGCGTGCCCTTCCAGTACAACTACAACGACGGCTTCGGCCTCGACGGTGATGGCCACCAGAGCTACGTCAACATCCAGCCGGTGATCCCGATCTCCATCTCCGAGAACTGGAACGTCATCTCCCGTACCATCGTCCCGGTCGTGTGGCAGGATGGCATCATCCCGGGCGAGGGCTCGCAGTTCGGCCTCGGCGCCACCACCCAGAGCTTCTTCTTCTCGCCCAAGAAGCCCACCGCCTCCGGCATCATCTGGGGCGCTGGCCCGGCTTTCCTCATCCCCACCGCCACCGACGGCATCGCCACCAACCAGTGGGGCGCCGGCCTCACCGGCGTCGTGCTCAAGCAGTCCGGCCCCTGGACGGTCGGCGGCCTCGCCAACCACATCTGGTCGGTCACCGGCGACAGCGCCGACGGCGACATCTCCGCCACCTTCCTGCAGCCCTTCGTCAACTACACGACGCCCAAGGCGACCTCGTTCTTCCTCAACACCGAGTCGACCTACGACTGGACCAACAGCCAGTGGTCGGTCCCGATCAACGCCGGCGTGCAGCAGCTGGTGAAGATCGGCAACCAGCGGGTGCAGTTCGGCATCGGCGCCCGCTACTGGGCGGAGTCGCCCGAGTTCGGCCCCGACGGCTGGGGCGCGCGTGCCATCGTCACCCTGCTCTTCCCCAAGTAGCCTTCAACGGCTGAACCGCGCCGCCAGCTCCACGTGCCCGGACCAGCGGAACTGGTCGACCGGCTGCACCCACTCCAGCCGATAGCCGCCGGCCACGAGGATCGCCGCATCCCGCGCGAACGTCGCCGGATCGCAGGAGACCGCCGCCACCACCGGCACGCCTGAGCGCGCCAGCTCCCGGCTCTGCGCCTCCGCCCCGGCCCGCGGCGGGTCGATCGCCACCGCATCGAACCCCTCGAGCTCGGCCGCCAGCAGCGGCCGCCGGAAGAGATCCCGCGCCGCCGTCTCCACCCGCTTCAGCCCCGGCGCCTGCCGCCAACCCGCTGTGAGGGCCGCGAGCATCGCCGCCTCCCCCTCCACCGCCAGCACCTCCGCCGTGCCCGCCAGCGGCAGGGAGAACGTCCCGCACCCGGCGAAGAGATCCGCCACCCGCCGCGCCCCCGCCACCGTCTCGCCCACCGCGGCGACCAGCGCCCGCTCGCCCTCCGCCGTGGCCTGCAGGAACGCCCCCGCCGGCGGCACCACCCGCCCGGAGCCGAACACCTGGAACGGCGGGCGCCGCAGCGCCACGGTCTCGCCCTCCCAGGTGAGCCGCGCGAAATCCGCCGCCTCCGCCTCCGCCGCCAGCGCCACCCGCAGCGCCGCGTCGAGCGGCCGCCCGCCGGCCACCTCGACATCGAGCCCGGCCGGCCCAACCGTCACCGTCAGCCGCAGCACCCCCGACCGGCTCGCCCCGAGCCCGGTCAGTCGCGCCAGCGCCGGCCGCGCCGCCAGGATCTCCGGCCGCACCACCCGGCAGTCCGCCGCCTCCACCAGCACCTCCGACCGCCGCCCGTGAAACCCGACGATCACCGTCTTCCGCGTCCGCCGCCCGGAGAACACCGCCCGCCGCCGCGACGCCGGCGGCGAGGTGAGGATCGGCCGCAGCACCGCCTCGATCCCCCGCGCCGTCAGCGCCCGCCGGATGGTGTCGGTCTTCCACGCCGCGACAAACCCGTCGGAAGCGTGCTGCACCATGCAACCGCCGCAGCGCCCGAACTTCGGGCAGGGCGGCGCCACCCGGTCCGGCGCCGGCCCCAGAAGCTCCGGCGCCTCGCCCGCCTCCAGCCGCCAGAGCTCGCCCGGCAGCGAGAACGGCAGCCGCAGGTCGCCGACGATCCCGTCCCCCTCCCGCCCCAGCCGCTCGATCGTCACCTCCGGCATCGCCCCTCCGGAAACCCGTCGTTTCCAAACTATCGTCTTACCCGCGGCACCGCCGCGCATTATCTTGACTTCGTCAACAGCGTTGGAGATCGCTCATGGCTACCCCCGTCGCGCCCGGCACCCGGATCGGCCACGTCCATCTCAAGGTCGCCGATCTCGACCGGGCCATCGCCTTCTATTCCGGCGTGCTCGGCTTCGAGCTCATGCAGAAGTATGGCACCCAGGCCGCGTTCCTGTCCGCCGGAGGCTACCACCACCACATCGGTCTCAACACCTGGGAGAGCCTCGGTGGCACCCCGCCGCCCCCCGGCCACACCGGCCTCTTCCACACCGCCATCCTCTACCCCACCCGCCGCGACCTCGCCGACGCTCTCAGGCGTCTGACCGCGGCGAAAATCCCGCTCGACGGCGCCTCCGACCACGGCGTCAGCCAGGCCCTCTACCTGCGCGACCCGGATGGCAACGGCGTCGAGCTCTACTGGGACCGCCCGGAAGCCGAGTGGCCCCGCGACGCCGACGGCAACCTCCGCATGATCACCGAACGCCTCGACCTGCGGGACCTCCTCGCCGCCGTCTGAAGCGTCGTTAACACCTCTTTCCGCCCGGTTAACGCGACGGAGATCGTCAATATAAATCAATACTTTAGTCGCCAGCGCACGCGTGCGCTGACGTGCCCTCGGCGGGCTTTCGGGCCGCAATCAGGAACTCCGCGTTGCCGTCCCCACCGGCGATCGGACTCTCCGCCTCGCCGATCACCGCCCAGCCCGACGCCTCGAGAAATCGCCGCACGCCGTCTCGCGCCGCCGCCTGCGCCTCCGGATCCCGCACCACACCGCCCTTGCCGACCCGAGCCCGACCCACCTCGAACTGCGGCTTGATCAGCGCCACCAGCACCGCCCCGGGCCGCGCCAGCGCCAGCGCCGGCGGCAGCGCCTTCTCGAGGGCGATGAAGGACAGGTCGGCGACGATCCACTCCGGCGCCGGCACATGCGCCTCACTGAGATCCCGCGCGTTCAGCCCCTCGATGAGATGAAGCCCCGCCGCCCCGCGCAGCTCCGCCGCAAGCTGCCCGTGACCCACGTCCACCGCCCAGACCTCCGCCGCCCCGGCCTCCAGCAGCACCTGGCTGAACCCGCCGGTGGACGCCCCAAGATCGAGCGCCACCGCCCCACGCGGATCGAGCCCGAACACCTCCAGCGCATGCCGCAGCTTCAGCGCCGCCCGCGACACATAAGGCAGCGGATCTCCGACGACCTCCAGCCGCGCCCCGTCGGCCACCTGCGCCGCCGCCCGCCCCGCTTCCCGGCCGTCGACCCGAACCGCCCCGGCCGCGATCAGCGCCTGCGCCCGCGCCCGGCTCGGGGCGAGCCCGGCTGCCACCAGCGCCTGGTCGAGCCTCATTCCGCCGCGAGGTTGATGAACCCGCCCGACTGGCGCCGCCAGAACCGCTCGTAGAGACCACCCCGCGCCAGCAGCGCCGCGTGGGTGCCCTCCTCGACGATCCGTCCGTCCTCGAGCACCACGATCCGGTCCATCCGGGCGATGGTCGACAGCCGGTGGGCGATGGCGATCACCGTCTTGCCCTCCATCACCGTGTCGAGCGTGTCCTGGATCGCCGCCTCGACCTCGCTGTCGAGCGCGCTCGTCGCCTCGTCCAGCACCAAGACCGGCGCGTTCTTCAGGATCACCCGCGCCAGCGCGATCCGCTGCCGCTGCCCACCGGAGAGCTTAACCCCCCGCTCGCCGAGATGCGCCTCATAGCCGGTCCGCCCCCGGAAGTCGCGCAGGCCGAGGATGAAGTCGTGCGCCTCCGCCCGACGCGCCGCCTCGTGGACCTCATCGACGGTCGCGTCCGGCTTGCCGTAGCGGATGTTCTCCAGCGCAGAGCGGTTGAACATCGCGGTTTCCTGGCGGACCGTGCCGATCTGCGCCCGCAGCGCGTCCTGGGTCATGTCGCGCAGGTCGACCCCGTCGAGGAGGATCCGTCCGCCCTCGACCTCGTAGAGCCGGAGCAGCAGCGACACCGCCGTCGTCTTGCCGGCGCCGGAGCGCCCGACCAGCGCCACGCGCTCTCCCGGTCGGACGTGGAGCGTGAACCCATCCAGAGCCGCGGCCGGCCGGCCGTAGCCGAAGCGGACCTCCTCGAAGTCCACCGCACCACGCGCCCGATCCGGCGCCACCGCCCCGTCGCTGTCGATGATGGTGTGCGGCGGCGCCAGGGTCCGCATCCCGTCCTCGATCTCGCCGACGTTGGTGAAGATCCCCATCGCCGTCATCGACACCCAGCCCGACATCTGCGCCAACCGCGTCGAGAGGAGGCCGGCGGTGGCGATGTCGCCGGCGCTGGCGACGCCGCGGCTCCAGAACCAGAGAGCGCCGCCGATCAGCACCACCGGCAGGGCGCCGGCGAGGGTCATCAGCCAGAACCGGAAGCCGGCGCTGGTCGTTCCGAAGTCGATGGTGGCGCCGCGGTAGGAAGCCAGCGCGTCCAGCGCCGCCTCGTCCTCGTGGATGCCGTGGCTGAAGAGCTTCACCGTGGCGATGTTGGTGATGGTGTCGACCACCTGCCCGGTCACCACCGCCCGCGCCGCCGCCCGCGCCTTCGAGCGGGTGCGGATCCGGGGCATGTAGCGGCGGATCAGCACCACGTAGCCGCCGAGCCAGACCAGCATCGCCAGGGCCAGCCACAGGTTGACGGCCCCGACCACCACCACGGCGCCGATGATCGCGGTGACCGCGAGGCCGAGGGTGTTGACCGATTCCGACACCACGTCGGTGATCGCCCGGGCGGTCTGCTGCTGCTTCTGGGCGATGCGGCCGGCGAAGTCGTCGTCGAAGAACGACAGCGATTGGCCGAGCGTGTGGCGGTTGAGGCGCGACAGGACCAGCGGATAGAGGTTCGGCCCGAGCGTCACCGCGTTCAGCACCGCCCCAAGCCCCATCAGCGCGGGCCGCAGCACCAGGAAGAACGCCGCCGCCGCCAGCAGGAGGTGCCAGCTCTCCGCGAAGAGCTCCGCCGGTCCCCGCGCCTGGGCGAGGTCGATCAGCCAGCCGATCACCGAGGCGGCACCCACCTCGGTGGCGCCGACGGCCACGGAGATGGCGAAGCCGAAGAAGATCGCCGGAAAAGCCCCCTTCAGCGCCCAGCGCAGGAACCGCCACAACCGGTCCGGGGGCGGCCCTTCGGCGCGGGCGAAGGCGTCGATCAGATCGGCGAACAGCCTCATGCGCAGCCCCGAACGACGGGCCGGCGCGGACCTTGCACGCGTGCAAGGTAGGTTATCATCTTAATATCACAGAGATTCATCTTCGCTAAAATCCGCGCGCCGCCCAGAGGCCCGTCAGGAATGTGGGGTGGCAGCCCGCCGATGGCAAATGCTCGGCCCGAACGAAGGCCGGGTCAGAGCGCGACGTAGTCCGCCTCGAGAAACTCCGCAACCTCGGCGGCCCAGCGATCGCGCACGAAAGCGACATGGACCGGATGGTCGTTGTAGGCGTCGTAGGCCTCCTGGTCCGCGAAGCTCATCGCGAAGCCGAAGCGGTAGGGGTTCTTGCCGCTGACCTGCCGCGTCCGCTCGAAGTCCTGCACCATCGGCAGGGCGGCGAGAGCCAGGGCGGCGTCGAGGAAGGCCGCCTCCTCGGACGAACCATCCGGGTGGCGCAGGCGGAACTGGACTGTATGGCGGATCACGTGTCTTCTCCTCTCGGGGCGGGCGCCACCCTGCCCGTGCGGGGCAGGGCGGGCAAGCGGCGGCGGTTCACTCCGCCGCTTCCAGGGCCAGGAAGCCGCCCGACTGCCGCTCCCAGAAGCGCGCATAGAGCCCGCCCTGGGCCAGCAACTCCGCATGGCTACCCTCCTCGGCGATTCGCCCCTCGTCCAGCACCACGATCCGGTCCATCCGGGCGATGGTGGAAAGCCGGTGGGCGATTGCGATGACGGTCTTGCCCTGCATCACCCCGTAGAGGGTGTCCTGGATCGCCGCCTCCACCTCGCTGTCGAGCGCCGAGGTCGCCTCGTCGAGCACCAGGATCGGCGCATCCTTGAGGATCACCCGCGCCAGCGCGATCCGCTGCCGCTGGCCGCCGGAGAGCTTCACCCCGCGCTCCCCGACCTGGGCGTCATAGCCCGACCGCCCTGTCTGGTCGGCGAGCCCGAGGATGAAGTCGTGCGCCTCCGCCCGGCGCGCCGCCGCGATCATCTCCGCCTCGCTCGCCTCGGGGCGACCATAGACGATATTGGCCCGCACCGAGCGATGCAGCAGCGACGGATCCTGGGTCACCATGCCGATCCGCCGCCGCAGGCTGTCCTGGGTCACGCCGCGCAAGTCCTGCCCGTCGATGCGGATCGCGCCGCCCTCCGGGTCGTAGAACCGCAGCAAGAGGTTGACCAGCGTCGACTTGCCCGCCCCCGAGCGGCCCACCAGCCCCACCTTCTCGCCCGGCCGGACGGTCAGCGCCACGTCGCGCAGCCCGCCAGAGCCGCGACCATAGTGATGGCTCACCCGGTCGAAGACGATCTCGCCACGGGCGACGTCGAGCTCGGCAGCGCCGACGGCGTCGGCGAGCTGGATCGGCTGGGCGATCGTCTCCATCCCCTCGCGGATCACCCCGACGTTCTGGAAGAGCGAGGAAAGCGACCACATGATCCACCCGGTCATGGCGTTGAGCCGCAGCGTCAGCGCCGAGGCCGCGGCAACCGTGCCGATGCTCGCCGTCCCCTGCTGCCAGAGCACCAACGCATAGCCGCAGACCGCGACGATCAGGAAGCCGTTGATCACCGTCAGCCCGAAGTCCATCACCGTGATCACCCGCATCTGCCCGGCGAAGGTCTCGCGCGCATGCTCGATCGCCTCGCCGGCGTAGGCTTCCTCCTCGCGGGTATGGGCGAAGAGCTTCACCGACTGGATGTTGGTATAGCTGTCGACGATCCGCCCGGTGATCGCCGAGCGCGCGTCGGAGAACGCCTTCGACGCCCGCCCGACCCGCGGCACCGTCCAGGCCACCAGCCAGAGGTAGAGCCCGAGCCAGATGACGAGCGGCACCGCCAGCCGCGGATCGCTGTCGCTGAGCAGCCACAGCGCCCCGCCAAGATAAACCGCCGAATAGACCAGCGCGTCGAAGGTCTGGAACGTCACCTCGCCGACCGCCGGGCGCCGTCTGCATCATCCGGTTGGCGATCCGCCCGGCGAAGTCGTTCTGGAACCAGCCCACCGACTGCCGCAGCACGTGCCGGTGGCTGCGCCAGCGCACGATGGTGCCGACGTTGGGCATCAGCGACTGGTTGAGGAGCGCAGCGCTTCCCCCCTGGATCAGCGGCCGCAGCACCAGGAGGAACAGCGCCACCAGCCCAAGCTCGAGCCCGTGCTCGCGCCAGACCTCGGCGGGGGTGGTGGTGCCGAGCACGTCCACCAGCCGCCCGAGATACCAGATCAGCCAGACCTCGATCAGCGCCACGACCAGCACCGACAGCGCCGCCCAGGCCATGATCCGGCGCGCGGGCCGCAGATATTCGTTCAGGAACGGCCAGAGCCGGTCCGGCGGCGTGTCGGACTCGGCGTAAGGGACGTACGGATCGACGAGCGACTCGAAGAATCGGAGCATGGCGGAAGCCTGGAGACTGGATTGCGGGAAAAGGGCAGGCGCATGAGAGTGACGGGCCGAGCGGCCCGGTCCGGGCCGATCACGGTCGGGCGATGATCCGGACAAATGTCATGCAGCAGCCTCCTCAGAGCTCCGAGCGCCTTCGTTTACTCCATTGCGGGTGATTTGTCACCCCTGGGATACCGGCACCCGAAGGACGCCAGCTTTCCGGTCCGAATCCGAAACTTTTCGCGGCGCCGCTCCGTCCCCAGTAGGCGCGGAACTCTTTCGCGCAGACATGGAGGACCCTGAACTGATGAGAAAGACCCCACTTCTGGCGATGGCGGTTGCCCTCGGGTTGCCGGCAGCATCGATGGCCTCGACGCTCAACTACGTCGCGGACCTCAACCCGCTGAGCGGGTCCGGGGTATCCGGGCGCGCGACCCTCGCGCTCGATACCGCGACCTACCTGCTCGACGTGCATATCAAGGCCAGGGGGCTCGCGCCCGACCAACTGCACGTCCAGCACATCCACGGCACCTTCGGGCCGGACGGCAAGCCCTCGCAGGCCGTCACCCCGAGCTTTTCCGGGGGTGCGGATACTGATGGCGACGGGATCATCGAGCTGGCCGAAGGCGTTCCCTTCTACGGCCCGATCATCCTCAACCTGAGCCAAGGGGACGGCAGCTTCCCGATGGCGCCGAAAGGAAAGGTCAACTTCCACGAAATCTACGACCTTTCCTCGACACCGGCCTTCGGGCTGAACGCCGAGACCGGCGCGCCGTTCTCGGCGGCCGACCTGCTGCCGCTCGGCCTGCGGGAAATCGTCCTTCACGGCGGCTTCCTGTCCGAAGGCCAGGGCTTCGGCCCGGGCGAGGCGGATGGCACCGCCGGCTACAAGACGGTGCTTCCGGTTGCGGCCGGCGTCATCACCGCCGCGGCGGTACCGCTGCCGGCGAGCGTCTGGCTGATCGTGGCCGGCCTCGGCGGCATCGGCGCGCTCCGCGCCCGGCGCCGGGCAGCCGCCTGATCCCGGGCTTGTGCAGGAGGGGCGGCGGTGCCGCCCCCTCAGCCGCCCCGGTGGTAGGGACTGCCGGCGAGGATCGACGCGGCGCGGTAGAGCTGCTCGGCGAGCATCGCCCGCACGAGAAGGTGCGGCCAGACCATCCTGCCGAAGGAAATCGCGTGGCTGGCGCTGTCCCGAAGCGCCGCATCGAGCCCGTCCGCGCCACCTACGGCGAACGCGAGGTCCCGCGCCCCGTCGTCGGCGATTCGGCGCAGGAGCGTTGCAAATTCCGGGGAGTCGAGTTGGGTGCCGCGCTCGTCCAGCACCGCGAGCACGGCGCCCTTCGGGATCGCGGCGACCAGGAGCGCCGCTTCCGCGGCCGGTCCGCCACCGCGGCGGTCCTCGACCTCCACCATCCGGGCCGGGCCGAGGCCGAGCGGGCGGCCGGTGCGGTCGAACCGGGCGAGATAGTCGGCGACGAGCTCCGCCTCCGGGCTTGCCTTCAGGCGGCCCACCGCGGCGATCGTCAGCCGCAACGCAGGGTCAGGCCGTGTCGGCGGCCAGCGGGCGGACGGCCTGCGGACGCGCCGTCTGCGGCATCCACATCTTCTCGAGCTGGTAGAACTCGCGCACCTCGGGGCGGAATACGTGGACGATGACGTCGCCCGCGTCGATCAGCACCCAGTCGCCGGTGTCCTTGCCCTCGACCCGGGGGATGAGGCCCAGTTCCTGCTTCAGGCGGTCGGCGAGCTTCTCGGAGATCGCCGCCACCTGCCGCGAGGAACGGCCGGAGGCGATGACCATGTGATCGGCCATTTCCGACTTGCCAGCGAGGGGGATGGAAACGATCTCCTCGGCCTTGTCGTCTTCGAGCGAGGCCAGGATCACGGACAGCAAATCCATGCTGTCGGTGGAACCCGCCAGCGGCGAAAATGCGCCCGCGGGAGTGGCGGCATGCACCGCCGGGGTATGATGAGTTAGGTCTGACTCCTCCGTGCTGTCGCGCCGATCATGCCCGGCGCCGGCTCTTTGAATGTAGTGCAGATACCCGGTTGGCTCAAGGATCGACATGGTAAACCCTTTATGACGGCCGAAACCCGGCACCTGGCCGCTTGTCGCCGCCGTCGCCACGGGGTCTGATCGCCCCGTCGCCAACCCCGGGAAACCGCCTCCGCAATGCCCGCCGCCGTCCTCGCCGTGATCGCCCCGGTCTTTCTGGTCATCGCCATCGGCTGGCTCGCCGCCCGCACCGGCTACATCGCGGCGGCAATGACAGATGCGCTCGGCGGCTTCGTGATCCGGATTGCCCTGCCGGCGCTGGTCTTCACCGCGCTGACCGGCGCCGGCTCCGGCCGGCCGCTCGACCGCGGCTACATGCTCGCCTACGCCGCGGCGACGCTTGGGGTTTTCGCCTTCGGTCTCATTCTCGCGCGCCGGGCCGGCAAGCCGCTCGCCGCGGCGGTGGTCCACGGCCTCGGCATGTCCTCGGCCAACAGCGGCTTCATGGGCTATCCTATCGCCACCCTGGTGATCGGCAGCGGCGCGGCTGCGACGGTCCTCGCCCAGAACATGGTGGTGGAGAACCTGCTGCTGCTGCCGCTGGCGATGGTCCTCGGCGACAGCGCCCGCGGACCGCGCGGCACGCTCGCCCAGACCTTGCGCGGGATCGCCGGCAATCTCTTCCGCAATCCGCTTCTGATCGCCATCGCCGCCGGGCTCGCGGTCGGCGCGCTCGGCCTCGATCTGCCGGAGGCGCTGGCGAGGCCGATCACCCTCCTCGGCTCGGTCGCTGGGCCGCTGGCGCTTTTCGTCGTCGGCGCGACCATGGCCGGGCTCGGCAAGGGCGGCACGCCGGCCGAGATCGCCGGCATCGCCGCCGGAAAGCTGGTGCTGCACCCCTTGGCGATGTTCCTGGCGCTGATGCTGGTGCCGGGCCTCGATCCCGCCCAGCGCGCCGGCGGCATCATCTTCTGCGCCGCCCCGATGATGAGCATCTACCCGATCCTCGGCGCCCGCTTCGGCCGCCCCGGCCTCAGCGCGGCGGCGCTGTTCTTCGCCACCGCCGGCTCGGCAGTGACGATCACCCTCTTGCTGGTGCTCCTGGACCGCGCCGGAATGATCGCGCTCGCCGGCTGATCCGGCCGGTTAACGAGACATGAATTTCGCAACCAGTCTTAAGGCTTATCAATGACTTGACCCCTCTGCGCAACTTGCGCAGAGGCCCCTTCAGATGCGCACCAGGTGGTTGTCGAAGGCCAGCCCGTCGAGCCGGACCGGCCCGCCGCCGTCGCCTGCGTGCCGCAGGAACAGCCCCTCGCCGGTGGAACAGGCAAACCCCTGTCCCCCCGCGGCGACGCCGCAGATGTCCGCCGAATTCACCACCTCCACCTCGGCGCCGCTGGCGATGTCGAAGACCAGCATCAGCCCGCCGCGCGGGGCGGTATAGGCCGCGAGCCGCCCATCGTCGCTCACCGCCACGCTGCCGGCATAGTTCCGCGCCAGCCTCTGCACCTCCGGCGGCGCGGCGACCAGCTCCAGCGCGCCCGCCCCCGGCCGGTGCAGCGCCAGGAGCGGCGGATGTTCGAGCTCCGAGCCCTGCCACTGCATCGCCGCCGCCAGCGTCCCGTCCCGCCCGGCGGCGATGTGCCGGATCGAGTTCAGCCGCAACGGCTCGTCGAGGGCCAGCACGTCGAGGAGATCCCCGGTCCCGGCGTCGACATAGGCAAGGCTCGAGCGCATCGTGGCGATGTTGAGCTCGGTCCGCCCCGATGTCGGGTCGGTCTCGATCCCGCCGTTCGCCACCGCCAGCCGCGCCCCGTCGGGCATCAGCCGCACCTCGTGCGGCCCGGTCCCGCCGGTCACCACCTCGCCCAGACGCTTGTATCCATCCCGTGCGTCCCAGATCCCCAGCCGCCCGGTGCCCTCGTCGATGGCGTTCTCGGTGGTGAAGAGCAACCCCCCGTCGGCGGTGAAGGCGCCGTGCCCGTAGAAGTGCCGCCCCTCCGGGGTGTGCAGCCGTGCCACCTCGCGCCCTTCGGCGCAGTCGATGACCAGCGCGAAGGTCCCCGGCCGCCGGGCGAAGGCCACCGCCTCCGGCCGCTTCGGATGCGCCGCCGCCGCATGGCCGCGGTCGGGCAGCGGTAGCCGGAAGCATTCGTCGCCTGCTTCCGTCAACCCGACGAGGCAGAAGCTCCCGTCTTTCAGCCCTGCCGCCGCCAGGTAGTCCGGCGCCCCCGCCGCCGCCCAGCCGATCGCCGGCATCAGCCCCGCCGTGCCGATCCCCGCCGCCGTCCGCAGGAACCGCCGCCGCGTCGTTGCCACCTCGGCCATGATCAATCTCCGTCCCTTGCGTTGAACCCTGCCGTCACCCCGATCGTCGGGCCGATCCGCTCGGCGATCTCGGTCTGCACATGCGCCACCGCCGTCTGCAGCGCCTCGACCCGGAGCCGGCCCTGGGTCGTCGCCACCGCCACGTCGATGGGCTCGCCCACCCGGTCGACCGCTGCCAGCGCCGCATCGAAGCGCGCGTCGACCTTGCCGGCGTAGTCCTCGCCGATCGCCGGCCCGAAGGCCGTCGCCGCGTAGGCGCGCAGCGCGCCGAGCGACAACGCCACATTCTCGAGCGACCGTCCCGACCGCCAGGCCTCGGCCCGCCGCGGCTGCGGCCGATCGAAGGTCCCCATCGGCCGCCCGAGCCGCAGATCGATATCCGCCTGCAGCGCATCGGTCAGCGCTGAATAGAGCGCCTTCGTCCCTTCCTCCGGCGTGAAGTACACCGGGTTGTCCGCCGCGCCGGCGCTCGTGAGGATGCCGGCCCAGGGATCGCGCCAGCGCGCCAGCGCCTGCCCCGCCGTCCGCGCCACATCGCCCGCGATTGCCTGTAGCAGCCGGCAAGAATAGGCCCCGGCGACGATGCCACCCGCCTCCGGATCGAAGAGCAGCCAGTCGAGCGCGAAGAACCCCCGCGCCGCCACCGAGATATGCGCGAACGCTTCCGGATCATCCACCACCGGATCCTCGTCGCGCAGCAGCGTCAGCAGCGTCCGGGGCGTCGAGCCCTTGGTGTCCGGCCAGAATGCCAACGCGAAGCCGGCATTGTCCTCCACGAGCGGCCCGAACCGGAACGCCTCGACCCCGATCCAGGCGTCGAACGCCTGATTGTAGGCGGTCTTCACCCCGGCGTCCTCGATCGGGCCCTGGCCGGCGCAGGCGGCGTCCGTTTCCGCCGCCAGCGCCGCCGTCGCCGCGGCCAGCGCCTCGAACCCGGGCAGGATGGTCTGGTTGAGCGCCCGCTCGGCAATGGCGGCATGATCGGTATCCGCCCGGGCCGGCAGCGCGGCGGCGACGAGGACGAGCGCGACAGACCAGCGGATCATGTCACAGCGACTCCAGGAACCGGACCAGAGCATCCCGGTCCGCCTCGGACAACTGCGCCACGGTGTCTCGGGCGGCCTGGGCCTCTCCTCCGTGCCAAAGCACCGCCTCGAGCGGCGTCCGCGCCCGCCCGTCGTGCAGGAAGCTCGCCTGCCCCGTGACCGTCTCGGTCAGGCCGATCCCCCAGAGCGGCGGCGTCCGCCACTCGCGCCCGTCGGCCAGCGCCTCCGGGCGGTGATCGGCCAGCCCCTCGCCCATGTCGTGCAGCAGCAGGTCGGTATAGGGCCAGATCAGCTGGAAGCTCTGCTCCGGCTGGTCCGCCAGCCGGTCGGTCACGAACTTCGGGTGATGGCAGGCGGCGCACCCGGACTCGTAGAACACCCGCTTGCCCCGCAGCACCTGCGGAATCCCCGGGTCCCGTCGTGCCGGCACCGCCAGGTTGCGGCTGTAGAAGGTCACGAGATCGAGCACCATGTCGTCGGCCTCCGGCGCCCCGCCGTCGGGTTGCGCCCGGCAGACCGCCTCGGGCCCGGTGCAGTCTCCCCAGCTCTCCGGATGCACCGGGGTCGAGATGCCGATGTCGCCCGAGAACGCCGCCGCCGCCTGATCGCGGATGGTGGGCTGTCCCGCCTTGGCCCCGAAGCGCCCCAGCATCACCCGCCCATGCACCTCCGACCACACCCGGTTCGCCCGGCCGCTGATGCCGTCGCCGTCGCGGTCGTCCGGGTCCGCCAGCGCCAGGATGTCCGCCTCCGGCACCGCCTCGAGCAGCCCGAGCCCGATCATCTGCGGCGCCACGCGGGGCGAGATCTGCACGTCGGCCCGCATCGGCCCGTAGGCGAGATCCGCCGCGGCATAGGTCGGCCGGCGCAGCGTCACCACCTTGCCGTCGCCGAGCGTCACCGGCGCGTCCTCGTAGCGGAGCGCGAGTCGTCCCTCGGCGGGCAGGCCGGGGACGCCGAAGGTCTGGAACTGTCCGCCATAGACCGGCTCGGGCAGGGTGGCCCGGTAGCCGGCGATATCGCGGAGCGGCGCCGGCAGGCCGGCGGTCTCGCCCGGCACCGACAGCCGCAGGAACATGCCGACCGCCGGGTCGTCCGGCCCGGTCGGCGGATGCGCCCGCCCGTCCTTGAGGTGGCAGGACTGGCACGACCGGGCGTTGAAGAGCGGCCCGAGCCCGTCCGACACCCGGGTCGAGGACGGTGCGGTCACCCAGAGCTTGCGGAAGAAGCCGTTGCCGACCTTGAAGTCGAGCTCGCGCTCGAACGACATGTTGGCGCTCGAGAGCGAGAACGCGTTGGCGTCCGGCGGCTTGGTCGAGGTGGCGGCCCCCGCCGGCCGCGCCTCGAACGGCTCGGGCACCGAAAAGTCACTGGTGGGCGCCGTCACCGCCTGCACCCGCGCCGATTCCTCGGCCGTGCGTGGGATCACCGTCAGCACGCCCGCGCCCGCAGCGCCGGCCGCGACCGCGGCCGGCCACAGCGCGAGGAGGGCGGCGAGCCGGCGCATGGGCGCTACTGGAACACCGCGTCGGGGTTGTCGAGGCTGTCGGAGCCCTCGAAGGCGATCTGCGACAGGCCGAGGGCCGACACCGTCCGCTCAATCGACCGGGTCTGCGTCACCAGCGAGTCGATGGCGGCCATCACCAGCGCCTCGCCGTCGGTGTTGCCGGTGGCCAGCAGCTGGTCGTAGTGGGTGCCGGCCTCGCCGACGGTCTTGATTGCCCCCAGCGCGATGATGGTGTGATCCAGCGCCTCGCGCAGCTCGGCGTCGAGCCCGGGATCGACCTCGGCCACCATGTCCGAGACCGAGGGCCCACCCACCACGCTGCCGTCGACGCGCACGTAGTAGCCGAAATAGACGTTCCGCACCCCCATCCCGTCGTAGAAGTGGCTGTTGTAGGTGTTGTCGGAGAAACAGTCGTGCTCCTCCTCCGGGTCGTGGAGCATCAGCCCGAGCCGCATACGCTCGCCGGCCTGCTCGCCGTAGGAGAGGCTCCCCATGCCGGTCAGGATCGCGACGATGCCGGCGTCCGGATCGGCCGTGACATGGGTGCGCGCGCCGCCGCCCTCGGCCCACTGCGCCGCCATCCACTCGAGGTCGGAGATCAGCAGGTCGGTCGCCGCCTTCAGGTATGCGCCGCGCCGGTCGCAGTTGCCGTTGGTGCAGGCGTCGCCTTCGGCATAGTCGGTCCAGGGCCGGTTGCCGGCGCCCGGCCCGGTGCCGTTCAGGTCCTGCCCCCAGAGCAGGAACTCGATGGCGTGATAGCCGGTCGCGACGTTGGTCTCGATCGCATCGGCTTCCTGCATGGTGGTCTCGAGCAGTTCCGGGGTGATCTGGCCCGCGTCCACCGTGCCGCCGGAGAGCGCGAAGCTCGGGTTGGCGATGACGTTGAGCGCCGCATAGGGATTCTCGTCGGTGGCGCCGCCATAGGTGGCGTCGACGTAGTCGATCAGCCCCTCGTCCAGCGGCCAGGCGTTCACCTTGCCTTCCCACTCGTCGACGATCGGGTTGCCGAAGCGGAAGGCCTCGGTCTGCTGGTAGGGCACTCGCGCCGCGATCCACGCCGCCCGCGCCGCGTAGAGCGCCTCCGCCGAGGGCGCGGCGATCAGCGCATCCACCGCCTCGCCGAGGCTTTGCGCCGTCGCCAGCGAGTCCTCGTACCCGGCCTGGGCGATGTTTGCATAGGTGTCCAGGACCGCCGCGCGATCTGCCGCCGCCGCGGGCACCGCCAGGGCCAGGAGCGCCGGAGCGGCGAGAATGTTCTTCAGGTGCATGAGTCGTCCCCCTCGTCCTTCGGTCGGGACCTTAAATCCGATGAATTGAGTCGGGAACCCTTGGTCCAACTATTTTTGTCAGAAATACCGCCCGCCCCCAGGACCACCGATTGTGCTAGACTGACCCGGCCCAGGCCCGCAGGAGGCTTTCATGGCCCGCAACATGCGCGACATCGCTTTCGCCAGCTTCAACCTGCACAACCTCCAGCTTCCCGGCGGGGCGATGTACCCGCAGAGCAAGCCCTACTCGGACGAGGAGTTCGCCGCCAAGGTCGGCTGGGCCGCCGAAATGCTGCACCGGCTCGACGCCGACGTCATCGCCTTCCAGGAGGTCTGGGCGCGCGAGGCGCTGGAGGCGGTCTTCGCCGCCGCCGGGCTCACCGACGGCTACCAACTCGCCTTCATCACCGATGGCGCCTGGGACGGGGTGGCGGTAGCCTGCGCCGTGCGCGCACCGTGGGAGATCCGCGCCACCGTCCGACACAAGGCCTTCCCCGATGCCATGCGCCTCGTCAAGCGCGCCCAGACGATGGCCGAGATCCGTGCCGCGCCCCCGGCTGCCGACCGCGAGGTGGACCCTGAGGCGGATCCCGAGTTCACCCCGAGCCACGAGGACGAGGGCGTGCGCGTCGAGATCGACGAATTCGCCCGCTCGGTCCTGCAGGTGACGGTCGGCCACGCCCGCGCCAGCCGGCCGGAGGTGCCCCCCATCGAGGTGTTCTGCGCCCACCTGAAATCCAAGCTCGCCACCCCGCTCGACGACCCCGAATACCACGACCCGCGCCTGCGCCCGCACCGCGCCGCCCTCGGCACCGCGCTCTCGACCATCCGCCGCATCGCCGAGGCCACCGCGCTCCGCATCATCCTCGACCGCGCTATGACCGGCAACGACCGCCCGGCGGTGGTGCTCGGCGATCTCAACGACGGCCAGTTCTCCGACGTCCTCGCCGTCCTCTCCGGCCAGCCGAGCTTCCGGGTCGTCGCCGCCAGCACCGCGGCCAAGCGCAGCGACGCCGGCCTTTACACCGGCGTCCAGCTCCAGCAACTCCGCTCGCTCGGCGATGTCTACTACAGCCACGAATACCGCAACGTCCGCGAGGTGATCGACCACGTGCTGGTCTCCGAGCAGTTCTACGACTGGTCGGACCGCCGCCTCTGGGCCTTCAAGGAGATGCGCTTTTTCAACGACCACGTCCCGGTCGCCGACCGGACCCACTCCGACCACGGCCAGGTCCGCGCCAGCTTCGACTGGGAGCCGGCAGCCTGACGCTTCGGAAATTCCGAAGCGAAAGATACTTTGAAAAAGCCCGCAACCAGCAGACCCGCGGTTCGGATATGCAGCCGTCCCCTGGCGGATGGACCCCCCGCCCGCCGGTCTAGTGCTGCTTCTCGTACCCTACGAACGCGAACATCCGCGACACCCGCATCGCCACGTGTTCGCGAAAATCCCGCTCCGATCCGCTGATGCCGGGCGCCCGCGCTGCCGCCCACGCCGCGGCCTCGGCCAGCCGGCCGCGCTCCTCCACCGTCGCCGTCGCGCGCTCGCGGATGGCGCGGCCGAGCGCGATCCGCTCGTCCAGGCGCTCCAGCATCATGGCGACGGCCGGGAACGGGTCGGGAGGGCAGGCGGGAGGCTGGCTCGGGTCATGGCGAAGTCTTCGCCAGAGTGGTCAGTGCGCCGGCATCGCCGGCGGCGCCTGCAGGAGCCGCGCGGCCCGCGCCGCCACCGCCTCCCAGAACGAGCGTTCAGCGGCGGCGAGCCCCGGCTCCGCGGCCGCCCGACGCGCCTCGCTCACCGCCTCGGGCCCGTGCGCCTCGAGGAGGCAGATCGCCCGCTGGCGGATCGAGCGGCCGTAGGCTACGCGCTGTTCAAGATACGGAAACATGAAGAAGGCCCCCCGGCTGTCACACCGGAAGATTGCCCTCGCGACAAACTAAAGACAAGTTCAAGGAATATAGAGAGTTAACGCCGCCGCCCGCCCCGAGTGGCCCGCCTCACCGCGACAGAAGCTGACAGAGGCCGTCGAGTTCCTCGAGCGTTCCGTAGCGAATCCTGAGCTCGCCCGCCTGCTGACCCGGCCGATGGTCGATGCTGACCTTCAGTCGCAGCGTGGCCGTCAGGTCCTCTTCCAACGCCCGCGTGTCGGCATCCTTGTCCGAAGCGCGCGGGGTCGCGGCGCGCGGCGTCGCGGGCGGTGTCGCCGCGGCCCGGGCGAGCTGCTCGGTCTGCCGGACGGAAAGCTCACGCTCGACCACCTGGCGGGCGAGGGCCTCGGGATGACTGGCGGTCACCAGCGCCCGGGCGTGACCGGCGGTCAGCTTGCCGCCGCGCAGCATGTCTAGCACCGTGTCCGGCAGGGTCAGCAGCCGCAGCAAATTGGCGATGTGGCTGCGGCTCTTGCCGAGCGCCTCCGCCAGCCGCTCCTGAGTATGCCCGAAGCGGTCCATAAGCTGCCGGTATCCCTGCGCCTCCTCGAAGGCATTGAGGTCGGCGCGCTGGATGTTCTCGATGATCGCAAGCTCGAGCACCTCGCTGTCGCTGAGATCCCGCACGATCGCCGGCAACTCATGGACGCCGGCGAGCTGTGCCGCCCGCCACCGCCGCTCTCCGGCGACGATCTGGTACTGCCCGGCCTCGCCCGGCCAAGCCCGCAGGATCAGCGGCTGGATCACGCCCTTCTCGCGGATCGACGCCGCCAGCTCCTGCAGGTCCTTCTCGTCGAAGTCGCGCCTGGGTTGATCCGGGTTCGCCCGGATCCGGTCGATCGGCACCGTGTCCGCCGAAGGCCGTCGCGGCGCCGGCACGCCCTCGGGCCGTGGCGCCTCCTCGACCGTCGCCACATCCGCCAGCAGCGCCGACAACCCGCGCCCGAGACCCTTGCGCTCCATCGCCGTCATCCTCCTCAGACCGCCTCGACCACGCCCTGCGTCGCCCGCATCCGTGCCAGCAGCTCGCCCGCGAGCCGCTGGTAGGCGACGCTGCCGCTGCTGTTGCGGTCGTAGATCAGCGCCGGCACCGCATGCGACGGCGCCTCGCTGAGGCGGACGTTGCGGGGGATGACGGTGTCGTAGACCAGCGTGCCCAAGTTGTCTCTCACATCAGCGGCGACCTGTGCCGACAAGTTATTGCGTCTGTCATACATCGTCAACACAATACCTTGTATCCGGAGCGCCGGATTGCTGCTGCTCCGCACCGTCTGCACCGTTCGCATCAGCTGCGACAGGCCTTCCAGCGCAAAGAACTCGCATTGCAGTGGCACCAGCACCGAGTCCGCCGCGACCAGCGCGTTGATGGTCAAAAGGTTCAGGGAAGGCGGGCAGTCGATCAGGATATAGTCCTGCTCCTTGACCCCGCCGGCTCCCGCGGAGAGCGCCTGACGCATCTTCACCAGCCGCCGGGAGTCCGAGACCATGTCCACGTCGGCCGAACTCAGGTCGGGCGTGGCCGGGACGATCCGCAGGTTTGGCACCACCGTCTCATAGGTCTCGATCCGCGACGGATCGTCGCTGAAAAGCAGGTCGTAGGCGGTGAACCGCCGGTCCGATGAGGCGATGCCAAGTCCCGTCGAGGCATTGCCCTGCGGGTCGAGATCGATCACCAGCACCCGGTTTCCGAGTGCCGCCAGCGCCGTGCCGAGGTTGATCGCCGTGGTCGTCTTGCCGACGCCACCCTTCTGGTTGGTGATCGCAAGCACATGCGGCCCACGCCGCGCGGTGACGGGATCATGCACGAGACATCGCTCCGATTTCCACTATGGCCGCCTTCTGCTCGGTAAGGCTGGGATGGATCTTGTAGTCGAACCGCCAGTCCATTGCGGCGTCCGTTAGCTCCTTATGCACCGTCCCGCCCTTCGGAAACAAGCCAATACCCCCGGGTCGGCGATGTTTTTCCAGCATCGGCAGCAGCCCCGCGAGCGGCGCCAGCGCCCGGGCCGAAACCACGTCCGCCCCCTGCGGTGCCAGCGATTCGACCCGGCAATCGTGGACCATCGCGCGAAGCCCGGTGGCCTGAATTACCGCGCGCAGGAAAGCCGCCTTGCGTTGGTCGCTTTCCACCAGGTCGACCGTGAGATCCGGCGCCGCCTCTGCCGCAATGGCCGCGACGACCAGCCCCGGAAACCCTGCGCCCGACCCAAGGTCGAGCCACCGCCGCGCGCCCGGCGCGCGAAGCGCCCAAAGCTGCGCCGAGTTCGGCGAAATGCCGACCCCAAGCGTCGTCCAAGGTCGATTTGGCAACGAGGTTGATCCGCGGCGTCCACTTCTCCAGCAGCGCCAGATGTGTCTCCAGCGCCGCCATTGTTTCACGTGAAACATCAAACCCCGCCTGGAAATCCTCGGCCGATTCCCAGCGCCTCATGAGGCGGCACGGGCCTCTTCGCGCCGCACCCGCAGCAGCACCTGGGTCAGCGCCGCCGGCGTCATCCCCTCGATCCGCGCCGCCTGGCCCAGCGTCCCCGGCCGCACCCTTTCGAGCTTGCCGCACAACTCCGCCGACAGGCCTCCGATCTCCGCATAGTCGAGCGTTGCCGGCAGCGACACCGCTTCGTCCCGCTGTAGCCGCGCTACATCCTGCGCCTGCCGCGCGAGATAAGGCGCATATCTTGCATCGATCGCCACCTGGTTCAGCACCTCGACTTCGACGTCGGCAAGCGCCGGAAATAGCGCCACCACCCTTTCGGTCGCAGTGTCCGGCATCCCGAGCAACGCGAAAGCCGACCGCCGCACCCCGTCTTGGTTGACCTCCAACCCCGAAAGCCGTGCCGCATCGGGCGAAACCGTCAACGCCTCCGCCAACCCCCGCGCCCTCTCCAGCGCCTCCCGCTTCCGCTCGAACGCCACCCGCCGCGCCGCGCTAACACACCCCACCGCCAGCCCCGCCGGCGTCAGCCGCTGGTCCGCATTGTCCGCCCGAAGGTGCAGCCGGTACTCCGCCCGCGAGGTGAACATCCGGTACGGCTCCGTCACCCCCCGGGTCACCAGGTCGTCGATCATTACCCCGATATATGCCGTCGCCCGGTCGAGAACGATCGGCGCCTTCCCCAGCGCCGCGGCCGCCGCGTTCAGCCCAGCCACGATCCCCTGGCCCGCCGCCTCCTCGTACCCCGTCGTCCCGTTGATTTGGCCGGCCAGAAACAACCCCGGCTGCGCCTTCACCTCGAGCCGTCGGTCGAGGCACCGCGGGTCGACATAGTCATATTCGATGGCGTAGCCCGGCTGGGTTATCTCCACGTTTTCAAGGCCTTGCATGGACCGCACATAGGCTGTCTGGACCTCCGCCGGCAACGACGTCGAGATGCCATTCGGATAGACGGTCGTATCCTCCAGACCCTCCGGTTCCAGAAACACCTGATGCGAATCCTTCTCCGCGAACCGCACCACCTTGTCCTCGATCGACGGGCAATAGCGCGGCCCGACGCCGTCGATCCGCCCCCCGTACATCGCCGAGCGCCCGAGGTTCGCGCGAATGATCTCGTGCGTCTTCGGGTTCGTCGCCGTGATCCCGCACGAGACCTGTCGGTTCACCGGCCCCGTCGACAGAAACGAGAACAGGACCGGCTCCTCGTCCGCCGCCTGCACGCCGACCCTCTTCCAGTCGACCGTCCGCCCATCCAGTCGCGGCGGCGTCCCGGTTTTCAGCCGACCGAGCGGCAGCGCCAGCTCCGCGATCCGCTCAGCCAACCGGACCGTGGCCGCCTCGCCGAGCCGCCCGGCAGGCCGGCTTTCGTCCCCCATATGGATTACCCCGCGGAGAAACGTCCCCGTCGTCAGGATCACCGCAACCGCCTGAATTTCGCTACCGTCCGCCAGCCGAACGCCGGAAATCCGGCCGGATTTAATCGTCAGATCAACAACTTCACCGGCCACCAGCGCCACGCCGCTCCGCGCCAGCGCCTGCTGGATCGCCGACCGATAGAGCCCCCGGTCCGCCTGCGTGCGCGGCCCCTGCGCCGCCGCACCCTTGCGCCGGTTGAGCAGCCGGAACTGGATCCCCGCCTGGTCCGCGGCCCAGCCCATCACCCCGTCGAGTGCATCGATCTCCCGGACGATATGCCCCTTGCCGAGCCCCCCGATCGCCGGATTGCACGACATCGCCCCGATCCGGTCCAGCCGCTGGGTCACCAGGCAGGTCCGCGCCCCCATGCGCTGCGCCGCCAACGCCGCCTCGGTCCCGGCATGGCCGCCGCCGACGACCACGACGTCGAAGTCCCGATGTTTCACGTGAAACAACCTTCCTACTTGCCGATGCAGAAACTCTGGAACACCACGTCGAGAAGCGCCTCTACATCGACCCTGCCGATCAGAAGATCAAGCGCCCGCAACGCCCCCCGCAACTCCTCCGCCACCAACTCGATCCTCGGCTCCACCTGGCCGATTTCCTCCAACGCCGCCGCCACGGCTTCCGCCGCCCGCGCAATCGCGTCGCGCTGTCGCGCATGCGAGGCCGATCCCGCCCGCGCCGCCCGATTGCCCAGCTCCCCGGCAATCGCCGCCACCAGATCGTCCAGCCCGGCCCCCGTCGCCCCGGAGACCGCCAGGCCCTCGGCCCGCGTCCGCAAATCCGCCTTGGCCAGCACAATCACGTCCCCGTCGACCGGCACCACGCCCAACCCGGAGGCGTCCGCCGTAGCCTCAACCAGAAACACCCGCAGGTCCGCCGCCGCCGCCCTTGCCCTCGCCCGCGCCACCCCCATCGCCTCGATATGCCCTCCGGCCTCCCGAAGCCCAGCCATGTCGAGAAGCGTCAGCGCGAGGCCGCCCACATCCATCCGCACCTCGATGACGTCCCGCGTGGTCCCGGCGACCTCCGAGGTCAGCGCCGCCTCCCGCCCGGCGAGCGCGTTCAGCAAGGTCGACTTGCCGACGTTGGGCTTGCCCACCAGAGCCACCTCGAAGCCGTCGCGCACCCGCTCCGCCATCGCACTCCCGGCGACCTCGGCCTGCATCGCCGCCCCGGTCGCACGAAGGCTTACCGACACCTCCGCCACCAGGTCGTCCGGCAAGTCCTCCTCCGCAAAGTCGATCACCGCTTCCACGAACGCCAGGCTCCGGACGAGGTCCGCTCCCCATTCCCTCGCCCGCCGCGACAGCGCGCCGTCCATGAGATTGAGCGCCAGCCGCTGCTGCGCCGCCGTTTCCGCCGCCAGCAGATCCGCGAGCCCTTCGACCTGCGATAGGTCCAGCCGCCCGTTCATGAGCGCCCGCCGGGTGAACTCCCCCGGCTCCGCCGCCCGCAAGCCGGCGATACGCCCGAGTGCCGCCAGCACCGACCCGCACACCGCCTGGCTTCCATGAACCTGCAGCTCGACGCAATCCTCGCCGGTAAAGCTCCCCGGCGCCGGATAACTCACCACTATCGCCTGGTCGAGCCGTTCGCCACTTCCCGGTTCCCGCAGCCAGCGCAACACCGCCTGCCGCGGCGCCCCGAGCCTACCTGCGAGCGCTCCGCCCGCCGCCAAGGCGTCCGGACCGGAGATCCGGATGACCGCAACCCCTGCCACGCCACGCGCCGTCGCCTGAGCGAAGATGGTGTCGGTCATGCCGCATCAAATATACGTAAGTACAGATGCCTCAGCTGTTCATCGACTCGAAGAACTCGGAGTTTGTCTTCGTCTGCTTCAGCTTCCCAAGCAAGAATTCGATCGCATCCGTCGTCCCCATCGGATTGAGGATACGCCGCAATACGAACATCTTCGTCAGATCGACCTTGTCGACCAGCAGCTCTTCCTTGCGCGTCCCGGACTTCAGGATATCGATGGCCGGGAACACTCGCTTGTCGGCAATCTTCCGGTCCAGCACCACCTCCGAGTTACCGGTGCCCTTGAACTCCTCGAAGATCACCTCGTCCATCCGGCTGCCGGTATCGATCAGCGCTGTAGCGATGATGGTCAGCGATCCGCCTTCCTCGATGTTCCGCGCCGCACCGAAGAACCGCTTCGGCCGCTGCAGCGCGTTGGCGTCGACGCCCCCGGTCAGCACCTTGCCGCTCGACGGCACCACCGTGTTGTATGCCCGGCCCAGCCGGGTGATCGAATTGAGCAGGATCACCACGTCGCGCTTGTGCTCGACCAGGCGCTTGGCCTTCTCGATCACCATCTCCGCGACCGCGACGTGCCGCGTCGCCGGCTCGTCGAAGGTCGAGGCCACCACCTCGCCCTTCACCGACCGCTGCATGTCGGTGACCTCCTCCGGCCGTTCGTCGACCAGCAGCACGATCAGGAAGCATTCAGGATGGTTCTTTTCGATCGAGCTGGCGATGTTCTGCAGGATCACCGTCTTGCCCGTCCGTGGCGGCGCCACGATCAGCCCGCGCTGGCCCTTGCCGATTGGCGCGACCAGGTCGATCACCCGCGTCGTCTTGTCCTTGATCGTCGGATCCTCGACCTCCAGCGTCAACCGCTCGTCGGGATAGAGCGGCGTCAGGTTGTCGAAATGCACCTTGTGCCGGGCCTTTTCCGGATCCTCGAAGTTGATCCGGCTGACCTTCACCAGCCCGAAATACCGCTCGCCGTCCTTCGGCGCCCGGATCACCCCCTCGACGGTATCGCCGGTGCGGAGCGCGAACTTCCGGATCTGGTTGGGGCTCACATAGATGTCGTCGGGCCCGGCGAGATAGTTCGCCTCCGGCGAGCGCAGGAACCCGAACCCGTCCTGAAGCACCTCGAGCACCCCGTCGCCGGAGATCTCGACACCTTCCTCCGCCATGTCCTTGAGGATGGCGAACATCATGTCGCCCTTCCGCATGGAGGACGCGTTCTCGATCTCGAGCTCTTCGGCGAGCTGCAAGAGGTCGGCGGGGCTCTTGGCCTTCAGATCGGCCAGAGAAAGTTGTTCGAAATCAGTGGATAAATCCATCGGGGATACTCAATGCGCCTCGAGATAGGGGAGGAATTGGGGGGACGGGATTGCCCGATACTCGACCGAACGGCCTGTGCGGGATCCCTTTACACAAGTGGGGGGCCTTGTCAAACGACTCAGAACGGCTTCACCACCACCATCACGACGATGACAATCAGCGCCAGGGTCGGCAGCTCGTTCATCATCCGGTAGCGCCGGGCCGGCACCGTATTGCGGTCGGACGCGAAGTCCTTGCACCGCGCCAGCAGCCAGTGGTGAAACCAGGTCAGCACCAGCACCGCGGCGAGCTTCACATAGATCCACCCGGCGCTCCATTCAACCACCCCCGGAATTCCCGCCAGCGTCAGCCCGAGGATCCAGGTGGCGATCATCGCCGGCCGCATGATCACCTTCAGCAGGCGGCTCTCCATGACCTTGAACGTCTCGGAGGTTTCCGACCCAGGTGTGCCGCGCTCCGCATGATAGACAAAGAGCCTCGGCAGGTAGAGCAGTCCCACCATCCAGCTCACGATCGCCACCACGTGCAGGGCCTTGATCCAGGGATAGGCTGCAATCAGGACGTGTGGCACGAGGCTGTTCTCCCGGTATGTCGTACTGCGCCTTAGCACAGGCCGCCGGTTGCGCAATCCTCCCGAGCCTTCCGGCTTCCTCTCTCTTCACGAGATTTGAATCTTGAAAATGAATGAAGAGGTTAGGGGCGGGAATCCTGGGGATTAACGATTCCGAGTTTTTTCCCACATAGTTGTCCACAGGCTGGCTGCTGGCCGTGGGAATCTGACCATACAACTTAAGGTTGCAATGCGACGAAGATTACCGTTGTTTTTCAATGCATTGCCAAACCGCGTTTTTGTAATCCACAGGTCGTAATCGCCCTTGCCTTCGCGCGTGCAAGCTGCGGAATCCGAGTTATCCCGAGGCAGCGAGTCGTTAACGGATCCGGCCCTCAGGCTGTGGGCAAAGCCCCGCGATCCCTGTGCGAATCCGGGGCCTCGGAGTTCTCCACCGCGAGGCCCTGCGGTTCTTCCTGGGTTATCCACGGATTTGTCCCGAGGAATCTTCACTTTGCACCGGTGGCTGACCGGCCCGCAGGCCCTTGCGCCGCTCCCCGGCCCGGGGCAAAACCGCGGTCCCATGACCGCCGCCGCCCCCGAGGGCCCGCCACCTGTCCCGCTGATTCTCGCGTCCCGCTCCGCGGGCCGGGCGGAGGTGCTGCGCCGCGCCCGGATCCCCTTCGAGGTGGTGGCGGGTAGCGTCGACGAGGCCGCGGTAAAGGCCGCGATGCAAGCCGAGGGCGCCCCGCCGCGGGACATTGCCGACGCCCTGGCCGAGCTAAAGGCCCAGCGGATCGCCGCGCGAATGCCCGACCGCCTCGTCCTCGGCGCCGACCAGGTCCTGGTCTGCAACGGCCGGATCTTCGACAAGCCCATGGACATCGAAGCCGCCCGCGCCCAGCTCACCGCGCTGCGCGGCCAGCGCCACGAGCTCCTGTCGGCCGCCGTCGTCTTCGAGGCCGGCCGCCCGGTCTGGCGCCACATCGGCCGCGCCCAGCTCACCATGCGCGCCTTCAGCGACGCCTTCCTCGACGAATACCTCGCCGCCGAGGGCGACGGCGTCCTGACACACCGTCGGCGCCTACCGCCTCGAGGACCGCGGCGCCCAGCTCTTCGCCCGCGTCGACGGCGACATCTTCACCATCATCGGCCTGCCGCTCCTGCCGCTCCTCGATTTTCTCCGCACCCGCGGCACGGTGACGCCATGACCGCCGCACCACCCCTCGCCGGGGTCATCGGCTGGCCCGTCGCCCATTCCCGCTCGCCGCGGCTCCACGGCCACTGGCTCGCCCGCTACGGCATCGACGGCTACTACATCCCCATCGCCCTGCCGCCCGAGCGCTTCGCCGAAGGCCTCCGCGCGCTTCCCGGCCTCGGCTTCCGCGGCGTCAACGTCACCATCCCCAACAAGGAAGCCGCCCTCGCCCTCGCCGACACCGTCAGCCCCCGCGCCGAGGCCATCGGCGCCGCCAACACCTTCACCTTCGCCGACGGTGGCATCCACGCCGACAACACCGACGGCTACGGCTTCATCGCCAACCTCCGCCAGCACGCCCCCGCCTGGTCCGCCGCCGCCGGTCCGGCGCTCGTTCTCGGCGCCGGCGGCAGCGCCCGGGCCATCGTCCAGTCGCTCCTCGCCGAAGGCGCCCCCGAAATCCGCCTCGCCAACCGCACCCGCACCCGCGCCGAGGCCCTCGCCGGCTATTTCGGCCCCCGCATCCGCGTGATCCCGTGGGAAGAGGCCGCCGCCGCCGCCACTGACGCCGCGACCGTCGTCAACACCACCTCCCTCGGCATGGCCGGCAACACCGACCTGCCCCTGACGCTCGACACCGTCCGCGACGCCCTCGTCACCGACCTCGTCTATGGCCCCGAGCCCACGCCCTTCATCGCCGCCGCCCGCGCCCGCGGCCTCGTCGCGGTCGAGGGCCTCGGCATGCTCCTCCACCAGGCCGTCCCCGGCTTCGAGCGCTGGTTCGGCACGACACCCGAGGTCGACGACGCCCTGCGCGCCGCAGTCCTCGCCCCGTGACCGCGCCGTTCCGCCTCGGCCTCACCGGCTCCGTCGGCATGGGCAAGTCCACCACCGCGGCGATGTTCGTTGAGGCCGGCGTCCCGGTCTGGGACGCCGATGCCGCCGTTCACCGCCTCTACGCCGCCGGCGGCGCCGGCGCCGCGGTGCTCGTCGGCCTCGTCCCCGACGCCATCACCCCCCACGGTGCGGTCGACCGCACTCGGCTCCGCGCCGCCATCGCCGCGGACCCCGGCCTGCTCGCGGAAATCGAGGCCCGCATCCACCCGCTGGTCGCCGCCGACCGCGCCGCCTTCGCCGCCGACCACGCCGACGCCGAGGTTGTACTTTTCGACATCCCGCTCCTCTTCGAGACCGGCGGCCAGCGCGAGATGGACGCCGTCCTCGTCGTCACCGCCCCCCGCGAGGTCCAGCGCCAGCGCGTCCTCGCCCGCCCGGGCATGACCGCCGACATGCTCGACCGCATCCTCCTCCGCCAGACCCCCGACGCCGAGAAACGCGCCCTGGCCGACTACGTCATCGAGACCCACCGCGGCCTCGACGCCGCCCGCGCCGACGTCCACGATCTCCTCGCCCGCATCAGGAAGCGCCATGCGTGAAATCGTCCTCGATACCGAGACCACCGGCCTCGATCCCGACACCGGCGACCGCATCGTCGAGATCGGCGCGGTGGAGATCGTCAACCAGATGCCGACCGGCCGCACCTTCCACGCCTACATCAATCCCCAGCGCGACGTCCCCGCCGAGGCCGTCGAGGTCCACGGCCTCACCGCCGCCTTCCTCTCCGACAAGCCGCACTTCGCCGCCATCGCCGCCGAATTCGCCGCCTTCGTCGGCGACGCCCGGCTGGTGATCCACAATGCCGCCTTCGACATGAAGTTCCTCAATGCGGAGCTCGGCTGGTGCGGCCAGGCCAGCATCCCCTGGGGCCGGGCCGTCGATACGCTCGACCTCGCGCGCCGCCGCTTCCCCGGTGCCCAAAACACCCTCGATGCCCTCTGCCGCCGCTTCGGCGTCGACCTCAGTGCCCGCGAGAAGCACGGCGCGCTCCTCGACTCCGAGCTCCTCGCCGAGGTCTACCTTGAGCTGATGGGCGGCCGGCAGCCCGACCTCGTCCTTAGCGTCGTCACCGCCGGTGCCGCCGACGCCGCCGATTGGACGCCGCCGCCCCGCCCGCGGCCACTGCCGCCCCGGCTCACCGCCGCCGAAGCCGCCGCCCACGCCGCCTTCATCGCCGAACTTGGCGCGGAAGCGGTCTGGGCGATCCCCTGAACCGCAGGCACGTTCAGCCGCCCCGCACGGTTAACAGGATATTGCCAATTTTCCGATTTCTTTTGAAATCAAGGCCTTGACCCCGCTGCACACAGTGTGCAGCAGGCCCTTAGGCCTGCGCCGGCGTCTTACCCGCTTCCGCCTGCCGCCGGGCGATCTCGGCGCGGTAGAGCGCCAGGAAATCCACCTGATCGAGGTTGAGCGGCGGATACCCCCCGTCCCGGGTCACGTCGCTGACGATCCGCCGCAGGTACGGAAAGATCAGTCGCGGGCACTCGATCATCAGCAGCGGATGCAGCTGCTCGGCCGGCACGTTCTTGATCAGGAACAGCCCGGCATAGTCGATCTCGAGAATGAACACCGCCTGCTCGGCGATCGCCGAGTTCACCTTCAGCTTCAGCGACACCTCGTAGCGGTCCTGCGGCCGCTGCTGGGCGTCGATGTTCACCTGCACCTTCACGTCCGGCTTGCCCTCGCTGGCAATGCCCTTCTGAGCGGCGATGTTCTCGAACGAAAGGTCGCGGGTATACTGCGTCAGAATCTGCAGGCTCGGCTGCACCGGCGTCCCGTCGGCGGCACCGTTGCCGTTGCTGACGTTGCCGTTGGTCTCTTCGGCCATGAAATTTCCCCCAGGTTGGTCGGTTGCGCGCGGTCTAGCACGGCCATCCCCGCCCGACAACGCGGCTCGGGATCAGGGCCGCGTCCAGCCGGAGCTGCCCCGCCGCCGCGGCCGGTCCGGCTCCTCGTCGACGATCTCGTAGTCGACGTCGATGGTCTCCCGCCGCCCCGCGGCCGGTCCCGGCGCCGGCCCCCGTCTCGTCCGCACGAACGACGCCGCCTGCACCGTCAGCCGCGACGCGCCCCAGCCGATCACCCGCTCCCGAACCGCCGGAATGAGCAATAACAGCCCCATCGCATCGGTAAAGAACCCCGGCGTCAGCAGCAGCACCCCCGCCACCAGGATCAGCGCCCCATGCGCGATCGGCCCGACCGGATCGCCGCCCTCCTGCAAGCTCGCCCGCAGCCGATCGAGTGCCCGCAGCCCCTGCAACCGCATCAGCGCCGTCCCGGCCACCGCCGTCAGCACCACGATCGCCAGCGTCGGCAGCAGCCCGATCGCCCCACCGACCTTGATGAACAGCGCGATCTCGATGATCGGCACCCCGACGAAGATCAGGAAAAGCCAAAGCCCCACGTCCGATACCCCCTCGCATCGGGGGCGCTCCGATGGACTCCGCCCCCCCGAGCCCCTACATAGGGACTAACTCCATGGGCCGCCATCGCGCGGGGCGGAAAAGTGAAAGGTTGGCCCGATGGGCTCGCAGATGATCCAGATCCTCATCCTTGCCGGAATAGCTCTGTTCCTCATCCTGAGGTTGCGCAACGTCCTCGGCACCCGCGAGGGCTTCGAGAAGCCACAGCAGACACCCGCCCCGATTCCCCCTAAGCGCAGCGACCGCCCCTTCGACGTGATCGAGGGCAGCACCACCGACCTCGATATCGCCGATTTCGCCGACCCCGACGGCGATGCCGGCAAGGCGCTCGCCGCGATGAAGCGGATCGACCACAGCTTTTCCGTCGCCGATTTCTCCCACGGCGCCCGTGCCGCCTACGAGATGATCGTCATGGCCTACGAGAACGGCGACCTCGAAACCCTGCGCCAGCACCTCGCGCCGGAAGTCTACGAGTCCTTCGCCGCCGCCATCGAGGCCCGCAACGCCAAGGGCTATTCCGTCGAGGCGAACTTCGCCGGCGTGCGCGAGGTCAAGCTCGTCGACGCGCATTTCGATCCGGCGACCAACGAGGGCGACGTCACCATGCGCTTCGTCGGCGAGCTCACCTCGGTGGTGCGCGACCCGGAAGGCCGCATCGTCGAGGGCGCCCCGAACGAGCTCAAGCAGCAGAAGGACGTCTGGACCTTCACCCGCGACATGTCCTCCGACAACCCGAACTGGCTCCTCACCGGCACCGGCGGCTGACCGGACCCCCACGTGGCGCGCCGCAGGCGGGGCCTCACGCCCGACGACCGCCGGCTCTGGGACGAGGTCGCCCGCACCGCCACCCCGCTCGGTCCCGCCCGCACCGCAGAGCCGGTTCCCGAGCCCGAAGAAGCGCCGCCGCGGCCGGAACCGCCCCGGCAAGACCCGATCATCGCTCGTGCAAAGCCGCCGGCCGGACCACAGATCACCTACGATCTCGCCCCCGACCCCCACCTCGCCCTGGCGCGCGCCAACCCGCACATGGACCGCCGGCGCTTCGACAAGCTCCGCCGCGGCCGGCTCGAACCCGAGGCACGCATCGATCTCCACGGCATGACCGCCGAGCGCGCCCATGCAGCCCTCACCGGCTTCATTCTCCGCGCCTCCGCTGAGGACCTCCGCCTCGTCCTGGTCATTACCGGCAAGGGCCGCCCGGACGACGGCTCCGCCGCGCCGCGCCGGCAGGGCATCCTCCGCCACAGCCTGCCGCACTGGCTCGCCGCCCCGCCGCTCAACGCCCGGGTCCTGCAGGTGGCCAGCGCCCACCAGCGGCACGGCGGCGCCGGCGCCTTCTATGTCTACCTCAGGCGCCGCCGCTAGCCCCGCCCGGACGGCCCCGTCTGGCGCCGTCCGTTAGCGGAAAATTATTGAAGATTAATCCCTTTAATTTCAATGCGTTCACGCGTGAACACCCCTCTGTTCACACCCTTTACCCCGCCACCGCGTTCGGAAAGAACAGCTGCTGGCCGTCGATCCGATAACTCGCGATCGCCGCCTGTCCCTCTTCGGAGAGCAGCCAGTCGATGAACGCCTGCCCCGCCTCCGCCTTCACGCTGGGGTACTTTTCCGGGTTCACCAGGATCACCCCGTACTGGTTGAACAGCCCCGGATCCCCCTCGTAGAGGATTTCCAGGTCGCCCCGGTTCCCGAAGCTGATCCACGTCCCCCGGTCGGTCAGGACATAGGCCTCCATCTCCGCGGCGGTGTTCAAGGTCGCCCCCATGCCGCTGCCGGTCTCCCGATACCAGCTCCCCGAAGGCGTGATTCCGGCCTCGGCCCAGAGCGCCTTCTCCGCCTGGTGCGTCCCGGAATCGTCCCCCCGCGACGCGAACGGCACCTCGGCCTCCGCGATCGCCGCCAGCGCCGCCGGCGCGCTCGTCGCTCCCTTGATGCCGGCCGGGTCGGCCGCCGGCCCCACCACCACGAAATCGTTGTACATCACGTCGAACCGCTGCACCCCCCAGCCCTCGGCGACGAACGCCTCCTCCGCCGGCTTGGCATGGACGAAGACCACGTCGGCATCGCCGCGCCGCGCGGTCTCGAGCGCCTGCCCGGTCCCCTGCGCCACCACCCGGACCTCGATGCCTGTCTGCTTCTGGAACAGCGGCAGGATATACTCGAAGAGCCCGGAATTCTCTGTCGAGGTCGTCGAGGCGACCGTGATGAACTCCTGCGCCGCCCCCGGCACCGTCCCAGCCGTCAGCGCAAGCGCCGCGAGCACTCCAAACCATCCGTTCTTCACCATAAAAGCTCTCCTGCCAAAAAGGTCCGCGCCTCCACGGACTGCGGCCGCGCGAAAAACGTCTCCGCCGGCCCTGCCTCCACCAGCCGGCCGCGGTGGAGAAAAGCCACGTCCTCTGCCAGCCGCCGCGCCTGGCCGAGGTCGTGGGTACTCATCACCACGGTCGTCCCGTCTTCCGCGAAGCTGCGGATCATCGCCTCGATCCGTCCCGTCGCTGCCGGATCGAGTTGGGCACAAGGTTCGTCGAGGAACAGCACCTCCGGCCGCAGCGCCCAGACCCGCGCCAGCGCCAGCCGCTGCTGCTCGCCCCCGGAAAGCCGCCGCGCCGGCTGGTCGGCCAGCGCCTCCAGCCCGAACCGCGCCAGCGCCGCCTCGGACCGCTGCCGCCGCCGCCCGCTCGAGAACCCGGCCAGCGCCAGCGCATGGCCGAGGTTCCCGCGGACCGATCGGCGCAGCAGCACCGGCCGCTGGAGCACCATTCCCTGCGCGCCTCGCGCCCGCTCCGGCAGCGCCCAGGCGATCCGTCCCTCGGTCGGCTGGATCAGGCCGTGGCAGAGCCGCATCAGCAGACTCTTCCCGGCCCCGTTCGGCCCCAACACCACCAGCCGCCGCCCGGCCCGCACCGTGAGGTCGATCCCCTCGATCAGCCGCCGCCCTCCCGCGACGTAGACCAGGCCTTCGAGCCGCAGCGGCAGGATCGACGCCTCGGCTCTCACGCCCCCGCACCCCGGGCCCAGCGCCCGAGACCGTAGGCGCCGGCGTTGATAGCGAGCGTCATGGTCAGCAGAATGATCCCGAGCGCCACCGCCAGACCAAGGTCGCCACGGCCGGTCTCGAGCGTGATCGCCGTCGTCATCGTCCGGGTATGCCCGGCGATGTTCCCGCCCACGATCAGCACCGCCCCCACCTCCGCGCTCGCCCGCCCGAAGCCCGCCAGGATCCCCGTCACCAGGCTGACGCGCGCATCCCAGAGCAGCGTCGGCACCGCCCGAAGCCGCGTGGAGCCGAGCGAGCGCAGCTGCTCCTGATACTCACTCCATAGATCCTCGACGACGCTTCGGGTCAGGGAGGTCACGATGGGCAAAATCAGCACCGCCTGCGCCAGCACCATCGCCGCTGGCGTGAACAGCAGCCCGAGCCCCCCGAGCGGCCCCGAACGCGACAGCAGAAGATAAAGCGTCAGCCCGGCCACCACCGGCGGCAGACCCATCAGGGCGTTGAACACCACAGCGACCACCCCCCGCCCCGGAAACCGAGCCAGGGCGAGCCCGGCGCCCAAAGGCAGTCCGATCACACAACCGATTGCCACCGCCGTCAGAGTCACCCCCAGCGACAACCGGATGATGCCGAGGAGCTCCGGCTCTCCAGAAGCGATCAGCTCCAACGCAGTGCGGAACGGTTCCACCCTTGCTGCTCCGGCCGGATTCCCCACGAAATGCGGTGGAGTCTGGGCCGAAATGCAAACATGATGCAAGGATGCAGAGTTTGCAGCAATCAGGCGGAAGATGCAGTCCACCCTGATGACGACGGCCGAGGTTGCCGCTCACCTGAGGGTCAAGGAGCGCACCATCTACGACATGGTGGCGCGGCGGCTGATTCCGTGCAGCCGCGCTACGGGGAAGCTGCTGTTCTCGCGGTCGCTGATCGATGCCTGGGTCGAGGCCAGTACCGAGATGCCGCGGGGGCGGGCGCCGGGGCCGCCGGGGATTTATGCGGGGTCGAGCGAGCCGTTGCTGGAATGGGCGATCCGGCAGTCCGGGAGCGGGCTCGCGGTGCTGGTGGGGGGATCGCGCCGGGGGCTGGAGCTGATCGCCAGCGGCGAGGCGCTGGTGGCGGGGACGCATCTGCTGGATGCGGCGAGCGGCACCTACAACGTTCCGCAGATCGAGGCGCTGGTGCCGCAGGGGGATATCGTGGCGATTCATTGGGCGGACCGGACGCAGGGGCTGGTGGTCGCGAGGGGGAATCCGTTGGGGATCGCGGGGCTGGAGGATGTGGCGCGGCGGAGGCTTCGCTTTGCGCGGCGGGGGGAGGCGTCGGGCAGCCGGGCGCTGCTGGACATCCTGCTGGGGCGGGCGGGGCTCGGGATGGATGACCTGGTGTCAGCGGAGCGCGTCGCCGAGACCCAGGCGGACCTGGCGGCGATGGTGGCGATCGGGGAGGCGGATTGCGGGCTCGGGATCGCGGCGGCGGCGGCGGGGCTGGATTTCGTGCCGCTCTGGAGCGGGGAGAGCTTCGAGTTGGTGCTGCGGCGGCGGGACTATTTCGAGGCGCCGATGCAGAGGCTGCTGGCGTTTGCGCGGAGCGAGGTTTTTGCGCGGCAGGCGGCGTTTCTCGGGGGCTACGACGTGACTGGGCTGGGGGAGGTCCGGTTCAACGCGTGACCGCGGGCCTTGCGGGTGGGGAGGTAGCGCGCGACATAGAACGACCTGGATCGCTGAGGAGAAGATGACGTGATTGCCGAGCAGGACCTCCGCCCGAACGAGCGGGCGACCGACCGGCCGCTTCGGGCGGATGCGGCGCTGACCTTCATCGGGAAGATCCGGACGCCGTGGACGAGCCGCGAGGAGTGTCCGCGCCAGGGGCGGCAGGACGGGCCGGAGTGCCGGCTGGTGGTGGAGGCGCCGTGGGACGCGGCGCTGGACGGGCTGGAGGCGGGGGCGACCCTGGAGGTGCTCTACTGGCTGAACCGGGCCCGGCGGGATTTGCTGAGCCAGAGCCCTGCGCACGTCGAGGGGACGCGGGGGACGTTCGCGCTGCGCTCGCCGGCGCGGCCGAACCCGATCGGGACGGCGCTGGTGAAGCTGGAGCGGCGGGAAGGGTCGGTGCTGGTGGTGCGGGGGCTCGACTGCCTGGACGGGACGCCGCTCCTCGACATCAAGCCGGAGCGGTGCGCGCACTCGGCTCCGGCGGAAACCCCGGCGTGAACGGAGGGTGTTCACGCGTGAACGCATTGATATTAAACGGATTCATCTTCAATAATTTTCAGTAAACATGCTGCACGGATCTCTAATTGTCCAGTGCTGCCCGAGGCCCGGAGACATGCGGCGACCGCACCTGCGTGTACGCCGTCGTCGGGCGGGCTCTCTTGACCCGGTCTGTTCGGGCAACAATAGTTCCTTCGTCCAGGAAACGAACACGACCGGGAGAACATCGATGCCGATCTCGATTGCACCGGCCGGGCGGCGGATCCTTGTCCTGAGCGCTGCGATGGCCGCGCTCGGGCTGCCTGCGCTTGCCGGCCAGATCAGCGGTAGCGTCGACGGCCGTCCCGTCGACGTCGGGCTCGCCTGCTCGGGCCTCCCGGACGGTCCGGTGATCGAGGGCCGCTCGGCGGGCGACGAGGGCCTCTCGTTGGATGACAAGAACGGGGACGGCCTGATGGTTTCGGTGGTGGGCATGGTCTCGGTCGGTGTCGTCACGTTCGACATGCGGTTCGGCTCGAAGCGCTACGCCTTCGGCGGCCCATGGGACACCTTGGAAGGTACCAAGCTGACCTTCGCAGGGAGGATGGGCGACAAGGGCGATGGCGATGGCTATCCCGTGGAGCTCGTCATCGACTGCGCGTCCTGAGCACCGGCCGAGGTTTATCTTCGTCCAACTCCAACATTCATGCGACGGCCGTGGCGCCTCCTTGACCGTCAGCGTCGGCAGCTTCCACGCGGACGGCGGCGAACTTGAATTCGGGGATCTTGCCGAACGGGTCGAGGACCGGGTTGGTGAGGATATTGGCGGCGGCCTCGACGTAGGCGAAGGGGATGAAGACCATGTCCTCGGCCACCGCGCGGTCGGCGCGGGCCTTCAGCGCGACGTCGCCGCGGCGGGTGGTGAGGCGGACGCGGCCGCCCGGGGGCACGCCGAGGCGGCGGAGGGTCGCGGGGTGGAGCGAGCAGGTGGCCTCGGGCTCCAGCGCGTCGAGGACGGTGGCGCGGCGGGTCATCGAGCCGGTGTGCCAGTGCTCGAGCTGGCGGCCGGTGGTGAGGATGAACGGGTAGGCGGCGTCGGGGAGCTCGGCCGGAGCGGTCACCTCGGCCGGGGCGAAGCGGGCGCGGCCGCCGGCGCGGGGGAAGCCGTCGCCGAAGACCACCGGCTGGCCGGGGTCGGTGGGGGTGAGCGACGGGTAGGTGACGGAGTTCTCGACCTCGAGGCGCTCCCAGGTGATGTTGTTTAGGCTCGGCATCACCGCCTTCATCTCGCCGAAGACCTCGCGCGGGTGGGTGTAGGTCCAGGGGAGGCCGAGGCGCTTCGCAAGATCGACGGTGATGCGCCAGTCCTCGCGGGCCTGGCCCGGCGGCTCGACGGCCTTGCGGCCCATCTGCACCTGGCGGTTGGTGTTGGTGACGGTGCCGGTCTTCTCGGCCCAGGCGGTGGCGGGCAGGATGACGTCGGCGTAGTTGGCAGTCTCGGTGAGGAAGATGTCCTGGACGACGAGGTGGTCGAGGGCGGCCAGCGCATGGCGGGCGTGCTCGACGTCGGGGTCCGACATCGCCGGGTTCTCGCCCATGATGTACATGGCGCGGATCTGGCCGGCGTGGATGGCGTTGATGATCTCAACGACGGTTAGGCCCGGTTTCGGGTCAACCTCGGTGCCGCCCCAGGTGCCGGAGAAGAGCTCGCGGACCGCGCCGGAGCCGACCGGCTGGTAGTCGGGTAGGAACATCGGGATGAGGCCGGCGTCGGAGGCGCCCTGAACGTTGTTCTGGCCGCGGAGCGGGTGGAGGCCGGTGCCGGGGCGGCCGACGTGGCCGCAGAGGAGGGCGAGGGCGATCAGGCAGCGGGAGTTGTCGGTGCCGTGGATGTGCTGGCTGATGCCCATGCCCCAGAAGATCATGCCGGCGCGGGCCCGGGCGAAGGTGCGGGCGACCTCGCGGATGACGTCGGGCTCGACGCCGCAGAGCGGCGCCATCTTCTCGGGCTCGAAGCCGGCGAGGTGCTCGGCGAAGGCGTCGAAGCCCTCGGTGAAGCCGTCGATGTACTGGCGGTCGTAGAGGCGCTCGGTGACGATGACGTTCATCATCGCGTTCAGGAGCGCCACGTCGGTGCCGGGGCGGAACTGCAGCATCCGGGTGGCGTGGCGGCGGAGGCCCATGCCGCGGGGGTCCATCACGTAGAGCTTGCCGCCGCGTTTCACGAACTGCTTGAAGTAGGTCGCCGCCACCGGATGGTTCTCGGTGGGGTTGGCGCCGATGACGATGGCGACCTCGGCGTTCTCGATCTCGTTGAAGGTGGCGGTGACGGCACCGGAGCCGACGTTCTCCATCAGCGCCGCCACCGAGGAGGCGTGGCAGAGCCGGGTGCAGTGGTCGACGTTGTTGTTGCCGAAGGCCTGGCGGATCAGCTTCTGGAAGAGGTAGGCCTCCTCGTTCGAGCATTTCGCACTGCCGAAGCCGGCGATCGCCTTGCCGCCGTGGCGCTCGCGGGTGGCGGCGAGGCCGTTTGCCGCGACGTCGAGGGCCTCGTCCCAGGTGGCTTCGCGGAAGTGGGTCCAGGGGTTGGCCGGGTCGACGTTAAGGCCCTTGGACGGGGCGTCGTCGCGGCGGATCATCGGCACCGTCAGGCGGTGGGGGTGGGCGATGTAGTCGAAGCCGAAGCGGCCCTTGACGCAGAGGCGGTTCTGGTTCGAGGGGCCGTCGACGCCGTCGACCCAGGCGATGCGGCCGTCGCGGAGCTTGTACTCGATCTGGCAGCCGACGCCGCAATAGGGGCAGACGGATTTCACGCTTGTGTCGAAGGCGGCGCTGTCGCCCTGCTGGGTCTCGTCGAGGATGCTCGCCTCCATCAGCGCGCCGGTCGGGCAGGCCTGGACGCATTCGCCGCAGGCGACGCAGGTCGACGCGCCCATCGGGTCGGCCATGTCGAAGACGATCTCCTCGGCGAAGCCGCGGCCGGCCATGCCGATGACGTCGTTCACCTGCACCTCGCGGCAGGCGCGGACGCAGAGGTTGCAGTGGATGCAGGCGTCGAGGTTGACGCGCATCGCCACGTGGCTGGCGTCGAGGAGCGGGATCTCGTCGCTGCGGGCGGGGCGGGAAGCGGCTGGCGGTGACGCCCTGGTCCTCGGCGCGCTGCCAGAGGCGGCTGGAGCGGTCGTGGGCGGCCTCGCGCGGCGGCTGGTCGGCGAGAAGGAGCTCCATCACCATGGCGCGGGCCTTGGTGGCGCGCTCGGTCGTGGTCTTCACCACCATGCCCTCGGCAGGCTTGCGGATGCAGGAGGCGGCGAGCACGCGCTCGCCGTCGATCTCGACCATGCAGGCGCGGCAGTTGCCGTCGGGGCGGTAGCCGGGGGCGTCGGCGTGGCAGAGGTGGGGGAGGACGGTGCCGGCGCGCTTGGCAACGGTCCAGATGGTCTCGCCGGTGGCGGCGGTGACGTCGCGGCCGTCGAGGCTGAAGGTGATGGAATCGCCGGTCATCTGTTTCCCGCCCTGGTCAGAGGGTCAGCATAGTGCATGGCGGCGGAACGGCAAAACCTCAGGCGACCGGGACCGTCGCCTGCATCGACGGCCGTTCGGCAAACCGGGCCTCCCAGGCGGCGAGGGCCGGTCGGCCGTCGCGCCAGGCCCGGTCGGCGAGGCGGAAGTCGAGGTAGCCGAGGGCGCAGGCAACGGCGATCTGCGCGGCGTCGAGGGGGCCGGCGAGGTGGGACATCCAGCGGCTCTCGATCGCGTCGAGGGCGCGGGCGATCTTGGTCCACTGGCCGTCGGTCCAGGGGGCGAAGTGCAGGGTTTCCGGGCGCAGGCGGCCTTCGTAGACCATGAGCACCGCGGCATCGAGGATGCCGTCGGCGGTGGCCTCGAGGGTCAGGGTCTCCCAGAGGCGGGGCTTGCCCGGGTAGAGCCGGCCGCCGGCGAGGTCGTCGAGGTAGCGCGAGATCACCCGGCTGTCGTAGAGCGCCGGGCCGTCGCGGCGTTCCAGGGTCGGGACCTTGCCGAGGGGGTTGGTGGCGACCGGCATGGTGCCGGGGTCGATGGCGGTGCCGGCGGCGGCGACGATCTCGACCTGGTCGAGGAGGCCGGTCTCGTGGAGGGTCACCATGACCTTGCGCACGAAAGGCGAGGTGGGGGAGCGGTAGAGGCGGAGACCGCGGTCAGCCGGCACGGCGGACCCGGAAGCGGCCGAGGCCCGCGGCCTCGATCTCGAGGCCGGCGCCCTGGGGGCCGACGCGGAACACCCGGCGGAAGCGGCCGGCGGCGTGGACGCCGCGCTCGGCCTCGGCGCGGTGGGAATGGGCGGTGAAACCTTCGGGCAGGTCGTCGAGGACCTGCTCGCGGCGGGCGTCCTTGGGCTCGGAGGCGCGCTGGCGGGAGGCATAGACGGCGGCCGCCGCGAGGGCGCCGAGGCGGATGGCGCGCCAGGCGAAGGGTGTGAGCGCGAAAGGTGTCACGGGGCATCTCCTCCGGGCCGCGGCCATGCGGCCGCACATCGCGGTATATAGTGTGCGACCGGCGGGCCGCAAACAAGACCATTGCAGTTCGGGCGTTCGCGCCCTTGAAACCTTGGGGCGGCTCGTGCGTTGCTGATCAAGCGGGCGTATGGCGCTCGGGAACCGAGGGAGACTTAATCATGTCGAAGATTGTACTCGTCGTGGTCGCACTGGCTGCGCTCAGTGCTTGCAACACGATGAAGGGGGCGGGGAAAGATGTCAGCGCTGCCGGTAATGCGATGACGGACGAGGCGCAGGACGCGCAGAAGAGCATGTAAGAGGGACGAGGCGGTCCCGCAGGACCGCCTCCGTCTATCATGCGGGCGGGATAATGCCTTTTTTCAGGATGATGTTGCCGTAGAGGCGTCGTTCGGCGGTGGTCACCACGGCGAAGGCGGTTTTGACGCGCTCGTAGAAGGCGAAGCGCTCGATGCTGCCGAGGGTGACGTCTTCGACGGCGAGGTCGTCGAGCAGGGTCTTGAATTCGTTCATGATCGGCTCGAGCCGGTCCGGGTCCCCGACCATTTCCATGCGGTGAGCGGCGTGCTCGACGAACGTGTCGAGCGGCATAACGGAGAGTATGGCGCGGAGGGCCTCGGTGGCGTCAACTCCGGCGAGGCGAACGACGCGGCGGCCGTCGGTGACGGCGGGGTAGTTGGCGTCGACGATTGCGATCTCGTCGCCGTGGCCCATTTCCCGGAGAATCTTAAGGAGGTCCGGGGTGAGGAGGGGGTCGATGTTGCGGAGCATGGATAAGGTCCCGATTTCAGAAGGTTAACGCTGGAAGGGAGGAGGTGCAACGCATGTACAACCTATGTACATTCCATGTACCAGATCCGGACTGGGCGCCGAAAGGTTAACGGCTCAGAGGGTCTCCCAGGCGCCGGACTTGCCGGATGAGATGATGGCGTCGCAGACCTTGGTAGTCGCCAAGGCGTCGCGGAAGGTGGGGCCGGCGGGTTCGCCGCCGTCGAGGGAGGCGATGAAGTCGGCCATGGTGTGCACGAACGAGTGCTCGTAGCCGATGATGAGGCCCGGGACCCACCAGCGACCGAGGTAGGGGTGCTCGCCGTCGGTCACGAGGATCGAGCTCCAGCCGCGGAAGGGGCCGTCGACGCTGTGGTCGAACCACGAGACGCGATTGAGGTCGTGGAGATCCCAGGCGAGGCTGCCGTGCTCGCCGTTGATCTCGAGCGTGTAGAGCGCCTTGTGGCCGCGGGCGTAGCGCGAGGACTCGAAGGTGCCCATCGAGCCGTTCTGGTAGCGGGCGAGGACGGCGGCGGCGTCGTCGATGCCGACGGGCTGCACCTTGCCGGTCTCCGCGTGGGTGCGCTCCTTGACGAAGGTCTCGGTCATTGCGGTGAGGCTCGAGATCGGGCCGTTGATCCACATCGCGGTGTCGATGCAGTGGGCGAGAAGGTCGCCGGTGACGCCGGAACCGGCGGCGGCGACGTCGAGGCGCCAGGTGCCGGGGCCGCCCTGGGGCACGTCGGGGGAGATCGTCCAGTCCTGGAGGAACATCGCCCGGTAGTGGAAGATGCGGCCGAGCTTGCCGCTGTCGACGATCTGCTTGATGAAGCTGACCGCAGGAATGCGGCGGTAGTTGTAGCAGACGAGGTTGGGAACGCCGGCCTTCTCGACGGCGGCGACCATGGCCTCGCCCTCCTCGGTGGTGCGGGCGATCGGCTTTTCGGTGATCACCATCTTGCCGGCCTCGGCCGCGGCGACGGCGATCTCCTTGTGGAGGTCGTTGGGGACGCAGATGTCGACGAGGTCGATGTCGGGGCGCTCGACCAGCTTGCGCCAGTCGGTCTCGACGCTCTCGTAGCCCCAGGTGTCGGCGAAGGCCTGGACCTTGGCCTCGTCGCGGCCGCAGGCGGCCTTGAGCACCGGGCGGCGGGGCAGGTCGAAGAAGTTCGGGGCGGTGCGGAAGGCATTGGAGTGGGCCCGGCCCATAAAGCCGTAGCCGATCATGCCGATGTTTAGGTCGCGGGTGGCATTGTTCAGGCCTCTTCGTCAGGAACGTTGGATCGGGTGGTAGAGGTCTCGAACCTGCATCAGCGAGGCACTGCCTCGCGCAGGTTCGTCGGCTGGAGCGCGTGAGCGCGGAGGCCGAGGGGGGTCGAGCTGGCTCCGAAGGGCGGCAATTCGTCCGTGGGCGCCCCGGGTGGCCGCGGAATCGCGGCCGCCCCCCGCAGGGCGTCCGCGGACGCATTCGCCGGCGGCCGAATTCGTCGGTGCCGGCGGCACCGGCATCGCTACTCCGTCCAGCCGTGGGCGTCGCGGACCTTGACCATGACGCCGAGGATGTCGTTCCAGGTCTGCTGGTCCTCCATCACCGAATTCGGGAACATGCAGCCGTCCCAGCAGATGTGGCGCATGGTCTTCGTCAGGGTGCCGGTCTCGTCGCGGAGCCAGAAGCCGGCGTGCTTGACCACGTCGAGCCGGCCGTTCGGGTCGGTGACCTGGCAGTGGCGGCCGGTCTTCTCGTGGTCGCCGGAGCCGAAGACGGTGCCGTCGTTCTGGGCGACGTGGAAGTCGAGGGTCCAGGGGCGCAGGGCGTCGGCGACCTGGCGGTAGGCGGCGTCGAGGGCGGCGGTGTCGGACCAGTCGAAGTCCTTGGGCAGGATGCGGTCGGCCTCGGCGTTGTACCCGAGGGTGTAGAGCATCGAGTGCGCCATGTCGGCCTGGTAGCCGACGACGCCGGGGCGGTCGATGGCTTCGAGGAGGTCGCGCATGGTGCGCCAGGAATGCATGCCGCCCCAGCAGAATCTCGCCTTCGGCGACGATGAACTCGCCGTGGTCTTCGGCGATGTCGCCGGCCTTGGAGAAGGTCTCGGCGATCAGTTTAGAGTTGCCCTTGGGGTCCTTGTCCCAGGCCTCGACCGAGGCGGAACTGTCGATGCGGATCCCGCCGGTGGGGCGGATGCCGAGATTGCGCATCTGCAGGCCGATCTCGCAGGCCTTGCGGACCTGGGTCAGGAACTGACCGCGCTCCTCCTCGGAGCCCATGGCGGAGCCGCCGCCGGCGCCGGCCCAGATCGGGGCGACGAAGGAGCCGACCTTGAGGCCATACCGGTCGATGTGGTCGGTCATCCGCCGCACGGCGTCGAGGTCGCTGTCGATGTCGAAGTGCGGCGCGGTGACGAAGAGGTCGACGCCGTCGAACTTCTGGCCGTCGACCTCGGCCTTGGCGGTGAGCTCGAGCAGGGTGTCGAGCGGGATGATCGGCTCGCTGTCGGGGGCGCCCTTGCCGACGATGCCGGGCCACATGGCGTTGTGAAGCTTGGGGTAGGTGTTGGGCATGATCGACCTCTAGCGGAGCGTGTTCCAGGGAGCCTCGTCGCCCACCTCGACGGAGACATAGCCGATGTCGCCGACGCAGGGACCGAGGATGGCGGCCATCCGGGCTTCGCCGCTGCCGGCATTGAACGAGGCATGGACGACGCCGGCGGGGATGAATAGCGAATCACCGGGGCCGAGGAGGCGCTTTTCTTGGTCGAGCCACTGCTCGACCTCGCCCGCGACGACGAGGATCACCTCCTCCTGGTCGGGGTGCTTGTGGAAGTTGTGGCCCTTGCCGGGCTGGAGGGTCACGTCGATGACGGTGAGGTCCTTGGCGCCGGTCGCGGGCGGGTTCGAGAGCCAGCGGAGCTGGCCCCAGTCGAGAACCTCGGGGTCGACTTGCGCGCGGATCATGAATTTGCCGGGCATTGTGGGGGTCTCCTAGCGGGCGATGGCCTTGAAGGCGCGGGTCTGGTCGGTCAGCGCCTGCTCGACCGGCAGGCGCTCCATCGAGGAGGCGCCGTAGAAACCGTGGCAGGTCCTGGCGTGCTTGAGGATGAAGGCGGCGTCGTCGGGCATGGCGATCGGGCCGCCGTGGCAGAGGACGATGACGTCGTCGCGCACCCCGAGCGCCGCGGCGGCGATGGCGTCGATCTCGCCGACGCAGTCGTCGAGGGACTTCGCCGAGGTGGCGCCGATCGAGCCGCCGGTGGTGACGCCCATGTGGGCGACGATGACGTCGGCGCCGGCCTCGGTCATCGCCACCGCCTCGTCGGGGGTGAAGACGTAAGGGGTGGTGAGGAGGTCGAGGCGGTGGGCGGCGGCGATCATGTCGACCTCGAGGCGGTAGCCCATGCCGGTCTCCTCGAAGGAGGTGCGCATGGTGCCGTCGAAGAGGCCGATGGTGGGGAAGTTCTGCACGCCGGAGAAGCCCATGGCCTGGAGCTCGGCGAGGAACGGCTCCATCAGGATGAAGGGGTCGGTGCCGTTGACGCCGGCCAGCACCGGGGTGTGGCGAACGACGGGGAGGACCTCGACGGCCATCTCGCGGACGATCTCGTTGGCGTTGCCGTAGGCGAGGAGGCCGGCGGCGGAGCCGCGGCCGGCCATGCGGTAGCGGCCGGAGTTGTAGATGACGATGAGGTCGATGCCGCCGGCCTCCTCGCACTTGGCCGAGAGGCCGGTGCCGGCGCCGCCGCCGATGATCGGGCGGCCCTCGGCGATCTGGGCGCGGAAGCGGGCGAGGATGTCTTTGCGGGGAATGGCGGGCATCAGCGGCTTCCTGTGATGTCGCGGTAGGCGGCGACGAGGGCGTCGGCGAAGGCGGGGTCGTTGATGTGGAGCGGCAGGCGAGCGAGGCGGCGGGTGTCGGTCTGTTTCAGGGTCGAGTCGAGGGCGTCGAAGAGGGCGGCGTCGGCCTCCGGGTCGCGGAACGGGCCGCCGTCGACGTCGATGGCGGAGACGCCGCGCTCGGGGACGAGGATGCGGACCGGGCCGTCGCAGGCGTTGAGCTTGCCGGCGATCCAGGCGCCGATCTCGCGGCACTCCTCCGCGGTGGTGCGCATCAGGGTGACGTTGGCGTTGTGGACGTAGAGATTGCGGTCGCGGAAGCGGTCGGGGACGGTCTCCTTGGCCCAGAAGTTCACCATGTCGAGGGCGCCGACGGAGCCGACATAAGGGATGCCGGAGCGGGCGACGGCGCCGAGGCGGTCGGGGCCGGCGGTCAGCACGCCGCCGACGAGGTGGTCGGCGATCTCGGTGGTGGTGGCGTCGATGATGCCCTCGAGCATGCCGCTGTCGGCGAGGCTCTCCAGGGTGCGGCCGCCGGTGCCGGTGGCGTGGAAGATCAGGCAGTCGTGGGTCGGGGCGAGGAGCTCGGCGACGCGGGTGACGCAAGGGGTGGTGACGCCGAACATGGTGAGGCCGACGGCGGGCTTGTCGGTGGTGGCGGGTTCGGCGGTGGCCATGCCGGTGATGGCGAGCGCGGCCTGGGCGAGGACGGTGCGGGTGATGCGGTTGAGGCCGGCGATGTCGGCGACGGCGGGCATCATCAGGATGTCGGAGACGCCGACGTAGGGGGCGACGTCGCCGGAGGCCAGCGTCGAGACCATGAGCTTCGGGATGCCGAAGGGGAGTGCGCGCATGCCGGCGGTGACGATGGAGGTGCCGCCGCCGCCGCCGATGCCGATGACGGCGTCGATGTCGGTGCGGGTTGGGAGCCAGGCGGCGAAGGCGTCCGCCATGGCGGTGACGGCGGTGCCGCGGTCGTCGGAGGGCGGGATCGCGGGGGCGGGGATGTCGACGGGGACGCTGGGGGCGCGAGTGCCGACGTCGACGAGGAGCGGCGCGCCGCCGGCGGCGCGGATGCGGTCAGCGAGGAAGGCGAGCTCGGCGCCCTTGGTGTCCGCAGTACCGACGACGTAGATGTGGCCCATTTTGCAGTGCAACACCGGCATCGCAAGTGCGAACGGCGCACTCGCAGAGACGGTTCCCTCCGATGTGCCGGTGAGTCCGGCGTTTTTCTTGATGTCTACGCGGTGCGCAAACAGGATTGCTTTCGCTTTGAGACGACCGTATCGTATTGACATGCACGTCTCAAGTCAAGAAAGCCAGAGTGACGCTCCACGCGAGACCGGCCCCCGGGCCCGGACGCGCAAGCTGTTGCTGGAGACGGCGCTGCAGCTGATGCAGGACGGGCTGGTTCCGTCGGTGACCGACGTGGCGGAGGCGGCGGAGGTGTCGCGGGCGACGGCCTATAGATACTTCCCGACTCAGGCGGCGCTGGTGAAGGCGGCGGTGGACGAGGCGCTGGCGCCGATCCTGACCTGGCGGTCGGACCTGCCGGATGCCGAGGACCGGATCGACGGGCTTCTGGCCTTCGCCTATCCGCGGCTCGACGAGTACGAGGCGACCCTGCGCGCGGCGCTGCTGCAGGCGATGGGCCAGTGGAGCCGGCGTCGGGCCGGGACGCTGGGGGACGAGGCGCCGATCGTGCGGGGCAATCGCAAGGCGGTCTTAGGCAACGCGCTGGCGCCGCTGAAATCGACGATTGCCGCGCCCGCGTTCGACCGCCTGCGGCAGGCGCTGTCGCTGGTGTTCGGGACCGAGGCCTTCGTGGTGCTCAAGGACATTTGGGATCTGGACGGTGGACAAGCGCGGGAAGTCGCGCTTTGGTCCGCGCACGCCTTGGTCCGCACGGCAATTGCCGAAGCAGAAACCGCGGGGAGGACGCAGGCAGCCGGCAGGAGCGCTTAACAACCAGGTAACGAAACACAACGAGCATCGCGGCGCCGCACGACCAGCGGCGCATCAAGGTGGCGACAACATGGGAGGAAATTCAATGAAACGGACTCGACTTTTCGGACTTCTTGCGGGCGCCTCGAGCGCGTTCGCGATCGGGCTCGCGGCAGCACCGGTATCGGCCCAGGAGCTCACGATCTTCTGGGCGGAATGGGATCCGGCCAACTATCTCCAGGAGCTCGTCAACGAGTACACCGAAGAAACCGGCGTCACGGTGACGGTGGAGACCACCCCGTGGTCGGACTTCCAGACCAAGGCCTTCGCCGAGTTCAACGCCAAGGGCGACAGCTACGACATGGTCGTGGGCGACAGCCAGTGGCTGGGCGCGGCGTCGACCGGCGGCCACTACGTCGACCTGACCGACTTCTTCAAGGAGCACAACCTCGGAGAGGTCATGGCCCCGGCTACGGTCAAGTACTATGCCGAATACGACGGCAAGTACTGGGCGATCCCCGCCGAGGGCGACGCCAACGGCTGGGCCTACCGCAAGGACTGGTTCGAAGATCCGAAGGAGATGGCGGCATTCAAGGAGAAGTACGGCTACGACCTCGCCGTGCCCGAGACCTATGCCCAGATGCGCGACATCGCCGAGTTCTTCTATCGCCCGGACGAGAACCGCTACGGCATCGCGCTTTACACCGACAACTCCTATGACGGCCTGATGATGGGCGTCGAAAGCACGCTGTTCTCCTACGGTGGCGACCTCGGTGACTATTCGACCTACCAGGTCGACGGGATCGTAAACTCCGACAAGGCGGTCGCGTCGCTGGAGATGTACCGGGACCTCTACCAGTTCACCCCGCCGAACTGGGGCAAGACCTTCTTCCAGGAAGACAACCAGGCCATCACCGAGAACCTGGCGGCGATGAGCATGAACTTCTTCGCCTTCTTCCCGGCGCTGAACAACCCGGCGATCAACCCGAACGCCGAGAACACCGGCTACTTTGCCAATCCGGCCGGCCCGGACGGCGACCGGCACGCGGCGCTGGGCGGCCAAGGCATCTCGGTCGTCAGCTATTCGCAGAACCAGGACGAGGCGATGAAGTTCCTGGAATGGTTCATCCAGGACGACGTGCAGAAGCGTTGGGCCGAACTCGGCGGCTACACGGCGAGCAAGGCAGTCCTCGAGTCCGAAGAGTTCCGCAAGGCCACGCCCTATAACGAGGCCTTCTACCAGTCGATGTTCATGGTGAAGGACTTCTGGGCGGTGCCGGAATATGCCGAGCTGCTGACGCAGATCAACGACCGGGTCTATCCCTACATCGTCGGTGGCGAGGGCACGGCCAAGGAGGCGCTCGACGGTGTCTCCCAGGACTGGCAGGAGACCTTCAAGAAGTACGGCCGCATGTGACGGCAGCAGCTTGAAGCGACCTGGGCCGGGCGGCGACGCCCGGCCCTCTCAATGAAAATCGCCGACAGGGAAGGGAGGCCCCGCGTGCTGGCCAGACTCGATTCGCGCTCTCGGGCGGCCGCCCAGGGATGGAGTGACCTGACGATCCGGAATCTGTTCATCATTCCGACGATCGCATTCCTCATAATCTTCAACGTCTTCCCGCTAATCTATTCGCTGGGCTACTCGTTCACAGACTTCCGGGCCTCGGTGAACGAGCCAGCGAATTTCGTCGGACTTCGCAATTATCGCGAGCTCCTAAGCGATCCGAACGTCTGGCGGAACTTCAGCGTCACCGCGCAATACGTGGTGGTCTCGGTGGCGGGCCAGGTGCTGGTGGGCTTCGGCCTCGCGATGCTGCTCAACCGCAAGTTCCCGCTCAAGGGTCTGGTCACCACCCTGCTGCTACTACCGATGATGATGTCGATGGCGGTGGTCGGCCTGTTCTGGAAGCTGATCTACGACCCGTCCTGGGGCCCGCTCAACTATGCGCTCGGCCTCGGCAACTTCGAGTGGCTGTCGAACCCCAACGTCGCGCTCTACGCGGTGGCGATCACCGACATCTGGATGTGGGCGCCGTTCGTTATGCTGCTGTCGCTCGCCGGGCTGTCGGCGGTGCCGCAGCATCTCTACGAGGCCGCGGCGATCGACCGGGCCAGCGGCTGGTACACGTTCAGCCGCATCACCCTGCCGCTGGTGGCGCCAATCCTGTTGATCGCGATCATCTTCCGGACCATGGAGGCGTTCAAGACCTTCGACCTCGCCTACATCATGTCGGGTCAGCCGACGACGGAGACGATCTCGATCCGGCTCTACAAGATGGCGTTCCAGGAATGGCAGACCGGGCGGTCGAGCGCACTCGCCTACATGGTGCTGCTGGTGGTGGTGGCGATCACCAACATCTACGTGAAGTACCTCAACAAGGTGAAGGAGCGCTGAGATGGCCTCGGTCCAATCCGCCGGCCGCCGGTTCCGAAATCGTCTTGCCATCGCCGCGGTCGTCGTGGTGACGCTGATCTTCCTCGCGCCGATCTACTGGATCGGTTCGACTGCGTTCAAGCCGCGGGCGGCCGCGACCTCGGTGCCGCCGACGGTGTTTTTCGAGCCGGAGCTCACGCCGTTCGTCAAGCTCTTCACCAAGCGGGTGCAGCTGCGCGAACCACCGACCGAGGAGCAGTACGCCGCGGCCCCCTGGTGGGAGCAGCGTATCTACGACGGCGGCGAGCGGGTGCTCCGGGTCAAGGACCGGGTGCAGCTCTCGGCCTATCCCGACCGTTTCATGAACAGCGTGATCGTCTCGGTGGTCAGCACCCTCCTCGCCGTGGGCATGGGGACGCTGACCGCCTACGGCTTCTCGCGGTTCCGGGTGCCGGGCGAGGGCGACTGGCTGTTCTTCATCCTTTCGACCCGCATGCTGCCACCGGTGGTGGTGGCGATCCCGATGTTCCTGATGTACCGGGCAGTGGGGATGACCGACACTCATCTCGGGCTGATCATCCTCTATACCGCCTTCAACCTATCGTTCTCGGTGTGGCTGATGAAGGGGTTCATGGACGAGATCCCCAAGGAGTACGAGGAGGCAGCTCTCGTCGACGGCTATACCCGTATGCAGGCATTCTGGAAGATCGTGCTTCCCGAGGCGGTGACCGGCATCGCGGCCACCGCGGTCTTCTGCTTCATCATCGCCTGGAACGAGTACGCCTTCGCGCTGATCATGACCAATCGCCGGGCGCAGACCGCGCCGCCGTTCATTCCGGCGCAGGTGGGCTCCGGCCTCACCGACTGGACGACGATTGCCGCCGGAACGTTCCTGTTCCTGCTGCCGGTGGCGATCTTCACCTTCATGCTCCGCAACCACCTGTTGCGCGGCGTGACCTTCGGCGCGATCCGGAAGTGAGGGGTTGGCCATGCTGAACATGGGACCGCGCCTGTGGGAGACGATCTCGCAGTGGGTCATGGTGGCAGGCATCGTGGCGCTGCTGCAGCCGTGGAACTTCTTCCTGCACCGCTACGGGGTGACGATCATCCTGATCGGGCTGGTGGGTTTCATGATCTTTTCCCACATCAAGTCGCGCCCGGGGGAGAAGTGATGGCGAAGATCGGGCTCAAAGACGTCGAGAAGTACTTCGGCCAGAACTACGTCATCCGGCAGCTCAACCTCGAGATCGCCGACCGGGAGTTCGTGGTGCTGCTCGGTCCCTCGGGTTGCGGCAAGACCACGACGCTCAGGGCCATCGCCGGGCTCGAGGAGATCGACCGCGGCAGCATCACCATCGACGGCCGCCCGGTGCAGGATCTGCCGCCGGGCGAGCGGGACATCGCCTTCGTGTTCCAGCTCTTCGCGCTCTACCCGCACTTAACCGCGTTCGACAACATCGCCTTCCCGCTCAGGGCCACCGGCGAAAGCCGCGATGAGATCGCCGCGAAAGTGCGGGACGTGGCGAAGTCGCTGCGGATCGAGAGCCTGCTGTCGAAGCGGCCGTCGGCCCTGTCGGGCGGCGACCTGCAACGGGTGGCGATCGGGCGAGCCTTGGTGCGGCGGCCGAAGGCGCTGCTGATGGACGAGCCGATCGGGGCGCTTGATGCCAAGCTGCGCGAGGACATGCGGGCGGAGTTGAAGCGGCTCCACATCGAGAACGGGACGACCAGCGTCTACGTGACCCACGACCAGGTCGAGGCGATGAGCCTCGCCGACCGGGTGGCGGTGATGAACGACGGCGTGTTGCAGCAGGTGGGGACGCCGAGCGAGGTCTACCTCAACCCGGTCAACCTCTTCGTGGCGCAGTTCGTGGGATCGCCAGTGATGAACATCCTGCCGGCGCAGATCGCGGAGGAGGGTGGCCAGACCGCGGTGTCCTTCGGCGGCGGCCATGCCTTCGGGTTCCCCGGTGACCTGCGGTCACGGCTGGACGCGGCGTTGCCGAAGGGCCACGAACTGGTGGTCGGCGTGCGGCCCGAGGGTGTGCAGGTGGCGCGCGAGGCCGGGGCGGGACGTCGCGAGGTGGAGGCGCGGTTCATCGAGCCGCTCGGGGCCTACGACATCGTCGACCTCAAGATCGGTGAGCGCTACCTCAAGGCGCGGACCCCGAGCGGCTTCGTCGGCGCGCCGGGGGAGGCGGTCTGGGCTGGGCTCGACACGCCACAGGTGCACTTCTTCGACGCGACCACGGGGGACGTTTTGGATATCGGACGCGCGCATGGCTGAGATCGGGCTTCACGGCGTCACCAAGCGCTTCGGCACCCAGGCCGCGATCGACGACCTGAGCCTCGAGATCGGCGACGGCGAGTTCTTCGTCCTCCTCGGCCCCACCGGCGCCGGCAAGACCACGACGCTGCGGCTCATCGCCGGGCTGGAGAAGCCGGAGGACGGCCATGTCAGCATCGGCGGCGAGGACACCGCCGACTGGAGCGTGGCGCAGCGCGACGTCGCGCTGGTGTTCCAGTACTACTCGCTCTACCCGCGCTACACCGTGCGGCAGAACCTGGCGTTTCCGCTGAAGTCGCGGGTGCGCAACCTGCCCGCCGACGAGATCGACGCCCGCATCGACCGTGCCGCGAAGATGCTTCGCATCGAGCACCTCCTCGATCGCAAGACAGACCGCCTGTCCGGCGGCGAGATGCAGCGGGTGTCCATCGGCCGCGCCATCGTGCGGAACCCGAGCGCGTTCCTGATGGACGAGCCGCTGTCCAACCTCGACGCCAAGCTGCGCGAGGCGCTGCGCTCGGAGTTGAAGAACCTGCAGGCCTCCCTCGGCGCCACGTTCCTGTTCGTCACCCACGACCAGATCGAGGCGATGTCGATGGGCGACCGGATCGGCGTGCTGAACGAGGGGCGCCTCGTCCAGGTCGGCAGCCCGAACGACATCTACAATGCCCCGCGCGACACCTTCGTCGCCACCTTCGTCGGCTCTCCGGCGATGAACCTCGTCGAAGCCGCCTTGGAGGACGGCCGCCTGGTGATGCCGGGCGACTGGCAGATTCCGCTCGAGGACGCCGGGCGCGCCAGGCTTCACAAGGGCAGTGGTCCGCTCACCCTCGGGATCCGGTCCGAGGACATTGCGGTGGGCGAGGGGACGGCCCAGGCACGGATCCATCACGTCGAGAACCATGGGGTCGAGCAGATCGTCACGCTGCGGTCGGGCGATGCGGTGCTGAAGGCGACGGCGCCTGCCACCACGAAGCTCCGCATCGACGAGACGGTGCCGTTCAGCCTCAACCAGAACCGGCTGCACGGGTTCGATACTTCGACCGGTCTGAACCTCGGCCTGAGCCGGGCATAGGCCTGGTTCGGTTCAGCCTCGATTCATGCGGTTCTCGACGAGGTCGTCGACGACGGCGGGGTCGGCGAGGGTGGAGGTGTCGCCCAAGGCGCCGTAGTCGTTCTCGGCGATCTTGCGCAGGATGCGGCGCATGATCTTGCCGGAGCGGGTCTTGGGCAGGCCCGGGGCCCACTGGATGAGGTCGGGGCTGGCGATCGGGCCGATCTCGTTGCGGACCCATTTCACCAGCTCCTTGCGGAGGTCGTCCGACGGCTCCTCGCCGTGCATCAGCGTCACGTAGGCGTAGATGCCCTGGCCCTTGATCGGGTGCGGGTAGCCGACGACCGCGGCCTCGGCGACCTTCTCGTGGGCGACCAGCGCGCTCTCGACCTCGGCGGTGCCCATGCGGTGGCCGGAGACGTTGATCACGTCGTCGACGCGGCCGGTGATCCACCAGTAGCCGTCGGCGTCGCGCCGGCAGCCGTCGCCGGAGAAGTAGGATCCCTTGTACTGGCTGAAGTAGGTCTCGACGAAGCGCTCGTGGTCGCCGAAGATCGTCCGCATCTGCCCGGGCCAGCTGTCCTTCAGCGCCAGCACGCCGGCGGCCTCGACCGTGGTGATCTCGGCGCCGCTCTGGGCGTCGAGGACCGCCGGCTGCACCCCGAAGAACGGCTTGGTCGCCGAGCCGGGCTTGGTGGGGATGGCACCGGGCAGCGGCGTGATCAGGATGCCGCCGGTCTCGGTCTGCCACCAGGTGTCGACGATCGGGCAGGCGCCCTTGGCCGACCACGGTGTCGTACCAGTTCCAGGCCTCGGGGTTGATCGGCTCGCCGACGGAGCCGAGGATGCGCAAGGACGAGAGGTCGTGCTTCTCCACCCACTCGTTGCCCTGGCCCATCAGCGCCCGGATCGCGGTCGGCGCGGTGTAGAAGATGTTGACCTTGTGCTTCTCACAGACCGCCCAGAAGCGGCCGGCGTCGGGCCAGGTCGGCACGCCCTCGAACATCAGCGTGGTGGCGCCGTTGGCGAGCGGGCCGTAGACGATGTAGCTGTGCCCGGTGACCCAGCCGACGTCGGCGGTGCACCAGTAGACGTCGCCGTCGTGGTAGTCGAAGACGTATTCGTGGGTCATCGACGCGTAGACCAGGTAGCCGCCGGAGGTGTGCAGCACCCCCTTGGGCTTGCCGGTGGAGCCCGAGGTGTAGAGGATGAAGAGCGGGTCCTCGGCGCCGACGGCGACCGGCTCGCAGTGCTCGGCGACGGTCTCCATCGCCTCGTGCAGCCAGATGTCGCGGCCGGCGTCCCAGGCGACCTCGCCGCCGGTGCGGCGGACGACCAGGCACTTCACCTTGTCGGAGCAGTGCAGCAGCGCCTTGTTGACGTTGGTCTTGAGCGGGGTCCTGCGGCCGCCGCGCGGCGCCTCGTCGGCGGTGACGACGAGGCGGGCGTCGCAGTCGTTGATGCGGTTGGCCAGCGCGTCGGGCGAGAAGCCGGCGAAGACCACCGAATGGACGGCGCCGATGCGGGCGCAGGCGAGCATCGCGTAGGCGGCCTCGGGGATCATCGGCAGGTAGAGGACGACGCGGTCGCCCTTCTTGACGCCGAGCGTCAGCAGCACGTTGGCGAACTTCGACACCTCGGCGTGGAGCTCGCGGTAGCTGATGTGGCGGGAGAGCTCGGGGTCGTCGCTCTCCCAGATGATCGCGGTCTGCTCGCCGCGGGTCTCGAGGTGGCGGTCGATGCAGTTGGCCGAGACGTTGAGCTTGCCGTCCTCGAACCAGCGGATCGAGACGTCGGGGTAGGCGAAGCTGGTGTTCTTGACCCGGGTAAAGGGCTTGATCCAGTCGACCCGCTTGCCGTGCTCGCCCCAGAACGCCTCCGGGTCGGCGATCGAGGCCGCGTACATCTTCTCGTAGCCGTCGGCGTCCAGGAGGGCGTGGGCGCGGGTTTCGGCGGAGGGCTCGTGCAGGGTCGCTTCGGTCATCGACGTTTCACTCCATGCTCTTCTTGCGTCCGGCGGGGGAGCAGGAAGACCCGTCGCCGATGCCCCTGCCCCGCCGCTCTCTGCGGAGGAACGTCGCGCACCGCGGCGTCGAGGGCAAGACCGGCGATGGCGCGGGCGCGCGCCGGGCGCGCCGTCAGAAGTCGACCTCGGTGGCCTTGCCGGCGGCCCTGGCGAGTTCGACGACCTTGGCGGCGACGGCGAGGTCCTGGAGGCCGACGCCGGTGCCGTCGAAGAGGGTGATCTCGTCGGCCGAGCGGCGGCCGGGGTGGGTGCCGTTGATGACCGCGCCGATGGGGGTGATGGCGTCGGCGGAGATGAGGCCGGCGGCGATGGCGTGCTGGGCCTCACCGATGGAGGTGGACTGCGCGATCTCGTCGGTGAAGACGGTGGCGGCGGCGACGAGCTCGGCCTCGACCTCCTGCTTGCCCTTGGTGTCGGTGCCCATGCAGGCGAGATGGGTGCCAGGCCGGATCTGGGCTGCGCTTCAGGATCGGGTCGAAGGACGAGGTGATGGTGATGATGACGTCGGCCTCGGCGCCAAGGCGGTCGAGGTCGACGGCCTCGAAGGGAAGGCCGAGGTCGCGGGCGGTCTCGTCGAGGCGGGACAGCATCTCGGGGTGGAAGTTCCAGCCGATGACCCGCTCGAAGTTGCGCTGGCGGGCGGCGGCGCGCATCTGGAAGGCGGACTGGTGGCCGGCGCCGACCATGGCGAGGACCTTGGCGTCGGAGCGGGCGAGGTGCTTGATCGAGACGGCGGCGGAGGCGGCGGTGCGGGCGGCGGTCAGGTAGTTGCCGCCGACGCAGGCGAGGGCCTTGCCGGTGTCGGGGTCGAACAGGAAGACCGTGGACTGGTGGTTGCCGCCGAGGCCGCGCTCGAGGTTGTGCGGCCAGTAGCCGCCGGCCTTGACGCCGAGGACGCCGCCGGCGCGGTCGAAGCCGCCCTTGAAGCCGTAGAGGGCGTCGGCGTGGCCGATGGCCTCGCGGACGACCGGGAAGTTGTAGGCGTCGTCGCGGGCCATGGCGGCGAAGATCTGCTCGACGGCGGGGAAGGCGTCGTCGAGGGAGAGGAGGCCGGGGCAGGCGGCTTCGGGGACAATGATCATGGCGGCCTCCGGAAGGGGGATTCGGGCCCCCTGCACAAGTTGTGCAGAGGGGTCATGTGATTGATTTTGCTCGACTCGTGAGTCGAAATTTACTTTCGCTTAACCGTGCCCCGCGGGGCCGTCAGTAGGCCTTGCCGCGGGCGCTGACCGGCCAGATCGATTCGACCTTGCCATTGCGGACGCCGACGTACCAGTCGTGGACGTTGCAGGTCGGGTCGCAGTGGCCGGTGACGAGCTTCAGCTTCTCGTTGACCTTGAGGACGCCGTCCTTGTCCTCGATGACGCCGTGCTCGTCGGAGCACTTGATGTACTTGACGTCGTCGCGGCCGTAGATGAACGGCAGGCCCGAGTCGAGGGTCTGGACCTTGAGGCCGGCGTCGCAGATCGCCTTGTCGGGCTTGGCGTGGGACATGACGCTCGTCAGGATGAAGAGCGCGTTCTCCCACTCGCCCTGGTCGATGCGGTTGCCGTCCTTGTCGTGGATGCGGCCGTAGTCGGCATCCATGAAGGCGTAGGAGCCGCACTGGAGCTCGTTGTAGACGCCGGAGTTGCTCTCGAAGTAGTAGCTGCCGGTGCCACCGCCCGAGACGAGTTCGGCCTCGAGCCCCGCCTTCTTCAGGCCCTCGACCGCGTCCTTGACCATGGCGATCGCCACGTCGAGCTTGGCCTTGCGATCCTCGTAGCTGTCCATGTGCTGCATGGCGCCCTGGTAGGCCTGGATGCCGAGGAAGCGAAGGCCCGGCGCGGCGGCGGCGGCCTTGGCGATCTCGACCACCGCCTCGGTGGTCGTTACGCCGCAGCGCCCGGCGCCGCAGTCGATCTCGACGAAGATGTCGAGGGTGGCGTTGTGCTTCACGGCCGCCGCCGAGAGGTCGGCGATGTTGGCGACGTCGTCGACGCAGACGATGACCCGGCCGCCGCTGATGCCGGGCATGCGGGCCAGCCGATCGATCTTGGCGGGATCACGGACTTCGTTCGAGACGAGGATGTCCTTGATGCCGGCGCGGGCGAAGACCTCGGCCTCGGAGACCTTCTGGCAGCAGACGCCGATGGCGCCGCCCTGCTCCATCTGCAGCTTAAGCACGTCCACCGACTTGTGCATCTTGCCGTGGGCGCGGTGGCGCATGTTGTGGGCGCGGGCGTAGTCGCCCATCTTCTTGACGTTGTGCTCGAGGGCATCGAGATCGAGAATCAGGCAGGGCGTCTGAATGTCCTCGTAGGCCATGCCGATATGGGCGGGGATGTCGTAACCGACCTCGAGTTCGTCGATCTTCTCGTATTTGGTCATGGTTTCCCCCTTCACTTGAGCCAGGGCAGCTTGTCGAGGTCGACATTGCCGCCGGTGATGATGACGCCGACGCGCTTGCCGGCGAAGACGTCGCGGTTCTTCAGGATGGTGGCGAGCGGCACCGCCGAGCTCGGCTCCATCACGATCTTCATGCGCGCCCAGGTGAGGCGCATGGCGTCGACGATCTCCTGCTCGGAGGCCGTCAGCACATCGGTGACGTAGCGCGAGACGAAGTGCCAGGTGCGATCCTTGAGCGGGACCTTGAGGCCGTCAGCCACGGTTTCCGGCGCATCGTAGGCGATGATCTTGCCCTGCTTGAACGACTGGTAGGCGTCGTCGGCCTTTTCCGGCTCGGCGGCGTAGATCTTCGTATCCGGAGCAATGTTGGAGAGGGTGAGGCACGTGCCGGAGATCATGCCACCGCCGCCGATCGGGGCGATGACCGCGTCGAGCTCTCCCAGCTCCTCGATTATCTCCTTGGAGCAGGTGCCCTGGCCGGCGATGACACGCTCGTCGTTGTAGGGGTGGACGAAGTCTGCGCCGGTCTCGGCCTGGACCTTAGCGAAGACCTCCTCGCGGGAGGAGGTCGAGGGCTCGCATTCGGTGATGATGCCGCCGTAGCCGCGGACAGCGTCCTTCTTGGCCTGCGGCGCGGTGCGCGGCATAACCACATGGCAGGGGATGCCGCGGCGGCCGGCGGCGTAGGAGAGCGACAGCGCGTGGTTGCCCGAGGAGTGGGTGGCGACGCCTTTCGCGGCCTTTTCGTCGGAGAGGCCGAAGACGGCGTTGCAGGCGCCGCGGACCTTGAAGGCGCCGGCCTTCTGCAGGTTCTCGCACTTGAAGAAGAGATCCGCCCCCGTCATCTCGTTGATGAAGCGGGAGGTCAGGATCGGGGTGCGGTGGATGTAGGGCCGCACGCGCTCGTGCGCGGCCTGCACGTCGTCCCAGGTGGGGATGTAGAGCTCCTCGACGGTTTCGACATTCATGGTCAGGCGGCCTTCTGCATCGCGGGAACGGTACCGCGATAGTAGTCCTGCGCGGCGGCGACGCCAGACCCGAGGGTGATCGGGTAGCCGAGGTCGGCCATGACCATCTCGGCGGTGGCGATGCCGGAGAGCGCCATGACGTCGGTGAGCGACCCGAGGTGGCCGATGCGGAAGACCTTGCCGGCGACCTCGCCGAGGCCGACGCCGAAGGCGACGCCGTACTTGTCGGCCGCATGGGTGACAACCTTGGTGCTGTCGAAGCCCTCGGGGACGACCACCGCGCTGACCGTGTCGGAGTAGAGATCGGGCGAGCGGGCGCAGAGCTTCAGGCCCCAGGCCGCGACGGCCCGGCGGACGCCTTCCGCGAGGCGATGGTGGCGAGCGAAGACATTCTCGAGGCCTTCCTCGTCGATCATCTTCAGCGCCTCGCCGAGGCCGTAGAAGAGGTTGACCGGCGGGGTGTAGGGAAAGCCGCCCTTGGGGTTGGTGGTGAGCATGTCGCGGAAGTCGAGGAAGCAGCGCGGTAGTTTCGCGGTTTCCATCGCCTTCAGTGCCTTCTGGCTGACGCCGACGATGGCGAGGCCGGCGGGGAGCATGAAGCCCTTCTGGCTGCCGGTGATGGCGATGTCGACGCCCCATTCGTCCATGCGGAAGTCCATCGAGGCGATCGAGCTGACGCCGTCGACGAGGAGGAGCGCCGGGTGCTTCGCGGCGTCCATCGCCTTGCGGATGGCGGCGACGTCGGATTTGACACCGGTCGCGGTCTCGTTGTGGGTGACGAGGACGGCCTTGATCTCGTGGTTCTTGTCGGCCTCTAGGGCGGCCTGGAAGTCGGCGGCCGGGGCGCCGGCGCCCCAGGGGGCGTTGAGCTGCTGGACGTTCAGCCCGTGTCGGTTGCACATGTCGATCCAGCGGTGGGAGAACATGCCGTGGCGGCAGGCGAGGACCTTGTCGCCGGGCGAGAGGGTGTTGGAGATCGCCGCTTCCCAGCCGGCGGTGCCGGTGGCCGGGAACATGATGACCTCGCCGGTCTCGGTCTTCAGAACCCGCTTCACCCCGGGGAACAGCGGCTTGAAGATGGTGCCGAAGCTCGCCGAGCGGTGGTCGATCGTCGGGACGTTGCAGGCGTGGCGGAGCCGCTCGGGGATGTTGGTCGGGCCGGGGATGAAGACGGGGTTCTGGCTGGACATGGGCGTTTCCTCTGTCTGGTTGCCAGCGGGTGTAGCAGGGGCATGGTGAGTCGGCAATTTTTTTGAAATAATTTTTCAAAACAGGAATATGAGCGCCATGACGCTGTTTTTGCTGGATTAAGGATTTTTCGCTCTAACCCGGTGTGATTTCTGCCGGGAATTTTCGGGTCAGAAGCTTGTGGTGAGGTCGGTGAGCCAGCCGGGCGACATCTTGACGAGGGCGGCTTCGGCCTGCTTGTCGAGTCCGGTGAGAATGAACAGGCCTACGAGGATGAGACCGGCGCCGAGAAGTTGCTTGGCGTGCGTGCCGGCGGAGAGCATGCGGCCGCGCCAGCGGGTCAGCGCCTCGCGGGAGACAAGGCCAAGAAGAAGGAGAGGCAGGGCGGCGCCGGCGCCGAAGACCAGCATGGTGAGTGCGATCTGGCCGAGGTTCTCTCCGCGCGCCGCCATCAGCGAGGCGGCGCCGAGGGTCGGGCCGACGCAGGGCGACCAGATCGCCCCGAGAAGCAGGCCGACGGCGAACTGGCCGCCGAGGCCGGTGCCGGCGACGGTACCGAGGCGCTGTTCGGTCCAGGTGCCGAGCGGGCCGGCGGCGACGGCGGCGCGGACCTGCAGGGTGGGCACGACGAGGACGAGGCCGAGCGCAAGCAGCAGCACGCCGCCCGCCGTGCGGAAGATGCCGGCGTCGAGGCCGAGGGCAAAGCCTATGGTGGCGACGAAGAGGCCGACCACGGTGAAGGAAAGGGCGAGGCCGGCGGCGAGCGCGACCGGTCCCAGGCGGTGCTGGCTGGCCGCGGTGGCGAGCACGACGGGGATGAGCGGCAGAACGCACGGCGAGAGCGTGGAGAGGATGCCGGCGAGAAGCGCGAAGAGGGCAGTGGCGAGCACGGGATGACGTCAGTAAGCGGAGGTGAGAAGCGCGTCGATCCGCTTGGGGCTGGTGTCGCCAACGCTGCGGCCGGTCTCCTTGCCGCCGCCATATACGATGAGGGTGCTCTGCTGGCGGGCCCCGAAGGCGCGGACCAGATCCTTCTGGCTGTCGAAGTCGATCTCGAGGATTACCAGATCGGCGAAGCGCGGCTCCTGGAGGAGTTCGGAAAGGATGGATTTCTGCATGCGGCAGGTGGGGCACCAGGGCGCGGTGATCTCGACCAGCATCGGTCGGCCGGAGGCGATGGCCGCGTCGTAGGCGGCCTTGGAGAAGGGCGCTTCGCCGGGAACGTCAGCGCGGGCGATGCCGGCGGCGGCGACGAGGGAGAGGACGAGAAACGAGCGGCGATCGAGCACGGGGGAAATCCTTTGGTTCGTCTCTGGCGGTTCGGTAGCGGGCGCGGAGGTGTTACGGTCTCAAGAATTCGTGAGAGGCCACGCCGGCGGGATGGTTCTGACACCTGGGTGTGGGTTGCGGCATGGTTCGGGCGAGAGGATCGACATGGACACCAGTCTGAAACGTTCGCGCGGGCGGCCGCGCGCCTTTAACGCCACCCCGGAGCAGACGACGATCCAGGCGCTGGACCGGGCGGTGACGATCCTGAAGGTGCTGGCGGACGGCGAGGGTATGTCGCTGACCGAGCTCGCCGAGGCCTCGGGGCAGGCGCCGGCGACTGTCTACCGGGTGCTCTCGACCTTCGAGGGACACGGGATGGTCGAGGTGCAGCCGGCGACGCAGCTTTGGTTCGTGGGCCAGGAGGCGTTCCGGATCGGCAGCGCGTTCCTCGGGCGCACCAGTCTCGTCGAGCAGGCGCGCGGGGTGATGCGCGAGCTGATGGCGGCGACCGGCGAGACGGCGAACCTCGCCATCGCCGACGGCGGGCAGGTGGTGTTCATCAGCCAGGTGGAGACCCACGAGCCGATCCGGGCGTTCTTCCGGCCCGGGACGCGTGGGCCGATCCATGCGAGTGGCATCGGCAAGGCGCTACTGGCGTATCACGAGCCGGAGGCGGTGGCGCGGATCGTTCGGGAGCAGGGGCTGGCGGCGTTCACCGAGCGGACGATCACCGATCCCGGGCGGCTCGTGGAGGAGCTGGCGGCGATCCGGGCGCGGGGCTGGGCGGTGGACGACGAGGAACGGACCGAGGGAATGCGCTGCATCGCCGCGCCGATCTTCAACGAGTTCCGGGAGGCGACCGCCGGCGTCTCGGTTTCGGGGCCGGTGGGGCGGATGGCACGGGCCGGCGGCGAGGAGATTGGGCGGCGGGTCCGGGAGGCGGCGGACCGGATCACGCGGGCGATCGGCGGGACGGCACAGTGACGGGAACCGGAGGCGATCCGGGCGCATTGGTCCGGTAGAGCGAAGGGAGGCTCACCCCATGACAACCGACATCCTCGTGTACCTGGCCGCCTGGTGCATCCTCGGCCAGCTCGCCGTCTTCGGGTCTGGAGTGCTGCGCCTCGGCCCGCGCCTTGGGCCGGCCGAGGCTGTGGCGCGGATCGGGCGCGCCGGCTATTCGACCTTGATGTGGAAAATCTGATAGATCCACCAGTCGTCGGGCATGTCCGAAAGATCCGCCCGATCTGCCCGGGGGAAGACGATCTGCGTGGGCCCAAGGCCTCCGATTCCCAGCGCCCGGCCGTCGCGTTCGAGGGCAACGACGGCACCCCTGTCCACGAGGTCGGCAACGGGGAGTTCGATCGCGTAGCCGTCCATCGCTTGGATCATGACCTCCTTGCCGTCCGCGGCACCGGCGGCTTGAAGAACGTCTTTCAGCAGCGGGCCTTTGAATTCGGTCGTTGCGCCGCCCTTGGGAAAGTCGGCATGCACCGTGGTCTGGGGCAGGTTTTCAAGCATGCCGAGGTCGAATTCCCGGGCCTTGTCGAAGCTGATTTCGTTGAAGACGAACAACTTGTCGGTCTCTGGGTCCACCGGTCCGCGGTTGGAGTCGGTTATGTCGCCGGTAACGGTGAGGAGCGCGGGACCCTCGGCGACGGCCGGGAGGGCGGCGCCGAGGGCAAGCGCGGTGACCAAGGAAAGCAAGCTACGCTGGGTTGCAGTGAGCATTGGGAAAAGCCTTTCGCAAAAGCCTTGAGCCGATGACGGCTCCCGTCCGCTCGCATGCCTCACTTCTCGCTGGCGATCGCCTCGCGATCCGGGACGGTGGGGTCGCCCTTGATCCCGCAGCCTGCCAGCGCCGCCAGCGCGAAGCAGAAGCCGATCCGGAGCCAGATGCGCCCTGTCATCCCAGGGCCTGCCGCCAGCGCCGTACCTGCGCGAGCACCTGAACCGGCGCCGTGCCACCATAGCTTGCACGACTCGCCACTGAGTTGTCCACACCTAAGAAATGATAAACTTCAGGTAATATTGACGGGCATTCGGCCTGCATGTCCTCGAGCGACAGGTCGGCCAGGTCAATCCCCCTGTCCTCGGCCTTTCGGACCAGAGCCCCGGTAACGTGGTGGGCCTCGCGAAAGGGGAGCCCCAGCCGCCGCACCAGCCAGTCGGCGAGGTCGGTGGCGGTGGAGAAACCCGTCCCGGCCGCGGTGCGCAGGTGGTCGGGTCGTGGCTTCAGATCTCCGACCATGCCGGTCATCGCCGCGAGCGACAGTATCAGCGCGTCGGCGGCGTCGAAGACCTGTTCCTTGTCCTCCTGCATGTCCTTGGAATAGGCGAGCGGCAGGCCCTTCATGACCGTCAGCAGCGCCACCAACGCTCCGGTGATCCGGCCGACCTTGGCCCGCACCAGTTCTGCCGCGTCGGGATTCTTCTTCTGCGGCATGATCGAGGAGCCGGTGGAGAAGCGGTCGCTGAAGGTGACGAAACGGAACTGCGCCGAGGCCCAGATCACCAGCTCTTCGGCAAAGCGGCTGAGATGGGTGGCGCAGATCGCCGCAGCGCCCAGGAATTCCAGCGCGAAATCCCGGTCGCTCACCGCGTCGAGCGAATTCGCCATCGGCCGGTCGAACCCCAGCGCCTGCGCCGTCATCTGCCGGTCGATGGGAAAGGACGTCCCGGCCAGAGCCGCCGCCCCGAGCGGCGACTCGTTCATCCGTGCCCGCGCGTCCCGAAACCGCCCCCGGTCGCGGTCCAGCATCTCGACATAGGCGAGCATGTGGTGGCCCCAAGTCACCGGCTGCGCCACCTGCAGGTGGGTGAAGCCGGGCATCACCAGCTCCGTCCCGGCCTCGGCCTGACCGAGAAGGGCGCGCATCAGTGCCTCGATGCCGGCGACCGCGGCGTCGCATTGGCCGCGGACCCAGAGACGGAAGTCGGTCGCCACCTGGTCGTTGCGGGAACGGGCGGTGTGCAACCGCCCGGCGGGTTCGCCGATCAGCGCCTTCAGCCGGCTCTCGACGTTCATGTGGATGTCCTCGAGCGCCCGGGAGAACGGAAACGTCCCGGCCTCGATCTCTGACAACACCGTGAGCAGGCCTTCCCGGATCGCCTCGGCGTCGGTATCACCGATGATGCCGGTGGCGCCGAGCATGGCGGCATGGGCGCGGCTCGCGGCGATGTCCTCCGCGGCGAGGCGCCTATCGAAGTCGATCGAGGCGTTGATCGCCTCCATCACCGCATCGGGGCCGCCGGCGAAGCGACCGCCCCACATCGCATTGGAACCCGCCTTGTCCGCCATGACCGCCCTGTCCCTGAAACGCCTGCCGACCGTCGCGGCGGCCCTCCTATACGCCGCGCTCTGCGTCGCCGCAAACCCCGCCGGGGCGCTCGATGCCGCCGGACGCGCCGAGGTCGAGGCGCTCAGGGCTGGGGACATGCGAAAGCTCTTGGTGCAATCCGAGCCGGTCGCCGCCCCCGACGTCACCTTTACCGGCGCCGACGGCAACGAGACCACGCTCGCCGCCTCGAATGGCCGGGTGCGGCTGGTGAATTTCTGGGCCACGTGGTGCGCCCCGTGCCGTCAGGAAATGCCTGCCCTCGACCGCCTGCAGCAGGCGCGTGGCGGGTCGGACTTCGAGGTGATCACCATCGCCACCGGCCGCAACAGCCCCGATGCCATCGTAGGCTTTCTGAACGAGGCCGGGGTGACGCTGCCCACGGCGCTCGACCCGAAGAGCGCCCTCGCCCAGGCAATGGACGTCCCGGGGCTGCCGGTCACGGTGCTCCTCGACCGGGACGGCACCGAGGTGGCGCGCCTGCTCGGCGGGGCGGCGTGGGACGGTCCCGAGGCGGCGGCCGTCCTCGACTATCTCATCGCGGCCAAGTAGGTCGTCGCTCAGTCCTCGAGGCGCCGCGCCTCGTCGATCAACATCACCGGGATGCCGTTGTTGATCGGAAAGGCAAGCCCCGCGCCCCGCGACACCAGCTCCTGCCGGACGGGATCGTAAACCAGGGTGCCGCGGGTCACCGGGCAGACGAGGAATTCCAGCATCCCGCGGTCGCTCGAAACCGCGACGGGTGGGGACGCCTCGCTCACTGGATGGCGCCTTCGTCGCCGGTGGACCGCAGGGCGAACTCCATCAGCGTCACAAGCGTCTCGCGGCGGGTGGCGAGGGTCGGCGCTTCCAGGAGCGCCTGCTTCTCCTCGGGTTCGAAGGGGCAGAGGATCGACAGCGAATTGATAAGGAGCTCGACGCCCGCCTCTTTGAGGCTGTCCCAGTCCGAGGAGAGCTGTGCCGTGTCGAAGAACCGCGCCAGCACCTTCAGGAACTCCGGCCGGTCGAAGCCGGGATCGGCCTCGGCGCGGCCGAGGTCGCGGTCGAAGTCCGACCAATCCACATCGGCGCGCAGGTAGGGGGTGAAGCCCTCCTGCTTCTCGCCCAGCCGGAACCGGCTCACCCCGGAGAGGGTTATGAGATAGCGGCCGTCCTCGGTTTCCTGGAAGGCGGTGACTCGGCCGGCGCAGCCGATCCGGTGGAGGCGCACGGCGGCGCCGGAGGTTTCCTGGCCCTCGGGCGGCACCACCGGCTGGACCATGCCGATCAGCCGGTGCGGGGTCTTGAGCGTGTCCTCAAGCATGGCGAGGTAGCGCGGCTCGAAGATGTTGAGCGGCAGGCGGGCGCGGGGCAGCAGCAGGGCGCCGGGCAGCGGGAAGATCGGGATCGTCTCCGGCAGGTCGGCGAGGCTGAACTTGCGTCCCAATGCGGCCTCCGTGCCCCCCTCTCAGGAAAAGATCATCGAGCTGAGCCGGCGCCGCCCCTTCTGAGCAAGTTCGCTCTTCGGGCCGAGGCTGTCGAACACCTTGAAGAGCTGGGTCCGGGCCGCGCCGTCGTTCCACTCCCGGTCCCGGCGGAAAAGCTCCAGCAGCGCGTCGATGGCTCCCTGCTCGTCGCCTTTGGCGAGGAGGGCCAGCGCCAGGTCGAAGCGGGCCTGGTGGTCGTTCGCATCCCGCGCCACCGCCGCGGCGAGATCGGCGGTGTCGCCCACGCCGGCGGTCGCCTCGGCGAGGTCGATCTGCGCCCGCGCAGCGACGAGCGCCGGGTCGTTTTCCTTGTCCTTGGGCGCCAGCGCCAGGATCTCGCGGGCGCGCTCCGGCTCACCCAGTGCGAGATGCGCGCGCGCGAGGCCGGAGAGCGCCGCGACGTTGCCCTGGTCCTCGGCGAGGATCGCCGAATAAGTCTGTGCCGCGTCGGCGACGGCGCCCTCGGCCAGCATCTCCTCGGCCATGGCGAGCGCCTCCTCGAGCCCGGCGTCGGGGCCGGACATGGCGATCAGCCGGTCGATGAAGGACTTGATCTGGGCCGGCGTCTGGGCACCCATGAAGCCGTCGACGGGCTGGCCGCCGACGAAGCCGAAGACCGCCGGGATCGACTGCACGCGCATCTGCGCCGCGATCCGCTGGCTCTGGTCGACGTCGATCTTGACGAGCCGGACCTTGCCCTTGGCCGCGGTGACCGCCGCCTCGAGGGCCGGTCCCAGGGTCTTGCAGGGCCCGCACCACGGCGCCCAGAAATCGACGATCACCGGCACCTCGTTCGAGGCCTCGATCACGTCCGCCATAAACGTCGCCTCGGTGCCGTCCTTGATCGGGCTGCCCTGGGGCGGGGCCTTGAGTTCCATCATCGCTCGTCTCCGTGGCGCGGTCCCGGCCGTTGGCTGCGGCCGGACCCTCTGTGGTTGGGACTTAGGTGGGGTAGCCCCCGTCTGCCGTCAAGCGGTAATGCCCATCCCGGGCGCCGCGGCCGCCCTTGCCCGTCAGCAGGCGGCGAGGAGGGCGGCGTGGCGGGCGAGGAAGGCGGCCTTTGTCGTCATCGGCGGACGCAGATGGAGGGAGAGGTCGTCGATGCTGCCGAGGCGGGGTTCCCCGAAGAGGCGGTTGGCCTCCGGCACCGCAAAGCCGGCGATCCGCACCGCTTCGAGCCAGGCCGAGATGCGGTCGGCGCGCTTGATGCGGGCCTTGACCGCTGCGGGGAGTTCGGCCGGCAGGCCGAAGCGGAGATGGACAGCCGCGGCCAGCCGCGCGTCGAGCGCCGCGTAGCCGGGGCCGACGGCGCTCTTCACCGGCGAGATCATGTCGCCGATGACGTATTCCGGTGCGTCGTGAAGGAGGGCCGCGAGCCGCCAGCGCGGTTCGGGGCGGGGGGCGAGGCGGGCGAAGATTTCCTCCACCAGCAGCGAGTGCTCGGCCACCGAGTACGGGTGTTCGCCTCGGGTCTGGCCGTTCCAGCGGGCGACGAAGGCGAGGCCGTGGGCGATGTCCTCGATCTCGACGTCGAGCGGCGAGGGGTCGAGCAGGTCGAGCCTGCGCCCCGAGAGCATCCGCTGCCATGCCCGCGCCGCCACCGTGCCGTCTCCTCGCTCAACCAAACGGAGAAGGACTAGTGGACGCGGCCGGGCCTTGTCGAGTGCAGGCGGTCAGCGGCCAAGGGTGAGGTCGTCGGCGAAACGGTCGAGATAGGCGCAGGTCTTGCGCACGCCCGCGAGGTGCTTGGTTATCATCTTGAGCAGGAAGAGCGGGTTGCGGTGCGGCCGCGCGCCGTCCGGCCCTATGGGCGTGTCGGGGAAGTGTGCGGCCATGAAGCTGCGGTAGGCGCGGCGGAAGCGCAGAGGGAACTCGCCGATGTCCTGGTTCCAGGGCTTTCGCCGGCCGATGAAGTGGACGACGTTGGCATCCTCCATCGCCTCGAAGAGCCGCGACGCCCAGGTGTACTGCCAGTTCCAGCGGGGCGAGAGCTCGGCCCAGTCACCGTTCAGGGTGATGTTGAGAAGGCTCTGGTCATTCAGCAGCAGCGCCTCGGGGTGCGCCTGGCCGGTCTCAAGGCAACGCTCGAGCACCTTCTGGTCGGCGAAGGCCGGCACATCGACGAGCAGGACGCCGCAGTTGCAATAGGGCGCGGACGGCATCCCGAGAAGCCGGAACTCCTTCGGACGGCGCCCCGGCGTGCGCCACTGGTCGTTGTCACGCACCGCGCCGATCGCGCGGCCGCCTAGGTCGATCTCGAGCAGCGCGCTAATGTCGCCACCCTGAAAGAAGACGTCCGAGTTGCAGTAGAGGAGCCGCCGGTACTCCTCGGCGAAGGCGGCAGGCAGCGCCAGGCGGAGATAGGTCGCCTGAGTGCGGCGCGCGTCGAGAGAGAGGCTGGAGAAGATGCCACCGGTGTCGATCCGGCAGAGCCTCACGCCGAGGTCGGCTAGGCTCGGCACGGGGGGCAGGTCCTCCCCCGGGGCGCAGATGCAGATGTCGAAATCGCGGTCGGGGTTGAGCTGTGCGATCTGGGCGGCGGCGAACCAGGCGAAGCGGGCGTAGTTCTCGTCGCAGGCGAAGACGACGGCCCGATCGGAGCGGGCCGGGGTCGCGGACTGGACGGTGATGGTCATTGCAGCCTCGACGTCTTTAACCAGCGGGTCTCTATCGATGCGTCCCGCGGTTGTCGAGCCGCAGGCTTCTTGCTAAGTGCGCCTGCGAACCGGCCTGAGGCCCCAAGGAGTCTGTTTGACCATGAGCACCGATTACGTCGTCAAGGACATCGCCCTCGCCGATTTCGGCCGTAAGGAAATAGAGATCGCCGAAACCGAGATGCCGGGCCTGATGGCCCTGCGCGACGAGTTCGGCGGAACGAAGCCGCTGAGCGGCGCCCGGATCGCCGGGAGCTTGCACATGACGATCCAGACTGCGGTCCTGATCGAGACCCTGGTGGCGCTCGGGGCCAAGGTGCGCTGGGCGTCGTGCAACATCTACTCGACCCAGGATCACGCCGCTGCGGCCATCGCCGCGGGGGGCACGCCGGTCTTTGCCGTCAAGGGCGAGACGCTCGAGGACTATTGGACCTACACCGACCGCATCTTCGACTTCGAGGGCGGCGCCAACATGATCCTCGACGACGGCGGCGATGCGACGATGTACATCCTGACCGGCGCGCGGGTCGAGGAGGGCGAGACCAACCTTCTCGAAAACCCCGACAGTGAGGAAGGGGAATATTTCGTCGCCCAGATCAAGAAGCGGATGAAGGCCTCGCCCGGCTGGTTCATCAAGCAGCGCCACGCGATCAAGGGCGTCTCCGAGGAGACGACCACCGGTGTGCACAGGCTCTACCAGCTGATGGAGAAGGGCCGGCTGCCGTTCCCGGCGATCAACGTCAACGATAGCGTCACCAAGTCGAAGTTCGACAACAAGTACGGCTGCAAGGAATCCCTCGTCGACGGTATCCGCCGCGGCACCGACACGATGATGGCTGGCAAGACCGCGCTGGTGCTCGGCTACGGCGACGTCGGCAAGGGGTCAGCGGCGTCGCTGCGCGGGGCCGGGGCGCGGGTGATGGTGACCGAGGTCGATCCGATCTGTGCGCTGCAGGCAGCGATGGACGGCTACGAGGTGACGACGCTGAAAGAGGCGGCGCCGAAGGCCGACATCTTCATCACCGCGACCGGCAACAAGGATGTCATCACCCTCGACGATATGCGGGCGATGAAGGACATGGCGATCGTCGGCAACATCGGGCACTTCGACAACGAGATCCAGGTTGCGGCGCTGAAGAACCTGAAGTGGACCAATATCAAGGACCAGGTCGACATGGTTCATTTCCCGGACGGTAAGCGGATGATCCTGCTGAGCCAGGGGCGGCTCCTCAACCTCGGCAACGCCACCGGGCACCCGTCCTTCGTGATGTCGGCGAGCTTCACTAACCAGACGCTGGCGCAGATCGAGCTCTGGACCAAGGGCGGGGAGTACGAGAACAAGGTCTACGTGCTGCCCAAGCACCTCGACGAGAAGGTGGCGCGGCTGCATCTCGAGCGGATCGGCGTGAAGCTGACCGAGCTCCGGCCAGAGCAGGCGGACTATATCGGCGTGCCCGCCGAGGGGCCGTTCAAGCCGGACCACTACCGCTACTGACCCTGCGGGGGCCGCCTGCACGTATAGGCAGGCGGCCCGTAAACGCCTGATTCACATTGAAGTCTCAGGGCTTCGCGATTGACTTGTCCGGGGTTTTCCGGCAATAGTCTGACCATCGATGGCCGTGGCAGAAACGCCCTCCTCTCACCGTCGATCTCCAAGCCATTCGCGGTTGCACCGACAGGGCGCTCAAGCACCTGGAGGGGTCGTGCGGGTCGTGCGAGGTTCACCAGCAGCGGCAACAAAGCGGGATCCGGCGGTCGTGGGGTCCGTCCTTCCCGAGCCGTCGGTGGTGTCTCGCGGATTGGGGTCCAGTACCCGCGCGTGCGGGGTCGGGAGGGCTCTTTGAGGGGAGAGACCTCCCGATCTCCGTTCGCCTCTCCGCCAGCGGGATCACACCGGCCGATAGAGCCCGGTGTCGAGGAAACGCTCCAGCATCTCCCGGTACGGCTCGATGTCGAGGCCGTTCTCCGCCAGCCAGTCCGGATCGTAATAGGTCCCGGCGTAGCGATCGCCGCTGTCGCAGATCAGCGTGACCAGTGACCCCTGCCGCCCCGCGCGCAGCATGTTGGCCGCAATCCAGCACAGCCCGAAGAAGTTCGTTCCCGTCGACCCGCCCACCCGCCGGAACAGCCGGTCCGAGAGCACGTGCATCGCGGCGATCGAGGCGGCGTCGGGTACCCGGATCATGTGGTCGATGACGCCGGGAAGGAACGACGGTTCCACCCGCGGACGCCCGATGCCCTCGATCCTCGACCCCCGCGGGGAGGTCGCATCCGGATCCCCGCGGCGATAGGCGTCGTAGAAGGCCGAATTCTCGACGTCGACTACGCAGAGCTGCGTCGTTAGGTTCCGGTAGCGGATATAGCGCCCGATGGTGGCCGAGGTGCCGCCCGTGCCCGCGCTCATCACCACCCAGTCCGGCACCGGATGCGTCTCCCGTTCCATCTGCCCGAAGATGCTCTCGGCGATGTTGTTGTTGCCCCGCCAGTCGGTGGCGCGCTCGGCATTGGTGAACTGGTCGAGATAATGCCCGCCCGCCTCCGCCGCCAGCCGCGCCGCCTCCGCGTAGATCTGTCCCGCGCTCTCGACGAAATGGCAGCGGCCGCCGAAGCGCTCGATGGCCGCGACCTTGGTGGCGCTGGTGCTTCGCGGCATGACGGCGACGAAAGGCAGGTCCAGCATCCGGGCGAAATAGGCCTCGGACACGGCCGTCGAGCCCGAGGAGGCCTCGACGAGCGTGGTGCCCGGGCCGATATGTCCGTTGCAGATCCCGTAGAGAAACAGCGACCGGGCCAGCCGGTGCTTCAGGCTTCCGGTCGGATGGGTGCTCTCGTCCTTCAGGTACACCGAGATGCCGCCGAGGCCCTCGAAGCTCGGCTTGACCAGGTGCGTGTCTGCCGACCGCCGTGCGTCGCCTTGGAGAAGGTTGACCGCGGCGCGGATCCAGTCGCGGTCGGTTCCCGCCGGCAGGTCCGCCAAGTCCGGGCAAGCGCAGGGATCGGGAGCTTCCATCACGCGGCCGCCGTCGCCGCGAAGATCTCCGCCAGCAGCGCCTCCAGCACGCTCGCGTCGGCCTCGTTGAAGGCCGCGGGCGTGTCGCTGTCAATGTCGAGGACCCCAATCAGCCTCCCCGCGCGCCCGAAGACCGGCACCACCAGTTCCGAGCGCGTGCTCGCGGCGCAGGCGATGTGGCCGGGGAAGGCGTCGACGTCGTCCACGATCTGGGTCCGGCGCTCGCGGGCGGCGGCCCCGCAGACGCCGCGGGAGAACGGGATGACGAGGCAGCCGTGCCCGCCCTGGTAGGGGCCGATCTTCAGGACCTCCGGCGCCGTCACCCGGTAGAAGCCGACCCAGTCGAAGTCCTGGAACGCGTGGAAGAGCTCGCAGGCGACGGTGGCCATCAGCGCCACGTCGTCGTCCTCGCCCGCGCAGACGGCACGGATGCGGGTGGCGACCTCTGCGTAGTCTCGGTCCATCTCGCTTCCTCCCCCGGACGTCCACCGGCTACGCCGCACGGAGGGCAGAGGCAAGCGTGTCTGCCGCTACTTGCGGCCCTTCACCTTCACCGCCAGCGCCCGCACAACCCCGTGGAGCGTTCGCACGTCGGCGTCGGTCAATGGCGCCCGGCGGAAGAGGTTGTCGAGGTTCGCGACCATACTGGCGCGCTTGGCGTCGGGATAGAAGAAACCCACCATCTCGAGACGCTCCACCAGGTTCTCCACGAAGCGGTCCACCGCCTCACCGGTCGCCATCCGCCCGCCGTCGAGCCGGTAGTCGGCGGCCACCGTACCGCCGGCGCGCCGCCACTCGTAGGCCAGGAGGAGCACGCATTGCGCGAGGTTCAGCGAGCCGTAGGCCGGGTTGACCGGCACCGACACCACCGCGTTGGCGCGCACCACGTCGGCGGTCTCGAGCCCGGCCCGCTCCGGCCCGAAGAGCACGCCGACCCGCTCGCCGGCGGCGGTCATCGCCCGCGCCTCGGCCATCGCCTGCTCCGGCGTCAGCACCAGCTTGGTCATCGCCCGGTCCCGCGCGGTGGTGGCGAAGACGTAGGTGAGGTCGGCGCAGGCCTCGGCCGTTGTCGCCGTCAGCCGCGTCCGGTCTAGCACCCGCCCGGCGCCGCTCGCCATCGCCTCGGCCTTCGGGTTGGGCCAGCCGTCGCGGGGCGCCACCAACCGCATGGCGTCGAGGCCGAAGTTCCACATCGCCCGCGCCGCGGCGCCGATGTTCTCGCCCATCTGCGGCGCCACCAGCACGAAGACCGGCTGCGGGCCGGTCTCAGTCTCCTGCGTCTTGCCGTGGTCGGTGCCTGCCACGCCATCCCTCCCTCGCGTACCCGGCGCGTGATACGCTCCGCGCCGCGGGCGGACAAGGGAGGGGCCATGGCCTACGACGAAGGACTAGCGCAGACGTTCCGGGATGCGCTGGCCGACAGAAGCGGCGTCAGCGAGCGCAAGATGTTCGGCGGCCTCTGCTTCATGCTGAACGGCAACATGCTCTGCGGCACCTACCGCGACGGCGGCATGTACCGGGTCGGCAAGGGCAACGAGGCGGCGGCGCTGGCGCTGCCGCACGTGCGGCCGATGACCATGACCGGCCGGCCGATGCCGGGACTGGTCGACGTCGACCGCAGCGCCATCGACGACGACGCCCTGCGCGGCCAGCTCATGCGCCTTGCGCTCGACTTCGTCGAGGCGCTGCCGCCGAAATAAGCCGCATACCCGGGTATACCGGGGGTTTCCTTCCACGGTGCTTGTGGGCTAGGGAGCGAGCGCCTATTCCGACAGAGTGCCAAGCTGCGAGGGGCTGCCCATGGACAAGATCAAAGTCGACAACCCGGTCGTCGAGCTCGACGGCGACGAGATGACCCGGATCATCTGGGACTTCATCAAGCAGAAGCTGATCCTGCCGTATCTCGACATCGACCTGAAGTACTACGACCTCGGCATCGAGGAGCGCGACCGGACCGACGACCAGATCACCGTCGACGCGGCCAACGCCATCAAGCAGTACGGCGTCGGGGTGAAGTGCGCGACGATCACCCCCGACGAGGCGCGGGTCGCCGAGTTCGGGCTGAAGCAGATGTGGCGCTCCCCGAACGGCACCATCCGCAACATCCTCGGCGGGGTGATCTTCCGCCAGCCGATCATCTGCCGCAACGTGCCGCGGCTGGTGCCGGGCTGGACCAAGCCGATCGTCGTCGGCCGCCACGCCTTCGGCGACCAGTACCGCGCCACCGACTTCGTGTTCCCGGGCAAGGGCACGGTGACGCTGAAGTTCGTCGGCGAGGACGGCGAGGTGATCGAGCGCGAGGTGTTCAAGGCGCCGGGCGGCGGCGTGACCATGGCGATGTACAACCTCGACCAGTCGATCCTCGACTTCGCCCGCGCCTCGATGAACTACGCGCTCGGCCTCGGCTGGCCGCTCTACCTCTCCACCAAGAACACCATCCTCAAGGCCTATGACGGGCGGTTCAAGGACCTGTTCCAGAAGGTCTACGACGAGGAGTTCGCCGAGGCGTTCAAGGCCAAGGGCATCACCTACGAGCACCGGCTGATCGACGACATGGTGGCGAGTGCGCTGAAGTGGTCGGGCGGCTATGTCTGGGCCTGCAAGAACTACGACGGCGACGTGCAGTCCGATACCGTGGCGCAGGGATTCGGTTCGCTGGGGCTGATGACCAGCGTGCTGATGACCCCGGACGGCAAGGTCGTCGAGGCCGAGGCCGCGCACGGCACGGTCACCCGGCACTTCCGCCAGCACCAGAAGGGCGAGCAGACCTCGACCAACTCCGTCGCGTCGATCTACGCCTGGACCGGCGGCCTCAAGCACCGGGCCAAGCTCGACGACAACGCTGAGCTCATGCGCTTCGCCGAGACGCTGGAGAAGGTGGTGGTGGATACGGTGGAGGCCGGGTTCATGACCAAGGATCTGGCGCTGCTGGTGGGGCCGGACCAGAAGTGGCTGACCACCACCGGCTTTCTCGAGAAGGTCGACGAGAACCTGCAGAAAGCGCTGGGCTGACGCCTTTGGCGAGCCCGAATCGCCAGGCTCGCGCTTTGGATGGCTTTCTAGGAGGACTCCGGCCGACGGGGTCAGGCCGAGAAAGAATTCGAATTCTGCTAAAGGTTCACAGGCGCTCGGGGTGGCTGGAAAGCGGCTGGAACGTGGCTGGAATGCGGCCATACGATCTTCACTCAAGCGCAATCCTTAACGCGTATGCTGGGAGGTTGGCGGGTTCGAGCGGAGCCGCGTCAGACCCCGGTCTGCCGGTCGAGGGCGGCGAGCTCGGCCGCGGTGAGGGTGAAACCGGAGGCGATCCAGGCGGTCTCGAGACGCTTCAGGGCGCGGCCGAGGGCCGGGCCGTGGCGGTCGAGGTCGGTGCCGGAGAGAGGAAAGCGGGCGGCGGCGCCGCGGGCGAGGTCGGGTTCGAGCTCGAGCGGCGGCGGGGCGCCGAGGGTAGCGGCGGTGACCAGGGCGGCGTCGCGCGCCGGCTCAATGCCATGGCGCCAGGCGAGAGCGGCCAGGGGCTCGCCGGCGGCGAGGGCACTGGCGGCCTGGTCGAGGGCGCGGACGTCGGCGCGGGAGAGGCGCAGGGATGCCGCCCATTCCGGACGCCAGCCGAGGGCGAGCAGCCGACGCTGCCAGCGCGGGGCGGCGCCCGCGGTCGCCTCCGCGTGGACGAGGGGTGCCAGGGCCTGCGGGTCGGCACCGGGGAGGACGGCGGCGAGGATGCCGCTGGCGGCCATCGCGGCCACGGCCGGCGCCGGGTCGGGGGCGGCGAGAAGCTTGGCAATCTCGGCGCCGACCCGTTCGCGGGAGAGGTCGGCGAGGCCGTCGCGGGCGGCGGCGCAGGCTGCGAGGCCGTCGGGGTCGAGGCCACCGACGGGATCGCCGTACCAGGCGTGGATGCGGAAGAAGCGGAGGATGCGCAGGCGGTCCTCGGCGATGCGCGCGGCGGGGTCGCCGACGAAGCGTACGCGCCGCGCGAGTAGATCGGGCAGGCCGCCGAGCGGATCGACGACGCTGCCGTCGGGGTGGACGTAGAGGGCGTTCATGGTGAAGTCGCGGCGGGCGGCATCCTCGGCAATGTCGTCGGTGAAGGCCACGACGGCGCGGCGGCCGAAGGTCTCGACGTCGCGGCGGAAGGTGGTGACCTCGAAGGGGCGGCCCTCGGCGACGACGGTGACGGTGCCGTGCTCGATGCCGGTTGGAACCGCCTTGAGCCCGGCGGCGGTGGCGAGCGCCGAGATGCGCTGCGGGACGGCGTCGGTTGCGATGTCGATGTCGGCGACGGGCAGGCGGAGGAGGGCGTTGCGAACGCAGCCACCTACGGGCAGGGCCTGGTGGCCGCCGGCGGTCAGCGCGCCGAAGACCGCCCGGGTCGCCGGTGCGGTCAGCCAGGGCGCGTCGAGACGCGGCGGCGGCGCGCTCACAGGCCCCGGACCCGGTCCGAAAGCGTCTTCAGCATCCGCGCGGTGGCGCCCCAGATGTAGTGCGGGCCGTAGGGGATCACGTAGTATTGGCGCATCTGGCCCTGCCAGAGCCGCCCATGCACCTGCCGGTTTTCGGGATCGAGGGCGAAGGCAAGGGGAACCTCGAAAACCTCGTCCACCTCGGCGCGGTCGATGACCGGGCGGAACCCGGGATCGACCTGGCCAACGAAGGGGGCGACGGTGAAGTCGGTGACGGTCTCGTGGAGATCGAACTGGCCGAGTATCTCGACCTGGTCAGGGCGGAGGCCGATCTCCTCGCGGGCCTCGCGCAGCGCGGCGTCGAGCGGGGTGGGGTCGCCCGCGTCCTGTTTGCCACCGGGGAAGGCCACCTGGCCGGGATGATGCTTCAGGCGCGCCGCGCGGCGGGTGAGGATGAGGTTGAGCCCTCCGCCGCGCTCGATCAGCGGCACCAGCACCGAGGCGGGACGGAGCGGGCGCTTCGCGGAGCGGCGCACGCCGGGGTCGAGGTCGAAATCCGACGATCCGCCGGCGGGCGCCGCGAGCGCCTGCCGGATATGCGGGAAGTTGAGGGTGGGCCGGTCCATGCACCGTTAAATGGCCGGAGGCCCGCGCTGGCGCAAGGGCAACCGCCGGCACCTCGGGCGCCGGCGGTGCGGGAGCGGTGGGGAGGTCAGGGGAAGACCTGAGCCTCGTAGACGGCGGCCGGCGTCGCCGCGTGGTTGGTGTGGTTGGTGAACATGTGGTCGAGGTTGCCGAACCAGTTGGCGATGTGGGCGTTCACGAGGTCGGTGCCGACCGGCTTGGTGACGCCCGGGGCCTTGAAGTAGAGGTAGCCGGACTTGGCGCTGCTGCCGCCGTTCACCGTGAGCGAGGCGGTGGTGATGCCAGGGGAGAACGGCCCGGCGGCGGCGGTCGCGACAAGCGCGCCGTTCAGGCCGTTCACGTGCAGCTGCACGCTGGACATGTTGACGTGGCCATTGTTCTCGACCTGGACCTTGAACTTCCAGATCTCGTTGATGTTGACCGCCCCGGAGGTGCCGGTCTGGATGGCGACGTCGGTGATGTTCACGTCGACGCTGTCGACCGGATAGGTTTCGAGCGCGGTGGCGAAGTCATTGAAGAAAGACATTAGGGTACTCCACACAAAGAGAAGCTGAACGAAGAACGTTCACAACTATGAAGGACTTGATCGTACGACGCTTAGCCGAAATAAGCTGTGACGCCGCAAGGCACGTCGAGTCGGTGAAATCGAGCGTATCAGAATTATGTTCTGGTCAATACGGCACGTGAGCCGGCACTAACACCGCTCTCTCCCAGGGAGAGGCCGCGGAGAAAGCAGAGTGTACCTCAGTTTTCCGATTCGTTCACCATTTTATTTTGCGGTGAGTGCCGGGGTTTCGGCGAGGTCGGCGAGGATCGCCGCCAGCTCGCGTTTGCAGGCGGTGACGGTGAAATCGATGAAGAGCCGGCTCTTGGGGTCCTGGAGGCGCTTGTGGGGGAAGAGGCAGGCGAGCTGGATGTCCTGGGGGGGATTGTCCTCGGCGACGGGCACGAGCTCGCCGGTCTTGAGGTAGGCGGCGATCTCGAAGACCGGCTTCAGCGCAATGCCGCGGCCGGCCAGCGCCCAGCCGGTGAGGACGTCGCCGTCGTCGGATTCGAGGGTCCCCGCGACCTCGAAGCGCTGCGGGCCGTCGGGAGTGACCAGCGTCCAGACGAACTCGCGGCTGCCGGGGTAGCGGTGCATGAGGCAGTCGTGGCCCTGGGAGATTAGGTCCCGGCCGGTGCGCGGCATCGGGTGGGACCCGAGGTAGGACGGGGCGGCGCAGAGCATGCGGCGGCAATCGGCGATGGGGCGGACCCGGAGGTTGGAATCCTCCAGCGCGCCGAGGACGAAGACCATGTCGAGGCCCTCGGCGGTGACGTTGATCGGGCGGTCGGAGAGGCGCAGGCGGACGTCGATCTCGGGGTAGAGGTCCTTGAACGCCGGTATGAGCGGTGCGATCACCCGCTTGCCGATGCCGAGCGGGGCGGCGACGTGGAGCGAGCCGCGGGGTTTGCGGGAGACGTCGGCGACGGCGGCCTCGGCCTCGGCGATGGTCTCGAGGATTTTCAGTGCGCCCTTATAGAACAGGCTGCCCTGCTCGGTCGGCTGCAGGCTGCGGGTGGTGCGGTTGAAGAGGCGCACGCCGAGGTGGCGTTCGAGCTCGGCGATGCGGGCCGAGGCGACCGCGGCGGAGATACGCTGGTCGCGGCCGGCGGCGGACATCGAGCCGAGATCGTAGACGCGGACGAACGTGCGCAGGTTGTTGACGTAGCTCATTTCACGGGCACCCTAGCATTTTCAGGGAATGCAAGAAACTGCTCGGTGATTTGCGGGATTTTCGGTGAAAGCGATTTCTGCCACCCTTCAGGGATCCACGAGGAGGCAGGGAATGTACGAATTCGCCATCATCTGGGACTGGCTCGCTTTCGCCGTGCGCTGGCTGCACGTGATCACCGGCATCGCGTGGATCGGGTCGTCCTTCTACTTCATCGCGCTCGATCTCGGTCTGAAGAAGGCGCCGCACATGCCGCCGGGAGCGAGCGGCGAGGAGTGGCAGGTGCATGGCGGCGGGTTCTACCACATCCAGAAGTACCTGGTGGCGCCGGAGCGGATGCCCGAGCACCTGGTCTGGTTCAAGTGGGAGAGCTACGCGACCTGGCTGTCGGGCTTCGCGATGCTCTGCATCGTCTACTATGCCGGGGCGAACCTCTTCCTCGTCGACCGCGGGGTGATGGACATCCCGGCCTGGGGGGCGATCGTCATATCGCTGTTGTCGCTCAGCGTCGGCTGGTTGCTCTATGACAATCTCTGCAAATCGAAGCTCGCCGAGAGCCCGACCGTGCTGATGGTGATTCTGTTCGTGATCCTGGTGGTGATGGCCTGGGGCTATACCCACGTCTTCACCGGGCGGGCGGCGCTGCTGCACCTCGGCGCGTTCACCGCGACGATCATGTCGGCGAACGTATTCTTCGTGATCATCCCCAACCAGGAGATCGTTGTCGCCGACCTCAAGGCCGGGCGGACGCCGGACCCGAAGTACGGCAAGATCGCCAAGCTGCGCTCGACGCACAACAACTACCTGACGCTGCCGGTGCTGTTCCTGATGCTCTCCAACCACTATCCGCTGGCGTTCGCCACCGAATACAACTGGATCATCGCCAGCCTGGTGTTCCTGATGGGCGTTACCATCCGGCACTACTTCAACACCATGCACTCGACCGGCCGGAAACTGAATTGGACCTGGGCGGCGACGGCGGTCCTGTTCGTGATCATCATGTGGCTGTCGAGCGCGCCGGGGAGCCAGCGCGAGGAGCTGGCGGGGCTAACGCCGATCGAGCAGACCTTCGCGGATGCCGAGGGCTTCACCGAGGTGGCGGACATGGTGCGCGGCCGGTGCTCGATGTGCCACACCAGCGAGCCGTTCTACGAGGGCATCCACCGGGCGCCGAAGGGGGTGCTGCTGGAGACGGACGCCGAGATCGCGGCGCATGCGCGGGAGATCTACCTGCAGGCCGGACGGTCGCACGCCATGCCGCCGGGCAACGTCACCGGGATCGAGCCGGTGGAGCGGCGGCAGATCGTCGAGTGGTATCGGGCGGCGATCCGGGGGTGAGGCCGGCAGACTTAAGGCTTCGTGAAAATAGTCCTTCCGGGCGCGCGGACCTTTGACCTATCATCGGCCGGTGGGGAGCGCCGGCCGCTGCGCTGTGCGCTCGAGAGCGGGTACAGGGTGTAGTCAGAGTGGACGGGACGCGCGACAGGCCGCCCGGCAAGACTGCCGAGAACTGGAGCAGGCGCGACGGGATCCGGGCCGGCTCGGTCTCCGGCCCCTGGCGGAGTGCGCCGCGCGCGGCGGCCGGTACGCCGGTGGCGGCGCCGCGGCGGCCGACGATGGATCCGGTTCTGGGCGCGCCGGCCCCGGCGGTCGCCTACCGGCTCGAGCGTCGGGGGCGGTCGTTCGGGGTGTGGATCGGGGTCGGGGTGCTGGTGGGGGCCGGGCTCGTGGCGGCGGCGGTCTTCCTGCGGCCGGAGACGCCGGCGGCGGTGCCGGTGGAGACCGCGGCGGCGGTGGCCGAGGCACCGCAGGTAGCGGAGGTCGAGGAGGAGGTTGCGCCGGCCAATGACCCATCGCTGGCCGGCGTCGGCGTGGTGCGCCTTCGGGTCGGGCCGGAGTTCTCCGCGGAGCGGCAGGCGGCGATCCTCGCGGCGCTGCGCGGGGCCGGGATCACCGGTGTGCGGGTCGAGGCGCTGCCGTTCCGCATCGCCACCTCGCGGGTCGGCTACTACCGTTCGGACGATCTCGCCGCCGCGGAAGCGCTGGGCCGCCTGGTGACGCCGGTGTTGTCGGAGTCGATCGGCGTGCGGGATTATGGCAAGCTTCTCGCCGACCCGGAGCCGGGACGGCTGGATCTGTGGGTCGGGAGCTGAGCGGGGGGAAAGCCGTTGCGTCTGGCAAGGACGAGACTGCTCGCAGGAGCGGCGATCAGCAGCGTCGTTTTGGCGATGTCGGCCGCGGGGGCGGCGGCGCAAGGAACGACGGGCACCAGCATCCAGGGGATGGACCGAGAGTACATCGCCACCGTCCAGGCGGAAATCGAGGAACTCGAGAAAAAGCGCGAAGCGGCCGAGGCGGAGGCGAAGGCCGCCGGCGAACGTGTGGCGGCGGCGCGGGTCGAGCTCGGGGAGCTGTCCGCCGCGGCCGACGCCGCCTCCGCACGGGCTAACGAGGCCGAGGGGGCGGTGACCTCGGCCAAGCAGCAAATGAGCCTGCTTTCCGACCAGATCGGCGATCTGCATGCGAGCCTCGCGGCGAGCCAGGGCGCAAAGCAGGACCTCGAGGCGCAGGTGGCGCAGCTTCAGGCGCAGCTGACGGCACTCGACGACGATGCGAAAGCGGCGGCGGTGCGACGGGACGAGGCCGAGGCGGCCGCTGCCGCGGCAGCCGACCGCCTCAATGAGGTCCAGGTGCGGGTTACGGCGCTCGAGTCCACCGCACAGGACCGGGAAGCCGCCGCGGCGGCGGTCGAGGCAAGGCGGGCCGAAGCCGAACGCGCGCTCGCGGAGATCGCCGGGCAGGTGGATGCCGCGAAGGCCGAGGCGGTGCGGCTCGATGAGGTGACGGCGCAGGAGGCGGACGCGGAACAGCGGCTTGCTGCGGCGCAGGCCGAGGCCGCGCGGTTGGCCGATGCGAAGTCGGAGTTGGCCGAGACCGAGGAGAAGCTTGCGGCGGCGAAGAATGCGGAGGCGCGGCTCGGAGAGGTCACGGCGCAGGTGGCGACCGCCGAGCAGCAGCTTGCGGCAGCGAACGAGGCGACGGCGCAGCTCGGGGATGTGACCGCACAGGTGGCGGAGGCAGAGCAGCGGCTTGCGGCGGCGCGGGACGAGGCCGCGCGGTTGGCCGACGCGGGGGCGGAGCTGGCGGAGACGGAGAAGAGGCTCGCGGCGGCTAAGGACGCGGAGGCGCGGCTCGGAGAGGTCACGGCGCAGGTGGCGACCGCCGAGCAGCAGCTCGCGACTGCGAACGAGGCGAAGGCGCAGCTCGGGGATGTGACCGCTCAGGTGGCGGAGGCGGAGCAGCGGCTTGTGGCGGCGCGGGACGAAGCCGCGCGGTTGGCCGACGCGAGGGCGGAGCTGGCGGAGACGGAGAAGAGGCTGGCGGCGGCGAAGGACGCGGAGGCGCGGCTGGGGAACGTCACCGCGCAGGTGGAGGCCGCCGAAGAGCGGCTCGCGGCGGCGACGGCCGAGGTGGCCAGGCGCGAGGCAGCAGCCAAGGTGACGCCGCTCGATGGCCAGGTCGCATCGGGAGAGGCGCGGCTCGGGCAGGTGACCGCGCAAGTGAAGGCGGCGGAGCAGCGGCTGGCGGGCTTGAAGGCAGAGGAGTTGCGTCTGGACGGAGTGCGCGGCCAAGTGGCGGAGGCCGAGCGGCGGCTCGAGGTGGCGCGGGGTGAGGCCGCGCGGCTGGAGGCGGTCAGGGCGCAGCTGAGCGAGGCCGACCGGCGGCTGGCGGAGGTGCAGGACCGTATCGGCGCGGGCGAGGCGGAGAGCGCCGCGCTTTCGGCGCAACTCGACGAGTTGCGTGAGGCGGTCACCGCCGAGACCGTTCGTCGGGAACTGGCGGAAAAGCTCGCGGAGACGGCGGCGGCCGAAGCCCCGCCGCCGCCGCGCGCGGCAGCGGCGGTGCCGGTCCCGCCGGGCGGGCGCCCGGTGGCCGTGGTGATGCAGGTTGTCGGCGCGGCGCCGGGGCTCGATGCCGCGACGGTGGACGAGCGCGCGGCTCTGGTCGAAGAACTGGCGAACGGCGCCTGCGTGATCGAGGCGCTGACCGCGACGGTGGGAACCATCAACCGACAGACCGCGGCGGCGCTTGTGCGCGGCCTCGGCGGATGCTGACCGGCGGCGGGCCGGGACCGAACTCTGGAAGGATTCCGGCCATGATTCGCGCCGTCCTGATCGCCCTTTTCCTCGCGCTGCCGGTGGCGGCGCAGACCGTCGAGGGCAACATCGTCACCGGCGGCCCCAGCGGGACCTACATCAAGATCGGCCAGGACATCGCCAACCTGGGCGCCGAGTGCGGCGTTGGGCTGAACGTGCGGGAGAGTGCGGGGTCGCTCGAGAACATCGGGGCGGTCAGGGACCGGCGGGTGACGCAGTTCGGGATCGTGCAGAGCGACGTCCTGGAATACGTGCAGACCTTCAAGAGCGACGACGCGGCGCTGCGGCGGCTGGCCTGGGGCGTGCGGATCGCCTTTCCGCTCTACAACGAAGAGGTACATGTGCTGGCGCGGCGGGACATCGCCAGCCTGGAGGACCTGAACGGCAAGCGGGTGGCGACGGGGGTGGCCGACAGCGGGACGCAGCTGACGGCGGACCTGATCCTCGATCTGGCGGAGATCACCCCGGCGGAACGGCGGGCGATCGGGCCGGCGGAGGCGCTGGATGCGCTGCTGGCGGGGGACATCGACGCGTTCTTCTATGTGGTCGGGGCGCCGGCGGAACTGTTCCGGTCGGACCGCATCGACGGGGAGAAGTTCCATCTGCTGCCGATGACCGAGCCGGTGCTGAACGCGGTCTACACGCCGGCGGAAATCCCCGTGGGCACCTATCCGTTCGAGCCGGACCCGGTGAAGGTGGTGGCGGTGAAGGCGGTGCTGGTGACCTACGACTACCTGCCGCAGCGGAACGCTTACCAGGCAGCGAGCTGCAAGCTGGTTTCGGACGTGAGCCACCTCATCCTGACGCGGTTCGACTCGTTGCAGGAGAACGGGCATCCGAAGTGGAAGTCGGTGGACGTGACGGACATTCCGCCGGGATGGGAGGTGTCGGACTGCGTGCTGCAGGGGCTCGATCCCGCCTACGGGTTCACCTGCGAGAAGCCGGACGGAACCGTGGTTCAGGAGGGCGTGGCCGGGGCGGCAGAGACGGAGCCAAACCGGCTGTTTTTGCAGCGGGTCTGCGCCCGGATGGGCTGCTGACGCGTGCCGTGGCGCGTCTGCGCACGCGTGCGCAAACGGTCAACGGTCTGACTTGAAAGGGAAATCCGGACAGCGTTAACCCGGCGGAAAGAAAGGTGAACGTGCTCGGCGCGAAGGTCAGACGCCGAGCTGGGTCTTGAGGGCGATCACGTCGCGGACGCGCTGGCCGGCGGCCATGCGGCGGTCCTCCGGCGCCTCCGCGAGGGCGTCCTCGGCGGCGCTGAGGAGGTCGGAGACCAAGGTGCCGTCGGCCTCGGACCGGTCCATCGCCTGCTCGGCGAGGATCGACGTGGCCGTGGGGGAAACTTCCGCGAAGCCGCCGGTCACCACGTACTCGGTGGTGCCGTCGCTGGCGTGTACCCGCACGATCCCGGGCCGGAGCGTGGTCAGGAACGGCGCGTGGTTGGGCATGGCGGTGAAGTCGCCGCCCATGCCGGGGATCTGGACGCTGGTGGCCTCGACAGACGCGAGCTTGCGCTCGGGGCTGACCAGGTCGAATTGCAGGGTGTCGGCCATGTCCGGCTCCTCAGGCGGCCTCTGCCGCCATCTTTTCGGCCTTCTTGATCACCTCGTCGATACCGCCGACCATGTAGAAGGCGGATTCCGGCAGGTGGTCGAACTCGCCTTCGGTGACGCGCTTGAAGCTGTCGATGGTGACGTCGAGCGGCACCTGCACGCCGGGCGAGCCGGTGAACACCTGCGCCACGTCGAAGGGCTGCGACAGGAAGCGCTGGATCTTGCGGGCCCGGGCGACGGTGAGCTTGTCCTCCTCGGAGAGCTCGTCCATGCCGAGGATGGCGATGATGTCCTGGAGCGACTTGTAGCGCTGCAGGATGCCCTGGACGGCGCGGGCGACCTCGTAGTGCTCCTCGCCGATCACCATCGGGTCGAGCAGGCGCGAGGTCGAGTCGAGCGGGTCGACGGCCGGGTAGATGCCGAGCTCGGAGATGGCGCGGGAGAGCACCGTCGTCGCGTCGAGGTGCGCGAACGACGTGGCGGGGGCCGGGTCGGTGAGGTCGTCGGCCGGGACATAGATCGCCTGGACGCTGGTGATCGAGCCGTGGCGGGTCGACGTGATCCGCTCCTGGAGCTGGCCCATGTCGGTGGCGAGCGTCGGCTGGTAGCCCACCGCCGAGGGGATGCGGCCGAGGAGCGCCGACACCTCGGAGCCCGCCTGGGTGAAGCGGAAGATGTTGTCGATGAAGAAGAGCACGTCGGTGCCGGACTGGTCGCGGAACTGCTCGGCCAGGGTCAGGCCGGAGAGGGCGACGCGAGCGCGGGCACCCGGCGGCTCGTTCATCTGGCCGTAGACCAGGGCCACCTTGGACTTGGTCAGGTCGTCGATGTTTATGACGCCGGACTCGATGAACTCGTGGTAGAGGTCGTTGCCCTCGCGGGTGCGCTCGCCGACGCCGGCGAAGACCGAATAGCCGGAGTGGACCTTGGCGATGTTGTTGATCAGCTCCTGGATCAGCACGGTCTTGCCGACGCCGGCGCCGCCGAAGAGGCCGATCTTGCCGCCCTTGGCGTAGGGGGCGAGCAGATCGATGACCTTGATGCCGGTGACCAGTACCTCGGATTCGGTCGACTGGGAGGCAAAGTCCGGGGCAGGCGAGTGGATCGGGCGATACTCGGTCGCATCGATCGGGCCCTTCTCGTCGACGGGCTCGCCGACGACGTTGAGGATGCGCCCCAGCGTGCCGTCGCCGACCGGGACCTGGATCGGCTTGCCGGTATCGGTGACCTTCTCGCCGCGGACCAGGCCCTCGGTGGAGTCCATGGCGATGGTGCGCACGGTCGACTCGCCGAGGTGCTGGGCGACCTCGAGGACGAGGCGTGCGCCGTTGTTCTCGGTTTCCAGCGCGTTCAGGATCTCCGGCAGGTGGTCCTCGAACTGGACGTCGACGACGGCGCCGATGACCTGGGTGATCTTGCCGACTGCTGCTTTGGTGGCCATCGCGTGGTCTCCGTTCTTCTAGAGCGCTTCCGCGCCCGAAATGATCTCGATGAGTTCGCTGGTGATCGCCTGCTGACGCGAGCGGTTGTACTGGATGGTCAGCTTGTCGATCATCTCGCCGGCGTTGCGGGTGGCGTTGTCCATGGCGCTCATCCGTGCGCCTTGCTCGGACGCGGCGTTTTCGAGAAGCGCCGTGAAGATCTGGGTGGCGACGCCGCGCGGAAGCAGGTCGGCGAGGATCGCGCCCTCGTCGGGCTCGTATTCGTACTGGGCCGAACCGCCGCCTTCGCTGGCCTCGAACACCGCCGGGATGAGCTGGCGTGCGGTGGGGATCTGGCTGATCACCGACTGGAAGCGGTTGTAGAAGATGGTGCAGACATCGAACTCGCCCTCGTCGAAGCGGTGCAGGATGTCCTGGGCGATGGCGCTGGCGTCGGTGTAGCCGAGGCGCTTGACGTTTCCGAGGTCGACGTGGCCGACGAGGAGCTTGCCGAAGTCGCGGCGGAGCTGCTCACGGCCCTTCTTGCCGACCGTCAGGATCTTCACGGTCTTGCCGGCGGCCAAGAGGCTGTTGATCCGGGCGCGGGCCAGGCGGACGATGGACGAGTTGAAGCCGCCGCAGAGGCCGCGCTCGGAGGTAGCGACGACGAGCAGGTGCGTGTCGTCCCGGCCGGTCCCGGCCAGCAGTCGCGGCGCGGAGGGGCCAGTGCCGACGCCGGCGGCGAGGTTGCCGAGCACATCTTGCATCCGGTCGGCATAGGGGCGCGCGGCCTCGGCAGCCTCCTGGGCGCGGCGCAGCTTGGCCGCGGCGACCATCTGCATCGCCTTGGTGATCTTGCGCGTGGATTTCACGCTGGCGATGCGGATCTTGAGATCCTTGAGGCTCGGCATGCGCCCGCTCCCCCTTCCGTCCGGTTACGCGAAGGTCTTCGCGAAGCTCTCGATGGCGCTGCGGATTTCCTTCTCGATCTCCCCGGCGATCTTCTGGTCCTGGTCGCGGATCTTCTCGAGGATGCCGGAGCCGGACGACCGCAGGTGGGCGAGGAGGCCCTTCTCGAAGCGGCCGACGTCGCGAACCGGCAGCTTGTCGAGGTAGCCGTGGGTGCCGGCGTAGATCACCACCACCTGCTCGGCGTTGGTGAGCGGCGAGTATTGCGGCTGCTTGAGGAGTTCGGTCAGGCGAGCACCGCGGTTGAGGAGGCGCTGGGTGGCGGCGTCGAGGTCGGAGCCGAACTGGGCGAAGGCGGCCATCTCGCGGTACTGGGCGAGCTCGAGCTTGATCGAGCCGGCGACCGACTTCATCGCCTTGGTCTGGGCGGATGACCCGACGCGGCTGACCGAGAGGCCGACATTCACCGCCGGGCGGATGCCCTGGTAGAAGAGCTCGGACTCGAGGAAGATCTGGCCGTCGGTGATCGAGATCACGTTGGTCGGGATGTAGGCCGAGACGTCGCCCGCCTGGGTCTCGATGATCGGCAGCGCGGTCTGCGAGCCCGAGCCATGGTCCTCGTTGAGCTTGGCGGCGCGCTCGAGCAGGCGCGAGTGGAGGTAGAAGACGTCGCCGGGGTAGGCCTCGCGGCCGGGCGGGCGGCGCAGCAGCAGCGACATCTGGCGGTAGGAGACGGCCTGCTTGGAGAGGTCGTCGTAGATGATGAGCGCGTGCATGCCGTTGTCGCGGAAGTACTCGGCCATCGCACAGGCGGAATAGGGGGCGAGGTACTGCATCGGCGCCGGCTCGGAAGCGGTGGCGGCGACGATGGTAGTGTACTCGATTGCGCCGGTCTCCTCGAGCTTCTTCACGAGCTGGGCGACCGTGGAGCGCTTCTGGCCGATGGCGACGTAGACGCAGTAGAGCTTCTTGCTCTCGTCGTCGCCGGCGGCGTCGTTGTAGACCTTCTGGTTGAGGATGGCGTCGAGCGCCACCGCGGTCTTGCCGGTCTGGCGGTCGCCGATGATGAGCTCGCGCTGGCCGCGGCCGATCGGGATGAGGGCGTCGATGGCCTTCAGCCCGGTGGCCATCGGCTCGTGGACGGACTTGCGGGGGATGATGCCCGGCGCCTTCACGTCGGCGACGCGGCGCTCCTTGGTCTTGATCGCACCCTTGCCGTCGATGGGATCGCCGAGGGCGTCGACGACGCGGCCGAGGAGTTCCTTACCGACGGGGACGTCGACGATCGACTTGGTGCGCTTGACCACGTCGCCTTCGCCGATGTCGCGGTCGGAGCCGAAGATCACCACGCCGACGTTGTCGGTCTCGAGGTTCAGCGTCATGCCGCGAATGCCGCCGGGGAACTCCACCATCTCGCCGGCCTGGACGTTGTCGAGGCCGTGGACGCGGGCGATGCCGTCGCCCACGGAGAGGACCCGCCCGACTTCCGCGACCTCGGCCTCCTGACCGAAGTTCTTGATCTGCTCTTTCAGAATCGCGGAGATTTCAGCGGCTTGGATCGCCATTATCCGACCTCTTTCATGATATTCTGCAGGTGGGACAGCTTGGAGCGGATCGAGCTGTCGATCATCTGGGAGCCGACCCGCACGATCAGGCCGCCGATCAGGCTCTCGTCCACGGTGACGTCGATCTTTACGTCCTTGCCGACGGCGGCCTTGAGGCTCTCGGCGAGCGCCTCGGTCTGCGCTTTGGTGAGCGGCTTGGCGGAGATCACCTCGGCAGTGGTCTCGCCGCGCTCGTCGGCAATGAGGGCCTTGAGCTGGGAGACGAGGCCCGGGACCACGAAGAGCCGGCGGTTCTGCGCCATCAGGCCGAGGGTGTTGGTCACGGCCGGGCCGAGTTCCATCTTCGCGGCGATTGCTGCGATGGCGTTGCCCTGGTCCTCGCGGCTGAAGACCGGCGAGGCGATCATCTCGCGGAACTCGGGGCTTTCGGCGAGCGCGGCCTCGACGGCGGTGATGTCGGCTTCGACCTTGTCGAGGGACTTCGTCTCCCTCGCGATCTCGAAAAGCGCGGTGGCGTAGCGGCCGGCCACCCCTGAAGTCAATGTAGCTGAGCTGGACACCGACACCCTTCCGTAATTCCTGCCGCGGCCCGCAGGACGCGGACTATGCGCGATCGTGGCACGGAATGGCCCCCCGCCCCATCGAAATCGGCGCGGTGATAGCAGAGGCTCGGGATCGTGGCAATATGCTGAGACCGCGAGAAGTTGCCGGTTCGGCGCGCCCGCGCACCTAGCGGTTCGCGTCGCGCGAAAGCCCCTGGCGGCCGTGGCCGCGGACCGGCTCCGGGGTGGGCCGGGTGAGGCCTTCGAGAACCTCGAGCGGGCCGGGGACGACGACCCTGGCGCCCGAGGACGGCGGGCGGGCGTAGACCTGCTTGGAGGCCTCCACCAGCAGCGCGCCGGCGATGACCCGCGGCTCGAAGCGGCGGCCGAGACGTTCCCAGAAGTAGGCGGTCTGCAGCACGAACCGGCGGTGCGAGGGCGGGGCATAGAGGGCCGCGGCATGACGCTCGGGGGCGAAGCGGTGGCGGCGCAGGAGCGACTCGAGCTGGCCGAAGCTGTAGGGGCGTCCGAAGCCGAAGGGGGTGACGTCCCGGCGGGCCCAGAGGCCGGAGCGGTTCGGGACGATGAAGACGGCGCGCCCGCCCGGGGCGAGGACGCGCCAGATTTCGGAGAGGAGCGCCTCGGGGCTGTCGCAGGTCTCGAGGCCGTGGCCGACGATCAGGCGGTCGACGGACCCCGCCTCGATGGGCCAGCGCGTCTCCTCGACGAGGACGCAGCGGTTGGCCTCGCCGGCGGGCCAGGGCATGACCCCCTGGGGGCCGGGCATCAGCGCGAGGACGCGGGCGGAGTTGGCGAGGAACGGGCGCAGCATCGGCACGGCAAAGCCGTAGCCGACCATGGACATGCCCCGGGTATCGGGCCAGAGCCCGCGCAGCGCTTCCTGCAGCACGCGCTGCGCCGAGCGGCCGAGCCGCGTGCGGTAGTAGAAGGCGCGCAGGTCGAGCACGTCCAGATGCATTGCACCATCCTAGCCGATCGGGGAGACTGCCGCCAAGCGCGTCGCCGCCAAGGGGGAAATGCCATGCCGCTCGAGATCGTCACCGTCCCTTGTCTCAGCGACAACTATGCCTATCTCCTCCGCGACGCGGCGACCGGCAAGGTGGGGCTGGTGGACGCGCCGGAGGCCGGGCCGATCGCAGCGGCTCTGAAAAAGCGCGGCTGGGCCCTCGACCTCATCCTGATCACCCACCACCATGACGATCATATCCAGGCGGTGGCTGCCCTACGGGGCGGCTCCTCGGTCATCGGCGGGAGGGCCGACCAGCGCAGGTTGCCGAAGCTCGACGTGGCGGTGGCGCCCGGGGACAAGGTGACGCTCGGGGAGAGCGTAGCGGAGGTCTTCGACGCGCCCGGCCACACGGTCGGGCACATCGCCTACTACTTCCCCGAAGCCGGGGCGCTGTTCTCGGCGGACAGCCTGATGGTGATGGGGTGCGGACGGCTTTTCGAGGGGACGGCGGAACAGATGTGGCAGACCCTGAGCACGCTTTCGGCCCTGCCCGGCGACACCCGGGTATATTCAGGGCACGAATACGCGGAAAGCAACACCCGCTTCGCGCTGTCGGTCGACGGCGACAATGTGGCGCTTAAGGCACGGGCCAGCGAAATCGCGGCGATGCGGCAGAAGGGAATTCCGACGGTGCCGGCGCGAATGGACCTCGAGCGGGCCACCAATCCGTTCCTCCGGGCGGCAAATGCGGACCTCAAGGCCCGTCTGGGACTGGAGAATTCGCCGGATGCCCAAGTTTTCGCCGAAATCCGGCGACGCAAGGACGCTTTCTGAACAAGGCCCGCCCGGGCCGGCTGCGCGGGCTGGCGATCACTGCATTTTTTTTGCGCTTTGTGATGAGGGGGCCCATAATCGCCCCTTGAAGCGTGATGGATAAAACCGAAGTTTAACGGGTAGTGGCTAACACTGGTGGCCAATGCCTGCGCCGGCCCCACAAGTCGGCGGGTTCAAGACCGGAAGGACGCGGATAATGCCCTCTTTCTCGAGTACCCTGGAAGCCGCAATCCATAACGCTCTCGGGCAGGCCAACGAGCGCAAGCACGAGCTTGCGACGCTCGAACATCTTCTGCTGGCGCTGGTCGAGGAACCGGACGCCGCGCGGGTCATGAAGGCCTGCGGGGTGGATCTCGACAAGCTCCGCAAGACCATCACCGCCTTTCTCGACGAGGAGCTCGACGCGCTCATCTCCGACATCGAGGGATCGGAAGCGGCGCCGACCACCGGCTTTCAGCGGGTGATCCAGCGAGCCGCGATCCATGTCCAGAGCTCCGGTCGCTCCGAAGTGACCGGCGCCAACGTTCTCGTCGCGATTTTCGCGGAACGGGAAAGCCATGCCGCGTATTTCCTGCAGGAGCAGGACATGACCCGGTACGACGCAGTGAACTACATCAGCCACGGCGTCGCCAAGGATCCGTCCTATGGCGAGGCACGTCCGGTGAAGGGTGCAGAGGCAGCGCCCGAGACGAAAGCACAATCTCAGGGGGCCAAGGAAACCGAGGAGACTGCTTTGCAGAAATACTGTGTCGACCTGAATGAAAAGGCACGCCGGGGGGACGTGGATCCGCTGATCGGCCGTGACCTCGAGGTCGAACGGTGTATCCAGGTTCTCTGCCGGCGTCGGAAGAACAACCCGCTGCTCGTCGGCGACCCCGGGGTTGGCAAGACCGCGATCGCCGAGGGCCTGGCCCGCAAGATCGTCGACGGCGAGACGCCGCACGTGCTCGCGGAAACGACGATCTTCTCGCTCGACATGGGTGCGCTCCTTGCTGGTACGCGGTATCGCGGCGACTTCGAGGAGCGGCTGAAGGCGGTGATGAAGGAGCTCGAGCAGCACCCGAACGCCATCCTGTTCATCGACGAGATCCACACGGTGATCGGTGCCGGCGCCACGAGCGGCGGGGCGATGGACGCGTCGAACCTGCTGAAGCCGGCGCTGCAGTCCGGGACGCTTCGCTGCATGGGATCGACGACCTACAAGGAGTACCGGCAGCACTTCGAGAAGGACCGGGCCCTGGCGCGGCGGTTCCAGAAGATCGACGTGAACGAGCCGACGGTCGAGGACGCCTTCAAGATCCTGAAGGGTCTGAAGCCGTATTTCGAGGACCACCACGAGGTGCGCTACACCGCCGACGCCATCCGTTCGGCGGTCGATCTCTCGGCGCGCTACATCCACGACCGCAAGCTCCCCGACAAGGCGATCGACGTGATCGACGAGGCGGGCGCGGCCCAGCACTTGCTGCCCGAGAGCCGGCGGCGCAAGACCATCACCGCCCGCGAGATCGAGGCGGTCGTGGCCAAGATCGCCCGCATTCCGCCGAAGAACGTCTCCAAGGACGACGCCGAGGTGCTGAAGGACCTCGACACCTCGCTGAAGCGGGTGGTGTTCGGCCAAGACAAGGCGATCGAGGCGCTGGCCTCGGCGATCAAGCTCAGCCGCGCGGGCCTGCGCGAGCCGGAGAAGCCGATCGGCAACTACCTGTTCACCGGCCCCACCGGCGTTGGCAAGACCGAGGTAGCCAAGCGGCTGGCGGAGGCGCTGGGCGTGGAGCTGCTGCGCTTCGACATGTCGGAGTACATGGAGAAACACACGGTCAGCCGGCTGATCGGCGCGCCGCCGGGCTATGTCGGTTTCGACCAGGGTGGCTTGCTGACCGATGGCGTCGACCAGCATCCGCACAGCGTGCTGCTCCTCGACGAGATGGAGAAGGCGCATCCGGACGTCTACAACATCCTGTTGCAGGTGATGGATAACGGCAAGCTCACCGACCACAACGGCCGGACGGTGGATTTCCGCAACGTCGTGCTGATCATGACCTCGAACGCCGGTGCGATGGAGCAGGCGCAGAACGCGCTCGGCTTCGGGCGGTCGCGGCGCGAGGGCGAGGATACGGCGGCGGTGGAGAAGATGTTCACCCCGGAGTTCCGCAACCGGCTCGACGCGGTCATCAGCTTCTCGGCGCTGCCGAAGGAGGTGATCCTGATGGTGGTGGAGAAGTTCGTCCTGCAGCTCGAGGCGCAGCTTATGGACCGCAACGTCCAGATCGAGCTCTCGCCGGAGGCGGCGGAGTGGCTGGCCGACAAGGGCTACGACGACAAGATGGGCGCGCGGCCGCTCGGCCGGGTGATCCAGGAGAACATCAAGAAGCCATTGGCGGAGGAGCTGCTGTTCGGCAAGCTGGCCAAGGGCGGGATCGTCCAGGTGCTGGTGAAGGACGGCGAGATCGCGCTGCGGATCGAGCCAATCGCCGCGCCGCGGATCACCGCGAAGAAGCCGCCGCTGCTGACCGCAGAGTAGTCCGGACGGACATCGAAGGCCCTGCCAGCGTCTCTGGCAGGGCCTTTTTCTTTGCGGCCACGTCAGGCTGCGAGGCGGGTGGCATCCCGGCGCGCGAGGCCCGACAGGCTCATCTCGACGCGGTGCCGGGCCGGCGGCAGCGCGTCGACGACGGAGAGGATCGCGTTCCGGACCGCCTTGGCGGCGGTGCCCCGGGTGGTCGCCATCGCCGTCAGTCGCGAGGCAAGCGCGATCACCTCTGCCGCCGCCGGGCGGCGCAGCTCCGAGTAGCGATCGAGCCAGGCGTCGGGCCGGTCGCCGCAGACGACCCGGGAGAGCATGTTCCCGAGCACCACCGCATCGACGAGGCCGGTGTTCATGCCCTGTCCGCCCGCGGGGCTATGCACGTGCGCGGCGTCGCCCATGAGCAGGAACCGCCCGGCACGATAGGAGCGGGCGATCCGGTGGTGCAGGCGGAAGCGCGAGCTCCAGACCACCTCCTCCACCCGGTTCTCGCCCTTGGTCGGGCCGCGGGCATCGATCAGGGCCTGGATGTCGGCGACATCGGGCGTCTCCGGGGCATCCTCCATGGCGGCGACCACCCGGAACGCGCCGTTGGGGAGCGGGGCGACCACGACCATACCGCCGGGTGAGAAGAACAGCGACACTTCGTCGGCGCCGAGCGACCACTGCATTCGGACGTCGGCGAGGACGAACGAACCCTGATGGGCGTCGCCGTCGAAGTCGATTCCGGCGGCCTTGCGCACGACGCTGTGCATGCCGTCGCCCGCGACGACGTAGCTGGCCGCGATCTCCTGCGCGCCGTCCGGGGTGGTCACGGTCACCCGTGCGCCGGTCGGCCCCTGCGTCGCCGCCGTCGCGGTCACGCCGCGATGGATCTGGCCACCGAGGTCGGAGAGGCGCGCGGCGAGGATCCTTTCGGTCTCGTCCTGCGGCAGCATCAGGATGTAGGGGTACCGCGACGGCAACCGGCCGAAGCCGAGCTGCAGGCGCGGCCGGTCGCGGTCGCGGATCGCGAAGCGGTCGAGCTTCAGGCCGCGCGCGGTCAGCGTTTCGGTGACGCCGAGCGGCTCCAGCATCTCGAGCGTGTGGGCGTGAATGACAGCGGCGCGCGAGGTGTTCTGTCCCTGCGGCAATCGGTCGATGAGCAGATGGTCGACGCCGGCCTGGCGGAGGGAGATGGCGAGGGCGAGGCCGGTCGGTCCGGCGCCGACGATGAGGACTTCGGTACGGGTCGGTAGCATGGCGATTCTCCATTTATCAACGATCGTTGACTTCTCTACGCGCGGCGCTTGCGTTTGTCAACGGTTGTTGAAAAGATGACCGCATGAACGACGCATCGCCTCCCCTCAGCAAATCCGAACGAACCCGCGCCTCGATCCTGGCGGCGGCCCGGGAGCTCTTTGCCGCCGAGGGTTACGAGCGCGCCACGGTGCGCGACGTGGCCGCGCGGGCCGAGATCGACCCGGCGCTGGTGATCCGCTATTTCGGCAGCAAGGACGGCCTCTTCGCCCGGGCGGCGGTTTTCGATCTCCGGCTTCCCGACCCGTCGGAGATCGATCGCGCCGACCTCGGGCCGGCGCTGGTTCGGCATTTTCTCGACGTCTGGGAAGGTCCCGGCTCCAACGGCGGGATGACGATCCTGCTACGCTCGGCGGCCTCGAACCCGCTAGCCGCGGAAAAGCTGCAGGAGGTCTTCGCGGACCAGGTCATGCCGGCGCTGGCGCGGGCGTCCGGCGCGCCCGACGCCGCCGAGCGGGCCGGCCTGGTGGCGAGCCAGCTTCTCGGGCTCGCGCTCGGGCGCTACGTGCTGAAGCTGCCGCCATTGGTGGCGCTGCCGGCCGAGCGCATCGTCGAGGACGTCGGCGCGACGGTTCAGCGCTACCTCGGCCTCTAGCGCTCGCTGTCGAGCACCGCCATCTGCGCCGCGCCGTAGCGCGCCCCCGCCGCCGCGTCCTTGCGAACCGCCACTTCGATGGCCGCGAGGTCGGCGACGGTCAGCGTCAGTTCGAGCGCGCCGAGGGCATCGGCGAGGCGGTCGCGGCGCTTGGTGCCGATGAGAGGCACGATGTCGTCGCCCTGCGCGAAGACCCAGGCGTAGGCGATCTGGGCGGTGCTGGCGCCGCGGGCCGCCGCGATGTCCTGAAGGGCGGCGACGAGCCGGAGGTTCGCTTCCGCCTCGGCGCCCTCGAAGCGCGGCATCCGGTGGCGGATGTCGCCAGGCGCCAGCGGGTCGTTGGCCCAGCCGCCGATCAGGCCCCGCGACAGGGCGCCGTAGGCGGTGATGCCGACCGAGCGCACGGGCGGTGGGCAGGATCGCCGCCTCGATGCCGCGGGAGAGGAGCGAGTACTCGATCTGCAGGTCGGAGATCGGGTGGACGGCGGCGGCGCGGCGAAGGGTCCCGGCGCCGACCTCGGAGAGGCCGATATGGCAGATATCGCCGGCCTTCACCAGGTCGGCGAGGCCGCCGATGACGTCCTCGATGGGGACGTCGGGATCGAGGCGGGCCGGGCGATAGATGTCGATGTGGTCGAGCCCGAGGCGTTGCAGGGAATAGGCGACGAAGTTGGTCATCGCCCTCGGGCGAAGATCGTAACCGGACCAGCCGCCGCGGCGGTCGCGCAGCGCGCCGAACTTGACGCTGACGGTCAAGCTGTCGCGGCGGACGCCGCGAAGCGCCTCGCCGATCAGCATCTCGTTGTGGCCCATGCCGTAGAAATCGCCGGTGTCGATCAGCGTGATCCCGGCGCGGAGGGCGGCGAGGCGCTCGCCGCGGTCGGCGGGGCCATACGCGCCGGCCGGACATGCCCATGCAGCCGAGGCCGACCCGGGAGACGCGTGGACCGGAGCCGAGCGCGACGCTTTCCATGCAGGCTCAGATAGCGCGGATGAGCTTTCGCTCCAGCACCTGCACGACGATGCGCAGGTCGTGGCCGCGCTTGAGGATCCGGCCATCCATGGCGACGACGGCGTATTGTCCCTGGCGGCCGGCGAGGCGCGGGCGCTTCTCGATGCGATAGACCGGGTGCTCGGCGGTATGGCGGAAGACCGCGAACACCGCCACTTCGCGCAGCATCGAGATGCCATAGTCGCGCCACAGCCCGGCGGCGACCATACGGCCGTAAAGCCCCAGAATGACGGACAGTTCGGTGCGGTGAAAGGAGACCGTGTCGGCGGGATTCGGGAAAAGGGCGATCTCGGCGCTACCGATCATGGCGGGAGCATGGCCGGGCGAAACGGCTTTGGCAAGCGCGGTGAAAGGGTTTGCCTAACGGCGGCGGACCGGTCCAATCTCGGGTTCGGATCGGGGAGGAGCGCCCGATGCGGGGACTTCCAGGCGCCGGGGCGGTCGCTGGTCTACGCCGCGAACGGCATGGCCGCGACCTCGCACCCGCTGGCATCGCAAGTGGCGATCCGGATGCTGCAGGACGGCGGCAATGCCGTTGACGCGGCGATCGCGGCGGCGGTGCTGCTGGGATTCTGCGAGCCGCAGATGTGCGGGATCGGCGGTGACAGCTTCGTGCTGGTGAAGCCGCCCGGCAGCGAGCGGCTAGTCGGGCTCAACGGCTCGGGTCGGGCGCCGGCCGGTCTGGACGCCGACGCCCTGCGCGCGGCGGGGCACGCGACGATGCCGGTGCAGTCGCCGCATGCCGTGACGGTGCCCGGCGCGGTGGATGCGCTCGCAAGGCTGGCCGCGGACTGGGGACGGCTCGGTTTGGCGGCGAGCCTCGCCCCGGCGATCGCCTATGCCGAGGCGGGCGTGCCGGTGGCGCCGCGGGTGGCGCTGGACTGGCAGGCGGCGGCGGGGTGGCTTCTGGGCGCGGCGCGGCGGTTCTACCTCGTGGACGGCGTGGCGCCGCGGCCCCGGGACACGTTTCGCGAGCCGGAGCAGGGCGATGTGCTGCGGCGGATCGCCCGGGACGGGCGCGCGGGCTTCTACGAGGGCGCGGTAGCCGAGGATATGGTGACGTCGCTCAGGGCGCTGGGCGGCACCCACACGCCGGAGGACTTCGCCGCCACGGAAGCGAGCTACGTCGAGCCGATCGCCGGCGGCTATCGCGGGCACGAGCTGGTCGAGCTGCCGGGCAACAGCCAGGGGCCGGCGGCCCTCCTGCTGGGACACATCCTGGCGCGGTTCGATCTCGCCGCGCTCGACCCGCTAGGCGCGGCGCGGGCGCATCTGGAGGCCGAGCCGGCGAAGCTCGCCCAGGACGCGCGCAACCGGTTCGTCGCCGATGCCGATGCCGGCCCCGACCGCCTCGACCACATGCTGTCCGAAGCCACGGCGGCGGGGCTCGCGGCGCTGATCGACCCCGCGGTGCTGGCGAACCCGGCGGCCGCGGCGGGGGCAGTGCATCGGGAGACGGTCTATCTCTGTGTGGTCGACCGCGACCGCATGGCGGTGTCGCTGATCTATTCGACCTTCCACAGCTTCGGGACGGGGTATGCCTCGGAGCGCTTCGGCATCAACTTCAACAACCGGGGCAGCGGCTTTTCCCTGGTGCCGGGGCACCCGAACGAGGCGGGCGGCGGCAAGCGGCCGCTGAGCACCATCATTCCGGCGATGCTGCGAAAGGGTGGCCGGGTGCTGATGCCCTTCGGGGTAATGGGCGGGGGCTACCAGCCCACGGGCCACGTGCGGCTGCTGGGCAACCTCATCGACTACGGGATGGACCTGCAGCGCGCCATCGACGCGCCGAGGAGCTTCGCGGATGCAGGCGACCTGCAGCTCGAGACCGGGTATCCCGAGGCGGTCGCGGCGGAGCTCGCTGGCCTCGGGCACCGGGTCGTGCGGCGGGGCGTGCCGCTCGGCGGCGCGCAGGCGATCGCGATCGGCGACGGGGTGCTGGTAGGGGCAAGCGATCCGCGCAAGGACGGGTGCGCCCTCGGATACTGAGCGCGGGACCCGGCAGCGATCAGTGCAGGTGGCCGTCTAGGTCGTAGCGGCCTTCGTGCAGCGAGCCGAACATCTCGGAGACCTCCGGATGGTCCACCGGATCGCCGGAATTGTCGCGCACGAGGTTCTGCTCCGAGACGTAGGCCACGTAGTAGGAGGTCTCGTTCTCGGCGAGTAGATGGTAGAACGGCTGGTCCTTGGAGGGACGGCTGTCCTCGGGGATCGATTCCCACCACTCGTTGGTGTTGTTGAAGGTCGGATCCACGTCGAAGATCACGCCCCGGAACGGATGCACCCGGTGACGAACGACCTGACCGAGAGCGAATTTGGCAGAAACGCGCAACATGCCCACAAAAACCCGACAATCCCCCTGTGATGATAATACCGACCGGTTGACAATCTGTCCACTGCACGGGAGAGGCTTCGGGTGCACTGCGGCATAACTGTCGCACCGGAGCCGTCATGCCGCTGATCGTCGCCGTCGCCCAGATCGTCGCGCCCGTTTTCCTGCTCGCGGCGATCGGTTTCTGGTGGGTGCGGCGGGGCTGGCAGTACGACGTGGAGTTCGTCACCCGCCTCTCCATGACGCTCTCGATCCCCTGCCTGATCTTCATGGCGCTGGTGCGCTCGGACGTGGACCCGCGCCTGCTGCGCGACACGGTGCTGGCGGCGCTCGCTGCCTATGTCGTGGTGGGTGCGCTGGCCTGGGCGCTGGTCAGGGGGCTGGGGCTCGACATCCCGACCTACTGGGCACCGATCACGTTCGGCAACACAGGCAACCTCGGCCTGCCGATCGCGCTTTTTGCCTTCGGCCAGGCGGGGTTCGATTTTGCGGTGGTTATCTTTGCGGTCATGGCGATCCTTTCCTTCACCTTTGGGGTCTGGGTGGTGGCCGGCGGCGGCAATCCGGTGACGGCGGTGCGCGAACCGCTGGTCTGGGCGACGGTGCTCGGGTCGGTGTTTCTCGCCCTCGGACGCGGGGTGCCGGAGTGGGTGGGCAACACCCTCGACCTGGTCGGGCAGATGGCGATCCCGCTCATGCTGATCACCCTCGGGGTGGCGATCGCCCGGCTGCAGCCGCGGGCGCTGGGGCGGGCATTCTGGCTCTGCCTCGTCAAGCTCGCGATCTGCACGGCGGTGCCGCTGGCGGTCGGATGGGCCTTCGGACTCCCGCGGCTGACCCTCGGTGTCCTAGTCCTGCAGGTGGCGACGCCTGTGGCGGTCACCTCGTACATGCTGGCCGCGAAGTACCGGGCGCGGCCAGACGACGTGGCGGGGCTGGTGGTGGTCTCCACCCTGATGTCGGTGCCGGCGATCCCGCTGCTTTTAGGCTTTTTTGTCTGAGCTTTCGCTTGGCTTTGCGGGCCGAAGCTGGCACACTCCCCGCTACGACGTGCGGCAAGACACGCGAGCAGTTGAGATGAAGGCAGGTTACGATCGCGGGCGCCAGCTCGCCACCATCGCTATTTGTGCGCTTCTGGGCGCGTGTTCGGGGCATGACAAGCCGCCGAGTACGGTGGCCGACGCCTGCCGCATGCAGTCGGAGCGGCCGAACTGGTTCGCGGCCATGCGCAAGACCGAGGACAAGTGGGGGGTGCCGGTCTCGGTGCAGCTCGCCACCATCGCGCGGGAATTGAGCTTCCGGCACGACGCGCAGCCGACCAAGCGGATCGGCAGCGGGCTCTTCTCGCGCGAGGTGCCGCGGTCGAGCGCCTACGGATATGCGCAGGCGATCGACGGGACTTGGGAAGGCTACCAGCGGGCCACGGGCCGGAGGCGGGCGGATCGCAGCGATTTCGCCGATTCCTCCGATTTCATCGGCTGGTACATGAACACCAATTCCCAGGTGAACGGCGTGTCGGTGCGCGACACCTACAACCAGTACCTCGCCTATCACGAGGGCAAGGCCGGGTTCGCGCGCGGCAGCTACCGGGCCAAGTCCTGGCTGCCGCCGGTGGCGCGGGACGTCGAGGCCTGGGCGACGCTCTACGAGCAGCAGTTGCAGAGCTGCCCCGTCCGCAGGCGTTGACGGGGCCGGCGCCGGGCGCCTAGCCTTTCCCATGGACCGCCTGACAGAGATGGAAGCCTTCGTGCGGGTTGTGGAGCACGGCGGCTTCACCGACGCGGCGCACAAGATGGGAATGTCGAAATCGGCGGTCTCAAAGCACGTCTCCTCGCTGGAGTCGCGGCTGGCGGTGCGGCTCCTCAACCGCACCACCCGTCGGGTGACGCCGACGGAGGTGGGGCTCGCCTATTTCGACCGGGCGCGGGCGGTGCTGGCGGCAGCGGCGGAGGCCGACAGCATGGTGACCGCCCTGCAGGCGACGCCGAGCGGCGGCCTGCGGGTCTCGGCGCCAGTGAACTTCGGGATCGCCCAGGTGGCGCCGACGGTCGCGGCGTTCCTGTCGGCCTATCCGCAGGTCGAGATCGACATGGTGCTCGACGACCGCTTCGTCGAGCTTCTGGCCGAGGGATTCGACCTCGCCATCCGGATCGGCACGCTCGCGGACAGCTCGCTGAAGGCACGCAAGCTCGCCGAGGCGCGGATGGTGGTCGCGGCGTCGCCGGCCTATCTGACGGCGGAGGGCGTGCCGCAGACGGTCGCGGACCTGAGCGGGCACCGGCTGCTGCATTACTCGCAGCTCACGAGCGGCACGGTCTGGCGGCTGCGCGAGCGGTCCGGGGCGGAGCGGCAGATCCGGGTCGGCGGCCGGCTGACGGTGAACAACGGCGAGGCGCTGATGAAGGCCGCCGAGGCGGGGCTCGGGATCTCGCAGATCCCCTCGTTCATGCTCGGAGACGCCCTCGAGACCCGGCGGCTGGTGGAGGTGCTGGCCGACCGGCCTCCGGACATCCTGGGGATCTACGCGGTCTATCCGCAGGGGCCGTTCCCGCAGCCGAAGCTACGGGCGTTCGTGGAGTTCCTGGCCGCGCACTTCAGGGGCAAGGGGCCGGACGACTGGCGCTGAGCCCGGGCGAGGCTCACGTCGGGCGTTCGAAGACGGCGCCGACGATCCGGCCGGGGGTGACGAAGAAGATCTCCACCGGCGGCGCCACCGGCCGGAGGTTGTCGCCGACCCAGACGCCGACCAGCGTCGCGCGGTACTTCACCGGGGCGAAGCTGCTGCCGGTCCTGCCGATGTCCACCGGACGCTCGACGACATAGCGCAGCCGGTCGACATAGGTGCAGACCACCTCGCCACGGTTGGCGAATTCGACCGCGGAATACGGGGAGAGGCCCTGGCGGATATGGGCCAGCGTGCCGTCGATCTGCGCCTCCGAGTTGCAGAACAGGCCCTGGAGGCCGAAGGCGCCGTCGCCGGCTCGGGCCGGCCCGCCGACCCCCAGCAGCACGGCCAGCGCGAGAGTTGGCAGGGCAATGCGGCTCCGTTCCATGGCTTCCTCCACGACATCGGTGACGACCGGAGGCTAGCAGGGCATCCCCGCCCGAGTGACGATCGTTCACCGAATCTTTGCCGAAGAAAGCCGGCGGTGATCGTCAGCACCTGTGCTAGCGTCGAAGCTCACGTGCGTTCGGTTCTTTAGTGGATCCCCGATGGACGCGGTGCTGCCGGACACCCTGCGGATTAATGGCGTCGTCGTCGACCTGCGCGGCGAGACGCTCCGCCGCGAAGCCGGCGAAGCGGTGCGGGTGCGGCCGCAGACCTTCGGGATGTTGCGCTACCTGATCGCCAACGCCGACCGGCTGGTGAGCAAGGAGGAGCTCATGCAGGCGGTCTGGGCCGACATTGCCGTCACGGACGACAGCCTGGTCCAGTGCATTCACGAAATCCGCCGCGCGCTGAACGACGACCGGCACGTGGTGCTGCAGACCGTGACGCGGCGCGGCTATCGGCTGAACCTGCCCGGCCGGAACCTGCCCGACGGCGCGTCGATCGCGGTGCTGCCGTTCGCGACCCTGGGCGAGGCGGGCGGCGATTACCTCGCCGACGGCCTCGTCGAGGAAGTGATCCTCAACCTGTCGCGGATCCCACGGCTCTTCGTCGTCGCCCGCAACTCGTCCTTCGCCTATCGGCGACGGGTCATGGACGTGCGGCAGATCGCGGCCGAACTCGGGGTGCGCTATCTCCTGGAGGGAAGCGTGCAGCGCGCCGATGGGCGCCTGCGGGTCAACGCCTATCTGGTCGACGGCGACTCGGCCGGGCACGTGTGGGCCGGCCGGTTCGATGGCGCCGCGGCCGATGTCTTCGACCTCCAGGACCAACTCGCCGAGCAGATCGTCGGGGTGATCGAGCCCTCGGTCCGCCGCGCCGAGATCGAGCGGGCGCGGCGCAAGCGCCCGGAGAGCCTCGACGCCTACGACCTCTACCTGCGGGCGCTGCCGCATGTCGTCTCCAACGCGCCCGCCGAGACCGACGCCGGGCTGCAATTGCTCGACGCGGCCCTGCGCCTCGATCCGGGCTACCTGCCGGCGCACGGCTATGCCGCCTGGTGCCGGGAGCAGCGCTATTTCCGCGGCGGGTTCGATCCCGCCGACCGGACGGCCGCTCTCGCCCATGCCGCGGTGGCGCTCGGCGTGAACGCCGACGACCCGCAGGCGATGAGCATCGCAGCCTTCGTGCGCGCCAACCTCACCCGCGACTACGATGCGGCGATCGAGGTGCTCGATCGGGCGCTGGCGATGAACGGCAACTCGGCCCTGGCCTTCGGCTTCAGCGCGCTGGTCAGCGCCCACAGCGAGCGCGACGAGCGGGCGGGGGCGCATGCGCGCAGGGCGCTGCGGCTGAGCCCGCTGGACGATCCGCTGAACTACCACGCCTATTGCGCCCTCGCGCTCAGCGCCCTCTTCGCCGGGCGGTGCCGCGAGGCGGCCAGCTACGCCGGCCTGACCATCCGGGCCAACCCGGCCTTCAGCGTCGCCCATGCCTACCTGGTGGCGGCGCACGCCAACCTCGGCGATCTCGAAGCGGCGCGGGCCGCGGCGCGCGGGCTTCTGGAGGTGGCGCCGGCCTTCACCGTCGAGGCCTTCGCGCGGATGGACCTCTTCCGGCCGCCGCTGATGCAGGGCCTGGTCTCGGCGCTGTCCCGGGCCGGGCTGCCGTAACGCCGGCGGTCACCGCGCCTGGGCGTGGTATTCCTCGTTTGGGCGCATGTCGATCGCGCTCGCCATGCGGTTCGACATGTTGAAGAAGCTCGCCACCGCGGCAATGTCCCAGATGTCGCGGTTGGTGAAGCCGTGGCCCCGCAGCCCTTCGCGGTGCGGCTCCTCGATCGTGGCGCTGGCCTGCGTCATCAACACCGCGAAGTCGAGCATGGCGCGGGTGCGGCCGTCGAGCGGCGCTACCCGGTAGTTCATCACCAGCGCCTCGCCGAGTGCGGGATCGCCCGAGAGCTGCCGGACCGCGGCACCGTGGGCCACGAGGCAGTAGAAGCAGCGGTTCTCGGCGGAGACGGCGACGGCGATCATCTCCCGCTCGAGCTTGGTGAGGCCGGATGGCCCGAGCATCAGGTCGTTGTACATCGCCGCAAACGCGTCGAGCTTGGCGATGTCGTGGGCGTAGGCGCGCAGCACGTTGGGCACGAGCCCGAGCTTCTCGACGCACTTGTCGAAATAGGCCTGGGTCGCTTCCGGGAGCGGGTCGACCTCCGGCAGGTCGAGGGCGGTGACGCGGGTCATGCGGGATCCTCCGGGCCGATGCGGTAGTGGTAGCCCCCGGCGACGTCCATGCCGAGGCCGGCGTAGAGGGCTTGGGCGGCGGTGTTGGCTTCGGTGACCGCGAGCGCCAGCTCGGCGGCGCCGTGCGCCCGCGCCCACGCGGCGGCGCCTCGGGTCATCCGGGCGCCGAGGCCGCGCCGGCGGGCGAAGGCGGCGACCTCGAGGGCATGGAGCATCGCCACCCCGTCGTGGATGGCGACGAAGCCGCAGCCGGACGGGCGGTCGTCTGTCCGGCCAAGGAGCCAGGTCTTCGGGCCGGCGGCGCATGCCATCACCGCGAGGCGAGCGGGCCCGACGCCGCCGGCGGCCCAGGTCTCGACCATGCAGGCGAGCGGCGCCTCGCAGGGGATGGCGGCGAGGCCCTGCGGCGCGGCGAGGCCGTTGACGGGGGCAGTGAAGAGCAGGGTCGGGTCGCGACGGGCGTAGCCGCGTGCGGCCAGAAGCGCGTCGAGCTCCCCGTCGCCGGGCCGGATCATGAACAGCGGGCGCTGGCCCCAGGCTCGCATCGCGGCTTCTGCCGCGTCGAGGTCGGCGGGCGGGCCGTCGAGAGTGGCCGCGGAGACGCGGTTGCCGCCGCCGAGGCCGCGGCGCAACGTCCAGGGCCCGAGGCGGCGGGTCTCGGCCGCGGGCCAGGTGGCGGCGAGGACCTCGAGGAGCCGGCCGGAATCAGCCGGCATCGTCGGGATGCGGGGTGGCCGCGAAGCCACCGCCGACCACGCGGGTGGCGGTGGCGGTCGAGTCGGGGCGCTCGGTGCGGGCGAGGATGGCGGCGGCGAAGCGGTCGGCGCTGTCCTGCGGCCGGAAGCCGACATGGCCCGCATGGGCGTTTGAGACCGCGGCGGCGGCGTTGTCCGAGGTGCCATAGATCACCGAGAAGCCGACGCGCGGGGCGAGGAGCGACGCCTCGACCAGCCGCACGCAATCGGCGAAGGAGAGCCACGACCAGAGCATGCGGCGGTCCCGCGGCGCCTCGAAGCAGGAGCAGATGCGCAGCATGACGCTCTCGATGCCGAACTTGTCCCAATAGAGGCTGGCAAGATCCTCGGTGAAGGTCTTGGTCAGGCCGTAGAAGCTGTCCGGGCGATGCGGCACGCGGGTGTCGGGAATGTCCTCGACCGGCCAGAAACCGACGGCGTGGATCGAGCTCGCATAGACGATCCGCCGGACGCCGTGGAGCCGGGCGCCCTCGAACATGTGGTAGCTCGCCGGGATGGTGTCGGTGACGATCTCCTCGAAGGTCTGCTCGCGCGGGTGGCCGGCGAAGTGGACGATGGCGTCGCAGTCGCGGGTGACCTCGAGTGCCGCGGCGCGGTCGGAGAGGTCGCAGCGGACCAGCTCCTCGTGTGGGGCGGCGTCGCCGAGGGGGTTCACGTCGACGAGCCGCAAGCGGTCGGCGAGGGGTGCGAGGCCGCGGCGGAGGTGGCTGCCGAGGCTCCCGGCGGCGCCGGTGATCAGGATGCGGGCGTAGTCCGGCATGGCGGTCGTCCTCCGGCGGTCGGGCTGGGCACTAGGGGAGAGACCAGCACAAATCGGGGAGGCTGCAAAGGGTCGCCCGAAAGCTGACGGGACTTGTGGCGAATGCCAGGATGCCGGCTAGATTTGCGCGGCGCATTTGCGTCAGCGGCTCCGCGACAGAGGTAGAGCTCTGCTGCTCGGCCATCATCGGGGAAGAATCGGATGACCCATCATTGGTTTCTGTCCGCCGCGGCCTGCATCCTGGTCTGCGGTCAGCCCGCCGTTGCCGCCGACCCGTCGGTCTCCGAGATCGCCGGCGTCCTGAGCGGGGATGCGGCGGGAAATGCAGCCGACAATCCGCAGTGCCGGATGTTCACGCCGGACGAGATCGCCGGCTACCTCGGGGCCCCTGTCGCCCCGGGCGAGAACGCCGGGATGGGGATGGGCTGCCAGTGGGTGTCGGTCGAGGGGTACGACGACGTGATGGTGACGGTGGTGCCGGCGGAGTATGCCGACAGGCCATCGCTCGCGCCGGGGTTCCGGGAAGTGCCGTCGATCGGACCGGATGCCTATGTGGCGGAGGATATGGGCGGATGGGTGGCCGGGGTCACCACCGGCAGCGAGTTCGTCAAGGTCTCGGTCTCCCGGGAGGGCGCCACCGCGGACCAGGCGCTCGCCCTCCTCGCCGAGGCCCTGAAGCGACGCGGCAACTGAGTTTGCGTTCCGGTCAGCGGGTCCGCGCCGCGTTCTCGACGGTGCGGATGAAAACATCGTTGTCGGCGCAGAGCTGGACCACCGACTTCGGAGGTGCGATGTCGGTGAAGAAGCCGTCGAGCTCGGCGAGGCTGGCGATCCGGACCGGCGCGGTCATCTTGAACTTGGTGTGGTCGGCGACGAGGTAGCTCTTGCGAGCGTTCTTGATGATCGCCTGCGCCACCCGCACCTCGCGGAAATCGTAGTCGAGGAGCGAGCCGTCGGGGTCGACGGCGGCGGAACCGATAATCGCGTAGTCGACCTTGAACTGGCCGATGAACTCGGCGGTGACGTCGCCGACCAGCGCCCCGTCGGCGCGGCGCAGGATGCCGCCGGCGACGATCACCTCGGAATTGGGCGAGGTGGCGAGGATGTTGGCGACGTTGAGGTTGTTGGTGATCACCATCAGGTTGCGGTGCTTCAGCAGCGCCCGGGCCACGGCCTCGGTGGTGGTGCCGATGTTCATGAAGATCGAAACGCCGTCGGGGATCTGCTCGGCGACGAGGCGGGCCATGGCGTCCTTGGCGTCGGAGGCGAGGCTGCGGCGGTCCTCGTAGCCGAGCGCGATCACGCCCGAGGGAATCATCGCGCCGCCGTGGACGCGGGTGAGCTGGCCGATGTCGCAGAGCTCGCCGAGGTCGCGGCGGATGGTCTGGGCGGTGACGTTGAAGCGGGTCGCCAGCTCCTCGACCGTCACCTTGCCGGTCTCGCGGGCGAGGGTCAGGATCTCGGAGTGACGGAAGTTCTGCGCCATGGAAATCTCGCGCCGGCCTGCCTTGTCTTAGCGGCCCGTCCCAAGTGGCGCAAGCACGCGCAATTTCCTTGCGCGCGTCGGGCGCTACCGGATCGCCGCCAGCCCGGCCTCGGCCCGCGCCAGCACCTCCGCCACCGGGGCGTCGATGTCGACGCTCACCACGCCCGGCTCGCCTGACGGATCCTCGAGGATGGCGAGCTGGCTCGCCAGGATGCTCGCGGGCGCGAAGTGGTCGGTGCGGGCGGCGAGGCGCTCGGCCAGCAGATCCGGGTCACCATGCAGGAAGACGAAGACCAACGGCCGCCCCGCCCGGCGGCGCAGGCGGTCCCGGTAGGCGCGCCGGAGCGCCGAGCAGGTCACCACCAGCTCCGGTTCGGGCGCCTCGGCGACGCGGCGGGCGATCGCGTCGAGCCACGGCCAGCGGTCGTCGTCGGTCAATGGAATGCGGGCGACGATCTTGCTGATGTTGGCGGGTGGGTGCAGGCCGTCGCCCTCCACCAGTGGCACCCCCCGCCCCGCCGAGAGGCGCACGGCGACCGTTGTCTTGCCAGCGCCGGCGACTCCCATCACCACGATGCCTCGGTGCGGCGGAACCGACGTCACCATGGCCTGCGCGAGACCCCCGCATCATTTTCATGGCTTGGTAGCTCTCGGCGCACCCGGGCGCAACGATTGCGTGACGCCGGCGGGCGTCCGGCCTATCACGGGCGCGTAGCGCCGGCACAGGGCGCGCCGGGGGAGAGACCAATGAGCCACATTCTCGCCATCGACCAGGGCACCACCTCGAGCCGGGCGATCGTCTTTGACGAAGATCTCGAGATCGTGGCCGTCGAGCAGGAGGAGTTTCCGCAGCACTTCCCGCAGTCGGGCTGGGTGGAGCACGACGCCGACGACATCTGGTCGAGCGTCGCCGGCACCTGCCGCGGCGCGATCGAGCGGGCGAAGCTCGGGCCCGGCGACATCGCCGCGATCGGCATCACCAACCAGCGCGAGACGACGCTGGTCTGGGAGCGCGACACCGGCCGCGCCCTCGGGCGCGCCATCGTCTGGCAGGACCGGCGGACCAGCGCGCTCTGCGCCGAGCTCAAGGCCGCCGGGCACGAGGCGACCGTGACGGCGAAGACCGGCCTGATCCTCGACCCGTATTTCTCCGGCACCAAGCTCAAGTGGCTGCTCGACGACCACCCCGGCGCCCGGGAGCGGGCCCGGCGCGGCGAGCTCCTGTTCGGCACGGTGGACAGCTTCCTGATCTGGAAGCTGACCGGCGGGCGCAGCCACGTGACCGACGCCAGCAACGCCTCGCGGACGCTGCTCTACAACATCCACGACGGCGCCTGGGACCCGGAGATCTGCGCCCTCCTCGACGTGCCGATGGAGATGCTGCCCGAGGTCCGCGACTGCGCCGCCGACTTCGGCACGACGCGCGCAGATCTCTTCGGCCGCGAGATCCCGATCCTCGGGGTGGCCGGCGACCAGCAGGCGGCGACCGTCGGCCAGGCCTGCTTCGAGCCGGGGATGCTGAAGTCCACCTACGGCACCGGCTGCTTCGCGGTGCTCAACACCGGCGCCGCGCCGGTGACGAGCCGCAACCGCCTCCTCACCACCATCGCCTACCAGCTCGACGGCAAGCCCACCTACGCGCTCGAAGGCTCGATCTTCATCGCCGGCGCCGTGGTGCAGTGGCTGCGCGACGGCCTGAAGATCATCCGCAGCGCCGCCGAGACCCAAGCCCTGGCCGAGGCCGCCGACCCGACCCAGCAGCTCTACCTGGTGCCGGCCTTCACCGGCCTCGGCGCGCCCTACTGGGACCCCGACTGCCGCGGCGCGATCTTCGGGCTCACCCGCAACTCCGGCCCGGCGGAGTTCGCCCGCGCCGCGCTCGAGAGCGTCGCCTACCAGACCCGCGACCTCGTCGAGGCGATGCACGCCGACTGGCCGAGCGGCGAGGCGGGGACGGTGCTCCGCGTCGACGGCGGCATGACCGCCAACGACTGGGTGCTGCAGGGGCTCGCCGACACCCTCGGCGCGCCGGTCGACCGGCCGAAGGTGCTGGAGACCACGGCGCTGGGCGCGGCGTGGCTTGCGGGGATGCGCGCGGGGCTGTATCCGGGACCCGGCGAATTCGCGCGCAGCTGGGCGCTCGACCGCCGGTTCGAGCCGGCGATGGAGGCGGAGCTGCGCGAAAGGCGCTACGCGGGCTGGCGCGACGCGGTGCGCCGGACGCTGACGGGACAGTCCTGAGGGGGAAAGATCATGGCGGTCAAGGTTGGGATCAACGGCTTCGGCCGCATCGGGCGCAACGTGCTGCGCGCCATCGTCGAGTCGGGCCGCGAGGACATCGAGGTGATCGCGCTGAACGACCTCGGGCCGGTCGAGACCAACGCCCACCTGATGCGCTACGACAGCGTCCACGGGCGGTTCCCGGGCACCGTCACGGTCTCCGGCGACACCATCGACGTCGGCCGCGGGCCGATCAAGGTCACCGCCGAGCGCGACCCCAAGGCGCTGCCCTGGGGGGACGTCGACATCGCGCTCGAGTGCACCGGCATCTTCACCGACCGGGCGAAGGCGGCGATGCACCTCGAGAACGGCTCCAAGCGGGTGATCGTCTCGGCCCCGGCCAGCGGCGCCGACAAGACCATCGTCTACGGGGTCAACGACAAGGCGCTGACCCGGGACGACCTCGTGATCTCCAACGCCTCCTGCACCACCAACTGCCTCGCGCCCGTCGCCTATGTGCTCAACAACGCGATCGGGATCGAGAAGGGGTTCATGACCACGATCCACAGCTACACCGGCGACCAGCCGACGCTCGACACCATGCACAAGGACCTCTACCGCGCCCGCGCCGCGGCGCTCAGTCGATGATCCCGACCTCGACCGGGGCGGCCAAGGCGGTGGGCCTGGTGCTGCCCGAGCTCAACGGCAAGCTCGACGGCGTGGCGATCCGGGTGCCGACGCCGAACGTCTCGGTGGTGGACTTCAAGTTCATCGCCTCCCGCGAGACCTCGGTCGACGAGGTCAACGCCGCGGTGCGCGCCGCCGCCGAAGGCGAACTCGACGGCATCCTCGGGTTCACCACCGAGAAGCTGGTCTCGTCCGACTTCAACCACGACCCGCGCTCGTCGATCTTCCACATGGACCAGACCAAGGTCATGGACGGCACCTTCGTGCGGGTGATGTCCTGGTACGACAACGAGTGGGGCTTCTCGAACCGCATGGCCGACACCGCGGTCGCCTTCGGCAAGCTGATCTAGGCAGCCCGCGGCAGGGCGGGGCGCGCCCCCCGCCCCGTTTGCGAAGGCCCTGTGAACGGGCCGGAAACCGCGCTAGAAGTGGTCACGGAACGATGCGCGAGGTTCGCAGGGCGATGACCATCGAACCGTCCCCTTCAGTTGAGCCCAGGATGCGGGCGCCCCGCGCAGCGCCGGCGGGTGACCTCGCCCCCGACCTCGACTGGGCGTCACAGCTTCCGAGTGCGGCGGCCCCCGGTTTCGTCTATCTCGCCGGCGCCTGTCGCGGCGTGGCGGTGGGCGGCGGTGGGCGGGACATCGGCGAGGCGGCGGGCCGGCTGTCCGGCGAAGCGGCGGAGGTGCTGGCGCAACGCGAGGCCCCGACCACGAGCGATGCGCCGGGCAATCCCGCACTCGACGCCCTCTGGACCGCGGCGAACGCGCCGCTGCGGGTGGCGGCGCTGGCGGAGGGCCGGTCGGTCGGGGTACCCGCGGCGGCGATCTTCCGCGGCGGTCGGGCGGAGGCGGAGCGCGCCCCGTCGGCGCCGCCGGCAAGCCTCGGACTCGCCGCTGGCCCGGATCCGGAGGCGGCGCGGCTGGCGGCGGTGATGGAGCTTGTCGAACGCGACGCCGTGGCGCGCTGGTGGCACGAAGGCGCCCTGCCCCGGCAGCTCGACCTCGCCGTCGCGGCACCCGCGGCCGCGGACCTCGCCGCCATGCGCCGCGGCGCGGCCTGGGCGCGGCGCACGGCCTTCCTCGCTCTCGGCTCGGTGACGGACCTGCCGGTCGTCTGCGCGCTCTCCTGCGACGGGGACGGGCGCGGCCTCGCCTTCGGGTTCAAGGCGGCGACCGATCCGGCGGCAGCGGCGCGCGGGGCGCTGATGGAACTCCTGCAGATGGAGATCGGGCTGGAGCTCGCCCGGCTCCGGCTTGCGCGCGGCGCCCCGACGGAAGGCGACCGCGGCCCGCTGGCGCGCGCGGCGCTGGAGCCGGAGCGGTTCGCGGCCTTTGCCGCGCGAATGCCGGCGGACCCGCGCTCCCTTGCCGCGGGCGACTTCGCGGCGGTCGCGGCACATCTCTCGGCCCGCGGCCTTCCGGTGACGGTGGCCGACCTGCCGGGCCGGCCCGGCGGATTGGCGGTCACCAAGGCATTCGTGCCTGGGCTGCGGCCCCTGCCCGGGCCGGGGCCGACCGTGGAGGACGCGCCGGGAGCCGTCGCGCCGCTGATGTGATGGCTGCATGAAGCACGCGGCGATCAGGATCACCACGGGATCGGCCACGCGGCTGATGATCGGCGCGCACGAAGCGCCGATCTCGAGCCGCAAGTCGATGGCGATGCTGGTCTACATCGCGCTGCAGCCCGACCAGGTCGAGAGCCGCGAGCGCCTCGCTGCCCGGCTCTGGAGCGACTCCGCCCCCGAGCACGCCCGCGCCGCGCTGCGCCAGTCGCTCCGCCGGCTGATCCTCGATCTCGGCGAGGCCGGCGACCTGGTGGAAGCCGACCGCAGCGCCATTCGATTGACCCGCCCGGTCGTGCTCGACATCATGGAGGCCCATCTCGAGGCCGAGCGCGGGCTTGCCCCGGAACTGCTCACTACAAGAAGGGCGGATTTGTCGCGCCTCTTCGGCGACTTCGAGGACATCGACCCCGAGTTCAACCTCTGGATCGCGGTCCAGCGCGAGCGGCTGATCTCCCAGCTCGTCTCCCGCCTCGAAGGGGCGCTGGCGGCCGCGACCAGCGACACCCAGCGCCTCGGGCTCGCCGAGGCCCTGGCGCATGTCGATCCCACCCACGAGGGCGCCTGCCGGGCGGCGATGCAGGCGCACATGGCCCTCGGCGACACGTCCCAGGCGATGCGTTGCTACGAGCGGCTCTGGCAGGTGCTCGAGGACGACTTCGACGTCGAGCCCTCGGAGAAGACCCAGGCGCTCTACGTCGCCATCAAGCAGGGCCAGGTTCAACCACCCGCGGCACCCCCCGCGCCTGCGCAGGATCTGCTCGCCCCCATCGCCATCGTCGTCGAGCCGATTCAGGCGGTGGAGCTCCCGGGGTCCTACCGCTACTTCGGCCCGATCTTCCGCGACGAGATGATCGGGGCGCTGTCGCGGTTCCGCGACTGGCTGGTGATCGACGGCGACCAGGGCGGACCGACGCCACCGACCTACCGCGCCTACAACCTTCGCATCACCCTGCACGGCCGCGACGAGGGAATCATGGTCGGGATGCGGCTCAACGACCAGGCCGACGGCCATACCGTCTGGGCCGAGCGGGCGACGGCGACGCTCGAGGGCATGTCAGCACTGCACCGCACCGCGCTCCGCCAACTCGCGGTCGCGCTCAACATCCATCTTTCGGCGCCGCGGCTGCAGTCATCGCGCGCGGCGGCGAGCCCGATGGGTCGCAAGTACGAGCTCTGGATGCAGGCGCAGGCGCTCTTTTCGGAATGGCGGGCCGAGGCCGAACTCCCGCGCCGAGGTGATCCTGCGCGACCTCATCGCCACCACCCCCGACTTCGCGCCGCCGATGGTGGCGCTGGCGCAGATCCTGAACTCCCGGCCGATCATCTACGCCGGCGAACGCCGGCGGCCGGAGCAGCTCCAGGAATCGCTCGCCCTCACCTCGCGGGCGGTGAACCTCGATCCGCTGGATTCCCGCACCCATCTCTGCCGATCCTGGAGCCACGCCATCGCCGGCTCCCACGACGCCGCCCTCAGCCACCTCGGCCTCGCCCTCGATCTCAACGAGAACGATCCCTGGACGATCATCTCGGCGGCGCTCGGATTCGCTTTCGCCGGCGAGACCGAACGGGCCCGCGACCTCATCGAGCAGGCCCGGACCTTCGGCATGCGCCACAGCCGGGCGGCCCAGGGCTACACGGCCACCGCGGCCTACCTCATCGGCGACTACAAGTATTCCCAGGAGGCCGCCGAGCTCGCCGGCGACGCCATCACCAACCTGCCGGCCTGGCAGGCCGCGAGCCGGATCCGCCTCGGCGATCCCGAAGGCGCCGCCCGGTCGATGGCGAAGTTCTTCGAGCTGGCCCGCGCCAGCTGGACCGGTCCGCGCGCCCCGACCGAGGCCGAGATCATCGACTGGTTCATGGGGTGCTTTCCGATCCGTGCGGAGGAGACCCGCGCCGGGCTGCGCAAGAACCTGATGGCGGCGCTGAACGCGATGCGGTCCCGCTAACCCGTGTCTGCGGGCGCGTCGCACCTTCCGACACCCTGCATCAGCGATTCGAAGAATAGCGTGCCAACCGTCCCTGCCGCGACGATCGCAAGCAGCGACAGCGCCGTTGCCGCCACGAACCGACTGCCGCCGATGCCGCCAATGCGCCGCATGATCCGCAGGAAGGCGACGAGATAGACAAAATAGAGGACGTTCAGGCCGACCACGACCGCGAGATACGCCGCCACCAAACGCCACTCAGCGGCGCCATCCATCGGGAAAGCAGCCATGATTTCGCGAACGTTAGCGCACCCAAGCATAGCAGCGACGAAGACGGTGTACGCGTCCGGACTCATGCTCCGCATGACACCGGTGGCCAGCAGCGTCACAACCGCTGCAACCGGTGTGAGCGCGCCCCAGACGTAGGCGACGGCAGCGGCCACCGAAGCGAACGAAACCGTGGCGCCCGCAAGCCCCCAGACCCAGAAGAACGCGGCCGAGAAGGCCGCCAGGGTGACCGCCGAGGAGATGAGGTTGGCTGCAAAATAGAGGGTCTGGTCCGTCTCGGCGTTGTAGGCGATGAAGCGAATGCCGACGGCCAGGACCTGGGAGATCAGCCAGAAAGTCAGGGCATCGGTCGCATTGGCCGGATTGCGGGCCCGCTCGGAAACCTCCGCAACCGGATGCGAGAGCACGAGTCCGACGGACTGGAAATACCGCGGCAGGTAGCTGGCTATACGGTCGAATGCGGTTTGCAGCACGGCGGATCATCGGGGCTGGTTTGTCGCCATAGTCCCACACCCGCGGGCACAGCGCTCGCGAAAAAAGGCGGCTGGGCTAGCCAGCCGCCAAGTTGTGGTCAGGGAGGAAGCAAACCGGACGCAACGGTTTGCGGCGGAGCCCAGGCTACTTGCACTGGGCAATGGTATAATCGCCGACCCGCGCCAGCAGGGTGTCGAGCGGGGTCATCACCGGGCCGAAACCGGGCCGGTAGTGATCGGAATAGAACTGCGGCAGCGGATAGGTCCCGTCCCCCATCGGATCGGACATCCGCTCCAAACTTTCCTCAATCATCTCCTTCACCGGCAGGCGCAGGATCAGGTGATCGAGCGTGCTCTGGACGATCTCGACGGTCTTGATCCGGTCCGGGACCACGGCGATGCCGTCGAGCTGGGTCTTGAGATCGTCCACGTCCTTGGGACAGGTCTCCGGCTCGGTGGCCCACTGGGCGACGAGCCGGCCCATCTCGATATAGTCGGCCACTTCGATGCGCGGGATCGGTGGCGTGGCGACGGTCTGTGTGTCGAGCATCGGGGAACCTCCAGGGATCGTGTGGGACGCCGGCGCACCCACCGGCGAATCTTCGGACGAATGCAGCCGGGCACCCTCGGCGAAGCGATAGTGGCGCTGCAGGAAGCGGATGATCTCGTCCATGGTGCCGGGCACGCGGTCGCGGAAGACCACCGCCCGGGCAACGTCGAGATCCGCGTAGGGCACCTCGACCGGAAGGGCGGCGCTCAACGTCTCGCCCATGATGACCGAGCCGAGCGCGCCTAAGCTCTTGCCGCCGCTGTCGGCCTCGGCCTCAAGCATCAGGAAGAGCGTCAGCGGCGGATCCGCGGCGAGCCGGTCGATCTCGGCCGCCTCGAGCCCGGTATCGGCGAGCCACTCGGCCACCGACTTGATCCAGTTGGCCTCGTCCTGCGCGAAACACCCCTCGAACAGGCGCGCTTCCGCCCGGGTCGCGCAGTCGATCAGTGACCTGACCGAGCGCAGCCCTTCGCGCGAACAAGCAACCAGATCGCGCAGGACGAGGCCATCGGCGGAACCGTCCGTACCCACCCCAATCCCGGTGGCGAAGGGGCGCGCGACGTGCGGCCCCAGGGCCCGGGCCCTCTGCGGTACGGACGATCCGATGGCGAAGAACCGTGAGAAGTCGATCAGCCAGTCCTCGGTCAGCGGCATGTCGTGCGGCCGGCCGCTCGAGGTCTGGCGGACGAGGTTGCGAAGGCCCGCAATGTCCATCTGATCGTTGAGCGAATATATCTCGCGCACGAGCCCGTGCCCGAGCCGGCCGACCCCGGCCATAAACTCGCGTGGGGTATGCGCGAGCGCGCCGACCCCGAGCCGCTCGCCGGCGGCGTAGCGCTGGCGAAGCGCTGGGAGCAGCCAATTGCCGAGGATGTCGCGGCGGATCACCGAGGCGTAGATGCCGCGGTTGATCCGGGCCGCGAGCTCGAAGGCGAGATCGGGGCGGCGGGTCTCGGCGAGCGTGGTGGCGATGGCATTGTGCATCAGCGCCCAGAGCACCTGCATCTGCCCGAGAAGGAGATTCGAGTCCGAGAAGCTGTTCGGCACCAGCACCTCGGTCCGCGTCTCGACCGGGCGCGAGTCGAGGTTCGGGCAGGATGTGCGCGGCAGATCGCGGGCGGCGCCCCAGGCAGGAGAGCTGGCCGTGGGGCGGGTCCTGCCGATGCGCAGCAGGTGGCGCGGCACCCCGGCCTCGGTCGGAACCTGGTAGCAGAACGCGTTATGCTTCGGTCCGTCGCCGTAGATGAGCCCGAGGTCGAGCAGCTTGCCGGCGGGGAAGGCGTCGCGGGTCGGGAAGTCGAGGTCGTGGACGACGAACTGCGTGAGATAGGTGACACCCGCGGGAATGTTCGACTTGGCACCCGGGCGGCGGGTCCGGCCGATCTTGTCGGCGATCTTCTGCAGCGCCGCATGGCCGGCGCCGGTCTCGGGGTCCGTCACGCCCGCGAAGCGGTCGCGCGGCTCGGGTACGCCGAAGAGGTTTCGGGCGGGGGCGTCGGCTTCGAGGGACTGCGTCATGTTTTTCTCGTTCCGGGTGCGTCGGTGTCTGTAGGGTTAATAAACACTCCCACCCGTTACACGAGCGTGACTCGTCAAACCCGGCCGAGGCGGCTCCGTGACGCCGCTGCGGCCATCCCAGCACGATCTCGAAAACCTGCACCCATGAAGTCTCCTTCACGGAGCCGCACCGGACTCGAATGTGAACCCGTCAGCGACCCAGATGCAGGAGACTGCGGGCCTGTTTCCGCAGCGATCAAAGTCAGCGATTGTAGCAGAGTTCTATCCAAGCGCTAAAAATGACCATCTACGCGCGCGGCCTGGACAGGACTAAGGTGGATTGTCCGGTCGTCTCCGGCGAGGGTTTGCCTTCCGGTTCGGATGGCATTGCCTTCGCCGCATCGCCTGTCCTATCTGAGCCGACGCTAGATGGCCGGGCTGGAGGACTACATGGGAATACGACAGCTCGCCTCCGAGCTGCAACTTTCGATCGGCACGATCAGCCGGGCGCTGAACGACCGACCGGACGTCAATCCGGAGACCCGCGCTCGGGTCAAGGCCGCCGCCGCGCAGGCCGGCTACGTCCCCAACCAGTCCGGACGCAGCCTGCGCAGCGGCCGGACCGGCATCGTGGCGGCGGTGATCTGCACCCGCAACTTCGCGGAAAGCACCGATTCGGGCCTGTTCGCGATTCTCGAGGGCGCGCGCCGGACCTTGCGGCGGCAGGCGCTCGACCTCATCGTGCTCTTCCGCGGTCCCGACGAGGACCCGCTGGAGAACCTGCAGCGCATCGTGCAGCGGCGCATCGCCGACGCGGTGATCGTCAGCGAGACCGTCGCCGACGATCCGCGCATCGCCTACCTGAAGGCCACCGGCGTCGACTACGTCGTCTTCGGGCGCAGCGCCGGCCTCGCGGACTATCCCTTCGTCGACATGGATTTCGAGTCGATGGCGCGGCAGGTCGCGGAGGTCTTCGTCCGCGATGGGCATCGGCGCCTGGCCGTCGCCGTGAGCGGCCGCGACATGAACTACGAGCGCATCGTTTTCGAGGTCTTCCGCACCGAAGCCCTGCGCCTCGGACTTCGCACGGACGAGATCGAGCTCCTGCCGATGCCCGGCGGGGTCCTGGCCGAGGCGGCGCGCGCCGCCTTCGCCGATCCCGAACGGGCGCCGAGCGCGGTGCTGACCACCCACGAGTCGCTCGCGGGGGTCCTCTACGGAGACTTCGCCGCGATGGGACTCAAGCTGGGCGAGGACGTCTCGGTGGTCTGCAGCTTCCCCTCGGTCGATACCCGCTCGCTTGTCCCGCCGCTGTCGCATTTCGGCACCGACCTCGATGCCATTGGCAGCGCCCTGGCCGAGTACCTGATCGGCCTCCAGCCGGACGCGCCGGCGGGCTCCGCGCGGCCGGCGGCGCACCTCGTGCCGCTCACCTTCGCGCCGCGCGCCAGCCACGGGCGCGCGGCGCGCAGGGTCACGGCCTGACCCAGGCGCCGTTCTTCGCCGAGGACCGCACGCAGGCCTCGACGAAGGCGACCCCGGCGACCCCGTCCTCGATCGTCGGGTAGGTAACCTCCGCCGGCACCGGCTCGCCCTCGCGGCGGGCCCGGATGGCCCGCGCAGCCTCGGTGTAGATGTTGGCGAAGCCTTCGAGATAGCCCTCCGGATGCCCCGAGGGCACCCGTGTCATCCGCGCTGCCGCCGGCCCGGCACCGGCCCCGCCGCGGGTGATGAGCCGCTTCGGCTCGCCCAGTGGCGTGTACCAGAGATAGTTCGGATCCTCCTGCGCCCATTCCAGCCCGCCCTTCTCGCCGTAGACGCGCAGGCGCAGCGCGTTCTCGTTGCCAGGCGCCACTTGGCTGCACCAGAGCATTCCCCGCGCCCCGCCCTCGAAGCGCAGCAGCACGTGGCCATTGTCGTCGAGCTTGCGCCCGGGCACGAACGACTGCAGGTCCGCCGCCAGCGCCTCGAGCGTCAGCCCGGTGACGAAGCTGGCCAGATTGTAGGCATGCGTGCCAATGTCCCCGGTCGAGCCCCCCGCCCCGGACCGCGCCGGATCGGTCCGCCAGCCCGCCTGCTTCTGCCCGGTCTCCTCGAGCGGCGTCGCCAGCCAGTCCTGGGCATACTCCACCTGCACCACCCTGACCTTGCCGATTGCGCCCTCCGCCACCATCGCCCGCGCCTGCCGGATCATCGGATAGCCGGTGTAGTTGTGGGTCAGGATGAAAAGCGCGTTCGACTCCGCCGCCATTTTGGCGAGCTTCTTTGCCTCCGCCAGCGTCGCCGTCAGCGGCTTGTCGCAGATCACATGAATGCCGCGCTTGAGGAACTCCCGCGCCGCCGGCGCGTGCATGTGGTTCGGCGTCACGATCGCCACCGCCTCGATGCCGTTCTTCCGCCGCGCCTCGCGTTTGGCCATGGTGGCGAAGTCGTCGTAGACCCGGTCCTCCGCCAGCCCCAGCGCGGCCCCCGACGCCCGCGCCTTCTCCGGCGTCGCGCTCAGCGCCCCCGCGACCAGCTCGTATTCGTCGTCGATCCGGGCCGCGATCCGATGCACGCCGCCGATGAAGGCGTCCTTGCCGCCGCCGACCATGCCCAGCCGGATGCGGGCGGGTTTCGTCTCGCTCATCGTCTCTCTCCCTCGTCAGCTCGCCCAGCCGTCGCGGATCACCCGCGCGCCGGCCTTCACCACCTGGTCCTCGCTCTCGAACAGCGGCCGCCAAATCTTCGTCGCCGCCGCGAGATCCGGCAGCGCCTGCCCGAAGGCCTCGACTGTGAACCAGCCGTCGTAGCCGGCATCCCGCGCCGCCCGGATCGTCGCGGCATGATCGATATGCCCGGTCCCCGGAGCGCCGCGGTGATTCTCGGTGATGTGAATGTGCTTGATCGCGTCGAACGTCGCGGTCAGCGACCCGACCGGATCCCGCTCCTCGATGTTGGAATGAAACTCGTCGTAGAGATACCCGAAGTTCGGGCGCCCCACTTTCGCCACGTGCGCCGCCGCCTGGGCATTGCTGGTCAGAACATAGCACTCGAACCGGTTGAGCATCTCGACTGCAAGCGTAAGCTCCGGCGCCTTGTCGGCCATGACCTGATGCGCCTCGACCAGCCGCCCGAGCTCCTCTTCGGTCGGCCCGCGTCCGGTGAAGACGCCGAGCGCCTGGTGGAAGGGCCCGCACAGCACCTCGGCCCCGAGCGCGTCCGCGCATTCGAGCAGCCAGTCGAGATGCGCAGCACCCGCCCGCCGGGCCGCAGGATCGTCCGAGATGAGGCTATAGGCCTCCCCGGGCATCAGCCCGACCGCGGTCGCCAGCAGCCCCTCGTCGGCGAGCTTGCCCCGCAGCCAGGCGTAGTGCGCAGGCTCGCCCCCGAAGGTCGGGATCTCGACGCCGTCATAGCCCGCCGCCTTGATGCCGGCGAACAACGGCAGGTGCTCCTCTGTGACGTGCGTCGACCAGAGCAGCATGCAAAACCCCGCCTTCATGACTCAGCCCAGCCCGAGGATGCGCCGGTTCGCCGCCGCGTCGGTGCCGCCGGCGGCGAAGTCGTCAAAGGCCTTCTCGGTCACCCGGATGATATGGTGCCTCACGAACTCCGCCCCCTCGCGGGCGCCGTCCTCGGGATGCTTCAGCGCGCATTCCCACTCGACCACCGCCCAGCCATCGAAGTCGTAGGCGGCGAGCTTGGAGAAGACCGCGCCGAAATCCACCTGCCCGTCGCCCAACGAACGGAACCGCCCGGCCCGGTCCACCCACTTGGCGTAACCGGAATAGACCCCCTGCCGGCCCGTCGGGTTCAGCTCGGCATCCTTGACGTGGAAGAGTTTGATGCGCTCGTGGTAGATGTCGATGTTGTCCAGATAGTCGAGGGCCTGCAGAACGTAGTGCGACGGATCATAGATCATGTTGCACCGCGGATGCCCGTCGACCCGCTCCAGGAACATCTCGAAGGTCGTGCCGTCGAAGAGATCCTCCCCCGGATGGATCTCGTAGCACATGTCGACGCCGGCCTCGTCCGCCGCGTCGAGCAGCGGCCGCCACCGCCGCGCCAGCTCGTCGAAGGCCGCGTCGATCAGCCCGGCCGGCCGCTGCGGCCACGGATAGACGAAAGGCCAGGCCAACGCGCCGGAGAAGGTCGGCATCGCGGTCAGGCCCATTCGCCTGGACGCCTGGATCGCGAGCCGCACCTGCTCGTCCGCCCATTGCTGCCGTGCCTTGGGATTGCCCCGCACCTCCGGCGCGGCAAAGCCGTCGAACATCTCGTCATACGCCGGATGCACGGCAATCAGCTGGCCCTGCAGGTGGATGGAGAGCTCGGTGACCTCGACCCCGTTCGCCCGCGCCACGCCCTGGAACTCGTCGCAGTAGTCCTGCGAGGTGGCCGCCTTCTTCAGATCGATCAGCCGACCGTCCCAGGCGGGCACCTGCACGCCGAGGTAGCCGAGCCCGGCCGCCCACTTGGTGATCGCGTCCCACGAGTTGAACGGCGCCGCGTCGCCGGCGAACTGGGCAAGGTAGAGCGCGGGGCCCTTGAGGGTCTTCATGAATCGTTTCCTCCCGTTGGTTTCCCAAGGTTCTCGACCAGGAAGCGCGTCAGCGCAAGCACCCCCACCAGGCGATGCAACACCTTGCCGCAAATGGTCGATGACAAAACACAACCTGCGGGGTAGAGTGACGGAAAACAGGCAAGTCTTTCCGGAGCAGTCAGCGTGCGAGTTTCCCTCGTCCTTCTCTGCGTGTGCCTGCTCGCCGCCTGCGGCGGCGACAAGCGCGAAGCGCCGCCGAGCCGTGCGGCGACCTTCATCCCCGCTCGGGCGACCCTCGACGCGCCCCGCTTCGGCGACAGCGATCCCCACGACTGGACCGGCAAGGTGCCATGGCAGTATCAGGTCCACGGCATCGACATCTCCAAGTACCAGGGCGACATCGACTGGCCCCGGGTGCGCCAGGCCGGCATCTCCTTCGCCTTCATCAAGGCGACCGAAGGCGGCGACCACGCCGATGACCGCTTCGCCCAGAACTGGGCCGGCGCCCGCGCCGCCGGGGTGCCGCGCGGTGCCTATCACTACTACTACTTCTGCCGCCCGGCGCTGGAGCAGGCAGCCTGGTTCATGAACCACGTCCCGCAGGATCCCGCCGCACTCCCGCCGGTCCTCGACCTCGAATGGACCCACAAGTCGCGCACCTGCACCTACCGCCCCGATCCGGCGACGGTACGCAGCGAGGCCAAGCTCTTCCTGCAGGCGATGCAGACCCGCTACCACAAGCGCCCGGTCGTCTACACCACCGTCGACTTCTACCGCGACAACGAACTCTGGAAGCTCCAGGGCTACCCGTTCTGGCTCCGCGCCGTCGCCGGCCACCCGTCGGAGGTCTATCCGGGCCAGAACTGGCACTTCTGGCAATACACCGGCACCGGGATGGTCGACGGCATCCGCGGACCGACCGACCTCAATGTCTTCGCCGGCAACTTCGGGCAGCTGGTGAGCTGGGCCTACGGCGGGTGACTTCAAGACTGCTGGCTCTGAGCCGCCTGCCGCATGTCCTTCCGCTGGCTCTCGCGCTGGCGGCGGTGCTGAGCCTCTTTCACGTCTTCGATTGGCTGGCTCGCCCGGTCCTGGGACCACTCCTGGACGCTCCCGCCGAGGAGGTGGCACAGGGCATAGCCCTTCGCGCCGGTGCCGCCTTTGCCGTCTCGAAGACCATCAACGCCGCGCTTTCCTTCGCCGAGGAGGTCACGGTGACCGGCGACGCCTTCATCGTGGAAGGGTCCGTGCATCCGGCTGCACTGCTCAAGCCGGTCAACAATCTGGTTGACCAATTCGCCAGGATCATGCTGGTCGTCGCGGCCTCCGCGCTGCTGATCGAGTTTCTCCTGCATATCGGAGCCGGGTACGGCACCTGGGTGCTCCTGGCGCTGCCGCTCGCGCTTTTCGCCGTTCACGCGTCGGCGCGTGGCACGTCGCTCGCTCCGAGAATCCGCCGGCTCGCAGCTTTCGCCCTGCTCCTTGCGGTTCTCGTGCGCGTGGCACTCCCGGTCGCACTCGTCACCACTGGGGCGATTTCGGATCGCTTCCTCGCCGATCGGTTTGAGCAGGCAAATGCCGGCATGGAGGTGCTGCGCGACAAGTCCGATCAGGCCGCCGAGGCCGCCGAGGTCGCCGAAGACGGGAGCTGGACCAAGAGCGTGCTCGACTCGGTTCGCTCGGCCTTTGCGATCGTTCGTGAGAAGTTTGGCGAAACCTTCACCAACATCGTCACGATGGTCACGGTATTCGTCCTCGAGACGATCGTATTGCCGGTGGTGGTCGTTTTGGCGCTGTGGCGCGGCCTGTTTCTCGTCGCCGCGAGGGGCGAGAGGTCGCACTGAGATCGCCTCAACTCCCGGGGAGGCACAGGGGTCCGTTTCGGTCAGTCGGCGCTGGGGGTTTTGATTTGCCTAAGCCACGCGGCGCCGATATGCCGAGCGCTCGCAGCGTCGGGATCTGTCCAGTTGAATCTTCCGGTCTTCATGACGGGGATGATGATAGGCCTTGGCCTGATCGTCGCCATCGGCGCCCAGAACGCCTTCGTGCTGCGCCAGGGCCTGCGCGACGAGCACGTCTTCGCGGTCTGCCTGACCTGTGCCGTCTCCGATGCGGCGCTAATCGTTCTGGGCGTTACCGGCTTCGGCTCGATAGCGATGGCGCTGCCCTGGCTGGACCCGGTGATGCGCTGGTGTGGCGCCGCCTTCCTGGCGTGGTACGGGGCGAAAAGCCTGCGCGCCGCACTGGGATCCACCGAGGCGCTGACGGCGGACCCGGCGGCGAAACCACGGGGCCTCCTTCGGACGCTGCTGGCCTGCCTCGCGATCACCTGGCTGAACCCGCATGTCTATCTCGACACGGTCGTATTGCTCGGCACCGTCTCGACGCAGTTTCCGGGCTGGGAGGCCTCGTTCGCGGCGGGCGCGATCCTCGGGTCGCTTCTCTTTTTCTTCGCGCTCGGCTATGGCGCGGGCTGGCTCCGGCCGCTCTTCGCGCGGCCGTCGGCCTGGCGCGTTCTCGAAGGCGCCATCGCGGTGGTGATGTGGTCGATCGCGTTCAAGCTGGTGGCCGGCATCTGAGGTGGCGGCTTTCGGCCGGACCGGTGGAGGTGGACGTGTATCTGCCGGAGCATTTCAAGGAGATCGACCCGGCCGAGATCGCGGCGGTCGTCGCGCAGGCGCCTCTGGCCTGCATCGTCGCCCAGACCGAGGCCGGCCTGATCGCCAATCACATTCCCCTCCTGACCGGCGCCGACGGTGCGCTGATCGGACACGTGGCGCTGGCAAACGACATGCACCGCCTGGTCGCGGAGGGGCAGGAGGTGCTGGCCGTCTTTCGGGGCGTGGACGGCTACGTCTCCCCGAACTTCTATCCGAGCAAGCCGGAGCATCACCGGCACGTCCCGACCTGGAACTATCAGGCCGTCCATGTCCATGGCGACATCTCTTTCCAGCACGACGAGCGCGCGAAGCGGGCCGCCGTCGGCCTGCTCACGCGAACCCACGAACGGCCGCTCAACGGCGACAAGGCCTGGCGCATGGCGGACGCGCCCGCGGACTACATGTCGCAGATGCTCACGAATATCGTCGCGTTCCGCATCGCCGTCCGAAAGGTGATCGCGAAGTCGAAGCTGAGTCAGAACCGCGAGCCCCGGGACTATCGCGGCACCGTCGAGGGCGTGCGCGCCAGCGGAAACGCCGCCTTGGCGGAGGTCATGGCGAAGCGGGACGTCGAGCAGGGTTGATGCCTCCCGGCGCTGGCCCATTCGATCGCAATCGGAGGACCTCATGCCGAAGATCGACCTCGCTGCCGTTCAGAAGCGCAAAGGTGTGGGCTACCCGCCGCCGTTCGCCGCGACCGGTGCCGACCGCATCCGCCAGCGCCTCGGCGACGCCGGCGGCCTCACCGACGTTGGCGTCAACCTCACCCGACTGCCACCCGGCAACTCGTCGAGCCAGCGCCACTGGCACTCCCACGAGGAGGAATTCGTCTACATCCTCGAAGGCGAGGTGACCCTGGTCGAGGACGGCGGCGAGACGCTGCTTCGCGCCGGCGACTGCGCCGCCTTCCCGAAGAACTCCGGCAACGGCCATCACCTGATCAGCCGCGCCGATGCCGACGCGGTCTATCTCGAGATCGGCACCCGCGTGCCCGAGGACCTCACCACCTGCTCCGACATCGACATGATGAGCGCCAATTCCGACGGTCGTTTTGTCCACAAGGACGGCACAGCCTATCCGGATCAATAGGTCCCTCCGGGCCACCCGCGATCCCCCTAACGAAAGATGAATCCCGTAACATATTACGTTGTATTACAAATGCTTGACCCCTCTGCACAACGTGTGCAGAGGGGTGCAAGAAGCCTGTCACTGTGTCAGTGGTTGTCCCGCGGCAGCCCCATCGTCTGCGCGATCCGCTGGTACTTCACCGCCGGTTCCAGCACCGCGCCGGTCTCGAGCTCGCCTACGAGGCTGCGCTGGATTTCCTGCCAAGGCGTCTGGTTCGCGGGGTACCTGTAGCCCCCCGCGGCCTCCAGCGCCTTGCGCCGGCGGTCGAGTTCGACCGGCTCGATCTGCACGTTCAGCGTCCCGTCGTTGAGGTCGAGCACCACTCGGTCGCCGGTCTCGATCAGCGCCAGCGCCCCGCCCGAAGCCGCCTCCGGGCTGCCGTTCAGGATCGACGGGCTGCCGGAGGTCCCCGACTGCCGGCCGTCGCCGATGCAGACCAGGCTGGTGATGCCCTTCCTCAGCAGATAGTCGGGCGCCCGCATGTTCACCACCTCGGCCGCGCCCGGGTAACCCCGCGGCCCCGCCCCGCGCATGAACAGCAGGGTGCTCTCGTCGATGGCCAGCTCCGGGTCGTCGATCCGGTGGTGGTAGTCCTCCGGCCCGTCGAACACCACGGCGCGCCCCTCGAAGCGGTTCGGGTGCTCGGGGTTGGAGAGGTAGCGGTCGCGGAACTCCGGGCTGATCACGCTCATCTTCATCACCGCCGAGTGGAAGATATTGCCGGTCAACACCCGAAATCCGGCCCGCTCCTTCAGCGGCCGGTCGTACGGCCGGATCACGTTCTCGTCCATGATCACCGCGCCCCGGTAGGCCTCGCCCACGGTCATGCCGCTGATGGTCTGTGCCGACTCGTCGATCAGCCCCTGTTCGATCAGCTGCCCGTAGACCGCCGGCACCCCGCCTGCGTGATAGTAGTCCTCCCCGAGATACTCCCCCGCCGGCTGCAGGTTGACGAGGAGCGGGATGTCCTCGCCGTGCTTCTGCCAGTCGGAGATGTCGAGCTCGACACCGAGGTGCCGGGCGATGGCATTGAGGTGGATCGGCGCGTTGGTGGAGCCGCCGATGGCGGAGTTGACCTTGATCGCGTTGAGGAACGCCGCCCGGGTCATGATGTCGGACGGCTTGAGGTCCTCGTGGACGATCTCCACAGCCCGCCGGCCAACCCGCCACGCCATCTCCTGCCGGTCGCGGTAGGGGGCGGGGATGGCGGCGGAGCCGGGAAGCTGCATGCCCAGCGCCTCGGCGAGGCTGTTCATTGTGGAGGCTGTGCCCATGGTGTTGCAGAACCCGGTCGAGGGCGCCGACGAGGCGACGAGGTCGATCATGCCCTCGTAGTCGATCTCGCCCTTCGCCATCATCTCGCGGGCCGTCCACATGATCGTGCCCGAGCCGGTGCGCTGGCCGCGGAACCAGCCGTTCAGCATCGGCCCTACGCTGAGGGCGATCGCCGGGATGTTGACCGTCGCCGCGGCCATCAGCAGCGCCGGCGTGGTCTTGTCGCAGCCGATGGTCAGCACCACCCCGTCGAGGGGGTAGCCGTAGAGCATCTCGACGAGGCTGAGGTAGGTGAGGTTGCGGTCGAGCCCGGCGGTCGGGCGCTTGCCGGTCTCCTGGATGGTGTGGACCGGGAACTCCAGGGCGATGCCGCCGGCGTCGCGGATGCCGTCGCGGACCCGCTTGGCGAGCTCGATGTGGTGGCGGTTGCAGGGCGAGATGTCGGAGCCGGTCTGGGCGATGCCGATGATCGGCTTGCCCGACATCAGCTCCTCGCGGCTCAGGCCGAAGTTCATGTAGCGCTCGAGATAGAGCGCAGTCATGTCCGGGTTCGCCGGGTTGTCGAACCATGCGCGCGAACGCAGTCGGATTGCGGGTTGGTCTTGCATGGTACGCTCCTCCCAGGGTCTTTCCCGACGATATGGAGCGGGAGCGGTGGCCTTGGCAACAGCCGTGCGACGGTAGGGCGCGTGGCGGGAGGAAAAGGCGCGGGTGGGCACAGTGCGCAGAGGGGTCAAGCCGTTGAATTATCTCGTTATCTGTTGCGAGATTCAACTTTCGTTAACTGTGCGCGCACAGGCGGGGCTTAGTGGCCGGCGGGTGCGGCGTAGAGGGGCAGGTTGTCGACCCGTCGGGCGATCTCCTCGACGGCTTCGGCATAGGCGGGGCTGTCGACACTGCCGTAGCGGGCGCGGAACGCGGCGTCGTCGAGGCCGCTTGGGAGCCCGTCCAGCGACGGCATCACGTCCGCCTCGGCGGTAATCGCCGCGAGCATCTCCGGCCAGGCGGACCGCGGCGCATTGAGGAAGGCGGCAGCGAAGCGGACGCCGGCGGCGTCGGCCGCCATGTCGTCGAAGCTGAACCCCTCGCCGCCGGCGTTGGCGTCGAGAAGCTCCTTAAGCTCGCCGACCCCGAAGGCGGCCTGCCCGGAGGTGGTGACGGCGTAGAGGCCGGCGGAAATGGAGAAGTGGCGCTTGAGGTCGTCGCGGAGCGCCAGGTGCGTACGGTTGCAGCCGTTGCCTTTGCGTTGCATGTAGTCGTGGAGCGTCACGCCAATTACTTGGCCGAAATCTTCGGAGCCGCAATAGAGCGCCAGACTGTAGAGGGCGCCGCGCATCACTTCGCGGTCATCGCCCTCGGTGTTGCCGGCGGTCTCGATCACCTTCTTCATGTACGGCAGCATCGTACCCTTGCGGGGAAGCGCCTTGGCTTTCACCGCCCGATCAAGAAACCAGAGCTGGTGATAGACCGCCTCGCGCGCCTCCGATCCCGCCCCCGCGAAGGCGCGCTCGCGCAGCCGCGCGAAAAATGGCGCGCTGCCGTCCTCGTCGAAGTGGAGCGCCACGGTCATCGTCGGCGGCGCCAGGCGCACGGCAGCGATGCTGTCGAGGGCCGCGGCGCCCATACCGGGGCCGAGGGCGCGGTTCAGGCCGAGCCGCAGGGCGAGAAGCGCCACTGAGGGTGGCAGCGGCAGCCGCCCGAGGCGCGCCTTGGTGATCTTCAGCCCCTTCTCGGAGGGCGCCAGCTCCAGGTGCAGATTGGCCCAGAGACCGGCCGGCAGCAGGGGCGGGCCGGCGGAGGCGTCGATCCGGACCGCGTCGTCGCCGACGTGGACCTGGCCGAAGGCGCCGGGCGCCACCCGCTGGGCCGCGGCGAGAACCGAGTTCAACTGGTCTTCGCGGACGCTCCAGCTGCCGGCAGAACCCTCGGTATCCACGAGCGTGCGCAGGCTCTCGGCAACTTCCAGTGCCCGTTCGGCCGCCAGCGCATCGGGCGGGCCGGGGTCCGCAACCCGCGGTGCGGTGTCGATGGCGAGCGCCGCCAGTACGAGCGGTACCAGCACGAGCAGAAACGCCCAGCGGGTGATGCGGCGGAAGGGAAACACGGAACGGGGCACGGTGGCATCCGACATGGCGCGAGACTTTGGCCCGCCGGGGCGATTGCCGCAAGCGCACAATGGTTAACCTGCGCACACGTCTCCGCGAAGCCAGAAGCGATTCCAGCCGGCTACTGGCCGTAGCGCGCCGCGGTCAGGCCGTCGAAGGAAATTTCCGGGGTGCGGCCGAGGACGACATCGGCCACTGCCCGGCCCGAGCCGGCGCTCATCGTCCAGCCAAGCGTCCCGTGGCCGGTGTTGAGGAAGAGGTTGGAATAGCGCGTCGGGCCGAGCACCGGGGTACCGTCGGGCGTCATCGGCCGCAGGCCGGTCCAGCCCTGGGCCTGGCTGACATCGCCGCCCTTGGGGAAGAGATCGGTGACGACGTGGCGCACCGTGTCGGTGGCGTGCTTGCCGAGCTTGGCGTTGTAACCGATGATCTCGGCCTGTCCCGCGACGCGGATGCGGTCGCCGAGGCGGGTGATCGCCACCTTGTGTGTCTCGTCCATCAGCGTCGATTGCGGCGCGCTAGCGTCGTCTGTGACCGGAAGGGTGATCGAATAGCCCTTGATCGGATAGATCGGCAGGCGGATGCCGATGGTTCGCATCAGGATCGGCGCGTAGGGGCCGAGGCAGCAGACATAGGCGTCGGCGGTCTCCGGGCCGTGCTCGGTTTCGACGCCGGTGAGCCGGTCGCCCGAGTGGGTGAAGCCGCTGATGGTGTTGCCGTAGCGGAAGGAGACGCCCATGGCGGCGGCCTTCTCCGCCAGCGCCAGGGTGAACATCCGGCAGTCCCCGGTGCGGTCGGCGGTGAGCCGCAGGCCGCCGACGAATTTGTCGGCGACATGGACGAGGCCCGGCTCGACCGCGATGCACTGGTCGCGGTCGAGAACCTCGAACGGGCTGTCGTACTCGGCGAGCACCTCCTGGTCGGCCTTCGATCCCTTGAGCTGGTACTCGGTGCGGAAAAGCTGGAGTGTGCCCTTCTCGCGCATGTCGAAGTCGATCGGCGCCTCGGCCAGAAGCTCGGGCAGCGCGTCGCGGCTGTAGTTGGAGATGCGGACCATGCGGCCCTTGTTGAGGCGGTAGGATTCGGGGTTGCAGTTGCGCAGCATGCGCAGGCCCCAGTCCCACATGACCGGGTCTAGCATCGGCCAGATCAGGAGCGGCCGGTACTTCATGAACTGCCAGCGGATCGCCTTCTTCGGGATGCCCGGCGCCGCCCAGGGCGAGGTCATGCCGTAGGAAAGCTCGCCGGCGTTGGCGAAGCTCGTCTCCATGCCCGGTCCTGGCTGGCGGTCGAGGACGCGGACCTCGGCGCCGGCGCGGGCCAGGTAGTAGGCGGTGGTTACGCCGATGACGCCGGCGCCGAGCACGATGACTTTCAACCGAATGTCCCCCCGAAAGTCCTGTGCAAAGGTTATGTCAGGGCCGGCGGCATGTCACGCCGGCTCGACCGGGTGCGGCAGGAGGCTAGTTCCTCGGTCGAAAGAGGAGGGCATGGATGGGGATGATCCGGATGGCTGGGGTCGCTCTTGCGGCCCTGGCGGTGGGCGGCGGCGCCGGCGCGGGCGAGCTTGCCGAGGTGCAGGTCCCGAGCGCAGCCCTGGGCGGCAGTCTCGACGTGATGGTCTACCGGCCGGACGACCCGCCGCCGGCGGCGGGCTGGCCGGTGCTCTATCTCCTGCACGGGCACGACGGCAATGCCCATAGCTGGGCCGACCTCGGTGACATCGAGGCGACGCTCGACCGGCTGATCGCCGCGGGGACGATCCGGCCGATGCTGGTGGCGATGCCCGATGCCGAGAACAGCTGGTACGTGGATTCCGCCGCCCTCGGCGGTCCCGGCGACTACGCCACCGCGCTTACGGCGGACCTGCCGGCCTGGATCGAGGCGCAGTACCCGGTGCGGCGCGACCGCGGCGGCCGGGCGATCGCCGGTCTGTCGATGGGCGGGTTCGGGGCGCTGCGGCTGGCGCTGGCCGAGCCGGAGCGCTACGCCGCGGCCGCGAGCCTCTCGGGGGCGCTCTGGCAGAACGTGCCGCCGGCGGATCTGGACATGCCGCCGGACGAGCTGCGGATGATCGCGGACAACGTCTATTTCCACCGGGTGGACCGCGATACCATCGAGCCCGGACCGGACCTGCCGTCGCTGGTGTCGCATTTCGGCGGAGCCTTCGGCACGCCGTTCGATGCGCGGCGCTTCAATGCGGAGAACGTGTTCACGCTTCTCGGCGAGCGGATCGACGAGAAGCGTGCGTTGCCCGCGCTCTACGTGACGGTGGGGGACGACGACGGCTTCCAGCTCTGGCGCGGGGCGGTGGCGTTCTTCGACACGGTGCGGGCGGACGGGTTGCCGGTGGAGCTGCGGGTGACCGCGCGGGGACCACCTGTGGTCGCTGTGGAAGGTGTCGATCGTCGATGCGCTGGAGTTCATCGAGGCGAATCTGAGTCCTGCGGCGGCACGGCCTTGAGGTAGGCGGCGATCGCGGTGCGGTCGGTTGCGGGGAGCATCGCCATGTTCTCCTGCACCTCGACCATGGAGCCGCCGACGGTGTCGAAGTCGGGCTTGAAACCGGACTCCAGGAAATAGGCGATGTCCGCGGCGGACCAATCGCCGAGGCCGCCAGCGCCGGAGGTGATGTTGGGCACCCGGCCCGGGCCTTCCGGGGACGGCGCGCCGGCGAGCCAGCGGGAGGTGTCGAGGGCGCCCGCGAGGTTCCGCGGGGTGTGGCATTCGCCGCAATGGCCGGGGCCCTCGGCGAGGTACTGGCCGCGGGCGACCTCCGGATCGGCGTCGGGGAGCGTCACTGCCGGGGCGTCGGAGAGGAAGGCGAGTTTCCAGAGGCCGAGGCCGCGGCGGACGCTGTAGGGAAAGCTGAGGTCGTGCCCGGGCTGGCGGCCGGCGACCGGCGGCAGGGTGGCGAGGTAGGCCCAAAGGTCGGCGACGTCGCCGGGCGTCATCCGGGTGAAGGACGTGTAGGGAAACGCCGGGTAGTAGTGCTGCCCGTCCGGCGAGACGCCGCGCAGCATGGCGTTGGCGAAGTCGGCTTCGGTCCAGGCGCCGATGCCGTCCTGGGGGTCGGGCGAGATGTTGGGGACGGTGAAGTTGCCGAACGGGGTCTTCAGCACCTGCCCGCCGCCGAGGCGGAAGCGGTCGTCGCCCTCGGCCTTGGCGGGCGCGTGACACGAGGCGCAGCCGCCGGCCCAGAAAAGCGGCTCGCCGCGGCCGGGGTCGCCGGCGGGCAGGCTCGCGAGCTCTGCCGCGGGGAGCCGGCGCGGCACGGTGAGGACGAAGAACGCCGCGGCGCCGGCGGCGGCAAGCGCGAGGAGCCAGCCGAGCAGGCGCCGCACGGGCGGCCTAGTTCTCGATGCGGTAGCCTTCGTGGCAGGACTTGCAGTTGCCGAAGATCGGCTGGACCGCGGCGGCGAAGGCGGCCTTGTCGGCGGGGCCCGTCTTGCCGGAAGCCGTGAGGGCGGCGGCGACGTTCTCCTGGAACTTGCCGATCTCCGCCTGGAAGCCGGCCATGTCCTCCCAGATCTTCGGCGAGGCGTAGCTGCGCGCGGGGTCGAGGCTGCCTTCGGGGAAGTAGTCGCCATAGGCATGAGCGGTGGCGTTGAACGCCTGGATCACCGCCTTGCCGATCACCGGGCTGTAGGCGATCTCGTCCTTGAGCATCGCGCCGGCGGCGGCGGCGGCCGCGCCGTTGTTGTCCATCAGCGCCTGGCGGGTGGCGATGGGATCGTCGGCGGCGAAGGCGGGAACGGCAAGCGCGGCGAGCGCGCCGATCAGGACGGGCAGTTTCCTCACGAGAAATCCTCCTGGATCAGGCTTTTGAACGGCCGGGGGCGATCTAAACACGGGGTCCGCGCGGCTGCCAAGCCGCCGCGTCGCGGGCTCGTGGTCAACTCTGCTTGATGCGTGGCGGGCTCAGAGCGGCGCGAAGGTGCCGGTATCTGCGTCGTAGAGCTCGAGGCCGCCGTCGCGGATGTCCTTCCAGACGGCGTGCAGTTCGAGGCGCTGGGCGAGGACCGCCTCGGCGACGAAGGGGAAGGTCATCAGGTTGCGAAGGCTGACGAGCACCGCCTCCTTCTCCAGGGCGGCGATGCGAGCCTCGTAGTTCAGGCCGCGGCCGGCTAGGCTTTCGTAGCCGGGCTTGAGGATCTTCAGCCAGGTGCCGACGAAGCTCGTGGGCGTGTCGAGGTCGGGGGCGAGGCCGGCGAGCATGTCGTGGCAGCCGCGCACGCCGCCGCAGTTGTGGTGGCCCATGACCACCAGGTGCTCGATCCCGAGCGCGATCACCGCGTACTCGATCGCCGCCGAGGTGCCGTGCGCCCGGCCGTCGGGCTCGTGCGGCGGCACCAGGTTGGCGATGTTGCGGTGGATGAAAAAGTCGCCGGGCTCGTTGCCGAAGATCTCCGAGATCAGAACCCGGCTGTCGCAGCAGGTGATGATCATCGCGGTCGGATTCTGGGCCTTGCCCGCCGCCTCGGCGAACTGTGCGACGTCCTCCGGGCTGCGCCGATCCTGCCAGGCGCGGTAGCGCGCGACCAGCGCGGGGGGGAGGGGTCGTGCGTGCTCCATCGCTCTCATCCGCTCGAGGTTAACCTAAAGTGTCCCGCACTTTCAGGCGTGCAAGAGGTTGCGGCAAGCCCTTCCGTCAAGCAACGTTTTACGCTTGGGTGCGATGTTGCCTTCAGGGTGACGGGGGGACTGCACTATGGGTGCGGAGCTGTATCAAATTGCGTCTCGGGAAGACGCCGAACTGGATACCTCCAGGATCATGGTCCTGCGCCAGTCGCTGGGCGACCAGCGCTGTCGCGAGGTGGTGTCCGAGGTGGTGTTCCACCTGACCGACCGGCTGGGCCTGTTGCAGACGGCGCTCGAAGACGGCAACACCTCCGATGCGCAGGTGCTCGCCTCTCGGCTCGCCAGCCTCAGCGAGCAGGTGGGCCTGTCGGATTTCGCCCGGGTCGCCCGCGATCTTGACGCCTGCCTCGCCGCCGGCGATCCCATCTCCACGGGCGCGGTCGGCGCGCGGCTGATGCGGCTCGGCGAGGATTCGCTCTTCTCGGTCATCCTCTACGCGGACCAATCGGCCTTGTAGGCGGCGGTGCGGGGCGGCTAAACTCGGCCCCGGCTCTCCGCAGAAGGTCAGGTCATGCCGCTGGTCGCCGCGCCCGATCCCCGGGCAATACCGTTGCATGTACTGGACCCCGGAAGCCTTGCGGACTGGCTCGAACGGCAGGATGCCGCAACCCGGACCTGGGTCGGCGCCATGGGGTTCGAGGCCGGCTCGGGCGAGGTGCTCTGCCTGCCCGCCTCGGACGGCGGCCTGCGCGCGGCGCTGGCGGGCTGGGGCAAGCCCGAGTCGCGGCGGCGCGAGCGCTTCGCGCTGGCCGCCGCGGCCGCCAAACTTCCCGCTGGCCGTTACGTTATCGGCGAGGACGCAGTCGGGATAGACGCCGGGCTCGAGGCTCTGGGCTGGCTGCTCTCGGACTACCGGTTTCAGCGCTACCGCAAAGGCCCAGCCCCGAAGGCCGAGCTCGTCTGCCCCGAGGGAGTCGATGCCGCCCGCCTCGTGCAGATCGCCGACGCGGCGCGGCTCGCGCAGGATCTCGTCAACACACCGGCCCGAGACATGGGCCCCGAGGCGCTGGAGGCGGCATTCGTGGCGCTCGGGGAACGCCACGGCGCCGCGCTTCGGGTGATCCGCGGTCCGGCGGCGCTCCGGGCGGAGCGGCTCCACATGATCGAGGCGGTGGGCGCGGCCGCGAGCGAAGTGCCGCGGCTCCTCGATCTCGTCTGGGGCCGGCCGGACGCGCCGAAGATCACCCTGGTCGGCAAGGGCGTCTGCTTCGACACCGGCGGGCTCGACATCAAGCCTCCCGCCTCCATGGGCATCATGAAGAAGGACATGGGCGGCGCCGCGACGGCGATGGGGCTCGCCGGGATGATCATGGGCCTCGGCCTCGACCTGCGGCTGCGGCTGCTGGTGCCGGCGGTGGAGAACGCCATCTCCGGGCCGGCGATGCGGCCGGGTGACATCCTGCCCAGCCGCAAGGGGCTGACAGTCGAGGTCAACAACACCGACGCCGAGGGGCGGCTGGTGCTGGCGGATGCGCTGGCCCTGGCAGACGAGGAGGTGCCGGACCTGATCGTGAGCCTCGCCACGCTCACCGGCGCCGCGCGAGTGGCGCTCGGTCCGGACGTACCGCCGTTCTTCACCGACGACGACGCGCTGGCGGCGGATCTCGCGGCCGCGTCCGCCGCGGTGGCCGATCCGCTGTGGCGCCTGCCGTTCTGGGACCCGTACGAGCCGCTGATCGAGCCCGGTATCGCCGATCTCGACAACGCCCCGTCGGGCGGCATGGCCGGGGCGATCACCGCGGCGCTATTCCTGCGCCGCTTCGTCACCGCCAGCCCGCGCTACGTTCATCTCGACATCTACGGCTGGACGCCGGTGGCCAAGCCCGCCCGCCCCAAGGGCGGCGCTTTCCAGGCCGCGCGGGCGCTCCTTGATCTTCTGGAGAGCGCGATTTTGCTCGACGACGTGACCCCCTTTGCCAACCGGTTACTCCCCGCTCGTCCCGATCTCGCCGCCGAACACCTGCGCGGCCGCGTGGACGCGAAGCGGTACGTTCCGGGGGAGGTTCGCCGGGTAACGGCGGCCGCTCCTCGCCCTGACGACTTCGCCGGACCCGGCGAGCGAGCGCGCCACTCAACTGCTCTATGGCGAGGCATTCACCGTCTACGAGACCCGGGAGGACGGGCTCGCCTGGGGTCAGGCGGCGCTCGACGGCTATGTGGGCTACGTGCGCGCCGGCGGGCTTGGCGCCGCCGGGGAGCCCGGTCGAACGGATCACGGCGCTCTGGTCCCACATCTACCCGTGGCCCCAGGATCGGGCGCCGGCGCAGTGACGAACTGCCGTTTCTGGCCGAGGTCGAGATCGACGCGGAGGGCGGTAATGCTCGGTACGCGGCACTTCGAGGCGGTGGATTCGTGCCACGGCGGCATCTCGAGCCGGTGGCGGGCGACTTCGTGATGCAGGCGGAGCGGTTCCTGGGGGTGCCGTACCTCTGGGGCGGGCGCAGCGCCCGGGGCATCGACTGCTCGGCGCTGGTGCAACTGTCGCTGATCGCCTGCGGCCGGCAGACGCCGCGCGACGCCGACATGCAGGCGGCGATGGTCGGCGAGAAGCAGGCGCCGGACGAGCCCGCGCAGCGAGGCGACCTGATCTTCTGGAAGGGCCACGTCGGCATCCTGCACGACCCGGAGACGCTCCTCCATGCCAACGCGCACGCCATGGCCGTCGCCTTCGAGCCCCTCGGCGCGGCGATCGCGCGGATCGAGGCGGCCGGTGGCGGCCCGGTCACGGCGCGCCGCCGGCCCTGATCCTACTGGACAATGTGCGGCCCGCGATTGCGCATGAGCCTGAGCCCGCCCGCTTCGGTGCGGGCTGCCGCCAAGTCTTCGCAGGCGCGTGATAGAGGCTTGACGATGACCCCGCGGTTCCGGATACGGGCGCAGGAGCAGTCCCGATCAGTTGCAACCGAAGGATGAACCCCATGCCCGAAAAATCCGCCGCCGCCCCTGCCCGCAGCCGTCGCGTCGCCCAGGCCAAGGAGGCCGTCGATACCGAGGTCGCGAACGCCAGCACCCGCGCCGCCGAGGAGGCGGCGCTGAAGGCGGCGGAGGCCCTGGCGGCGGCGGAGAAGGCCAACGCCACGCTCGCCGAGAGCCTGAAGGCGGCGGAAGAGATGATCGTCCGTATCGGCCGCGAGGCCGAGGCGGCGCGCGAGGCGGCGGTCAAGGACGCGCTGAAGCAGCTCGCCGAGGCGACGGAAGCGGCGACGGCGCGGCTGCCCGCGGAGATCGCGGCGCAGATGAGGCCGCCGAGGCGGCGGTGAGCAAGGCCGCGGAGAAGGCGTCCGAGGGGCTCGCCGGCAACGTCAAGGCGGCGGAGGATGCCGGGGCGCGGATGCGCTCCGGGGTTACGGAGGCGGTGGCCGCGGCGGAGGAGAGCTTCGAGCGGCTGGCGGCGAAGGCCGAGGCGGATTTGCAGGCCGCGCAGGAGGCGGCGCGCCAGGTGGCGACGCTGCCGCAGACCGCCATGGCCGGCGTCGGCACCGCGGGCACGGCGGTTGCCGAGAACCTGGAGCGCATGCGCCAGCAGATGACGGAGTTCGTCGCCGACCGCATCCGGCAGGACCTCGAGATCCAGTCCGAGCTTCTCGGCTGCCGCAACCTCGAGCAGTTCGGCGCGGTGCAGTCGAAGTTCTTCCGCCAGACGGTCGACCAGTACGTCACCGAGGCCGGGCGGATGCTGAGCCTCGGCACCGAGATGATGACGAAGTCGCTCGGCGCCGGTACCGCTGACCGGCGCGGCGGTGTTGTAAAACCCGGGCGGCGCTGCCACTCTGCGTTCCGCGGTCCGGTCGGGCCCGGAATGCGGAGGGGCCCTTGCCGATTTCGCCTGCCAGCGCGCTGGTCGTCATCGACGTGCAGAACGACTTCTGCCCCGGCGGCGCGCTGGCCGTCGCCGACGGCGACGCCGTGGTGCCGATCGTCAACCGCGTCGCGCCTGAGTTCGCGGTGCGGGTGTTCACCCAGGACTGGCACCCGGAGGGACACTCCTCCTTCGCCGCCAGCCATCCCGGTGCCGAGCCGTTCTCCAGCATCGACATGCCCTACGGGCCGCAGGTGCTCTGGCCCGTCCACTGCGTGCAGGGAACGTCGGGGGCGGCGTTTCACCCCGACCTCAAGACCGACACGGCGGACCTGGTGATCCGAAAGGGCTTCCGGCCGGAGATCGACAGCTACTCAGCCTTCTTCGAGAACGACCACCGGACGGCGACCGGCCTTGCCGGCTACCTGCGCGACCGCGGGGTGCGGCAGGTGGTGCTGGCGGGGCTCGCCACCGACTTCTGCGTGTCGTGGTCGGCGATCGACGCGATGGCGCGGGGCTTCGAGGTGACTGTGATCGAGGATGCCTGCCGGGCGATCGACCTCGACGGCTCGCTCGACAAGGCGCTGCGCGAGATGCGTGGCGGCGGGATTCGGCTGGTCACCGCGGCGGAGCTGCTGGCGGCATGACCGACATCGCCACCCGGGTCCACGACCACACCTGGCGCATCGACCCGATCGTCCGCTCGCTCCTGGACACCGACTTCTACAAACTCTTGATGCTACAAACGGTGTTCCGAAGGCACCGGGACGTCACGGTGAAGTTCAGCCTGATCAACCGCACCAAGGACGTCCCGCTCGCCCGGCTGATCGAGGAGCGGGAGATCCGGGAGCAGCTCGACCACATCCGCGGTCTCCGCCTCAGCCGCGGCGAGAGCACCTGGCTCCGGGGCAATACCTTCTACGGCAAGCGCTGGATGTTCGGACCGGACTTCATGGCGTGGTTCGAGGACTTCCGGTTGCCGGAGTACCGGCTGGAGCGGGCGGGCGATCAGTGGGAGCTCACCTTCGAGGGGTCCTGGCCCGAGGTGATGATGTGGGAGATTCCCGCCCTCGCGGTGCTGATGGAGCTCCGCTCCCGAGCGGTGCTGCGCAGCATGGGCAAGTTCGAGCTCCGGGTGCTCTATGCCCGTGCCACCGCGCGGCTCTGGGAGAAGGTCGAGCGGCTTCAGAAACTCGAGGACTTGCGAATCTCGGACTTCGGCACCCGGCGGCGGCATTCGTTCCTGTGGCAGGACTGGGCGGTGCAGGCGATGATCGAAGGGCTGGGGGCGAACTTTTCCGGCACGTCGAACTGCCTGATTGCCATGCGACGCGATCTCGAGGCGATCGGCACCAACGCCCACGAGCTTCCGATGGTCTATGCCGCGCTGGCCGAGGACGAGGTGGCTCTCCGGCAGGCGCCCTACAGGGTGCTGGAGAACTGGCAGGAGGACTACGACGGCAACCTCCGGATCATCCTGCCGGACACTTATGGGACGAAGGGCTTCCTGGAGCGTGCCCCCGACTGGCTGGCGGACTGGACCGGCATCCGGATCGATTCCGGGGTGCCGGAGGAGGGCGCCGAGACCGCCATCGCCTGGTGGGAGAGCCGCGGGCAAGACCCGCGCGCGAAGCTGGTGATCTTCTCAGACGGGCTCGACGTCGATCGGATCGAGTCGCTCTATGCCCGTTTCCACGGCCGGGTGAAGGTCAGTTTCGGCTGGGGAACGCTGCTCACCAACGACTTCCGCGGACTGGCGCCGAACGACGCGCTGGCGCCGTTCAGCCTTGTCTGCAAGGCCGTCGGGGCCAACGGCCGGCCGACGGTCAAGCTCTCCGACAACCCCGCCAAGGCGCTTGGCCCTGCCGAGGAGGTCGCCCGCTACAAGCGGGTTTTCGGAGTCGGCGCCCAGGTGGCCGAGCCGGTCCTGGTCTGAAACCCGATGCCTATTCGGTGGTTCCGGTATTGACCGGCGCGGCGTTGGCGACATTCACGCCGAGATCGTAGACAAGCTGCCCGCCGAAATAGGCGGTGGTGACGGCCAGACCGGCGCCCACGACCGCGATCAGTGCGACCGCATACGCGATGCTGCCGGAGATCCGCATGTTCCGCCACCAGAGGAAAGCGCGGATCAGCGCCCAGATACCGAGGGTGATCGCCAGGGTGCTGCCCAGGCCTTCGTGGATCTCTGCGACTTCGCTGGAAAAGCCGCCGGCCTCGGCGTGGGAGAGCGCGACGTCGCCGAACATCATGGCGATGAGTGCTGAAAGCCCGGCGAGGACCACCAGCGCGGTCGAGATGTTGCCTGCCGTGCTTCGGCCGGTCACGCTCGCACCGCGCGCGGTGGCGACCACGTCGAAGACGGCCAGACAAAGAACGAAGACAATCGGGAAGTGGACGATCATCGGGTGAAATTGCGTCACGGGGATCATTACAGGTCCTGTTCTGTGTTCGGCCGGGGGTCGGCCGAATCACGCGAGTAAGGGCATCGTGCCGCGGGCATGTGCAATAAACCCGAGTGCTATCGGGCCGCGCCTCAACCTTTCTTGAGGACCCGGCGACCGAGAAGCTCCGCTATCTGCACGGCGTTGAGGGCGGCGCCCTTGCGGAGGTTGTCGGAGACCACCCACATCATCAGGCCGTTGTCCACCGTGGGGTCGGTGCGGATACGGCTGACGTAGGTGGCATAATCGCCGACGCATTCGACCGGGGTCACGTAGCCGCCGTCCTCGCGCTTGTCGACGACGAGAACGCCGGGCGCCTCGCGCAAGATGTCGCGGGCCTCGTCCTCGTCAAGCGGATCCTCGAACTCCACCGCCAGCGCCTCGGCATGTCCGACGAAGACCGGCACGCGGACGCAGGTGGCGACGACCTTGATCGCCTTGTCGACGATCTTCTTGGTCTCGGCCACCATCTTCCATTCCTCGCGGGTGAAGCCGTCGTCCATGAACGTGTCGATGTGGGGGATGACGTTGAAGGCGATCTGCTTCTGGAACTCCTTGGGCTCGACCTCCTGGCCGGGGACGTAGAGGCCCTTGGTCTGGTTCCAGAGTTCGTCCATCGCCGCCTTGCCCTTGCCGCTGACCGACTGATAGGTCGAGACGACCACGCGCTTGATGCGGGCGCGGTCGTGGAGCGGCTTCAGCGCCACCACCATCTGGGCGGTGGAGCAGTTGGGGTTCGCGATGATGTTCTTCCGGGCGTAGCCGTCGATCGCGTCGGGGTTCACCTCCGGCACGATCAGCGGCACGTCGGGGTCGTAGCGGTAGAGCGACGAGTTATCGATCACCACGCAGCCAGCCTTGGCGGCGATGGGCGCGTACTTCTTCGTCGCCTCAGAGCCGATGGCGAAGAGCGCGATGTCCCAGCCGGTAAAGTCGAAGGTGTCGAGATCCAGGGTCTTTAGGGTCCGGTCGCCAAACGAACATTGGGTGCCGAGGGACTTTCGGGACGCCAGCGCCACGATCTCGTCGACGGGAAACTCCCGCTCGGCGAGGATGTTGAGCATTTCCCGGCCCACGTTGCCCGTGGCGCCGACGACAGCGACGCGGTAGCCCATTGCGATTCTCCTGAGATCGGACGAGGGCGCTTCTGAAGGGTTTGCTGGCAAAAGTAAACATCGCCCGACGGGTGGCGGGATTTGACTAGTTTAACAGTGGGTTGGGCCGTGCGAACGCCAGAAGGCCCGCGAGCAAAGCGCCCCGATGCCTGTACTGCATGCGCTGTCAGGTCGCCGTCACCAGCGCGTCGGCAGGGGCGAAGCTGACGGCGACCGGGGCGCCGATGCGGGGCGGGGTGAGGTGGGCGGTGTTGAAGAGGTCGAGGGAGATCGGCTGGCCGCCGAGGCCGACGCGCACGCGGACCACCGAGCCGAGGAAACTCACGTCCTCGACGGTGGCGTTGAGGACGGCGTCCTGGCCGGGGGCGGGGTCGAGCGTCAGGGCCTGTGGGCGGAGGGCGAGGGAGACGGTGCCGCCCGCCGGGGCCGGGACGGCACGGTTGAGGGCTATGCGCTGGCCGTCGATCTCGAGGATGCCTGTGGCGGGGTCGGTGACGCGGGCGGTGAGGACGTTGAGGGTGCCGACGAAAGAGGCGACGAAGGCGGTGGCCGGGCGGTTGTAGATGGCGAAGGGGTCGCCGATCTGCTCGGCGATGCCGGCGTTCATCACCACGATGCGGTCGGACATCGACAGCGCCTCTTCCTGGTCGTGGGTGACGTAGATCGTTGTGATGCCGAGGCGCTTCTGAATGGCGCGGATCTCGTCGCGGAGGGAGACGCGGATCTTGGCGTCGAGGGCGGAGAGCGGCTCGTCGAGGAGGAGGAGGGTCGGCTTCGGGGCGAGCGCCCGGGCGAGGGCCACGCGCTGCTGCTGGCCGCCGGAAAGCTGGAACGGATAGCGGCCGCCGAGCTCGGGAAGCTTGATGATGCCGAGCATCTCGGCGACCCGGGCGTCGCGCTCGGCCCGGGGGCGGCCGGCGACCTTGAGGCCGAAGGCGACGTTCTCGGCGACGGTGAGGTTGGGGAAGAGCGCGTAGGACTGGAACACCATGCCGATGTTGCGGGCGCTGGGCTTGAGGTTGACCACGTCGCGGCCGTCGATCCGGATCCGCCCGTCGGTGGGGGTCTCGAAGCCGGCAACCATGCGCAGCGTTGTGGTCTTGCCGCAACCGGACGGGCCGAGGAAGGAGACGAATTCGCCCTCTCCCACGTCGAGGTTGAAGTCGCGGACCACTTGGGTGGGCCCGTAGAACTTCTGCAGGTTCTCGATCTCGAGGAAGGCCATCTAGCGGGGTACCGTCTTGAATTTCTGGAAACGGGTGACGAGCTGGATCAGCCCCATGCAGGCCCAGGTGATCCCGAAGGCGATCACCGCCAGCGCTGCGGGCTCGTAGGCGCGGTTGGCGCCGAGCACCTGCAGGTAGGGGCCGAAAGCCGGGCGGTTGAGGAGCGCCGCAAGGACGAACTCGCCGATGACGATAGCGAAGGTGAGGAAGGCGCCGGAGAGGACGGCGACGAGCACGTTGGGCAGGATCACCCGGGTCATGATGGTGAACCAGCTGGCGCCGAGGCTCTCGGCGGCCTCGGTGAGGGTGCGGACGTCGATGGCACGCAGGCCGGTGTCGACGGCGCGGTACATGTAGGGCAGCGACAGGATCGTGTAGCCGAAGAGCAGGAGGGCATTGGTGCCCATGGCGGTGCCGGTCAGCGGCAGGATCGAGGAGGTGTTGTAGAGGCGGATGTAGCCGAAGACCACGACGATGGGCGGCACCACCAGCGGCAGGAGGGTGATGAACTCGACGAAGGGCCGCCAGCGTGGCAGCTTCAGGCGCACCCAATAGGCGGTGGGCACCACGATGAGGACGCCCATGACGATGGTCAGGAGCGCCATTACCACCGAGTAGCTGAAGGTGGCGCGGAAGCTCGGGTCGGCAAGGACGTTGCGATAGGCGTCGAGGCTGTATTCGCCGCGGTTGATGCGCAGCGAGAATTCCAGCGTGCCGATGAGCGGCAGGAAGAAATAGATCATCCCGAAGGCGAGCGCGATCCAGGACCAGATGCGGGCAGGCTTCACTTGATCCACCGCTCGGCGCGGACACGCATCCAGATGTAGATGGCGTTGCCGATCCCGGTGACGACGATCATCCCGAAGGCCAGCGCGTAGCCGAGGTGCGGGTCCTGCAGCACGTCGCCACGGATTTGGGCGAAGAGCAGGATCGGCACGATGCCGAGCGACGAGCCGGTGAGCGCATAGGCGGTGGCGACCGCGCCGAAGGCGTTGGCGAAGAGGAGAGCCAGCGTGCCGAGGAGCGCCGGCCAGAGGATCGGCAGCGCCACCATGCGCCAGTACTGGAATCCGCTGGCCCCGAGGATTTCCGCCGCCTCGCGCCACTCGCGCTTCAGGCCGTCGAGGGCCGGGGTGATCATCAGGATCATCAGCGGGATCTGGAAGAAGAGGTAAGTGAGCGTCAGGCCCATGAAGCTCAGGAGGTTGAAGCCCATCGCGTAGATGTTGATGCCGGCCCAGTCCTTGAGGAGGATGGTGACCAGCCCGAGGCGGCCCAGGGTGGCGAGGAACGCGAAGGCCAGCGGCACTCCGGCGAAGTTTGAGGCGACGCCGGAGAAGGTCATGAACGGCGCGCGGATCCAGCCGGGTACGCCGCCGAGCGTGATCGCCGAGGCGATGGCGAAGCCGATCACGCAGCCGAGGAATGCCGAGGCCAGGCTGATGCGGATCGAGATCGAGAAGGCCGCGAGGATCGATGGCTGGAAGAGGTTGGCGATGTTGGACAGCGTGAACTCGCCGGCCGGATTGCGAAAGCTGCCGACGACGATGTTCATCGTCGGCAGGATCAGGAACAGCAGCGCGAAGGCCAGGAACGGCACCATGCCGAGCCAGGCCCAGGAGATCGTCGCGCGGGGTTTGGTCGCTTGCATGCCGGGATTGAAGCGGGCGGGCCGAGGACGGCCCGCCCAGGGTCCGCTACTGGACGTTGGCGCCGACGACGCTGTCCCAGCCGGCGGTGATGACGTCCTTCATGGCCGACTGCTCGTCGAGGGTCGGGAACACCGCCGCCTCGTAGGCCTTGGCCGGCGGCAGCTTGTCGAGGAGATCCTGCGGGATCTTGCCGTCGGCGGCGAGGTTGTTGAAGCGGATCGGGTGGCAGTAGCCGGCAAGCCACTTGAGCTGGCCCTCGTCGGAATAGAGGTACTCCATCCAGAGCTTCGCGGCATTGGGATGCGGCGCGAAGGCGCTGATCGCCTGGACGTAGACGCCGGCGACGACGCCGTTGCCGGGGACGACCACCTCCATGGGCGGGTTGCCGTTCAGAGCATCGCGGCCGGAGAGGGCGTTGTAGTCCCACCAGATCACGATCGGAGTGGCGCCCTGGGCGAGGGTGCCGGACTTGCCGATAACCGGAACGAAGTTGCCGGCCTTGTTGAGCTCGGAGAAGAACTCGAGGCCCTTCTTGCCGGCGTCGGCGCCAGGGGCGCCGCTGGCGGCGAGGCCGGCGGCATAGACGCCGAGGATCGCCTGGTTCGAGGCGCGCGGGTCACCGGCGAGCGCCACGGCATTGGCGTATTCCGGCTTCAGCAGGTCTTCCCAGTTGCCGGGGACGTTGTCGATGATGTCCTTGTTCACCGCGAAGCTGAGCACGCCGTAGTAGTCGCCGTACCAGTAGCCGTCGGCGTCCTTGACGTTGTCGGGGATCGTGTCCCAGGTCGAGACCTTGTAGGGCTGGACGAGGCCCTCGTCCTTGGCCGCGGGGCCGAAGGAGAAGCCGACGTCGATCACGTCGGGCGCCTGCGGGCCGGTGTTGTCCTTGTTGGCACGGATGGCCTCGAGTTCGTCGGCGGAGCCGGCGTCGGGATTGAGCTCGTTGACCTCGAGCCCGTACTTGTCCTTGAAGCCCTTGATCACCTCGCCATAGCCGCACCAGTCGTGCGGCAGGGCGATGGTGGTGAGCATCCCCTCTTCCTTGGCGGCGGCGATCAGCGCGTCCATGTCCTGCGCGCCGGCCGGCAGCACCGCGGCGCTGGCCAGGAGCACGCCCAGCGCGGCGGCGGATTTCAGTTTCAGCATGGTTCACCCCTTTTCATGCGCGCCCTCCCGGCGCTCGACACGATGCCGGATGTTATGGGGGAATTTCGACAATCCCACAACAAAAGCATTCCGGAACGCCGATTTACGTCCGTACTACCTTGCCGTGTCCGCCAACTCGTAAAGCAGGTCCTGCACACGCTCCGGCCCGACGATGGCCCGACGCACCAGGTTGTCGAAGAGCCGGCTGAGCGCGGCAACCTGGTCGGTCGAGGTGACGACGAGGTAGGCCTCGCCGAGATAGAGCGCGGCGCGGATGCGGCCGAAGACGGTGAAGGGCGCAGCGAAGCTGTGGCGGCCGTCGTAGAGATGGAGGCGCAGGGTCGGGAAGACCTCGGCGCAAGTCGCCGCCATGTGGGCGAGCTGCCGGCGCCTGCGCTCCGGGTCCGTGCCGCGCCAGAGGCCGGCGCCCTGGGAGAGGTCGTGGAGCGTCTGCACCGGCATGGCGATCTCTACGTCCATTTCGCCGAGCCGGAAGCCGCCGAGCACGTTCTCGGCCTGGCCGGCAAGCGGGGTCGCTTCGGGCGCCGGCGCGTCCTCGGCGAGGCCGAGCATGTCGGGCAGGTTCGAGGGGACGTAGCGGAGCTTCATCCCCGCCGCCTCGCGCCGCCACTGGTCGATGGGCGAGCCGCCGCCGAGGCTCTCGGCCGATTCGATCTGCACCGAGGGCGTCACCTCCTGGCGGCCTTCCGGGGCGTTCGACAGGCTGAGGAGCCAGTCCGCCGTCACGCCGCGCGCCTCGGCGATGCGCCGCAGGGTCTCGGCACGCGGCATGCGGTCGATGCCGGCGTCTAGGAACTGGCTGAGGGCGGAGCGGTCGATGCCGGTGTCGCGCAAAAACGCGGCGACGCCGCCGCGCTCCTCGCCGAGAAGGGTCTGCAGGCGGCTGCGGAAGGCCGCGGCGATTTCGCGTTTGTCCAACGGTGGGCGCCTTTCTAGCACGAATGTGCAACAGATGTCGTGAATTCGCAACAATATTGGTGTTCCGCAAGATAATCACATAATTGCGCCGAGTGCGCCGCCGGGTGTAGGATGAGGGAACCCGTTACGGAAAAAGGATAAAATGTTAACGAAGTTGGCTTCGAGGCTGCGGGGGGCGCGGATCGAATGGCCGACGGTGGCGCTTCTGGCGCTGACCTATCTCGCTTGGGGGGCGATCACCGTCTTCGCCGGCGCCCTTGGCCCATGGCTCGCTGTGCCGCTCCTCGCGGTGGTGCTGGCCCAGCACTCTTCGCTGCAGCACGAGGCGATCCACGGCCATCCCACCACCAGCCCCCGCCTCAACGAGATGCTGCTCTTCCCGGCGCTCGGGCTCTTCGTTCCCTACCGGCGCTTCCGCGACCTGCATCTCGCGCATCACTACGACCCGCAGCTCACCGATCCCTACGACGACCCGGAATCGAACTATCTCGATCCCGGGGTCTGGGGGCGGCTGCGTCGGCCGGTCCGGGCCCTCCTCGCCTGCAACAACACCCTTCTCGGGCGGATGCTGATCGGCCCCGCCGTCGGCACGGCGCGCTTCTGGCTCGACGACATCGACGCCTTCCGCGCCGGCGATCGGCGCATCGCGCAGGCTTGGACGGCGCACCTCGCCGGCATCGTGCCGGTGGCGCTCTGGCTAGCGTTCGCCGGCACCATGCCGGTGTGGCAGTACCTCGTTGGCTGCTATCTCGCCTCGTCGCTGCTGCGAATCCGCACCTTCCTAGAGCACCAGGCCGAGGAGCGGGTGGCCTCGCGCAGCGTCATCATCGAGGACCGAGGCCCGCTGGCCCTGCTCTTCCTCAACAACAACCTGCATGCCGTCCACCACGCCAAGCCGAAGCTGGCCTGGTACCGGCTGCCGGGCGAATACCGCGCCCGCCGCGAGGAATGGCTGCGCCGCAACGGCGGCTATGCCTACCGCTCCTACGGCGAGGTGTTCCGGCGGTATCTCTTTGCGCGCAAGGATCCGGTGGCGCATCCGATCTGGACGCCGCCCGCAGGCCGGGACGCCGAGTCGGTCGCATGACGGCGGCGATCGCCGCCCTGCCGATGTACGACTGGCCCGAGCTTCTCCCCGCCACCGACCGGCTGTGGGCGGCGCTGCGCGACGGCCTGCGCGGCGGCGGGGTCGCGGCGCCGGAGACGCTGACCCGGGACCCGGATCTGATGGCCGGCTGGACCGATCCGCGGCTGGTGCTGGGGCAGACCTGCGGCCTGCCCTTCGTGCGGGAGCTCGCCGGGCGGGTGGTCCTGGTGGGGGCGGCGGACTACGGGGTGCCGGGCGTCCCGCCGGGCTGGTATCGCAGCGCCGTGGTGGTTCGCTCCGACGACCCGCGCGCGGCGCTGGCGGACTTTCGCGGTGCGCGGTTGGCGATCAACGGGCGCGACTCGCAGTCGGGCTGGGGATCGATCCTGCACCACGCCGCGCCGCTGGCGGCGGACGGACGGTTCTTCGGTGAGGTCGTGGTCAGCGGCGCGCACCGTGCCTCCGTCGGGCAGGTGGCCGACGGGGCGGCGGACATCGCCGCCATCGACTTCGTGAGCTGGCGCTACGCCCGGCGGTACTTGCCGGAGGCGAAGCGGCTTCGGGTGCTGATGCTGACCGACCCGACGCCGGGTCTGCCCTACATCGCCGCCCGGGGAACCGAGGTGGCCCGCCATCGGGCCGCCGTCGGCGCCGCGTTGGGCGGCCTCGATGCCGACATCCGCGAGACGCTCGGGATCGTCGGATACGCCGCCCTCGAGCCGGCCGACTACGACCTCGTCGCCCGGCGGATCGCGGCGGCGGGCGGCCTCGACGAATCGACAGGGCCTCGGGGGCCGCGCATTAACGATTAAGCCCGCGTGAAAATCGTATGGCCACTTTCCAGCCACTCTGGATCCCCTGTAAACCTTTGCCTTCCAGCCGGGTTCGCTCTCGATCCAAGCCCACCCGTCGGATCCCCGCGATCACGCGACTGTGACCGTCCACGGCGCGTCATAGCGCACCTCCTCGAGGTTGTTGCCGCCGCCGATCCGGTCGACGATGAGGAACGCCGCGGGCCGTCCGAGCGGAGTCAGGACCCCGTGCCAGACGTTCCGGAGGTAGTTCACCCCCTGCCCGGGCCGGGTCAGGAACGCGCGCGGCGTGCCGGGACGCCCGGCCTCGTCCGGCGCCACGACCACCAGGAACGGCGCCTCGGTCATCGGCACGAAGGCCTGGCTGCCTAGCGGATGCCGCTCCACCAGGTCGAAGACGTGCGGCAGCGGATAAGGCCGGCTGTAGGCGATGCTAATCCCGGCCCTGGCGTGCTCGCCGGCGAAGTCCATCCGCGCCAGGTCGTGGAAGCGGTCGCACATGCCGGCGTTGATCGCGAAGCTTTCCCCCGCCGCCTCAATGACGTCTCCGAACGCCGCGAAGGCTTCGGCGGTCAACGGCTCGGCGGTCAGGCTGCGCTCAATGGTCTCGGTCATGGTCGCCTCCTCCCAGTTGCGGCCATCCTTCCCTCGGCGCAGCCTCCCGTCCTGTCAAGGCCGGGCGCGCGCCCGCGCCCCGCCCGGCCGGAACTACCGGGCCACCTTGCGGCGTCGGCCGGTCATCGGGAGTTCCATCGGCTCCGGCTCCGGCGGTTCGCCGGGGATCTGGCGCTCGGGAAGCTCGTCCGCAACGTCGAGGACTTCACGTTCGGCCTGCGCCCAGTGCTCCTTGTCGCGGTCGTGCGGACGGCCCTCCTCTTCCCAGAGCGCGTGCGCGCGCGAGGCGATCCTTCCCTCGGCGGCGGGGTCGCGGGTGGGGTCGGTCATCGGCGTTTTCCTCCATCGGTCGGTGACTGAGCGAAAAACGCGGAAGGCCGGAAGAAGTTCACGGGCGATACGTGAATCGCCGGGTTTTGTCACACGCCGAGCCAGCGGTCCGCGACCTCGGCGGTCACCCCGGCCGGAGAGCCGCTCCAGACAGTGCGGCCGCGTTCGAGGATGAAGCAGCGGTCGGCGGCGGCGGCGAGATCTTTCAGGGACTTGTCGATGACGAGGATCGAGAGGCCCGTCTGTCGGAGCGTGCGGATCGCGGCCCAAATCTCCTGGCGGATTAGGGGTGCGAGACCCTCGGCCGCCTCGTCGAGGAGGAGGAGGCGCGGGTTGGTCATCAGTGCCCGGCCGAGTGCCAGCATCTGCTGCTCGCCACCGGAGAGGGTCGCGGCGGCCTGGCCGAGCCGCGTGCCGAGCTGCGGAAAGAGCCGCAGGACCGCAGCGAGGTCCCAAGGGCCGGGCCGGGCGGCGGCGGTGAGGTTCTCGCGAACGGTGAGCGGCGCAAAGCAGCGACGGCCCTCGGGCACGAGGCCGATGCCGAGGCGGGCGACGCGATGGACCGGCAGACCGCGGGTGGCGACGCCGTCGAAGACGATGCTGCCCGCGCGCGTCGGCAGCAGGGCCGCGATGGTCCGGACCGTGGTGGTCTTGCCCATGCCGTTGCGGCCCATGAGCGCCACGGCCTCCCCCGGGGCCACGTCGAGGTCGACGCCGAAGAGCGCCTGGGACGCGCCGTAGCTGGCGGTGACACCGCGCAAGCTGAGGAGCGGGGTCATGCGGCCGCATCGCCGAGGTAGGCGCTGCGCACCTCCGGGTTGGCGCGGATTTCCGCGACGGTCCCGGTGGCGATGAGGCGGCCGTAGACCAGGACCGAGACGCGGTCGGCGAGCGCGAAGACCGCGTCCATGTCGTGCTCGATCAGGAGGATCGGGGCGCGCCGGCGGAGGGCATCGAGGAAGGCGGTGAGCCGCTTCGAGCCCTCTGGGCCGAGACCGGCCATCGGCTCGTCGAGGAGAAAGGCCTTGGGGCCGAGGGCGAGGGCGAGGGCGAACTCGAGCTGGCGCCGCTCGCCGTGGGAGAGGTCCGCGGCGCGGATGTCGGCGCGTGCGGCAAGGCCCGCGCTGGCGAGGTGCGCCGCGGCGACATCGATCAGCGCGCGGTCGTGAGCGACGGGGCGGAGGAAGCGGAAGACGCGGCGTTCGGCGGCGGCGCTCGCGAGCATGACGTTGCGGAGCGCCGACATCTCCGGGGCGACCGAGGAGACCTGGAAGGTGCGGGCGAGGCCGAGGCGGGCGCGGGCGGCGGCGTCGAGGCGGTCGATGGTGCGGCCTGCGAAGCGGATGGTGCCGGAGTCGGGGCGGAGCTCTCCGGCGATCTGCTTGACCAGCGTCGACTTGCCGGCGCCGTTCGGGCCGATCAGCGCGTGGATCTCGCCGGGGCGGAGGTCGAAGCTGACATCGGCGGTGGCGGTGAGCGCGCCGAAGGCCTTGGTCAGGCCTTCGATCTGCAGGATCGGCTCAGCCATGGGCACGCCTCCCGGCGACGAGGCCGACGAGGCCACCGCGGGCGAAGAGGACGACGAGGAGCAGCAGGAGGCCGAGCGGGAGCTGCCAGTAGTCGGTGAGGCGGCCGAGCTGGTGCTCGAGGAGGACGAAGACGGCGGCACCGACGACGGGCCCGCAGAGCCGGCCGGTCCCGCCGAGGATGACGAAGACGATGAGCTCGCCCGAGAGTTGCCAGGAGAGCATGGTCGGGCTGACGAAACGGTTGAGATCGGCATAGAGCGCGCCGGCGAGGCCGGCGATCATCGCGGAGATGACGAAGGCGGTGAGGCGGACGTCGAAGGGGCGGACGCCGAGGCTGGTCAGGCGGAGCGGGTTCTGGCGGGCCATGTCGAGGGCAAGGCCGAAGCGGGAGCGGACGATGGTGAGGACGAGGACGAGGACGGCGAGGAGGAGGGCGAAGGCGACGAGGAAGAAGGTCCAGGGGTCCATGGTGTTGAGGCCGGGGAGCCGGTTGCGGACATAGATCGACAGCCCGTCCTCGCCGCCGTAGGCGGGCCAGGAGATGGCGAAGTAGTAGACCATCTGGGCGAAGGCGAGGGTGATCATGATGAAGTGGACGCCGGTGGTGCGGAGGCTGAGGGCGCCGATGGGGAGCGCGGCGAGGCCGGCGGTGGCGATGGCGGCGAGCCAGATCAGCGGCATCGAGGTGGTGCCGGGGAGCTCGACGGGCCAGGTGGTTAGCGGGGCGTAGGTCTGGGCGGCCTGGGCGAGGATGCCGGCGGCGTAGCCGCCGAGGCCGAAGAAGGCGGCGTGGCCAAAGGAGACAAGGCCGCCGTAGCCGAGGGCGAGGTTGAGGCCGACGCCGGCCATGCCGAGGATCGCGACCTTGGCGGCGAGGGTCAGGACGAAGGGCTGGCCGGCGACGCGGGCCCAGAGGGCGACGGCGAGGAGACCGGCGAGGATCGCGAAGTTGAGGGCGGTCTCGCGGCTCATGCGCGGCCCATGAGGCCGGTTGGGCGGATGACGAGGACGACGGCCATCAGGATGTAGATGAGCATCGAGGCGAGGGCCGAGCCGATGGTGGTGGCGCGCGAGGTCTCCATGACGCCGGCGAGGAGGACGGGGAGGAGGACGCGGCCGAGGGTGTCGGTGACGCCGACGAGGATGGCGCCGAGGAGGGCGCCCTTTATCGAGCCGATGCCGCCGATGACGACGACGACGAAGGCGACGATCAGAACGGGCTCGCCCATGCCGACCTGAACGGACTGGATCGGGCCGATCAGGGCGCCGGCGAGGCCGGCGAGGGCGGCGCCGAGGGCGAAGACGATTGTGTAGAGGCGGGAGATGTCGACGCCGAGGGCGGCGATCATCTCGCGGTCGGCCTCGCCGGCGCGGATGCGGACGCCGAGACGGGTACGGTTGATGAGGAGGAAGAGGAGGAGGGCGACGAGGAGGCCCACCGCGATGATGGCGAGGCGGTAGGCGGGGTAGGTGATGCCGAGGGGCAGGTGGACGGTGCCGGCGAGCCAGGGCGGGACGTCGAGGTAGAGGGGGAAGGAGCCGAAGAGCCAGCGGGTGCCCTCGGAGAAGACGAGGATGAGGGCGAAGGTGGCCAGCACCTGGTCGAGGTGGTCGCGGGCGTAGAGGCGGCGGAGGATCGCGACCTCGACCAGCGCCCCGGCGGCGGCGGCGGCGGCGAGCGCGGCGGCGAGGCCGAGGAGGAAGGAGCCGGTGGCGCCGGCAACGGCGGCGCAGGCGAAGGCGCCCGTCATGTAGAGCGAGCCGTGGGCGAGGTTGATGAGGCCCATCACCCCGAAGACCAGGGTGAGGCCGGCGGCCATGAGGAACAGCATGACGCCGAACTGGAGGCCGTTCAGGACCTGCTCGACGAGGAGTGCGGCGGTCATGCGAAGTGTGAACAGTGGGGGGTGTTCACGCGTGAACACTTTTTATGGCATTGATATTGAAGGGATTCATCTTCAATAATTTTCGGTTAATATGGACACCTCCCGCCCGGGCCGGAGCCCGGACAGGAAACGTTTCGGTGCTACATTTTGCACGCTTCGGCGAAAGCGTCGCCGCGGTCTTCCAGCGCAACGCCGACAATGCGGTTGGTGATGGTGCCGTCGACGTCCACCACCTCGCGGTCGTAGATGTCCTGGATCGGATGATGGTTGGTGTTGAACCGGAAGTCGCCGCGGGTCGAGGCGAAGTCGGCGGCCTCGAGCGCGGTGCGGAAGCCGTCGGCGTCGCTGACCGGGGCCTTGGCGAGGGCCGACAGAATCAGGTTGGCGGTGTCGAAGCCCTGGCTGGCGTAGAGCGACGGGATGCGGTCGTACTCGGCCTCGAAGCCCTCGACGAAGGCCTTGTTGGCGGGGTTGTCGAGGTCGGGGGACCACTGCGCGGTGTTGTGGACACCGAGGGCGGCGGGGCCGACGGCGGCGAGGATGTCCTGGGAGAAGGAAAAGCCCGGCCCGATCATCGGGATGCCGGTCTGAGCACCCGCGAATTGCTTGGCGAAGGCGATGCCCATGCCGCCGGGCTGGAAGAAGAACACGCTGTCCGCACCGGAGGCCTTGATCTGGGCGATCTCGGCGGCGAAGTCGGTCTGGCCGAGCTTGGTCAGGAGCTCGCCGGCGATCTCGCCCTCGTAGAAGCGCTTGAAGCCGTTGAGCGCGTCGGTGCCGGCCGGGTAGTTGGGCGCGAGGATGAAGGTCTTCTTGTGGCCGAGGCCGTTGGCCATGGCGCCGGCGGCCTCGTGCAGGTTGTCGTTCTGCCAGGCGACGTTGAAATAGTTCGGGTTGCAGCCTTCGCCGGCGAGCTGCGAGGGCCCGGCGTTGGGCGAGAGGTAGAACTTGCCCTGGGCGACGGCGCCGGGGACGACCGCCATGGCGAGGTTCGAGAAGATGATGCCGGTCAGGATGTCGACCTGGTCGGACTGGATCATCTTGTCGGAGAGCTGGACGGCGACGTCGGGCTTCTGCTGGTCGTCCTCGACGACGACCTCGATCTCGGCGGCGGCGTCGCCGGCCTGCTTCAGGGCCAGCAGGAAGCCGTCGCGGACGTCGGTGCCGAGACCGGCGCCGCCGCCCGAGAGCGTGGTGATCATGCCGATCTTCGTGGGCTCGGCCGCGGCGGCCGACGCCACGAGCAGTGCGGCCAGTCCGGCCAGAATTCCTTTCGACACGCGCAGTCCTCCTCTGTCGGGGCCGGCTCTCCGGCCGGGCCTGTCATAAGTGTCAGGAATTGCACGGCGACGCCAGCCCGTGCGGGTCGCTAGCAATGTCAGAGCGCGGTGCGCACCTCCCAGAGCTCGGGGAACAGCACGACGTTGAGCATGCGGCGCAGGTAGCTGACGCCGCCGGTGCCGCCGGTGCCGCGCTTCATGCCGATCACCCGCTCGACGGTGGTGACGTGGTTGAAGCGCCAGCGGCGGAAGTAGTCTTCGAGGTCTACGAGCTTCTCGGCAAGCTCGTAGATCGGCCAATGCCGGCTCGGGGCGCGGTAGACCGCCGCCCACATCGCGGTGACGTCCGGGTCCGCGGCGCGCGGGCCATCGTGGACCGCCCGCGCCGCGGCCGGAACCGGCAGCCCCGTGCGCGCCGCGGCCTCGAGGGCGACGGCGTAGAGGTCGGGGCGGGCGAGCTCGGCCTCGAGTTCGGCCGCGAGCTCCGGGCGGTGGGCGTGCGGCTTCAGCATGGCGCGGTTGCGGTTGCCGAGGATGAACTCGATCCGGCGGTACTGGTAGCTCTGAAAGCCGGAGGACTGGCCGAGGGCGTCGCGGAAGGTGGTGTAGTCCGAGGGCGTCATGGTTCGCAGCACGTCCCAGGCGCCGTTCAGTTGCTCGAAGATCCGGCTGACGCGGGCGAGAAGCTTGAAGGCCTCGTCGAGCCGGTCGGCAGCGATGGCGGTGCGGGCGGCGTCGAGCTCGTGGATGGCGAGCTTCATCCAGAGCTCGGAGGTCTGGTGCTGGACGATGAAGAGCAATTCGTCATGGGCCGCCGACAGCGGGTGCTGCGCGGTCAGGATCGCGTCGAGCCCTAGGTAGTCGCCGTAGGCCATCCGCCCGGCGAAATCGGTGACCGCGCCCGGCGCCTTCGCATCTGTGTCCGACACCTCACCGATCCTCCCCGGCCGCTCGGGGCGATGATAGCCGCTGCCGCGATTGTTTTGAACTTTCCCGGACGAGCCGCTATCACCGGCAGGCCGATATCCCGCGAGGTTGCCGATGACCCCCGAAGACGCGCGCGCCAGGCTCGCCGATTTCGTCTGGGACGATCCGTTCCTTCTCGAGGCGCAGCTGACCGAAGAGGAGCGGATGATCCGCGACAGCGCGCGGGAGTATGCGCAGGACCGGCTGGCGTCGCGGGTGCTCGAGGCCAACCGTCGCGAGATCTTCGACCGGGAGATCATGACCGAGATGGGGGCGCTCGGGCTGCTCGGCGCGACGATCCCGGAACTGTTCGGCGGCGCCGGGGTCAACTACGTGAGCTACGGGCTGATCGCCCGCGAGGTGGAGCGGGTGGATTCCGGCTACCGCTCGGCGATGAGCGTGCAGTCGAGCCTGGTGATGCATCCGATCTTCGCCTACGGCACCGATGCGCAGCGGGAGAGGTACCTGCCGAAGCTGGCGTCGGGCGAGTGGGTCGGCTGCTTCGGGTTGACCGAGCCCGACCACGGCTCGGACCCGGGGTCGATGGTGACGCGGGCGCAGAAGGTCGACGGTGGCTATGCGATCTCGGGGGCGAAGACCTGGATCACCAACAGCCCGATCGCCGATGTCTTCGTGGTCTGGGCGAAGTCCGAGGCGCATGGCGGCAAGATCAGGGGGTTCCTGCTCGAGAAGGGCATGAAGGGACTCGCGGCACCGAAGATCGAGGGCAAGTTCAGCTTGCGCGCCTCGGTCACCGGCATGATCCAGATGGACGAGGTGCCGGTTCCCGAGGCGAACCTGCTGCCCCATGCCGAGGGGCTGGCCGGTCCGTTCGGTTGCCTCAACCGGGCGCGCTACGGCATCGCCTGGGGGGCGATGGGGGCGGCGGAGTTCTGCTGGCAGGCGGCGCGGGACTACACCATGGAGCGCCGGCAGTTCGGGCGGCCGCTGGCGCAGACCCAGCTCATCCAGAAGAAGCTCGCCGACATGCAGACGGAGATCGGGCTTGGGTTGCAGGGGGCGCTGCGGCTCGGGCGGCTGTTCGACGAGGGGCGGGCGTCGTCGGAGCTGATCAGCCTGATGAAGCGCAACAACTGCGGCAAGGCGCTCGAGGTCGCCCGCGTGGCGCGGGACATGCACGGTGGCAACGGCGTCTCGGACGAGTACGGGGTGATCCGGCACGTGATGAACCTCGAGGCGGTGAATACCTACGAGGGCACCCATGACGTGCATGCGCTGATCCTCGGGCGGGCGCAGACCGGGCTGCAGGCGTTCTTCTGAGCGGACCGGGGCGGGTTCACGCGCGTTGCGCGTATGGCTAAGCTCGGGCTTCAGCCGGAGGAGCCCGTCCCATGTCCCGCGCCAGTGCTATCGGAATCGTCGTGATTCTTGCCCTCGGCGGCTGCGCGAGGTTCGGGGTGCCGACGCCGGCCATGCCCGGATCCGGCAACAAGGGGACGGCGGAGCTCCTGGAGGGCCGGGTCTGGATCGACGAGGGGGCGGATGCGGCCCGCGGGACGCTGCGGGCGTTCCTGCCGGACGGGACGCTGGTGATGACGAGCTGCACCGAGACCTACCGGCTGGCGCCGTGGCGCTGGGTCGAGGGGGCGACGCTGGTCTGGGAGGAGGACGGCCGCAGCCTGCGCGCGGAGGTGGCGGTGGTGGAGCGCGACGAGATGGTGCTGGTGATCGACCTCGGCAACGGCGAGACGCTGACCCGGCACTACCGGGCGGCGGCGGCGCCGGAGGTCTGCCCCGATCTGCCGCGGTGACGGGTCAGCGGAGGAGCCGCGGGCCTTCGGCGATGTGCGCCAGCCGCCGCGCCAGACGCGCCTGGAAGCGGTCGTAGCGCAGACGCTGCACGAAGAAGGCGATGGCCCAGACCCCGGCCATGGTCAGGCCCACCTGCCAGCCGCGGAGCTCCACCGGGACCGCCGGGGAGAGCAGCGCCACCAGTGGCAGCGAGGCGATGAGGACGGCGATCATCGAGATGGCCTCGGGCGGCATCGGCTGGCCGCCGCACTCGGCCGCGGTCTCGCGGTGGAGGCGGTCGACGGTCGAGCGGTAGGACTCGAGAAAGCCGGAGTTGGGGTCCTCGTCGCCGGGAAGGATGTGGAAGATCGCCATGGTTGCCGTGGCCTTCAGTTCCGAAGCACCCCTTATGCCTTGGGGTGCGAGTTGTTTCAACCACGGCGTGCACAAAATCGGGACAATTCGCCGCGAGGCGGACTCGGCGGGAGGGAGCGGGGCCGAGGGCGAACCCAGGGCGGTGCCAGAGGTTTACGGGGATTTGGTGGGGCTGGAAATCGGCTGGAAAGTGGCTGGAAACCGGCCATACGATTTTGACGCGGGCTTGAACCTTAACGGGTATCCTGGGACGTCGGGTTCAGGCCGCGGCGGGGCGGGCGCGCCATTCGCGCCAGATCAGCGCGATCACGAAGAGGTCGAAGATCGTCAGCAGGATCAGGCCGGGGCCGTGGGTGATGCTGAAGCGGTAGAGCTGGTAGGCGACGAACATCGCCATCACCGCCAGCGCCGCGGGGTAGGCCCAGCGGTAGCCTTTGAGCAGGGCCGCCACCATCACCACCTTCACCAGGCCGTGGGCGAGGAGGTAGAGGGCGTAGAAGTGCTGGGTCTCGATCGAGAAGCCCTGGGCCCAGTGCAGAAGCGTCCGGGCGATCCAGTCGCTCGGATCCTCGCCGATCTCGGCGTGGGTGGCGCGGGTCACCAGGGCCAGGATGGCGTTCGGACCGATGAGCCAGAGCGAGATGCCGGCGATGGTCTCGAGGAGGGCGAAGGCGCCCTTAGCGAGGATGCTGAGCTGGAAGGTCTCGTGGAGGAGCCAGTCGAGTCGGAAGCGGCCTGCCGGGGTCACGCCGGCGCTCATTCGCCGCGGTAGGGCCGGACGTATTGCAGGGCCATGTCCCAGGGAAAGAAGATCCAGGTGTCCTGGCTCACCTCGGTGATATAGGTGTCGACCATGCCGCGACCCTGGGGCTTGGCGTAGACCGTGGCGAAATGCGCCTTGGGATAGAGCTTGCGGACGAGTTCCAGGGTCTTGCCGGTGTCCACGAGGTCGTCGACGATCAGCACGCCCTCGCCGTCCGCGCCCATGACTTCGGCGGAGGGGGTTTTCAACACCTCGGCCTCGGCCTGCTTCTGCCAGTCGTAGGACTTGACCGAGACGGTGTCGACGGTGCGGATGTCTAGCTCGCGGGCGACGATCATCGCCGGGGCCATGCCGCCGCGGGTGATCGCCACCACCGCCCGCCAGGCGCCCGCCGGTCCGGGGCCGTGCTTGTCGAGCCGCCAGGCCAGCGCCCGGCTATCGCGGTGGATCTGGTCCCAGGAGACGTGGAAGCCCTTCTCGTGCGGCAGGCGGTCGTTCACACGTCGGCTCCCTGCTTGCGGCCCGAGACCACGTCGATGTCGGGGGCGTCCTCGGCCTTCATGCCGACGACGTGATAGCCGGCGTCGACGTGATGGGTCTCGCCGGTGACGCCGGAGGAGAGGTCGGAGAGAAGGTAGAGGGCGGACTTGCCAACGTCGGCCTGGGTTACGTTGCGGCGCAGCGGGGCGTTCAGCTCGTTCCACTTCATGATGTAGCGGAAGTCGCCGATGCCGGACGCCGCCAGCGTCTTGATCGGCCCGGCGGAGAGGGCGTTGACGCGGATGCCGCGGGGGCCGAGGTCCATCGCCATGTACTTCACCGAGGCCTCGAGCGCGGCCTTGGCGACGCCCATGACGTTGTAGTGCGGCATCACCTTCTCGGCGCCGTAGTAGGTGAGGGTGAGGAGCGCGCCGCCGTTCGGCATCATCCGCTCGGCGCGCTGGGCGGCGGCGGTGAAGGAATAGACCGAGATCAGCATGGTCTGGGCGAAGTTCGCCGCGGTGGTGTTGGCGGTGTAGGAGCCGCGGAGCTCGCCCTTGTCGGAGAAGCCGATGGCGTGGACGAGGAAGTCGAGGCTGCCCCAGCGGTCGGCGAGGGTGGCGAAGGTGGCGTCGAGGGAGGCCTCGTCGGTGACGTCGCAGGGAACGACGATGTCGGAGCCTACCGAGGCCGCAAGTGGTTGCACCCGCTTGCCGAGCGCGTCTCCCTGGTAGGTGAAGGCGAGTTCGGCGCCCTCGCCGTGGCAGGCCTGGGCAATGCCCCAGGCAATCGACTTGTCGTTTGCGACCCCCATGATCAGGCCCCGTTTGCCAGTCATCAGTCCGGTCGCCATGCTGTCCCCCCGCGGGCATTTTCGAGGTGGGTGTACGGGAAAGGTGGGGACGCTTCAAGCCGGACGGGCCGCCGCCGGTGGCCGCCTCAGCGGGCGAGGAGCACGGCACCGCAGGTGATCAGGGCCACCGCCAGCCAGTGGGTGCGCGACAGTTGCTCGCCGAGAAACGCGACCCCGAAGACCGCGACCAGGACCACGCTCAGCTTGTCGACCGGCGCCACTCGGCTGGCCTCGCCGAGCTTGAGCGCCCGGAAGTAGCAGACCCAGGAGGCGCCGGTGGCAAAGCCGGAGAGGATGAGAAAGCCGAGGCTGCGCCCGGAGAGGGTCGAGGTCGCCTGCCACTGGCCGGTGGCGAGGACGATGGCCGCGGTGAGCGCCAGGATGACCACGGTGCGCACGAAGGTGGCGAGGTCGGAGGGGACGTTCTCCACCCCGATCTTGGCGAAAATCGCCGTCAGCGCCGCGAAGCCGGCGGAGAGCAGCGCCCAGGTCTGCCAGTGGTCGAAGACGGGCCGCATGCGGGCCTCCTTGCCTGCGCCGGAGATACTGGTCACGGTCGGGGTCGGCGTTCAAGCCTGAGCTGTAGGATCGGCAGCAGCCCGAAGGCCGCCTGTCCGGCAAGCCCGAGCAGCCCGGCGGCCGTGCCGAGGTCGCGGAGCTGAGTGGAGAGCGGGCGCCCGAAGGCCACCCCGAGCAGGCCTTCCGCCAGCATCAAGAGGACGAAGGCGACGCCACCCATCGCGAGCCGCGCGCCGGCTTGCGCCGGCAGCCGGCGGGCGAGTGGTCGGCAGGCGATCCAGGCGATCCCGAGGATGACCGGCAGCTCGATCAGCACCGCCGCGGCCGGTCCGAACGCCGGGGCGAGGACGAGCACCCTGAGGGTGCCGAGCAGGATCCCCGCGACGAAGGCCACGACGAAGTAGCGGAACCCGGCGGCGACGATCGGCATCATCGGCCGATCCTCCCCGAACCTGGCCGCCGCGTCCATCCGATTGCCCTCGGGCCCGTGGCGCAGTAGGTCGGGCGCGGACGATCTCGGGAGGCACGGGTGGCGGAGGAAGCGGACCGGAGCGGCATCTTCGCGGGCGACGATCCCTTCGCGATCGCGCGGGCGTGGCTGGCGGAGGCGGAGGGCGCCGAGCTCAACGATCCGAGCGCCATCGCGCTCGCCACCGTCGACGCGGGGGGGCTGCCCAACGTCCGGATGGTGCTCCTGAAGGAAATCGAGGCCGCGGCCTTCGTCTTCTACACCAACTACGAGAGCGTGAAGGCCCGGGAGATCGACGCCGCCGGCACCGCCGCCTTCGTGATGCACTGGAAGAGTCTGCGTCGGCAGGTTCGGGTCCGCGGCAGCGTGACCCGGGAGGACGGGCCCCAGGCGGATACCTACTACCGCTCACGAAGCCTGCCTAGCCGGCTCGGGGCCTGGGCCTCGGCGCAGTCGCGGCCGCTGCGGAGCCGGTCGGCACTGATGGTCGAGGTGGCGAAGATCACCGCGACCAAGGGCATCGATCCGCCGCGGCCGCCGTTCTGGGGCGGGTATCGGCTGACGCCGGTCGAGATCGAGTTCTGGGCCGACGGCGCGCATCGGCTGCACGACCGGTTCCGCTGGAGCCGCGGTGGTCCGGACGCGCCGTGGGAGGTGGTGCGGCTCAGTCCTTAGCTTCAGGGAGAGCGGCAGGCGCGCCCGAGGTGCGGTGGGCCGCTGCCCGGGGGGGCCCGGGCGGGACGGTGCCACAGATGGGTCGATGTGCCAAAAGCTTGGAAATTCGCTGGACTCGCAGGGCTTTGCGAGGCAATCAGGGGCGAGCAAGGGGAGATACGTGATGAGTGGACTGGGGTGGATCAGCTTTCTGATCGTCGGACTGATCGCCGGTTGGGTCGCCGACAAGGTGATGAAGCGCGACCACGGCCTGATCGAAAACCTGGTGGTCGGCGTGATCGGCGCCTATCTCGGGGCACTGATCTTCTGGGTATTCGGGCTCGCCGCCACCGGCTTCGTCGGCGCGGTGGTGATCGCCATCGTCGGCTCGGTGGTGCTGCTGGCGATCCTCGGGGCTGTGCGCAAGCGCTAGGCTCAGCCGAAGACCGACCAGCCGGTGCGCCGGGCGAGGAGCTCGAGCGCCTTGGAGCCGAGGAGCGAGTTGCCGACGGCGTTGAGCCCTGGCGACCAGACGCAGATCGCGGCATGGCCCGGGGCGGTGGCGAGGATGCCGCCGCCGACGCCGCTCTTGCCGGGCAGGCCGACCCGGTAGGCGAACTCGCCCGAGCCGTCGTAGTGGCCGCAGGTGAGCATCACCGCGTTGATCCGCCGCGCCCGCGCCGGGCGGACCACCGAGTTGCCGGTCAGGGGATCGCGGCCGTCGGCGGCGAGGAAGAGGCCGGCGCGGGCGAGTTGGCGGCAGCTCATGGCGATGGCGCAGTGGTGAAAGTAGACGCCGAGCACCTGGTCGACCGGGTGCAGCATCCGCCCGAACGAGCGCATGAACTCGGCCAGGGCGTAGTTGCGGGCGCCGGTGGCGATCTCCGAGCGCGCCACGTCGGCGTCGATGCTGATGTCCTCGTCGTCGGCGAGGTAGCGCATGAACCGCAGGATCTCGCCAATGGCCTCGCGCGGGGAGTGGCCGGCGAGGACGAGGTCGGTGACCTTGATGGCGCCGGCGTTGATGAAGGGATTGCGCGGCCGCCCCTCCTCGTGTTCGAGCTGGACGATGGAGTTGAACGCCGAGCCCGACGGCTCGCGGCCGACGTGGGTCCAGAGGCTCTCGCCGTGCTTGCCGAGGGCGAGGGTGAGCAGGAAGACCTTGGAGATGGACTGGATCGAGAAGGGCACGTCGCTGTCGCCGGCGGCGTGGACCGTGCCGTCGCGGGTCACCACCGCGAGACCGAAGCGGCGGGGGTCGACGGTGGCGAGCTCGGGGATGTAGTCGGCGAGCTTGCCCTCGCCGAAGCGGGGGGCGAGTTCGGCGTGGATTTCGTCCACGATGGCCGTGAGGTCGGGGGCGCGCGTCGGTGGCATCGGTCGACTCCTCGGGCGACACGCTAGCCGCCGCCGCCGCGTGCGGGAAGTGTCAGGTGGCGGCGGGTCGGCGCTGGCGCCGGGCGCTGGCGGTGATAGGGTCCGCCGATGAGCACGCACGCGATCGCACTCCTGATCCTGCTGGCGGTCGCCAACGGCGCGCCGATCCTGGCGACGCGGCTGCTCGGCAGCCGCTGGGACCGACCGGTAGACGGCGGATTGGCGCTTCGCGACGGGCAGCCGTTGTTTGGCCGTTCCAAGACCTGGCGCGGCCTCGTTTCAGCGATGGTCGCGACGCCTGTGGCGGCGGCCATCGCAGGGGAGTCGTGGGTGGTCGGGGTCGTGATCGGGGCCGGCGCGATGGTGGGCGACCTGATCTCGAGCTTTACCAAGCGGCGACTGAAGATGCCGCCGAGCAGCATGGCGCCGGGGCTGGACCATATCCCCGAGTCCCTGGTGCCAGCGCTGCTGGCGTGCTGGTTCATGCCGCTCTCACTGCGGGATACGTTGGTGGTGACGGGCGCGTTCGTGGTGTCCGTGGTGCTTGGATCGCGGGTGCTCTATCGGCTGCGTATTCGGGACAAGCCCTACTAAGCCTCGGTTGGTTCGGCGCGCTGGAGCCGGTGCAAGGTGATCTCCGGGCGGCAGTTGAACCGCACGGGCACCGCGGAGGTGCCGGCGCCGGCGGAGGTGTAGCCGGTCAGGCGGCCGTGCCGCCATGGTCCGCGGCCCATGCTGCGCGGCAGGACCGAGCTCAGGGTGATCGGGTAGCCGCCGGGGAGACAGATCTGGCCGCCGTGGGTATGCCCGCTCAGCATCACGTCGAAATCGGCGTGCGCCGCCTGCCGGTAGATCTCGGGGGTGTGGGAGAGGAGGATCGAGAACTCGCCCTCCGGGATCGCGGCCGTCGCCTTCTCGAGGTTGTCGGCGCGATAGAAGTGCGGATCGTCGACTCCCGCGAGGTGGATGCGGCCGCCGCCGCGTTCGATGACGACGTGTTCGTTGAGGAAGTTGATGATTCCCATCGCTTCGAGCTCGGGGACCATGCGGATGCTGTCGTGGTTGCCGAGGACCGAGTAGACCGGCGGCCGAAGACAGGCTCGGACCTTCGCGACGCCGGCCAGGGCGGCCTCGAACGGGCCATAGGTCTGTCCGCGGTAGTCGCCGGTCATGACGCAGATGTCGTAGGGAAGATCGCGGACGAGATCGCAGACCCGGGCCATCGCCGGGCCGCTCATGTCCGCATGCAGGTCGCTGAGATGGAGCAGGACGAAGCCGTCGAATTCGACCGGCAGGGCGGGCGAGCTGATCACGTTGGTGCGGAGTTCGACCTTGCCGGCATTCCGGCACCCGCGACCGTAGAGGCCGCAGAGCCGCAGGGTCCACTCGATGAGCCGGTGCGAGGCGGTGAGGTTCTCGATATGGAAGAAGGTGATGCCCTGGCCGAAGACCTGGGCTTCATGGTCGCTCTCGATGCCGAGCCGCTGCCGGGCGTGCAAGCGGCCGAGGCGTGCATCGAGGACCCGTCTGATCTCGTCAGAGTCCATTCGTTCCTTGGCGACTCGCTCAACCAGATCACGCACCGCTTGGTGGGAGCGCATAGCCTATACTTGCCGAAATAGACAGCGCCCTCCACCGGGATACCGCGGCGCGGCGGGAAACGTCCGACCCAAAGGCCACCGGGACTTGCAAACCGGGCGGAAAGCGGCTAGATGCCCGCCACTCAATCCACAGGCGGGGTCGCGGCTCGCGGGGGAGACATCCCCGTAAGTCCACCGGTTGGGCCGAGAGGCTCTTCTCCCCGCTGAGGCGAAACCGGAAAAGAAAGACCGCGAGACATGGCTCTCCCCGAATTCACTTTGCGCCAGCTCCTGGAAGCCGGCGTCCACTTCGGCCACCAAACCCACCGCTGGAACCCGCGCATGGGGCCGTACATCTACGGCGACCGCAACGGCATCCATATCATCGACCTCACCCAGACCGTGCCGCTCCTCGACCAGGCGCTGCACGCGGTGCAGCAGACGGTGTCGAAGGGCGGGCGCATCCTGTTCGTCGGCACCAAGCGGCAGGCTCAGAAGGCCGTTTCCGAGGCCGCCGAGCGCTGCGCCCAGTACTACATGAACCACCGTTGGCTCGGCGGCACGCTCACCAACTGGAAGACGGTGTCGAACTCGATCTCGCGGCTGAAGTCGATCGACGAGAAGCTCGACGGTGGCGCCGAGGGGCTGACCAAGAAGGAGCGGCTGGGACTTGAGCGCGAGCAGAACAAGCTGCAGCAGTCCCTGGGCGGCATCCGCGAGATGGGCGGCACCCCGGACATGATCTTCGTCATCGACACCAACAAGGAGGATTCTGGCGATCCTCGAGGCGAAGAAGCTCGGCATCCCGGTGATCGCGGTGCTCGATTCCAACTCGTCCCCGGACGGCATCGACTATCCGATCCCCGGCAATGACGACGCGGCCCGCGCCATCGCGCTCTACTGCGACCTGATCGCCCGCGCCGCGCTCGACGGCATGGCGGCGCAGATGGGCGCCGCCGGCGTCGACATCGGCGCCCTCGAGGAGGCGCCGGCGGAGGAAGCGACCGCCGAGCCCGCCGCGGCCGCGCCGGAAGCTGCTGCCGAACCCGCGCCGGACGCCACCGCCGACTCGACCCAGGCCTGATCCGACCTTTAATTCTGCTCGCGGAGCCTCGACGGGGCTCTGCGGCGATCCCGTTTCTGACACGAGACTTTTCAGGAGAGCTGTGATGTCGATCACCGCCACGATGGTGAAGGAGCTACGCGACGTATCCGGCGCGGGGATGATGGACGCCAAGAAGGCGCTCACCGAGACCGACGGCGACATGGAGGCGGCCATCGACTGGCTGCGGACCAAGGGCCTCGCCAAGGCTGCGAAGAAGTCCGGCCGCACCGCGGCGGAAGGGCTCGTGGGGGTCTCCGTGAAGGGTGGTGTCGGGGTCGCGGTCGAGGTGAACTCCGAGACCGACTTCGTCGCCCGCAACTCGGACTTCCAGGAGATCGTGCGTGCCATCGCCGACGTCGCCACTGGCTGCGACGACATCGAGGCGCTGCGCGGTGCCAAGCTCGGCTCGAAGACCGTCGAGGAGGCGGTGACCGAGAAGATCACCACCATCGGCGAGAACCTGCACCTGCGGCGCATGGTGGCGGTCGAAGGCGAGAGCGTCGCCTCCTACGTCCACAACGCGGTCGCCGACGGCCTCGGCAAGATCGGCGTGCTGGTGGCGCTGAAGGGCACCGACAACGGCATCGGCAAGCAGATCGCCATGCACGTGGCGGCGACGTCGCCGGCGTCGCTGAGCGAGGCCGATCTCGACCCGGCGCTGGTCGAGCGCGAGAAGAACGTGCTGACCGAGCAGGCCCGCGAGAGCGGCAAGCCCGAGGGCGTGATCGAGAAGATGATCGTCGGGCGGATGAACAAGTTCTTCGAGGAGGTGACCCTCCTGAAGCAGAAGTTTGTCATCAACCCCGACATCACCGTCGGCCAGGCGGCCAAGGACGCCGGCGTCGAGGTGACCGGCTTCGCGCGGCTCGCCGTCGGCGAGGGCGTCGAGAAGGTGGAGGAGGACTTCGCCGCCGAGGTCGCCAAGACCGCGGGGCGGTGAGCGCCGGCCTCTCAGTCGACCCTGGTCGCGGCGATCCGCTGCCAGGCGGCCTCGACGAGGTCGCCGGGGGCCGCGATCAGAAAATCCTCCGCCAGGCGCGCCGCCAGGTCGGCGGCGGAGTCCAGGGTCCAGCAAGCGGTCCGGCCGCCGCGCTCGGTGCGGCCGACACGGTTGCGGCAGGTGACCTGCCCGTCGGCGAGCCGACGGCTCAGCATCAGCACGCTGCCGAAGGCCGCCCGCTCCCACCGGGCGCAGACCACGTTCGCGGCCTCGATGTCGATGGGCCGCGGCACCATGCCGTCGAAGCCGTAGAGCGGCAGCCAGCCGTCGAGCAGGGCCTTGTCGATCACCCGTTCGTCGCGGTCGGCGCGGATGCGGAAGTCGGTGCGCCCGTCGCCCTGCGGGCCGGCGATGCCGAGGCGGAGCGGACGCCGCGGGCCCGGGCCGCCGAACCCGGCGTCGGCGAGCCAATCCTCGCCGTCGATCGTCACCACCCAGGCGAGATGCGTGCGCGCCCCGCCCTCGATCGCCCCCATGCGCACCCGGGCGAGCACCGGCCGCGCCGAAAAGCCGAAGGCGCCGAGCGCCCGGCCGAAGAGGCCGTTGAGCTCGAAGCAATAGCCGCCGCGCCGATCCAACATCAGTTTCCGCCAGACGGCGGCCGGGGCGAGGTCGGGGAGGCGGCCGGTCAGCGGGTCGAGGTTCTCGAAGGCAAGGGCGCAGAGCTGCGCCTCCTGCAGCGCCGCGAGCCCGGTCGCGGTTGCCTCTGGCCGGACGAGGTGAAGTCGCTCGAGATAGGCGTCGGAATCGAAGGTCATGGGCCGCTCCGGGAACGGCGCCGAGCCTCGCGCATCGCCGCGAACCCGGCAAGGCCCGCAGGCCCAGCCGGGCCCGGAAAACCGGGGGAATAGGCGTTGAAACCCTACTCGAATTCCGCCATTTTGGCGCGCGATCCAGACAGCAGGGAAGATGGCATGACCGACGGAGTGGCGAGCATGGCACAACCGGCTCAGCGCCCCGCCTACCGGCGCATCCTCCTCAAGATCTCCGGCGAGGCGCTGATGGGTCCGCAGCAGTTCGGGCTGCACCCGCCGACGGTGGAGCGGATCGCGGCGGAGGTGGGCGCCCTGCACGGGCTTGGCGTCGAGATCGCCATGGTGATCGGCGGCGGCAACATCTTCCGCGGGCTGCAGGGCAGCGCCCAAGGTATGGAGCGCACCACCGCCGACTACATGGGGATGCTGGCGACGGTGATGAACGCCCTGGCGCTGCAGTCGGCGCTGGAGGCGCACGGCGATCCATACCCGGGTGGTCTCGGCGATCCCGATGGACCAGGTCTGCGAGCCCTATATCCGCCGCCGCGCGGTGCGGCACCTCGAGAAGGGGCGGGTGGTCATCTTCGCCGCGGGCACCGGCAACCCGTATTTCACCACCGACACCGCGGCCACGCTGCGCGCCAGCGAGATGTCCTGCGAGGCGCTGTTCAAGGGTACGCAGGTCGACGGCGTCTACGACAGCGACCCCAAGAAGAATCCCGACGCCCGGCGCTACGACCGGATCAGCTATGACCAGGTGCTGCAGAAGAACCTGAAAGTCATGGACGCCTCGGCGATCGCGCTGGCCCGGGACAATGGGCTGCCGATCATCGTCTTCGCGCTCGACGAGCCCAACGGGCTTGCGGGAATCGTGCAGGGTAGGGGCGCGTTTACCATTGTTGAACCCGGGTAGGCTACGGCCGGGCAAGGAGGAGATCCGATGACCGATGAGGAAATCGACATCGCGGCGCTGGAGAAGCGCATGGACGGGGCGCTGAACGCGCTGCGCTCGGAGTTTGGATCGCTGCGGACGGGTCGGGCCTCCGCGTCGATGCTCGACCCGGTGATGGTCGAAGCTTACGGTAGCAGCATGCCGATCAACCAGCTCGGGACCATCACCGTGCCGGAGCCGCGCATGGTCCTCGTCAACGTCTGGGACAAGGCGCTGGTGAACACCGTCGACAAGGCGATCCGCAATTCCGGCCTCGGGATAAACCCGCAGATGGACGGCACGATCCTGCGGTTGCCGATCCCGGAGCTCAACGAGGAGCGCCGGCGCGAACTCGCCAAGGTCGCCGGCCATTATGCCGAGCAGGCGCGGGTGGCGGTCAGGAACGTTCGTCGCGACGGGATGGACCAGCTGAAGAAGGCCAAGGCCGACGGCATGGGCGAGGACGACGAAAAGCTCTGGCACGACGAGATCCAGGAGCTGACCGACGCGGCCATCAAGAAGATCGACGCGGCGCTGAATGCCAAGCAAGAAGAGATCATGCAGATTTGAGGCGGGGACGGGACCGAGGGTACGGTGAGAGGTAGTTTTAAGCGATGTACATGGATGAGCAGCCGGACCAGGCGCCCGGTCCCCGGCATGTAGCGATCATCATGGACGGCAACGGCCGCTGGGCCAGCAGCCGCGGCCTGCCGCGGCTGGCCGGGCACAAGCGTGGCGCCGACCGGGTGCGCGAGATTGTCGAGAGCTGCCCGGACCTTGCGGTCAGCCACCTGACGCTGTTCGCCTTCTCCACCGAGAACTGGAAGCGGCCGGACGCCGAGGTAACCGGGCTGATGCGGCTGTTCCGGCGCTACATCAAGAAGGAAGGCGCGCGGCTCGTCGCCGAGGGGGTGCGGGTGCGCTTCATCGGCGGCCGCGAGCGGCTGGAGGCGGATCTGCAGGCGCTGATGGCTGGCCTCGAGGGGCAGACCACCGAGAACGACCGGCTGCACCTGACCGTTGCGATCAACTACGGCGGGCGCGACGAGATCCTGCGCGCCACCCGGCGGGTGGCCGAGGCGGTGCGCGCCGGGACGATCGACGCCGAGGACATCACCCCGGCGACGATCGAGGCGCATCTCGACACCGCGGGGCTGCCGGATCCCGACCTCATCCTGCGGACCTCGGGCGAGTACCGGGTGTCGGGCTTCCTGCCGTGGCAGGGCGCCTATTCGGAATTCGCCTTCGTCGATACGCGCTGGCCCGACTTCACCGCGGAGATGTTTGCGACCCAGGTGCGCGGCTTCGGCCGGCGCGAGCGCAGGTTCGGCGCCGTGGCGCAATGACCGATGCCAAGCCCCGGCCGGTGCGCTTCGCCGACCTGGGGCTGAGGCTCGCCTCCGGGGCGGTTCTCGCGGTCATCGCCCTCCTGCAGCTCTGGGCCGGCGGCGCTTGGGCGGCGGGCTTCCTGATCGTCGTGCTGGCGCTGATGCTCTGGGAATATCACCGGATGGTGACGGGCTCAGACGCGGTCCTGTCGCCGGCGCTGGTGGTGGCGGTGGTGGCGGGCACCGCGGCGCTGGCGGCGACCGCGGCCTGGGGTCCGCCCAAGGGCCTGCCGGTGCTGGCGGTGGGCGCGCTGGCCGTGGTGGCGGTTTCCGGGCGGTGGCGCGGCTGGCTGACCGCCGGGTTTCTCTACATGACGCTGGCGACCGGGGCGCTGATCGTCTTTCGCAACCGCGAGCCGGAGGGGGTGCTCCTGATCCTCTGGCTGGTGCTGGTGGTGGTGGCCGCCGACGTCGGCGCCTATTTCGTCGGACGGCGGGTCGGCGGCAAGAAGCTCTGGCCGCGGGTCAGCCCCGGCAAGACCTGGTCGGGGGCCTTCGGCGGGCTCGCCTTCGCGGTGGTGGTCGGGTTGATCTTCTCGTGGATGGTGGTCGGCTGGCATCCGTGGCGGATGGGTTCGCTCAGCCTCGGCATCGCCGTGTGCTCGCAATTCGGCGACCTGCTGGAGTCGGCGGTCAAGCGGCGGTTCGGCGTCAAGGACGCGAGCCGGCTGATCCCGGGCCATGGCGGGGTGATGGACCGGCTCGACGGGGTGATGGGCGGTGTCTGGTTCTTCGCGATCTGCGACGCGCTGGGCATCGGCGTCTGGAGCTGAGGTGCGGCGCCGGGTCAGCATCTTCGGGGCCACCGGCTCGGTGGGCCAGCAGACGGTGTCGCTCCTCGCCGAGACCGGCGGGCGCGACGTCTACGACGTGGTAGCGCTGACCGGCGCGCGCAACACCCGCCTCCTCGCCGCACAGGCCAGGCGCCTCGGCGCCCGGGTCGCGATCACTGCCGACGCCGATCGGCTCGCCGACCTGGAGAAGGCCCTCGAAGGCACGGGCGTCGCGGCGGCTGCTGGGCCGGAGGCGTTGCTCGCCGCCGCCTCCGAACCGATCGACTGGGCGATGTCGGCGATCGTGGGTGCGGCGGGCCTGGCGCCCGGCCTCCGGCTGGCGCGTCAGGGCACGATCCTGGCGCTCGCCAACAAGGAGAGCCTGGTCTGCGCCGGCGACCTCCTGAAGCGCACCTGCGCCGAGAACGGCACCCGGCTCATCCCGGTCGACAGCGAGCACAGCGCCATCTTCCAAGCGCTGCAGGGCGAGCGCGTGGCCGAGGTGGAGCGCATCATCCTCACCGCCTCGGGCGGCCCCTTCCGCGACTGGCCGGTCGAGCGCATGGCGGCGGTGAGCCCGGCCGAGGCGCGGGCGCATCCGAACTGGGACATGGGCGAGCGCATCTCCATCGACAGTGCCACCATGTTCAACAAGGCGCTCGAGGTCATCGAGGCGCGGGCCCTCTTTGGCATTAACCCCGAGCGGATCGAGGTACTGGTGCATCCGCAGTCGATCGTGCATTCCATGGTGGGCTTCCGCGACGGGTCGATCATCGCCCAGCTCGGGCCGTCGGACATGCGCGGGGCCATCGGCTATGCGCTCAACTGGCCGGAGCGGAAGGCGCTGCCGGTGGAGCGGCTCGATTTCGCGGCGCTGGGGCGGCTCGACTTCGCCCCCGCCGATCCGGTGCGGTTCCCGGCGCTGCGGCTGGCCGGACGGGTGATGGAGATGGGGGGACTGGCGGGCGCGGTGTTCAATGCGGCCAAGGAGGCGGCGCTCGATGCCTTCTTGGCGGCAGGGTCGGCTTCCTTGACATGGCCCGCCTCGTTGAACATGTGCTGGAGGATCTCGGGCCTGAGGCCGCCGCCCACGGCCCGGGCTACGATCTTCAGGCGGTGACGGCGCTCGATGCCGCGGCGCGGGGCGCCGGGCGGACCTGGGTTGAACGACTTCGACGGAAAGTGACGCCATGATCGACGCAATTGCCGCCATTCCCCTGATCGGCCCGTTCCTGACCACGGCGGTGCCGTTCATCGTCGCCCTGGGGATCGTGGTCTTCGTGCACGAGTACGGACACTACATCGTCGCACGATGGTGCGGGATCCGATCGGAGGTGTTCTCCATCGGCTTCGGGCCGGTGATCTGGTCGCGCCACGACCGCCGTGGCACCCTCTGGCAGGTCGCGGCGCTGCCGCTCGGCGGCTACGTGAAGTTCCTCGGCGACGCCGATGGCGCCAGCCGCACCGACCAGAAAGGCCTCGAGCGGATGTCGCCCGAGCAGCGCCGGCACAGCTTCCCCGGCGCCTCGGTGGGGCGGCGGATGCTGACCGTGCTCGCCGGGCCGGTGTTCAACTTCCTCCTGACCATCGTGGTCTTCGCCGGCCTCGTCACCTGGCAGGGCGTGCCGACCGACCGCCCGACCATCGGCGAGATCGACAGCCTGCCCGGCGTCGAGCAGCCGCTCAGGGCCGGCGACGTGGTGCTCGAGGTGAACGGCACCCCGGTCGAGGGCTTCCAGGACATCTACACGGCGGCGATCGACATGCCGGCCCCGGCACCGATGACCTTCGTCATCGAGCGCGACGGCGAGCGGATCGAGATCGACGCGCCCTACGCGCTGCCGGCGCTCATCGCCAACGTCACGCCGCTGATGCCGGCCAGCAAGGCCGGCCTCCGCGCCGGCGACCTGGTGCTGGCGGTGAACGGCACCGCGATCCACTCCTTCGACGAACTGCGCGACACGGTGCTGGCCTCGCTCGACGAGACGCTGGAGCTCACCGTGCTGCGCGACGGCGCCGAGATCGGTCTGACGGTGGTGCCCGGCCTGCAGGACATCGACGACGGCGACGGCGGCTTCGAGAAGCGGCCGATGATCGGCGCGGCCGGCGCCTCGCTCTACACCACCGCGACGGTGACGCCGGCACCCTGGACCGCCGTCTGGATCGGCGCGCAGCGCATGGTCAGCATCGTCGGCCAGTCGCTCCACGGCATCGCCAGCATCCTGACCGGGGCGCTGGGGGCGGAGAACCTGCAAGGCCCGCTCGGCATCGCCCAGATTTCCGGCGAGGTGGCCCAGCAGGGGATGATGCAGTTCTTCGGTTGGATTGCGGTGGTCTCCACCGCCATCGGCTTTCTCAATCTCTTCCCGGTGCCGGTGCTCGACGGCGGGCATTTCGTCGCGTTTCTCATCGAAGCGGTCCGCGGACGGCCGCCCAGCGCTGCCGCAATGCAGGTGGCGATGTCGATTGGTCTTGGCTTGATCCTGCTCCTGATGGTATTTGCAACTTACAACGACATCATTCGCATGGTGAGTTGACAAACAGGGCGGCGAACCGCCCACGGGCAGAGGGGCAAGACGCCGATGGAGCAGCGGCAATGGATTCGGGGATTCGCCCGACTCGTCCTGGTCATGGCCTTGCTGATCGCCCTCCTGCCATCGCCGCTCACCCTCGCCCAAGGAACGGCGGTCTTCAGCCGCATCGACGTCGCTGGCAACGAGCGCATCGAGGCCGACACCATCCGGGTCTTCTCCGGCATCGAGCCGGGCCAGCCGGTGACGCCGGAGCAGATGAACCTCGCGGTGCGGCGGCTGTTCGAGACCGGGCTCTTCGAGGACGTCACGGTGATGCCGGAGGCCGGGCGGCTGGTGATCACCGTGGTCGAGAACCCGACGATCAACGTCATCGCCTTCGAGGGCAACGACAGCCTCGATGACGACGCGCTGAACGAGGTGATCCAGCTCCGGCCGCGCCTCGCCTATTCGGTGCCGGCGGCGGAGGCCGACGCCCAGCGCATCATCGCCGCCTACCAGCAGGCGGGCCGCTACGCCGCCTCGGTGCGCCCGGTGATCATCCGCCAGTCCGAGAACCGGGTCGACCTCGTCTACGAGATCAACGAAGGCCGCAAGACCGGGGTGCAGCGGATCAACTTCACCGGCAACCAGGTGTTCTCCGACCGCCGGCTCCGGCGGATCATCGAGACCAACCAGACCAACTGGCTGAGCTTTCTGTTCGGCGGCACCAACTACGACGCCGACAAGATGGAATACGACAAGGAGCTGCTACGCCAGTTCTACCTCGAGCGCGGCTACATCGACTTCCGGGTGCTCTCCTCCACCGCCGAGCTCGAACGCGACCGCACCGGGTTCTTCCTGTCCTTCACCGTCTCGGAGGGGCAGCGCTACAACTTCGGCAAGGTCTCGGTCAGCTCCTCGATCCCCGGCCTCAACGCCGCCGACTTCCAGGCGCTCCTCGCGCCGGTGACCGGCGGCGGGGTCTACAACGTCAAGCAGGTGGACCGGGTGGTCCAGCGCATGACCTACCAGGCCGGTCAGGCCGGCTATGCCTTCGCCGAGATCCGCCCGCAGGTGACCAAGAACGCCCAGGCGCGGACCGTCGACATCAACTTCCAGCTAGTCGAGGGCAACCGGGTCTTCATCGAGCGCATCGACATCAGCGGCAACACCCGAACCCTCGACCGGGTGATCCGGCGGCAGTTCCGCGTGGTCGAGGGCGACGCCTTCAACACCCGCGAGATCAAGGACGCCGAGGATCGTATCAATGGCCTCGGCTTCTTCAAGACCGCCACGGTCACGCCGCGGCCGGGCACGACCGAGGACCAGGCACTGATCGACGTGCAGGTCGAGGAGCAGCCCACCGGCAGCCTCAGCCTCGGCGGCGCCTTCTCGTCGAGCGAGGGGCTGACGGCGCAGATCAGCCTGACCGAGCGCAACTTCCTCGGCCGCGGCCAGACCGTCTCGGCGTCGATCGCCGGCAGCACCCAGTTCGGCAACCTCGAGTTCGGCTTCACCGAGCCGGCGCTCTTCGACCGTGACCTGCTCGCCGGGTTCAACATCTACTACCGCAACCGCAACTTCGACGAGCAGTCGTTCCAGACCAAGAACGTCGGCTTCGAGCCGCGGATCGGCTTCCCGCTGAGCGAGAACGGCCGGCTGACCCTGCGCTACAAGATCAGCTCTGACGACATCTACGACGTCCAGCCCGACACCTCGCTGATCATCCAGAACGAGGCGGGGAACCTGCTCACCTCTGCGGTGGGCGGCGTCTACACCTACGATCGGCGGAATTCCGTGGTCGACCCGACCGCCGGTTTCATCCTGACCCTGAACCAGGAATTCGCCGGTCTCGGTGGCGATACCCAGTACTCCAAGACCCAGGGGCGGGCGCGTGCCTACACCAGCTTCTTCGAGGAGGAGCTGGTGCTTTCGGCGGAGCTCGAGGGCGGCATCATCGTCAGCAACGACGGCACCCGCATCACCGACCGCTTCAACACCGGCGGCGACAGCTTCCGCGGCTTTGCCCGCAACGGCCTTGGCCCCCGCGACTTCTGCGGCGGCAACAACCAGGTGACCTGCGTGCCGCCCGACCAGCAGGATCTGAAGGTCGACGACGCGCTCGGCGGCAACTACTACAGCGTGCTGCGCCTCGACGCGAGCTTCCCGCTCGGCCCGGCCAGCGAGTACGGCATCTACGGCGGCGTCTTCGCCGACGCCGGATCGCTCTGGCAGCTCGACGACACCAACGGCAGCATGGGCGAGGTGGACGCCGGCTTCCACATGCGCTCGTCGGTCGGCGTCAGCCTGTTCGTCGACACCCCGATCGCGCCGTTGCGCTTCAACTACGCCGTGCCGCTGCAATACGAGGACTACGACGTGCTCGAGCGGTTCCGGTTCTCCGTCCAGACCCGGTTCTGATGGTATCTGGCTGGACTGCCTCTGGCCGCGGCCTGCTGGCCGCGCTCTCGCTGGGGCTTGCCCTCGCCGGTCCGGCCGCGGCGCAGCAGGTGGCCCCCGATCCCGGCCCGGCGCCGTTCCTCTTCATCAATCAGGAACGCATCCTGACCGGCTCGAAACCCGGCCAGGCGCTTCTCGCCGAGGAGGAGCACCAGCGCGACGCCCTGCGTGCCGAGGCAAGGGCGCTCGACCAGTCCTTCGAGACGGAGGAGAGCGAACTGACCGACAAGCGCCAGACACTGGCGCCCGAGGAGTTCCGCAAGCTCAGCGACGCCTTCGACACCCGCGTCGTGCAGGCCCGGCGCGACCAGGACAAGCGCGCCAACGACCTCGCCCAGGAGTTTGACCAGCGCCGGCGACAGTTCTACGCTCAAGTGGCGCCGATCCTGGTGACGCTGATGGGCCGCTACGGCGCCAAGGCGATCTTCGACGAGTCCAGCGTGCTGTTCGTCGATCCGTCGCTCAACATCACCGACGCCGTCATCGCCGAGATCGACGCCCGAGACGCCGCGACGCCGACGCAGCCGCCGGCCGACGCCGGCGACGCGACGCAACAGCAACCGGCTCCCGCGCCACCGGCCACGGGATCGGACGGAGGAAACTGAGATGCCCCTGGCGATCGACAACGCGCTGCCACAGGCGGACATCGTCAGGATTAAGCGGATGATCCCGCACCGCTACCCGTTTTTGATGATCGACCGGGTGGTGAACATCGAGGTCAACCGCTTCGCCATCGGCATCAAGAACGTCACCGTTAACGAGCCGCATTTCGACGGCCACTTCCCGGCGATCCCGGTGATGCCCGGCGTGCTCATCATCGAGGCGATGGCCCAGACCAGCGCCGTCCTCGTCGTCGAAACCCTCGACCTCGTCGACAAGCAGCTCCTCGTCTACTTCATGGGCATCGACAGCGCCAAGTTCCGCAAGCCGGTGACGCCGGGCGACACGCTCGAGCTCCACGTCACCGTGGCCCGCGGCCGCGGCAAAATCTGGAAGTTCACCGGCGAGGCCAAGGTCGGCGACGCCCTCTGCGCCGAGGCCGAGTTCGCCGCGATGATCCTCACCCCCGAGGAAGCAGCGGCAAAGGGCTGACCCCATGGCCACCGACCCCAGCGCCGAGGTCCACCCGACCGCGGTCATCGAGCCCGGCGCCGAGATCGGCCCCGGCTGCCGCATCGGCCCCTACTGCGTCATCGGCGGCCAAGTCACCCTCGGCGGCGGCGTCGTCCTCCACAGTCACGTGGCGCTCGCCGGCCGCACCCGCATCGGCGAGGCAACCCGCGTCTTCCCCTTCGCGTCCCTCGGCCACATCCCCCAGGATCTCAAATATGCCGGCGAGGACACCGAGCTCGTCATCGGCGCCCGCAACACCATCCGCGAGCACACCACCATGAACCCGGGCACCGCCGGCGGCGGCGGCCTGACCCAGGTGGGCGACGACAACCTCTTCATGATGTCGACCCACGTCGCCCACGACTGCCGCATCGGCAACCACGTGATCATGGCCAACAACGCCACCCTCGGCGGCCACTGCATCGTCGAGGACAACGTCATCCTCGGCGGGCTCGCGGCGGTCCACCAGTTCGTCCGCCTCGGCCGCGGTGCCATGATCGGCGGCATGGCGGGCGTTGTCGCCGACGTCATCCCCTACGGCTCTGTCACCGGCGAACGCGCGCATCTCGCCGGCCTCAACCTCGTCGGCCTGAAGCGCCGGGGCGCCGAGCGCGCCGACATCAACGGCCTGCGCGCCGCCTTCGCCGAGATGTTCGAGGGCGAGGGCAGCCTCCAGGAACGGATGCGCCGGGTGGCGGAGCGGCATCCGGGCAACCCGCTCGTCACCGAGATCGTCACCTTCGTCACCAGCGAATCCTCGCGGTCCATCACCGTCCCGGCGGACTGATGCCGGAATCCTCCGACGACGGCCTCGCCATCGTCGCCGGCCGGGGCGCCCTGCCCCGGCTGCTCGCCGAGGACTGCGCCGCCCGCGGCCGCACCTACCGGGTGGTGGTCTTTGGCGGCGTCGACCTCGACTGGCTCGCCGGTCAGCCGGTGCTCCGCGCCGCCTACGAGAAGCCCGGCCGCCTCTTCGACGACCTCCGCGCCGCCGGCTGCCGCCGTGTCACCTTCGCCGGCGGCATCGCCCGGCCCCGGCTCCGTCCCTTCGCGTTCGATTTCAAGATGCTCCGCCTCGCCCCGCGCCTCCTGCGCGGCATTCGCAGCGGCGACGACAGCACCCTGCGCCTCGTCGCCGCGATCTTCGAGGCCGAGGGCTTCCGCCTCGTCGCCGCCCACGACATCCTCCCCGACCTCGTCGCCACCGCCGGCGTCCTCGGCGCCCACGCCCCCTCCGCCGCCGACCGCGACGACGCCGACCGCGCCGCCGCCATTGTCGCCGCCCTCGGCGCCGCCGACGTAGGCCAGGCCGCGGTGGTCGCCGGCGGCATCTGCCTCGGCCTCGAGTTCGATCCAGGGCACCGACGCCCTCCTCGCCTTCGTCGCCCGCACCCCGCCGGAGTTGCGCCCGTCCGCCCGCGGCGTGCTCTTCAAGGGGCCGAAGCCAGGCCAGGACCGCCGCATCGACCTGCCGGCCATCGGCCCGGGCACCCTGCGCGGCGCCGCCGCCGCCGGCCTCGCCGGCGTGGCGATCGAGGCCGACGGGGTGATGATCCTCGACCACGCCGCCACCATCGCCGCCGCCAACGCCGCCGGCCTCTTCCTCTGGGCGCGCGAGCCGTGAGCCTCTTCGCCGTCGAAGACCTCTCGGCATCGATCCATGGGCTACCGATCCTGCACGACGTGGCGATGGCCGCGGATGCCGGCGAGGTCCTCGGCGTCATCGGCGAGAGCGGCTCCGGCAAGTCGATGACCGCGCTCGCCGTCATGGGCCTCCTCCCCACCGGCGCCGAGACCCGCGGCCGGATCCTGCTCGACGGCGCCGACCTTCTCGCCCGCACCGAGGCCGAGATGTGCCGGATCCGCGGCCGCGACATCGGCATGATCTTCCAGGAGCCGATGACGGCGCTGAACCCGCTGCAGACCATCGGCGCCCAGGTGGCCGAGACCGTCCGCATCCACCACGCCGCCGGCCGCCGCGAGGCCCGGGAGATCGCCCGCGACACCCTCGACCGCGTCGGCCTGCCCGCCGCCCGCTTCCCGCTCTCCCGCTATCCCCACCAGCTCTCCGGCGGCCAGCGCCAGCGCGTCGGCATCGCCATGGCGATCGCGCTCCGCCCCAAGCTCCTCATCGCCGACGAGCCTACCACCGCCCTCGACGTCACCACGCAGGCGCAGATTCTCACCCTCCTCCGCCGGCTGGTCGATGCCGACGGCATGGCGCTCATGCTCATCACCCACGACCTCGCGGTGGTCGCCGACCTCGCCGACCGGCTGGCGATCATGAACGCCGGGCGCGTCGTCGAGGCCGGTCCCGCGGCGGACGTCTTCCGCGAGCGGCGCCACCCCTACACCCGCGCGCTGTTCGCCGCATCGGCGCATCAGCCCGAGCGCCTCGCCCGCGTCGCGCGGGCGCCGCTCCTCGAGGTGGACGGCCTGGTGCGCGACTATCCCGGCCCGCGCACCGGCCTCTTCGGTGGCCACGAGGTCTTCCACGCGGTCCGAGGCGTCAGCCTCACGCTCCACCAGGGCGAGAGCCTCGGCCTCGTCGGCGAGAGCGGCTGCGGCAAGTCCACCCTCGGCCGCGCCATCCTCGGTCTCGAGGCGCTGCAGGGCGGCACCGTGCGCATCGAAGGCGAGCCGGTCCGCGCCGGCGAGCGGATGCCCCGCAGCCTGCGCGCCAAGATGCAGGCGGTGTTCCAGGACCCCTACGGCAGCTTCAACCCGCGCCACAAGGTCGGCCGCCTCGTCGCCGAGCCCTTCCACCTGCTTTTGGACGCCCCCCGTGGCCGAGGCCGGCGTGAGGCGGTGGGCCAGGCGCTTCTCGACGTGGGCCTCGCGCCATCGGACGCCGACAAATACATCCACGAGTTCTCCGGCGGCCAGCGCCAGCGCATCGCCATCGCCCGCGCCCTGATCATCCGGCCGAAGCTCATCATCCTCGACGAAGCGGTCTCGGCCCTCGACGTGCAGGTGCGCGCCCAGATCCTCGACCTTCTGGCCGACCTGATGAAGCGCTATCATCTGTCCTATCTCTTCATCAGCCACGACCTTCACGTGGTGAAGGCGATCACCGACCGGGTGATGGTGATGAAGGCGGGGGAGATCGTGGAGCGCGGGACGACAAAAGACGTGTTCGAGGCGCCGCAGCATCCCTACACGCGCGAGCTGATGGCCGCCTCGCCGGTGCTGGAGATGAAGGTATGAGCCAAGGCAAGTGCCTCGTCGCCGGCACCTGGGTGGAGGCGGAGGCCGGCACGCTGCCGGCCGTCGACCCTTCCGACGGAGCGGAGTTCGCCTGCATCGCCCGGGGCGGAGCCGCCGAGATCGACGCCGCCGTCGCCGCCGCGCGCACCGCCTTCGACGGTCCCTGGGGTGCGGCCACCGCCGCCGAGCGCGGCCGGGCGCTGGCCCGGCTGGGGCGGCTGGTGGAAGAGCGCGTCGAGGACCTCGCCCGGCTCGAGGCCCGCGACGTCGGCAAGCCGCTCACCCAGGCCCGCGCCGACGCCCGGGCGCTGGCCCGCTACATGGAGTTCTACGCCGGCGCCGCCGACAAGCTCACCGGCGAGACGATTCCCTATCTCTCCGGCTACACCGTCTACACCCTGCGAGAGCCCCACGGCGTCACCGGCCACATCATCCCGTGGAACTACCCGATGCAGATCCTCGGTCGCTCCGTGGGCGCCGCACTGGCCGCCGGCAATGCCTGCGTCCTGAAGCCCGCCGAGGAAGCGAGCCTGACGGCGCTCGCCTTCGCCGAGCTCGCCGAAGCCGCCGGCCTGCCGCCGGGCGCGCTCAACGTCGTTCCCGGTCTCGGCGAGGAGGCCGGCGCCGCGCTCGCCGCCCACTCCGGCGTCGATCACCTCTCCTTCACCGGCTCGCTCAGCGTCGGCCGCCAGATCCAGGCGGCCGCCGCGGTCAACGTCGTGCCGGTGACGCTCGAGCTCGGCGGCAAGTCGCCGCAGCTCGTCTTCGACGACGCCGACCTCGAGGCGGCGCTGCCGGTCCTCGTCGGCCCGGGCATCCAGAACGCCGGCCAGACCTGTTCCGCCGCCTCCCGCATCCTGGTCCAGCGCGGCGTCTACGATCGCGTGGTCGAAGCGATGGCCGCGCGCTACCGCGCGCTCCGCGTCGGCCCAGCGCTTGCCGACCTCGACGTCGGCCCGCTCATCTCCCTGCGTCAGCGCGCCGTCGTCGAAGGCTTTCTCGGCCAGGCCCAGGCCTTGCGCCTCGTCGCCGAGGGCCGCCTCGCCGAGGACGTGCCCGCCACCGGTTTCTACTGCGTCCCCCGCCTCTTCGCCGACGCCGCCCCCGATCACGTCCTCGCCCGCGAGGAGATTTTCGGCCCGGTGCAGGTGGTCATCCCCTTCGCCGACGAGGCCGAGGCCGCGGCGATCGCCAACGGCACCGGTTACGGCCTCGTCGCCTCGGTCTGGACCCGCGACGGCGCCCGCGCCATGCGCCTCGCCCGCCATCTCCGCGCCGGCCAGGTCTTCCTCAACAACTACGGCGCCGGCGGTGGCGTCGAGCTCCCCTTCGGCGGCGTCGGCCTCTCCGGCCACGGCCGCGAGAAGGGATTCGAGGCCCTCTACGGCTTCACGCGCCTCAAGACCGTGGCTGCGCGCCACGGGTAAACGAGAGATGAATCCCGTAACATATCACCATAGAAATCAATGACATGACCCCTCTGCACACAGTGTGCAGAGACCTCATTCCGCCCGCAGCAGCCCCAGCATCGTCTCCACGGGGTCCGCGGCCGGCACCGGCGGCACCGTCGCCGTCTGGTCGGTCATGATCCGCGGCAGCCGCGGCGCCGCGACCTTCAGCCGCCGATGCGCCGCGGCCAGGTCGGCACACAGAATCTCCCCCGCCGCCTTCGCCATCGCATACTCGGTGATCCCCTTCGGCCGCGTCTCCACCGCCACCGACGACGGATAGAACACCGAGAGCTCCGCCTCCGGCCACCGCCCCAGCAGGTACCCGACCAGCCGCTCGAAGGCCGTGACATAGACCGCCACGAACCCCTCGAACTTCGCCGCGTCGAACACCGCCCCGCCCGCCGGCCCGAAGATCCGCCCCGAGGCGAAATAATAGACGTGCGTGAACGGCTCCCCCACGCCCGCCAGATGCGCCCCCGGCTCCTCCCCCGTATCGTAGGCCAGGATCCGACAGCGCTCCGCCCCGATCTCCGCTGCGATCGCCTCCGCCTCCACCTGCCCTCGGACGTAGGTCAGCGTCACCCTCCCGCCTCCCGCGGCGATTAGCTTGCCCGTTACCGCCCCGAGCCCCCGCGACCCGCCGACGATCAGCGCATTCTGCCCCGCGAACTCCCCCGGCCCCACCACCGCCGCGAGCGCCGCCAGCGACGGCGTCTCCACCGGCGGCAGCCGCGCGAACGCCCGCAGCGATCCGGAGAAGCCCGCGCCGGTCACGTCGATCCCCACCAGCCGAAACCGCTCGTCGACCCGGCCGACCGCAAAGCCGAGCCCGGTGTTCACGCCGGTCTCCCCGAACGCCACCTGGAACCCCGAGAAGATCGAATGCAGCCCCGGCGCCACCATCCCCACCAGCGTCGACATCAGCGCCAGCGACATGACCGTCTCCGCCCCGAGGGCCTCCGCCATGCGCGGGAACATCGTCTCGCCCGCCGTCGCCCCTTCGGGCGGCAGCAGCCCGCCCGCCGCCCCCTCCAGCGACACCAGCGACGGATCGGCCGCCGATGCCGGCGGCTCGACCGCTCCCGCCACCGCTCCGTCGACCGTTTCCTTGGGCGGCCCCAGCGTCAGTTCAACCGACACCGTCCGCTGGCCGTCCTGAACCAGTTCCGCCTGCACCCGACCCTGCGTGACGCTGCGAACCGCCACCGCCAGCGGCGCGCCGAGGCGGATGAACCGGCTGAATTCCACCTTGAGCCCTGCCGCCTCCGCCAGCGGAACGCCCTCGCCCACCAGCGCGTCGAGCCCCCAGAGCAGCGCGTGCATCCCGTGGACGGCGCAGGCCCCGGCCTGGGTCCGGCGTGCCGCCACCGCGTCCATGTGCATCGGGTTGCGATCGCCGGTGACGGCGGCGAACGCCTCCTGGTCTGCCATTGCGAAGCTTCGGGTCTGAATGGCCATGGCGCCGCACACCTGCATCGTTGCTCGGCGCCGCCGGCCGGACCGGGGCAGGTTAGCGGCCCCCGCCCGACGGCGGAAGCCCTCCCGTGCCCTGCTTCAGAGGATGAAGTCGTCGGCGCCGAGGTGCGTCACGCCCAGCACCTTGATCTGGAAGTCCGCCATCCCGTCCCCGTCCACGTCCCCCGCGACCAGCACAAAGTCCTTGGCTTTGTTCACGCTGTAGTGGAGCTCGCCCGCCGTATCGGAGAACCCCTTGCGGCCGACGAAGTCGAAGTTCTGGTCATCGTCGCGATTCTCGTTGGCGTCGATCTTCTTCAGGTGGATCCGGTCGTTCTCGCTGTGGTCCAGGTCGCGGATGACGTCACGGCTGCGGCCGATCCCGGCGTCCTTGATCGACTTGAAGTGGAAGACGTCCCGGCCGTCGCCGCCAGTCATCTTATCCGGGCCCCGCCCGCCGAACAGGTGGTCGTTGCCGGCGCCCCCAAAGAGCTTGTCCCGTCCGGCATCGCCAAAGAGCTTATCCTTGCCGCCGCCGCCGCCGATACGGTCGTTTCCGCCGAGCCCGCGCACGACGTCGTTGCTCGGCCCGAAGAATTCGCGGTCGTTGCCGTCCGTCAGGCGGCCATTCGGGTCGAGTATGTATCCCTCGAGGGAGTCGGTCCCCAACGCAACATCGTCGAGATCGGTCGGGGTTATGTTGGAGATTCGAAATTCGAACCGTTCGATCCCTTCCATGATGTCGTCCTGCGCGACGCCGAGGATCACCTTCTGCAGGTCCGAGCCGCCACTAGTGAAGGTGACGGACCCTTTCAGGAGTTGGGCGCCGGCCAAATCTGCGAAAGTGACGCCATCCTTGGACACGATTTCCCAATCGACCGAAAAATCGTAGTCCTCCCCGAGGCGTATGATGTTGAACTCGAGGGTCTCCCCCTCCTCGGCTATCGCCTTGACGCCGTGGGCGTAGACCAGGGTATCGAAGAAAGGCGGCGCCTCCCCCGGGCTCAACCGCGAGGTCGAGGAACCGTAGGAGCCGTAGCCGCCCGCATCGCCTATGCTGCCGGCGGAGCCTGCGGATCCGGCGCTGCCGTCCGAACCGAGGCTCGCTCCGGTCGCCTGCCCCGCGCCACCCCCGCCGCCGGCGGCACCCGCTGCGCCAGCCGCGCCCGCGGTGCCCCTGGATCCGCTGTAGACGCGGAGGTCGGAGGCCAAGGCGGTTTCCGCGGTCACGCTTCCGCCACCGGGCTCGCTGAAGACGAGGTAGGCATCGCCGCCGTCGCCGCCGTCGCCACCATCGCCCCCGTCACCGCCGTCGCCACCGTTGCCTCCGTCGCCGGCGGTGCTCGCGAAGAGGTAGTTTGTGTTGCCGCCTTTCCCTCCAGTTTCACCGTTGCCGCCGGCGCCGCCGGCCCCACCGGTACCGCCGCTTCCGCCGCGGATGCTGCCGTCCAAAAAGGTGTCCTTTAGGGAGATGCTGCCAAAGTTCCTGAATAGCGCGGCATGGCCTGCGTCGCCGCCATCCGTTCCAGGGCCGCCGTTGTCTGCATCGTCACCGTCTTCACCGTCCTTACCGTTGATGCTCCCGTTGCGGCCGGCAGCTCCCGCCGGCGCTGTTCCGAGATCGCGTGCCGAAGGTCCATTTTCACCCGATTCGCCACTGCGGCCGGAGACGTAGGCGTTGACCGTCGACCCCTCCAAGGCCAGTTCACCATGGTTCTCGAACATGGCGCCGAGGCCCAACTCGGGGCCAGTCATGAACGAGTAGAGTTCGACCTTCGCCAGGGTCAGGCTGGCGTCCTCCCCGATGTACCAGGCAAAGTTGCCGCTGCTGCGCGCGTTGATTTCCACGTCGGCCACGCCGTCGCCGTTGGTATCGCCGTCGATCCTGAGCCTTTCGCCGTCCGCGATGACAATGTCCCGCGATCCGACTTCCGTGGTCCCCGGCAGGAACTTGATGACATCCGCGCCCTTGTGCTCGTTGGCCGCCTGCAGCGCTTCGCCAAAACTCAGTTTGCCGTCGTTCGGATCGTTTGAATCGGATGTATCGGTGACGGTGAATATCGTCATGCGCATGGCCCCCGCTATGCATCGCGATGGCCCGGAACGCTCCTATCCGCAGGTTTCGTGCGGATCGAGCATCACCGGATTGCGGGCGCATCGCCTGAATTCGAGATCATACCGCAGTCACGGCGGCGATCACTCAACTATAAATAGTAATCAGATTCCCCCGGCTTCTGTATTAACCATACACTAGGAGAGCTTGTCTGGAAAAGAAAATCCGACTGATTGCGATTGCAAAACGGACATCCGCGAGCCAGATCGCAGCAATCCTGCTGAACGACGACGGCGGCGCGGCCCAGTGACGCGCGCGTTGCCCGATCTCAGCGCGTCGGAACCGGCGTCTCGCCCCGGTAGTCGTAAAATCCACGCCGGGTCTTGCGGCCCAGCCACCCCGCCTCGACGTACTTCACCAGCAGCGGGCAGGGCCGGTACTTGGTGTCTGCGAGCCCGTCGTGGAGCACGTTCATGATCGCGAGGCAGGTGTCGAGGCCGATGAAGTCGGCAAGCTCGAGCGGACCCATCGGGTGGTTGGCGCCGAGCTTCATCGAGGTGTCGATCGAAACGACCGAGCCGACGCCTTCGTAGAGGGCATAGACCGCCTCGTTGATCATCGGGATGAGGATCCGGTTGACGATGAACGCCGGGTAGTCCTCGGCCGAGGAGGCGGTCTTGCCGATCTTCTCCACCACGGCGAGCATGGTGTTGTAGGTGGCCTCGTCGGTGGCGATGCCGCGGATGAGCTCGACGAGCTGCATCACCGGCACCGGGTTCATGAAGTGAAACCCCATGAATCGCTCCGGCCGGTCGGTGCCGGAGGCGAGCCGGGTGATCGAGATCGACGAGGTGTTCGACGTCAGGATGGTATCCGGCCCGAGATGCGGCACCAGCGCCGCGAAAATCTTGTGCTTGAGCGCCTCCTTCTCGGTCGCCGCCTCGATTACGAGATCGGTCTTGCCGATGGGCGCGAGGTCGGTCTCGAGACGGATGCGGGCCATCGCCGCGTCGCGGTCTTCGGCAGACAGCCGACCGCGCGCGACCTGGCGCTCGAGGTTGCCGGCAATAATCCCGGGGGCGGCATCGAGCGCTTCCTTGGAGACGTCATGGAGGTCGACGTCGAAGCCGGCGAGCGCGAAGACATGGGCGATGCCGTTGCCCATCTGGCCGGCGCCGATCACGCCAACGCGCTTGATCTCCATGAAATTTGGCCCCGGCTGGTGGTGTCGGGCCACCTTAGGCAGGCCCCCCGAGGGGCGCAATGGCTTTGTCCCGCGCCTCGCTGCGCTGCGGCAAGTGCCGGTTTACAGGGCGCCTGACCGGGCGTAGCCTTTTCTTGCAGAAGTTGCGCGAATGCGCCGGCGGGGGACAGCCAATGAATGCGATCATCGACTTTCTGAACACGATCTTCTGGGGCTACGTGCTGATCTACGGCCTGCTCGCCGTCGGCGTCTACTTCACGATCCGGCTCGGCTTCCAGCAGATCGTCCACTTCGGCGAGATGTTCCGGGTGGTGCGTAGCGCGCCGGAGACCGACAAGGAAGGCATCACCCCGATCCAGGCGCTGGCCACCAGCCTCGCCAGCCGGGTCGGCACCGGCAACATCGCCGGCGTTGCGGTGGCGCTGACGCTTGGCGGACCGGGGGCGATCTTCTGGATGTGGATGGTGGCTCTGGTCGGCATGGCCACGGCATACTCTGAATCCACCCTGGCGCAACTCTACAAGACGCACGGGCCGGAAGGGGAGGCCGGGGTCTATCGCGGCGGCCCGGCGTTCTACATCGCCAAGGGGCTCGGCATGCCGTGGCTCGGGTCGATCTTCTCGGCCTGTCTCATCCTGTCCTTCGGCCTCGTCTTCAACGCGGTCCAGGCCAATTCGATCGCCGAGGCGGTGCAGGGCGGCTTCGGGATCCCGAAGATCGTGACCGGCCTCGTGGTCGCGGCAATCACCGCCGTGGTGATCTTCGGCGGCATCCGCAAGATCGCGCAGGTGGCCGAGTATATCGTGCCGCTGATGGCGGGCATTTACCTCCTGGTGGCGCTCTGGGTGGTGGTCACCCACCTGCCGCAGATCCCGGGAATGTTCGGGCACATCATCGGCTCGGCCTTCGGCCTGCAGGAAGCCGCGGGCGGGGTCACCGGCGGAGTCGCGGCGGCGATGCTGAACGGGGTGAAGCGCGGGCTCTTCTCCAACGAGGCGGGCATGGGCTCGGCGCCCAACATCGCGGCGGCGGCGACGCCGGTGCCGCACCACCCGTCGAGCCAGGGCTTCGTGCAGGCGCTCGGCGTCTTCATCGACACGCTGGTGATCTGCACCTGCACGGCGATGATGATCCTGCTGTCGAACGCCTACGTGCCGGGCGGCGAGGTTACCGGGACGCAGCTCACCCAGGCAGCACTCGGCGAGCACATCGGCAGCTTCGGCACCTACTTCGTGGCGATCGCGATCTTCTTCTTCGCGTTTACCTCGATCATCGGCAACTACTCCTACTCGGAGATGGCGATGGTCTACCTCGGCGTCGGCAACGCTACGGGCCTTCTGGTGCTGCGGGTGGTGGTGCTGCTGATGGTGGTCTGGGGATCGCTGCAGGCGGTGGCGACGGTGTTCAACACCGCGGATGCGTCGATGGGGCTGATGGCGACGATCAACCTCATCGCCATCGTCGCCCTCTCCGGCACGGTGGTGAAGCTCACCCGGGACTATTTTGCCCAGCGCAAGGAGGGCAAGGAGCCGATCTTCCACGCCGCGGACTATCCCGAGCTCGGCGATAAGATCGAGCATTCGATCTGGTACCGCGAGAGCTGATCCGGCCTGATATGACCCGCCTGCGCAACTTGCGCAGGCGGGTCATACCATTGATTTAATTTGGATTCGTCCGCGAGATTTACTTTTCGTCAACCAGGGTTTTCGTCAGAGCCCGAGCCGCTCAAGCGCGGCGTCGAGCGGCGCCCAGTCCTCGACCTCCAGACGTACCGGCACCACCAGCACCCGCATCCGAAACGCCGGCGGCAGGCGGGCGGCGTCCTTCTCGGTGGTCACCAGCTGCGAGCCGCGGGCCTTGGCGTCGGCCTGGAGCCGGGTGAGCAGCCGGGTGTCGTAGGGCGCGTGGTCGGCGAAGCCCTCCGCCCCCACCACCTCCGCCCCGAGGCCGCGCAGGGTCGCGAAGAACTTCTCCGGCCGGCCGATGCCGGCGAAGGCGAAGGCGCGCAGGCCGCGCCAATCCATGCCGGTGCGCAGCGGCTCGATGGCGGCGCCGAGGACCGGCGGCCGCGCCGCGCGCCACGCCTCCCGGAACCGCGCCCTTGCCTCGGCCGGGCCGACGGCGAGGACGAGGTCGGCGCGGGCCAGCCCCGCGGCCACCGGCTCGCGCAGCGGGCCCGCGGGCATCACCCGTCCGTTGCCGAAGCCGACCTCGGCATCGACCACCACGATGGTCAGGTCCTTGGCGAGGTCGGGATTCTGCATCCCATCGTCCATCACCACCACCTGCGCCCCGTCCGCCGCCGCCGCGCGGCCGGCGGCGGCGCGGTCGCGGCCCACCCAGACCGGCGCGAAGGCGGCGAGAAGCAGCGGCTCGTCGCCGACCTCGGCCGCCTTGTGGCGGCGCTCCTCGACCCGCACCGGCCCCTCGAGGCTGCCCCCATGGCCGCGGGAGACCACCTGCACGGCGACGCCGCGGCCTTTCAGGCGTTCGACCAGTGCGATCACCGTCGGGGTCTTACCGGCGCCTCCGGCTGTGAGGTTGCCGACGCAGATCACCGGTACCCCCAGCCGCACACCGGGCCGCGCCAGCCGCCGCCGGGTCGCCGCCGCCCAGGCCCAGGCCAGCGGCGCCAGCAGGTGCGCGAGCAGCCCCGGCCGCGCCGGCGGGTTGGACCAGAACGCCGGGGCGCGCATCAGCGCCGGCCGTCGAGGAGATCGCCGATCGCCGCCAGCACCGTGTCGGTCACCTCGGCGCCTTCGCTGCAGGCGGCCCAGCCGGCGGCGGCCATCGCCGCCGCCCGGTCCGGCGCCATCGTCGCCACCAGCGCCTCGGCGAGCTCCGCCTCGGTGCGCACCAGCATCGCCGCGTCCGCGTCCGACAGCCGCCGGTAGCCGTCGGCGAAGTTGCGCACGTGCGGGCCGAAGAGGATGGCGCTGCCGAGGAGGGCGGGCTCGAAGGGATTGTGGCCGCCGACCTCGACGAGGCTGCCGCCGACGAAGCTCACCGCGGCGATGCGGTACCAGAGCCCCATCTCGCCGAGGGTGTCGGCGAGGTAGACGTCGGTATCCGCACCGATCGCCTCGCCCTTCGAGCGCTGCGCCACCGAAAAGCCGCGCGCCCGCAGCATCTCGGCCAACGCGTCGCCGCGGACCGGGTGCCGCGGCGCCAGGATCAGCGCCAGCATCGGCAGCGCCCGGCGGGCGGTGACGTGGGCACCGATGACGATCTCCTCCTCGCCCGGATGGGTGGAGGCCGCGAGCCAGACCGAGCGTCCCCGGAACGCCCGGGCGATCGCCACCCGCTCGGCCTCGTCATAGGGCAGCGGTGCCGCCCCTTCCTTCAGCGTCCCCTCGACGCTCAGGCGGTCGGGATCGGCGCCGAGGATGAGGAGTTGCTCGCCGGCGAGATCGTCCTGGGCGAGGATGCGGTCGAAGCGTCCGAGGAGGGCGCGCGCCATCCCGCCCATCGAGCGCCAGCGCCGGAAGCTCCGCGCCGAGATCCGGGCGTTGATCAGCAGCATCGGGATGCCACGGGCACTGGCCTCGGCGAGCATCGCCGGCCAGAGCTCGCTCTCGGTCCAGACCGCCACGTCCGGGCGCCAGTGATCGAGGAAGCGCCGTACCCAGGGCAACACGTCCACCGGCACGTACTGGTGCAAGCAGTTCTCCGGCAGCCGGTCGGCCAGGAACTGCGCCGAGGTCACCGTGCCGGTGGTGACGAGGCAGGAGAGGCCGGGTCGCGCCTGGGTCAGCCGGCGCAGCATCTCGAGCAGCGATGCCGCCTCGCCGACGCTCGCAGCATGAAACCAGGCCAGCTCCCCGTCCGGCCGCGGCAGGCTCGCCTCGCCCATGCGTTCGGGCAGGCGTTCGGCATCCTCCTTGCCCTCGGCCCGCCGCTTCTCGAGGCTGCGGCGCGCGAAGCCGGCGCCGCGCCGCGAGGCGGCGAGGTAAAGGCGCAGCAGGAAGGAGGCGGGTGCCGCCATCGGCCTGGCCAGGCCGCCCTAGCCCAGCGGCTCGGTCGCCGCGGCCGGGCTCTCCTCGTCAGTCAGGCGGTGGAGGTGGGCGATGAAATACCGGACATGGGCGTTGTCCACGGTCGACTGCGCCTTCGACTTCCACGCGGTATAGGCCGAGGCGTAGTCGGGAAACATGCCGACGATGTCGATGCCGTCGACGTCGCGAAACTCGGTCTGTTGCGGATCGACCAGTTCGCCGCCGAACACGAGATGGAGCAGCTGCGGGGCCATGGACACCTCCGGGGGTTTGGGGGTTCGGCGCAGCTTAACCGCAGGTGCAGCGAAAGCAATGCCGCCCCGCGCAGCCGACGCAGCCCGCGAGCCGATGACGAAGCCGTGTCCCCTTTTGGACTAGAAACCATCCGTATAACATCCATATGGATGGCCTAAGCGCATTCGCGCCCTCGAAAGGACTTCTTGATGACTTCCCGTTCCCTGACCTTTGACGCCGTCTCCGAGCCGGAGGTCGGTCCGCTCTGGGCCGCCCGGTGGCAGCGGTCCTGGCCGGCCTACCGCGCCTGGTTCCGCGCTCGCGGCGGCGACCGCGGTCCCGACCGGGCCGCCTGCGAGGCGGCCCTCGCCCGGCACATGCCGGAGCTCGTGCCGATCCACCGCCGGCTCGCCCACGCCGCAGGTAACGGCGACGAAGCGGCGCGGTTCCTTTCGACCTGGTGCCCGCCGGCGTATCTCGGCGGCTGCTCGGTTGCGGCACTCGCCACCGGTGGGGCTGTCCGGCTGGTGCGCAACTACGATCTCTCGCCCGACCTGAACGAGGGGCTGCTGCTGCGGTCCGAGTGGTCGGGCCGGCCAGTCATGGGCATGGTCGAGTTCCTCTGGGGTGTCTCGGACGGCATCAACGACGCCGGCCTCGCGGTGGCGCTGGCCTTCGGCGGGCGCGGCGACGTGGCACCGGGGTTCGGGGTGACGACGATCCTGCGCTACGTGCTGGAGACCTGCACGACCGTGCCCGAGGCGCTCGCCGTCCTCGGCCGCGTGCCCTCGCATATGGCCTACAACGTCACCCTCGCCGACCGGCACGGCGCGACGGCGACGATCGAGCTTCACCCCGGCGGCGGCGCCCGCGTTGTCGCCCCGTCGGTGGCGACCAACCACCAGCACGGCCCCGAGGCCGCGGAGCGCCCCGGCTTCACCCGCACCGTCGAGCGCCGCGATCGCCTGAGCCACCTGGTGGAGTCGGGCGTCTCGCTCGACGCGCTGGCCGGCGCCTTCCTCCACGAGCCGTTGTTCCAGCGGAACTACGACGCCGGCTTCGGGACGCTGTTCACCGCGGTCTACGACCCGGTGGCGCGCGGGCTGACGCTGCGCTGGCCCGACGAGGCCTGGACACAGTCCCTCGACGCCTTCGTCCCCGGCAGCCGCACCATCCGCTACGGCGGCCCGGAGGCCGCGGCCGCCGGCGGTCTCGATCCCCGCGACCTGTTCGCGGCGATCCGGCCGTACCTGACGGCCGAAGGCGCCGACCGTCTCGATGCCTGGAGCGCCCGGGCGGCGGCGGGAGACGTCGACTGGGCGGCCTTCGGCCAGGCCTTCGCGCCGCCGGGCCGGGCGGCCTGAGCCGGCTCAGAGACCGATGCGCGCCCGGATTGCCGGGTCGCGCAGCGACACCTCCTCGCCGGCGAGGTCGGCGGCGGCGTCGGTGCAGAGCCAGACCAGCGCCCGCGCCGGGTCCTCGACCGGCGCGTGCGCGGCGAAGTCCATCTGGCTGACCGGATTTATGCCGGAGGCCTTGATCTGCCGCTGCATGTCGGTCGCCACCGTGCCCGGCGACAGCGATACCACCCGCACCCCGCGCCCGCGGTTCTCGAGATGCGCGCAGCGGGTCAGCATGTGGGTCGCGGCCTTGGCGGCGCAATAGTGGCTCCAGCCCTCGAGCGGGTTGTGCGCGGCGCCAGAGCCGAGGTTGACGATGACGCCCGCGCCCTGCGCCCGCATCGCCGGCAGCACCGCGCGCATGCCGAAGAACACTCCCTTGAAGTTGATGTCGGCGGCATGCGCCCAGGCGCGGGGGTCGGCCGCCGCCATCGGGCCGATCGGCTCGATCACCCCGGCGTTGTTGACGAGCACGTCGATCCGCCCGAACGCCTCGTGCGCCCGCCCGACCGCCGCCTGCACCTGCGAGAACTCCGAGACGTCGCAGGTCATCGCCTCCGCCTGGACGCCGGCCTTGCGCAGGCGGGTGGCGAGGGTGGTGATGCCTTCGGCGCTGCGGGCGAGCAGGAGGAGCGCGGCGCCCTCGGCGGCCATCGCCTCCGCGGCCGCCGCGCCGATTCCCCGGCTGGCGCCGGTGAGGATCACGGATTTCCCGGAGAGCAGCCCCATTCTCGTCGCCTCCCGCGATGCGCCGTTTCGGGCGATGAAAGGCGCTCGGGGCCGGAAAGGCAAGGGCCGGCCGGCGGTATGGTTGTTTCGCGCCGGAAAACCCCCTAGGTAGCGGGCGCCAGATCACCCAGTCCCGAGACGAGCCCATGTCCCCCACGCCCGCCGCTGCGCTTCCTGCCCTGCCGAGGCCGCGCTGATGGCGGCCGATCTCGCGGGCCTGACCGCCCGGCTCCTCGACGCCGCCAGGGCCGCGGGCGCCGGCGCCGCCGACGCCATCGCCGTCGCCGGCGACAGCCTGTCGATCGAAGTCCGTAACGGCGAACTCGAGCAGGCCGAGCGCGCCGAGGGCGTCGACATCGGCCTCCGGGTGCTGATCGGCCGGCGCCAGGCCTGCGTCTCGGCCAGCGACATCCGCGACACCACCATCGCCGCCATGGCCGAGCGCGCGGTGGCGATGGCGCGCGAGGCGCCGGAGGACAAGTGGTGTGGCCTCGCCGCCCCCGAGGAGCTGGCGCAGGGCTGGGACGCCGCGGCGCTCGACCTCGAGGACCGCGAACCGATGCCGTCGCCCGACGACCTAAAGGCGTCGGCGCTCGAGGCCGAAGCGGCGGCGCTGGCCGTGCCCGGCATCACCCGCATGGACGGCGCCGGCGCCAGTTGGTCGGCGAGCCGTATCCACCTCGCCGCCAGCAACGGCTTCTCCGGCGGCTACGGTCGCACCGGCCACGCCATCCAGGCGGTGGCGATCTGCGGCGAAGGCACGGGTATGGAGCGCGACTACGCCTTCGAGAGCCGGGTCCACCGGTCCGAGCTGCCCGACGCCGCCGGCATCGGCCGGCTCGCCGGTGAGCGCACCGCGGCGCGGGCCGGCGCCGGCAAGCCGCCGACCGGCCGCTATCCGGTCCTCTACGACGAGCGCGTCGCGTCCGGGCTGATCGGCCACCTCGTCTCGGCGATCAACGGCAGCGCCATCGCCCGCGGCGCCAGCTGGCTCAAGGACGCCATGGGCGAGCAGGTGCTGCCCGCCGGCCTCGACCTCGTCGAGGACCCGCTCCGCCCGCGGATCGGCGGCTCCAGGCCCTTCGACGGCGAAGGCCTGCCGGTCGCGCGCCGGGCGCTGGTCGAGAACGGTGTCCTCATGGGCTGGACCCTCGACCTCGCCACCGCCCGCCAGCTCGGCCTTGCGAGCACCGGCAACGCCGCACGCGGCACCTCGGCGCCGCCGTCGCCCGCGGCCGGCAACCTCGCGCTCACCCAAGGGACCGCGAGCCACGCCGACCTCCTCGCCGAGATGGGCACCGGCCTCCTCGTCACCTCGCTGATCGGCGCCACCATCAACCCGACGACCGGCGACTATTCCCGCGGCGCCGGCGGCTTCTGGATCGAGAACGGCCAGATCGTCCGCCCGGTCAACGAATGCACCATCGCCGGCAACCTGCGCGACATGCTCATGACCATCCGCCCGGCCAACGATGCCCGGTCCTGGCTCGGCCGGGTGGTGCCGAGCCTCCTCGTCGATGGGCTGGTCATTGCCGGAAGCTGACCTCGCGCTCCTCGAGCGCGCGGCGCGGGCCGCCGGCGAGGTGGCCCGCGCCCGCGCCGCCGACCCGGGGCGCGTGGTGGAGAAGCCCGGCGGCCAGGGCCCGGTCAGCGACGCCGACCTCGAGGTCGACCGCCTGCTCCGCGCCGAACTCGCCGCCGCCCGGCCCGGCTACGGCTGGCTGTCGGAGGAAAGCGAGGACGGTCCCGAACGCCTCGACGCCGAGCGGGTCTTCGTCGTCGACCCCATCGACGGCACCCGGGCGTTTCTCGCCGGCGAGCCGGCCTGGGCGCTGGCGCTCGCCGTGGTCGAGCGCGGCGAGGTCACCGCCGGCGTCGTCCACATGCCGATGCTCGGGCGCACCTACACCGCCGCCCGCGGCGGCGGCGCCCGGCTGAACGGCGCCGCGATCGCCGCCGGGAGCCGCCGCGACCCCGCCGGCGCCCGGGTCCTCGCCAACGCCAACCAGATGACCGCCGCGCACTGGCCGGGCGGCGTGCCTGCCGTCGAGCGCCTGTTCCGCCCGTCGCTCGCCTACCGCCTCTGCCTCGTCGCCGAGGGCGACGCCGACGCCGCCGTCACCTTCCGCGACACCTACGAGTGGGACGTCGCCGCCGGGGCGATCATCGTCGCCGAGGCCGGCGGCCGCATCACCGACCGCACCGGCGCCCCCCTCGCCTACAACCGCCCCGCCCCCCTCGTCCCCGGCCTCATCGCCGCCGGCCCCGCCCTGCACGCACAGTTGGTGGCGCTGGTGTGATAGGGGCGCGGCGCTTTCACCGAACGAGCGAAGCGCCATGAATCACCCTTGGACACACGACGGCCGGTCTCGGCCAAAGCGACATGAGCTCATGTCATCCCCTTGGGGCGAATGCCTTTACCGCTGAAGTGCAACCCCGAACCGTGAAAACGCGCCTGCCCCGGCAGGGCAGTCGCGCTTTGATTTTGCCGGCGGTCAAAATCGTAAAGGGCCCACCGCCCCGCACCTATCGCGACGGCCGCACCCGGGCTCAAGACGGACATTGACCAACTTTGCCGCTATCAACAGGCTGGGCTTCCACGCCTTTGGGCATTGCGGGTATCGGCAGATCCTCAGAATGGAATCACTCCCCCTTGCGTGGCTCGTGACGGTGCTGGCAACGATTGCCGCCTTCACGCTGATGCGAAGCGGCAGAGCGCCGATGCCCGCGCTGCTGCTGCTGTCCGGATTTCTGGCCTGCCTTGCGATCGTCGCCGCCCTGCTCGGTGCGCGGTTGTCGTTCGGTGCGGACTGGGCGGCGCGGGTTCAGCCGGCCGTCGCGGTCATGGTCGCGCCGCTGGCCTACCTGGGTTTTCGGGCCCTGACGCAGGATGACCGGACAGAGTGGCAGGCGATGCTGATCCGGCACGCCGTGCCCATCGTCGTTTGCCAGCTGGCGATCCTGGGATGGACCGGTCTCGACGACGTGATCGTCCTGGGAGTGACAGGCCTCTATCTGACTCGCCTGGCGACGCTACTCGCGCTGCCGGCCGACAGCTTCATCAACGTGCCGCCGCACGCGCTCGCAATGGTGCGCGCAGCACTCTTCGCTACGCTTGCGCTGCTTGCGTTGATCGTGGCGACGGACAGCCTGATCCTGGCGGCCGCCATTCTCGGAGGCGACGCGGCGGTGCTTCGGTTGCTGAGCGGCGCCTCGGGCCTGCTCACCGCAGTGGTCCTCGCGGCGGCGCTGATCGGTGCGCCGATGGTGCTGCGCGCCGCGACCCACGCTGGCGCGAGTCCTAAGGATACGGGCACGCCGTCGGACGCGGACCGCGCGCTGCTTGCCGCCCTGGACTCGCTGATGACCGAAAAGAACGCCTATCGCGACAGCAATCTGACGTTGTCGCGCACCGCGCGTCGCCTCGGCGTGCCTGCCCGCGACGTGTCCAACGCCGCGAACAGATGCACGGGGGAGAACTTCTCGCGTTATATCAACGGCCATCGCATCAGGCACGCGAAGGAACTGCTGCGCGAAACCGACCTGCCGATTACCGAAGTGATGTTCGAGTCCGGTTTCGTCAGCAAATCCAGTTTCAACACCGAGTTCCGGAGGATCGTCGGACAGACGCCCTCCGGCTTTCGTGCGGGAGCAGGCGCGGCTTAGGACGCGCCAGCAATGGCCCTGCACCGCGTCCGCTCGCTGCGGACGCCGAAGATGTCGGCCGCAATGGAGCCTCCGGGGTTCAGAACGAACCCCTCGGTTCCGGTCAGCCCCGACAGGATCCCGATGTCGGCCTCCGGATCGTCCTCCCCCGCCGTGACACGAAACATGTCGCTGACGACGTCGTCGCCCTTGGCCAGGGCCTCGACCACCCGTTCGCTGCGGAGGGCAAGGCGAATGGGTTCAGCGGTCTTCGTCCGGATCGAGTCGCCGCCGAAGTCTCCGGCGACAAGCCGGACCGCGATGAGGAGGCAATCTTCGGTCTCGCCATCGCGGATCACGATTACGCCCCGCCCGGCAGTGCCGCGCAGATTGAACAAGGACGCCTGACGAGGTGATTCGACATAGGCCACCCCGCGAGCACCTGCGGGGATCGTGTAGCCGGAATCGGTCTGCATCGCGGCCATCGTCGGCGCTTCGGTCAGCGTCTCTGTCGCGCATGCGCCCCCGGCGCCGCCGGCAAGCACTACGGCGATCAGCAGGGTCCGAGGCGCGAGAGTCTGGGTCGTTCGGTACATCGTACTTCCTTTGGTGGTTCGCGACCGCATCGGGCGGCAACTCCCACAACAGTGGCGTCAGCGCTTTCCGCATGCGCCCGAAAGCATGATTTCGAACGTTCGGCATCGTCTTTCCGAACCTTCGGACGCAGGCGCTGGTCCAACGTCCCGCGATACGGACGATCGCTTTGGCGCAAAGCGTACGGAGGAGCGGTTTGAGTACACGGGCTCAAAGCGACCGCGGCCCTCCGCGCCGCCGGCTCAGGAACCCGAGAATGGCGGCGCCGCCATCCGCGTGGGCCACGCGAACGTTCAGGGCTTCCAGACCTGGAGGTCGGCGAGCGGCAGTCCATGGCCCCTCGATCCAGACGCCACGCTCCGTGATCGCCTCGGCGTTCTCATGGCCCATCGCCGCGCCCGGGAAGGCGCGAGCCAGCCGGGATGACCCGCCTGCGAACCGGTCGGGCTTCGCGCAGTCTACACGTTAAGGATTGAGCCCGCGTGAAGATCGTATGGGCACTTTCCAGCCGCATTCCATACGCATTCCAGCCCCGCCAAACCCCCGTAAACCTTTGACGCCGATGAGCTTCCCTCCCGCTCCGGCCCCCTCGGGTCCATCGCGGTCCCGCAACCATTTTTCGACGTTCGCCTTCACGATGCCGTCCGGCGTGAACCCCGCCCGCGACCGCCGCACCTCGCGGATATGCGCCTTGTGCCGCCGGATCTTCTCCGGGTCCGCATAGCCCCGCGGGTGGTCGAGATGCACCAAGGGCGCCGTATACCGCAGGTGCTGCCCCCGCACCCCGGCGTTCTGCAGCCGCACCCCGAACTCCTTGTCGACGCCGCCGTACTTGATCGTCTCGTCGAAGCCGTTGACCTTCAGACGCGTCCTCCCGGAACAGCGAGGCGTTCGCCCCGCAGAGCGCCTTCTGCACCGGCGTCGCGCGGTCGAGGAACGCCTGCACCGGCCGCGGAAACGGCATCGTCTTCAGCCAGGTCCCGAACCGGTCGATCGCCCGGTTGGCCCGGAGCCACTCCCGGTCGAACACCACCCCGTCCGTCACCATCTCCGGCGTCACGCTCGCCGTCGCCACTTCGTCGAGCCGGATCAGGCTCCCGGTCGAGAACGCGCCCCGACGCGCCAACTCCATATGGCGCGCGACAAAATCCGGATGGATCAGCACGTCGCCGTCGATGAAGATCAGGAACTCGGCCTCCGAGCTGGCGATCGCCTTGTTGAGGATTGCCGCCTTCTCGAAGCCCCGGTCCTCCTGCCAGACATGCCGGAACTGAAGCTCCGGATGCGCCGCCGCGAAGGCGTCGACCGCCGCCCGGGTCTCCGGCCCCGACCCGTCGTCGGCGATGCAGATGCTGTCGGGCAGCACCGTCTGCGCCGCCACCGAGGTGAGGCAGAGGATCAGTGCCTCCGGGCTGTTGTAGGTCGAGACGATCAGCTCGCTGCGCATGGATCCCACCCGATCCGCGCCAGATAGTCGAGCGCCGCCCGGTCTTCAACTTCGTCGGCCTCGATGTTCTCGACCGTCCGCCGCACCTTGCGCTCGTACTCGCCGCGCTTGGCCGCGAGGTTCGGCCCCCGCCCGATCTTCGCCGCCAGCTCCTCCTCCGACCGCGTGTAGTAGTGGTTGAGCTGCAGATGCGCCGCCGAGTAGAACCCCGGCCTCTCCCGCTCCGCTTCCTCCACCTCGACCCCCGCGTCGTTGCACGTCCGCCCGCTGCCGTCCGTCTCCATCGAATGCACCCGGAGCGCCGTCAGGTGGCAGGGATCGACGATCACCTTGAACGCGCGGATCCCGCGCACGTCGCTCATCGGATCCCGCGCCCGACGCAGATAATTGCGGAGCACCCCACCCTCCGGCGCCGCCCCGTGCCCCGACCGCCCGAACATGTGCCAGGGCAGCGAGACGTTGCGCGCACCCCCGAGATGCGCCAGCGCCTCGGGAATGCTCGCCGCCTGCTTAGGCACCAGGAACTCGTCGGCGTCGATGAACGCCATCCACCGCACCGCGCCGCCGAAATTGCTCGCGGCATGGGCATAGGCCAGCACCTGGTTGTGGATCTCCCGCCGCAGCCGCGCATCGCTGAACACCTGCGTCCAGGGCACCACCGTCAGCGCCGCCTCCGGCAGCGTCTCGCGCAGGATCGGGATCGTCGCGTCGGTGCCGCCGTTGTCGTAGACCACGAACCGCCGCACCCCGGCGGCCAGGTGAAAGCCCGCCCATTCCCGGATGTGCCGCGCCTCGTTCCGGACGATCAGCACCACCGCCACCCCGTCGCGCCCGGGCTGCGGCGCGGGCGGCACGATGCCGATCTTGCTGATCTTGCCGAGAACCGGCAGCTTCCAGAACATGGCCCCTGCGATAGATCATCGCGCGCCCCCGGGGAAGGTAGGATTGCCGCACACCGTGGGACGCCCGCAACGGCTCCGCAGGGGGGCCTACTTAGCGATCGTCCAATAGCCACTCTCGGCCTGACCGTGTTCCCGACTTCAGCGCGGCAGCCAGTTGCGCCTACGCATGCCCTCCGCGATACTCGCCGGCAAAACCGGGAGGGCTGCGATGCGGCTGGGGCTCGACTACGGCGGCACCAAGATCGAGGGCATCGTCCTGGGCCCGGACGGCTCCGAACGCGCCCGCGCCCGCGTCCCCACCCCGCGCTTCGACTACGACGGCGGCATCCGGGCCATTCGCGACCTGCTCCAGCGCCTGGAATCCGAGGCTGGCGGCCGTATCGAGACCGTGGGTATCGGCGTCCCCGGGTCGGTTGACCGCAAGACCGGGCGGATCTCGCTGGGCAATTCCACCTGGCTCCACGGCCGCGACCTGCGCGACGACCTCGCCGCGGCCATCTCCCGGCCGGTGAAGATCGCCAACGACGCCAACTGCTTTGCCCTCTCCGAGGCCGTCGACGGCGCCGGCACCGGCGCCGAGGTGGTCTTCGGGGTGATCCTCGGCACCGGCGTCGGCGGCGGCATCGTCGTCCACGGGCGCCTGGTCGAGGGCATCAACGCCATCGGCGGCGAATGGGGCCACGTCCCGCTGCCCACCCCGCTCGACGACGAGCGCCCCGGCCCGGTCTGCTCCTGCGGCGTCCCCGGCCATACCGAGGCGTGGCTCTCCGGCCCGAACTTCGCCGCCGACTTCGCCCGCCGCAAGGGCATCCCGGTCGAGGAGGCGCCGAAGGCCCAGGAGATCGTCGACCTCGCCGCCGCCGGCGACGCCCTCGCCGAGGAGACCCTGCGTCGCTACGAGGACCGCCTCGGCCGCTCGCTTGGGCTCATCGTCAACATCCTCGACCCGGACGTCATCGTGCTCGGCGGCGGCCTCTCCAACGTCTCCCGCCTCTACGAGACCGTCCCGCCGCTGATCCGGCCGCACGTCTTCGGCGACAAGTTCAACACCCGCCTCCTGCAGAACGTCCACGGCGACAGCTCCGGCGTCCGCGGCGCCGCCTGGCTCTGACGGGCGAGCGGCCCACCCAGTTTTTACGGAAAATTATTAAAGATGAATCGCCCTGATATCAGACACTTGCCAGTGTATCACGCGTGAACACACCCCCTGTTCACACCCTGCGGACCTCGAACCCTGCGAACCCCTCGTCCTCCGCCGGCGCCACGGTCACCTCCTCGACCCGTGCCTGAGGCGGCCCGCTGCGCATCGCCTCGACCATCGCCGCGACCGCCGCCTCGGGCCCCGCCAGCACCGCCACCACCGCCCCGTCCCGCTCGTTCCGCACCCAGCCGCGCACCCCGCGCAGCCGGGCCTGGTCCTCGGCCCAGCCGCGGAACCACACCCCCTGCACCCGCCCGGTCACCCGCACCCGGAGCGCGATCTCATCCGCCATCGTCCGCTCCCTTCCGCAACCGCCACCGCCGCAGAGCCACCATCGCCCAGATCGCCTCGACCAGCCCGAACGGCCACGCTCCCTGCAAGAAGCCGTAGGCCGACCCGAGGAGGCAGGCAACGGCGAAGCCGAGGACGCACCAACGGCTGCGGTCCTCCAGCGCATAGAAGACCAGCATCAGCGTCACCGCGACGAGCCCGAAGACCGTCAGCCCGTCCATCGCCTAGAACGGCACCGCCGCCGCGAACCCCACCCGGGCGCCGCCTTCCGGATGCCGGAAGCCGATCGCCGCCGCGTGGAGCTGCATCCGCGGCGCCGAGCCCGCGTCCCCGTAGAACGGATCCCCCAGGATCGGATGCCCGAGCGCCAGCAGGTGTACCCGGAGCTGGTGGCTCCGCCCGGTCAGCGGCCTGAGCTCCAGCCGCGTCGCCCCCGGCTCGCGCGCCAGCACCCGCCACTCGGTCACCGACGGCTTGCCGCGGGCGTGGCACACCATCTGCCGCGGCCGGTTCGGCCAGTCGCAGATCAGCGGCAGGTCGATCCGCCCGGCCTCGCCCGCCACCGCGCCCGCCACCCGCGCCACGTAGGTCTTCTCCACCTGCCGCCGCTCGAACTGCCAGTTGAGATGCCGCTGCGCCAGCCGGGTCCGCGCGAAGACCACGAGGCCGGAGGTATCCCGGTCGAGCCGATGCACCAGCAGCGCCCCGGGAAAGGCTGCCCCCACCCGCGCCTCCAGGCAGTCAGCGGGACCGGGCGGCTTGGCCGGAACGGTCAGCAGACCGGAGGGCTTGTCGAACACCAGGAGCTGCGCGTCGGCATGCACCAGACGCAGCCCATCCGGCACCTGATCCAGATCAATGCCGCCGCTCGCGCCGCCGTCCATCATCCATCCTCACCTTTCGGAGGATCGAACATGTACAAGAACATCCTCGTTCCCGTCGACCCGAGCCACGGCGAAGTCGCGCGGCACATCCTGACCGTGGCCAAGCACCTCGCCGGCGCGGAGGGCTGGATCACCGTCCTTCACGTCATCGATCCGATCCCCGCCTACGTCGCATCCCAGATCCCCAAGGATGTCATCGCCGAGAACCGCGACGCCGCCAAAGCCCGCGTGGAGGACATCGCCGACCGCGAGGGGCTGAACGGACACGTGGTCCTGCGCGAAGGCTCGCCCGCCGTCGAGATCCTGGCGGAGGCGGAAGCGATGGGCGCCGACGCGATCATCCTCGGCTCCCACCGCCCCGACTACACCGACTACTTCCTGGGATCGACCGCGGCCCGCGTCGTCCGTCACGCCCGCTGCACGGTGGTCGTCGAACGCTCCGCCGTCACCCCCTGAGGGCGGTGATCGTCTCGAGCAGCCCTGCGGTCGAGCCGTCCTTGGCGCCGAACCCGCTGCCGCTCTGCACCAGCGGCAGCAGGGCGGTGGCGAGCTCCTTGCCGAGTTCCACCCCCCACTGGTCGAAGCTGTTGATCCCCCAGATCACCCCCTCGACGAACACCCGGTGCTCGTAGAGAGCGATGATCCGTCCAAGCGTCGCCGGATCGAGCATCGCATAGGTCAGCGTCGTCGACGGCCGGTTTCCCGGAAACACCTTGTGCGGCGCCAGCGCCGGGTCCTTCACCGTCGCCCGCGCCTCCGCAAGGGTGCGGCCCTTCATCAGGGCCTCGGACTGGGCGAGGCAGTTGGCGAGCAGGATTTCGTGGTGATACTCGAGCGCCGGCTCGTGCCCGACCGCGGCCACCATGAACTCGCAGGGCACGACGTTGGTGCCCTGGTGGAGGAGCTGGTAGAAGGCGTGCTGCCCGTTCGTCCCCGGCTCGCCCCAGACCACCGGCCCGGTCGCGCTCGCCACCGGGCTGCCGTCGAGCGTCACGCTCTTGCCGTTCGATTCCATGTCGAGCTGCTGCAGATAGGCCGGCAGCCGCAGCAGCCGCTGGTCGTAGGGCAGGATGGCGCGGGTCGGATAGCCGCAGAAGTTCCGGTGCCAGATCCCCACCATCCCGAGCAGCACCGGCATGTTCTGCTTGAGCGGCGCCGTGGCGAAATGCCGGTCCATCTCGTGGGCGCCGGTCAGGAACGCGGTGAAGTTCTCCGGTCCTACGGCGATCATCAGCGGCAGGCCGACCGCCCCCCAGACCGAATACCGCCCGCCGACCCAGTCCCAGAAGCCGAAGACCCGCGCCGGGTCGATCCCGAAGGCGGCCGTCTTGTCGAGGGCCGTCGAGACCGCGGCGAAATGCGCGCCCGCGAATTCGCCCAGGGTCGCCCGCATCCAGGTCATCGCCGTCCGGGCGTTGGTCATCGTCTCGAGGGTGGTGAAGGTCTTCGAGGCAACGATGATCAGGGTGCGCTTCGGATCGAGGCCCTGGAGGGTGTCGTGGATATGCGCCCCGTCGACGTTCGAGACGAAGTGCGCCCGCGGCCCGTCGTGGTAGGGGGCGAGCGCCAGCGTCGCCATTGCCGGCCCGAGGTCGCTGCCGCCGATGCCGATGTTGACGATGTCGGTGAACTTTCCCCCGTCGGTGGCGGCGATCGCCCCGGAGCGGATGCCGTCCGAGAACGCCGCCATGCGATCTAGGACGCCGTCCACCTCCGGCATCACGTCGTGCCCGTCGACGAGGATCGGCTTGCCCGAGCGATTGCGGAGCGCGATGTGCAGCACCGCCCGGTCCTCGGTGGTGTTGATCTTCGCCCCGGTGAACATCAGGTCGCGCCGCTCCGGCACCCCGCGCTCCTCGGCGAGCTGGATAAGGAGCTCGAGCGCGGCGGCGTCGATCGAGGTCTTGGAGAAATCGAGCAGCATGTCGCCGAGGGACACCGAGAACGCGCCGAACCGGTCGGGATCGCGCTCGAAGAGCCCGGTGATCTTCGTGTCCTTCGCGGCCTCCCCATATTCGGTCAGCGCCCGCCAGGTCGAATCGGTCATGCTCATGCCCCCTTCAGTCGGTTCGCCTCGCGGGCGAGCCGCTCCACCTCGTCCCAGCGCCCGTCGGCGAGCAGGCTCGCCTCCGCCACCCAGGATCCGCCGACGCAGAGCACGTTCGGCAGCGCCAGGTAGTCTCGGGCGTTGCCCGGCGTCACCCCGCCCGTCGGGCAGAAGCTCACCTGTGGCAGCGGCCCGTGGAAGGCCTTCAGCGCCTTCGCACCGCCGTTGGCTTCCGCGGGAAAGAACTTGGCGACCTCGTAGCCCCGCTCCAGCATCGCCATCGCTTCGCTGACCGTGGCGGTACCGCCGAGAAGCGGCAGCTCCTCGTCCTCGCAGGCGCCGACCAGCCGGTCGGTGACCCCCGGCGACACCCCGAAGCGGGCCCCCGCCGCCTTGGCCTTCTTGACGTCCTCGGGCGTCAGCAGCGTCCCCGCGCCCACCACGCCCCCCTCGACGTCCGCCATGGCGCGGATCACCTCGAGGGCCACGGGCGTGCGCAGCGTCACCTCCAGCACCGGCAAGCCGCCGGCGACGAGCGCCTTGGCGAGCGGCACCGCATGGGCCGTGTCGCGCACCACCAGCACCGGGATCACCGGCGCCAGCCCGCAGATCTCGTGGGCAAATACCGAGGCGTCCTTGGGGGTCATCTGCTCTCGCTCCCTTGAAATGGGCTTCAGAAGAACGGCGTGGCCCCGGCCTCCGCCGCCCCGACATGATCGCGGAACACCCTGAAGAGCTCCCGCCCCGTCCCGTAGCCGTTGTTGACGAGGTCGGGCCGCACGTTCGGCCGCTCAAGCACCCCCGGCGTCAGCACGTCGAGGGTGCCCGCCACCGCGTCCACCTTCACCCAGTCGCCGTCGTGCAACCGCGCCAGCGGCCCGCCGTCCAGCGCCTCCGGGCTCACGTGGATCGCCGACGGCACCTTGCCCGACGCACCCGACATCCGCCCGTCGGTCACCAGCGCCACCTTCAGTCCGCGGTCCTGCAGGACGGCCAGCACCGGCGTCAGGCTGTGAAGCTCGGGCATGCCGTTGGCCTTCGGCCCCTGGAAGCGCACCACCACCACGGTGTCGCCGGTGAACTCGCCGGCCCGGAAGGCGCGCTTCACCTCCTCCTGGTCCTGGAAGACCCGCGCCGGCGCCTCGACCACGTGCCGCTCCGGCGCCACCGCCGAGATCTTCATCACCCCGACCCCGAGGTTCCCGGCCAGCCGCCGCACCCCGCCGGTGGCGGCGAAGGGATCGGCGGCCGGCCGCACGATCTTGTCGTTGAGCGACGTCCTCGCCCCCTCGCCCCAGGCCAGCACCCCGTCGACCACCTTGGGCTCCTGGGTGTAGCGCTCCAGTCCCTCGCCCACGACCGTCCGGGTGTCGGGATGCAGCAGCCCCGCGCCGAGCAGCTCGCCGATCAGGAACCCCAGACCCCCCGCGGCATGAAAATGGTTCACGTCCGCGAGCCCGTTCGGGTAGACCCGCGCCATCAGCGGCGTCACGTCCGAGAGCTCGGCGAAATCCTCCCAGTCGAGCAGGATCCCCGCCGCTCGTGCCATGGCGATCAGGTGGATGAGCAGGTTCGTGGACCCGCCCGTCGCGTTCAGCCCGACGATGCCGTTGACGAACGCCCGCTCGTCAAGCACGTCGCAGACCGGCGTGTACTCGTTCCCCAGCGCCGAGATCGCCAGCGCCCGCCTCGCCCCCTCGACGGTCAGCGCCTCGCGGAGCGGCGTGCCGGGATTGACGAAGCTCGCGCCCGGCAGGTGCAGGCCCATGAACTCCATCAGCATCTGGTTGGTGTTGGCGGTGCCGTAGAAGGTGCAGGTGCCCGGCCCGTGGTAGGAGGCCATCTCGGCCTCCATCAGCTTGTCACGGCCCACCTCGCCGGTGGCGAACTGCTGGCGCACCTTGGCCTTCTGGTCGTTGGTGATGCCGCTGGTCATCGGTCCCGCCGGCAGGAACACCGCCGGCAGGTGCCCGAAGGTCGCCGCCGCGATGACGAGGCCCGGCACGATCTTGTCGCAGACCCCGAGATAGACCGTCGAGTCGAAGACGTTGTGGCTGAGCGCGATCCCCGCCGCCATCGCGATCACGTCCCGCGAGAACAGGCTGAGCTCCATCCCCGGCTGCCCCTGGGTGACGCCGTCGCACATCGCCGGCACCCCGCCCGCGACCTGCGCAGTGCCGCCCACCTGCCGCGCCGCCTCTCGGATCAGCGCCGGGTAGGTCTCGAACGGCTGGTGCGCCGACAGCATGTCGTTGTAGGCGGTGACGATCCCGAGGTTGCCGGCGGTCTCCGCCACCAGCGCGGCCTTGTCGCCCGCCGGCATCGCCGCATAGGCATGCGCCTGGTTGCCGCAGGCGAGATGGGCCCGGTGCGGACCCTCGTCGCGCGCGCGCGCCATGCGGTCGAGATAGGGCCGCCGGACCGGTATCGAGCGCTGGACGATTCTCTCGGTGACGCGGGCGATGGTGGCGTTGAGACTCATGGCTCCCTTTCTGCCCGCCCCCTCAGGCGGCGTAGTGGACGGTCACCGGGCAGGGCGCGGTCAGTGCGGCGCGCACCGGCGCCTCGGTGGCGGGACCGCCGGCCAGCGCCGTCTCCAGCGCCTCGAGCTTGTCGGCACCCACGATCAGGATATGGATCACCGACGCCGCCCGCAAAGTCGGCGCGGTCAGCGTCAGCCGGGTTTCCGGCTGACCCGGCGCATGGATCTTCATCAGCGCCGGGGCATCCTCCGCCAGCGCCGCCTCGAGTTCCGGCGCCCCGGGAAAGAGCGAGGCGGTGTGCATGTCCGCCCCCATCCCGAGCACCAGCACGTCGATCGGCAGCACCGCCTCCACCCGCTCCTCGAGCGAGCCGATCAGCGGCTCGTGCAAGGGCACGAAATGCGCCGCCTCTCCGCGGTTCCGCAGCAGCGTATGCCGGATCAGCCGCGCGTTCGACCGCTCGCTCAACTCCGACACCATCCGCTCGTCGGTCGGCATCACGTGGATGTCGGACCACGGCAGGTCCGCCTCCGACAGCGCCTCGAGGAACGGCCCCGGCGTCGTTCCCCCCGGCACCGCCAGCGTCGCATGGTTCTTGCTGGCATGCGCCCCGCGCAGCTGGTCGGCGACCAGTTCCGCGAGGTCGCGCATCAGCGTATCGCGGTCGGGATAGGCCTGCCGCGCCACCTCGATCATGCGGCGATCTCGCGCCAGAGGTGCCCGTCGGCGCCGGTGAGCTTGTAGGCGTCGATCGGCCCGGCGCTGCCGGCGTCGTAGGGCAGGGGCCGCGACCCGCTCTCGTCCCAGGCCTTGATGATCGGGTCGGTCCATTCCCAGGCCGCCTCGACCTCGTCGCCGCGCATGAACAGCGTCTGGTTGCCGCGGATCACGTCCATGATCAGCCGCTCGTAGGCCTCCGGCATCTGCCCGTCCGCCCCGAGCGAGCGGGCGAAGGTCATGTCGAGCGGCACCTCGAGCAGCCGCATGCCGCCCGGCCCCGGGTCCTTGATCGCCACCCGCAGCATGATCCCCTCGTCGGGCTGCAGCCGAATGATCAGCGCATTGCCCCTGAGCGCGTCCACCTGCGGGAAGATCGTGTGCGGCGGGTGCTTGAACACCACGCAGATCTCCGAAAGCCGGGTCGAGAGCTTCTTGCCGGTCCGGAGGTAGAACGGCGTGCCCGACCAGCGCCAGTTGGCGATATGCGCCCGGAACGCCACGAAGCTCTCGGTGCGGCTCGCCGGGTTGCCGACGTCGTCGAGGTAGCTCCCCTCCTTGCCGGCCGCCCGGTACTGGCCCCGCACGGTATCGGAGGTCTTCAGCGGGTCGAGCGCCCGGATCACCTTCAGCTTCTCGTCCCGTACCGCATCGGGATCGAACTTCGACGGCGGCTCCATCGCGGTCAGGCACAGGAGCTGCATCATGTGGTTTTGCACCATGTCCCGCATCGCGCCCGACTTGTCGTAGTAGGCGCCGCGCCCGGCCACCCCGATCGACTCGGCCACGGTGATCTGCACGTGCTCGACGAAATGCGAGTTCCACAGCGGCTCGAACAGCGCGTTGGCGAAGCGGATCGCCATCAGGTTCTGCACCGTCTCCTTCCCGAGGTAGTGGTCGATCCGGTAGACCTGACTCTCGTCGAAGTGCTTGGCGAGCTCGGCGTTCAGCGCCTTCGCCGAGGCGAGGTCGTGGCCGAGCGGCTTCTCCACCACGATCCGGCTTTCCGGCGTCGCCACCCCGGCCTGGGACATCCGCTGCGCGATCGGCCCGAAGAGCGACGGCGCCACTGAAAGGTAAAACGCCCGGATGTGGCCGGGCTTCTCGTCGAGCTTCCTGGCGAGCTGCGACCAGCCGGACTCGCCCGTGGCGTCGATCGCCACGTAGTCGAGGCAGTTCAGGAACTCCTCGACCAGCGGCGGCTTCAGCAGCGCTGGATCGACGAAGCTGCTCAGCGCGTCGCGCGCCGACTTGCGGAACTCGGCCTTGCTCATCTTCGAGCGCGCCGCGCCGATCACCCGCGCACCCGAGGGCATCTGGTGGACCGCCAGGCGCCGGAACAGGCTCGGCAGGATCTTGCGGTGGGCGAGGTCCCCGGTGGCGCCGAAGATCACCAGATCGAACGGGTCCACGGGAATGACGGTTGAGACCATGCGCTATCTGTCCTTCATTCGGTCAGTTCCGCGGCCCGCGGCAGGTCGGCGCCGCGCCGCGAACAGGTGATCGCCGCAGCCCGCGCGGCATAGTCGAGCAGCCTGGCGAGCCCGCCTTCGTCCAGGCCCCCCAGCGCCGCCTTCGGTTCGTCGCCGTCGCCGAGGAGCCGCGCGAGCAGCGCCGCCTGAAACGTGTCTCCCGCGCCGACGGTGTCGATCACCTTGACCCGCGGTGGGACCGCCGTGGCATGAAGGCCGGTGCTTGTCCACCCCGACGCGGCCTCGCCCCCGTCCGTCACCACCACCAGCGACGCCCCCGCCGCCGTCACGTCCGCGGCGAAAGCCTCCGCCGTCGTCCCGGGCCGCAGCAGCGCCAGGTCCTCGGCGCTGATCTTGACCAGGTCCGCCAGCGGCAGGAGCACGTCGAGCCGCGCCCGCCAGACGTCCATATCCGGCTCCACCGTCGGGCGCACGTTCGGATCGACCGACACGAACCGCCCGCCCTTGCCCCGCGCCAGCGCCGCCATGGCGTCCGCCACCGGCGCCGCCGCCAGCGAGTAGGATCCGAAATGCAACCCCGCCACCTCCGGCCCCAGCGCCGGCAGGTCCGCCGGCGTCACCCCGGTATCCGCCGAGCCGTTGTCGTAGAACTGGTACGCCGGCACCCCGGCGGCATCGAGGCCGACGAGGCTCAGCGTCGTCGGCCGGTCGGTCGGGATCGCATACCGCGTGGAGACGCCCTCCGCCTCCAGCACCTGCACGAGCCGCTGTCCGAGCAGGTCGCGCGACAGCCCGGTCAGCAGCCCCGCCTCCCGCCCGAGCCGCGTCAGCCCGATCGCGACGTTGAACGGCGACCCGCCGGCCCGCGCCGCGTAGGTCGCCGAGGCCGGCCCGGCCTCGCTCTCGAGGAAGAAGTCGAACAGGGCCTCGCCGCAGACCAGAAACATGAGCGCCTACCCCCGGATTCCGCGCCGCGCTAGGAAACTTGCGCCAACCGCTCGGGGTTTCGCAAGGGGAGTCGGGCGATCGCGGCGCAGAGACCGGTCAGGCGATCCGCGGACCGTTGCTCGGGAGCGCCACCGCCGGCGCCTCCACCATTCCGAACCGGCGCCGGCGCAGCCGGAAGCCTTCGACCGCCTCGGCGAAATGCCCGACGGTGAAGTCCGGCCAGGCGATCTCGGGGAAGTCGTATTCGGCATAGACCCCCTGCCAGAGCAGGAAGTTCGACACGCGCAGCTCTCCCGAGGTGCGGATGATGAAATCCGGGTCCGGCAGGCCGCGGGTGTCGAGCGCGCCGTCGATCGCCGCCTCCGAGATCGCCGCCGGCGGCAGCGCCCCGCGGGCGACCTGCTGCGACAGCGCCCGCACCGCGCGGGTCAGTTCGTCTCGGCCGCCGTAGTCGATGGCGATGCTGAGGGTGAGTCCCTCGCAGTCCTTGGTCTTCGCCTCCAGCATCTCCATCAACGCCCGCAGTCGCTCCGGCACCCGGTGGCGCATGCCGATGAAGCGCACCCGCACATCGTTGCGGCGCAAGCCTTCCATCTTGTTGAGGATGTACTGGCCGAAAATTCGCATCAGCGCGTCGACCTCGGCGAGCGGCCGTGCCCAGTTCTCGGTGGAGAAGGCATAAAGGGTCAGGTGCGTCACCCCGAGGTCCGGGCAGACCCGGACGATCTCGGACACCCGGCGCGCCCCGCGGGCATGGCCGGCGACCCGATTGAGCCCCCGCGCTTCGGCCCAGCGGCCGTTGCCATCCATGATAAGGCCGACGTGAAACGTCCGGACTTCTTTATGAGTCATATGTGATTCGCCCGCTCGATGGCCGGCACTATGCACATTGCGCGCCCGGCGCAACAGGTGCCCCACGCAGCAGCCGGAGCAAACCGGCGGCCATTGAACTAAGGATTACGGCGGAGCCCCGCTCAGAGCAGCCGCGCGAGTCCCAATGGCAGCCGCGGGCCGTTCAGCGACATCACCCGGTAGAGCTGTCCGTAGACGAAAACCGTGACGAAGAAGAAGAATGCGCTGGCCAGCGCACTGTCCCAGGCCAGCATGGCGAAGGCCGCGGACAGGAGCGGCAGCGGCCAGGTCACCACGCTCGTCGCCGGATTGCGCAGGTGCGCGGTGCGCCGGCTCCGCATGATCCGCCGGGCATAGCGGCGGTGGGCGAGCATGTGGAAATGCACCCGGTCGGGCTGCCCGACGCTGTGCCCGGTCCGCCGCGCCTTGCGCAGCATCGAAGCCAGCGTCTCGATCACCGGGTAGGCGCAGATCAGGATCGCCGTCCAGGCCGAGACCTCCGGGTTGCGCATCGGCAGCAGCACCCCGAGCCCGGCCAGCAGGAACCCGGCGAAATATGCGCCGCCGTCGCCGAGGAAGATCTTGCCGAGCGGGAAGTTCACCAGGAAGAACCCCATCACCAGCGCCCCGTAGAGCACCGCCAGCCCGAAGACCAGATCGTCGTCCACCTGGTGCGCCACGAAGGCGAAGGTGGCGAACATGATGAGCAGCGACCCCGCCGCCAGCCCGTTGAACCCGTCGATGATGTTGATCGCGTTCGCCACCCCGCCCATGGCGAAGCCGGTGAAGAGCAGCGCCACCACGGTCACCGACAGCGCCAGGTCGATGCCGGGCAGGTCCACCCGGTGCATGGTGTAGCCGGTCAGCACCGCGAAGAGCACCCCGGCCCCCATGGTGGCGAGCAGCCGGTTGCGCACCCCGACCTTGCCGGTCACGTCCTCGATCAGCCCTGCCCCCAGCGCCGGCAGGCCCGCAAGCCCGATCAGCAGCCACGCCGGCTGCATCCCCTCAGGCACCGCCGGCCACAGCAGCCCGTAGGCGAGCGCAATCGCCAGCCCGCCGATCCGCGGCGTCGGCACCTTGTGGAACTTCTGCACGCCGCCGAGCCGGTCGTCGGTAAAGCGGCCATGCCAGCAGCGGGTGGCGATCAGCGCCAGGCAGAAAAACAGGCTGAGGCCGCACGCCGCGAGCGCGGCCACGTCCATCTCCCGCCAGCCGAGGGCAATGACCCCGCTCATGTCCCTGTGGACTGTCCCCGCCGAATTGATCTGATTCACCTGATTCGGTAGCGGAATTCAGGGACTAACGCGACAAGATTCATGCGCCGTTCAGGACGAGGGCGCGCCCCTGTGTCCTTCGCGCCCCACAACCGGCGCTTTCCCGCCGATTCGCCGCTCGTCCAGCCAGGCGTTGACCCGCCAGGCCAGGCTCTTCCAGTGCGGGTCGAGCGGCATCCCGTGGCCGAACCCGCGCATCAGCTCGGTCTCCGCCCCATAGGCCATCGCCGTCGCCCAGAGGTCGCTGACCGGCACGAAGGCATCGCGGTCGCCGAGGAGCGCCAGCATCGGCGCCCGCCGGGCGAGAAACCACGCCGGCAGGTCCCAGGCCAGCCCGTCGAGCAGTACCAGCGGGCTTTCCTGCCCCAGCGGCTGCACCACCTCGGCGATCCAGTCCTCCGGCGTCTCCTCGGTGAAGAGCGCCCGGCGCACCGCGTCGGTCCCGAGCAGCGCCCCGCCGCCGGCCTGTGTCACCAGGAGCGCCGCCAGCACCTCCGGCGCCGCCGCCGAGAGCTGCCAGAGCGACGGCCCGAGCCCATACGGGCCGGGCGAGCCCACCAGCACCACGCCCGCCACCCGCCGGCGCGCCGCGAGGTGCTGCGCCACCAGCCCGCCCAGCGAATGCCCGACCACCACCGGCGGCGCCCCGAGCGCATCGGCAGCCGCCGCCGCCCGCGCCACGTAGTCCCTGAGCCGCGCCGGCGCCCCGCCGGCGAGCCCGGACAGCCGCGGCGCCGCCACCTTGTGGCCGCGGCCGGCGAACCACGGCGCCACGAAGCGCGTCCAGACCTCGGGCCCGGCGAAAGCGCCGTGCAGGAACAGGATGGGCGGCGTCTCGACCATGTGTCACCTCCGGCAGGGCAGATAGCCGGAACCCCGTCGCGCTGTCGAGGCCGTTGGAGATCGGCGCCCGGCCCGCTAAAGCACGAGCGATGACGACCGTCCTCTACCTCGCCGCGGGCCTTCTGGTCTTCGGCACACTGAGCCTGCCGCGCATCCGGACCTCGACCGGCTGGCGGGCGATGACGGCCCCGCTCGCGTCGATCATCGGTAGCGGTTTCCTGGTCTCCGCACCCCTGCTAGGCCGCGAGCTCGGCGGCCTCGCCATCGTTGGGATCGCCGTCCTTTGCCTCGTCGCCTACTGGGTCGGCGGCGCCATCCGCTTCAACATCGCCCACGTCGAGCCGATGCTCGCCCGCGACCCGCCGCACCGCATCGCCGCGATCGAGCGCCTCAGCCACCTTACCCTGGTCTTTGCCTACGTGGTGTCCGTCGCCTACTACCTGGTGCTCCTCGGCGCCTTCGTGACCAAGCAGGTCACCGGCGCCCCCGCCGCGCTGCCCGCCAAGGTGATCGCCACGACCCTCCTCGCGCTCATCGGCTGGCTTGGCTGGTCGGGCGGCATCCGCAAGGTGCTCTCGGTCGAGTCCTTCGTGGTGGCCTTCAAGCTCGCGGTCATCGCTGGGTTCCTCGCCGCCCTCGCCGGCTACGGCCTCCACCTCCTCGCGGCCGGTGAGTCGGTCGCCCCTCCCCCGCCCCGCACAAGTTGGCACTCGGTGCCGGTGCTTCTCGGGCTGCTGATCATGGTCCAGGGTTTCGAGACCTCGCGCTTTCTCGGCGAGAGCTTCGACGCCGCCACCCGGATCCGCACCATGCGCCTGGCCCAGATCGTCGCCAGCGCGATCTACCTGGCTTTCTTCGCACTCCTCTCGCCGCTCCTTTCCGTGGCGATGGAAGGGGCGGGGGAGACCGCGATTGTCGACGCCGCTGCCGTGGTTGCGCCGCTCCTGCCGCTGGCTCTGACGCTCGGCGCGGTGGCGAGCCAGTTCAGCGCCGGCGTTGCCGACTCGATCGGCTGCGCGGGCCTCGCCGGCGGCGCCTCCCGGAACCTCGGCACGGCGCACGCCTTCCCGGTCATCGCCTTTGTCTCGGCGCTGGTGGTGTGGCGGACTGATGTCTTCGGGGTCATCGCGCTGGCGAGCCGCGCCTTTGCGGTCTACTACATGCTGCAGTGCCTGGTCGCCGCCGCGGCGACTGTGCGCCTCTTCGGCTGGACCCCGGCCGCCTTCTGGCGCCTGGCGCTGGCCGCCCTCTGCGCGATCATCGCCGCCTTCGGGCTTCCGGCGGACTGAAACCGCCGGGCCTCAGTGTAGCTTCTCGCCCACCTCGGCGATCGCGGCGTCAATCATCCGGTTGGCGTCCGCCGCCTTGATCTTCTCGCCGAGCACGTCGCTCGCCGCGGCCACCGCGATGGTCACGGCCCGGTCCTTGATCTGCCGGATCGCCGCCTGCTCGGCGGCCTCGATCTGCTCGGTCGCGGTCTGCAGCCGCCGCGCCACCGAGCGGCGGATATCTTCCTTGGCCGCCTCCGCCGCCTTCTCGGCCTCGCTCCGGGCGGCGGTGACGATGTCCTCGGCCTGGGCCTTGACCTCCTTCTGCCGGCGCTCGAAGCCGGCGAGCAGGGTCTGGGCCTCCTCGCGCAGCGCCCGCGCCTCGTCAAGCTCGGCCTTGATCCGCACCGCCCGCTCGTCGAGCTTGTTGGCGATCATCCCGGGGACCTTGAAGTAGACGAGGACGCCCAGGAAGATCACGAAGCCAATGGTAACGACGATCTCGGTGTTGTTGAGGAAATCCATGGCCTAACCCTTCAGCCGGTTGGCGACCGCCGCATCGACGGCGCCCTGGTCCGCCGCCTCCGGCAGGAAGGCCGCGACGATCTCCGCCGCGGTGGCCTTGGCCACCTCCTCGACGCTGCGCGACGCGCTCTCGCGGATCTCGCCGATGCGCTTCTCCGAGTCCGCGGCTTTCACCGCGATCTCGGCATCGGCCTTGGCCAGGAGCGTCGAGAGCTCCTTGTCGATCTGCTTCTTGGTGTCGGCGGCGATCTTGTGCGCCTCGTCGCGCGCCTGCGCTAGCGCGGCGTTGTAGGCAGCCTCCGCCTCCTGCGCCCGCTTCTTGTAGAGTGCGGCCTGCTCGATGTCGTTGGAGATGGCGTCGCTGCGCTCGGCCATTACCGTGCCGATGCGCGGCAGCGCCACCCGGGTCAGGATCAGGTAGAGCGCGACCAGCGCCACCACCAGCCAGAAGATCAGGTTGGGGAAGATCTCCGGATTCAGCTGCGGCATGCCGGATTCGGCATGCTCGAGGTTCGCGTGCCCCAGCGTCTCCGTCGTGTGCTCGCCGTCCGCCGGAGCCACCACGACCGCACCGGCCTCGCCGTGCTCCGTCTCGGCCTGCGCGATCACGATCACCGCATGTTCAGGCACGGCGTTGTCGCTCGCCATCTCTTACCCCCGTCCTCTGCGGGCCAGGCCGGCCCGCGGCCAAACGCTCGTGGCTGCGGTCAGACCGCGAACATCAAGAGCAGCGCGACGAGGAACGAGAAGATGCCGAGCGCCTCGGCGAAGGCGATGCCGATGAAGAGCGTCGCCGTCTGCTCGCCGGCCGCCGCCGGGTTCCGCAGCGCCCCCGACAGGAAGTTGCCGGCCACGAGGCCCACGCCGATGCCGGCGCCACCCATGCCCACACAGGCGAGGCCCGCGCCGATGAACTGGCCCATGTCCGCGATATTGCCTTCCATGTCCTTGTCTCCTTGATTGGAAATGGCGTTGGTTCTTGCGCCGCCCGGCTCTAGTGGCCCGGGTGCAGCGCGTCGTTCAGATAGACGCAGGTGAGGATTGCGAAGACGTAGGCCTGGATCACCGCCACCATCAGCTCGAGCCCGTACATGGCGGTGATCGCCAGGATCGGGATGAAGGCGCCGATCCCGAGCGCCCCCGCGAAGCCCGCGAACACCTTCAGCACCGCGTGCCCCGCCATCATGTTGCCGGCAAGTCGCACGGAGTGGCTGAGCGGGCGCACGAAATACGAGATCACCTCGATGAGCGCGAGGACGATCCGGAGCGCCACCGTGGGCGCGCTCGACACCCAGAAGAGGTTCAGGAAATGCGCCCCGTGCTTCATGAACCCGATCACCGTAACCGAGATGAACACCGAGAGCGCAAGCAGGGCGGTCACCGCGATATGGCTGGTCGAGGCGAAGCTGCCGGGGATGAGCGCCAGCACGTTGGCGAACAGGATGAACATGAACAGCGTCATGATGTAGGGGAAGTACTTGACGCCTTCCTTGCCGGTGACGTCCTCGATCATCTTGTAGGTGAAGCCGTAGACCGACTCCGCCACCGACTGCCAGCGCGACGGCACCAGCGCTCGGCCGCGGGATCCGGCGACGAGCAGCAGGCTGGCGGCGACGACGACCAGCGCCATCCACAGCGTGGCGTTCGTCGGCGTGTACCAGTGGACGACGTCGCCGCCGAAGAGCGGCGTGACCTCGAACTGCTCCATCGGGTGGATGTTGAACTGGCTGCCGCCGTCTTCTGCCGCCATCGTCCCCTCACTCGCCCTTCGGACCGCCCGGGTCCGGTGTGTCCGGTCCGCGCATGCGCGCGGCTTCGCCTCGTCCGCTCTGCACCTCGCTCGCGGTGCGGAGCATGGTGCGCACCCCGGCGGCGAAGCCCAGGAGGGCGAACACCACCAGGAAGATCGGGCGGCTGCCGAAGACGGCATCCAGCCCGTAGCCGATCGCCAACCCCAGGACCATCCCCACCACCAGCTCGATCACCATGCGCCAGGCGAGCGAGCCCTGGGTGAATTCGCGCTGGTGCCCCCGGGCCGGTTCGGCACGTCCTCCCCGAGCAGCGGCGATCCGGTCTTCGAGCCGCTTGAGGCGTTCGGAAAAGGTGTCCTCCTCCATGACGCTCAAGCCCCCTGCCGTCCCCGCCCGGGTGCGAACTTCTGGAAGGCTCCTAGGCAAGCCCGGCGGGCCTGTCAAGCACGGTCATCCCCCGGGAAATACTCAACCAAACGGTTGACTTTCCTCGCCCGCGCCCCGCTGATGCCCCGCGTGCCCGGTCCGGATCTCGACCTCGTCTTCGCCGCCCTCGCCGATCCCACCCGGCGGGCGATCCTCGCCGCGCTCGTCGCCGGCGACCGCCCGGTCACCGCCCTGGCCGAGCCTCACGCCATGTCGCTCGCCGCGATCTCCAAGCACATCCACATCCTTGCCCGCGCCGGCCTCCTCGCTCAGGAGCGCGCCGGCCGGGTGGTGACCTGCCGGCTCCTGCCCGACGGCCTGCGCGCCGTCGGCATCTGGCTGCAGGGCATCGGCGGCTTCGACCCGGAGGACTACGACGCCCTGGAGCGCCTGCTCGCCGCGGCACTGAGCGACACGACCGGGGGCTCGCAAGCGCCCTAGCCGCCTTGCTTCCCGGTGCGATCACTACACAATGCCGGCCCATGCGGGCGATCGTCATAGGGGATACGGGTGGGATCGGCGCGGCGCTCGCCCAGGCGCTGGCCGGGCGCGGGGTGGACGTCACCGGCCTCTCGCGCAGCCGCGACGGCTTCGATCTGACCGACGAGACCAGCGTCGCGGCGGTCGCCAGCCGCCTGGAGGGGCGCTTCGAGCTCATCTTCGACGCCACCGGCGCCCTCGAGGTGGACGGACGGCCGCCCGAGAAGACCATCGACGCCATCGACCCCGCGGCGATGGCGGCGCAGTTCGCGGTGAATGCGATCGGTCCGGCGTTGCTTCTCAAGCACCTCCACCGACGGCTTCCGTCCGCCGGCCGGGCGGTCTTCGCCACCCTCTCGGCCCGTGTCGGCTCGATCGGCGACAATCGCCTGGGCGGCTGGATCGGCTACCGCTCCGCCAAGGCCGCGTTGAACCAGATCGTGCGAACCGCGGCCATCGAGATCGCCCGCAGGCGACCCGAGGCCATCGTCGTCGCCCTGCATCCTGGCACCGTGCGTACGGGGCTTACCGAGGCCTACGTGGGCCGCCATCCGGCGGTGTCGCCGTCCGAGGCCGCCGCCAATCTCCTCCACGTCCTCGAAGGACTGACCCCCGCCGACACCGGCGGCTTCTTCGCCTGGGACGGAAAGCCGGTGCCGTGGTGATACCCCGCGGGCCAAGCCCGCCTTTCTGAAAGGCGAACGATCACCGATTGCCGCCTCGCGGGGTGGTGGGAATCCTGACCGGCCGGGGACATGGGTAACAGAACGTACCGGACACATGGGTTACATTTTCCGCCTTTTTGCGGCGGGAGGTGTGGATGCCGTGGAAAGAGACGACACCCATGGAAGAACGTCTTCGCTTCGTCGCGCGCCGGCTGGAGGGGGAGTCGATGACGGCCCTTTGCCGGGAGTTCGGCATCTCGCGCAAGACCGGCCACAAGCTGTTCGCGCGCTACCGGGACCACGGCCTGGAAGCCCTGGCCGACCGGCCGCGGCGGCCGGGGCGCGTCGCCAACCGGCTGGCGATGCCGGTCGAGGCGGCGATCGTCGCGCTCCGGTGCGAGCGGCCGACCTGGGGCGCGCGCAAGCTCCGCGAGCTGCTTGCGCGCCGGCTCGGACCGGACGTCCCCCTGCCGGCCCGCTCGACCATCCACGCGGTGCTCGACCGCCACGGCCTCGTCGAGCATGCGCGTGCCCGCCGCCCGCGGGCGGCGGGCACGCCGCTGTCGGACCCCGTGGCTCCGAACGACCTCTGGTGTTGCGACTTCAAGGGCGAGTTCCGCCTCGGCAACGGCCGGCTCTGCTATCCGCTGACCGTCACCGACCAGGCCTCGCGGTTCATCCTGATGGTCGAGGCGCTGGAAGGCACGGCCGAAGCCCCTGCTTTCACGGCCTTCCACCGGCTGTTCCAGGAGCGCGGCCTGCCGCTTGCGATCCTCAGGCCGAGAGCTCTTCCGACAATGGGCCCCCCTTCGCCAGCAGGGGGCTCTACGGCCTGTCGAAGCTCTCGGTCTGGTGGCTGCGCCTGGGCATCGGGATCGAGCGCATCACCCCGGGCCGGCCGCAGCAGAACGGCCGCCACGAGCGCATGCACCTCACCCTGAAGCAGGAGACCACCCGTCCGGCGGCCGCCAACAGCCTCGCCCAGCAGGCCCGCTTCGACGGCTTCGTGGAAACCTTCAACACCCTGCGCCCGCACGAAGCGCTCGCCATGCAGGCTCCCGCCAGCCGCTACGCCGCTTCCCCGCGGCCCTTCGCCGGCCTGCCCGAGCTCGCCTATCCCTTCCACGACCTTGCCGTCGTGGCGATGTCGAACGGCGCCATCGCGCTGCACGGCCGCGCCGTCTCCATCTCCTCCGTCTTCGCCGGCCAGCGCCTGGGACTGCGCGAGGTCGACACAGACGTTTGGCTCGTCAGCTTCATGCACTACGATCTCGGATACATCGATCTGGAGGCACGAACCTTGCAAACCATCGACACCCCGTTCGGCTCGAGGGTGTCACCTATGTGATCGGAACAAAGTGTTACCCATGTCCTCGGACCGGACAAACGCATCGCGCGTACGCAATTCACCGAAAATTATTAAAGATGAATCCCTGTCTTTTCAGTATGTTCACGCGTGAACACCCCGCTGTTCACACCCTCAGCCGACCGTCTCGACGATCCGCTCCGCCGCCGCGAGATCCACCGAGACCAGCTGGCTCACCCCCTGCTCTGCCATCGTCACCCCGAACAGCCGGTCCATCCGCGACATCGTCACCGCATGGTGGGTGATGATCAAAAACCGCGTGTCCGTCCGCTGCACCATCTCGTCGAGGAGGTCGCAGAACCGCGTCACGTTGGCGTCGTCCAAGGGCGCGTCCACCTCGTCGAGCACGCAGATCGGCGAGGGGTTGGCCAGGAACACCGCGAAGATCAGCGACGAGCGCCGTCAGCGTCTGCTCTCCGCCCGACAAGAGCGACAACGTCGACAGCTTCTTGCCCGGCGGCTGGCACATGATCTCCAGCCCCGCCTCCAGCGGGTCCTCGCTCTCCACCAGCACCAGGCTCGCCTCGCCGCCGCCGAAGAGATGCTTGAACAGCGCCCCGAAGTTCCGGTTCACCTCGTCGAACGCGGTCAGCAGCCGCCCACGTCCCTCGCGGTTGAGGTTGGCGATCCCCTGCCGCAGCTTCTTGATCGCCTCCTCGAGGTCGTCCCGCTCCCGGGTCAGCGTCTCCGACTCCTCGCGGATCTCGCGCGCATCCTCTTCCGCGCGCAGGTTCACCGCCCCGAGCCCGTCCCGCGCCCGCCGCAGCCGGTCCACCTCCGCATCGAGCCCCGCCGCCTCCGGCACCGCCTCCGCCTCGACCCCGAGGTCCGACAGGAGATCCCCCGGTGCCCGCCCGGTCTCCGCCTGCAGCCGCTCGCTCACCGTCGCCGCCCGCGCCTCCGCGGCCTCCGCCAGCGCCTCCGCCCGGGCCCGGCCTTCTCGCGCCTCGCCCGCCGCCCGCTCCGTCGCCCGCGCCGCCGCGTCCCGCGTCCTGAGCTCCGTCTCCGCCGCCGCCAGCGCATCCGCCGCCCGCCGCCGCCGCGTCTCCGCGTCCTCGGTTCCCGCCGCCAGCTCCGCCCGCCGCGCCTCCAGCGCCGGCGGTTTCTCCCTTGCCGTCTCCAGCGCCGCCACCGCCTCAGCCGCCCGCCGGTCCAATCCCGCCAGCCGTTCCGTGGCAGACGCCCGCCGCGCCGCCCAGCCTTCCGTTTCCCGCGCGATCTCGCCCCGCCGCCGGGCCCGGGCGCTGCCGGCCCGCTCCAGCTCGTCCGCCTCCGCCCGCCGCGTCAGCATGGTGATCCGCGCCGCCTCGACCCGCATCCGCTCCGCCTCGACCGCCGCCTTGCGCCGCCGCCGGATCGGCCAGCGCCGCCGCAGCCGCTTCCGCCGCCTCCGCCGCCGCCCGCGCCCTGCCCAGCTCGTCGCTCCGCCGCGCCGTCGCCGCGGTCAGCGTGCCGACGCGTCCTTCCAGCGCCTCGAGCGCCGTCTCCGCCCGCGCCTTCGCCCGCGCCGCCTCCGCCGCCGCCTGTTCCGTCGCCCGGCGCGCCGCCCGCGCCCGTGCCTCCGCCGACGCCGCCTCGCCGGCCGTACCCGCCGCCGCGGCTTCCGCCGCCCGCGCCGCGTCGAGCTCGACCTCCGCCGCCGCGATCGCCTCCCGCAGCTCCGCCAGCCGGTTCCGCTGCTGCAGCCGCAGCGCCGCCGCGGTCGGCGCCCCACCGGCCGCCACCGCCAGCCCGTCCCAGCGCCACAGGTCGCCCTCGCGCGACACCAGCCGCTGGCCCGGCGCCAGCGCCGCCTGCAGCCGCGCCCCATCCTCGCGCGCCACCACTCCGATCGCCGCCAGCCGCCGCGCCAGAGCCGCCGGCGCCGCCACCTGCGCCGCCAGCGGTGCGGCCCCCGCGGGCAGCGTCGCCGGCGCGTCGTAGGGCGGCAGCACCTGCCAGCTCGGCAGCGGCAGCGTCAGATCCTCCGCCAGCGCCGCCCCGAGCGCCACTTCGTATCCCGGCGCCACCGCGACCGCGTCGAGCACAGGATCCTCCGCACCCGCCGGTCGCGCCAGCAACCGCTCCAGCCCCGACGCCTCCGCCGTCAGCGCCTTGGCCGCGCCTTCCGCCTCCGACCGCCGGCCCCGCGCGGCGGCCTCCGCGCTCCGCGCCGCCGCCGCCGCATGCTCGGCCGCTTCCAGCTCCGCCTCGGCCGCCTCGGCCGCCGCCGCGGCCACCTCTTCGGCCGCCGTCGCTTCCGTCCGCGCCGCCTCCGCCGCCGCCAGCTCGCGCGCGGCCGCCCCGCGCGCCGCTTCCGCCGCCGCCAGCGCCTGCCCCAGCTCGCCGGCCCGCCGCCTTGCGTCGTCGAGGAGCCGCCCCGCCGCTTGGTGTTCGGCCACAAGCCGCGCCGCCGCCTCCGCCCGCGCGTCGAACTCCGCCTCGAACGCCTTCAGCCCCTCCGCCGCCTCCGCCGCGGCGACCCGCGCCGCCGCCACCGCCGCCTCGTGCCCTTCGCCCTCGGCGACGAGCCCGGCATCCTCTTCTGCCAGCCGCACGGTCATCGAGACGGCATCCTGGTCCAGCGCCGCCTCGCGATCCCGGTCGCTGGCGAGCTGGGCGATCTGCGACTCCAGGCCGGCGATCTCCCTGACCGCGGCCTGAACCTCCGCCTCCAGCCGGTCCCGCTCCAGCGTCAGCCGCTGCAGGACCGCCCCGGCGATGGCGTCCTCCTCGCGCACCGCCGGCAGCACCTCTTCCGCCTCGGCGCGCAGCCGCGCCGCCGCGGCCGCCTCCGCCTGCGCCGATCCGGCCGCCCGGGTCGCCGCGGTCAGCCCCGCCGCCGTCTCGGCGCGCGCCACCTCGGCGTCATGCCAGTGCCGCCATGCGAGCAGCGCCTCCGCCCGGCGCAGCGACTCGGCGATCTCCCGGTACCGCTGCGCCTGCCGCGCCTGCCGCCCGAGGCTCGCGAGCTGGGTATCGAGCGCTTCGAGCACATCCGCCACCCTTCCGAGATTGGTCTCGGTCGCCCGCAGCTTCAGCTCCGCCTCGTGCCGCCGCTGGTAGAGGCCGGAGATCCCCGCCGCCTCTTCGAGGATCCGCCGCCGCGCCTTCGGCCGGGCGTTGATCAGCTCCGAGATCTGCCCCTGCCGCACCAGCGCCGGCGACTGCGCACCGGTCGAGGCATCGGCGAACAGCATCTGGATGTCCCGCGCCCGCGCCTCACGGCCGTTGGCGCGATAGGCCGAGCCCGCCTCTCGGGTGATCCGTCGCACGATCTGCAGCTCGTCGTCCTCGTTGAACCCCGACGGCGCCCGCCGGTCGCGGTTGTCGAGGGTCAGCGTCACCTCGGCGTGGTTGCGCGCCGGCCGGGCCCGCGAGCCGTTGAAGATCACGTCCTCCATGCCGTCGCCCCGCATGACCGACGGCCGGTTCTCGCCCATCACCCAGCGCAACGCCTCGAGCAGGTTCGACTTGCCGCAGCCGTTCGGCCCTACCACCCCGGACAGCCCCGGGGCGATCACGAGCTCGGTGGGGTCGACAAAGCTCTTGAACCCCATAAGGCGAAGGCGGGTGAAGTGCACCGGGCGGACTCTCGCACGAATTTCCACCGGCCAAAGTCGGGGAAGGCCGCCCAGCTGTCAATCGAATTTGACCGTATATGGCCGATTCGCGCTCTCCCGCCGCTACATGTCGTTACCGTTCCTGTCGCGTTCACTCGGGAGACTTGACCTTCCCGCGCTTTGGGCTCTTGCCTTGTCCGCCGCTGCCCGGCGCCTGGAGGGAATTGCGATGGCCTACGTCTATGACGATCAGAACGTTTTTGCGCGTATCCTCCGCGGCGAGATCCCGAACGACACCGTGCTCGAGACCGAGCACACCCTGGCGTTCCGGGACATCCGGGCGCAGGCGCCGGTGCATGTCCTGGTCATCCCCAAGGGGCCATACGTCAACTTCGACCATTTCGGCGCCGAGGCGAGCGATGCCGAGATCGCCGACTTCACCCGGGCCGTTGCCCGGCTCTGCACCGATCTCGACGTCGCCCCCGGGGAAGGCGGCGCCGGCTACCGGCTGATCGCCAATTCGGGCGCGGCCGGCGTGCAGGAGGTGCCGCACATGCACGTCCACATCCTCGGTGGCCGGGTCCTCGGCCGGATGCTGCCCTCGGCCTCCTGAGGCTCTCGCGGCAAGGCTTGACGATGCGCGATTCGGGGTGTAATTAACCGATACGTTAAATAACCTATCGGTTAAGCTCTCCATGTCGACCGACCCGCTCTCCACCACCCTCGCCGCCCTCGCCGATCCCACCCGCCGGGCGATACTGGCACGGCTGGCACAAGGCGAGGCGACGGTGGGCGAGATCGCGAAGCCGTTCGAGATGAGCCTGCCGGCGGTCTCGCGGCACCTGAAGGTGCTGGAGCGCGCCGGGCTGATCGCCCGCGGCCGCGATGCCCAGTGGCGGCCTTGCCGGCTGGAGCCAGAGCCGCTGCGGGCGGTGGCGGGCTGGCTCGATACCTATCGCCGGTTCTGGGACGAGCGCCTCGACCGGCTGGACGCCTATCTCACCGACCTGCAGAAAGGAAATCCCAATGGACGCGATCACTGACGCCCCACGCGCGGACGAGCTCTCGTTGTATCTGGAACGGCGGCTGGCGGCGCCGCGGGAGCTGGTGTTCGATGCCTGGGTCGATCCGATGCATCTCCGGCGCTGGAGCGCGCCGCATGGGTTCGACATTCCGGACTGCGGCGGCGAGGCGCGGCCGGGCGGGACCTGGCACGCCACCATGCGCTCGCCGGAGGGAAAGCTCTTGCGGCTGGTCGGGACCTACCGCGAGGTGGTGCGGCCCGAGAGGTTGGTCTTCTCGCATGCCTGGCTCGAGGAGGACGGTCAGCCCGGGCCGGAGACCTTGGTGACGGTCGTGCTGGAAGAGGTGGAAGACGGGACGCTGTTGCGCTTCACTCAGACGGGATTCGCCGGCGCCGCCTCTCGCGACGGGCATGGCGAGGGCTGGAGCCAGTGCTTCGAGCGCCTCGCGGCGCTGCTGGCCGCGGAGGACTGACAGCAAGGAGATACCCATGGATCTCGTCCCCTACCTGAGCTTCCCGGGCACCGCCGCCGAGGCGGTCGCCTTCTATACCGAACTCGTCGGCGGCTCGGTGGAGTTCTTGCAGACCTTCGGCGAGACGCCGATGGCGGAACACATGCCGGAGGCCTGGCAGGGCAAGGTGATGCACGCCCGGGTGCGGCTCGGCGACAAGGTGCTGATGGCCTCCGATGCGCCGCCGGAGCGCTACGCCAAGCCGCAGGGGGTCTATCTCAGCCTCGGCTTCGACAACCTCGACGAGGCGCGGCGGGTCTTCGGCGGCCTGGCCGAGGGCGGGTCGGTGGAGATGCCGTTCGAGCCGACGTTCTGGGCGCGCGGCTTCGGGATGCTCACCGACCGCTACGGGGTGCCGTGGATGATCAACTGCGACAATCCGGCCTGACGCCGGGCGGGGCGGCAACGGCTTCTGCACAAGTTGTGCAGAGGGGTCAACTGCCTGATATCAAACGATATCGAGTCGCAGATTAATCTCTCGGTAACTGGCCACGGCCGGGGCTCTCGCGGACCGGAGCGGCGGTGCCGCTCAGGCCATCACGTCGCCCCGGTCGAGCCAGCCGACCAGGCGGAACCGCACCCCGTCCGGAGCGAGGTCCAGCGTCGACTCTCCGTCGAAATAGCCGGCGACCACGTTGCGCAGCAACCGCGAGCCGAAGCCGGTGCGCGTCGGCGGCGCCACCGGCGGGCCGCCCTCCTCGCGCCACTCGATGGTCAGCCGGCCGTCGGCGCCGACGCTCCAGCCGACGCTGGCGGTGCCGGTCTCCCCGGAGAGCGCCCCGTACTTCGCCGCATTGGAGGCGAGCTCATGGACCGCCAGCGTCAGCCCGAGCACCTGCGGCCCGGGCAGGTCCACTTCGGGACCGCTCACCAGGAACCGCCCCTGGCCGGTCCGGTGCGGCGCCAGCGCCGCCTCGACCACGTCGCCGAGCCGGGCCACGGCGCCGTCGGCGGTGGTCAGGATGTCCTGCGACCGGGCGAGCGCCGCCAGCCGGGCGGTGATGGCGGCGCGGCTGTCGTCCATGGTGGCGGCGTGCTGGAAGGTCTGGGAGACGATCGCCTGCACCACCGCCAGGGTGTTCTTCATCCGGTGGGCCATCTCGCGGGCGATCTCGCCGCCGCGGCGCTCGGCCGCCTGCGCCGTCTGCAGCGCCCGGTTCTGGTCGGCCAGCACCCGGCGCAGCTCGATCTGGGTCATCACCTGCCGGGCGAGGATGCCCAGATGCCGGACCTGCCGCTCGTCGAGCGTCCGCGGCCGCCGGTCGAGCACGCAGAGCGTCCCCAGCGGCACGCCGCTGGGGGTCCGGAGCAGCGCCCCGGCATAGAACCGCAGATGCGTCTCGCCGGTCACCAGCGGATTGCGCGCGAACCGCGGATCGAGGGTGGCGTCCGGGACGATCATCACCTCGTCCTGCAGGATGGCGTGGGCGCAGAACGACGTCTCGATCGGGGTTCCGCGCTCGCCGAACCCGACCGCGGCCTTGAAGAACTGCCGGTCGGTGCCGACGAGGCTGACGAGCGCGATCGGCACCTCGCAGAGGTCGGCGGCCATCCGCGCCAGCTCGTCGAAATCGGCCTCGCGCGGGGTGTCCAGAATACCGTAGGCCTGGAGCTCGGAGATCCTTTCCGGCTCGCTCCAACTTCGGGGACTGCAATCGTCCATCGGGGTGACTCGCGTCATGAGGCGACGGACAATATCGGTCGACCGGCCGCATCACAAGATGGACTCGCGCCGCCGCCCATTGCCCCCCGGGCGCTGCGCGCGTTAAGGACATGGCGAACCCTGCCCGACAGCGACGGAGCCGCTCCATGCCCGCCACCCCCGAGCCCGAGATCATCGAAGTCACCGCGACGCGGATCGCCTGCGACGGCGGCGGCGGTGGCGGGCATCCCCGCGTGTGGCTGCAGATCGACCCGGAAAAGGGCTGGGTGGAATGCGGTTACTGCGACAAGCGCTACGTGCTGAAGCCGGGATCGGCCGGCGGCCACTGAGCCGATCCGAGGCGCATCCGATGGACGAACCGGGCGGAGCCGCGCCGACGCGGCGCGAGGTGGTCGGCGGCACGCTGGCCGCCGCGGCGCTGGCGACGTGGCCGCCGGTAGCCCGGGCGGCGGACGGCCCGCGCGAGGTACCCGCGCGCTCGCTCCCGGTCCCGACGACGGTCAGCCCCGCGCTCCAGGCGGTGATCGCCCGGCCGCTGCCGCTGGGCTGGGACCAGGTGCCTGCCGACGCCGCGGCCTGGCGCGCGCTGGCTGAGGCCAGCGCCGACGAGGTGGCACCCGTGGTGGCGCGGATCAAGGCCGAGCTCGACGTGCGGGTGACGCCAGACGAGATCGCCGGCGTGCCGGTCTTCCGCATCGCGCCCGCGACGACACCGGCGACCAATCGCAACCGCCTGCTGATGCACCTCCACGGCGGCGGCTACGTGCTCTTCCCCGGCGAGGCCGGCGCCGGCGAGGCGATGCTGATGGCGGCCTACGGCGGCTTCGAGGTGGTCTCCGTCGACTACCGGATGCCCCCCGACCACCCGTTCCCCGCCGCCCTCGACGACGCGGTCGCGGTCTGGAAGGCGCTCCTCGCCGAGCACGACCCCGGCCGGATGGCGGTCTTCGGCAGCTCCGCCGGCGGCGGCCTCACCCTCGCGCTCATGCTGAAGCTGAAGGCACTCGACCTGCCCCTTCCCGCGGCGATCGCCCCCGGCACGCCCTGGGTCGACCTCACCGGCGAAAGCGACAGCCTCGCCGCCCACGCCTTCGTCGACAACGCCCTGGTCTCGGCCAACGGATGGATCGGCGCCGCCGCGCCGCTCTACGCCGGTGGCCACGATCTCGCCGACCCGCTGGTCTCGCCGATCTTCGGCGACTTCGCCGGCCTGCCCCCGGCGATCCTCACCTCCGGCACCCGCGACCTCCTGCTCAGCGACACCGTCCGCGCCCACCGCCGCCTCCGCCGCGCCGGCGTCGAGGCGGCGCTCCAGGTCTTCGAGGGCGAGAGCCACGCCCAGTTCCTCGAGCCCTTCGTCCCGGAGACCGAGGAGGCGTTCCGCGAGATCGCCGGCTTCCTCGGCGCCCGCCTCGGCGGCTGACCCCGCCCGGCATTGCCCCTCACCGGCGCCGGGTCTAAACGAAGGCCCACGCCACGGAAGGAGGGGTCCCGCATGAGCTTCGGCAAGGGCAGCCACCTGCACCTGATCGACGGCTCGGGGTTCATCTTCCGGGCCTACCACGCGCTGCCGCCGCTGACCCGCAAGTCCGACGGCCTGCCGATCGGCGCGGTCGCCGGTTTCTGCAACATGGTCTGGAAGATGCTGCAGGAGACCCGGGGCGCCGACGCCCCCACCCACGTCGCCGTCATCTTCGACAAGTCCGAGCAGACCTTCCGCAACGACCTCTACCCGCTCTACAAGGCCCAGCGCCCGCCGGCGCCCGAGGACCTGGTGCCGCAGTTCGGCCTGATCCGGAAGGCGACCCGCGCCTTCAACCTGCCCTGCATCGAGATGGCCGGCTTCGAGGCCGACGACATCATCGCCACCTATGCCGAGCAGGCGACCGCCGCCGGCGGCCGGGTGACCATCGTCTCGGCGGACAAGGACCTGATGCAGCTCGTCCGCCCCGGCGTCGAGATGTTCGACACCCTGAAGAACAAGGCCATCGGCCCCGACGAGGTCATGGAGAAGTTCGGCGTCGGCCCGGACCGGGTGATCGACGTCCAGGCGCTGGCCGGCGACAGCGTCGACAACGTCCCCGGCGCGCCCGGCATCGGCATCAAGACCGCCGCCCAGCTCATCGGCGAGTACGGCGACCTCGACACGCTGCTGGCCCGCGCCGGCGAGATCAAGCAGCCCAAGCGCCGCGAGACCCTCCTCGGCCATGCCGACCAGATCCGCATCTCCCGCGACCTCGTCACCCTGATGCGCGACGTGCCGCTCGAGGAGCCGCTCGAGGCGCTCGAGGTGCGCGAGCCCGAGGCCGACACCCTGCTGCCGTTCCTGACCGAGATGGAGTTCCGCGCCCTCTCCGGCCGGGTTGCGGCCAAGCTCGGCGTCGACGCGCCGGTGATCGAGCCCGCGGCCGCCGCCGCCCAGGGGCCGGGTGCCGCCTCCGCCCCGGAGCCGGTGCCGCTCGCCCCCATCGATCCTGCCGCCGCCGTCATCCTCCGTGACGCCGCCGCCCTCGCCGCCTGGCTCGAGGGCGTCGCCAAGCGCGGCGTTCTCGCGCTCGATATCGAGACCACCGCGGCCGACGAGATGCGCACCGAGCCGGTCGGCTTCGGGCTCTGCATCGGCGCCGGCCAGGCCGCCTACCTGCCCCTCGGCCACGTCGCGGGCTCGGGCGATCTCTTCGTCGAGGCCGCCCCCGGGCAGGTGCCGCTCGCCGAGGCGCTGGCGCTCCTGAAGCCGGTGCTCGAGGACCCGGCGGTGATGAAGGTCGGCCAGAACGTCAAGGGCGCGGTCAAGCTCCTCAGCCGCCATGGCATCACCCTGGCGCCGGTCGACGACACCATGCTCCTCTCCTACGCGCTCCACGCCGGCCAGCACGGCCACGGCATCGACTATCTCGCCGAGAACTACCTCGGCCACGTCCCCGCGACGCTGAAGTCGCTGACCGGCGGCGGCAAGGCGGCGCTGACCTTCCCGCAGCTCCCGGTCGAGGAGGCCGGCCGCTATGCCGCCGAGCAGGCCGAGGTGGTCTGGCGCCTGCGCGAGGCGCTGAAGCCGCGGCTGCCCTTCGCCCGCGTCACCCGGGTCTACGAGACCATGGAGCGGCCGCTGGTTCCGGTCCTCGCCGCGATGGAGGCGAACGGCGTGCGGGTGAACCGCGCCGCGCTGTCGCGGCTCTCCGGCGATTTCTCCCAGCGGATGGCGGCGCTCGAGGACGAGATCCAGACCCTCGTCGGCGAGAAGTTCAACGTCGGGAGCCCGAAGCAGCTCGGCGAGATCCTGTTCGAGCGGATGAGCCTGCCCGGCGGCAAGCGGGGCAAGGCGGGCGCCTGGGGCACCGGTGCGGACGTGCTCGAGGAGCTCGCAGCCCAGGGCCACGACCTCCCCGCCCGTGTGCTGGACTGGCGGGTGCTCTCCAAGCTGAAGTCGACCTACACCGACACCCTGCAGGGCGCGATCAACCCCGACACCGGCCGCGTCCACACCTCCTACCAGATCGCCGGCGCCGCCACCGGGCGCCTCGCCTCGATCGACCCGAACCTGCAGAACATCCCGATCCGCACCGAGGAGGGCCGCCGCATCCGCGAGGCCTTCGTCGCCGAGGCCGGCAACGTCCTCCTCAGCCTCGACTACAGCCAGATCGAGCTCCGCATCCTCGCCCACATGGCCGACATCGAGGCGCTGAAGCAGGCGTTCCGCGACGGCCTCGACATCCACGCGATGACCGCCTCGGAGATGTTCGGCGTGCCGATCGAGGGCATGCCGAGCCATGTCCGCCGCCAGGCCAAGGCGATCAACTTCGGGGTCATCTACGGCATCTCGGCCTTCGGGCTCGCCAACAACCTCCGCATCCCCCGCGAGGACGCCAAGCGCTTCATCGACACCTATTTCGAGCGCTTCCCCGGCATCCGCGAGTACATGAACAAGACCATCGCCTTCGCCAAGGAGCACGGCCACGTCGAGACCCTCTTCGGCCGACGCATCCACGTGCCCGAGATCAACGCCCGCGGCCCCCACGTCGCAGCCGCCCAGCGCCAGGCGATCAACGCCCCGATCCAGGGCTCGGCCGCCGACATCATCCGCCGGGCGATGATCCGGGTGCCGCGGGCCATCGAGGGCCTGCCGGCGCGGATGCTGCTCCAGGTCCACGACGAGCTGCTCTTCGAGGTCGCCGAGGGGGCGGTGGAGGAGACCACCGCGGCGGTCCGTTCGGTGATGGCCGAGGCGGCGCTGCCGGCGGCGGCGCTCAGCGTGCCGCTGATCGTGGACGCCGGTTCGGGCGAGAGCTGGGCGGCGGCGCACTGACGCGCGCGGTCACCTTAAAGAAAGGTGAATTTCCTTACCTGTCTCAAGCAAAATCAATGATTTGACCCCTCCGCGCACAGTGCGCGCGCGAGGCTCGCCGGTCAGCGTCAGTCCTCGCCGCCACCCTCGAAGATCGCCTTCTCGTTGGCGGTGGCGACCCGCAGGATGTTGGTGGAGCCCGGCGTGTTGAACGGTACGCCGGCGGTGACCACGATCCGGTCGTCCTCGCCGGCGAAGCCGTCGGCGCGGGCAACCCGGGCGGCGGAGACCACTGCCATCTTGAAGCGGTCGACCCGCTCGGTCACCACGCAGTGCAGCCCCCAGCTTAGCGCCAGCCGCCGGGCGGTGCCGATGAACGGGGTCAGCGCGATCACCGGCACCTTCGGCCGCTCCCGCGCCACGAGGAGCGCCGTGGTCCCGGTGTGGGAGAAGCAGCAGATCGCCTTCACCTTCGTCGTCTCGGCGACCTCGCGGGCCGCGACGGTGATCGCGTCCGAAACCCCCGACCGCGCGGTGGCGCGCTGCGCCTCGATGACCTGGCGGTAGATGTCGTCGCTCTCCACCGAGACCGCGACGTCGTTCATGGTGGTGACCGCCTCGATCGGGTAGTCGCCCGCCGCCGATTCCGCCGACAGCATCACCGCGTCGGCCCCCTCGTAGATCGCCGTCGCCACGTCCGAGACCTCGGCGCGTGTCGGGACCGGGCTCGAGATCATGCTCTCGAGCATCTGCGTCGCCACGATCACCGGCTTGCCGGCGGCGCGGCACTGGCGGGTCAGCCGCTTCTGGATCGGCGGCAGCGACGTCACCGGCAGCTCGACCCCGAGGTCGCCGCGCGCCACCATGATGCCGTCCGAGGCGTCGAGGATTTCGGCGAAGGCCTTCACTGCCGCCGGCTTCTCTATCTTCGACAGGATCGCCGCCCGCCCGTCGCAGAGCTCGCGCGCCTCGAAGACGTCCGCCGCCCGCTGCACGAAGCTCAGCGCCAGCCAGTCCACGCCCAGCCCGCAGGCGAAGTCCAGATCCTTGCGGTCCTTGTCCGACAGCGCCGCCATCGGCAGCACCACGTCGGGCACGTTCACGCCCTTGCGGTTGGAGATCTCGCCGCCGACGATCACTTCGGTCACCGCGTGCCTGGGCGAACACTCGGTCACCTTCAACCGCAGCTTGCCGTCGTTGACCAAGAGCGTCGAGCCCACCTCCAGCGCCTGGAAGATCTCCGGATGCGGCAGGCACACCCGCGTCGCGTCGCCTTCCGCCGGGTCGAGGTCGAAGCGGAACGCCGCCCCCTCCACCAGCGTCGCCGGTCCGTCCGCGAAAGTCCCGACCCTGAGCTTCGGCCCCTGCAGGTCGGCGAGGATGGCGATCGGCCGCCCCAGCTCCGCCTCGACCTGGCGGATCATCCCGTGCCTGCGGCGGATGTCCTCGTGGGTGCCGTGGCTCATGTTGAGCCGGAAGACGTCGGCTCCGGCCACGAACAGGCTCCGGATCATCTCGTAGGTGTCGGAAGCCGGGCCGAGGGTTGCAACGATCTTCACGTTGCGCTGCCTGCGGATCGATGTCATTCGATGGATATCCCCACCTTCTGTCCCGCGCCGGTTATAGCGGAACGCTTCCGCGATGAAACGCCTAAAGCCGGGCGGGCCGGAAAATCCGCCGCGAATGCGTCAGGAAGACGCAGACTCGCCACTTTTTTCGTCAGCCCCGTAGACCGCCCGCTCGAATGCCGCATAGGCCGCCATCATCCGCACATCCCCGAACGGCCGCATCTGGGTCAGAAACAGCCCGGCGACGTCGCGTGCCGGATCGATCCAGCAGTGAGTGTTGAGGATGCCGGCCCAACCCTGCGCTCCGGCCGCCCGCATTCCGGGCACGTCTGCCTCCACCCGCATGAACGCCAGGGAATGGCCCTTGGGAATGCCCGGGAAGAGCTCGAAATCGACGCTCCCCGGTGCCACGCTCACCATCCGCCCGATCGCGAGCCCGCCGATCTGGTTGGCCAACAGCTCTCGTCACCGACGCCGCCGACAACACCCGCGCCCCCTCGAGCGCGCCGCCGCCCAGCAGCATGCGCAGGAAGCGGAGGTAGTCCGTCCCGGTGCCGTAGAGCGCGTGTCCCATCCCGTAGAATTCCGGCCGCGACGGCGGCGCCGCCTCGATGGTCGCGAGGCCGCCGTCATCTTCCCGTGCCACAACCGCTGCGAGCCGCGCCCGGAGCGCCGGCGTGAGCTCGAACACGGTGTCCCGCATCTCCAGCGGCCCGAACATTTCCTCGGCGCAGAACCGGTCGATCCGCCGCCCGTCCACCGCCTCCACCGCCCGCCCCAGCCAGTCGAGCCCGGTGCCGTAGCCCCAGCGCGTCCCGGGGTCGGCCATCAGCGGATAGTTCAGCCCCCGCAGCCGCCCGGAGCCGGTGGACGGGTTCTTCGTCACCTGCCGCCAGCGCAGCATCTCAGGGTTCCAGAACTCGTACTCGAGCCCGGAGGTGTGGGTGGCGAGCTGGCGCAGCGTCGCCGCCCGCCGCGGCGCCCGGAACCGCGGCGCGTCCCCGTCCCAGCCCTCGAGCACGCGCAGATCCGCAAAACCCGGCAGCACCGAAGCCACCGGCGCGTCGAGGTCGAGCGCCCCCCGCTCCACCAGGATCATCGCCGCCACCGCGCCCACCGCCTTGGTCATCGAGAAGAGCCGCAGCACCGTGTCGGGCGCCGCCGCCAGCCCCGGCGCCGCCTCGCCCGCCGCGCCCTCGAACCAAGTACCTGCCGCATCGCCGGCGAGTGCCACCGCGAAGGGCACGTCGCCCCGAGCCACGGCGGCGTCGAGACTGGCCTGGGGATCGGGCATCGGGCGGCTCCTCCGGTCGGGTGCATGGTGACAGGTTTCCGCCGGCCGGCGCCACCTGAACCGCCGGCCACCCAACTTGGCTTGCCGGCGCCATTTCCGCGGGCTAGGTCTCGGTCAGGCTAGGGGAGACAGCGCAATGCTCAAGGAATTCCGCGAATTCATCGCCCGCGGCAACGTCATGGACCTGGCGGTCGGCATCATCATCGGCGCCGCCTTCACCGCGATCGTCGGCAGCCTCGTCGACGACCTCATCAACCCGCTCATCGGCCTCGTCACCGGCGGCGTCGACTTCTCCAGCCACCAGTTCAGCGTCGGCGAGGGCGAGCACGCGGCCACCTTCCGCTGGGGCTCCTTCGTCACCGCCGTGATCAACTTCCTGATCATCGCCTGGGTGGTGTTCCTGCTGGTGAAGGGCCTCAACAAGGCGCGCGCCCTGGTCGACACCAGCGAGAAGGAGCCCGACGCCCCTCCGGGCCCGACCCAGGAAGAGGTGCTGATCGAGATCCGCGATCTCCTGAAGAACCGGACGATCTCCTGAATCCCTTTCAAACGCAACGAAGCCCCCGCCGGTCTCCCGTGGGGGCTTCTGCCGTGAGTGCTTTACGCGGTCAGGCCAGTGCCGACTTCGCCTGCTCGACGATGGCGCCGAAGGCGGCCGGCTCGTGAACGGCGAGATCGGCGAGCACCTTGCGGTCCACTTCGATCCCGGCCTTGTCGAGGCCGTTGATGAAGCGCGAATAGGTGAGGTCGGCGTCGTGCGAGCGGACCGCGGCGTTGATCCGCTGGATCCACAACGCCCGGAACGTGCGCTTGCGCGTCTTGCGGTCGCGGGTGGCGTACTGCAGCGCCTTGTCGACGGCCTGCTTGGCGGTGCGGTAGTTGGTCGACCGGGCACCATAGTAGCCGGCGGCCTGCTTGATCACCTTGCGGTGGCGGGCGTGGGAGGCGGGGCCTCCTTTGACTCGAGACATCTCAGGCTCCTCTAGCGCGCGTAGGGCATGTACGACTTCACGATCTTCTCGTCCGGAGCCGAGAGGGTCGTGGTGCCGCGGGCCTGGCGGATGAACTTGTTCGACCGCTTGATCATGCCGTGCCGCTTGCCGGCCTGGGCGACGAGGATCCGGCCGGTGGCCGTCACCTTGAAGCGCTTCTTGGCGCCCGACTTGGTCTTCATCTTGGGCATTTCGCTCTCCTTGGAAAGAGGTTCGGACGCGACTCGGCAGCCCGTGTTCGCCGGACGCGTCGTGGAGCGCGGCTTATAGGGGCGGTCCGCGCCGGAGGCAAGCACCCTTCCCTTCGGCCGGCGGCTGGCCTAGATCCGCAGCCCATGAGCGTACCCGAACCCATCCACGTCATCGGTGGCGGCCTCGCCGGCTCCGAGGCCGCCTGGCAGGCTGCGTCGATGGGCGTGCCGGTGATCCTGCACGAGATGCGGCCCGAGGTCGGCACCTTCGCCCACCAGACCGGCGGCCTAGCCGAACTCGTCTGCTCGAACTCCTTCCGGTCCGACGACGACGAGCAGAACGCCGTCGGCCTCCTGCACTGGGAGATGCGCGCCGCGGGGGGCCTCGTCATCGCCAGCGCCGACGCCCATGCCGTCCCCGCCGGCAGCGCGCTCGCCATCGACCGGGTGCCGTTCTCCGAGGAGATCACCGCCCGGCTCGAGGCGCATCCTCTCGTCACCGTCGTCCGCGGCGAGGTCCGTGGCCTGCCGCCGGCCGACTGGTCGAGCGTCATCGTCGCCACCGGCCCGCTCACCTCGCCGGCGCTGGCCGAGGCGATCCGCGACCTCACCGACGAGAGCGCGCTGGCCTTCTTCGACGCCATTGCGCCCATCGTCCACTTCGACAGCATCGACCTTTCCAAGGCCTGGTTCCAGTCGCGCTATGACAAGGGCGAGACCGAGGCCGAGCGCACCGCCTACCTCAACTGCCCGATGGACCGCGTTACCTACGAGGCCTTCGTCGACGCGCTCCTCGCCGCCGAAAAGACCGCGTTCAAGGACTGGGAGGACGCCCCCTACTTCGAAGGCTGCCTGCCGATCGAGGTGATGGCCGAGCGCGGCCGCGAAACGCTGCGCCACGGCCCGATGAAGCCCGTCGGCCTGACCAACCCGCACGCGCCCGAGATAAAGCCCTACGCCGTCGTCCAGCTCCGCCGCGACAACGCGCTGGGCACCCTCTACAACATCGTCGGTTTCCAGACGAAGATGAAGTACGGCGCCCAGACCGAAGTCTTTCGGATGATCCCGGGACTGGAGGACGCAAGCTTCGCCCGTCTCGGCGGCATCCACCGCAACACCTTCCTGAATTCGCCTCGCCTCCTCGACGGCGCGATGCGGCTCCGGGCCGACCCGCGCCTGCGCTTCGCCGGCCAGGTCACCGGCGTCGAGGGCTACGTCGAGAGCGCCGCGATGGGCCTTCTCGCCGGCCGCATGGCCGCCGCCGAGCGCCTCGGCCGCCGCCTCGATCCGCCGCCGCCCACCACCGCGACGGGCGCGCTCGTCACCCACATCACCGGCGGCGCCGACGCGAAGACCTTCCAGCCGATGAACGTGAACTTCGGCCTCTTCCCGCCGCTCGACGATGCCCGCGGCGGCCGGCGTGGGCGCAAGGACCGCTACAAAGGCTACACCGACCGCGCCAAGGCCGACTTCTCCGACTGGCTCGCCCCGGCGCCGGTGCCGGCCTGACGAGCGCGGCGGCGTCGTTAACAAGAGATTGACGCTGGATTACATATCCAATTAGTTCAATGGCTTGACCTGGCTGCACACAGTGTGCAGCGCGGGGCTTGCGGTGGAGCCGCTCCGACCCTACCTCAATCCGGCCATGAATTATGTCCTCGCCCTTTTCCTGCCGCCCCTGTCGATCCTGCTCGCGGGCCGGCCGATCGTCGCCATCGTCACCTTCCTGATCTGGATCCCGGCGATCATCTTCTCCGGCGGGCTGACGCACCCGATGTTCATCCTTCTCGCCTGGATCCTGATCTATCAGGGCGGCGAGGAGCGGCGTGCCCGGCGCGACGGCTGACCGCGGCTTGCCGGCGGTCGTCACCCGCTTCGCGCCGTCCCCGACCGGCCTCCTCCACCTCGGCCATGCCTTCTCCGCCCTCACCGCCTGGCACCTCGCCGAGGCGTACGGCGGCCGGTTCCTGCTCCGCATCGAGGATCTCGACGCCACCCGGTCCCGGCCCGACTACGAGGCCGCGATCTACCGCGACCTCGCCTGGCTCGGGTTGAGCTGGCCCGAGCCGGTCCTGCGCCAGTCCGAGCGCGCGCCCGTCTATGCCGCCGCCCTCGACCGGCTGCGGGGGATTGGCCTCGCCTATCCCTGCACCTGCACCCGCCGCGACATCGCAGCGGCCCTCGCCGCCCCTCAGGAAGGCGTGCCCCTCCCTGGCGTCTACCCCGGCACCTGCCGCGGCCGCAGCGACACCCCCGCGGGCGCCGCCTGGCGCCTCGATCTGGCCGCCGCTCTCGACCGCGTTGGCAGCCTCACCTGGCGGGAGACCGGCCCCGAGAACCCCCGCGAGCACCGGCTCGATCGCGCCGACCTCCTCCGAACCCAGGGCGACGTGGTCCTCGGCCGTAAGGAGACCGGCGCCGCGTACCACCTCGCGGTCGTCGTCGACGACGCCGCCCAGGGAATCACCCATGTCGTCCGCGGCGCCGACCTGCTGGCGGCGACGCCGCTCCACCGGCTGCTCCAGGCGCTCCTCGACCTGCCGGTGCCGGTCTGGCACCACCACCGCCTGATCAGGGACGAGACCGGCCGTCGCCTCGCCAAGCGCGACGACTCCCGGGCGCTGGCGACGCTGCGGGCGGAGGGGATGGGGCCCGGGGCGGTGCGGGATTCTGCTGGCTATGCCGCCGGTTCGGTCAGGATGACCTCCTCGCCGGCGCGGACGGCGGTGTAGAAGCAGCTCGGGCGATTGGTGTGGCAGGCCGGGCCAATCTGGTCGACCACCAAGAGCAGGCAGTCGCGGTCGCAGTCCACCCGGAGCTCGACCAGGCGCTGGACGTGGCCGGAGGTAGCGCCCTTGCGCCAGAGTTCGGCGCGGGAGCGGGACCAGTAGGTGACGTCGCCGGTGCGCAGGGTCTCGGCGAGGCTGTCGGCGGTCATCCAGGCCAGCATCAGCACCTCGCCGTCGCGGGCCTGGGCGATGGCGGGGATCAGGCCGCGGTCGTCGAAGCGGAGGCTTTCGATGTCGAAGGCGGGCATCGGCGGGATCCCTTTTCGGGCGGCGGGTTTGGCCCTATCTATGGGGCGCGACGACGAATGCAAAGGATGGCCGGCAATGAGCGGCGACGACGACCTGATCAAGCTCTACTCGCAGCGCATCCTGGCGCTGGCGGCGGATATCCCGCTGACCGGGCGGCTCGAGAACCCCCAGGTGACGGCCCGCAAGCGCTCGCCGCTCTGTGGGTCGACGGTGACGGTCGACCTCGACATCGAGGACGGGCGGGTGGCGGCGTTCCGGCAGGACGTAAAGGCCTGCGCGCTCGGGCAGGCCTCGGCGTCGGTGCTCGGGCGGCACGTGATCGGGGCGAGCCGGGAGGAGATCGCCGGGGCGCGCGAGGCGCTGGCGGCGATGCTGAAGTCGGGCGGGGCGGCGCCGGGGGCGCCGTTTGAGGAGCTCGAGGTGCTGATGCCGGCGAAGGACTATCGCAACCGGCATGCCTCGATCCTGCTGGCCTGGGACGCGACGCTGGCGGCCTTCGACGAGGCGCTCGCGGCGGCCTGACAGGGTATGGTGCGCAAGTTGCGCACTTTCACTAAGTCATTGATAAAATGATGTTTCTGCTTCGGCGTTAGCCAAATCTTCAGAAAAACTTGTCGCATTGCGAGCAAAAAAATCGCCGCGCGAAGGCGGCGATCAGTGTGCGGCGGCAGTCGAGGACAGGTCAGGCGGAGAGGCAGGTTCCGCGGGCGCTGCGCCGCAGGCAATGGGTCAGGCGAAGATCGGCAGGCAGAGCATCGCCACGATGGCGACGCAGAGGCCGGCAAGGCCGAGGGCGTCGGCCACGAGGGTGTCGGGATCGGCGGCGAGCAGGCGGCGGGTCGAGTCGAGCATGGCTTTATTCCCGTTTTGATCTGCTTTGTTCCTTTAATGTTCCCATCAAATTAACTTTGAGTCAAGGACCGGCGTGAACAGACGGGGAACATCAGCCGCGCCGGCTAACCGACGGAAAGCATTCGGATCGCCTTGTCGCGCTCGAAGAGGTGGAGGAGCGTGCGGATCGCCTGGCCGCGGGCCGAGTGGAGCTCGGGGTCCTGGGAAAGGATCAGGCGCGAATTGTCCTGGGCGGTGCGCATGAGCTCGGTCTGGGTCTCGAGGTCGGCGATGCGGAACTTCGGCAGGCCGGATTGCTGCACGCCGATGAGGTCGCCGGCGCCGCGCAGCGCCAGGTCCTCTTCGGCGATGCGGAAGCCGTCCTCGGTGGCGCGCATGATCTCGAGCCGGGCACGGGCGGTCTCGCCGAGGGGCGGGTCGTAGAGGAGGAGGCAGGTGGATTTCGCCGAGCCGCGGCCGACGCGGCCGCGGAGCTGGTGGAGCTGGGAAAGGCCGAAGGCCTGAGCGCCCTCGATCACCATGATGGTGGCGTTGGGGACGTTGACGCCGACCTCGATGACGACGGTGGCGACGAGGAGACGGGTGCGGCCGGCGACGAAGTCGGCCATGGCGGCGTCCTTCTGGGCCGGCGGCATCTGGCCGTGGACGAGGCCGACGAGCTCGGGGCCGAGCGCCAGCGACAGGCGCTCGAAGCGGTCCTCGGCGGCGGTCATCTCGGCGGTCTCGGATTCGCCGACGAGCGGGCAGACCCAGTAGGCCTGGCGGCCCTCGGCGATGGCGCGGCGTAGGTGCTCGACGACCTCGGAGGTGCGGCCGGCGGAGATGAGGGCCGTCTCGACCGGCTGGCGGCCGGGGGGCTTCTCGTCGAGGACGGAGAGGTCCATGTCGCCGTACTGGGCGAATGCGAGGCTGCGGGGGATCGGGGTGGCGGTCATCACCAGGATGTCGGCGCGGTCGCCCTTGTCGCCGAGGTCCATGCGCTGGCGAACCCCGAAGCGGTGCTGCTCGTCGACGACGGCGAGGCGGAGGTCGCGGAAGGCGACGTCCTTCTGGAAGAGGGCGTGGGTGCCGACGGCGATGGCGGTCTCGCCCGAGGCGAGGGCCGCGAGCTTGCGGGTGCGCTCGGCACCCTTGTCGCGGCCGGTGAGGAGGTCGAGGCGAACGCCGGCGGCCTCGGCCAGGGGCGTGAGCGACAGGAAATGCTGCCGGGCGAGGATCTCGGTCGGAGCCATCATCGCGGCCTGGGCGCCGGCCTCGACGGCGGCGAGCATGGCGAGGAAGGCGACCAGGGTCTTGCCGGAGCCGACGTCGCCCTGGAGGAGGCGGTTCATCCGGAGATTGGAAGCCATGTCGGCGGTGATCTCGGCGACGCAGCGGTCCTGGGCGCCGGTCAGCGCGTGGGGGAGGGCGGCGATGACCTTGGCGCGGAGGTGGCCGTCGCCGCGGGTGGCGTAGCCCTTGGTGCGCTTCATCCGGGCGCGGGCGATGGCGAGCGTCATCTGGTGGGCGAGGAGCTCGTCGTAGGCGAGGCGCTCGCGGGCGGGCGCGGTGGGAGCGAGGTCGGCGGGACCGGTCGGGGCGTGGGCGGTGCGGAGGGCGACCTGCCAGTCGGGCCAGCGGCGCTGACGCTTGAGGCTGGGCTCGATCCATTCGGGGAGGTCGGGGGCGCGGGTGAGGGCGTCTTGGGCGGCGCGGGTCATGGTGCGCAGGGTGAGGCCCTGGGTGAGCGGGTAGACGGGCTCGTACGCGGGCAGGGTCTCGGTGCTGCCGGGGCGGAGCACGTGGTCGGGGTGGGCCATCTGGGCGATGCCGTCGAAGATCTCGACGCGGCCGGAGACGATGCGGCGCTGGCCGGCGGGGAAGGTGGTGCGGAGCCAGTCGGCATGGGGGCGGAAGTAGACGAGCTGGAACTCGGTCAGGGCGTCGCGGACGTGGATGCGGTAGGGGCGGGTTCGGGTGGCGCCGGGCTGGTGGAGGCCGATCTCGACCTCGACGGTGACGACGCCGGGGAGCGGGACGTCGCGGATCGAGGCACGCAGGGTGCGGTCGATGCCGGAGACCGGCAGGGTGAAGAGGAGGTCGACGGGGCGGGTGATCTCCATCCGCTCGAGGAGCTTCGCAATCTTCGGGCCGACGCCGTCGAGGGCGGTCGGCTCGGCGAAGAGCGGGAAAAGGATGTCCGGGCGGCTCATGGTGGCGGCATCTTCGGGCATCCGCCGGGGCTTGCCAACCGGCGTGTGCGCATTGTGCGCAGGAGGGTCAAGCCGTTGATCTGGAAGGATTCAGGGCGAGAGATTCATGTCCCGTTAACCCGTGCGCGACGGTGCCGGCACGCCCTTCGGCCGTCGGTGAAGCAGCGCGTCGGTCAGCCGCGGATGGTGCGCAGCAGGAGGTCGACGTTGGCGGGGTCGGCCTCGGGGGTGATGCCGTGGCCGAGATTGAAGATGTGCGGGCCACCGGCGAAGGCCTCGACGGTGGCGCGGGTGGCGCGCTCGAGGGCGGCGCCGCCGGTGACCATCAGGAGCGGGTCGAGGTTGCCCTGGACGCAGAGGCGGGACTGCAGGGCGGGCGCGGCCCAGGCCGGATCGACGGAGGTGTCGAGGGCGACCGCGTCGACGCCGGCCTCGGCGGCGAAGCCGGCATAGGCGGCGCCGGCGCCGCGGGGAAAGCCGATTATCGGGAGGCCCGGATGGGCGGCCTTGAGGGCGGCGGCGATGCGGGCGGCGGGTTGGGTGGCGTAGCGGCGGAAGTGCGGGCCGGGGAGCGCGCCGGCCCAGGAATCGAAGAGCTTGATGATCTCGGCCCCGGCCTCGACCTGGGCGAGGAGGTAGGCGATGGTCGCCTCGGTGATGCGCTCGAGGAGCGCGTCGAAGGTGGCGGGGTCGCGGTAGAGGAGGGCGCGGGCCGGGGCCTGGTCCGGGGTGCCGCGGCCGGCGATCATGTAGGTGGCGACGGTCCAGGGGGCGCCGGCGAAGCCGATGAGCGGGACATCGGGAGGCAGGCCGGCGCGGACGCGGGCGACGGTCTCGTAGACCGGCGCCAGCGTCTCGTTCACGGCGTCGGCCGGCTTCAGACGGGCGAGGTCATCGGCGGTTGTGACGGTGGACAGGCGCGGACCCTCGCCCTCGACAAAGACCAGGTTGGCGCCGAGGGCCTGGGGGACGAGCAGGATGTCGGCGAAGAGGATGGCGGCGTCGAAGCCGAAGCGGCGGATCGGCTGGAGGGTGACCTCGGTGGCGAGCTCCGGGGTGTAGCAGAGCTCGAGGAAGCTGCCGGCGCGGGCGCGCACGGCCCGGTACTCGGGCAGGTAGCGGCCGGCCTGTCGCATCAGCCAGACCGGCGGGACAGGCAGGGTCTCGCCGCGCAGGGCGCGCATCATCAGGCGGTTGTCCATTAGGCGTTTCCGGGGGGCGGTCGGCCGTTGACCGGGCTCGGGGCCCGGTCGGGACAGTTCCGCAGGCGCGCCGCTCCGTCCAGCGGTCTCGCGTTGTCGTACATGGTTCTCCCCCGCCTTGCAGCAAGGCGGGCGCGACCTTACAGATTGGGCGCGGAAAGGAAACCCCACGCGCATGGCCCTCGAGCTTCCCGATCCCGACCGGCCGCTCAGGATCGGCACCCGCGGCTCGCCGCTGGCGCTGGCGCAGGCGCATGAGACGCGCGACCGGCTGATGGCGGCGCACGGGCTGGCCGACGCAGCCTTCGAGATCGTGGTGATCAAGACGACCGGGGACCGGGTGCAGGACCGGCCGCTGAGCGAGCTCGGTGGCAAGGGGCTGTTCACCCGCGAGATCGAGGCGGCGCTGGCGGCGGGGCGGATCGACATCGCGGTGCATTCGATGAAGGACATGCCGACGCTGCAGCCGGCGGGGCTGGCGATCTCCACGTGCCTGCCACGGGCGGACGTGCGGGATGCCTTCGTGACCCTGGGCGGCGGCGCACTCGCGGCGCTGGCGGCGGGGAGCACGGTGGGGACGTCGAGCCTGCGGCGGGCGGCGCAGCTGCGGCACCGGCGGCCGGATCTCGCGGTGGTGGAGTTCCGCGGCACCGTGCAGACGCGGCTGCGCAAGCTCGGCGACGGGGTGGCGGCGGCGACGTTCCTCGCGATGGCGGGACTGGAGCGGCTGGGGCTCGGCGAGGTGCCACGGACGCCGGTCGATCCCGACGAGATGCTGCCCGCGGTGGCGCAGGGGGCGATCGGCATCGAGCAGCGGGCAGGACGACGACCGGGTGGCGGCGCTGCTGGCGCCGATCCAGGACGCGGCGACCGGCGTGCGGATCGCGGCGGAGCGGGCGTTTCTCGCCGGGCTCGACGGATCGTGCCAGACGCCGATCGCCGGGCTGGCAGAGCTCGACGGCGAGCGGCTTCGGTTCGCGGCGAGATCCTGCGGCCGGACGGCTCGGAGAGCCTTCGGCATGCGGACCTCGGGCCGAGGCTGACGCGGCCGTCGCCCTCGGCGCGCAAGCGGCAGAGGTGCTGCGTCGGGCGCGCCGGGTCGGGGTTCTTCGACGGCTGAGGCTCAGCCGAGGCGTCGGCGCAGCGCGGCAGCGCCGGCGGCGGAGGCCGCCGACGCCGTAAGCGCAGGTTCTTGTCCAGCCAGGGTCGGCGAGGCGGCCGCGACGCGTCTAAAGCGAGTGACCGGGTCCATCGGCACCAATCTCCGTGGGGCGGTGTAAATCGTCGGTCGTGTCTCTCCAAGGTGGAGCGGGGGATCGGCCATGGACGGAGCTTTCAGAACGGGGACGGGAGGCGGCGGCGGAGTTCGCGGTTGTCGAGGCGTTCCTCGGCAGGATCATGGACCTGCAGCGCGCCGGCGGCGAGATGTGCGACTTCACCTTCGGCAATCCGAATGAAATGCCGCTTCCCGGCCTGGTTGAAGCGCTGCGGCAAGGTGTTGAGCCGCAGCGTGAGGACTGGTTCAACTACAAGTCCAGCGAGCCGGAGCCGACGGCGGTGGTCGGCCGCGGGGCTTTCGGCCGAGCTCGGGATGACGTTCGCGCCCGAGGACGTGACGCTGACGGCAGGGGCTTTCGCGGCGATCGCGCTGGCGTTCCGGCTGGTGATGGACGCCGGCGCGGAGGTGATCATACCGGTGCCCGGCTGGTTCTGCTATGCGCCGATGCTTCGGGTCGCCGACCTAGTGCCGGTCAAGGTTGCGCTCGATCCCGAGCGCTTCGACCTCGACCTGGCGGCGATCGAGGCGGCGATCACGCCGCGGACGCGGATGGTGGTGGTGAACTCTCCCGGCAATCCGACGGGCCGGATCTATTCGAGCGCGCCGACCTCGAGGCGCTGGCCGAATTGCTGGAGCGGGCGTCGCGGCGGATCGGGGCACGGATCTGGCTGCTCTCGGACGAGCCCTACCGCCGCATCCGCTTCGACGGCAACGGCTTCACCAGTCCGGCAGAACTCTATCCCTACACGCTGATCGACTACAGCTATGGCAAGGTGCTGCTCGCCCCCGGGCAGCGGCTCGGCTACCTGGCGCTGTCGCCGCTGATGCCGGAGGTGGAGCGCACCGCGCTCCGTGCGGCGCTGTTCCCGTTGCAGATGGCGCTCGGCTGGACGTTCCCAAGCGCGGTGATGCAGTACGCGGTGGCCGCACTGGAGGTGGTGTCGATCGACATCGCGGCGCTTGCAAGGGCGGCGCGACCGGATGCTCGGGGCGCTGCAGCAGTGGGGCTACCGGATGACGCGGCCCGAGGGGACGTTCTACCTCTGGGGCGCGGCGCCAGGGGGCGACGCGGTGCGATTCGCGGACCGGCTGGCGGCGGATGGGGTCTACGTCATGCCGGGCACGCTCTTCGAGCGGCCGGGGGACTTCCGCATCTCGCTTACCGCAAGCGACGCCATGGTAGCGCGGGCGCTGCCGGCGTTCGAGGCGGCCGCCGGGCCCTGAGGCGGCCGCCTCGGCGGATCAACTGGTCTTGACCTCGACCTTGCGCACCTTGGCGCGGGCCTCCGGGCGCTGGGGCAGGCTGACGGTGAGGACACCGTTCTTGAAGCTCGCCTCGGCCTTGTCGGCGTCGACGCCGGCGGGCAGCGGGATCGAGCGGTAGACCGAGCCGTAGGAGCGCTCGGAGACGTAGTAGCCCTTCTTCTGCTCCTTCTTTTCGATCTTCTTCTCGCCCTTCACCGTCAGCGCCTCGTCGGTGAGCGAGACCTCGATATCCTTCTCCTCCAGGCCGGGGAGTTCCACCGTCACCTCGATGCCGCCGTCGGTCTCGACGACGTCGGAGCGCGGCGACCCCTCGCCGAGGCCGGTCAGCGCCCCGAACGGGCGCTCGGCGTGGCCCCAGAAGCTCTCGAAGGCGCGGTTCATGTCGCGCTGGAGCGAGGCGAGCGGGCTCTCGCCGCCCGGCCTGAGCTCGCCGGGCTCGTCCTTGCGGGCCCAGGGGATGAGATCCTTGATCTGCATGTCGTCCTCCTCGGTTGGGCGGGGTCAGCCCGCCTTGACTTCGATGCGCCTGGGCTTGGCGGCCTCGGCGCGGGGCAGGGTCAGCGTCAGCACGCCGTTGGCGAGCTCGGCCCGGATCGCGGCCTCGTCGATGTCCTCGGAGAGGGTGAAGACCCGCTCGTAGTCGCCCTCGCCGTACTCGGCATGGACGAGGCGATAGCCCTCGGGCGTGGTGAGCCGGCCGCGGCCGCGGATGGTCAGGACCCGCCGCTCGAGGTCGATGCCCACGTCCTCGCGGCCGACACCCGGCATCTCGAGGGTGAGGACGACGGCCTTGCCGGTGTCACGGATGTCGGCGGGCGCGCGGTAGACGGGCACGTCGCGGGTGCCTTCGGCCTCGGCGCTCCGGTCGGCGGTTTCGGTCATCTCGGTGCTCATGGAACGGACCTCCTCAGGTGGCCTTGATCTGGATACGGCGGGGTTTGTCGGCCTCGGGCCGGTGCAGCTCGATCTGCAGCACCCCGTCGGCGAAGCGGGCCTCGACCCGGTCCGGGTCCACCCGGTAGGGCAGGCGGATCGCCCGGCTGAAGCGGCCGAAGGCGCGCTCGCGCCGATGCCAGACGGTGCCCTCGTCGACCTCCGGCGGCTTGCGCTCGCCGGCGATGGTGACGACGTCCTCCTTGACCGAGATGTCGAGGTCGGACGGGTCGACGCCGGGAATCTCCGCGGTCAGGGCGGCGCTGTCGGTCCCCTGCCAGATGTTGATGGCCGGAAAGCCGGCTGCGTTCGGCGCGGTGAAGGCGCGGTTCACCTCGTTCTGGAGGCGCCGCATCACGGTGAACGGGTCTCGGTCGAGGCCGTAGAACGGCGAAAGTGCCATGGCTCTTTTCCCTCATGACGACGTTTCGGCAAGCGGCCCGCCGTTGCCGCCGGGACGCCGGAGCGCCGCGGCGAGGCAGCGGCCGAAGCCAGCCGGGAACCGAGTCACGAAGGAAGCCGCTGCGGCAAGCCGCAGGAGATGGGTGACCCGCTTTCCTCAGGCCAGATCAAGAGCTTGAAGGCGCCTCGCCAGGCGATCCGCTATAAAGAAAGGAAGCCGCGGCCCCGGTTTCAAGAGGAGGAATGCAGGCCGACACGCTTGCGCGCCGGAACATTTTTCCGGCAGGTAGCCGGGGATGGTCATTCGGCGGACGCGGCGGTTTCTGGGACGGCTCTGGCGCCGGCTGGTGCGGATCGTGCTGTGGCTGGCGCTGGCGGCGGTGGCGCTGGTGTTGCTCTTCCGCTGGGTGAACCCGCCGCCGGGCTACCTGATGATCGCGGAGCGGATCCGGCTTGGGGGCATCGAGCGGACTTGGGTGCCGCTCAGCCGGATGTCGGACGACCTGCCGCTGTCGGCGGCGGCCGCCGAGGACGCGAACTTCTGTGGGCACTGGGGATTCGACATTGACGGGATCCGGGCGGCGATCGCGGACAGCGACCGGCTGCGCGGCGGGTCGACGATCAGCCAGCAGGTGGCCAAGAACGTGTTCCTGTGGCCGGCGCGGTCTTGGGTGCGCAAGGGACTGGAGGCAGGCTTCACGCTGCTTATCGAGGTGCTCTGGCCGAAGCGACGGATCATGGAGGTCTATCTCAACGTCGCGGAGATGGGCGAGGGCGTCTTCGGGGTGGAGGCGGCGGCGCGGCAATACTGGCAGCTCGGCGCGGCCGATCTCGGGCCGCAGCGGTCGGCGCGGCTGATGGCGGTGCTGCCGGACCCGCAGCGGCGCTCGCCGGTGTCGGGCTCGCGGTTCATCGCCCGGCGGGGGGCGGCGATCGAGAAAGGCGCGGCGACGATCCGGGCGGACGGGCGGGGGGCGTGCTTTCTGTAGACGTACGCGGGCCCGGGCGATCACGATGCGCGGTCAGGACCAGGTGCATCAGGCGAAGCCCTGATGTCCTTCGCGGCGGGCTCGGCGATGCCGAGGGACGGTAGCGCCCAGAACGGCTGATCAGGTTGGTGCCGGCGGCGTCGAGGCCACCGCCTCGGACCGGGCCGGGTCGACGCCGAGGCCTGGCGGCGGGAGCACCACGCGCCTCACCGCCCACTGGCACGCCGGACGGACGCAGACGTTGACGAGGCCGTCGATAGGAAGGTCCAGACTCGTGAAGGTCCGGGCCGAGGCGAAGGACACCATCCGCTGCGGATCGAGGCGGCCAGCCCGGAGCCGGTCATCACCCCCATGATCCCGGCATCGAACGGGCCTGCGACGACGATGCCGGCGCCGCCCTTGATGCCTCGTCGTGCGAGGGCAGCAGCCGCCGGGGGGTGCCGTAGAGGAGATGCGAGCATTTGGAACAGGAAGTCGACCACGTTCAGGGTCAGGCTCGCCGTTCCGGCGAACAGGGACCAGCCAGAGTTTGCCACGCAGCGCCGAGCTCGCCGAGACGCGCTGGTCGGAGCCAGTCGGCGGTCGCTAGGGTGATCTCCGTCGGCGGGCTCCGGGTACCGACCTTGCCGCATTCGACGTAGACGTCCGCCGGAGCAGCATCGGTTTGCGGATCAGGATCAGGATGGCGGAGAGAAAGTTCTCGAAGATGTCCTTGAAGGGAGGCCGATGGCGATGGAGCGGAGGCCGAGGCCGGCGAGGAGCTTGGTCGGCGTGAGGTTCGGGAAGAGCACCGTCGCCGCGATCAGCAGGCCGAAGCTCCAGATGGCGACGCGGGTCGAGGGACAGGAAGCGCGCGCTGGAGCGACTGGCGCATCGCCCGCGCGGCGCAGCGGCGCGGGCTTCGGCGTGGGAAATGACCCGGCGAGGCCCGGTGGCCAGCAGGTACCCGGTAGCGAGCACGAGCAGCTCTGCATCGAGAACGACAGGGCTCCCAGAAGCCGTCGCCCCACATCCTCGTCACGACCGCGACTGTGCTCTGGCCCTCGAGCCCCTGGCGGCGGCGAAGTCTACCAGCGTCAGGACCAGCAATGAAGCTCGCGCTTAGCGGCCGACCAACGGACGAGCGGCTCGGGCGGTTCGGCACCGAGCAATTTCGATGTCCCTCCGCCCGTTCTGCGAGCAGAGTAGGCGCCTGGCCGCCGGGCGCAAGCCCGAAAGAACGGCCGCAGGTGATTCGCCTACGGGTTGAAAAGTTGGCCGATTTGAAGGGATAGTCGGCGCATCGAGCAAAAAAAAGGGCACATAAATGCGCCGTCTCTATCACCAGCCGCTGTCACCGTTCTGTCGAAAGATCCGCCTGGTCCTGGCCGAGAAGAAGATCGAGGTCGAGCTGGTCGAGGAGCGGCCCTGGGAACGGCGGATGGATTTCCTGCGGATGAACCCCGCGGGACAGGTGCCGGTGCTGAAGATCGACGACCTGGTGCTGGCGGATTCCACCGCGATCTTCGAGTACCTCGAGGAGACCTGCCCGGAGCCGCCGCTGCTGCCGAAGAGCCCGGCGCTGCGCGCCGAGGCGCGGCGGCTGTCGGCGTGGTTCGACGACAAGTTTCACAACGAGGTGACGGCGAACCTGGTCTACGAGCGGGTGAACAAGAAGCTCGCCAAGACCGGCTATCCCGAGAGCGAGAAGATCAAGGCCGGCACCCGCAACATCAAGTATCATCTCGACTACATCGGCTGGCTGATGGACCACCGGCGCTGGCTGGCCGGGGACATGATGACGATCGCGGATTTCGCGGCGGCGGCGCATCTCTCCTGCCTCGACTATGTGAGCGACGTCGACTGGACGCGGAACACCGGCGTCCACGAGTGGTACGCGAAGATCAAGTCGCGACCCGCCTTCCGCTCGATCCTCGCGGACCTGGTGCCGGGCTTCACGCCGCCGCAGCACTATGCGGATCTCGACTTCTGAGGCAGCCGAGCTCGCGGCCCGACTGAAAGCGCGGGCGGCGGAGGAGGGGTTCTCCGCCTGCGGCATCTGTGCGCCCGATGCGACGCCGGAGACGGCGGAGCGGCTGCGGGGCTTCGTCGATGCCGGCTGGCACGGGCAGATGCGGTACATGGCCGAGCGCATGGGCTGGCGCGGGTCGGCGGCGGCGCTCTGGCCGGAGGCGCGCTCGGTGATCATGCTGGCGGAGGTCTATACCCCGGAGGCCGATCCGCTGGCGGTGACGCGGCGGCGCGACCGGGGGGCGATCAGCGTCTATGCGCGCGGGCGAGACTATCACGACGTGGTCAAGAAGCGACTGAAGCGGCTGGGGCGCTGGCTGGTGGCGGAGACCGGCGGCGCGGCGATCAAGGTGTTCGTGGACACCGCCCCGGTGATGGAGAAGCCGCTGGCGGAGGCGGCCGGGATCGGCTGGCAGGGCAAGCACACCAACCTCTTGAGCCGGGAGCTCGGCAACTGGTTCTTCCTCGGGGCGATCTTCACCGAGGTCGAGCTGCCCGCGGGATGCCGCCGGCGTCGATCACTGCGGGTCGTGCCGGGCCTGTCTCGACGCCTGCCCGACGGGCGCGCTGCCGGCGCCCTACCGGCTCGATGCGCGGCGGTGCATCAGCTATCTCACCATCGAGCACGACGGGCCGGTGGATGTGGGCCTGCGGCCGCTGATGGGCAACCGGATCTACGGCTGCGACGACTGCCTCGCGGTCTGTCCGTGGAACAAGTTCGCGGCGGCAGGCGCGGGAGGCGGAGGTCTGGGCGCGGGAGGCGCTGGCGGCGCCGCGGCTGGAGTTGCTGGCGGCGCTGGACGACGCGGGGTTCCGGGCGATGTTCTCGGGGTCGGCGATCAAGCGGATCGGGCGCAACCGCTTCGTGCGCAACGTCGCCTATGCGATCGGCAATTCCGGGGAGGCGCGGTTGCTGCCCGCGGCGCGGCGGCTGGCGGCCGATGCGGATGCGACGGTGCGCGATGCCGGGGCCTGGGCGGTGGCGCGGCTCAGTTGAGGCGCTGGAGGTTGGCGCGGGCGAGGGCGGCGAGGTCGCTGTCGGGGTAGGTTTCGATGAGCTGGAGCCAGATGGCGTTCGCCTTGGCGGCGTCGCCGGTCTCGGCGGCCGCGGCGCCGGTCTCGAACAGCGCCTCCGGCAGGGTCGGATCGAGGTGGCGGGCCTTCTCGGCCTCCGCGAGCGCCGCGGCGGGGTCGCCCTGGTTGCGCAGGGTCGCGGCGAGGAGCGCGTGGGCGAGGGCGTTGTCGGGCGCTGCGGCGAGGGCGGTGTCCAGCGCGCTGCGGGCCGCGGGCCAGTCGCCGTCGGCGGCGGCGACGCGGGCGCGCAGGACCTGGCGCTCGGGGCCGCCGGGGGCGATCCGGTCGGCCTGGTCGAGGGCGGCGGCGGCGAGCGCCGGCTGGCCGGCATCGAGCCACTGGCCGGCGCCGTCGGTCATCACCACGGCGCGGAGCGCAGCGCTCATGGCGCGGTTGGGGTTCTCGGCGAGGTTGGTGAGGAGCCGGGCCGCGGTGGTGTGGGCGCCGAGGGCGGAGAGCGCCGAGGCCTCGCAGAGCCGCGCCGGCACGCCGCCGCCGGTGCGCTGCCAGAGGGCGGCGTCTTCGCGGGCGGCGGCGGGGTCGGCGGCGACGGCGGCGGCGCAGTCTTCGGCAGAGCGGATCTCCGCTCGGGCCGGGGCGGCGGCGAGGAGGAAGAGAAGGAAAAGCCATCGCATGGGGCGCGGGCCTCGGCTATGGACGGCGGATGACCCGTCCGACGATCCTGATGCTCGGCCATGGCTACTCGGCAGCGGCGCTGGCGGCAAGGCTCGCCGACTGGCGGGTGCTGGGGACGACGCGCTCGGCGGCGAGCGCGGAAGCGATGCGGGTGGCCGGGGTCGAGGCGGTGGACTGGGGCGACGCAGGCGCCGTCGAGGTGGCCATCGCGGCCGCGGGGCATGTTCTGGTGTCGCTGCCGCCTGGGGCGGCGGGTGATCCGGCGCTGGTGCGGCATGGGGACGCGCTCGGGACGGCGTCGGTCGAATGGGTGGGATATCTCTCCACAACCGGTGTCTACGGGGACCACCAAGGGGGCTGGGTGGACGAGGACACGCCGCTCGCGCCGGTCAATGACCGGAGCGCGTGGCGGGTGGCGGGGGAGGAAGCGTGGCTGGCGAGCGGGCTGCCGGTGCAGGTGTTCCGGCTCGCCGGGATCTACGGGCCGGGCCGGAGCGCCTTCGATCGACTGCGGGCGGGGCGGGCGCAGCGGGTAGTGAAGCCCGGGCAGGTGTTCAGCCGGATCCATGTCGACGATATCGCCGCGGCGCTGATCGCGTCGATGGAACGGCCGCGGCCGGGGCGCGTCTACAATCTCGCGGACGACGAGCCGGCCCCGCCGCAGGACGTGATCGCCTATGCGGCGGATCTCCTCGGACTACCGGTGCCGCCGGAGGTGCCGTTTGCGGTGGCGGAGCGGGAGATGTCGCCGATGGCGCGGAGCTTCTGGGACGAGTGCAAGCGCGTATCGAACCGGCGAGCGAAGGAAGAGCTTGGGCTCAGGCCGATCCATCCGGACTATCGCGCCGGGCTCCGGGCGATCCTCGCGGCCGGGGGATGAGGGACCGGCGCAACAGGCGGCGGCAAATCTGCCGCGATTCGCTTTCGGCACTGGCATTCCCGCCCCGACTCAGCCAGAAGAATTGACAAAGTCGGCATAAGGGGCCCGGGGTCCGGGTCGTTGAGGTTGGTGGGATGACGCATGGGCGCCTGCGGGCGGGAGTAGCCTTGGCGGCTCTGGTCGCGGCGAGCGTCGTGCCCGCGAACGAGGCGCCGGCCCAGGAGCCCGCCAAGCCGAGGCCCAGCCTGAACCTCTACGGCACCACCGGCCTTATCGACATGCCGAGCGCCGAGGCGCAGCCGGACGGACAGATCAGCCTGAGCTACAGCCAGTTCGGCAACACCGCCCGCCGCAACTTCACTTTTCAGATTCTGCCGCGGGTCTCCGGCACGCTGCGCTACTCGACGATTTCGGACTGGGGGCAGTACGACGAGGAGAAGGGCGCCTTCGATCCGTCATACGATCTCTACGACCGCAGCTTCGACGTGCAGTTCCAGCTCCTCAAGGAAAAGGGCTGGGTGCCGTCTGTGGCACTCGGCCTGCGGGACTTCCTCGGGACCGGCGTCTATTCGAGCGAGTACCTCGTGGCGACGAAGACCGTGGCCCAAAACTTCACCCTGACCGGCGGCATCGGCTGGGGGCGGCTGAGCGGGATCGGCGGCTTCGAGAACCCGTTCTGCGCCATCGCGGACAGCTTCTGCGACCGTAAAAACAACTACGGCGAGGGCGGCACCGTCGACTTCGGCAGCTTCTTCCACGGCGAGGATTCGGCGCTCTTCGGGGGCGTGGAATGGCGGGCGACACCGAAGTTCACATTGAAGGCCGAGTATTCCTCCGACGCCTACACCCGCGAGCAGGAATACTCAGACTTCAAACGCAAGTCGCCGATGAACTTCGGGGCCGAGTATCGCTGGCGCGAGGGGGTCACGCTGGGCGCCTACTATATGTACGGCGATACCGCGGGCTTCAACCTCGTCCTGAGCGGCAATCCCAACAAGCCGCTGACGCCGCAGAACCTCGGGGACGGGCCGACGCCGGTCAACCCGGTGCCGCCCAGCGCACCGCAGGGCACCGGCTGGGCCAGCAACCCGGCGGCCCGCGACCAGCTGGCCGAGGCGCTGGCGGAGGCCCTGAAGGGCGAGGGGATCATCCTCGAGGAGATGAGCGTGACCCCCACCACCGTCGAGGTCGGGGTGACCGACCGGCGCTACAACCGCGACCCGGAAGCGATCGGCCGCACCGCGCGAATCCTGCAGATCGGCATGCCGCCCTCTGTCCGTACCTTCCGCATCACTCCGATGCAGAACGGCATGCGGACGACCACCGTGATCATCCAGCGCACGGACTTCGAAGGCCAGGTCGCCCGCTGGAACGCCGGCGAGAAGAGCTGGGAGACGATGGAACTCGAAGGGGCGTCGCCGTCGATCGCCCGGGACTTCTGGCGGCGCGACGCCTATCCGAACTTCAGCTGGAGCTTCGTGCCGGCGCCCTACCTCTATCTCCTCACCCCCGGCGACCCGATCCGGCTGGGCCTTAACTTCGACCTCAACGGGACGATCAACTTCCGGCCAGGGCTCTCGTCCACGGTCAGCATCAGCCAGCCGCTCATCAACGCTCCGAACGACCCGGAGCCGTCCGAGAGCGTGCTGCAGCCGGTGCGGAGCGACACGCCGCTCTACTACTCGGGCTACACGCCGAAGCTGGCGCAGGCGACGGTCGACTACCTGTTCAAGCTCAACGACAACACCTATGGGCGCGGCACCGTCGGCTACATCGAGCGGATGTTCGCGGGCGTCGGCGGCGAGATTCTGTGGCAGCCGGCGAACCAGAGCTGGGGGCTCGGCGCCGACCTCAACTGGGTGGCGCAGCGCAACTACGGTAACCTCGGCTTCAGTTACTACGACTACGACGTGGTCACCGGCCAGGCGTCGGCCTATTGGGACACCGGCTACTATGGGCTGCAGCTTCAGCTCGACGCAGGGCGGTACCTGGCCGGCGATTGGGGCGGCACCGTGACGGTGACGCGGGAATTCGCCAACGGCTGGACGGTGGGCGCCTATGCCACCAAGACCAACGTCAGCGCAGAGGACTTCGGCGAGGGCAGCTTCGACAAGGGTGTCACCATCTCGATCCCGTTCCGCTGGACGGTGCCGTTCGAGACCCAGGCCCGCAACAACCTGAGCCTGCAGTCGGTGTCCCGCGATGGCGGCGCCAAGCTCAACATCTCGAACCGCCTCTACCCGATCGTGCACGACTACACCCGCGGCCGGCTAAAGCAGAACTGGGGCTCGTTCTGGCAATGAGACGCACCCCGCTCCTGGCGCTCGCCTTCCTCGCCGCCGCCTGCTCCAACGAGGGCCTGAACCCGATCGTCGGCGCCGCCTTGACCGAGGTGAATCCCTTCGGCGAGGAGGCGCCGGCCAAGCCCGCCGGCCAGCCGATCACCCGGGCGGCGGTCAACCGCGCCGACGTCGCCACCATCCGGGCGCGCCTTCTCACCGACAAGTCTCCGTCCTACCTCCTGGCCGCGGCCAACAACGGCGGCTACATCACCTATGCCTCGGCGCTGCGGCAGACCCTGACCCTGCGCGGCGCCTGGATCACCGGATCGCGCGGCCTCGGCTGGGACCTGCTGTCGGCGACCTCGAGCCAGCCCGACCCGCTGATCCAGCCAATTCCGCCCTCGCGTTGGCCGGCGCAGGTCACCCGCAGCTACGAGTTCTCCGCCGACGGGCCGCAGGGCCGCATCGAGACCTTCACCTGCACCTACGAGCCCGGCGCGGCGCGCGAGATCACCATCCTCGAGGAGGTGCATCGCGGCGTGGAGATGAGCGAGACCTGCACCGGACCGACCGGAACCTTCGAGAACCTGCATCTCGTCGACGCGGGCGGCAGCGTCTGGCGCAGCCTGCAGTGGCTCGGACCGCAGCAGGGGCTGATCGACCTCGAGATCGTCCTGCCCTACACCGGCTGACCCGAACGGATTCGCGCGGATCGAGCGCGCCGCGGCGACGACCACCTTCAGCCAAAATTGCGAAGAGTGCCCACGGTCGCGCACGCGCGGACCGGCGGCCGGGGCAGGGTCCGCCCGACGATCGTCAAAGCCACATTGTCTGGCGCTTCAAAAAACAAGGGGCAGCACCTGCGTGCCGCCCCTTGTTCGTATCTCTCTCGTCTGAATGGCGGCCCGTTCAGGCCGCCACCCGCAACTCAAATCGCTGAGCGATCAGGAGTTGTCGTTGGCGATCGCGTACGCGATGGCGGCCAGACCGATCACGGGGATCAGCCAAGCGGCGTTGGAACCACCCATCGGAGCGGGCTCGGCGACCACGACCGGCTCTTCCGGAGCCTCGAAGACGAGGTTGCCGGCAAAGGCCTGGCCAGCCAGCAGGAGAGCCACCGCCGTGCTTACGATTAGTTTCATTACTGTCCTCCTCAGAGTGCGGGTCTGCGATACTGCTAGCTCGCCCGGACCTGCGAGCGGACAAGCTAATGCCGAAACACTAACCAACTTTCCCTCGTGGATTCAATCGGCGAAAGCAGGCCCTTCGAGTAAATCACAGGTGTTGTCAAATTAGCAACACCGGCGTTCCGACCTGGGCGCGATCGTACACCTCCAGGATGTGCTCGTTGAAGAGCCCGATGCAGCCCGAGGACGACTGCCGGCCGATCTTGCGGATGTCGTTGGTGCCGTGGATGCGGTAGGCCGGCCATCCGAGGTTCAGTGCGCGGATGCCGAGCGGGTTGTCGGGCCCCGGCGGGACGTAGGTCGGCAGGTCCGGACGACGCCGGAGCATCGCCTCGGTCGGCCGCCAGTCCGGATCCGGCCGCTTCAGGGTGATCGTGGTGCGCCCGCGCCGGGTCATCTCTTCGGTGAGCGGCACCGAGGTCGGGTAGATGCGATAAAACCCGTCCGCGCCCCAGTAATGCAGCACCCGGTCGTTGACTTTGACCAGGATCGCGTCCTGGGAGATCGAGGTGAAGTGGTCCTGCCAGCGCTCGGTGTGCAACCCCGAGATGCGCCGCAACAGCCGCGGCGCGTCCTGGGAATCGGGCACGTAGTCGTGGAGCACCTCGTCGGACTCCCCTCCGAAGGCCGCGCCGCCGAAGGACGCCGCCGCGGCACCGAGAACGCCGCCGGCGGCCAGCCGCGCGAACGACCGGCGATTGAGGTGGCGATCGCGATCGCCCGGATCTCGTTCCATGCGTTGTCTCCTGGTGGCATGCGGAAATCGGCGGGGAGTATGCGGTACAAGCGCCTCTGCCCGCAACTCACACTTAAGTCAGCGGCAGTCGCGGCGGTCCAATGCCGCCCGCGGCTTGGATTGGGTTTGAACGGTTCCAGGAAACTCGCTAGAGACGATCACCGATCAACCAGAAGACGGATTTTGCGATGCTCCGCCCGGCTCTAGCCCTGCTCGCTCTCGTCCTCGTCTCGGCCTGTGCGAGCCAGAGTACGGAGGGCCGCCTCAGCCAGGCGGACCGCGAGCCCATCCAGCTGCGTCATCTCGACGCGGTAAATGCGGTGCGCGCGGAGAACGGTCTGCAGCCGGTGCAGCTCTCGGCCGAGCTCAACGCCGCGGCCGAGACCCACGCGCGCGACATGTACGTCCAGCAGCGGGCCTGGCACTTCGGGTCCGACCTCACCAGCCCGCGGGAGCGGGCCTTCCGTGCCGGCTACCGCGGCGAGATCGTCGGAGAGAACCTCTCGGAAGGGGCGGACTCGGACCTGACGGTGCTGTCGACCTGGCTGCAGTTCAAGGACACCCGCGACGTGATCCTCGACCCGTCGGCCCGGGGGCTCGGGATCGGCTGGTTCCAGGAGCCGACGACCGGCAAGATCTGGTGGGTCGAGCTGCTCGGTCAGTAGACCTCACGGCGTCGTGAGATCGGGCAGGTAACGTCGACGGTCGCGCAACGAACTGTCCTTCACGCACCACGGAAGGTGCGGGAACCGACAGGAGACGACCGATGTCCGCAAGAACCGCAAGCACGACCGTGCTCGCCAGCGCCGTAGCTGCTGCACTCGCCTCAATGGCGAGCGTCGCCATGGCCGGGCCGCTGACCCAGGAAGAGGCCAAGGCCGCCATGGACGCCGGCATGGAGAAGTGCTTCGGCGTGGCGCTTGCCGGTCAGAACGACTGCGCCGCCGGTCCCGGCACCACATGCCAGGGCACCTCGACCATCGACTATCAGGGCAACGCCTGGAAGTTCGTTGACGGCGGCACCTGCACCACCATGGAGCTTCCCGACGGCCGCCACGGCTCTCCCGAGGCACTCGACCGCGACGTACCGGCGTAGGCCGGCCGGGCCGGAAGGCGGAGGCTGAGATGACCATCACCATGCACCGCTTTCCGGCGTACCCGGTCGCCGGCCGGGCGGGGACGAGCTTCAAGCCGGCGCACCTGCCGGCGATCCTCGCCGAGGGCGCCGCCGGGGGATTCTTCGAGGTCCACGCCGAGAATTACATGGGGGCCGGCGGACCGCCGCACGCGGCGCTCACGCGGGTCCGCGAGGAACATCCTGTGTCGCTGCACGGGGTCTGCATGTCGCTTGGCGGCCCCGGCGCCCTGAGCCGCGAACACCTCGCCCGGTTCGCGGCGCTGGTGGCGCGCTACGAGCCGGCGCTCGTCTCCGAGCACCTGGCCTGGTCGACGCACGAGACGACCTTTTACAACGACCTGCTGCCGCTGCCGTACACCCCGGCGACGCTGGCGCATGTCGCGGCGCATATCGGCGAGATGCAGGACGCGATCGGCCGGCCGATCCTGCTCGAGAACCCCTCGACCTACGTGGTCTTTCCCGAGTCGACGATGAGCGAGACCGAATTCCTGGGCGAGCTGGTCAGGCGGACGGGCTGCGGGCTGCTCCTAGACGTCGCCAACGTCTTCGTTTCCGCCACCAACCACGGCTTCTCCGCCGAGGGCTACCTCGCGGACTTCCCGCTCGGGCAGGTGGGCGAGATCCACCTCGCCGGGCACGCCCTGCAGCAGGACGACGACGGTGCGCCGCTGCTGATCGACAGCCACGACGGGCCAGTGCCGGATCCGGTCTGGGCGCTCTACGCCACGGTCATCGCCCGCGCCGGCGGAATCCCGACGCTGGTGGAATGGGACAGTGCCGTTCCCGACTGGCCGGTGCTCAAGGTCGAAGCCGCAGCGGCGCAGGCGATCCTCGATCGCCAGAGGCAGGGCCAAGCCGCGGAGATCGCCGATGCTGGTGCCTGAGCCCGGATTCGCGGCGGCGCTGGCCGGGGCGCTCCTCGATCCCGAGCGCCCGGTGCCGGCCGCGGTCGCGGGGCCGCGGGGCGGGCCGGCCGGTCGCCGGTTCGGGGTTTATCGGAACAACGTCACCGTCAGCCTGATCGAGGCGCTGGCGGCGGCGTTCCCGGCGACGCGGCGGATCACCGGGTCGGATTTCTTCCGGGCGATGGCGCGGTTCCACGTCCGGGCCACGCCGCCGACCTCGCCGCTGCTGTTCGAGTATGGACGGGATTTCCCGGATTTCATCACCAGCTACGACCATGCCCGGGGGATGCCGTGGCTGGCGGACGTGGCGCGCATCGAGCGCGCCTGGCTCGACGCCTATCACGCCGCCGATGCCACGCCGCTGCCGCCCGGGAAGCTCGCGGCCATTTCCCCGGCGCGGCTTGGGGGCGCGGTCTTCGCCGCGCATCCGGCGACCCGCGTCCTCAGGTCGCGCTTTCCGGCGGTCAGCATCTTTGCGGCCAACCGGGCGGACGCGCCGGTTGGGCCGATCACCGCGACCGCGGCCGAGGACGCGCTGGTCACCCGGCCGGGGCTCGAGGTGGCGGTGCGGCGGCTGCCGGCCGGGGGTGCCGACTTCGTCGAACGGCTGATCGCCGGGGTGCCGCTCGGCATCGCCGCGGCGGCGGCGCTGGCCGAGAGCCCGACCTTCGACCTTGCCGCCGGCATCGCCGGAATTCTCGAAGCAGGCGCCTTCTGCAGCGTCGAGGAGGGAGAATGACCATAACCAACACCGACGCCGCGGCGGCAGGCCGCGGGCTCGGCGGCCTCGTCCGGCGCGCCGCCTCGCTGGTACAGGCGATCGCGCCGCCGTCGCTGACGCAGGCGGTGCTGCGCCTCGGCCTCGCGGTGCCGTTCTGGCGCTCGGGCGTCAACAAGTGGGACGGGTTCGGGCAGCTCAATGACGTGGCGGTGCTGCTCTTCACCTCCGAGTTCAAGCTGCACCTGCCCGGCGGGCCCTATTCCTATCCGGCGCCGGCGGCGGTGGCCTTTCTCTCCGGCACGGCGGAGATCGTCCTGCCGGTACTGCTGGTACTGGGGCTCGGGACGCGGTTCGCGGCGGCGGCGCTCTTGGCGATGACCGCGCTCATCCAGGTCACGGTGCCGGAGGGCTGGCCGGTGCATCTCACCTGGGCGGCGATGGCGTTGGGCATCATCGCCTGGGGTCCGGGGCGGCTGTCGATCGACCACTGGCTCGCGCGGCGCTGATCCGGCGGCGCGCAGAGAGGCAGCGCCCGCGCCGGGGTGGGGGGCGGGCGCTGCCGGTTCGGAGGGTCAGGCGAGGATGGTGATCGGGATGCCCGTGGGCACCATCGACCAGATCTCCTCGATCTCGGAATCGGTGACGGCGATGCAGCCGGCGGTCCAATCCTGCTTGCGGCGGTCGGCGGCGCGGCGCGGGCCGCCATGGATGAAGATGTCGCCGCCCGGCCTCAGGCCCATCGCCCTGGCCCGGGCGATGTCGACCGGATTGGGATAGCTGACCCCTAGGCTGAGATAGAAGTCGCTGCGCGGATTGCGCCGGTCGATGTAGTAGCGCCCCTCCGGGGTGCGGCCATCGCCGGAAGCGACCTTGTGGCCCTGCGGCGCGAAGCCGAGATGGACGCGGTAGCGCTTGAGCGTCCGCTCGCCCGCCATCAGCGCCATGCTCCGGTTGGTCTTCGACACCACTATCTGGCTGGCCCGGGGCGCCACCTTCTGGGAGAAGGACGCCCGCGCCGGCGTGCTGCCGATGGCGATGAAGCCGGCCGTCAGGGCCAGGGCGCTGCGCCTGGTCCAGAGGCTTTTCTCCGCCGCCGCGTCGTCGCCGAGGGGATGTTCCGCCTCCTCGGTAAGCCATGTCCGCTCGTTCATTTGCCTGCTCGTTTCTTGGTTGACCGATGCGTCCTTGAGGACGTTCTGATTTCTGCCTGATATGATTGATATACTCCTAAACCGGCGGATTCGTGAAGCCGGTTTGAGCAGGTTTCCGCCGCCGCCGCGTCAAACGGCCGCACGCACACGGCGGGCGCGTTCGGAGGCGGACTTGAGCTGGCCGCAGGCGGCCATGATGTCCTCGCCGCGCGGGGTGCGGATCGGCGAGGCGTAGCCGGCGCGGTTGACGATGCGACCAAAGGCCTCGATCCGCTCGGGATCGGAGCGCTCGTAAGGGGCGCCGGGCCAGGGGTTGAAGGGGATGAGATTGATCTTCGCCGGGATGCCGGCGATCAGCTTCACCAGCCGGCGGGCGTCGGCGTCGCTGTCGTTCACGCCCTTAAGCATCACATACTCGAAGGTGATCCGCTCGGCGTTCGACAGCCGCGGATAGGCGCGGCAGGCGTCGAGCAACGCCGCGATGTTCCACTTGCGGTTGATCGGCACCAGCCGGTCGCGGACCTCGTCGGTGGTGGCGTGGAACGAGATGGCCAGCAGGCAGGCGATCTCGTCGCCGACCCGCGCAATCTCGGGCACCACGCCAGACGTCGAGAGCGTGATACGCCGGCGCGAGAGCGCGATGCCCTCGTCGTCCATGGCGATCTTCATGGCGTCGCGCACCGCCTCGAAGTTGTAGAGCGGCTCGCCCATACCCATCAGCACGATGTTGGAGACCAACCGCTTCTCGTCCGGCTTGCGGCTCCAGTCGCCGAGGTCGTCGCGGGCGACCATGATCTGGCCCACAATCTCGGCCGCCGTCAGGTTGCGCACCAGCCGCTGGGTGCCGGTGTGACAGAACGAGCAGGTGAGCGTGCAGCCGACCTGGGAGGAGACACAGAGCGTGCCGCGGTCGGTCTCGGGAATGTAGACGGTCTCGATCTCGGGGCCGCCAGCGACCCGCAGCAGGTACTTGCGAGTACCGTCGGCCGAGACCTGGCGCGTCACGATCTCCGGCCGGGCAATGGCGAAGCGCTGGGCGAGTTCGCCGCGGTAGCCGCGCGAGAGGTTGGTCATCGTCTCGAAGTCGCGGGCGCCGCGGTGGTAGAGCCACTGCCAGATCTGCCCGACCCGCATGGTGGCCTGGGCCTCCGGGGTGCCCGCCGCGATCAGCGCGGCGCGCATTGCCTCGCGGCTCATGCCGACGAGGTTCGGCAGCGCCGCGGTTGCGACCGCGCGCGGCAGCGTCAGGACGTCAGGGGCGATCGGGGCGGCGGCAGTCATCCGGGCTCTTAGGCAAAACGCGCTGCGCGCCGGAAGCGGCGCGCATTCGCTGCCCTAGATAGCCTCCCGGGGCGGAAATTGCCAGCCCGTGGCGCCCGGCCGCCTCAGCGGCAGCGGGCGGCGGCGTCCTCGATGGCGGCGGTGAAGCCCGACAGCGAGAAGGTGTCCTCGGTATCGGTGCCGCGGGTCGAGGTGCCCTTGAGGACCGCGGTGACGCCGCGACGCATCGCCGCCACCGCCCGGCTGTCGTCGGAGGGGTCGGTCCAGGCCCATTCGCCGCCTTCGCCCTGCCCTGGGATCAGGTTGAAGCTGTCGGCGCCGATGCTCATCCTGACGGTATCCTTGAGCGGATACCCGGCGGAGAAGCTCACCTCGTTCGAGACGTTGTCGTCCGGCCGGAACGACACGAAGAGGCGGATATCGCCGCGCTGCACCTCGGTCGGCTTGCCGCCTCGCCGCGCCACCGATTTGGTCGGCTGGGAGACGATGTAGCATTCCTTGGGGGTGGCGGCGACGAAGACGCTCCAGTCGTCATGGGCCGCGGCACGGTCGCCGGACTGGGCGAAGGCCTGTCCCGCGCAAGCAGCCGCAATGCAGAACGCGAGCGGCTTCCAGGGCTTGAAGATCATGTAGACGCTATCTCCTGCTCGTCCCTTGCTTGTTCACACCGTGTCGATTTCAGAACTGCCGGCGCCTCAAGCTTGTCTTTGTATGGATCCTGCATGCTACTCTAGCGCGACCTGCGGGGGATGATCCAGCCCCTTGCGCAAAGTTGAAGGGGGGGAGAATCCGATGGCGGACGCGGTGACGATGGTTGAGGTCTGGCGCGGCGACGTCGCGGAATCCCACCACCGCGGCCACGCGGTGATCTGCGACGCCGCCGGCTCCATCCGCGCCGCCTGGGGCGACCCGGAGGCGGTGATCCTGCCGCGCTCGTCGTGCAAGATGCTGCAGGCGCTGCCGCTGCTCGAGAGCGGCGCCGGCGACGGTCTCGGCTCCGAGCGGCTGGCGCTCGCCTGCGCCTCGCACCAAGGCGCGGCGATGCATGTGACCCGGGTGGCGCGCTGGCTCGCCGACCTCGGCCTCGGTGAGGCCGACCTTCGCTGCGGCCCGCAGGTGCCCGACGACGCGACGGAGCGCCACAGGCTGCGCGACGCCGGCGAGGCGCCGTGTCAGCTCCACAACAACTGCTCGGGCAAGCATGCGGGGTTCCTGACCCTCAACCGCCATCTCGGCGCCGGTCCCGACTACGTCGAGATCGACCACCCGGTGCAGCAGGCGGTGCGCGCCGCGTTCGAGGAAATGTGCGGCACGCCGGCGCTGGGCTGGGGCATCGACGGCTGCTCGGCGCCGAACTTCGCCACCACCGTCCATGGCCTCGCCCGGGCGATGGCGCGCATGGCCGACCCGCGCGGTCTCGGCCCGGCGCGCGAGACGGCGGCGCGCCAGCTCGTTGCGGCGATGGTGGCGCATCCGCTCCTCGTCGCGGGCGAGGGGCGGGCCTGTTCCGAACTGATGGCGGCGATGCCGGGCGGCGTCGCCGTCAAGACCGGCGCCGAGGCTGTCTTCGTCGCGATCCTGCCCGAGCAAGGACTCGGTGTCGCGCTCAAGATCGAGGACGGCGCCACCCGTGGCTCGGAATGCGCCATCACGGCGCTTCTCGTCCGGCTCGGCGCGATCGCCGCCGACCACCCGGCGGCGGCACGGCGGTTGACCCCGCCGATCCTGAGCCGGCGCGGGGCCGCGGCCGGTGCCCTAGCCCCGGCGCCGGGGTTCTGGGCCGAGGGCGCACCGATATGAGAGGCGCCCTGCTGGCGGCGGCGCTCGTCCTCTTGGCCGGACCGGCCCTGGCGGCGTCGGCGGTGATCCGCGGTGCGGCGACCTTCGACACCGGCGAGCCGCTGCCGGCGGGGACGGTGCTCGAGGTCGACCTCGTCGACGACGCCGAGCCAGACGCCGAGCCTCTGGCCAGCGCCAGCATCGAAGTCCGCCGTCGCGGCGCGATCTCCTTCGTCCTGCGCTACGATCCGGCCGCCATCGACCCGACCCGCCACTACTTGCTCGCGGCTCGGCTGGTCGCGGCGGATGGCCCGACAATGGTCAAGGCCGATCCGGTCCCGGTCCTGAGCGATGGGGCGGGCAACGTCGCGGTCATCGAGATGCTGCCGCCGGGGGGGAAGCGCTCCCAACGCGCGGCGACGGATCCTGATGTTCTCGTCGGCACCTGGACGGCGGAGGAGATCGGCGGCACGCCGAAGGCGCCCGGCGTCGCATCCTTCCTCACCCTCACCGACGACGGCAAGGTGCGCGGCCGCGGCGGCTGCAACAGCTTCTCCGGCAGCTGGGAGGTGACGGACGGCGTGCTTGGCTTCGGGCCGATAGGCGCCACCCGCCGCGCCTGCCCGCCGCCGGCGATGGCACAGGAAGCCGCGTTCTTCGCCGCCCTAGAGGCCGCCCGCGGCTTCCGCTTCCAGCGCGGCCAGCTCCTGCTTCTCGACGCCGACCGCAAGGTGCTAGCCCGACTCGACCGGCAGGCGTGAAACCGCGACAAACCGCTCCGGACTCCCCAGCATACGCGTTAAGGATTGCGCTTCCGTGAAAATCGTATGGTCGGTTTACAGCCACTTTCCAGCCGCTTTCCAGCCACCCCGGACCCCCGTAAACCATTGGTCTCCCGCACGGTTTTCTCGCGGCGCCATCAGCCATCCCGCCCGGCTTGTCGCGACGACGATTCGCAGCTAGAGAAGCGCTCATGCGACGGGTTTTCGACATCGACGACCGGATGCGCCTGCCCTGGCGGTTCCATGGGCGGGACCTGGGTCTTTTCGCCGGCGCCTGAGGCGCGGGACCAGCCGATCACGTCCAGTCGAAATCCATCCTCGCGGGAGGACATCATGGCCAATCCGAAGACCCTCTACGACAAGATCTGGGACGCCCACCTGGTGCACGAGGCACCCGACGGCACCTCGCTCCTCTACATCGACCGCCACCTCGTCCACGAGGTGACGAGCCCGCAGGCCTTCGAGGGCTTGCGCATGGCCGGCCGCAAGGTGCGCGCCCCGGAGAAGACCGTTGCCGTCCCCGACCACAACGTGCCCACCGACATCGGCCGCGCCCGTGGCATCGATAACGCCGAGAGCCGCATCCAGGTGGAAACGCTGAAGAAAAACGCCGAGGACTTCGGCATCGAGTACTACGGCGTCGGCGACGTGCGCCAGGGCATCGTCCACATCATCGGCCCCGAGCAGGGCTGGACCCAGCCCGGCATGACCATCGTCTGCGGTGACAGCCACACCGCCACTCACGGTGCCTTCGGCGCGCTCGCCCACGGCATCGGCACCTCCGAGGTCGAGCACGTGCTCGCCACCCAGACGCTGATCCAGAAGAAATCGAAGAACATGAAGGTCGAGGTCCGCGGCGCCCTCGGCCCCGGCGTGACGGCCAAGGACATCACCCTATCGATCATCGGCGCCACCGGCACCGCCGGCGGCACCGGCCACGTCATCGAGTACATGGGCGAAGCGATCCGCGCGCTCTCCATGGAAGGCCGGATGACCGTCTGCAACATGGCGATCGAGGGCGGCGCCCGCGCCGGGCTGATCGCCGCCGACGACAAGACCTACGCCTACGTCAAGGGCCGCCCTCATGCCCCGAAGGGCGCTGCCTTCGACCTGGCCGAGGCCTACTGGCGCACCCTCTTCACCGACGACGGCGCCCATTTCGACCGCGAACTCATCCTCGACGCCGCCGACATCGCGCCGGTCGTCACCTGGGGCACCAGCCCCGAGGACGTGCTGCCGATCACCGGCATCGTGCCCGATCCCGCTGATTTCAAAGGCGGCAAGGTCGACGCGGCCCGCCGGAGCCTCGACTACATGGGGCTGAAGCCCGGCACGCGGCTGCGCGACATCGAGATCGACACCGTCTTCATCGGCTCCTGCACCAACGGCCGCATCGAGGACCTGCGCGAGGTGGCGAAGGTGATGGAGGGTCGACGGGTCAAGGACGGCCTCCGCGCGATGATCGTCCCGGGCTCCGGCCTCGTCCGCGCTCAGGCCGAGGAGGAGGGCATCGCCCAGAAGCTGATCGAAGCCGGTTTCGACTGGCGCATGGCCGGCTGCTCGATGTGCCTCGGCATGAACCCCGACCAGCTCGCCCCCGGCGAGCGCTGCGCCTCGACCTCGAACCGGAACTTCGAGGGCCGCCAGGGCCGCGGCGGGCGCACCCACCTGCTTTCCCCGGCGATGGCGGCGGCCGCGGCGATCACCGGCCGGCTCACCGACGTGCGCGAACTGATGTGAGCCCTCAGCCCCAGGAACACCGTCGTCCGCTCGATAAACATGGCGGGCGAGCACATCTGCGTCGACATATTCCGGCGTCCGGACGGCAGCTACGGGTTCGGCGAGTTCAGGCGCGATCCTGAGGACGCCCGGGGTTGGTACGCCATCGGGAACCATGGCGATCGGAGGTTCGATAGCGCCGACGCGGCCCTCCGCGCGGCAAAGGACGTTGTCGACTGGCTCTCTCGACAGCTCGCGTGAGAAAAGACAAGGGAGGTCCGGACCGCTTCTCCGGGCGACGTCTTCCTGCCGGGAGGCGATCACCGACCGGTTGCGGACGTTCGGGAACCGATCTAGCCGCTGCTTGATCGGCGGCAGCAGCCGGGCAATGCTGCCGCCGTAACGGGCGAGGATGCGAAGCATGGGATCAGCCAGAGACCCGGCCAGGCCGGAGTCGGCGCCGGAGGCCTACCGGCGCGAGGGCGAGGGTCTCGAGTTCGACGGCTGTCGTTCTTCACCGATGCCGTCTACGCCATAGCCATGACGCTGCTGGTAGTGGAACTCCACGTCCCCGTTCTCCCGGACCCGGCCACCGAAGCGCCCGGCCTGCACGCCGCGCTGCGGAACTCGAGGCCGGAGGTGATCGGTTCTTCATCGGGTTCGCGGTGCTCGGACGCTACTGGATGGCGCATCACCAGTTTTTCGCTGGGCTCGTCCGGGTGGACCGCAGCCTGATGAACCTGAACCTCATCTACCTGGCGTTTGTCGCCTTCGCGCCGTTTCCGGTCGCCCTTATCAGCAGCTACGAGGAGGACCCGACCGCCTTCGTGCTCTTCGCCCTGGTGATGGCGGCGATCAGCGGCATGGAAGTGGCGATGTTTCTCTACGCCGCCTGGCGCGGCTATTTCCGGCGGCCGATCTCCCCGGCGCTCATGCAATTCTGGATCATCGGCTCCGGCGCGCCGGTGGCGGTGATGCTGCTGTCGATCCCGCTCGCCTTCGCCAGCACCAGCCTCGCGCTCCTGTCGTGGCTGATCATGTTCCCGCTCGGTTTCTACCTCAACCGCCGGGCGCCGCCGGATCTCGACAACCTCAAGCGCCTGGATCCGTGAGCGCGTCGCCCGCCGGCTTCGGAACTCCATAGCGGGCAAGGAAGGTCCGGACCGCCTCGTCGGCAATGCGGGCGATCTCCTCCTCGCCGGGGGGGGGTGCGCCGAGGAGGGCGCGCAGGAACAGGCCAGCCTTGCACAGCGAGGAGAACTGGTCGGCGGCAGTATCGGCGTCGTCGATGACGAGGTCGCCGCGGGCATTGGCCGCCTCAAAGAACTCCACCAGCCGTACTCGGGCCCGGGCCGGGCCCGAGGCGTGAAACGCCGCCCCAACCTCGGGAAAGCGGCCGGATTCAGCGATGCAGACGCGGAACATCTCCTGGGCGCTGGGGGAGAACAGGAAGGTGGCGAAGCTCGTCGCCATGCGCCGCAGCGTCGTCTCTACCGGCTCGCCGGCGCCGGCGCAGGTCATCACCTCGCCGGTGCGCCCGCACTGGGTCTGCATCACCGCCTCGAAGAGCTGCCGCTTGTCGGGGAAATAGCTGTAGAGCGTGGCCTTCGAGGTACCGGCCGCCCGCGCGATCTCGTCGACGCTCGCGCCCTCATAGCCGCGGTCCATGAATACCTTGCGCGCCCCCTCTAGTACCTGGGCGCATTTCGGGCCGCGCTTGATGACATTTTCCGCGTCGTTCACGCCCGGTCTCCTCCGCTTGTCCGGCACTACTCGGCCGATCCAATGTGGAAACAGTACCGTTCAGTTCAAGACATGACAACTCTGCGTAGTGAGCAAGATCGGGAAGGGGGCGTTGCCGTCCCCTCCCCGCGAGCCGAGGCTCAATTGGTGTTGTCCTTCTGCGACTTGATCAGCGCCACTTCCGAGAGGGTGAGCGTGCCGCACTGGTCGCCCTTGATGCCGGCGTTGAGCTCGAGCTGGGTGCAGACCGGCGCCTTACCGGCGGCGGCGTAGGGATTGAACCCGGGCTCGGCACGGGTGGCCGACTGCGCGAACGCGGCGGGCGCCAGCGCGACGGCGACGAGCGCGGCGGCGGTGCGAAGGACCAGAGAGTTCTGCATGGGATAGCCTTCAGTAGCGAGGAACTGAACCGTTCAGTTCTGGTCGTAACGATAGACTGAACGGTTCAGTCGTCAAGCGGGAAAAGTGGGGAGGAAAAACCTTCCCCTCGCCGGAACCGAGAATCTACGCCACTGCGGCCTGCGGGCGTTGACCTTCCAGCTGCGTCCGCACCGCACGTGCACGCGTTGTACGTGCAATGCACACCTAGGAAACCGAGATTAACCCTTGGGGCCGCGTGGAAAACAGCGGCCGCACGACCCTTAAACGCGGCCGTGACAGTGCTTATATTTCTTACCCGACCCGCAGGGACAGGGATCATTGCGGCCGCTCTGCCCCCATGTGCCGGGATCCGCCGGGTCCACGCCCGGTGCGAGCGCCGCCGCCGCGGCCCCGGCGCCCGCCATTGCCGGCTCCCGCGCGGGCTGGAGAGCCGTCACCTTGGACGGAGCCGCCTCCGGCTGCGTCGCCTGCGCGCGGGCCTGCATCTCGACCATCATCGCCTGCTGCTCCTCGGGGGTCATCACCTGCACGTGGGCGAGCATCCGGGTGACCTCCGAGCGCAGGCGCGTCAGCAGGCTCTCAAAGAGCTGAAAGGCCTCGGACTTGTATTCGTTCAGCGGATCGCGCTGGGCATAGCCGCGGAAGCCCACGACGCTGCGCAGGTGGTCGAGTGTCACCAGGTGCTCGCGCCAGTTCTGGTCGATGGTCTGAAGCAGAACCTGCTTCTCAATGGCGCGCATCGTCTCGGCACCGTAACGCGCCGCCTTGGCGGCCATCTGCTCGTCGGTGGCGGAGGTCAGGCGCTCGCGGATCAGATCGTCGTCGACGCCCTCCTCGTCGGCCCAGGCGGCGATCGGCGGCTCGATGCCGAAGGTCTGCTTCACCTGCGCGCCCAAGCCCTCGATGTTCCACTGGTCGGCATAGGCGCGCGCCGGCACATGCTCGGCGACCAGATCCTCGACGACCTGGTGGCGCATGTCACGGGTGACGTCGGAAAGATCCTTGGCCTCCATGATCTCGCGGCGCTGGGCGAAGATCGCCTTGCGTTGGTCGTTCATCACGTCGTCAAACTTCAGGAGGTTCTTGCGGATGTCGAAGTTGCGCGCCTCGACCTTGCCCTGCGCCTTCTCCAGGGCCTTGTTGACCCACGGATGGACGATGGCCTCGCCTTCCTTCATGCCCAGCCGCCCGAGCATTGAGTCGAGCCGATCGGACCCGAAGATCCGCATCAGGTCGTCTTCGAGCGAGAGGTAGAAGTTGGTGCGGCCCGGATCGCCCTGGCGGCCGGAGCGGCCGCGGAGCTGGTTGTCGATGCGACGGCTCTCGTGGCGCTCGGTGGCCAGCACGTAGAGGCCGCCCGCGGCGAGCACCTTCGCCTTGGCGCCGGCGATTTCGGCTTCCACCTGCCGGCGGATTGCGGCGGGATCGACGGTCTCACCGGTCTGCTCGGCCGCCTCGAGCGCCTCGACGACCCGCATTTCGACGTTGCCACCGAGTTGGATGTCGGTACCGCGGCCGGCCATGTTGGTGGCGATCGTGACGGCGCCGGGCACGCCGGCCTCGGCGATAATGCCGGCCTCCTGCTCGTGGTAGCGGGCGTTTAGGACGTTGTGCGGGACCTTCGCCTTCTTCAGCATCTCAGAGAGGCTCTCGGACTTCTCGATCGAGGTGGTGCCGACGAGGATCGGCTGGCCCGCCTTGTGGGCGCGGTCGATCTCCTCGACGATGGCGGTGTACTTTTCGCTGGCGGTCCGGAACACTTGGTCGTCGTTGTCCTGGCGGATCACCGGCATGTTGGTCGGCACCTCGACCACGCCGAGCTTGTAGATTTCGAAAAACTCGTCCGCCTCGGTGACCGCGGTGCCGGTCATCCCCGCGAGCTTCTCGTAGAGGCGGAAGTAATTCTGGAAGGTGACGGAAGCGAGCGTGACATTCTCGGGACGGATCCCAACGCCTTCCTTGGCCTCGATCGCCTGATGCAGGCCCTCCGACAGCCGTCGGCCCTGCATCATTCGGCCGGTGAACTCGTCAATCAGCATAACCTCGCCGTTGCGGACAATGTAGTCCTTATCCTTGTGGAAGAGGACATGCGCGCGCAGCGCCTGGTTGACGTGGTGGACGATATTGGTGCTCTCGGGGTCGTAGAGCGAAGCGTCGTGGTCAAGGAGTTCCATCTCCCGCAGCCGGCGCTCGACGAACTCGTTGCCGTCCTCGGTGAAGGTGACGCTGCGCTGCTTCTCGTCGAAATCGTAGTGCTCGGGGGTGAGCTTGGGGATCAGCTTGTCGATCCGTATGTAGAGATCGGAGCGGTCCTGGCTAGGTCCCGAGATGATGAGTGGAGTGCGGGCCTCGTCGATCAGGATCGAGTCGACCTCGTCGACGATCGCGAAGTAGTGATCCCGCTGCAGCACCTGGGTGAGGTCGGACTTCATGTTGTCCCGCAGGTAGTCGAAGCCGAGCTCGTTGTTGGTGGCATAGGTGACGTCGGCGCCGTAGGCGGTCTGCTTCTCGGCCTCGTCCATGCCCGGCACCACCACGCCCACGGTGAGCCCCAGCGCATGATAGACGAGCGCCATCCACTCTGCGTCACGGCGGGCGAGATAGTCGTTGACGGTGACGACGTGGACACCGCGCCCGGTCAGCGCGTTGAGATAGGCGGGCATGGTGGCGACGAGGGTCTTCCCCTCGCCGGTCTTCATCTCGGAAATATTGCCCTGGTGCAGGAAGATGCCGCCCATTAGCTGGACGTCGAAGGGGCGCAGGCCGAGGGTCCGTCGCGCGGCCTCGCGGGCGTTGGCGAAGGCCTCGGGCAAAAGGTCGTCGAGCGACTCGCCCTCGGCGAATCGATCGCGGAATTCCTGTGTCTTGGCCTTTAGGCCGGCGTCATCAAGGGCCTGAAACTGCGGCTCGAGGGCGTTGATAGCCTCGACCGTAGGGCGTGTCGCCTTCACCTTGCGGTCGTTCGGGGTGCCGAACACCTTCTTCGCGATCGTGCCAAAACCCATCATCAAACGCTTGTCCTCAAATCCTGCGGCGCCGCTTCGCCGACCGACCGCGACCCACCGATTTGTCATGACGGGGGCGCTTGTTCGCGCGGGCCGAACGGTCTAAGTCTCCGCCTGGCGCGAGCAGCCCTGCTACAGCCGGCTAGGGATGTAAGCGGCTGTGCCGCGCCTGTCAACGGCACCCCAGTTCTTGGTGCCCCAGAGGAATTTCAGCGGCGCCTCGACCGATTCGTGCGCCAAGTGGAGATCTTAATCGACATGCGCAGCATTCTGACCGCGGGCCTTCTGGCCGGCACCGTCCTGGCCTCGGTGGCCTGGGCGCAGGACAAGACCTACGACGCCTCGACGGTGCTTGCCACCGTCAACGGCACCGAGATCACGCTCGGACACGTGATCGCCCTGCGCGATCAGCTTCCGGCGCAGTACCAGAACCTGCCCGACGACGTGCTGATGAGCGGGCTCGTGGACCAGCTCGTCGACCAGGAACTTTTGGCCGAGCAGAAGTCCGCCACATCGGACACCGATCCTCTGCAGGTGAGGCTCGCCGTCGAGAACCAGCGCCGCGGCGCGCTCGCCGGCCTCGCCGCCAACGACGCGGTGGCGGACGCCGTGGACGACGCCAAGGTTCAGGCGGCCTACGATGCCCAGATTGCCGAGTTCAAGCCCGCCAAGGAATTCAGCGCCTCGCACATCCTCGTTGACACCGAGGAGAAGGCCAAGGAGCTCAAGTCCGAGATCGACGGCGGCAAGGACTTCGCCGAGGTCGCAAAAGAGAATTCCAGCGACGGCTCGGCCGCGAACGGCGGCGACCTCGGCTGGTTCGGCCTGGGGCAGATGGTCCCGGAATTCGAGACGCAGGTGACCACGATGGAGGTGGGTCAGGTCTCGGATCCGGTGAAGACCCAGTTCGGCTGGCACATCATCAAGCTCAACGACACCCGCGAGACCGCACCGCCGACGCTGGAGCAGGCGCGACCGGACATCGAGAACCAGCTTCGCCAGGAGGCGCTGCAGGCCAAGCTGGAGGAACTGCGCACCGCCGCGACCATCGACCGCCCGGAGACGCAGACGCCGCCGGCGGCGATCCGCGAGAGCGACCTGCTGACCAACTGAGGAGCGGAAGATGGCGGGACAGGACGCCGGCGGCGCAAAGCCCAAGCCCCCGGTCTCGCCCTTGGCGCCGGGCCGTTTTCCGACCCTGCCGCCGGTTGATGGCGTGCGGTTCGCCGCCGCCGAGGCCGGGGTCCGTTACAGCGGGCGGCTCGACGTGATGCTGGCCGAGGTCGGCCCTGGCGCCGCCATTGCCGGGGTCTTCACGCGTTCGGCCACCCGCTCCGGCCCGGTGCTCTGGTGCGAGGAGGCGCTTGCGCGCCTGCAGCAGCACGGCGCGGGCGACGGCGGCTTTGCCATCCTGGTGAATTCCGGCAACGCCAACGCCTTCACCGGCTCGAACGGCCGAGCCGCAATCGAGACCAGCGTGGATGGCGTCGCCGCGGCGCTCGGCGTGCCGCGGGATCATGTGTTCGTCGCCTCGACCGGGGTGATCGGCGAGCCGCTGAAGGCCGAGCGCATCATCGCGGCCCTCGGCGGGCTGCGCGACGGGCTTGCCGCGGACGCTGCCGAGCGGGCGGCGAGGGCGATCATGACCACCGATACCTTCCCCAAGGGCGCGGTGGCGCAGGCCCGTCTCGACGGCGTGACCGTGACGCTGACCGGCTTCGCCAAGGGCTCGGGGATGATTGCGCCCGACATGGGGACGATGCTGGTCTTTCTCTTCACCGACGCGGCAGTGGCGCCGGCGCTGCTGCAGTCCACGGTTGCCGCGGCCTGCGACGAAACTTTCAACTGCATCACTGTCGACGGCGATACCTCGACCTCCGACACCCTGCTCATGGCCGCCACCGGGCGCGCGGCGATGTCGCCGATCGCCACTGAGGACGATCCGCGGCTACCGGCCTTCCGTACGGCGCTGACCGGGGTGATGCGCGACCTCGCCCAGCAGGTGGTTCGCGACGGCGAGGGGGCAACGAAGTTCGTCGAGGTGCGGGTGACCGGCGCCGAGAACCCGGCGGATGCCCGCAAGGTCGGGCTGGCCATCGCCAACTCGCCGCTGGTCAAGACCGCCATCGCCGGGGAGGATCCGAATTGGGGCAGGATCGTCATGGCGGTGGGAAAGTCCGGCGCCGCCGCCGACCGCGACCGTCTCAGCATTCGGTTCGGCGAGATCCTCGTGGCCGAGAACGGCTGGGTGGCGCCTTCCTATCGCGAGGCGGACGGAGCGGCCTACATGAAACGGCCGGAACTCGTGATAGGCGTCGACCTCGGGATCGGCAGCGGGTCCGCGACGATCTGGACCTGCGACCTGACGCATCGTTACATTGAGATCAACGCGGATTATCGTTCTTGAAGGCCGCACGCTCTTGAAGCTGGTCCTCGTCGCGGCGGTGGCGCTGATCGACCCGGACGGACGGGTGCTTCTGGCTCAGCGCTCGGAGGGCAAGGCCATGGCGGGCCTGTGGGAGTTCCCCGGTGGCAAGGTCGAAGCCGGGGAGACCCCCGAGACCGCGCTGATTCGCGAACTCGATGAGGAACTCGGGATCGACACCTGGGCGAGCTGTCTTGCGCCGCTCACTTTCGCCAGCCACGCCTATGCCGATTTTCACCTTCTGATGCCGCTCTATGCCTGCCGCAAGTGGCTTGGGATACCGCGCCCGCGCGAGCACAAGGCCCTGAAATGGGCGGCCGTTCGTGACCTCGGGACGTATCCGATGCCGCCGGCCGACGCGCCGCTGGTGGCGGTCCTCCGCGATTGGCTCTGAATCTCCGGGACAATTTTCCTCGGAATAGTCCGTGACTGAACGAGTTCCCTGCGTTAACGATTTTACAGAAAACTTGTGAGAGGCTGCGAGCAAGCAGCACACCAAGGGTGGATCCAGAATGTTACAAACGATCCAGGTCTCCAGCCGCGTTTCCGCTCAGGGAATTCTCGTCGAGTTCCTGCCCAACGGCGACGCGGTGATCCGCGACGGCGACACCGTCTATCGCGGCCGGCCGATCGTGCCGCTGGCGGGTGCCGAGCGCCTGACCTTGCCGGCCGTGGGGACCAAGGCCGAGCACTGACCCTGGCTCAGAGCCAGCCGGCCAGTTCGCGCTCCAGGATCGCGACCATCATGTCTATATGTGCCTCGGTGGCATTGAGGCAGGGGATATAGGTGAACTCCTCGCCGCCGGCCTCCATGAAGGCCTCCCGGATCTCCCCCTCGATTTCCTCCAGCGTCTCCACGCAGTCTGCCGAGAACACCGGCGCCATCACCGCGATGTGACGCTTGCCGCCCCGGGCGAGCCGCGCCACCTCCTCCACCGTGTATGGCTTCAGCCACTCCTCCTTGCCGAAGCGTGACTGGAACGTCACGACCAGCTCGTCGGTCGGGAAGTCCAGCCGCCGCTCCAAGAGCCGCGAGGTCTTGCGGCAGTGGCAATGGTAGGGATCGCCCTCCGCCAGGTAGCGCTCCGGCATGCCGTGGTAGCTCGTCACCAGCGCGTCGGGCCGGCGCGCGAGGCCGCCATAGGCCGCCTCCACCGACTGCGCCAGCGCCTCGATATAGAGCGGGTGGTCGTGGTAGGCTGGCACCGTGCGCATCGCCGGTTGCCAACGCAGGGTCATCAGCGCCCGGAACGCCTCGTCGTTGGCGGTGGCGGTGGTGGTGGCGGAATATTGCGGATAGAGAGGGAAGAACACGATCCGATCGCAGCCTTCGGCCTGCAGCCGTGTGATCACCGACCGCGTCGAGGGATTGCCGTAGCGCATGGCGAAATCCACCAGCACCCGGCCGCCGTGCCGCTCCACCATCCGCACCGAGACCGCCGCGGCCTGGGCGCGGGTGGTGGTTAGCAACGGGCTCTCGTTCTCCGCGCGATTCCAGATCCTGTCGTAGTTGGCGCCGGACGTGAACGGCCGCCGGCTGAGGATCACGCCCTGGAGCAGCGGCTGCCAGAGGTAGCGCGGATAGTCGATGACCCGCCGGTCCGACAGGAACTCGTTGAGATATCGGCGCATCGACCAGTAGTCGGTGGCGTCCGGAGTGCCGAGGTTGGCGAGGACGACACCGATGCGCGCCTCGGGCACCGGCGGATGATCGGCTGGCGCGTGCTCAAGGCGGTCCGTGGCGGCGGCGGGAAAGGCGGGGGCCTGATTCATTCGGGTCTCATACAGCGGAACGGATTGGCGCTCAATTGCCGGGCCTTTCGCCGGTACTTTGCTCCGAAACGCCCAGCGCGTCGGCGAGGCGCGCTTTCGCGGATCCCGGGCGCAGCGGCTGTGGCTGGTCCGGGGCGGGCGACCAGCCGGTGAGGAAGATCACCTCGAAATGCGCTCGCACCCGGCCGCCCTCCGCCGGGTAGCGCTCGGCATAGATCGCGGCGGTCCGGCCGAGCATTTCGCGCCGCATCGGCCGGCGCAGCCGGTCGCGGAGGACGTTTGTCTCGCCCATCGCCCGGAGATCGCGCATGAGGTCCACGGCGGAGGCGTAGCTCACCTCGAAGCGGCGGCTGTCGGCGACCGGCAACGCGAAACCGGCGCGTTGCAGGAGGCCGCCTAGATCACGGATCTCGCCCATCGGCGCCACCCGCGGGCTGAGGCCGCCGAGCGTCTCGATCTCCGCCTCGGCCAGCGCGGCGCGCAACTCGGCCAGGGTCTCCCCACCGAAGAGCGCTCCGAGAAACAGCCCGTCGGGCTTCAGCGCCCGTCGGATCTGCACCAGTTGTCCGACGGGGTCATTCGCCCAGTGGAGCGCCAGGCCGTGGACTAAGAGGTCATTGCCCCCCTCCACGAGCGGCAGCACCTCGCCGTCGGTCACGGCCACGGCTCGGGGGATGCCCGCCGAGGTCAATGCCTCGACCCAGATTTCGGGATGTGGGCCGATCACCGACGGGCTGGTGAACGACCTCTTAACCTCTCTCAGCCTTTCTGAGAATCTCGTCCGCGACCGCCTGGTGCAGGAAGTCGGCGACGCCGATCCGTGCAGCGCGGGCGCGGCGCCGGGCCAGGAGGTCGGTGTCGAAGAGGGCGGGCGGGGTCATCGGCGGCAGCTCTCCTTGCCTGCCAAGATAGGAACGATTGCGGACAAGACCATGCTCGGCGCGCTGAGGACCACGCTCGTCAATACTATTTATCCGCCCCGCTGCCTTGCCTGTCCGGCGGCGACCGACCAGCCGCACGGCCTCTGTCCCGCCTGCTGGCTCGACACCCATTTCATCGCCGGCACCCGCTGCGGCAAGTGTGGGGTGCCGCTGATCGGCGACTCCGGGGCCGAGGACGTCTGCGAGAGCTGCCAGCGGCATCCGCCGGCCTGGGACCGGGGCGCCGCGGCGGTGGTCTATAGCGGTGGCGGCCGACGGGTGGCGCTGGCGCTGAAGCATGGCGACCGGCTCGACATGGTGCGCCCGCTTGCGGCCTGGATGGCGGCCGCAGGGGGTGATCTTCTAACTGAAGCCGACCTGATCGCGCCGGTGCCGCTGCACTGGCGGCGGCTGCTCAAGCGGCGCTACAACCAGTCCGCCGAGCTGGCGCGGCGGCTGGCGCGGATCTCCGGGCGCCCGGCGGTGCCGGACCTGCTGCTCCGCCGCCGCGCCACGGTGCCGCAGGAGGCGATGAACCGCGCCGCCCGCGCGGCCAACCAGTTGGGCGCCTTCGCCGTCAATCCGCGCCACGCGGCGGGACTGGTGGGCAAGGGCGTGCTCGTCGTCGACGACGTGCTGACCTCGGGGGCGACGCTGTCGGCCTGTGCCGACTGCCTCCGGGCTGCCGGGGCGGCGCGGGTGGACGTGCTGACCTTGGCCCGCGTTGCCTTTGAGGATTCGCTCGGCCTATAGTGGCGGCGCAGCCCCCCGGACCTTTCGATGAAGCCCGTCGCGCTCTACACCACGCCCTTCTGCGGCTACTGCCTCGCGGCCAAGCGGCTTCTGGGCGGCAAAGGAATCGCGTTCGAGGAGATCGACCTCGCCCGCGAGCCCACGCGCCGCGCCGAGATGGTTCAGCGGGCGCTGGGGCGGCGCACGGTGCCGCAGATCTTCATCGGCGAGAGCCACGTCGGCGGCTTCGACGAGATCTATGCGCTCGAGCGGGCCGGCAAACTCGACCTAATGCTCGCGGAGGAGTGAGGTGCGGGTCGCACTCCTGCAGCTCTGCTCGGGCGACGACCCGGCCGCCAACCTCCCGGTCACCGAGGCGCTCCTGCGCGAGGCAGCCGCCGGCGGGGCCGCGCTCGCGCTGACGCCGGAATGCACCAACATCGTCTCGTCGAACCGCGCCTGGCAGCGCGAGGTGCTGCGGGTCGAGGCGGAGGATCCGACGCTGGCGCGGCTCGCCGCCTTGGCGGGCGAACTCGGGATCAGCCTGGTGATCGGCTCGCTCTGCCTGCGGAGCGGCGAGCCGGACGGGCGGTTCGTGAACCGGTCGTTCGTGGTGGGTCCGGACGGGTTGGTGCGGGCTCGGTACGACAAGATCCACATGTTCGACGTGACGCTCGGCGAGGGCGAGAGATACCGGGAGTCCGCCGCCTACCGGCCCGGCGGCGCGGCGGTGGTGGCGGAGGCAGCGGGGGTGCGGCTCGGGCTGAGCGTATGCTACGACCTGCGGTTCCCGCGCCTCTACCGCGACCTGGCGCAGGCCGGTGCGGAGGTGCTGACGGTGCCTTCGGCGTTCACGGTTCCGACCGGGCGGGCGCATTGGCACGTGCTGCTTCGGGCCCGCGCCATCGAGACCGGCTGCTTCGTGCTCGCCCCGGCCCAGTCCGGCACCCATGCCGCGCGCGACGGCCCGTCGCGGCAGACCTACGGGCACAGCCTGGCGGTCGGGCCCTGGGGCGAGGTCATCGCGGACGCGGGCGAGGCGGTGGGCGTCACCTTCGTCGACCTCGATACGGCCGAGGTCGCCCGAGCCCGGGAGAGGGTGCCGTCGCTCGGGCACGACCGCGACTACCTCCGACCGGAGCCCGGATGAGCGAGCCCAACCGCGACCCGGTGGTGATCGCGCTCTTCAGCGAGATCGTAATGGTGGAGACGCTGGCGAAGAACCGGCTGACCCGGGTGCTGCCGCGGGGGATGGAGCTGTCGCATTTCATGGTGCTCAACCACTTCGCCCGGCTCGGCGGCGAGAAGACGTCGGCGCAGCTTGCCCGGAACTTTCACGTCACCAAGGGGGCGATGTCGAACACCGTCGGCCGGCTGAATGCGGCGGGCTACGTCCATGTGCGCCCGGACTGGGAGGACGGGCGGCGCAAGTGGGTCTCGATCAGCCCGGCGGGGATGGCCGCGCGCGATCGGGCGGTGACGGCGATCGCGCCGGTCTTCGACGACGCGGTGGCGGGGCTCGGGCTCGACAGGATGCGGACGGCGCTGCCGATCCTGCGCCGGCTGCGGGAGCTGCTCGACCCGGACTGAGCCTGTGTGCACACTGTGTGCAAAGGGGTCATCTATTTGATAACTAAGGAAACATGGTCCGAAATTAGGATGCCGTTAACCGGCCCTCCGCGGTCAGTTCCGCAGCACCATGCAGTCGCCGCCGGCCGAGCGCAGGCGGCCGCAGAGGGCGTCGGCGTCGGCGCGGCTGTCGCGGCCGACCTGGGCCATGTAGAGGCGGCGCGGGGTTCCCGGCGCGCGGGTGTGCGAATAGGTCACGGCCTCGCCGCCGAGCACCGCGGCGAAGCGGTTCCTGAGGCGTTCGGCCTGGCGCTCGGCGCCGGCGCGGTCGCGGTATGAGGCGACGATTACCCCCCAGGGCGAGAGCTGCGGGGTCGAGCGGAACTCGCGGAGGCTGCGATTCGCCGCCTGGGCGATGCAGGCGGCCTGGAAGCCGCCGTCGCCCAGCGCCAGATCCACCGTCGACGGCGGCTTGTCGCGCCAGGTCTCGGCGGAGACGCCGGTGATCGCCTCGACATAGGCGCGCGTCTCCGGCGCGAGGCCGCCCTCGCCGGCAATGAACCGCTCGGCCCGGGCCTCGCCGCCGTTGTAGGCCACTGCCGCGAGGCCGATGTTGCCGTAGCCGCGGCTGAGCTCGGCGAGGTAGCGCGCCGACGCCTCGAGCGCGGTGGCCGGGTTGAACGGATCGTCGAGACCACGCAGCTTTGCCGTTCCCGGCATGAACTGGGCAATGCCGAGGGCGCCGGCCGGACTGACTGCGGCGGCGTCGAAGAGGCTTTCCTTCCAGATCAGCCGGACGAAGAAGTTCGGGTCGAGGGCGCTCCGCTGTGCCGCGGTCTCGATCGCGCCGCAGACGTCCGGGATGTAGCTGCTTAGCCGGATGCAGAGCGCCCCGTCCGCGGTGCAGCGGATACCCGGATCGGGAACTGGCGCCGACTCCAACGCCTCCAGTGCCGCGACCACCACCGTTCCCGGCGGATCGGACGCCTCCGGCCCGGCCCACGCCGGCACCGACGCAGCCAGAAGCACACCCAGGATATATCGCCCCACCATGGGGCCGCAGCCTAGCGGCGGACGCGCCGCGGCTCCAGAGGCCTGGTTAAGGCAGTATTAACGGGCTCACGCCGGCCGGATGCTGGCGGTCACGTAGTTCACCGACAGGTCCCGGTCCGACAGATGCCAGCTCCAGCCCAGCGGGTCGAAGACGAATCCCTTGCGGTCCACCGGATCGAGCCCGGCGCCGCGCAGCAGCGCGAAGAGTTCGTCGGGGGTGATGAAGCGGCGCCAGTCGTGGGTCCCCTTGGGAAGCCAGCGCATCACGTGCTCGGCGCCGACGATGGCCATGAGCCAGCTCTTGGGATTGCGGTTGAGGGTCGAGCAGACCATCAGCCCGCCGGGCTTCAACAGCGCCCGGCAGGCGGCGAGATAGACCGCCGGGTCGGGGACGTGCTCGACCACCTCCATGTTGAGGACGACGTCAAAGGCCTCCCCCGCCGCGGCCAGGTCTTCGGCGGTACCGTGGCGGTAGTCGATGGCGAGCCCGGACTGCTCGGCGTGGAGGCGGGCGACCGGGATGTTGCGGGCGGCGGCGTCGACGCCGACCACGTCGGCGCCGAGACGGGCCATCGGCTCGGCGAGGAGGCCGCCGCCGCAGCCGATGTCGAGGATGCGCAGGCCGGCGAAGGGCTTCGGCGCCTTTGGGTCGCGGCCGAATTCGGCGGAGATCTGGTCGACGATGTAGTCGAGGCGGCAGGGATTGAGCATGTGCAGCGGCTTGAACTTGCCGGACGGGTCCCACCATTCGGCGGCCATCGCCTCGAACTTGGCGACCTCGGCGGCGTCAACCGTACCGGCGTTCTGCGTTGCGCTCATGTCTCCGACCTGCGATTGTTCCAAGGGTTCGTCGGGATAGATAGTGCGCCCATGAAGGAAAACCCGAGTCACGGCGGAGCCGGATCCCGCAGCGGACTCTATCCCCCGATCGAGCCTTTCCGCCAGCAGGTCATGGAGATGCCCGGCGGCCACCGGGTCTATGTCGAGCAGTGCGGCAAGCCGGACGGAGCGCCGGTCATCGTGCTGCACGGCGGGCCGGGGGGCGGCTGCTCGCCGGGGATGCGGCGGTTCTTCGATCCCAAGCACTACCGGATCATCCTCTTCGACCAGCGCGGGTGCGGGCGGTCGAGCCCGAATGCCAGCGTCGAGAACAACACCACCTGGGATCTGGTCGCCGACATCGAGCGGATCCGCGAGGCGCTCCGGATCGAGCGCTGGGCGGTGTTCGGCGGCTCCTGGGGGGCGTGCCTCGCGCTCATCTATGCCCAGACCCATCCCGACCGCGCCCGGGCGCTGGTGCTGCGGGGGGTCTTCACCATGACCCGGGCCGAGCTCCACTGGTTCTACGGCGGCGGCGCCGGCGGGTTCTGGCCGGAGCCCTGGGCGGCGTTCGCCGGCATGATCCCGGAAGAGGAGCGGCACGACCTGATCGGGGCTTACCACAAGCGGTTGTTCGGGCCGGACCAGGCGGAGCAGACCCGGTTCGCCCGCGCCTGGGCCGGGTGGGAGAGCGCGCTGGCGGTGCTCGACCCGGGGGAGGCGCGGGGGTATCCGTCGAGCGCCTATTCGCTGGCCTTCGCCCGGCTCGAGAACCACTATTTCATCAACGAGGGTTTCCTCGACGGGGACGGGCACGTGCTGCGGCACATGCCGCGGATCGCGGACATCCCGGGGCATATCGTGCAGGGGCGCTACGACATGATCTGCCCGCCGCATACCGCCCATGCGCTGCACAAGGCCTGGCCTGGGTCGGACCTCCGGATGGTGACGACGGCGGGGCATGCGCTGTCGGAGCCGGGGATCAGCGCCGAGCTGGTGGCGATCATGGACGGCCTGCGGGGGTGAGGGGTGTTCACGTGTGAACACTTTTTATCCCTCTGATATTGCAGGGATTCATCTTCGATAAAATTCGGTAAATGAGGGCTTGCCCGCGCCTGCCTGCCCCTGGCAGGCGCGGGCGGATTGGAGAGCGACGGTTGCACTCCCTCGGCCTCCGCGCTCGTGCGCTCCAGCCGACGAACCGGGGCGACGCAGTGCGTCGCCTTGTCCGTTTCGGAAGGGGAAGGGGGCCTCACCCGCCCGGATTGGCCGCCCGGATCGAGGCCGAGAGCGCGGCCATCTGGTTGAGGCCGTCCTGGAGAGTGACGCCGGCGCCCTCGAAGCCGAGGCCGGAGAGGGCCACCATCCGGCCGTGGACCTCGAGGAACGCCCGCCAGAACTGGCGGTCGATGCCGGCGATGGGCAGGGTGCCGCGGTCCTCGACCAGGATGTAGAGGACGTCGTCGCGCACCTGGGTGTCGAGGATGCGCACCCGGCTCGGCTGGCCGCTGCGGCCGAGCACCGCCCTTCCCTCGCGGGTGGCGGAGAAGTCGCGGAGATCCTCGAGGGAGTCCGCGGCGTCGCCTTCGCCGCCGAGGCCGGCGGTGGAGACGCTGGCGGTCAGCGCCGCGCCGACCGGGGCCTTGCCCGAGCCCTTGCCGCCGAGGAGCGCGCAGTCGCTCATCAAGACGAAGGCGCCGTCGGCGCTCTGGCGGGTGCTGCCGGAATCGACGCAGAACCCGGGTGGCGCGGCGATGGTGATCGCCTGGCCGGCGACGTTGACCCGCGCCCGGGAGGCGGCGCCGCCGGCGGCCATCGTCGCCGGATCGCAGGCGAGGAGCGTGAGGCCGGCGAGGGCGAAGGCGGCCGCTCGCGCCAGCTCAGAGGTCCGCATAGCAATGCTTCTCGTCGCGGCCCCCGGGATGGGTGACGGCGCCGAGCCGGGTGGGGCCGACGAGCTGGGCGTACTTCCAGAGCGCGCCGGCGCCGTAGATGGTCGGGCGCGGGCCGGGCCAGTCCTTGCGGCGGGCCTCGAACTCCGCCTCGGAGACGGCGACGCTGATCTCGCCCTTGACGGCGTCGAGGGTGATCATGTCGCCGTCGCGCAGCAGCCCGATCGGTCCGCCGAGCGCCGCCTCGGGCCCCACATGCCCGACGCAGAAGCCGCGGGTGGCGCCGGAGAAGCGGCCGTCGGTGATGAGCGCCACCTTCTTGCCCATGCCCTGGCCGGAGAGCGCGGCGGTGGTCGACAGCATCTCGCGCATGCCGGGGCCGCCCTTGGGGCCCTCGTTGCGGATGACGAGGACCTCGCCTTCCCTGTAGGTGCGCTTCTGCACCGCCGCGAAGCAGTCCTCCTCGCATTCGAAGACCCGGGCCGGCCCGGTGAAGACCTGCTCGGCCGCGCTCATGCCGGCGACCTTCACGATGGCGCCCTCCGGCGCGAGATTGCCCATCAGGCCGACGACGCCGCCGGTCTTGGTGATCGGCGTGTCGATCGGGTAGATGACGCGCCCGTCGGCCTCGCCGCGGATGTCGTCGAGCTCCTCGCCGATGGTGCGCCCCGAGGCGGTCATGCAGTCGGTGTGGAGGAGCCCGCCGCGCATCAGTTCCTTCAGCACCACCGGCACGCCGCCGGCCTCGTAGAGGTCCTTGGCGACGAATTTCCCGCCCGGCTTGAGGTCGACGAAATACGGCGTGTCGTGGAAGATGTCGCAGACGTCCTGCAGGGTGAAGTCGATGCCCGCCTCGTGGGCGATGGCGGGGAGGTGCAGCCCGCCGTTGGTCGAGCCGCCGGTGCAGGCGACGACGCGGGCGGCATTCTCCAGGCTCTTGCGGGTGACGACGTCGCGGGCGCGGATGTTCTTCTCCAGGAGCTTCATCACCGCGATGCCGCTGGCGGTGGAGTAGGCGTCGCGGCTCTCGTAGGGGGCCGGTGCGCCGGAGGAGTTGAGCAGCGCCAGCCCGATCGCCTCGGAGACGCAGGCCATGGTGTTGGCGGTGAACTGCCCGCCGCAGGCCCCGGACGAGGGGCAGGCGACACGTTCGAGGATCTCGAGCGCGGCGTTGCCGAGGGTGCCGGCCTGGTGGCGGCCGACCGCCTCGAACATGTCCTGCACGGTCAGGTCGCGGTTGGCGAAATCGGCCGGCACCGCGGCACCCGCCTGCACGCGGCCCGGCAGGATCGAGCCGCCGTAGATGAAGACGGAGGGCACGTTGAGGCGGACCATCGCCATCATCATCCCCGGCAGCGACTTGTCGCAGCCGGCGAGGCCGACGATGGCGTCGTAGCAATGGCCGCGCATGGTGAGCTCCACCGTGTCGGCGATGGCGTCGCGGCTCGCCAGCGACGAGCGCATCCCCTCGTGGCCCATGGCGATGCCGTCGGTGACGGTGATGGTGGTGAATTCGCGTGGCGTGCCCAGCGCCTGCTTCACCCCGAGCTTCACCGCCTGCGCCTGGCGGTTCAGGGCGATGTTGCAGGGCGCGGCCTCGTTCCAGCAGGTTGCGACGCCGACGAAGGGCTGGTGGATCTCCGCGTCGCCGAGGCCCATGGCGTAGAAGTAGCTCCGGTGCGGCGCCCGCTCCGGCCCTTCGGTGACGTGGCGGCTGGGCAACGTCTTCTTGTCGAATTTCGGGGCGTCCATGGCGTTTCCTCGCAGACCGGCTTGGTTAACGGTTGCGACGGGCATAGGCGAGCCCACCGCAAAGCTCAAGCGGCAGGCGGATGGCGGGTCGCCGCGGGAGCGGCTAACGTCGCGGCCCGCAGGCAGGAGGGGCAGGGATGCGAAGGGTACTGGACATCGCGGAGATGAAGGAACTGGCCCGGCGGCGGGTGCCGAAGCTGTTCTTCGACTACGCCGACAGCGGTTCGTTCACCGAGAGCACCTACCGCGCCAACGAGGCGGATTTCGGGGGCATAAAGTTCCGGCAGCGGGTGCTGGTCGACATGGCCGAGCGCTCGCTCGAGACGACGATGATCGGCGAGCCGGTGTCGATGCCGGTGGCACTGGCGCCGACCGGGCTCTGCGGCATGCAGCACGCCGACGGCGAGATCCTGGCGGCGCGGGCGGCGGAGGCCTTCGGGGTGCCGTTCGTGCTCTCCACCATGTCGATCTGCTCGATCGAGGACGTGGCGGCGGCGACGACGAAGCCGTTCTGGTTCCAGCTCTACGTGATGCGCGACCGGGACTTCGTCGCGTCGCTGATCGACCGGGCGAAGGCGGCGGGCTGCTCGGCGCTGGTGCTGACGCTCGACCTGCAGATCCTCGGCCAGCGCCACAAGGACCTGCGCAACGGCCTCACCGCGCCGCCGCGGATCACCGCCCAGCATCTCATGATGATGGCGATGCGCCCGGCCTGGTGCTGGCACATGGCGCAGACCCGGCACCGGCAGTTCGGCAACATCGTCGGCCACGCGAAGAACGTCTCCGACCTCAGCCAGCTCCAGGCCTGGACCAACGAGCAGTTCGACCCGCGGCTCTCCTGGGAGGACGTCGCCTGGATCCGCGAGCGCTGGGGCGGCAAGCTGATCCTGAAGGGCATCCTCGACGTCGAGGACGCCCGCCGCGCCGCCGACACCGGGGCCGAGGCGCTCATCGTCTCGAACCACGGCGGCCGGCAGCTCGACGGGGCGCCGTCGGCGATCGCCATGCTGCCGGCGATCGCCGCGGCGGTGGGCGAGCGGATCGAGGTCCATCTCGACGGTGGCATCCGCAGCGGCATGGACGTGCTGCGCGCCCTCTGCCTCGGGGCCAAGGGCACCTATATCGGCCGGCCCTATCTCTACGGCCTCGGGGCGATGGGCGAGGCGGGAGTGAGCCGGGTGCTGGAGATCATCCGGAACGAGCTCGACATCACCCTGGCGCTCTGCGGCAAGCGGCTGATCGGCGAGGCGGGTCCGGAGTTGCTGCAGCCGGGGTCCGGCGGCGCGCCGCTGCCGTGATCCTGCCGCCGGCCCGGACCGCCGCCTTCGAGGCGTTCGTGGCGCCGGCGCGGGAGCGGCCGGCACTCTGGCGGCTGGTCCTCGGCCTCGGGGTCATCGCCGTGGTCTGGGCGGCGGTGAACGTCGCGATGCTGCCGCTGGTGCCGCGCCTGCCGCCGGCGCTGGCGGATCGCGCCGTCCTCGTCCTCTACCTTCTCGGGTTCATGGGGATGATCCTCGGGGTCTGGACCGCGGTGCGGCTCTTCCACCGGCGGCGCTTCGCCGGCCTCTTCGGGCCGGAGGGGGTCCGGCTGCGGCCGTTCCTGGCCGGGGCCGGGGTGATGGGAGTAATCGCGGCGGTATCTGTGACGGGCTGGCTGGCGCTGGCGCCGCCGATGCGGCAGACGGGGGTCGCCGCCTGGGCGGCCTGGCTGCCGCTGGCGCTGCCGGCGCTCCTGGTGCAGACCGCGGCGGAGGAGCTGGTCTTCCGCGGCTACCTGCTGCAGGGGCTTGCGGTGCGGTTTCGCAGCGCGCTCGGCTGGTGGCTGGTGCCCTCGGTGCTCTTCGGGCTGCTGCACTGGAACCCGGCGGAGTTCGGGCCGAACGCCTGGGCCGCGGTGGTCTCCGCCACCGTCACCGGCCTGGTGCTCGCCGACGTCACCGCCCGGACCGGCGGGCTCTCGGCGGCGATCGGGCTGCACTTCGTCAACAACGTCTCGGCGCTCCTCGTGCTCTCGACCCCGTCCGGGGTGGCGTCGCTCAGCCTCTATCTCGCCCGCGTCGATCCCGCCGACACCGCGACCATGCGGCTCCTCATCCTCGCCGATCTCGCCAGCACGCTCCTCGCCTACGCCGCCTGGCTCCTGCACTGGCGGTCCCGCCGATTGCATCCCGGCGGGCGCGGTTCTATCTAGGCAGCATCGCCGCCGAGGGAGCCCGGCCCGCATGAACTGGATCTCCAACTACGTCCGCCCGAGGATCAATTCGGTGAGCTCGCTGTTCTCGCGGCGCGAGGTGCCGGAGAACCTGTGGGTGAAGTGCGACAACTGTGGCACCATGCTGTTTCACCGCGAGCTCTCCGACAACCTCAACGTCTGCACCAATTGCGGCCACCACCTGGCGATCGGCCCCCGCGAGCGATTCCACGCGCTCTTCGACGGCGGCCTCTTCGTCGAGGTGCCGGTGCCGAAGCCCCTGCCCGATCCCCTCGGCTTCCGGGACCAGAAGAAATACCCCGACCGCCTGCGCGAAGCCCGCAAGAAGACAGGCGAGGAAGAGGCGATGCTGGTCGCCGAAGGCGAGATCGGCCGGCTGAAGGTCGTCTGCGTCGGCCAGGACTTCGCCTTCATGGGCGGCTCGATGGGCATGCATGTCGGCAACGCCATCGTCGCCGGCGCCGAGCGGGCGCTGAAGCGCAAGTGCCCGCTGGTGCTCTTCGCCGCCGCCGGCGGCGCGCGGATGCAGGAGGGGATCCTCAGCCTGATGCAGATGCCGCGCTCCACCGTCGCGGTGGAGATGCTGAAGGAAGCGGGCCTCCCCTACGTGGTGGTGCTGACCAACCCCACCACCGGCGGCGTCACCGCCTCCTACGCCATGCTCGGCGACATCCAGATCGCCGAGCCGGGTGCGCTCATCTGCTTCGCCGGGCCGCGGGTGATCGAGCAGACCATCCGCGAGACCCTGCCCGAGGGCTTCCAGCGCGCCGAGTACCTGCTCGACCACGGCATGCTCGACCGGGTGGTGGCGCGCAAGGACCTGCGCGAGGAGCTGGGGACGATCCTGCGGCTCCTCACCGGCCAGCCCCCTTACGTCCACGGCGACCTGCCGGCGCCGGCGGAGGAGGCGCCCGCCGCCGCCCCATGACAACCCCGAGCGACCGCGTCCTCGAACGCCTGATGTCGCTGCATCCCAAGGTCATCGACCTGACGCTCGACCGGGTCGAGCGCCTGCTTGCGGCACTGGACCACCCGGAGCGGCGTCTGCCGCCGGTCGTCCACGTCGCCGGCACCAACGGCAAGGGCTCGGTTATCGCCATGCTGCGCGCCGGCCTCGAGAGCGCTGGAAAGCGCGTCCACGTCTATACCTCGCCGCACCTCGCGCGCTTCCACGAGCGCATCCGCCTCGCAGGCGACCTCATCTCCGAGGACCGGCTGATCGCCGAGCTCGAACGCTGCGAGGCGGCGAACGACGGCCAGCCCATCACCTTCTTCGAGATCACCACCGCCGCCGCCTTCCTCGCCATGGCCGAGACCCCGGCGGACTTCGCGCTGCTCGAGGTCGGCCTCGGCGGCCGGCTCGACGCCACCAACGTCGTCGACCGCCCGCGGCTCACGATCATCACGCCGGTCTCCATCGATCACCAACAGTACCTCGGCGACACCCTGCCGGAGATCGCCGGCGAGAAGGCCGGGATCCTGAAGCACGGCATCGGCTGCGTCGTCGGCCGCCAGGAGCCCGAGGCGCTCGCGGTGATCGAGGCCCGGGCGACGCGGATGCTGGCGCCGCTGATGGTGGAGGGCCAGGACTGGCAGGTCTGGGAGGAGCACGGCCGCATCGCCTTCCTCGACGCCGGCGGTCTCCTCGACCTGTCGATGCCCAACCTCATCGGCGCCCACCAGGTGCAGAACGCCGGCATCGCGCTGGCCGCCCTGCGGGTCCTCGGCATGGACGAGGCCACCTGCACCGCCGCCGTCACCGGCGCCGACTGGCCGGCGCGGCTGCAGCGTCTCCGCCGCGGCCCGCTGGTCGAGGTGGCGGGCGCGGCCGAGCTCTGGCTCGACGGCGGCCACAACCCCGCCGCCGGGGTGGCGCTGGCCGAGGCGCTCACCCGGCTGCCGCCGCGGCCGCTCCACTTGGTGACGGGCATGCTCCGCACAAAGGACATCGCCGGCTTCCTGCGCCCGCTCGCCGCGCAGGCGGGCTCGCTCCACGGCGTCTCGATCCCCGGCGAGACCGCCACGCTCTCAGCCGCCGAGACGGTGGCCGCCGCCCGCACCGCGGGCATCGCCGACGCGGCGGAGGCCCCTGACGTCGCCGCGGCAATCGCTGCCATCGTCGCGCGCGCGCCCGACTGCCGCATCCTGATCTGCGGCTCGCTCTACCTCGCCGGGCGGGTACTCAGGGAGAACGGCTGACGACGTGTCGGATGGGATCGACGCGACGGTTCGGACCTCACCTCACGATTCGGACCGTCGGCAAAATCGTGACGCGGCTGCCCTGCGGGGGCTCCAGCCCCTCGCCATGGCAGAGTTCAGCCGAAAGCCCTTGCAAAAAGCTGCGAAAGGTCGGCGGCGGCGCTTCTGCCGGCATACCCGGTTCGCACGCAGCTTGACAGTTCGACAAGTCTGGCATATACAATTGCCATATGCCAAGAAGGATTTTGTCGTGGTGAAGAGCGGTGCGCGTGAGGTTCGCCTGTTTCGGAACAATCGGAACCAGGCCATCCGGATTCCGGTGGAGTTCGAGCTCCCAGGGGATCGCGCCATCCTTCGAAAGGAAGGCGACCGCCTGATCATCGAGCCGGTCCGCAAGGCCGGCCTCCTAGGGCTACTGGCACAGTGGGAGCCTCTGGATGAGAAGCTTCCAGCGATCGAAGATGTGCCGGCCCAGCCGGAGGACGTCTTCGACTGATGTTCATGCTGGACACGAATATCATCAGCGATCTCGTGAGAAATCCGGGTGGCCAGGCGGCGGTGCGTCTTGCCGAGGTTGGCGACGGTGACATTCTGACGAGCGTGATTGTCGCCGGCGAGTTGAGATATGGCTGTCGCAGAAAGGGATCGGCGCGTCTCACCGAGCGGGTCGAGGCGGTTCTGCGAGAGATCAAGGTCCTGTCGTTGGAGCCGGAAGTCAGTGCGCAGTACGGCGAGATCCGCAGTGACCTCGAGATGAGAGGAATGCCTATCGGTCAGAATGATCTCTGGATCGCGGCACAAGCACGGACTGCAAGGGCCGTGCTTGTCACCGACAATGAAGACGAGTTTCGGCGCGTAACGGGTCTCGTCGTCGAAAACTGGCTCTGGCGTTAGCGGCGCGAGGTCTTGCGACCGGATGGGTCGCCCTTCGGAAACGGAGGGTGAAGCCAGGGCCTGCTGGTTGAGCAGGCCGCGCTCGACATCAACATTCAAGGTAAGGGCCCGGGCAGGGGCTGCCGCGCCCCGAATATGCGTCGGTCCACTCCCTCGGCCTCCGCGCTTATTGCGCCAGCCGACGAACCGGGCAACGCAATGCGTTGCCTCGTCGGTTCCGGGCGCCTTCATGGGACGAGGCAGCGCGTCGCTCTCGACGGTTCGAGGCCACCACGGGCATCGCGCCGGCGCCCCGCGTCCTTAGGTCGCGGTCGCCGCTGCCGCTCGCCGTTGCCGTTTGCGCCGCCTCCGACCCGCGTGCTAGCCATGGCAGGTCACGGGCGAACGGGGAGGGACGCGGGATGCGGCACGACGGCGGGTTACTCATCGCGCTCGGGGCCGGCCTCGGCCTCCTCGTCTCGATCTGGAACTACGTCTCGCCCACGGCGCTCCTCGCGCCCACCGTCAGCATCGACGGCACCCCCGCCGCGATCCTCGCCATCGTCGCCTGCGCCATCCTTTTCGCCGCCGGGCTGGTGCTCGCCGGCAGCGCCTCGCACCCGGCCCTCGTCGGCTTCTTCATGGTCGGCAGCCTCCTCGGCATCCTCGGCACCGGGCTTACCGCCTGGCTGATTGAGAGCCCGCTGCTCCTCGCCCTCATGCTCGTCTGCCTCGTCGGCTGGCTCATCCGGGCCTTCACCCGCCGCTCCTACGCCTGAGGGACCGAAACCATGACCCGCCGCCTGCCCCTCGCCCTCGCCGTCCTCCTCCTCGCCGGGCCCGCCGCCGCCCAGGACAACGCCTGGTCGACCTTCAACGGCGACCTGAAGGCGCAGAAGTACTCGCCCCTCACCCAGATCACCCCGGAGAACGTCGGCGGCCTGACCCGGGCCTGGAGCTTCCATACCGGCGACGTCTGGCCGAACCCCAACCCCAGCCCCGACGGCCCACCGGTGAACGAGGACACGCCCCCGACGGTCTGGTCGGCGACGCCGCTCTTCGTCAACGACACCGTCTACGTCGGCACGCCGTTCTACCGGATCTTCGCGCTCGAGCCCGACACCGGCAAGGTCAAGTGGACCTACGACACCCACGCCGTCCTCGAGGCCCTGACCCAGCCCGACCTGAAGAACCGCGGCGTCGCCTACTGGCAGGCCGAGACCCCGGTCGCCGGCCAGGCCTGCGACAAGCGCATCTACATCGGCACCATGGACGCCAAGCTCCACGCCGTCGACGCCGACACCGGCACGCCTTGTGCGGATTTCGGCGCGGGCGGCGTCCTCGACATCAACGCCTTCAACACCACCAACGCCAAGTGGCCCTTGTCGCTCCTGCAGCCGCCGACGGTCTTCGGCGACACCCTCTACCTCGGCTGGGCCGGCCGCGACTGGACCGACGCCGTCGACCCGCCGGGCACGGTCTTCGCGCTCGACGCCCGCACCGGCGCGGTCAAGTGGACCTTCGACACCCTGCCCAAGGACCTGCACGCCAAGACCGGCACCGCCAACATCTGGGCCTCGATGTCGATCGACCCGGACCGCCGGCTCCTCTACATCCCGGTCTCCTCGCCCAGCCCCAACTTCTACGGTGGCGATATCCCGGAAGACCTCCAGGTCGTCACCTCCGTCACCGCCCTCAACGCCGACACCGGCGAGATGGTCTGGAGCCGCCAGCTCGTCCACCACGACATCTGGGACCTCGACACCAACGCCGCGCCGACCCTTCTCGACCTCGAGAAGGACGGCCGGACCATCCCGGCGCTGGTGCAGACCTCCAAGCAGGGCATGCTCTACGTCCTGAACCGCGAGACCGGCGAGCCGATCTACCCGATGGAGGAGCGCCCCTATCCCGCCTCCGACATCCCCGGCGAGCACGCCTCCCCCACCCAGCCCTATGTCGCCCGCCCCGAGCCGGTGACCCCGGACCACTGGCCCGGCGTCTCCCGGCTCGCCGACCTCGCGAGCTTCGGCTACTGCTCGCGCACCGCGGCCAAGCTCCGCGACGACGGCCGCTTCACCCCGCCGAGCCTGCAAGGCTCGCTCATCTACCCGCCGACCACCGGCGGCATCGAATGGGGCGGCGGCGCCGTCGATCCCACGAGCGGCATCTTCGTGGTGAACTATTCCAGCGTCGTGCAGATCTACCGGCTGATCCCCCGCGCCGAGTACGAAAAGGAAGTAAGCGGCGGCGGCGAGACCGGCGGCTTCTTCGCCCAGGAAGGCGCCCCCTACGGCCTGCAGCTCACCACCTTCCTCAATCCCATCGGCATGCCGTGCTGGAAGCCGCCCTACGGCTCGATCACCGCCTACGACCTCAAGACCGGCGACCGCCTCTGGGACGCGCCCTTCGGCCAGGTGCAGAAATGGGGCTTCTACATGCCGAAGTCCTGGGGCTCGGTGACCATCGGCGGCCCGGTCGTCACCGCCTCCGGCCTCGTCTTCATCGGCGCCTCCATGGACAGCCGCGTCCGGGCGCTCGATCTGAAGACCGGCAAGGAGCTCTGGAAGGCCGTCGTCGGCGCCCCCGCCGTCGCCCTGCCCGCGGTCTACGAGTACAAGGGCAAGCAGTACGTGGTCTTCGTCGCCGGCGGCAACTCGATCCTCTCGCCCAAGGTCAGCGACGAGGTGGCGGCCTTCGCGCTGCCCGGACTAGCCGCCGTCACTTCACCGGCAGCGGCGGCCCGCGCCAGAACCCCAGCGGCCGGGCGTTGTACTCGACCTCGAGGTCCGGCGCCGCCTCCGGATGCGCCTTGTCCATCCGCGCGATCAGCACGCCTCCCGGCGTCGCCTCGAGCCAGGTCGCGGCCTCGGCCAGCTCCCGGAACTCGATCACCGGGTGGTGCAGCCGGGCGGCGAAGGTGAATTCGCCCTCGTAGTCGCCGAGGATCGCCACGCCGCCGTCGTCGTGGGGCGCGATCTCCCGGGCGATCGGTCCGGCGTCGTAGAGCCGCCCGGGCGGGCCGATCAGGAACGCGAGGTCGATCAGCGCCACCAGCCCGAGGCCGAGCGCCGCCACCGCCCCGCCGCGCAGCACCGCCGCCGTGCCGGCGAGGCCGACGAGAAGCACGCCCACCAGCCCCAGCGTCCAGTCGGGGCGCACCTGGCGGACGATGTCCTCGGGCCCGTAGCCCAGCCAGAGCAGCAGGAACACCGCCCCGAGCACCAGCGGCAGCAGCGCCGCGGCCGGCGCCCCGATCGGCCGGTCGCCGGGCCGGCCGGGCATGGCGCGGGCGATGACCAGCGCCGCCGCCGGCAGCGCCGGGAGGAGGTAATGCGCCTGCTTGCCGCTGATCAGGCTGAAGATCACCAGCGTCGCGACGCCCCAGACGATCGCGAGCCGCACCCCGGGCTCGCCAGCCCCTAGCCGCACTATCCGCCGCCAGAGTCCCGCCGACCAGATCCACGGCCAGAGCAGCAGCGGCAGCAGGGCGAGAAAGAACCACACCGGCCGGCCATGGGCGAAGGAATTGGCCATCCGCCCGGCGCTCTGGGTCCAGAGCACCGCCTCGCGGTACTCCGCCCCCCCGGTCAGGATCGCCGGCACCAGCCAGATCCCGACCAGCACCAGCCCGAGCCCCACGGCCTTGGCCACCCGCAGCAGCGCCGGCCGCCAGGCCTCGCCGGCCCAGAGCGGCGCCGCCAGCGCCGCCGGCAGCAGGTGCACCAGGATCACCGGCCCCTTGGCGAAGGCTCCGAACGCCAGCGCCGCCCCGAGGCCGATCCAGGCCCGCGGTCCGCCCGCCACCAGCGCCCGCATCCCCAGCACGACCGCCAGCGTCAGCATCGCGTCGAACATGGTGAGCCCGGCATAGAGCCCGAAGACCACGAGACCCGCCAGCGCCAGCGCCGCCCGGCCGCCGATGCCCGCGTCCTCCGGCCAGAGGCGCCGCGCCAGCCCAGCCGTGGCGCCGATCGCCGCCACCCCGAAGGCGGGTCCGACGAGCCGCGCCGCGAACTCCGAGACCCCGGTGACCGACCAAACGAGGTTGATCAGCCAGAACAGCAGCGGCGGCTTGTGCGAGTAGATCTCGCCGTTCAGCCGTGGCACCAGCCAGTGCCCGCCGAGCCGCATCTCCCAGGCGACCGTCAGGTACCGGGTCTCGTCCACGGGCAAGAGCGGCCGCGCCAGGATGCCGAAGATCGCCACCACCGCGAAGGCCAACATGGCGATCGCGGTCCCGTTGCGCTCGATCCGGCTCATCGCCCGTACCCCTTCCGGCCCGCAGGGCCGCTCGCCCCGCCGGATGCTATGTCCCCGCCGGTTGCCTCGCAACAGGCGGCTGGACTGGCCGGCCTGCGGCACCGTCCCACCCGGGCTCCTCGGCCGCCCGCGTCGGGCCGCCGCCGCCCTCCTCTCGTACGGGTGCCGCAGGCAGACGGGGGCTTGGGACCTCGCGGGGAAGGTGAATCCTCCGGTCCAGCAGTCTGACCGGCGTTTACCGCTCGGCAACCGGTCGGTGGCAAGACACTTGGGAGGCAAACGCGGAGTCAGGGATGTTCAACCGGTTGAATGGCGAGGACGGGCTCGGCCTGACCGCATCTGACGCCAGCCTCGGGCACGTCCACGCCGTCGAGGGCTCGGAGGCCCGAATCGGCCTCGCCTTCCCGTTTCCGCCCGGCCCGGGGCGCCCCACCGTGGGCAAGTTCGTGGCGATCAAGGGCAACGGCACCTCGCTCGTCGGGATGATCTCCGAGGTCAGCCTGCGCCCGGAGGAGGTGAACGGCTTCCGCGCCATGGCCCGGGTCGACCTTCTCGGCGAGATCGAGGGCACCCCCGCCGGCGGCCAGCGCTTTCGCCGCGGTGTGCGCGAATACGCCGCTATCGGCGATCCGGTGGAGATGATCGGCCACGACGAGCTCGACCTCATCTACGCGTCGAGCAGCCAGCGCGCCATCAAGGTCGGCCATCTGAGCCAGGACCCTTCGATCCCCGCCTACGTCGACACCGACCACCTCCTCGCCAAGCACTTCGCCGTCCTCGGCTCCACCGGCGTCGGCAAGTCGACCGCCGTGGCCTCGATCCTAGGCAAGGTCCTCGACGTCCGCCCGGAGGTCCGCGTCCTTCTCCTCGACGTCCACAACGAGTACCGCGCCGCCTTCGGGGCGCGCGCCAACGTCATCGGCGGCGAGAACCTGCGGCTGCCGTTCTGGCTGTTCAATTTCGAGGAGATCCTCAACGTCCTCTACGCCGGCAAGCCCCCCGCCACGGAAGAGGTGGAGATCCTCGCCGAGCTCATCCCCATCGCCAAGGCCAAGTACCAGGCCGGCCCCTCGACCGTCGGCGTCGAGCGCCGGGCGCTGCCGCGCCACAGCGGCTTCACCGCCGACACCCCCACGCCCTACCAGCTCCAGGACCTGCTCGGCCTCATCCAGGAGCGCATGGGCAAGCTCGAAAACCGCTCGCTCGGCATGACCCACCACCGGCTGATCGGCCGGATCGAGACCATCAAGAACGACCCGCGCTACGGCTTCATGTTCAAGCACGCCAACCTCGGCGGCGACACCATGGCGGCGATCCTCAACCAGGTCTTCAGCCTGGAATCCGAGACCCAGCCGCTCACCATCCTCAAGCTCGCCAGCCTTCCCGACGAGGTGGTGGATGCCGTCGTCTGCGTGCTCTCCCGCCTTGCCTTCGACTTCGCGCTCTGGAGCGACGGCGCCTTCCCGATCCTCCTGGTCTGCGAGGAGGCCCACCGCTACGCCTCCGCCGACCTCAACTCCGGCTTCGCCCCGGCGCGACGGGCGCTGAAGCGCATCGCCCGTGAGGGCCGCAAGTACGGCGTCCATCTCGGCCTCGTCAGCCAGCGCCCGGCCGAGATCGACCCGACGATCATCTCCCAATGCTCGACCTTCTTCGTGATGCGGATGACCAACGACGCCGACCAGGCGCTCCTGCGCTCCGCCGTCTCCGAGGCGGCCGCGAACCTCCTCGGCTTCGTCCCTTCCCTTGGCGCCCAGGAGGCGATCGGCATCGGCGAGGGCGTGCCGCTCGTCGCCCGCATCACCTTCTCCACCCTCTCGCCGGCCGAGATCCCGCGCAGCGACTCCGGCGCCCGCGGCGAGACCGAGGCCGCGGAGCGCCCCGCCGACCGCGGCGAGCTCGTCCGCGCCGCCATCGACCGCTGGCGCCGCGCCACCACCAGCCACGCCGCCGCCACGCCCGAAGCCGAAGCCCCGCCGCCGGTGGCGGAGACCCCACAGACCGCCCGCCCCCTCGACCGGGGCTTCCCGTCGATCCGTCGCTAGAGACGCCCTAACGAGACGTAAAGATCGAAGGCAGTTTCCTTCAGAATCAACGGCTTGACCCCTCTGCGCAACTTGCGCAGGGGCCCGGGTTCACCCCATCGTCTGCATCTGCTTGATCAGCCCGTCGACGCTCCCGCCTTGGGAGTCGAGCATCGCCCCCACCTCCGCCCGCTCGTTGGCGAGCATCGAGACGCCCTCGATCACCAGGTTCACCACCCGCGGGCTGCCGCTGCGGTCGCTCACCTGCCAGCCGACGTTGATGTCCTCCTGCCCCGGCCGCTTCACCCGCGTCGCGACCAGGACCCCGGCCTTGCCGCCGTCCTGCGCCCCGGTGACGGTGATCTGCGCGTCCTTGTAGTCGCGGAACTGCTTGCCGTACTTGCGCGCCAGATACCCCTGGAACGCCGCCACGAACGCCTGCCGCTGCCCGCCCGAGGCCCCGCGCCACGGCGGCCCGAGCACGCTCGCCGCCACCGCCGGCATGTCGGCGTAGCGCGACAGGATCCCCTGGAACGCCCCGATCACCTGGCTCTCGCTGCGCCCGGACTTGACGATCTGGGTCAGCTCCTGCGCCAGCGTCGTCACCAGGGCACTCGCCTGCGCCGTCGACGCCGCCCGGACCGGCCCGCCCACGGCGGCCAGCGCCCCCACGGCGACCAGCCCCAGAACCACGCTCCGCCGCGTCAGCTCATTGGTCCGCATAGATATCCTCCAGCTGCTCGATGTCGGTGCCCCCCTCCAGCCGCGCCCGCATGTTCTGGATATAGCTGATCCGGAGCGCGGTGTAGCTGTCGGCGGATTCGTGCAGGAGCGATTGCAGTGTCGTGTCGAGCTCGTAGCGATCGTTGACGATGTCGAGCCCGCCGAGCCCGACCAGCGCCCATCCCGCCGTCGCCGGCAGCACGTAGAAGACCGGGTCGGTCAGCTGATCCAGCGCGTAGCCGGTCCAGTCCCGCTGTGTCCCCGGCCCGACCAGCGGCAGCTCCCAGTAGCCGCCCTCCGGCAGGCCCCAGCGATAGAAGGTCTCGTCGAAGTTGGTCTCGTCGTAGGGCAGCCCCATCTCGGTGGCCGGATCGATCAGCCCGCCCAGCCCCATGATCGTGTTGACCATGAACCGCGTCGTCGACTTCGCCGCGTCGGTGCCGCGCCCCTGCAGCCCGTACTGGATCACCTGCGCCGGCAACCGCCAGTTGTCCCGAAGGTTGGTGATCCCCCGCCGCACCGGCTGCGGCACCGCGTTGCCGTAGGCCCGCGACACCGGCCCGTAGACCGCCGCGTCCACCGGCACGTTCACCGCATGCGCCTCTCGGTTCTGCTCTTCCAGCGGATCCCAGTCGAGGCTCTGCGGATCCGGCGCCGCGGCACAGCCCGAAACGAGCCCAAGCGCCAGAACCATCCCGACTATCCGCACGGCGCGTACCTCCTCCGCGAGCCTCATAACCGGCTTCGCCGGGGGATGCCACCATCGCCGGGCCTGCCTTTCGGGAACCTGAATCCCGTTTCGTCCGCTGCCGTTCTCAACTAGGCTCGCCCGCGACCACGACAACCTTCCGGAGCCTGCCCATGACCTCCCCTGACGCCCGCCTCAAGGAACTCGGCCTTAAACTCCCCGACGCCCCGGCGCCCGCCGCCGCCTACGTTCCCTTCGTCGTCACCGGCAACCTCGTCTACGTCTCCGGCCAGATCAGCCGCGGCGACGACGGCCTCATCACCGGCAAGCTCGGCCGTGACCTCGACGTCGCCGCCGGCGCCAAGGCGGCGGAGGCCTGCGCGCTTGCGCTGATCGCGCAGGTCAGGGACGCCTGCGGCGGCGACCTCAGCCGCGTCCGCCGGGTGGTGAAGCTCAACGGCTTCGTCAACGCCACCGACGACTTCACCGAGCAGCCCAAGGTCATCAACGGCGCCTCCGAGCTGATGGCCGCGGTCTTCGGCCCCGCCGGTGCCCACGCCCGCGCCGCGGTGGGCGTGCCGTCGCTGCCCCTCGGAGTCGCGGTGGAGATCGAGGGGATCTTCGAGATTGCCTGACCTGCCGGCGCCGTTCCTCAAGACGCCTTTCGCCCACCGCGGCCTCCACGACCGCGCCCGCGGCATCATCGAGAACAGCCGTGCCGCCTTCGAGGCGGCGATCCACGCCGGCTACGGCATCGAGATGGACATCCAGCGCTCCGCCGACGGCGAGGCGATGGTGTTCCACGACGACGAGATGCCGCGCCTTACCGGCGAGGCCGGCCTCGTCCACGACTACACCGCCGCCGCCCTCGGCCGCATCCCGCTCCTCGAGGCTGGCGAGACCATCCCGACGCTGGCCGAGGTCCTCGCCCTCGTCGCCGGCCGCGCGCCGCTCCTCATCGAGATCAAGGACCAGGACGGGGCGCTCGGCCCCAACGTCGGTCCGCTCGAGACCCGCGTCGCCGAGCTCCTCGCCCGCTACCACGGCCCCGTGGCGCTGATGTCCTTCAATCCCCACTCGGTCGCAGCCCTCGCCCGCCTCGCGCCCGATCTCCCCCGCGGCCTCACCACCTGCGATTTCGACGAGGCCGACTGGTCCCTCCCCGACTACCGCCGCGCCGAGCTCGCCGCGCTGACCGACGTCCGCCCCACCGGCGCCGCCTTCATCTCCCACCATTTCCGCGATCTCCACGACCCGGCCGTGACCCGCCTCAAGGCCGAGGGCCTGCCCATCCTCTGCTGGACGGTCCGCAGCCCCGAGGAGGAGGCCGCCGCCCGCCAGGTCGCCGACAACATCACGTTCGAGGGATATCGGCCCGGGCTCCCGGCCTGATCCGGGCGCCGGGTCCATTCTCGCCGACTTCGGCCATTGACGCGCCGCACAACGCCGCCATTTCATCTCCCTCGGGAGACACGCATGGACGGCGGCGACCAGATCGAGATCACGGTCCTATCGGGCCTCGGCGACATCGCTGCCGCCGAATGGGACGCCTGTGCCGTCGAGGCCGGGACCGGCGGACGCGCCCGTGACCCTTTCACCACCCACCGCTTCCTCAAGGCCCTCGAAGACTCCGGTTCCGTCGGCCGCGGCACCGGCTGGCAGTCCCGGCACCTCGTCGCCCGGTCCGGCGGCCAGCCGATCGCGGTGATGCCGCTCTACGCCAAGAGCCACAGCCAGGGCGAATACATCTTCGACCACAACTGGGCCCATGCCTGGGAGCGCGCCGGCGGCGACTACTACCCCAAGCTCCAGGCCGCGGTCCCGTTCACCCCGGCTACCGGCCGCCGCTTACTGACCCGCCCCGGCTTCGAGGCCGAGGGCCGCGCCGCGCTGCTCCAAGGCGCGCTCACGGTCGCCGAGCGGGCAGGGGTCTCGTCCCTCCACCTCACCTTCTGCACCCCGGAGGAGCGCGCCTGGGGCGAGGCCCAAGGGCTCCTCGGCCGCACCACCCAGCAGTTCCACTGGCAGAACCGCGGCTATCCCGACTTCGACGCCTTCCTCGCCGACCTCTCCTCCCGCAAGCGCAAGGCGATCCGCAAGGAACGCGCCCGGGCCCAGGACTTCGGCGGCGACATCGTCGCCCTCACCGGCGACGCGCTCCTGCCCGAGCACTGGGACGCCTTCTGGCGCTTCTATCAGGACACCGGCGCGCGCAAGTGGGGTCACCCCTATCTCACCCGCGCCTTCTTCGACCGGGTGCAGGCCACGATGCGCGACGACGTCCTGCTCGTCCTCGCCCGCCGCCGCGGCCGCTGGGTGGCGGGCGCCCTGAACTTCATCGGTTCCGACACTCTCTTCGGCCGCTACTGGGGCTGCACTGAGGAGCACCCGTTCCTGCATTTCGAGCTCTGCTACTACCAGGCCATCGACTGGGCCATCGCCCATGGCCTCGCCCGGGTCGAGGCCGGCGCCCAGGGCGAGCACAAGCTCGCCCGCGGCTACCTGCCCGTCGCCACCCACTCGCTGCACTGGATCGCCGACCCGGGTTTCGCCCGCGCCGTCGCCCAGTACCTCGACGCCGAGACCCGCGCCGTCGGCGAGGAAATCGAGGTCCTCACCGCCTACGGCCCCTTCCGCCGCTGCGCCGCCGAGGAGCCGGAATAGCGTTCACCGAAAATTATCGTTTTCGGGACCCTTTGATTTCAATGCCTTACGCGTGTATCACGCGTGTTACACCCTGCGTAACACGCCCCAGCCCCGAAACCCGCTCGTGATCCCCGCCCCGATCACGCTATTCTCCCCGCCGAACAGGGGAGGGAGCCCATGTCCGCAGATCTGACCTTCTACACCAACCCGATGTCCCGTGGCCGCATCGCCCGGTGGATGCTCGAAGAGGTCGGCCACGCCTACGAGACGGTCATCGTCGAGTTCGGCCCGCCGATGAAGACCCCGGAGTACCGGGCGCTGAACCCGCTGGGCAAGGTCCCCACCATCGTCCACGGCCAGACCGTCGTCACCGAATGCCCGGCGATCTGCGCCTACCTTGCCGACGCCTTCCCCGAGGTCGGCCTCGCCCCCGAGACCGGCCGCCGCGGCGCCTACTACCGCTGGATGTTCTTCGCCGCCGGCCCGCTCGAAGCCGGCCTCGTCAACCAGTCCCTCGGCGTCGAGGTGCCCAAGGAGCGCCGCGGCATGGTCGGCTACGGCAGCACCGCGACGATGTTCGATGCCCTCGAGGGTGCTCTCTCCGCTGGCGGCTACATCGCCGGCGACCGCTTCACCGCCGCCGACGTCTACGTCGGCGCCCAGATCGGCTGGGGACTTCGCTTCGGCACTGTCGAGGCGCGCCCCGCCTTCACCGAATATTGGGAGCGCCTCAGCCAGCGTCCCGCCTACCTGCGCGCCACCGAGCTCGACGACGCCGCGATGCCGCCGAAGACCGAGGTGGAGGCATGACCGAACGCCTCACCCAGGCCGAGCGCGAAGCTGCGCTCCCCGCCCTCGGCGAGACCGGCTGGGGCGGGGTGCCGGACCGCGACGGCATCCGCAAGATCTGGAAGTTCCGCAGCTTCTCCGAGGCCTGGGGCTTCATGTCCCGCGCCGCCCTCGCCGCCGAGAAGCTCAACCACCACCCCGACTGGTCGAACAGCTACAACGTCGTCGACGTCACCCTCACCACCCACGCCTGCGACGGCCTCAGCCAGCTCGACCTCGACCTCGCCCGCCGCCTCGACAAGCTCGCCGGCGCCGCCGAGGTCCAGCGCGACCATTCCGAACCGGTCGAGTGCCTCTGCAAGCTCCACCACGCCGGCTCTAGCTGACGATCAGGTGCTCCGGCCCGTAGGGGAAGCCGGTGATGTTGGTGTTGCCGTCCTCGGTGATCACCAGGATGTCGTGCTCGCGGTACCCGCCGGCGCCGGGCATCCCCTCGGGAATGGTGATCATCGGCTCCATCGACACCACCATCCCGGGCTCCAGCACCGTCTCGCAATCCTCGCGCAGCTCCAGCCCGGCCTCCCGCCCGTAGTAGTGGCAGAGCACCCCGAACGAATGCCCGTAGCCGAAGCTGCGGTACTGGAGCAGGTCCTTCGCCGCATACATCTCGTTCAGCTCCCGCGCGATGTCCGAGCACTTCCGGCCCGGCACCAGCAGCTCCTTGCCGCGGTCGTGGACGTCGCAGTTGATCTGCCACAGCCGCAGGTTCTCGTCGCTCGCCGTCTCCGCGAAAAGCGTGCGCTCCAGCGCCACGTAGTAGCCCGCGACCATCGGGAAGCAGTTGAGCGACAGGATGTCGCCGCGCTCGATCCGGCGCGAGGTCACCGGGTTGTGGGCGCCGTCGGTGTTGAGGCCAGACTGGAACCAGGTCCAGGTATCCATCAGCTCCGCATGCGGCCAGGCCTTCGCGATCTCGCGCACCATCGTCGCCGTCGCACGCAGCGCCACCTCGTGCTCGGGCGTGCCGACCTTCGCCGCCTCGACGCAGGCCGCGCCGCCGAGGTCGGCGATCCGCGCCATTTCGGTGATGTGCGCGATCTCCTCGGGCGACTTCACCATCCGAAGCCGCATCGCCGGCGCGGCGATGTCGACGAATTCCATCTGCGGGAACTCCGCCTTCAAGAGGCTTGAGCAGGTCGACGCTGACCGTGTCGAACTCGATGCCGAGCCGCTTCACGCCGCCGGTCAGCTGGCGGACGGCGTGGAAGTAATTGTCCTTCTGCCAGTCGGTGTAGGTGACGTTCCTGCCGAACGTCCGTCGCCACGGCTGGCCGCCGTCGATGCCGGCGCTGATGCTGGTCGACGCGGTCTGGTCGACGACCAGGCCGTAGCGGCGGCCGAAAGAGCAGAACAGGAAGTCGGCGTAGTAGTTGATGTTGTGGTACGAGGTGAAGAGCGCGGCATCGACACCGGCCTCGGCCATCTGGGCGCGGATCGCCGTCAGCCGCCGCTCCATCTCCCCCGCCGAGAAGGTCGGCCGGACCTTCTCCCCATTGCCGCTGAAATCCTGCAGCCGCTCGCGGGAAAGTGCCTGTCCGTTCATGAGATCCTCCAGGTGATCGGCGAACCTTTCTGCCGGCGCGGCAATGTTGTCAAAGCACCATTCTGAACCCAGGGGTCAGGAGCGACGCACGTCAGCGGATAAGGAGTACCGGCACCCGCACGGTGCGGATCATCACCGTGGTCGTGCTGCCGACGATCATCGCGCGCAGCGGGGAATGGCCGTAGGCGCCCATAACCAGCAGCGCACCCGGCGCCTCCGCCACGATCCCCGAGATCACCTCCTCCGGACGACCGGCCCGGATCGTCGTCTGCACGGGGCGGGCCGGTCCGAGCTCCGAAGCGGCTGCGGCGACCAGAGCGCGCCGGGCGTCGTCCTCCGCACCGGCGGCGACCACATGCACCGGCAGGTCGCGCAGCAGGGGCGAGTTGGCGCAGCGCTCGAGGGCGCGCTTCGACGCGGGACTTCCGTCGTAGGCGAGGACGATGCTCCGCGGCGCCTCGGCGACCCGCGAGGCGACCAGAATCGGCTTGGTGCTGGTCCGCACCACGCGCTCGACCTTGGAGCCGATGTGCTCCCGAGCGAACTCGTGGCTCGCCCCGCGCTTACCGATGACGACGATCCGCGCATCCTGCTCGCGCTCGATGATCGTCTCGACGATGCCACCATGGCGATGCACAACCTCGACGTGGGCCGCGCCCGCGGCCTTCAGCCGCTCCTCGGCGGCGGCGAGCAGCAGGCGCCCACGCTCGACTTGCAAGCGTGCATCAGCCTCGTCGAGCCGGGTCAACTCCTCGAGGAGGTCGGCCTTGACCCCGAGGCCGATCGCGCCCGAGAGGTCGTGGCGCTCGGCGACCACGTCCTTGCGCTGGACGACGTGGAGCAGCTCGATCGGCATGTCGAGGCGACCGGCGGCCCACACGGCGAGATCGCAGATCGGCGCGGCATAGGCCGACGAGTCGACGCAGGCGAGAATGCGTTCCATGGGGCTCCTCCGTCAGTGTCCCGCCGGTGTCGCCTCGGCGCCCGGCTTGTCGTGGATTGCGTAGCGTTCGATCATCGAGGCGCTGGCAGCGTTGAGGCCGACGATCTCGACGCGGGTGCCCTCGCGGCGGAACTTCTGCACCACCCTGTCGAGCGTGCCGACGCCGGTGATGTCCCAGAAATGCCCTGCGCTCACGTCGATGACCACGGTGTCGAGCACTTCGCGGAAGTCGAAGGCCTCGACGAGGAGATCCGACGACGCGAAGAACACCTGGCCGGTGACACGGTAGGTACGGGTGGTGCCGTCGGCCGAGAGCGCGGAGTCGACGGTAAACATCTGCCGCACCTTGCCGGCGAAGAAGAGGCCGGACAGGAGCACGCCGGTCACCACCCCGGCAGCGAGGTTGTGGGTCCAGACGACGATGACCACGGTGGCCGCCATCACCACCGAGCTCTGCCAGGGATGGTCGCGGATGTCGCGGATCGACCGCCAGCTGAACGTGCCGATCGACACCATGATCATCACCGCGACGAGGCTCGGCATCGGAATCCGGGCAACCAGCGGGCTGAGCACCACGAGCAGGAACAGCAGGAACAGGCCGGCGACGAGCGTCGAGAGTCGCGTCGAGCCGCCCGACTTCACGTTGATCACCGACTGACCGATCATCGCACAGCCCCCCATGCCCCCGAAAAAGCCGGTGACGAAATTGGCGATGCCCTGGCCCCGCATCTCGCGGCGCTTGTTCGATGGCGTGTCGGTCAGGTCGTCGACGATCTGCGCGGTCATCATCGACTCGAGCAGGCCCACCGCCGCCATGGTCAGCGAATAGGGCAGGATGATCCGGAGCGTCTCGAGGGTGAGCGGCACGTCCGGGATCAGGAATGATGGCAACGTCGTCGGCAACTCGCCCATGTCGCCGACGGTATTCACCTCCACTCCCGTGGACAGCGTGACCACCGTCAGCACGATGATGGCGACAAGCGGCGAGGGGACGGCACGGGTCAGGCGCGGAAAAAGATAGATGATGCCGAGGCCCGCGGCCACCAGCACGTAGGTGACCGGCGGCACGTCGATGAGCTGCGGCAGCTGCGCCATGAAGATCAGGATCGCCAGCGCATTGACAAAGCCGGTGATGACCGACCGCGACACATACTGCATCAGCAGGTCGAGCCGGAGCGCCCCGGCGATCACCTGTAGAACGCCCATCAGCACGGTCGCGGCGAACAGGTATTCGACCCCGTACTCCCGCACCAGCGGCACGATCAGCACCGCGACCGCTGCGGTCGCCGCCGAGATCATCCCCGGCCGTCCGCCGGCGAAGGCGATGATCACCGCGATGGAGAACGAGGCGTAGAGACCGACGCGGGGATCGACACCCGCGATCACCGAGAAGCCGATGGCCTCTGGGATCAGCGCGAGCGCCACCACGATCCCGGCGAGGACGTCGGCACGCGGACTGGCGAGCCACTCGCGGCTGACAGAGGCGACAAGCGACATGCGTCTACCCGGGACTGTGCATCCGGCGCGCCTTCGCCCCCGACGAGACGGCGCGATGCGGGTTATCCCGGGGATAGGCGCCGGGCCGAGCCACCCAGCATTGCCGGGTCCGGTGAGATCACGCGGCTCCTACCCCGCGACGGCGCAGGTGACAAGGGCGCCGCCGGAGTCTCTTCGGCTACGGATGGTCGATCGACAGCGGCTTCGGCAACCCCTCGTCCGGTGCCCAGCGCGCCTGCCGGACGATGCGGCGATGCACGACCGGCAGGCCGGGACCGCGATGCATCTCGCGGAGGCGGTCGACGTTCTCGGCGTCGGCCTTGGTGCGGCGCGTGTTGTGGCGGAGGTACTCGATCCAGGTCGGGGTCTGGTAGGTCTCGACCCAGAGGCGCGGATCTTCGACGTCACGCATCAGGAGCCAGTTGCGGGCGCCGTCACGGACGCGGATGCGGTGGCGCTCGTTCATCAGGGCGAGGAAGTCCGGGATGTCGGGCTCGTCGATCACGTACTCGATCTGCACCTTGATCGGTCCGCTGCGCGGCTTGAGGTCGATGCCGACGCGGGGCTCGGTGAAGCGGTTCAGGGGATCGAGGTCGAGCTCGGCCCGCGCCGGCAGCGGCAGCCAGAAGCCCACCGCCCCGGCGGCAAGCATCGCCGCGGCGGCGACCAGCAGCGCAAAGGACGGGTCCCGCGCCTCAGCGACGCTGCCCCAGAGCCAGCTCCCCAGCGCCATGCCGCCGAAGGCCGCCGTCTGGTAGAGCGCCAGCGCCCGACCGACCACCCAGCGCGGGGTGGAGAGCTGCACCGTGGTGTTGAAGAGCGCCAGCGCCAGCACCCAGGAGGCCCCGGCGAAGAGGGTGCCGATCACGCTGACCCAGGCGCTTGGGCTGACGGCGAGGATGGCGGCGCCGGCGGCAAAGCCGGCGAAGGCGAGCCGGGTGATGCCCTCGCTCGACAGCACGGTGCGCAGACGGGTGCCGAGGAACGCCCCGCCGATCGCCCCGACCCCGAAGGCCCCGAGCAGGATGCCATAGGTGAGCGGCCCCCCTTGAACGAGGTGCCGCGCCACCAGCGGCAATAGCGCCATCACCGCCACGCTGGTCAGCCCGAAGAGAAAGCTCCGCAACAGCACCTTCAGGATGTTCGGCGACATCACCACGTAGCGCAGCCCGGCGCCCATCGCCGCCCCCAGTTTCTCCCGGGGCAGGGTGCTCACCGGCACCGTCGGTCGCCAGAACCACAGGACCGAGATCAGCCCCAGATAGCTCAGGCTGTTCACCGCGAACGCCGCCGCGGCGCCGGCGCTGGCGACGATGGCGCCGCCGATCGCCGGCCCGACGCTGCGGGTGAGGTTGAAGCCGACGCTGTTGAGCGCAACCGCGGCCGGCAGGTCCGCCCGCGGCACGATGTCGCCTACCGATGCCTGCCAGGACGGGTTGTTGAGCGCGGTCCCGCAGCCGATGAGGAAGGTGAACGCCAGGAGCGACCACGGCGTCAGCACCCCGAGCCAGGCCGCCACCGCCAACGCAGCGGAGACGCAGAGCATGAACCCCTGGGCGATCAGCATCACCCGCCGCCGGTTGAAGCTGTCGGCCACCGCCCCGGCCGCGAGCGAGAACACCATGATCGGCAGCGTCGTAGAGGCCTGCACCAGCGCCACCATATTGGCCGAGGTGGTGATCGAGGTCATCATCCAGGCCGCACCCACCGCCTGCACCAGACCGCCGAAGTTCGAACCGAGGCTGGCGATCCAGATGGCGCGGAAGGTGCGGTTGCGCAGCGGCGCCAGCGCCGAGCCTCGGGGCAGATCGGATGTCGGCATGTCTCCTCCGGCTGCGATCATGCCGAAACAGACGTCGGGCACAACGGCTTGTCGCCACCGGCCGGTCGTGACAGGTTTCACCCGCGCCGCCCGGCGGCGCGGCATCAAGGGGGGAACCATGAACATCCAGAACGGAAATGGCGGCCAGCTCCGCCGCACCACCGGGCGCGGCAGGCTTTACGACAGCATCCTCGACACCGTGGGCAACACGCCCTGCGTGCGGATCAACCGGCTCGCACCCGACCACGTGACCATGTACGTGAAGTGCGAGTTCTTCAATCCCGCCGGGTCGGTCAAGGACCGGCTGGCGCTCAACATCATCGAGGCCGCCGAGCGCGACGGCACGCTGAAGCCCGGCCAGACAGTGGTCGAGGCGACGAGCGGCAACACCGGTGTCGGGCTCGCCATGGTCTGCGCCGCCAAGGGCTATCCGCTGGTCGTCACCATGGCCGACAGCTTCTCGGTGGAGCGCCGCCAGCTCATGCGCTTCCTCGGCGCCAAGGTCATCCTGACGCCCCGGGCGCAGAAGGGCTTCGGCATGTACATGAAGGCCAAGGAACTCGCCGACACCCACGGCTGGTTTCTCGCCCACCAGTTCGAGACGCCGGCCAACGCCGACATCCACGAGAGCACCACCGGGGCCGAAATCGTCGGCGACTTCAAGGGCGGGCGGCTCGACTACTTCGTCTCCGGCTACGGTACCGGCGGCACGGTTGCCGGCGTCGGCCGGGTGCTGAAGAAGACCTGGCCGGACGCGAAGATCGTTCTCAGCGAGCCCGCCAACGCGGCGCTGCTCGGCTCCGGTACTCCCCAGGAGCGTACCGAGGAGGGCGCGCCCGCGGGCAGCCACCCGGCCTTCGAGCCGCACCCGATCCAGGGCTGGACCCCGGACTTCATCCCGCTGGTGCTGCAGGAGGCGATCGACGGTCACTACTACGACGACCTCATCCCGATCGCGGGTCCCGAGGGCATGAAGTGGGCGCGGGACCTGGCGGCCAAGGAAGGCATCTTCACCGGCGTCTCCGGCGGCTCGACCTTCGCGGTGGCGGTCAAGGTCGCCGAAAAGGCGGCGCCGGGGTCGGTGATCCTCGCCATGCTGCCCGACACCGGCGAGCGCTATCTCTCCACCCCGCTCTTCGAGCCCTTCGGCGCCGACATGAACGAGGCCGAGCTCGAGGTCATGCGCTCGACCCCGGGCTACCACCTGGGCTGAGGTCGGGCCGGTGTGCGGCCGCTACATGATCACCTCGGTGTTCGACGCGATGGCGCGGCTTTTCGAGGCGGACCTGGCCGATCTCGGGCCGGATGCGCCCCGGCTCAACGTCTCGCCCACCGAGGCGGTGCCGGTCGTCGTCAGCCATGACGGCGACCGGACGATCGTGCCGATGCGCTGGGGCCTCCTGCCGCCCTGGTACAAGACCCCGACCGCCGGGCCGCTCCTCATCAACGCCCGCGCCGAGGGCATCGCCGAGAAGCCCGCCTTCCGCGACGCGGTGCGCGCGCGGCGCTGCCTGATCCCGGCGAACGGCTTCTACGAGTGGCAGGGCGAGAAGGGGGCGAAGGTCCCTTGGGTCATCCGGCCGGCGGCCGGCGGGCTCATCGCCATCGCCGGCCTCTGGCAGGAATGGCGGGGGCTCGCCACCTGCGTCATCGTCACCTGCGCCGCCAACGCAACCCTCGCGCCCATCCACGAGCGAATGCCGGTGGTGCTCGCCCCGGCTGATTTCGCGCTCTGGCTGGGCGAGGCGGGAAAGGGCGCGTCGCGGCTCATGGTCCCGGCGCCGGAGGACGTGCTGGTGGCCGCCCCGGCCGACGCGGAGCGGCGGGCGGCGCTGACGCGTCGAGGGTAATTGCCCTGAAATCGTGATGGTAAGCGGACTGCGCACGTGACGGCGCAGTCCGTACGTCGTCAGAGGACGATGACCTTCGCACCCATGTGGACCCGGTCGTAGAGGTCGATCACGTCCTGGTTCAGCATCCGGAAGCATCCCGAGGATGCCGCCCAGCCGATGCTCGACGGCGTATTGGTGCCGTGGATGCGATAGCCGGAGTCCCGGCCGCCGATGTTGATGTAGAGCGCCCGGGCGCCCAGCGGGTTGGAGACCCCGCCCGGCTGGCCGTCCTTCCATTTCGCCAGGTGCGGGTCGCGCTTGATCATTTCCGGCGGCGGCGTCCAGCGCGGCCAGCGCGCCGACCGCACGATGGTCCCGGTCCCGGTCCAGCCGAAGCCCTCGCGGCCGACCGCGATGCCGTAGCGGGTCGCCTTACCCTCGCCCTCGACGAGATAGAGGAACGGCCCGTGGGTATCGATGACGATTGTCCCGGGGGCCTCCGCCGTCGGATACTCGACCTCGTTGCGCAGCAGCGCCCGATGGAACTTTGTGACGTCGATCGCCGGCAGCATTCGGTCGCCGTCGGCGCGCGCCGCATAGGTGGCGACGAGGGCCGGATCGGGCAGGGCGGCCTCGGCGGTCATGGTCTCGGGCGGCACGGCATCGACCGGGCCCGTCATCTCGCCCGGCATGCAACCCGCCAGCAGGACCGCACCGCCCAGGAGCGCGGCGCACATTCTTGCGGACATGATCAAACACCCACTCCAGATACTAGGTTACGCAAATACAATAGTCTGACAAGCGTCTCGTGACGCCGGGGCGATTCTGGCCCGCGACTCCATCGTTACCTAACAAGTCTTGCCCATTGCTGAAGCGCCGGAAAAACCCGGCGCTCCGCCTCTCGACACCCGTCAACGAAAAGTAAATATCGCGGACACAGTCCAATAAAATCAGGTATTTGACCCCTCTGCACACAGTGTGCAGCGAGCGACTCCCCTGGCGTTTCTTCAGGCCGAACGCTCGATCACCGCCTCCCCCGAGACCGGGTCGGTCACCCCCAGACCGCCCCCCAGATCCTCGAGCTTGTCGCGGAATCGGTCCAGCGTCGCGATCATCGCCGGCCGGGCCGCGGCCAGGGCATCCATCCCTGACCATTCGCCGATGAAGCAGAAATCCCTGTCGCCGGTCCGGACCACCCGCATCGCCTTGATCCCGGCCATGCCCCCGAGGTCCTCCTCGCGATGATACTGAAGGAACTCGTCGACGCACCCCGGCTTCACCCGCATACGCACCACGTTGAACGCGCTCATTGTCGCTCCCCCCTCAGGCCGGGGTCGCAGGCCCCACGCCCGCGGGCCCGGCAGAACGCCGCGGCCCGCAACGCGTCCGCGGCGCCGCAGTCTACCGCGCCGCGGGCCGTCTCACAACGGATCGCCGGCAGCCGCGTAGATCATGTCGATCATCACCTGGTTGCCCCGCGAGAACTCCAGCGGGCAGGCATAGGGCACCCCGTCGAGCACGCTGGCGTTGAAGGCGTCGATCTGCGCCCGGTAGTGGTCCGACCGCGGGAACCGCTCCACCACCACCGTCGACGCCTCGTTGCGAAGCTCCAGCACCGGATCCCCGTAGAGCCCGGCATTGTACGGCGCATGCAGGCTCATCCACCCCTTGTCGCCGTGAAAGGTCATCACCTGCCGCGGCGCCATCCGCATCGAGACGTAGAAGTCCATCCCGAACCCCGGAAACTCCGCCACCACCCGCGCCGTCGCGTCGATCCCCTCGTCCCACTCTATGCGCGCATAGGGCACCGCCACCGGCTCCGCCCCGCTGACGAACCGCGTCGAGATGCTCGGATAGACCCCGATGTCGCGCAGCGCCCCGCCGGCGAAATCCGCCCGGTTGCGGATGTTGCCCGGATCGTCGTTGAAGAAGCTGAACGCCCCCTGCACCTGCCGCAGCGTCCCGATCGCCCCCTCCTTGAGCAACTCCCGCGCCCGGATCCACTGCGGATGATGGCACACCATGAACGCCTCCGCCGCCACCAGCCCGGTGCGGTCGCGGAGCGCGATCAGCCCGTCGATCTCCTCGGCCTTCAGCGCAATCGGCTTCTCGCACAGCACATGCTTGCCGGCCTCGAGACACTTCGCCGTCCACTCCACGTGCTGGTGGTTCGGCAGCGGAATGTAGATCGCGTCGACCTCCGGATCCGCGAGCAGCGCCTCGTAGCTTTCATGGAGCCGCACCGCCCCGTAGGGCCCTGCCAGCGCCGCCGCCTTGCCGGGCGTCCGGCTAGCGATCGCCGCGATCTCGCCCCGGTCGCTCATGTGGATCCCCGGCGCGACCCATTCGAGCGCGATCTTCGCCGCGCTCAGGATTCCCCACCGCACCCGTCCGTCGGCCATGCCCCGTCTCCCCGCTCATTGCCGCGCCGACCCTAGAAGCGGTAAACCGGCGACGCAACGTCAGAGGAGGAAGTCGTCCGCGCCGTAGGCCGATGCCTTCACCCCGCCGTCGTGGATCGCCAGCTCGAACTCCACCTTGGCGTCCCGGTCGACGTTACCGCAGACATAACTGACGTCGCCCCGGTTCTCGACCCAGAGATGACCGCGGCCATGGCCGGCGCCGAAGACGAAGTCCTGGTTGCCGCCGCGGGTAGTATCGGCGTCGACGCCGTGAACGTCGATGAGATCGCCGCGCCCGCGCCCGGGCGCATCGAAGGCGTCGCCGCCGTTTCCCGCCAGCAGCCGATCGCCGGCGCCCGCCCGGGACTGTCCGACCGACCCGAAGACGAAGACGTCGTCGCCCTTGCCGCCGATCAGCACGTCCTTGCCGGTCAGCCCCTGCAACCTGTCGTCGCCGCCGCAGCCGGCCAGCCGGTTGCCGGCGACGTTGCCGACCATCAGGTCGTCGCCGCTGCCGCCCTTGGCGTTCTCGATCAGCGACCGCCGGTCGCCGTGATACTGCAGGGCATTGAAGATGTTGCCGCGGGCGAAACCATCGTTCGGGCCGCCACCGAGATCGGCAAGCTGCGCCTCGGAAAACACCGACGCCTTGCCCGGTCGCAGGTCGAGTTCGACCGCGCTCCGGTACGCCGAGAGATCGTAGGTATCCTTGCCGTTGCCGTCCCAGATCGTAGCGAAGATCCGGTTCGCCCCGGGAACGATCACCTCGTGACCGTCCACCACCGTCGTCCCGGACCCCGGTTGCCAACGATAGACCGTATTGCCGGCATTCGCCGAGAAGTCCGCCCCATAGAGGTGCTGGAGCGCCGCGATGTCGCGCATCATGAAGGTCTGCGGCGCGCCCCACGCCTCGAACCGAAAGCCCTCCGTCGTGCCGCCCACATACGGCCGGTAGGTCATCACCGTGAACTCCGGCGAGTCGCAGGACCGCGGCAGCACGCCGAATTCCCTCTCGATCTCGTGCGGATGCTTGAGCCCCAGCGCGTGCCCGACCTCATGCAGCATTGTCAGGTTGTCGTAATTGCCTGCCCGCGGCGCCCCGCCGGCGCCGCCGAGCCAGACGTCGCCGCCCACCCCGTCGCCCGGCGTATAGGCGTAGGCCGTGACCCAGTCGTCCGCGTTCGCCACCCTCAGGTCCGCCGCGCCACCGGTCCCGGTGTAGCTCACGTTGAGCCGCGTGAAGCCCCCGACCGCAAATCCGCCGCCGCCCGGCACGGACGTACCGTTGAGCATGGCATGCAGGACCGCCTTCTGCGAGGCGTCCAACCTGGCGAAGTCGTCATTGGGCGGCGCCCGGCCGTCTTTGTCATAGTCGCCGGGATAGCCGCTCTCGTAGTCCGAAGCGCGGCTGGGTGTGCTGTAGGTGACCGCGCCGTCCCAGGCGATGCCGCAGAGCAACCCATCGATCGTCGCCTTGCCGCTCGCCGCGACCCACCGGACACCCATGCCGCCCCCACAGCAGACTTTCGCCCGAAAGCGATAGTCTGCCGCGGCCGCACAAATCAACGTCCAAGACGTTACGTCGTAATCGCGGTCTTAACCCGGCAATTGTAGTCGAATTGCCACCATAAATACGCTGGTCAGTTTACCGCTTGTACCATCCCGCGATCGGCTGCCAGCTCGCGCATCTTCTTCTGCAACTTCTCGAAGGCACGCACCTCGATCTGCCGGATCCGCTCCCGGCTGACGTTGTACTCCTGGCTCAGCCCTTCCAGCGTCACCGGCTCGTCCTTGAGCCGGCGCTCGGTCAGGATGTGCCGCTCGCGCTCGTTCAGCCCCTGCATCGCCTCGATCAAGAGCTCGTGGCGGTTCTCCAACTCGTCGCGGTCCGCGAGTGCTGTGGCCTGGTCGGCCTCCTCGTCCTCGAGCCAGTCCTGCCATTCCGCCGTCCCGTCGCCGTCGCCCCGCACCTGCGCGTTCAGGCTGGCATCGCCGCCCGCCATGCGCCGGTTCATCGAGATCACCTCGTCCTCGGTGACGTTGAGCTGCTGGGCGATCTTCGCCACGTTCTCGGGGCGCAGTTCGCCCTCCTCGATGGCGCCGATCTTGTTCTTGGCCTTGCGCAGGTTGAAGAACAGCTTCTTCTGCGCCGCCGTGGTGCCCATCTTCACCAGGCTCCACGACCGCAGGATGTATTCCTGGATCGAGGCGCGGATCCACCACATCGCGTAGGTGGCAAGCCGGAAGCCCTTCTCCGGGTCGAAGCGCTTCACCGCCTGCATCAGCCCGACATTCGCCTCCGAGATCACCTCGGCGGTCGGCAGCCCGTAGCCGCGGTAGCCCATGGCGATCTTCGCGGCGAGCCGCAGGTGGCTGGTGACCAGCTGATGCGCTGCATCCTTGTCGCCGTGATCCACCCAGGCCTTGGCCAACATGTATTCCTGCTCCGGCTCCAGCATCGGAAACCGGCGAATTTCCTGCATGTAGCGCGACAACCCCTGTTCGGGCGATGGCGCCGGCAATCTTTCATATGCCAAGTCATCCCTCCTGACGGGCACGCCTCCGACGAGCGCGCGCCCCATAACACCTTAGCTCAGGTCGCTTTCCATTTCGTTGTACGTATCGGAATCGTTACTCCGTCTCAGCGCCGCCAGCAGCCCGGCGAAGTCCTCCGGCAGCGGCGAGGCGAAGCGTAGCGCCGCCCCGGTCACAGGATGCACGAAGCCGAGCCGCTTCGCATGCAGGGCCTGCCGCGGAAAGCTTCCAAGCAGCCCCGGGCCGCGCCGCCGCCCATAGACGCCGTCGCCGACCAGCGGGTGGCCCGCGAAGGCCATGTGGACCCGGATCTGGTGGGTTCGCCCGGTCTCTAGCCGGCACTCCACGAGGGCCGCCTCCGCTGCGCCCTCCGGCCCGAAGCGCTCCAGCACCCGGGCCCGGGTCACCGCGGCCTTGCCCGCGTCGGACAGCACGGCCATGCGCTTGCGGTCTCCCGGGTGACGGCCGATGCCGCCCTCGATCCGCAGGACCCCGCCCGGCTCCCAGCCGATCCCTGCGAGGTGGCGGAGCCGCGGCTCCGCCGGATCGGGGGCACCCAAGACCACGGCGGCGTAGAGCCGTTCTATATCGTGTGCCGCGAACTGGGCTGCAAGGCCCCGGTGGGCAATATCCGACTTCGCCACCACCAGGAGGCCGGAGGTGTCCTTGTCGATGCGGTGGACGATCCCCGGCCGCAGCCGCCCGCCGATTCCCGACAGCGTGCTGCCGCAATGATGCAACAGCGCGTTGACCAGCGTACCCTCCGGCGCCCCCGGGGCGGGATGCACCACAAGGCCCGCCGGCTTGTCGACTACGATGAGGTGGTCATCCTCGTAGACGATGACCAGCGGGATGGCCTCGGCCTCCGCGCCGATGGGCGTGGGCGCCGGCAGGGTCAGCACCACCTCGGCGCCGGCCGCCAGCTTCTGGCGCGGGTCGTCGAGGACGGTCCCGTCCGCTGCCACCACCGCCCCCTCCTGGATCAACGCCTGCAGCCGCGACCGGCTGAGCGCGAGATCCGCCGGTACGGCCTCCGCCAGCGCCTTGTCGAGGCGCTCGCCGGGGGCAGGCCGCAGCGTAACCCGGAGCGGGGAGGGCGAGGCGGTCATGACGGGCGATCCTGGGGGGCGGAGGCGCCCTCTTAGCAATCGGCGGCGGCCTTGTCACTGGCGCGTCCCCGCCCCCCGCCTTATCAAGCGCCCCAGGTTGCAGGAGGGCGGTGCCTTGGGCCGAGGCGACAGCACGGACGACGACTTCCCCGAGCCGCCGCGGCTCCGGCGCCTCCGGTGGCTGGTGACCGCGCTCCTCGTGACGCTGATCCTCGGCATGATCGCCATCGTGGCGCTCCTCGCCATCCGCATCACCGGGGGGAGCGCCCCGGTAAGCCTGCCGCCGGAGATCCGCCTGCCCGAAGGCGAAACCGCCGGGGCCGTGACCCTCGGCGGCGACTGGCTGGCGATCGTGACCACCGACACCGCCGGCCGCCAGCGCATCCGCGTCCTCGACGGCTCCACCGGCGCGAGCCGCGGCGTTGTCGAGATCGAGGCAAAATGACGGACTGACACTCCGAAGCAAGTATTCCGCCGCCAAGCCGAATCACCGTCGCGAATCAATTTGCGAATCATTTGGCGAATCACTTGCCTCAACCGCCCCTCGGACCGATATTCGGTCGATGGCGCTCCCCCCCGGTTTCCTCGACGAGTTGCGCGGCCGCCTCTCGCTGTCGCAGATCGTGGGCCGCCGGGTGAGCTGGGATCCCCGCAAGAGCAACACCAGCAAAGGCGATCTGTGGGCGCCATGCCCGTTCCACCAGGAAAAATCCGCGTCTTTCCATGTGGATGACATCAAGGGCTACTACTACTGCTTCGGCTGCCATGCCAAGGGCGACGCCATCAGCTTCCTGCGCGAGACCGAAAACCTCGGCTTCATGGAAGCCGTCGAGCGCCTCGCCGCCGAGGCCGGCATGCCGATTCCCGCCCAGGATCCCGCCGCCGCCGCCCGCGCCGCCGCGAATCAGGGCCTCGCCGAAGCGATGGAAGCCGCCGTCCAGTTCTACCGCCTACAACTCGCCACCGCCCGCGCCGCCGACGCCCGCGCCTATCTCGATCGCCGCGGCCTCGCCGCCGCCACCCGCGACCGCTTCGAGATCGGCTACGCCCCCGACGCCCGCACCGCGCTCCTCGAGCACCTGACCGGCAAGGGCTTCTCCCGCGACAAGCTCGGCGAGGCCGGCCTCGTCGGCGTCCCCCAGGACGGCGGCAGCCCCTACGACCGCTTCCGCGGTCGCATCATCTTCCCGATCCGCGACCCGCGTGGCCGTGCCATCGCCTTCGGCGCCCGCGCCATCGCCGCGGGACAGGAGCCGAAATACCTCAACTCCCCCGACACCCCGCTCTTCGACAAGGGCCGCACCCTCTACAACGCCGGTCCCGCCCGTGCCGCTGCCGGCAAGGCGGGCACGGTCATCGTCACCGAAGGCTACATGGACGTGATCGCCCTCGCCCAGGCCGGCCTCGACCACGCCGTCGCCCCCCTCGGCACCGCCATCACCGAAACCCAGCTCGAAATGCTCTGGAAGCTCGCCCCAGAGCCGTTCGTCGCTCTCGACGGCGACACCGCCGGCCTCGCTGCCGCCCAGCGCCTGATCGATCTCGCCCTGCCGCTCCTCGGCCCCGGCCGCTCCCTCCGCTTCGCGATGATGCCCGAGGGTCAGGATCCCGACGACGTCGCCCGCGCCGGCGGTGCCGCCGCGCTCCAGGTGCTCCTCGACGCTTCCCGCCCGATGGTCGATCTCGTCTGGACCCGCGAAACCGACGCCCGGGTCTTCGACAGCCCTGAGCGCCGCGCAGCCCTCGAGCAGCGCCTCGGCGCCCACCTCGCCCGCATCCCCCACGCCGGCCTGCGCAACCACTGGAAGGACGAGTTCCGTCGCCGCCGCGACGCCCTCTTCGCCCCGCCGCCGCGTGCCCCCCGCACCGGCCGCGCGCCGCGCCCGCCGCTCGGCCGCGCCTCGCCCGGCCGCGGCCACGTCCGCGCGCCGGACCTTCCGGCGACCTCCTCGGCCAAAACCTCGCTCCTCGGCCGTCCGGACAGCGGCCTGCCCGCCGAGGCGCGAATCCGCGAGAGCGCCATTCTCTGGGGCTGCCTCAACCACCCGGGCGCCGCGCTCGCCGTCGAGGATCGCCTCGAGGATCTCGCCTTCCGCTGCCCCGATCTCGCGCAGATACGCGACGCCCTCTTGTCCGCGCTCGCCGAGCCCCTAGATGAGCCCGGTCGCGCGGCGGCCGCCGTGGCCCGGCGCCTGGGCCGCGACCCGCTGCCGGATCTCGCCGCTCTTGGCCATTTGCGCGCCAACCCCCACCTCGGCCCCGCCGCCGAGCCCCACCAGGCCGCCCGCGCCATCGAGGAGGAACTGACCCGTCACGCCGCCCTCGCCGGCCGCGCCGCCGAGATTCTCGAGGCCGCGGCCGAGCCCGACCACCTCGACGACGCCGTCCTCAACCGGGTGCGCGCCGCCGGCGAGGCCGAGCATCTCGCCTACGTCCGGCCCCTCGAGGACGACAACGACGGCGAGGAGTCCGAGCACCTGGAATTCGTCAGCGTTGTAAGGGCACCAAAGCCACGCAAGCCACGAAAACGCTGAGCCCCGCATTGCGAATCACTGATTCGTAAGAGACAACCGCAAGACCTCCCGGGTCGTCCCGCCCCGGACAGAAGGAGTCATCCATGGCCCCGAAAGACGACGAGACCAAAAAGCCGGACGATTCCGTCGACGGCAGCGGCCCGATGCTCGACATGAGCCAGGCGGCGGTCAAGAAGATGATCACCACCGCCAAGGCCCGTGGCTACATCACCTACGAGGAACTGAACGAGGTCCTGCCCCCCGAGCAGGTCACCTCCGAGCAGATCGAGGACGTGATGGCGATGCTCTCCGAGATGGGGATCAACGTCATCGACAATGAGGAGGCCGAGGACGAGGACGCCCGCGAGGAGGCGCCCGCCATCGCCGAGGAAAGCGGCTCGCGCGATATCGCCATCACCTCGGTCGGCGGCGAGACCCTCGACCGCACCGACGACCCGGTGCGCATGTACCTGCGCGAGATGGGCTCGGTGGAGCTGCTCTCCCGCGAGGGCGAGATCGCCATCGCCAAGCGCATCGAGGCCGGCCGCAACACCATGATCGCCGGGCTCTGCGAAAGCCCCCTCACCTTCCAGGCCATCACCATCTGGCGGGACGAGCTCCTCGACGAAGCCATCATGCTTCGCGACGTCATCGACCTCGAGACCACCTTCTCCGGCCAGATGGAGGCCGACGAGGTCGACAGCGTCCTGTCGCAGATGAAAGAAGCCGAGCCGGCAGCCGAGCCTGCTGCGGCCCGGCCCGAGCCGAAGGCCGAGGCCAGGCCCGCCGCGCGCCCCGCGGTCGACGAGGACGACGACGAGGCCGCCGACGAGGAAGAAACCGCCGCCGCCCCCGCCGACGACGAGGACGACGACGACGACCAGGGCAACCTGTCGCTCGCCGCGATGGAGGCCGCGCTAAAGCCCCAGGTGCTCGAGACCCTGGAGCGCATCGCCACCGACTACCTGCGCCTCGCCGAGATGCAGGACGACCGCATCTCCGCCACCCTCAACCGCAACGAGTCCTTCACCTCCGGCCAGGAGCGCGACTACCAGCGCCTGCGCGGCGAGATCGTCGAGCTCGTGAACTCGATGCACCTTCACAACAACCGCATCGAGGCGCTGGTCGACCAGCTCTACGGCATCAACCGCAAGATCATGTCGCTCGACGGCGCCATGGTGAAGCTCGCCGACCAGGCCCGCATCAACCGCCAGGAGTTCATCGACGAGTACCGCGGCTGCGAGCTCGAGCCCGGCTGGCTCGACCGCGTCGGCGGCCTCAAGACCCGCGGCTGGGACCAGCTCACCAGCCGCTTCCGCGACAAGGCAGACGAGCTGCGCCACGAGATGGCCGAGATCGGCCAGTACGTCGGCGTCGACATCTCCGAGTTCCGCCGCATCGTGAACCAGGTGCAGAAAGGCGAGAAGGAGGCCCGCCAGGCCAAGAAGGAGATGGTCGAGGCCAACCTCCGCCTCGTCATCTCCATCGCCAAGAAATACACCAACCGCGGCCTGCAGTTCCTTGACCTGATCCAGGAAGGCAACATCGGCCTGATGAAGGCTGTCGACAAGTTCGAGTACCGCCGCGGCTACAAGTTCTCCACCTACGCCACCTGGTGGATCCGCCAGGCGATCACCCGCTCGATCGCTGACCAGGCCCGCACCATCCGCATCCCGGTGCACATGATCGAGACGATCAACAAGCTGGTGCGGACAGGGCGGCAGATGCTGCACGAGATCGGCCGCGAGCCCACACCGGAGGAGCTGGCCGAAAAGCTGCAGATGCCGCTCGAGAAGGTCCGCAAGGTGATGAAGATCGCCAAGGAACCGATCTCGCTCGAGACCCCGATCGGCGACGAGGAGGACAGCCAGCTCGGCGACTTCATCGAGGACAAGAACGCCATCCTCCCCCTCGAATCCGCCATCCAGCTGAACCTGAAGGAAACCACCACCCGCGTCCTAGCCTCCCTGACCCCCCGCGAGGAGCGCGTCCTGCGCATGCGCTTCGGCATCGGCATGAACACCGACCACACGCTGGAGGAGGTCGGCCAGCAGTTCTCGGTGACGCGCGAGCGCATCCGCCAGATCGAGGCGAAGGCCCTGCGCAAGCTCAAGCACCCGAGCCGGTCGCGGAAGCTCCGGAGTTTCCTAGATCAGTAGTGTGTCGCCGCCGGTTCCGACCTTTTCATTGGATTGGAACTGTGCACTTGCCGTCGAGAACGGGGAAGCGACCGCTTCATCCGTGGAACGGCTCGTTGACGCCCATCGTCACAGCATGGCCGACGTGGCGGTACTACAAACGTCAGCATCTGAAAATGTTCGGGGAACGCGAGGCTTTCCGACCAAATACAGCGACTTTGAGGACCGTTTGAGAGATCTGCGCTGGGAAGATCTTCTTCGCTTGCCGACACCAGGAGTTTGGGGTCTAACCTTCTGGGATCAGTGCTTTTATGTGTATGAATCCGAGTACGATCGGTCGTGTCCCGGCCGTAGAAACGACGTCATGACTCGTTGGTTCCTCGGGGCTCCAAAGGGGGCTTACTTCCCCCAGTCGGCGGTCACCTCGAACGTCTCCGGCACCGGCATCGTCTCCAGCAGGTCGGAGAAGTTCGCCCGGATCTTTTTCACTTTTGCGGGGTTGTCTGCCGCCACCAGCGTAGCACTCCCAGCTCGGTTTCACCCAGCCCCTTTTCCCGCGACTGGCTTTGGCCCTATGATCGGCCTCACAAGGCAGGCCGCCTGCGCCATCCGAGCTGGAACCGAACCGATGTCCCTCCTTTCACGTCTCTTTGGCGCATCCTCGGAAAAGACGCCCGAGCCCGAGCCGGAGACCTACAAGGACTTTCGGATCCTCGCCGAACCGGTGCGGGCAGCCGGCGGCTTCCGGGTCGCCGCCCGGATCGAGAAGGAGATCGACGGCGAGACCAGAACCCACCATCTGATCCGCGCCGACACCTGCGACACCCTCGAGACCGCCCGGGAAGTGACGACCAACAAGGCGAAGATGCTGATCGATCAGCAGGGCATTGCGATCTTCGACGATTGACGGTGCGGCCTGCCCGCCGGTGTCCCTTCCCGGCGATCGAGATCCCTCAGCCTCTATCGCTACTGGGCCACCGCCACATCCGTCCGCGCGAAATCCTCGCCCGTGAATAACAGCGGCGCCCCTTGCGCCTGCGCCACCGCGTAGGCCATGCAGTCGCCGAAGTTCAGCCCCGCCGGGTGTCGCCCCTTGCCGAAGCGCAGAAAAGCGTCTGTCGCCCGGCGCGCGTGGTCCTCGGACATGTAAATGACCGACAGCCGCAGTTCCGAGAGCAGCCGGTCGACGCCCGGGCGGCTGTCCGGGCCCTTTCGGCCCGCGATCACCATGCAGGTTTCGAGGTAACAGGGCGCCGGCACCAGTCCCTGACCCTCGGCCGCGATGGCGCGGACGAGCCGCTCGGCCTGGGCTTCCAGACGCAGTATCGCGACGAGGGCCGAGGAATCGACGATCACCGTGATGGGATCCCGTTCTCGTCGTAGCCGAGGATCTGGTCGTCGGTCATCTCGCTGATGTCGGGCATCGCCGCAACCTCGCGCGCGATCGCCATGGCGGCCCTGAAGCGCGCCTCGACATCCAACTTGCGCGCAGATTCCACTCGCTCCAGCTCCTCGGCCAGCACCTGTCGCAGCGCCTCGGTCATGCCCACGCCGCGCCGCCCCGCGAGCTCGCGCAGCATCCGCTCCACCTCCGCATTCTTGACCGAGAGGCCCATGTTCGGCACCCTTCTATAAGCGATCCAGAATTTATAGAACGCCGGAAAGCGGAGATCAACCAGCCGCCTCAGAAACGAGGGTCTCCGTCTCTCCTCGGTCTTCGGACCCGGTCCCCGATGCCGTCAGACCGGATCCAGCCCGTCGCGAAAGTCGTTGAGGTCTGCATCGACCGACGACGGCGCCTCGATCCACTCCGCGAGCGGCCGTCCCGTCACCGGGTCGCGCGCCGGGATCGGCAGCATCATGATCCGCTTGGCGGCGGCGCGGCGGGTCTCCTCGGTCAGGTGATCCTCCTGCATGTTGTCCCAGTCGCGGCCCTCGGGATAGCCGCCGACCATCAGGATATCGTCCGACTGGCCGGTCATGCTGTGCGACACCCCCGCCGGCATGACGATGACATCCCCCGCCTCGACCCGCACCCGCGTGCCGCCCCGTCCGAAGAGTTCCACCTCCATCCACCCCGTCGCCACCCCCAGGCATTCGTGGGTCGTCGAATGGAAGTGCGGATAGGTGTAGATCCCCGGATAGCGCCAGTTGTTGAGCCAGCCGTGGGCCCGGAACCGCTCGAGCACCGCCGCCTCGCCGCCGCCGGGAATCCCGCCCCGGTGGATCAGCAATGGAAACCGACTGTTCGGCAGCATCCCCTTCGGCCGCGATGCATAGGTCTCCGGTGTCTCGGTCATTGGCTGTCTCCCCCAGCGCGTTGGCGCTTGAGTCATACTCCCCCGGCCATTAAAATCAACAGCTTGACTCCACGACCGGAGCGCCGATGCAGACCACGTTCACCATCCCGACCCCCGGCCCCGGCCTGCACGAGTTCACCGCCGAGGTCACCGCCTGGCTTGCCGACGCCGGCCTGTCCGACGGCCTTCTCACCCTCTTCGTCCGCCATACCTCCTGCTCGCTCCTCATCCAGGAGAACGCCGACCCGTCGGTGCGCGACGACCTCCAGGCGTTCTTCCTCCGCCTGATCCCGCCCGCGGACCGCCCGGAGAGCGCCTGGATCACCCACCGCGCCGAGGGTCCCGACGACATGCCCGCCCACATCCGCGCCGCCGTCCTGCCGGTGTCGCTGTCGATCCCGGTCGCCCGTGGCCGCATGGCGCTCGGCACGTGGCAGGGCATCTACCTTTTCGAGCACCGCGCCGCCCCGCACCGCCGCCAGGTCGTCGCGCATTTCGCCTGACGACCGCGCATGGACCCGACCATACCCCGTCGCTAGAGTGCGCTCCGGTCCGGACGGGAGGCAGGATTTGGACGCGACATCGGCTTACGGCGCCCTCACCGAACAGATGCGCCGCATCGCCGCCCTCGACCAGGTGGCGAACCTCCTCAACTGGGACCGCGAGACCCAGATGCCGCCCAAGGGCGCCGCCCAGCGCGCTGAACAGGCCAGTGCCGTCGCCGCCGCCGGCCATGCGCTCGCCTGCGACCCGCGCATCCCCGAATGGATCGCTGCCGCCGGCCCCCGCGACGGCGCCGAGGGCGTGAACCTCACCCAGGCCGCCCGCATCCACTTCCGGGCCGTCCGCGTCCCCGAACGCCTCGCCGCCGATCTCGCCCGCACCGCCGTCGAGGCCCAGACCGCCTGGATCGCCGCGCGCCGGAACGATGACTTCGCCGCCTTCGCCCCGGACCTCGCCCGCATGGTGGCGCTGAAGCGCGACGAGGCCGCCTGCCTCGCCGAGGCCGGCCAGGATCCCTACGACGCGCTCCTCGACGACTACGAGCCCGGCATGACCGCCGCCGAGCTCGACCGCCTCTTCGGCCAGCTTCGTCCCGGCCTCGCCGACCTCCGCGCCCGCATCGCCGACGCCGCCCGCCCGGTCCCGGTCCTCGCCGGAACGTTCCCGGCCGACCGCCAGCTCGCCCTCGCCCGCCGCCTCGCCGGCACCTTCGGCTACGATTGGGAGGCCGGCCGGCTCGATCTCGCCGTCCATCCGTCCTCCTCCGGCACCGGCGGCGACGTCCGCATCACCACCCGCATCGACGAGGCCGACCCCCGCGAATGCGCCTACGCCACCATCCACGAGGTCGGCCACGCGGTCTACGAGCAGAACCTCGATCCGTCGCAACTGCTGCTGCCGGCCGGATCCCATGCGTCGATGGGCGTCCACGAATCCCAGTCCCGCCTCTTCGAGAACCAGCTCGGCCGCAGCCGCGCCTTCTGCGACTGGCTCCACCCGGCGATGCGCGCCGCCTTCGACGACCCAGGCGTCGCCGACGCCGACGCCCTCTACCGCGCGATCAACGCCGTCGAGACCGGCTTCATCCGCACCGACGCCGACGAGGTCCACTACAACCTCCACGTCATGCTCCGCTTCGACCTCGAGCGCGCGCTGATCGCCGGCGACCTCGCCAGCCCGGACCTCGAGGCCGCCTGGAACGACCGCTTCGCCGCCGATTTCGGCCGCGCCGTCCCCGACGCCCGCCGCGGCGTCCTGCAGGACGTCCACTGGTCCGTCGGCGCCCTCGGCTACTTCCCCACCTACACCCTGGGCAACATCTATGCCGCCGAGCTCCACGCCGCGCTCCGCCGCGACCTCCCCGACCTCGACGCCCGTCTCGCCGCCGGCGACCTCGCCCCGGTCCGCGACTGGCTCGGGCCCCGCATCCACCGCCGCGGCCGCATGCTCGCGCCCCGCACCCTGATCGCCGAGGCCTGCGGCCGCGATCCCGAGGCAGCGACTCTTCTCACCGAACTTGAGGCGAAATACGGCGCCCTCTACGACGTCTGAGACCGGCGCCGCTCGAACCGCTTGGGCTCGCGCAGGCTACACGTTGAGGATTGAGGTCTCCTGAAGATCGTATGGGCACTTTCCAGCCGCTTTCCATACAGATTTCAGCCACCCGAACCCCCCGTAAACCTCTCCGCCTAAACCCTTCTCCCCGCTTGGCACCCGCTCCCCGCCGGCATACCTTGCGCACAGACGAAGGGGCAGCGCATGACGAAAAAACCGACGGGACCCGAAGGTTTCTTCTCCCTCCACCGCCACGGCTTCGTCCGCGTCGCCACCTGCACGCCCCGCGTCCGCCCCGCCGACGTCCCCTTCAACCGCGACGCCATCCTCGACCAGGCCCGCCGCGCCGAGGCCGCCGGCGTCGACCTCGCCGTCTTCCCCGAGCTCTGCGTCTCCTCCTACGCCATCGACGACCTGCACCTGCAGACCGCCCTCCTCGACGCCGTCGAGGACGCCCTCGCCGACATCGCCGCCGCCGGCCTCGCCCCCGTCCTCCTCGTCGGCGCGCCCCTCCGCCACCGCGGCCGGATCTTCAACTGCGCGCTCGCCATCACCCGCGGCCGCATCCTCGGGGTGACCCCGAAGAGCTTCCTGCCAAACTACCGGGAATACTACGAAAAACGCTGGTTCTCCCACGGCCGCGACACCGCCGGCCAGACGATCACCGTCGCCGGCCACGAGGTGCCCTTCGGCCCCGACCTGATCTTCGAGGCCGCGGATCTCGCCGGCTTCGCCTTCCACATGGAGATCTGCGAGGACTTCTGGGCCACGATCCCGCCCTCCTCCGCCGCGGCGCTGGCCGGCGCCACCATCCTCACCAACCTCTCCGCCTCGAACATCACCATCGGCAAGTCCGACGAGCGCCACATGCTGTGCAAGTCGCAGTCCTCCCGCGCCGTCGCCGCCTACGCCTACTCCGCCGCCGGCCCCGGCGAGAGCACCACCGACCTCGCCTGGGACGGCCAGGGCGTGATCTACGAACTCGGCGACCTCCTCGCCGAATCCGAGCGCTTCCCCGCGCAACCGGAGCTCTGCGTCGCCGACGTCGACACCGGCCGCATCCTCGGCGAACGCATGCGCATGCAGACCTACGGCGACGCCGCCACCGCCGCCGCCCCCACCTTCCGCCGCATCCGCTTCGAGCACCGCCCGAGCTTCGCCGACCTCGGCCTCATCCGACCGGTCCGCCGCTTCCCCTACGTCCCGAACCGCAAGACCCACCTCGACCAGGACTGCTACGAGGCCTTCAACATCCAGGTCGAGGGCCTGCGCCGGCGCTTCGAGTCGACCCGCGGCACCCACATGGTGATCGGCGTCTCCGGCGGCCTCGACTCCACCCACGCGCTGATCGTCGCCGCCAAGGTCTGCGACCGGCTCGGCCTGCCGCGCAGCACCATCCTCGGCTTCACCATGCCCGGCTTCGCCACCAGCGCGGGCACCAAGTCGAACGCCTGGAAGCTGATGGACGCCCTCGGCGTCACCGGCGAGGAGATCGACATCCGCCCCGCCGCCCGGCAGATGCTCGCCGACATGGGCCACCCCTTCGCCGACGGCGAGCCGGTCTACGACATCGCCTTCGAGAACGTGCAGGCGGGCCTGCGCACCGACTACCTCTTCCGCCTCGCCAACCAGCGCAGCGGCTTCGTCATCGGCACCGGCGACCTCTCCGAGCTCGCCCTCGGCTGGTGCACCTACGGCGTCGGCGACCAGATGAGCCACTACGGCGTCAACGCCGGCGTGCCGAAGACGCTGATCCAGTACCTGATCCGCTGGACGATCGCCTCGAACCAGTTCGACCCCGAGACCGACGCCGTCCTCGAGGCGATCCTCAACACCGAGATCTCGCCCGAGCTCGTCCCCGCCGACGCCGCCGGCGCCATCCAGAGCACCGAGGAGAAGATCGGCCCCTACGAGCTCAACGACTTCTTCCTCTTCCACACCACCCGCTACGGCCAGCCGCCGTCCAAGGTCGCCTTCCTCGCCTGGCACGCCTGGCGCGACACCACCGAGGGCCTCTGGCCCATCGACTTCCCCGAAGCCGCCCGCCGCCAGTACGACCTCGCCACCATCCGTAAATGGCTCGAGAGCTTCCTCTGGCGCTTCTTCGAGTTCAGCCAGTTCAAGCGCTCGGCGCTGCCGAACGGCCCTAAGGTCTCCTCCGGCGGCGCCCTGTCGCCCCGCGGCGACTGGCGCGCACCGTCCGACGCGGTGGCGACGGTGTGGCTGGAGGAACTGCGGCGAAACGTGCCTGGCTGACCGCAGGGGTCCGAAACCGTCTTCGGCGCACGCGTGCGCCGAAGCCTATCTATCGGACATCATTGGATTAAGTCCGCGACGTCAACGGATTATCAATGATCCCTATCAAGCCGTTAATGGGTCGCCCTGTCACACGACCGCGTCGCGCCACTCGACGGTCGGCACCTTCGGCGCCGGCGCCACGTCGATGTCGAGCACAGGGTCGATGTGGAAATTGAAATGCGAGAAGACCGCCGCCGCCTGATGAACCGTCTCGATGTCGTCGGTCTCGACCACCGCAAAGCCGCCGGTGTCGCCGGCGCGTAGCACGAACTCGTGGATCAGCACGCCATCCGGTCGCTTCCAGCCGTCCACCAGATCCAGAACCCGCTTCTCGGCGGCCTCGTAGGCCGCCGTCGTGTCGTGCTGCTTCTTCTTCCAGCTTATCACGTACTTCATGGCGCTATCCCCGAAAATGCCGCGGAGACCGTTCCGGCGCCGCAGGCCCGACAAAATGGAAACTTAGGTGCAATGCGAGTACTCTACCCGATCACGCGCCGTTTTTCCAGCATCCGGAGCGCGGGGGTTGCATCTGCCATCCAATCGGCTAGGTGCAGAGGTCCGGCAGGAGGGCTCGATTCATGGCTCACGACCCCCTCTTCATCATCGTCGCGATCGCCTGCCTCGCCGTGGTGGCGGTGCTGATGGTCGGCGTCCTCGGTTTCGGCAAGGGCGGCGACTTCAATCGCAAGTACGCCAACAAGATCATGCGCCTGCGGCTCCTCGCCCAGTTCATCGCCGTGGTGCTGATCGTGATCTTCGTGCTGCTCAGGCGCGGCGGCTGACGGCTTCCTCAGCCTCAACGGTCCCCGCGAGCCGCGCCAGCCCGCGCTTCAGCGCCGCCACGCAGTCCGCGTCGAAGGCCGCGCCGGTGTCCTTGTCGAGGATCGCCAGCGCCGCCTCGATCGGCATCGCCGCCCGATAGGGCCGGTCCGCCGACAGTGCGTCGAAGACGTCCGCGACCGTCAGGATCCGCGACTCGATGCAGAATCTCGTCGCCCTTCAACCCCCGCGGGTACCCCCGCCCGTCCAGCCGCTCGTGGTGAGAGCCCGCCAGCGGCGCGATGTCGCGGAACGCCGCCACCCGCCCCAGGATCGCCTCGCCATGGCCGGGATGCGACTTGATCGCCTGCCATTCCGCCTCGTCGGGCTTGCCGGGCTTGTCGAGGATCTGGTTGCTGACCGCGAGCTTGCCGATGTCGTGCAGCAGCCCCGCCCGCCGCAGCCAGCGCCGATGGGCGGGATCGAACCCGAGCTCCTCGGCGATCATGTCGGCGTAGAGCGTCACCCGGCGCGAATGGTCGGCGGTGAACGAGCTCTTGGCGTCCACCACGTCGGCGAAGGCCGAGGCGATCTCGTCGAGGTAGCTCTCGTCGACCGCCGCCCCGCCCACGGCCGGATCGAGCGCCACCACCCGCGCCGCCACCTCCGGGCCTGCCAGCACCTCCCAGAACCCCGGCGCCGCCTGCGCCGCGAGGAACGCCTCCACCAGCTCGGGCGCGAACCAGCTCCCGGCCCGCGCCCGCGCCTCGGCGACCGCGGCCTCGCGCCCGCGCTCGGTGTTGAAGATGTCGACGACCTGCGAAAGGAGCGCGATGGCGGCATTGACCGGGATCGCCTTGCCTTTCAGCCCCAGCGGCTTGCCCGAGCCGTTCCAGTGCTCGTCCAGGGAGCGGATGCCGTCCTGCACCCCGGTGGAGAACCGCATCTTCGCCGCGATGTCGGCGCCGCGATGGCAGCGGGTCTCGATCAGCTCCCGGCTGATCTCGCCGCCGTTCTGCAGGATGTTGACGACCGCCCGGATCCGCTCGCTCAGCCCGGATTCAAGCCCGGTCTGCGCGAACACGAACCGCAACGCCGCGCTGAGGCTGCCGTCGATGGTCTTGAAGCCGCGCTTGAACCGGATGTCGTCGGCCAGGTAGAGCGCGCAAATCCGCGCGGCATTGCTCGAGCAGCCCAGATCCTTCAGCAGCAGCGTATAGTAGAGATCGGGCATCAGCCGGTCATCGAGCCCCAGCGCCCGGCCGACATGCACCCCGATCCAGCAGCAGCGCACGCAATGCCCCGGCGGCTGACCCTCGGTCATGTCGAGCGCATGGCTGAGCGCACCGATCAGCTCGGCCAGCCGCACCTCGGCATCGTCACCCTGCCTGACCATGAACCCCACCCCCGGGCATGGATCATCGCGGCGTCCGGTTAAGATCGGCTTGACGGCCGCAAGCCCCGGATCCGCTTGCATCTGCGGCCAGATCGGCTAGGTCGCCGGATCATGGTCGTCCTCAACAAGATCTATACCCGCACCGGCGACGCCGGCGAGACCGCCCTCGGCGACGGCACCCGCGTGCCGAAGCACGCGCTGCGCGTCACCGCCTACGGCACCGTCGACGAGCTCAACGCCACCCTCGGCCTCGCCCGGCTGCACGCCACGGACGCGCTCGCCGACGGTATCGCCCGGGTCCAGAACGATCTCTTCGACCTCGGCGCCGACCTCTGCACCCCCGACTTCGACAACGATGCCACCGCGAAGCACCCCCGCCTGCGGATCATCGCCGCCCAGGTCACCCGCCTCGAGACCGAGATCGATGCGCTGAACGCCGGCCTCGCGCCGCTGCGCAGCTTCATCCTCCCCGGCGGCAGCGCGCTCGCCGCCCATCTCCACCTCTGCCGCACCGTCTGCCGCCGGGCCGAGCGCCACGCCGTGGCTCTCGCCGGCCGGGAGTCGGTCAACCCCGAGGCGGTGCGTTACCTCAACCGCCTGTCGGACTGGCTCTTCGTCGTCGGCCGGGTCGCCAACGACAATGGCGCCGCCGACGTGCTCTGGGTGCCGGGCGCGAACCGTTGATCGCGCCGGGGCTGGAAGCGCCCCCGGATACTAACCATATGCCAGACTGCCGCATTTCAATTCACGGCGAATTTTGCTTCAATCGAACTCATGGGGCGCGCGGATCCGCTGCGCGCCGGTGGGACCAGGGGGCCGATGTTCACACGCGAACGCGTGCCGATGGGCTACAGCCGCGCGGAGCTTCTGAGCGACGCAGCGGTGCATGTGACCGGGGTGCTTGCGGCGCTGATCGCGGTGCCCGTGCTTGTCACCCTGGTCGCGGTCTGGTTCGGGGATACCACCACCCTCATCGCCGCCATCGTCTACGGCCTCAGCATCATCGCGATGTTCGTGGCCTCGGCCTTCAACAACATGGTGCGGCTTCCTGACTGGAAGGACCTGCTGCGGCGGATCGACCAGTCGGCGATCTACGTCAAGATCGCCGGAAGCTACACGCCGCTCGCGGTGCTGACCGGCACCCATGCCGGCTTCTTTCTCACCGGCGTCTGGGGCGCTGCGCTCGCCGGCGCGTCGCTGCGGCTCTTCAGCCCGGCGCGGCTGAAATGGGCCAGCATCTTCCTCTACCTTGCCATCGGCTGGGCCGGGGCGTTGATCGGCGGGCCGCTGATCGACGAGCTGACGCCCACCGGCCTGACCCTGATCGTGGTGGCCGGCGTCACCTATACCCTCGGGGTGGTATTCTTCGTCTGGGAGCGGCTGCCGTTCCACAACACCATCTGGCACGTCTTCGTGCTGGCGGCGACCTTCGTCCTCTACGCCGCGGTGCTGGTCGAGCTCTGGGACCGCGCGTCGGTCTGAGCCGGCCGACCGGGCGCGCCGACCCCGTTGCTGACGCAAAGTTCGGGTTGCGCGGCTCTGCCCTGCCGCATACACCGGCCGGTGAACGAAACCAGCGCCCGGGGGGTGGTTTCGGTCGGAGCGCCCGACCGCCGGGAGCGCCCGCGCCGCACGCCCCGTGCCAGCTCCGGGGGAAGCGCATGAAGATCCTCGTGCCCGTGAAGCGGGTGATCGACTACAACGTCAAGGTCCGGGTCAAGGCCGACGGCTCGGGAGTCGACCTCGCCAACGTCAAGATGAGCATGAACCCCTTCGACGAGATCGCCGTCGAGGAGGCGATCCGGCTCAAGGAAAAGGGCCTCGCCGAGGAGATCATCGCCGTCTCGATCGGCGTGAAGCAGTCCCAGGAGACGCTCCGCACCGCGCTGGCCATGGGGGCGGACCGCGCGATCCTGGTTGTCGCCGCCGACGACGTGAGCCAGGACATCGAGCCGCTGGCGGTGGCGAAGATACTCAAGGCGATCATCGACGCCGAGCAGCCCGGCCTGGTGATCGCCGGCAAGCAGGCGATCGACAACGACATGAACGCCACCGGCCAGATGCTCGCCGCCCTCCTCGGCTGGCCTCAGGCGACCTTCGCCTCGGAGCTGGAGCTCGACGGCGAGAGCGCCAAGGTCACCCGCGAGGTCGACGGCGGCCTGCAGACCATCTCGGTCAAGCTCCCCGCCATCGTCACCGTCGACCTCCGCCTCAACGAGCCGCGCTACGCCTCGCTCCCCAACATCATGAAGGCCAAGAAGAAGCCGCTCGACGAGAAGACCGCCGCCGACTACGGCGTCGACGTCACCCCGCGGCTCAAGGTGGTGAAGACCGCCGAGCCCGCCACCCGCAAGGCCGGCGTCAAGGTCGGCTCGGTGGACGAGCTCGTCGAGAAGCTGAAGACCGAAGCGGGAGTGCTCTGATGGCCGTCCTGATCCTCGCCAAGCACGACAACGCCACCCTGAACGACGCCACCTCCAAGACGGTCAGCGCCGCCAAGAAGATCGGCGGCGACATCACCGTCCTCGTCGCCGGCCAGGACTGCGCCGCCGTCGCCGAGGCGGCGGCGAAGCTCGACGGCGTCTCGAAGGTGATCCACGTCGAGGGCGCGGGCTACGGCCACCGCCTCGCCGAGCCGCTGACCGAGTTGGTGAAGGGCATGGCCGACGGCTACGAGCACATCCTCTTCCCCGGCACCACCTCCGGCAAGAACGTCGCCCCCCGGCTCGCGGCCCTCCTCGATGTCATGGTGATCTCCGAGATCACCGACGTCGTCGACGCCGACACCTTCGAGCGGCCGATCTACGCCGGCAACGCCATCCAGACCGTGCAGTCGAGCGATCCGACCAAGGTCGTCACCGTGCGCAGCGCCAGCTTCGAGGCCGCCGGCGAGCAGGCCGCCGCGCCGATCGAGACCGCGGGCGCGGCCGCCGATCCCGGCCTCTCGTCCTGGGTCGAGGACAAGGTCGCGGCCTCCGACCGACCGGAGCTCACCAGCGCCCGCATCGTCGTCTCTGGCGGCCGCGGGGTCGGCTCCGAGGAGAACTTCGCGATCATCGCCAAGCTCGCTGACAAGCTCGGCGCCGCCGTCGGTGCCTCCCGGGCCGCGGTCGACTCCGGCTACGCGCCGAACGACTGGCAGGTCGGCCAGACCGGCAAGGTGGTGGCGCCCGACCTCTACATCGCCGTCGGAATCTCCGGCGCCATCCAGCACCTCGCGGGCATGAAGGACAGCAAGGTCATCGTCGCGATCAACAAGGACGAGGAGGCACCGATCTTCCAGGTGGCCGATTACGGCCTCGTCGGCGACCTCTTCCAGATCGTGCCAGAGCTCGAAAAGAAGCTCGGCTGACGCCGGTTCGAGACGGTTAAGCGAACGTAAATTTCGCTCGCCCTTTCGTTTTAAATCAACAGGATAGAGTGCCTGCGCAACTTGCGCAGACACCCGATTCAGGACTATTCGGCCAACCCCGGCTCGTCGAGAAGGCTGCGGCCGAGCCGGTCCTCGACCTCGACGATCCAAAGGTCCGGATCGAAGCGGCGCTGCCGGACGAGGGCGGCGTCCACGTCCGGCTCCGGGCCCTCGGCAAGGGGCGTCCAGACCCTCGTGCCGGTGGCGTCGTAGCTGCGGGCGAAGGCCCGGGCGTGGCCGTCCAAGGTGTTGAGCTTGACGATGACCGCCCCCGCCGTGGCGTCGCCGCGGGAGGTGACGAAGGCGGGGATATCGGCGAGGCGCAGGCGGGCGAGGTAGGCCTGGACCCAGAACTCCGCCGTCAGCCTCACCCGTCGCCATCCTTGAAGTCGAGCCCCATCTCGCCGTAGCGCTCGCGCTCGTCGAGCCAGCCCGGGCGGACCTTGACGGTCAGGAACAGGTGGACCTCACGGCCGAGGAACGCCTTGATCTCCTCGCGCGCCGCCTTGCCGACCGCCTTGATCGTCTCGCCCTTCGGCCCCAGGGTTATGCCCTTGTGGCCGTCGCGGGCGACATAGATCACCTGGTCGATCTTCACCGACCCGTCCTTGCGCTCCTCCCAGCCCTCGGTCTCCACCGTGAGCTCGTAGGGCAGCTCCTGGTGGAGGCGCAGGGTCAGCTTCTCGCGGGTGGTCTCCGCCGCGATCAGCCGCAGCGGCAGGTCGGCGATCTGGTCCTCGGGGTAGAGCCAGGGCCCCTCCGGCATCTCGGCCGCCAGCCACTTCCTCAGGTCCTCGACCCCGTGGCCGCGCTCGGCAGAAATCATGAAGGTCGCGGCGAAGTCGCGCAGGCCGTTCATCTCGGCGCTGAGGGCAAGGAGCTTCTCGGCGGCCACCCGGTCGATCTTGTTGATGGCGAGCGCCACCGTGCTTCCCTGCGGCAGCTGGTCGGCGAGGCCGTCGAGGATGGTTCGCACCCCTTCGGTCAGGCCGCGGTGGGCCTCGATCAGCAGCACCACCACGTCGGCGTCCGCAGCACCGCCCCAGGCCGCCTTCACCATCGCCCGGTCGAGGCGGCGGCGCGGCCGGAAGAGGCCGGGGGTGTCGACGAAGACGAGCTGGGCGTCGCCCTCCAGCGCGATGCCGCGGATGCGGGTGCGGGTGGTCTGCACCTTGTGGGTGACGATCGAGACCTTGGCGCCGACCATGCGGTTGAGGAGCGTCGACTTGCCGGCGTTGGGCTCGCCGATGAGCGCGATGAGGCCGCAGCGGGTCACGCCTCGCCCTCCAACTGCGCCAGCAGCGCCTCGGCGGCGGCCTGCTGGGCGGCGCGCTTCGAAGAGGCGCGGCCCTCGGCGGTGCGGCCGTCCTCGAGGCGGGCCTCGACGGAAAAGACCGGCGCGTGGTCGGGGCCCTCGCGGTCGAGGTCGATGTAGTCCGGCGGCGGCAGGCCGCGGGCCTGGGCCCATTCCTGCAGGCTGGTCTTCGCGTCGCGGCCGAGGGCGCGGACGGCGGCGATGCGGTCGCCCCAGGCGCGGAGGATGAGGGCGCGGGCGGCGCTCGAGGCCGCCATCGAGATAGACTGCGGCGATGACCGCCTCCATGGCGTCGCCGAGGAGGGCGGTCTTGCGGCGGCCGCCGGTCAGCATCTCCGAGCGTCCGATCCGGAGGGCTGTGCCGAGGTCGAGCTCGGTGGCGACCTCCGCACAGGTCTCCTTGCGCACCAGGGCGTTGAGGCGGGGGGCGAGGTCGCCTTCGCGGGCGGCGAGGTCCTGGGCGAGGAGCGCTTCGGCGATCACCAGGCCGAGGACGCGGTCGCCGAGGAATTCCAGGCGCTGGTTGTCGGCCTGCTTGGCCATCGAGGGATGGGTCAGCGCCTCGACGAGGAGCTCCGGCCGGGCGAAGCCGTGGCCGAGCCGCTTCTCGGCGCCGGCCACGGCCTGGCCGAGCTTCATTGGATGGCCTTGAAGAACCTGTCGGGCCGCCAGGTCCAGAACGCCAGCATCGACGAGCCGCCGGAGGAGAAGATCACCCGGTCGGCGCGGCCGATCAGGTTCTCGAAGGGCACGAAGCCGACGCCGCCGGCGCTGCGGGGGAAGCGGCTGTCCATGGAGTTGTCACGGTTGTCGCCCATGAAGAAGAACTCGCCCGCGGGCACGGTGAAGATGGGCGTGTTGTCGCCGAAACCGTCGTCGATGTTGAGGACCGCGTGGGCGACGCCGCCGGGGAGGACCTCGGTGGCCTCCTGCTTGAGGCATTCGCCGCCGGGGGCGACCGGGCGGTTCTCGCAGCGGGGGAGGCTGCGCATCGGACCCTGGGGGGCGTTGATCTCGGTGAAGGTGCCGTCGGGGGTCTGCGGCGCGACCTCGTCGTTCACGTAGAGGATGCCGTCGCGGACCTGGATGGTGTCGCCGGGCAGGCCGATCAGCCGCTTGATGTAGTCGGTGCCGTTGGTGGGGTGCTTGAAGACCACCACGTCGCCGCGCTCGGGCTGGCGGCCGAGGATGCGGCCGTCGAAGGGGCACATGGAGAAGGGGCAGGAGTAGCGGGAGTAGCCGTAGGCCATCTTGTTGACGAAGAGGAAGTCACCGATCAGCAGCGTCGGCTTCATCGAGCCGGAGGGAATCCAGAACGGCTGGAAGAACAGCGTCCGGATCACGCCGGCGAGGAGCAGTGCGTAGACGATGGTCTTGACGAGTTCGAGAAACCCGCCCTTGGCCTTGCTCTTGGTCACCATTCCGCCCGTTCCGTTACCTGCCCGTCGCGCCCGCCTTGTCGCGCCTGCTCCGGGGGGTGTCAAGATCGGCGCCGGAACCGCCGCGGGGGCGCCGGGCGGTGTGAACGCGAAAGCGTTCACGCGTGAACACACTGAAAACAAAGGGATTCATCTTCAATAAAATTTCGTGAATCCGGCGATCGAGGCGGAAATTCGGGGCGGGGCCGGCCGGTTGCGCGTCACGCTTCCGGCACCGCCTCAATGACCACCACGGCCATCGCCCAGGGATGGTCGTCGGTCAGGGTGAGGTGGACCTGGGCGCGGTGGCCGGGCGGGGTCATCGCCTTCAGCCGTTCCTCGGCCCAGCCGGTGAGGTGCAGGGTCGGCTGGCCGGTGCGCAGGTTGACGACCCCCATGTCGCGCCACCGGATGCCCATGCGCAGGCCGGTGCCGAGCGCCTTGGAGCAGGCCTCCTTGGCGGCCCAGCGCTTGGCGTAGGTGGCGATGCGCTCGGCGCGGCGCTCGGCGAGCCGCTTTTCGGTCTCGGTATAGACCCGGTTGAGGAAGCGATCGCCGAAGCGCTCGATGGTGCGGCCGATGCGCTCGATGTTGGCGAGATCCGAGCCGATGCCGAGGATCATGTAAAGGCTCCGTCAGGCGGTGTCCGCAGCGGCATAGCGGGGCGGAGGCAAGACGGGAAGTCCCGCGGCTTCTGCGCCGAAAGATGCAACCAATAGTTGCAAATCGGGCTGCGCTTGGGCAAGACTCCGGCGCCCGTCACCGGGCCCCGAACAGATCCATGACCCAAGGAGGCATGCATGTCCGCAGAAGTCGATCACCAGATCCGCCAGCGCGCCCACAGCATCTGGGAGCAGGAAGGCCGCCCGCACGGCCGCGCCGAGGCGCACTGGGCTCTGGCGAGCGCCGAACTCGCCGCCAAGCCGACCGCGCGCAAGAAGGCCGCGCGCCCGGCTGCGGCCGCCGCGACGGTGGCGACGGTGTCCAAGGCCGCACCCAAGCGCCGCAAGACGCCGGCCAAGTCGGCCTGAGCCTGCCCGGGCGACCGCGTCCTCCCACGCGCGTCGCCCGACCGGCCCGGCATCAGGCGGCGTCCGCGAGCGACCGGGCGAAGAACAGCGTGCCTGCGATGGGCGTCGGGTAGTAGGCCGGGATCGGCGCGAAGCCCGCGGCGCGGTAGAGGCGGATCGCCGCCGTCATCTCGGGCAGGGTGTCGAGTCGCATCTCGCGGTAGCCGATGCCCCGGGCGCTGGCCAGCACCGCGTCGACCAGGGCGCGGCCGAGGCCGAGGCCCCGGCCCGCCGGCGCGACGTAGAGCCGCTTCATCTCGCAGATGCCGGGCGCGAGCGGCCGGAGCGCGACGCAGCCGAGCGGCGTGCCATGCCGAGCGCGGGCCAGCAGCAGGGCGCCCGCCGGCGGCGCGTACTTGCCCGGGATCGCCGCCAGCTCGGCGTCGAAGTCCTGGTAGGCGAGGTCGATGGCGAGCGAGCCGGCGTAGGCCGTGAACAACGCCGCGGCCGCGGCGAAGTCCTCGGGCGTCCGGGCGGGAGCGATGCGGAAACGGGCCGGCGGCATCCGCGGCCCGCGGCCTCAGCCCACCACCTCGTCGACGCCGCCATGGGCGGCGGACCACTCCAGCGGCGCGCGGAGGAAGGCGTCCACCTCGGCCAGTGTCGCGTCGTCGAAATGCGCGCCCGTCCGGGCCTCGGCCAGAACGTCGCGCCAGGTGGCGAGGTAGTGCAGGCTCAGGCCGTGCTCGCGCAGCGCCGGCTCGGTGCGGGCGAAGATGCCGTAGAAGAACACCACGAAGGTGTGGCCGCACTCGCCGCCGGCGGCGCGGATCGCCTCGGCGAAGCGCAGCTTCGAGCCGCCGTCGGTGGTGAGATCCTCGACCAGCAGCACCCGGGCGCCCTCGGTCATCGCCCCCTCGATCTGGGCGTCGCGTCCGAAGCCCTTGGGCTTCTTGCGGACGTAGAGCATCGGCAGGCCCATGCGCTCGGCGATCCAGGCGGCGAACGGGATGCCGGCCGTCTCGCCGCCGGCCACCGCGTCGAAACGCGCGAAGCCGGCGTCCCGCAGCAGCTTGGCGCAGGCAAAGTCCATCAGCGCCGCGCGCACCGCCGGGAACGAGATGAGCTTGCGGCAGTCGATGTAGACCGGCGAGGCAAGGCCCGAGGTGAGCCGGTAGGGCTCGTCGCGGCGGAAATGCACCGCCTCGATCTCGAGGAGCATCCGCGCCGTCAGCCGCGCCATCTCCGCATCGGGGGGAAAGCCGTTTGAGAACATCGCCGCTCCTCTTCAGTCGGTCACGCGCCAGTGCAGGGGGAAGCCGGGATCGAACACCACCACCGGCCCGTCGCCGGTGGCAATCTCGCCGGGCGCGGCGAGGGGCGCCGCGGTCCGCTCCAGCGTCACCCGGTCCTCGTTGGGCGGCAGCCCGTAGAAGGCCGGGCCGTGGAGGCTCGCGAAGCCTTCCAGCCGGTCGAGCGCCCCTTCGTCCTCGAAGACCTGCGCGAGGCAGGCGAGCGCCACCGGCGCCGAATAGACCCCGGCGCAGCCGCAGGCCGCCTCCTTGGCGCCCTTGAGGTGCGGGGCGCTGTCGGTGCCGAGGAAGAACTTGCGGTTGCCTCCCGTCGCCGCCCGGAGCAGCGCCAGCCGGTGCTTCTCGCGCTTGACCACCGGCAGGCAGTAGTAGTGCGGCCGGATGCCGCCGACGAGGAGGTGGTTCCGGTTCAGGATCAGGTGGTGGACCGTCAGCGTGCCGGCGGTGTTGTGGGCGTTCTCGACGAAATGCACGCCTTCGGTGGTGGTGACGTGCTCGAGCACGATCCTGAGCTCCGGCAGCTCGGCGCGCAGGGGGGCGAGGACGCGCTCGAGGAACGACGCCTCGCGGTCGAAGATGTCGACCTCGGCGTCCGTCACCTCGCCGTGGACGCAGAGCGGCAGCCCGATCTCCGCCATCCGCTCGAGGACCGGCATCACCTTGGCGACCGAGTGGACGCCGCTGGCGGAATTGGTGGTGGCGCCGGCCGGGTAGAGCTTTACCGCCGTCACCAGCCCCTCCGCCGCCGCCGCGGCCACGTCCGCGGGGTCGGTCTCCTCGGTGAGGTAGAGGGTCATCAGCGGCGTGAAGGCCTGGCCCGCGGGCAGGGCGGCGCGGATGCGGTCGCGGTAGGCGCGGGCGTTCGCCGCCGTCACCACCGGCGGCACCAGGTTCGGCATGACGATGGCCCGGGCGAAGTGCCGCGAGCCGGGCAAGACTGCCGCCAGCATCGCGCCGTCGCGCAGGTGCAGGTGCCAGTCGTCCGGCCGGCGCAGCGTCAGCCTCTGGGTCATGGGGCCTCCCCGGTATCGCCTCCGCATAGCCCCATGGCCGGAGGCAGGGCAAGCCCCCGACCCCCTTGCGCAATCTTTGAATCATTCTAATGTTGCGCCGCGAAACGTTGGAGACGCGGGATGCTTCAGAGGTTGTTTAGGGCGGGCCGCCGCGATTTCGACAGCTTGAGCGAGCAGGAGATCCTGGCGCTGGCGATCGCGTCGGAGGAAGAGGACGCGCGCATCTACCGGGCCTATGCCGATGGCCTGCGGGAGAGCTATCCGGCGTCGGCGCAGGTCTTCGAGGAGATGGCCGCCGAGGAGGACACCCACCGTCGCCGACTGATCGACCGGCACGAGGCCCGGTTCGGGCCGACGATCCCGCTCATCCGCCGCGAACACGTGCGCGGCACCCTCGAGCGCACCCCGGACTGGCTGGTGCGGCCGCTGGGGATCGAGAAGACGCGGGCGATGGCCGAGGAGATGGAGAAGGCGGCGGAGCGGTTCTATACCGCCGCCGCGGCGCGGAGCACCGATACCGAGACGCGCAAGCTACTCGGCGACCTCGCCGCCGCCGAGAAGGGCCATGCCAGCCTCGCCCACCGGCTCGGCCTCGCCCACACCCCGGAGGATGTCCGCGACGAGGAGGCGCACACCGAGCGCCGGCAGTTCATCCTGACCCTGGTGCAGCCGGGCCTCGCCGGGCTGATGGACGGGTCGGTCTCGACGTTGGCGCCGATCTTCGCCGCGGCCTTCGCCACCGGCGACACCCACCAGACCTTTCTCGTGGGACTCTCGGCGTCGGTAGGCGCTGGGATCTCGATGGGATTCACCGAAGCGGCCCACGACGATGGCAAGCTCTCGGGCCGTGGCTCGCCGATCAAGCGCGGCCTCGCCTCGGGGATCATGACCACGCTCGGCGGCCTCGGGCATACGCTGCCGTACCTGATCCCGGACTTCTGGACGGCGACCGCGATCGCCATCGTCGTGGTGTTCTTCGAGCTCTGGGCGATCACCTGGATCCAGAACCGCTACATGGAGACGCCTTGGCTGCGGGCGGCTCTGCAGGTGCTGCTCGGCGGCTCGCTGGTGCTCGCCGCCGGCATCCTGATCGGCAACGCCTGAGTCAGGCGCGCCGCGCGGCCTGGCCGAAGAGGATCTTCTGCGCCTCGCGGTCGGTGGTGAGGTCGCTGCGCTTGTCCTTGCCGACGGCGCGGCCCAATTGCACCGCCGGCCGGTCGCCGACGCGCGCGAGCCAGGCCTTCAGGTGCGGCAGGCGGGAGATGTCCTGCTGCTGGCCTTCCCAGTTGTTCGCCCAGGGCCAGATCGCCATGTCGGCGATGGAATACTCCCCGGCGACGAAATCGCGATCGGCAAGCCGGTGGTTCAGCACGCTGTAGAGGCGACCCACCTCGTTGCGGTAGCGGTCCTGCGCGTAGGGGAGCACGTTCGGCGGCTCCATCGTCGGGGCATAGCGCAGGAAGTGGTGCGCCTGGCCGGCCATCGGCCCGACGCCGGCCATCTGCCAGAAGAGCCATTGCTCGATCTCGACGCGCTCGCGCTCGGTGCGGCCATAGAATTTGCCGGTCTTGCGGCCGAGGTACTGCAGGATCGCGCCGGACTCGAAGATCGAGATCGGCTGGCCGTCCGGCCCCTCCGGGTCGATGATCGCCGGCATGCGGTTGTTGGGGGCGATCTTCAGGAAGTCGGCCTTGAACTGCTCGCCCCGGCCGATGTTCACCAGGTTGAGGTTGTAGGGCAGGTCCATCTCGTGGAGCGCGATGGTGATCTTCCAGCCGTTCGGCGTCGGCCAGTAATAGAGCTCGATAGGCGTCATGTCGGATCCATGGGTCAGTGGTTGCATTGCACTGCAACATGGCCCGTGGCGCGACGAGATCAACCCGTGGGGGTCAGGCGCCCTTCAGGGACCCGCCGATCCCGATCTCCGGTGCCAGTCCCGGCAGGCCCAGCGGCCGGCGCGGCCAGAGGTGGCTCCAGCGCGGTTCCTGCGCCGCGAAGCAGGGGGCGGCGCGCAGGCTGGCGATGTCCCAGCCCCGCCGCCGGCGCAGGATCGCCTGGTAAAGCCCGAGCGCGCCGTCGCGGGTATAGAAGCTCCAGTGGCAGAGCCGGGCGTTTCCCGGCGTGAGCGGCACGCCCTGGGCGTTGGCCCAGTCGGTGACGTCGACGCGGTCGAGCTGCAGGTCCAGCCAGTGCGGCAGCCGCGTGCCGAGGCCGAGCCCGAGCGCCCGCTCGCCCCGGCTCCGCCGCGGCGCGAAGCGTTCGAGCGCGAGGTCATAGAGATCGTTGGCGCGGGTGGTGACGTTGTAGACGCTCGGCATCCGCGGCGCGCGGCAGGCGGCGAGGAAGTCCAGCGCCCGGTTGCCGAACTCGGCCGCCCCGAGCAGGATCACCCGGTCGGGCGCTTCCCCGAGCTGCGGCAGCGCCGCCAGCGCCACCCGCGCCCCGAGCGAATGCGCCATCAGGTCGATCGGCCGGCCCGGCGCCAGGCGTTGCAAGAGCGTCACCAGCTCGGCCAGCCGCGCCCCGTACTCCGCCGCCCGGTCGTAGATCAGCGAGAAGCCGTTGCGCCCGGTGGAGAGGAGGCTCGGCAGATGCGCGGCGCTCGCCGGCCAGGCGAAGCCGATGCAGAGCCCGGTTTCGCCGCGGTCGTCGGCGAAGCCGAGACCCTCGGGCCAGCTCCGGATCTTCCAGGACTCCTCCGCGGGGCGGAACGCGAAGAGCGACCGGTGCGGATCGGCCTCCGCAAGCGCGGGGTGGAACTTGTAGCCGTGGATCAGCACCACGATTGGTTTCGGCGCCCGGGCCCCGGCGAGACAGCGCCTCAGCCCGGCCTCGAGGTCGTCGCCCGGGGCCGCCGGGTGAAGCCCGTCCGCTGCCGCCGTGATGCCGAAATAGGCCATGGGGTGCCTGCCGAAGCCGTTTCACCTGTTCATTAATTTAGGGCAAAGCCGTTAATTCACGGTGACATGGGCGTGACAGGGCAATGACGCCCAGAGCAACCGCATCGATTACTTCCCGACCGCGGCATTGACCGGCCCGGCCCGTTTCGCTACTCGGCGCAGGTTGCGCCGCCGGCAGGCGCGGCGCCGAGTGGGGACGACGGTGATGGCCAGGGAATGGAGCGCGCGCACGCGGCTGGTTCACGGGGGCGCCCGGCGCAGCCAGTACGGCGAGACCTCCGAGGCGATCTTCCTCACCCAGGGCTTCGTCTATCCCGACGCCGAGACCGCCGAGGCCCGGTTCATCCAATCCGGTCCCGACGAGTTCATCTACGCCCGCTACGGCAACCCGACGGTGCGGATGTTCGAGGAGCGGATGACCGTCCTCGAGGGCGCCGAGGACGCCTTCGCCACCGCCTCCGGCATGGCCGCCGTGCACGGCACGCTGTTCTCGCTGCTCAAGGCCGGCGACCACCTCGTCGCCGCGCGGGCGCTCTTCGGATCCTGCCTCTTCATCTGCGAGACCCTGCTGCCGCGCTTCGGGGTCGAGGTGGATTTCGTCGACGGCACCGACCTCGAGGCCTGGCGCGCGGCGATCCGCCCCGACACCCGCGTCGTCTTCCTGGAGTCGATGTCGAACCCGACGCTCGAGATCATCGACATCGCCGGGGTGGCCGAGCTCGCCCATGCCGTCGGCGCCCAGGTCGTCGTCGACAACGTGTTTCCGACGCCGATCTTCCAGCGCTGCCTGCCGCTCGGCGCCGACGTGGTGGTCTATTCCGCCACCAAGCACATCGACGGCCAGGGCCGCTGCCTCGGCGGCATCGTCCTCGGCCGCCGCGAGTTCATCCGCGGCCCGCTGGAGACGTTCCTCAAGCACACCGGCGGGGCGCTCAGCCCGTTCAACGCCTGGGTCATGCTGAAGGGGGTCGAGACCCTGGACCTGCGCTGCCGCGCCCAGGCGGCGTCGGCGCAGGCGCTGGCCGAGGCGCTCCGGGGCCACCCGAAGCTCCGCCAGGTGATCTACCCCGGTCTCGACGATCACCCGCAGGCGGACCTGGTAAGGCGGCAGATGGAGACCGGCGGCACCATGCTGGCGCTCGACCTCGCGGGCGGCAAGGCGGCGGCGTTCCGCTTCCTGAACGCGCTGAGCGTCATCCTGATCTCGAACAACCTCGGCGACGCCAAGAGTCTCGTCACCCACCCGGCCACCACGACCCACCAGCGGCTCTCGGAAGGGCAGCGCGCGGCGCTCGGTATTGGCGACGGCCTGGTCCGGGTGTCCGTCGGACTGGAAGATCCGGAGGACCTGACGGCCGATATTCTGGGGGCTTTGCGCCTCGCGTGAGCAGAAAATAAACCTAGAACAATCAAGGCGATTGCATTTTTATGATTTTTCCCCTTTTAGTTGTTTCGAAGAGACCACTGGACCAAGCAAACCGCCGAATGCGTCTTCCAATTCGGATGGGGCAACCCATGTAGCCATGTCCCGGGGTAATGAAGAGCCTAGGAGAGGGTCGCCATGAACATGCTCAATCCCAAGATCGACTCCGCGACCCTTGCGGATTTCATCCCCGGTCGCCCGAGCAAGGCCGAAGCCGAAGAGGCCGCAAGGACGCTGCTGCGCTGGGCCGGCGACGAGCCGAGCGGCATCGGCGCCGCCGACCTGACGGCGATCCTCGCCCGCGCCGCCAACGGCGCCTACCCGACCTTCAACCGCAGCTACCCGGCGGACTTCGTCCCTGACGAGACCTACCGCGAGACCCTGCCCGACCTGCAGAACGGCCCCGACAGCCTGATCAAGGGCGCCAAGACCGAGATCCAGCACGTCGGCATCTCGAACTTCCGCCTGCCGGTCCGTTTCCGCGCCCGCGAGGGCGGCGAGGTCCAGCTCGAGACCGCCGTCACCGGCTCGGTCTCGCTGGAGGCGAACAAGAAGGGCATCAACATGAGCCGCATCATGCGGTCCTTCTACAAGCACGCCGAGACCAGCTTCTCCTTCGAGGTGATCGGCGCGGTGCTCGACAGCTACCTCGCCGACCTCGAGAGCTACGACGCGCGTATCCAGATGCGCTTCAGCTACCCGATGCTGAAGCGCTCGCTCCGGAGCGGGCTCGAGGGCTACCAGTACTACAACGTCGCGCTGGAGATGGTGAAGTCCGCCGAGGAGACCCGGCGCATCGTCCACCTCGACTACGTCTATTCCTCGACCTGCCCGTGCTCGCTCGAGCTCTCCGAGCACGCCCGGCGCACCCGCAACCAGATCGCCACGCCGCACTCGCAGCGCTCGGTGGCGCGGGTCTCGGTCGAGCTTACCGGCGACGACGTGCTCTGGTTCGAGGACCTCGTCGATCTCTGCAACAGGGCGATCCCCACCGAGACCCAGGTGATGGTCAAGCGCGAGGACGAGCAGGCCTTCGCCGAGCTAAACGCCTCCAACGCCATCTTCGTCGAGGACGCGGTGCGTCTCCTCTGCGCCAGCATCGAGACCGACGCGCGCATCGGCGACTTCCGCGTGGTCGCCAGCCACCAGGAATCGCTCCACAGCCACGACGCCGTCTCGGTCCTGACCAAGGGCGAGACCTTCCGCCAGTCGAGCTACGACCCGCGCCTCTTCGACACGCTCTACCACATCGGCTAAGTCGTTGCCTCCGGCCGGGCAGCGGCCGGCCCGCTCCCGCCCGCCCCGCGCGCCGGCCGCTGCCCAACCTGCCCCGCATCTTGGATGGAACAAAGACAGGCGAGACGGATCCGATCCGGGCGAGCTATTGCGGAGGCGGCGACGGGCCGGCTGCCGTTGGCTCAATTCGGTGGGGCTTGGCGCGGGCGGCGAGATCCTCGATGGTGTGAAACCGATCGGCGGCACGTCGGAGTGATTTAGCGGCCTGTCGTCGCCCGAAGACATGCACCTTCACGCCATCGCGGCGAAGCCGCCGCACAATCTCGACGAAGTGACCATCTGACGACAAAAGGCATGCTCCGGTGAAGCCATGCTGAAAGAGAAGGTCAACGGCATCGACCGTAAGTGCGAAATCGGCTGCATCCTTGCCAGTTCTATGTTTGAAGCTTGGGGACGGGACCCCTGCCTCTTCCAGCGCTTTGGTCCAGCCGGCACGCATTGCCTTGGGCAGGTTCCCGAAGATGCGACAGACTTGGACAGTCCCGAGGTTCAGGATCACCGGGAGGATCGTGGGGAGGGCCGGCAGATGAACATTGTCGGCGTCGATGAGCAGAGCTGTGCGGAGCGGTTTGCCCTTGGTCATGGACTCTCCCGTGTTGCTCCCGCGAGACTGAGGTTGGCCAAGGGTTCCGGCAAGAAATGCGTCGGCATGCGGTTAACCGCCGCGAGCCGCGTCGTCGGACCATGATCTACGTCGACGCCGACGCCTGCCCGGTCCGCGACGAGGTGCTGCGCGTCGCCGAGCGCCATGGCGAGCCGGTGACCTATGTCACCAACGGCGGCCTGCGGCCCAGCCGTCACCCGCTGGCCAGCATCGTCGTGGTCGAACAGGGGGCGGACGTGGCCGACATGTGGATCGCCGACAGGATCGGGGCCGGGGACGTCTGCGTCACCGCCGACGTGCCGCTGGCGGCGCGCTGCGTCGAGCGCGGCGCCGGCGTGCTCGCCCCGGACGGCACGGCCTTCACGCCGCAGAACATCGGTAACCGCCTCGCCGCCCGCGACCTCATGGCCGATCTCCGCGCCGCCGATCCGTTCCGCCAGGGCGGTGGCCGTCCGTTCAGCGCCGCCGACCGTTCGCGCTTTCTCGAGGCGCTGGACCGGGCGCTGCGGGGCCGCGGAGCGGCTTCACCGAAAATTATTGGAAGTTAACGCCTTCAAGATCAAGGGCTTGCGGGTGTATCACGCGTGTTACACCCCGCCCACCGCGCCCCGGACCCTGGCGGCGCGTCGCAGAAACGCCCGGTCGCCTTCGATCGACAGCAGCCCGAGTGCGGTCTGGATCGGCATCCAGATCGCCCGGTGGCCGGGCTCGGACGGCTCGCCCAGCCGCAGCACCGGGCGGGCGAGGTAGACGTGGCAGACCTTGCGCGCCCAGAGGTCGTATTCCGGCATGTAGGCGAAGCGCTGGAACGCCCCGATCCGCCGCAGCACCCGGATCCGCCAGCCGGTCTCCTCGAGGCACTCCCGGTGCAGCGCCCGGAGCGCCCCCTCGCCGGCGTCGATGCCGCCGCCGGGGAGCTGGAACTCCCGGTCCGGGGCCTCCTGCTCGGTCACCAGCACGTCGTCGCCCTCGCGGATCACCGCATAGGCGCCGGGCCGGTTCGCGTAGGTCTGCCGGGGGTCAACGGGTTCGCCATATCGTCGCATGACGAGACTCTAGGGCGGCAGTCGCCGTCCGGCCAGTCCCGCGTTTGCACTCCGGACGGGGAGTGCCTATCTGGGATGGCGAAGTTTCGGGAGACCCCCATGACCCTTGCCGGCCGCATTGCCTGGGACGACACCGTCCTGCCGTTCCAGCTCGACCGCGCCGATATCCGCGGCCGGGTGGCGCGGCTCGACACGGTGCTCGAGACCGTCCTCGGCCAGCACGACTATCCCGCCCCGGTGGCGGCGCTGGTGGCCGAGGCGGCGCTGATCACCGCGCTGATCGGGCAGACCATCAAGCTGCGCTGGCGGCTCAGCCTGCAGATCCGCGGCGACGGGCCGGTGCGGCTGATCGCCACCGACTACTTCGGCCCCGGCGAGGCCGGCGAGCCGGCGACGATGCGCGCCTGGGCCGGCTACGACGCCGAGGCGCTGCCGGCGGACGCCCGGCGGCCCTTCGATCTCCTCGGGGCCGGCGTCTTCGCCATCCTCATCGACCAGGGCCAGGGGACCACGCCCTACCAGGGCGTGACCCCGATCGCCGGCGCGTCGCTGGCCGATTGCGCCGAGACCTACTTCGCCCAGTCCGAGCAGCTCCCGACCCGCTTCGCGCTGGCCGTCGGCGAGGCGATCGAGCCCGGCGGCGCGGCGCACTGGCGCGGCGGCGCGGTGCTGCTCCAGCACATGCCCAAGGCCTCGCCCTTCGCCAGGCAGGAGGCGACCGGCTTCGACGGGCTGCTGGCGGCGGACGACATGCTCGACGGCGAGGACGCCGATAACTGGCGGCGGGCGGTGATGCTGCTCGAGACCGTGGAGCCGACCGAGCTCGTCGGCCCGCATGTGGGCGCCGAGCAGCTCCTGCTGCGGCTCTTCAGCGACGAGAGCCCGCGGGTCTATCCGGCGCAGCCGGTGCGCTTCGGCTGCACCTGCGGCCCGGAGAAGGTGGTCCGGTCGCTGGCGATCTACCCGCCGAGCGACATCGCCGCGATGACGACACCCGACGGCAAGGTCACCGCCGATTGCCAGTTCTGCGGCGCCCACTACGAGTTCGACCCTTCGGAGCTCGGCTCCGGCTGACCGGTCCCGACGTCCACGCAAAAGGAGACAACGATGGAAACCCGCGTCTGCCGGCTCTACGCGCAGGGCGATCTAAGGGTCGAGCGCGACGTGGTCGCGTCTCCCGGGCCGGGAGAGGTGTTGCTGCGGATGGGGGCGGGCGGCATCTGCGGCTCGGACCTGCACTACTTCCAGGACGGCGGCTTCGGGACGATCCGGGTGCGCGAGCCGATCATCCTCGGCCACGAGGCCGCCGGCACCGTCGAGGCGGTGGGCGACGGCGTCGACCTCGCGCCGGGGGACCGGGTGGCGCTGAACCCGAGCCGGCCCTGCGGGACCTGCCGCTACTGCCGCGAGGGCATGGTGCAGCAGTGCCTGGCCATGCGCTTCAGCGGGTCGGCGATGCGGCTGCCCCACGAGCAGGGCGCCTTCCGCGACCGGATGATCGTCGATGCCGGCCAGTGCGTGCGGGTCGGGCCCGGCACCAGCCTCGCCAAGGCCGCCTGCGCCGAGCCGCTGGCGGTCTGCCTGCACGCCCGCAACCGCGCCGGCGATCTCGCCGGCAAGCGGGTGCTGGTGACCGGGGCGGGGCCGATCGGCAGCCTCTGCGTCGCCGCGGCGGTGGCGGCGGGGGCGGCCGAGGTGGTTGTGACCGATCTTCACGACGCGACGCTGGCGGCCGCGGCCGCGATGGGGGCGACGCGGACGGTGAACGTCGGCCGTGACGCTGCGGCGCTCGCGGACTATACGGCGGACAAGGGCTATTTCGACGCGGCCTTCGAGTGCTCGGCGGCGGCGCCGGCGCTCAGGACGGCGATAGAATGCACCCGGCCGCAGGGGCGGATCGTGCAGGTGGGGGTGACCGGGGACCTGCCGGTGCCGATCAGCCTCCTCGTTGGCAAGGAGATCGAGCTCGTCGGCACCCATCGTTTCCATGCCGAGTTCGCCGAGGCGGTCGGCCTCATCGACACCGGCCGGATCGATCCGACGCCGATCATCACCGACACCCTGCCGGTGGAGCGCGCGCTCGACGCCTTCCGCCTCGCCGGGGACCGCTCGCGGGCGGTCAAGGTGCAGCTTTCCTTCGCCTGAGGCCCGCGTAAACGCCCTCTGCACACAGTGTGCAGAGGGGTCATCCAATTGATATTTCAGGATATCTGTCGGCAAATTAACCTACGTGTAACCAATGGGTGTACGCGGCAACGGGAGGATGCATCGGGTGGAGTTTCAATGGCTGAATCCGCCGCCGCGCTGGTCGGGGGACGCGCGGGCGCTGGAGATCGAGACCGGGGCGGCCACGGATTTCTGGCAGGACACCTTCTACGGGTTCCGCCGCGACAGCGGCCATGCCTGGCTGGCGCCGGTGAGCGGCGACTTCAGCCTCTCGGCGCGGTTCACCGGCGGCTACGAGACGCTCTACGACCAGGCCGGGCTGATGCTGCGGCTGGACGAGACCGCCTGGGTCAAGACCGGCATCGAGTACACCGACGGGGTGATGCATTTCAGCGTGGTCGTGACCGGCCCGCGCTCCGACTGGTCGGTGATCCCGCTGCCGGAGGCCGACCCCGCCACCGCCATCGCCGCCCGGTTGACCCGTCACGGCGACGCGGTGCGGGTGCAATACGCGGTCGCGGACGGGCCATGGCGGCTGGCGCGGCTGGCGCCGTTTCCGGACGGCGACGCAAGGGCGGGGATCATGGCCTGCTCGCCGGAGCGCGGCGGCTTCACGGCGCGGTTCCGGGACGTCGACATCGGCCCGGCGATCGCGCGGACGCTGCACGAGTAGCCGGCTTCAGCGCGCCCAGAGCATCCGCGCGAGGAGCCGGTCGCGGTCGACGAACTGGTGGCGCAGCGCCGCTGCGGCATGGACGGCGAGCACGGCGGCAAGGAGCAGCGCCGCGCCGGCGTGGACGCTGCGGAGGGTGCGTTCGGTCGCCTCGCTGCCGGGCACGAAGGGGTCGGGCAGCGGGAACGTCCCGAAGACCAGGTTCTGCATCTGCAGCAGGTCCTGGACCGGCGAGGCCGAGGCCAGGAGCCAGCCGGACACCGGCATCACGAACATCAGGAGATAGAGCAGCGCGTGGCTGATCCCGGCGGCGTGGACCTGCCAGGCCGGCATCGCCGGCAACGCCGCGCGCGGGTTTGCCGCCCGCCACGCCACCCGGAAGAGTGCCAGAGCGAAGACCACCGTCCCCCAGCTCTTGTGGGTCTGGGTGAGGGTGAAGCGCTGCAAGAGGTCCGGCACCCGGGTCATCCACAGCCCGAACCCGAGCTGGAAGAGGATCAGCGCCGCCATCGCCCAGTGGATGACCCGGCTGACCCAGCCCCAGCCGGCGACACTGTCGCGGGCCTGCATGACGGCTACTGCGAGCTTATGAGCAGGCGGATGCGCACCGGCAGCACGGCGGCCACATCCGGCAGGCCGCCGGTCGAGCCGAACTCGGTGCGGTCGATCTCGCCGCTGAGGTCGAACCCCGCCTCGAAGCGCCCGGGATCGTCGTCGGCGGGGCCGAACCGCGTCACCTTCGCGGCAAAGTTCACCGGCCGGGTGACGCCGCGCAGGGTGATCCGCCCGCTGATGTCCGCGGTGGACTTCGAGGTCTGGGTGAGCTTGTCGAGCTGGAAGGCGATGGTCGGAAACTGCTCGGCGTCGAGGTAGTCGCGGCTTCGCACCAGCTGGTCGACCACCGCCACGCCGGTCTGCGCATCCTGCGTGGAGACCGCGATCGACGCCTTCGCCCGCTCCGGATGGTCCTTGTCGAAGTCGATCTTGCCGGAGAGCGAGGGGAAATTCACCGGCACCATGGAGCCATGCCAGGCCACGTCCACGGTCACCTGGGTTTCGGGGTCGAGCGTCCACGGCGCCGCACGCCCGATCGAGGGCACCGCCAGCAGCAGAAGGAGCAGGATGCGCGTGAGGATCGCCGTCACTCCGGTTTGCCCGAGAGCGTAGGTAGCACGGTGGCGCGATGTCTCAAGGATGCGGCAGCGGCTGGCACGCGGCCGTGAGCCAGCGCCGCGTCTCGGGCTCCACCAGCGGCGCCAGCGTCTCCATGACCCGCCGGTGGTAGGCGTCGAGCCAGGCGCGTTCCGCCGGCTCGAGGAGGGCAGGGTCGATGAGCCGCCGGTCGATCGGCGCGAGCGTCAGGGTCTCGAAGCCCAGCATCTCGCGGTCGCCGCCCTCCGGGATCGCCGGGTCGCGGACCACGGCGAGGTTCTCGGTGCGGATGCCGAAGGCGCCCTCGCGGTAGTAGCCGGGCTCGATCGACAGGATCATCCCGGGCCGGAGCGGCTCGGTCCCGCGGCGCGACAGGGACTGCGGCCCCTCGTGGACGCCGAGATAGGCGCCGACGCCGTGGCCGGTGCCGTGGTCGTAGTCCATGCCCGCTCGCCACAGCGCGGCGCGCGCCACCGCGTCGATGTCGCGCCCGGCGAGGCCGGCGGGCCAGGCGAGCCGGCTCATGGCGATGAGGCCCTTCAGGACCAGGGTGAAGGGCCGGACAGCATCCGCGGGCACCGCGCCGACGGCGACGGTGCGGGTGATGTCGGTGGTGCCGTCCGGGTACTGGCCGCCGCTGTCGACGAGCAGGAGCTCGCCGGCTGCCACCGGGCGGTTGCTGGCCTCGGTGACGCGGTAGTGGACGATGGCACCGTTCGGGCCGGCGCCGCAGATGGTGTCGAAGGAGATGTCGCGCAGCGCTCCGGTGGCGGCGCGGATCTCCTCGAGCCGGCGGACCACGTCGATCTCGGTGAGCCCGCCCTCCGGCGCCGTGAGATCGAGCCAGGCGAGGAACTCCGCCATCGCCGCGCCGTCGCGCAGGTGCGCGGCGCGGACGCCGGCGATCTCGGCCGGGGTCTTGCAGGCCTTGGGCAGGATGCAGGGGTCGCGTTCGCGCACCATCTCGGCCTTGCCGGCGGCGGCGATGCGGTCCGAGACCCAGGCCGGGGCGCTGGCGCCGTCGACGGCCACTCGACCCGAGAGCGCGTCGAGCGCCGGGCCGAAGGCGACCGGCGGCGCCACCGTGACCTCCGGCCCGAGATGGGCGCGCATGGCATCGTCGCATTTCGCCGGGTCGGTGAAGAGCTGCACCCGGCCGCCGGCGTCGAGGATGGCGAAGGCCAGCGGCACCGGGGTGCGGGCGATGTCGCCACCGCGCACGTTGAGGAGCCAGGCGATGGAATCCGGCAGCGTCAGCACCGCCGCCGTGAGGTCGCGCTCCACCAGGCCGCGGGCGATCTCGGCGCGCTTGTCGGCCGAGCTCCGGCCCGCGAGCTCGACCGGGTGCGCCACGATCGGCCGGGACGGCGGCGGCGGCTGGTCGGGCCAGGCGCGGTCGATGAGGTTCTCCACCTGCACCAGCCCGATCTGCCGCGGCATCAGCGCCTCGGTCAGGTCGTCGATCTCCTTGGCGGTGTGAAGCCAGGGGTCGAACCCGAGCCGTCCGCCGCGCGGCAGCGCCCCGATCAGCCAGTCCGCGGGCTTGTCCTCGGGGATCCGCATCACCTCGAAGCAGCCGGTGTCGATTTGTCCCCGCACCTGCAGCCGGTAGCGGCCGTCGACGAAGATCGCCGCCCGCTCGGCGGTGACGACCGCGTTCCCGGCCGAGCCGGTGAAGCCGGTGAGCCAGGCCAGCCGTTCGTCGCGGGGGGCGACGTTCTCGCCCTGGTGGGCGTCGGCGCGCGGCACCAGGAAGGCATCGACCCCGGCCGCGGCCATCTCGGCGCGCAAGGCGGCGAGCCGCGCGGCGCCGGTCTCGGGCGTGGTGCGCTGGCGGAAATCCTGGAACATGTCGCCTTCCCCCACGGCCGCTTAAGCATGCTGTTAGCTAAAGTTGGCCTTTGCGGTCAACTGCGCTATGCTCGCATGACGCGAATCGCCCGCAGGTAGAAAGGTAACCATGCGCGCCGTTCTTGCAGTTGTGTTTCTCCTCGCCGCGCTGTGGCGTGCCGGCGTCGACTGGCAGTCGACCATCGGCCAGGGATACGCCTATCGGCTCGGCACCTTCGGCAGCGTGATTTCCAAGCACTGGCCCCAGGGCTACGCCCATCTTGTCGAGAGCCTGAAGGAGAGCGGCGTGCCGTTCATCTGGAACCCGGTCGGGGCGGTGCTGATGTCGATGCCGATGTCGCTGACGCTTCTGGCGATCGCCGCCGGCATCTGGCTGACCCGGCCGCGGAACAGCAGCAGCCGCCGGGCGCGCTGACCGCCGAAAAGGTCTTGCAGGTCCGCGCGCCGGGCGCCCATGCTGCCCCGAGGCGAAGGGGGCTGCCCGTGACCGATCCCGACTGGACGCGCGTCGATGCCTATTTCCAGGACCGGCTGATCCGGGACGAGCCGGTGCTCGACGCGGTCCTCGACGCCACCGCCGCGGCCGGCCTGCCGGGGATCGAGGTGTCGCCGACGCAGGGCAAGTTCCTGCAGCTTCTCGCCCGCATCGCCGGCGCCCGGCGCATCCTCGAGATCGGCACCCTCGGCGGCTACAGCACCATCTGGCTCGCCCGCGCCTTGCCGCCGGACGGACGGCTGGTGACGCTCGAGGCCGATCCCCGCCACGCCGAGGTGGCGCGCGGCAACATCGCCCGCGCCGGGCTCGCCGGGGTGGTGGAGGTGCGCACCGGCCGGGCGCTCGACAGCCTGCCGGGGCTCGCGGCCGAGGCGCCCTTCGACTTCGTCTTCATCGATGCCGACAAGCGCGGCAACCCCGACTATCTCGACTGGGCGGTGCGGCTCGGGCGCCGGGGGACGGTGATCGTCTGTGACAACGTGGTGCGGAGCGGCCGGATCGCCGACGGCAGCAGCCGGGACGCCGACGTGGTCGGCACCCGGGAGATGTTCGACCGGATCGCCGGCGATCCGCGCCTCGACGCCACGGCGCTGCAGACGGTGGGCGCCAAGGGGTGGGACGGGTTCGCCATCGCCGTGGTGAACTGACTTGGCTGGATTTGGCGACGGGAAGTAAAGCCAAAGAACAGGCCGCGGCCGTTAACGATTTGAACTTCGGTTGGACTTCAAATCGTTAACGAGCGTTGAGGCAGGATTAATTTCGGATCCGATATCGAACAAAATCAATCGGTTGACCCCTCTGCGCACATTGCGCACCCCGTGCGCGCTCAGGGCAGCGGAATGAACTCCTCGGTGTCCCCGGGCGGCAGCTGGAAGCGGCCGTGGGCCCAGTCCCCGGCCCGCCAGGCCTCCTTCGCCGCCTCGATCCGCTCCTTCGACGAGGCCACGAAGTTCCACCAGATGTAATGCGGCCCCGGCATCGTCTCGCCGCCGAGCAGCATCAGCCGCGCCCCCGCCGGCCCCGCCGTCACGTGCAGCCGGTCCCCGGGCCGGAAGGTCATCATCTGCCCCGCCTCGAAGCCCTGCCCGCCGATCGCGAGGCTCCCCGAGACGATGTAGAGCCCCCGGTCCTCGTGCCCATCCGGCAGCGGCGCCTTCGCCCCGGGCGTGAGCTCGACGTCCGCGTAGAACATCTCGCTGAACACCTTCACCGGCGCCTTCTCGCCCCAGGCGCTGCCGAGGATGAGCCGCGCCGTCGCCCCCTCCGCCTCGATCACCGGCAGCGCGTCCTTGCCCTGGTGCTCGAACCCGGCCGGATCGTCCTCCGCCCGCTCCGGCAGCGCCACCCAGGTCTGGATGCCGAAGAGCGAATGCGGGTGCTTGCGGGTCTCCACGCTCGTCCGCTCGGAGTGGGTGACCCCCTTGCCGGCGATCATCCAGTTCACCGCGCCGGGATGGATCATCTGGTCGGTGCCGAGGCTGTCCCGGTGCTGGAACTCCCCCCGGAAGAGGTAGGTGACCGTGGCGAGCCCGATATGCGGGTGCGGCCGCACGTCGACGCCCTGGCCGGTCAGGAACTCCGCCGGCCCCGCCTGGTCGAAGAAGATGAACGGCCCCACCATCTGCCGCTTCGGCGCCGGCAGCGCCCGGCGCACCTCGAAGCCGCCGAGATCCCGCGCCCGCGGGATGATCAGCGTCTCGATCGCGTCCACCGCGTCGGCGGTCGGGCAGGTTGGGTCGAGCGCGGGGTTCCAGCTCATGCCTCTGCCCTCCGCGCCTGCAGTACGTCGCCCCATTCCGCGTGCCGCCGGAACTGCGCCGCCGCGAACGGGCAGAGCGGCAGGATCTTCTTGCCCGCCGCCCGCGCATCCTCGACCGCGCGAGACACCAGCGCCACGCCCACCCCCTCGCCGCGAAAGGCGTCCGGGACCTCGGTGTGGTCGATGATGACGAGGCCGGCGCCGGCCTTGGAGAAGGTCATCTCCGCGGTGTCGTCGCCGCGGCGATAGACGTAGCGGCCCTTGCTGGCGGTCTCCTCCAGGGTGATGTCGGTCGGCTCGATGCTCATGGTGTTCCCCTTTGCTCGCCGCGCCACCTAGCGCAGGAAGTCGGCGATGGCAGTGATTTCCGTCCGCGCGATCTCGTGGCCTCCCGGATGCCAGACGGTCGTGACCTCCGCCCCCTGGTCGCGGAACCAGCGCTCGAGCGCCCGGGTCCGCTCCGGCGGGCAGATCGGATCGCGCTCGCCGGCGGTGATCAGCACCCGCGCCGACATCGGCGCCGGCTCCGGCGTAAAGGGGATGAGCGGATGCATCAGCACCGCATCCCCGAAGAGCCCCGGCCGCCCGAACATCACGCTGGCCAGGATGTTGGCGCCATTGGAGTAGCCGAGGCCCAGCACCCGCGAAGGCTTGGCGCTCGCCACGTGCGCCTCGACGAACGCCGTCATCGCCGCCGTGCGCCGGGCGAGGTCCGCCATGTCGTAGTCGCCCTCGGCGCGGCGGCGGAAGAAGCGGAGCGCGCCGCCCTCGCTGACGTCGCCCCGGGGCGCGATGATCGACGCCCCGGGGGCGAGCTCGCGCGCCAGCGGCACGAACTGCGCCTCGGTGCCGCCGGTCCCGTGGAAGACGAAGACCAGCGGCTTGCCCTCGGTCACGCCTTCGGCGTGATAGGCGTAGGATTCCCGGGCGCTCACGCGAGCGGCTCCAGGTGGCGCTCCAGGTATTCCCGCAGGTGGGCGTGCTGCTTCGGCAGCCGCAGCGCCTCGCCGAGGTGTGCGGTGTCCTCGTCGCGGTCGAAGCCCGGCTCGTTGGTGGCGACCTCGAAGAGCACGCCGCCAGGGGTGCGGAAGTAGATCGACCAGAAGTAGTCGCGGTCGATCACCGGCGTCACCTGGTAGCCGGTGTCGGCGAGCGCCTTGCGCACCTCGAGTTGGGCCGCCCGGTCGGGCACCGCGAAGGCGATGTGATGCACCGAGCCCGCCCCGAGATCGGCGCGCGGCGCCCCCGGCAGGGTCTCGATGTCGACGACGTCCGCACCGTTGCCGCCGGTGCGGAGGTAGCGGGTGACCTCGCCCGCCCGGTCGGCCTCCTCATAGCCCATGAACCGTAGGAGCTCGGCCGTCGCCCCGGCGTCGCGCAGGCGCAGGGAGGCGCCGTTGAAGCCGTGGATCGCCGCCTCTTCCGGCACCCCGCCATGGGTCCACGGCACCCGCGGGTCGTCGACTTCGACCAGCGCCAGCTCGTCGCCGTCAGGTCCGGTGAAGCTCAGGCGCGCCGCACCGAAGCTCTCGTCCTCGGCGAGACCCGTGACCCCGCGGGCAGCGAGCCGATCCTTCCAGTAGCCGAGCGCGCCTTTCGGCACCGCGAACACGGTCTGGCCGACCTCGCCCGCGCCTTTGTGGCGCCGGCCGAGGTTCGGAAAGGGAAAGTAGGTCATCACCGAGCCCGGGGTGCCGGTCTCGTCGCCGTAGTAGAGGTGATAGACCTCCGGCGCGTCGAAGTTCACGGTCTTCTTCACCCGGCGCAGACCGAGCGTGTCGGTGAAGAAGGCGTTGTTGGCGCCGGCGCTCGCGGCCATCGAGGTCACGTGGTGCAGGCCCTGGATCTGGTTCAGCATGGGAAGTCTCCCGTTCCTGGTTCGCCGAGGAGATAAGGCCGGACGGACGTTCCACAAACCTCGGCGTCGGCGATTGATTGTTGCAGCTTCGGAAACGCGGTGCGGTAACGCGGCCTTAAACTTTGGCGATCAGGCTGCGGGGGCGTCGCGTTGGTCACAGGAGAACGGGATGGCAGCCATGTATCTGGAGTGTGTTCTGGCGGGCCTCGGTTCGCTGCTTCTGGCTGCAGCGCTTCGGATCGTGCTCGCGGCAACGCGGCCGGTTCCGGTGCGTATCGCTCGTGACACTTCCAGCGCGGCGCACCAGTCCCCCCGGTCGCGCCGGTAGCTCAGGCGGCGGCGCCGGTCTTCGCCAGCATGGCGCAAACCGCGCGCGGGCTGATTCGTCCTTCCGCCACACCGTCGCGTCCCACCCAGACCGGCGCATCCGAGTCCGCGAAGAGCGGCAGCGCGTCGCGCAGCGGCGCGTCGGGCGGGAGCATCCGCCCCGGGTCGCCGGGGGTGGCGTCGGCGGTCATCGCGTCGGCGGCGGTCAGCACGCTCAGCGGGTTGAGGTGGGCGACGAAGTCGGCGACGTAGCCGTTGGCGGGGCGCAGCACGATGTCCTCGGGCTTGCCGGTCTGCACGATCCGCCCGCCCTCCATGATGGTGATGGTGTTGCCGAGCTTCACCGCTTCCTCGAGGTCGTGGGAGACGAAGACGATGGTGCAGTGCATCTTGTCCTGAAGCTGCAGCAACTCGTCCTGGAGCCGGTTGCGGATCAGCGGGTCGAGGGCGGAGAACGGCTCATCCATCAACAGGATCTCGGCGTCGGTGGCGAAAGCGCGGGCGAGGCCGACGCGCTGCTGCATGCCGCCGGAGAGCTCGGAGACCTTCTTCTCGGCCCAGTCCTGCAGGTTGACGGTGGAGAGCACCTCTCGGGCCTTGGCGAGGCGCTTCTCCTTCGCTTCGCCGGCGAGCTCGAGGCCGAGGGCGACGTTCTCGACGACGCTGCGCCAGGGCAGGAGGGCGAATTGCTGGAAGACCATCGAGACCCCGCCGCGCCGCAGGGCGCGAAGCTGGTCCGGCCCGCAGGTGACGACGTCGACCATCTTCTCGCCGGCGCCGCGCACCAGCACCCGGCCGCGGATCACCGGGTTGAGGCCGTTGACGGCGCGCAGCAGCGTCGACTTGCCGGAGCCGGAGAGTCCCATCAGCACCGAGATCTCGCCGCGGGCGACCGTCAGCGAGCAATCGTGGACGCCGAGGATCTGGCCCGTCGCCTTCTGGATGTCCGGGCGGGAGTCGCCCTTGTCCATCGGGGCCAGCGCCCGTTCCGGGTCGTTGCCGAAGACGATGGAGACGCGGTCGAACTCGATCATGGCATCGGGCATCGTGTCGGTCATCTTCAGTCTCCGCGCCGGAACACCCGGTCGAGCAGGATCGCCACGACCACGATGACGAGACCCGCCTCGAAGCCGAGGGCGGTGTTGACGGTATTGAGCGCCCGGACCACCGGCACGCCGAGCCCGTCGGCGCCGACCAGGGCCGCGATCACCACCATCGAGAGCGAGAGCATGATCGTCTGGGTCAGTCCCACCATGATCTGCGGCATCGCCCAGGGCAGCTCCACCTTGCGCAGGAGCTGGGACGGGGTGGCGCCGAAGGCGAGGCCGGCCTCCTTGAGCTCCTTCGGCGTGGTGGTGATGCCGAGGTGCGTCAGCCGGATCGGCGCCGGGATCACGAAGATCGCCGTGGCGATGAGGCCGGGCACCATGCCGATGCCGAAGAAGACGATCGCCGGGATGAGGTAAACGAAGGTCGGCAGGGTCTGCATCAGGTCGAGAACCGGGCGCATCGCCGAATAGAGCCGCGGCCGGTGCGCCGCGGCGATGCCGATCGGCACCCCGAGCCCCATGCAGACCACGACCGCCGAAAGCACCAGGGTGAGCGTTTCGGTGGTCTCCTCCCAGTAGCCCTGGTTGATGATGAACAGGAACCCGAGGATCACCCCCGCCACCGTCCACCAGGACCGCTGCAGCACCCAGGCGATCACCGCGAAGACCGCGATGATGACGAATGGCGGCGGCGTCTGCAGCACCCAGAGGATGCCGGCGATCAGGCCGTTGACGATGCTGGCGAGGCCGTCGAAGAACCAGGCGCCGTGAAGCGTCAGCCAGTCAACGGCGTCGCCGGCCCAGGGGCCGATGGGGATTTTCGGGAACCAGTCCATCCGCGGGGCCGCGCCGGGCTCAGACGCCGAGCGCGGTGCGGACGGCCGCGAGGCCGTCGCCGCCGTCGCGGGTCGTCACCCCCTCGAGCCAGCCGTCGAGGATGTCCGGGTTCGCCGCGAGCCATGCTGCCGCCGCCTTGTCCGGGTCCTCGCCGTCGTCGAGGATCTTGCCCATGATCTCGTTCTCCATCGGCAGGGTGAACGCGAGGTTCTGCAAGAACTTGCCGACGTTCGGACACTCCTCGACGTAGCCCTTGCGGATATTGGTATAGACCGTGGCGCCGCCGAAGTCCGGACCGAAGTAATCGTCGCCGCCGGTCAGGTAGGTCATCTTGACGTTGGCGTTCATCGGGTGCGGCTCCCAGCCGAGGAAGACGATGCCCTTGCCGCTCTTCTCCGCCCGCTTGGCCTGGGCGAGCATCGCCTGCTCGGAGCTCTCCTTGAGACTGAAGTCGCCGAGGCCGAACGCGTTCTGGTCGATCATGTCGAGGATCTGCCGGTTGCCGTCGTTGCCAGGCTCGATCCCGTAGATGGTGTGGTCGAGCTCGTCGCCGAACTTGGCGATGTCGGCAAAGTCCTTCAGCCCTTCGTCGGCGAGGCTGCTGTTGACGGCGAGCGTATACTTCGCCCCTTCGAGGTTCGCCCGCAGCACCTCCACGGTGCCGTCGTCCCGGTGCGGCGCGAGGTCCGCCTCCATCGTCGGCATCCAGTTGCCGAGGAAAACGTCGATGTCTCCCTTCGAAAGCCCGGCATAGGTCACCGGCACCGAGAGAATGCTGACGTCCGTCTCGTAGCCGAGGGCGCGGAGCACGGTGCCGGCGGCGGCGGTGGTGGCGGTGATGTCGGTCCAGCCGACGTCGGAGAAATGCACTGTGCCGCAGCTCTCGGGCTCGGCGGCGAGCGCCGGGCTGGCGGCGAGCGCGGCCAGGGCGACGGCGATGGGCAGGCGGATCATGGGAACCTCCTTCTGTTGTCGGCCGGGATCATCGTCGTCCCGTTCGCTTCCGCCAACGTCGCTTGAAAGCGTTGACCCTTACAAGGGAAACCCATATTGATTGATTGGTCAATCAACTTTGCGAGGACGCGATGGCGAGACCCGGCATGGCGGAAACCCGGCGCCGGGCGCTGATCGGGGCCGCGTTGCGCGAGATCTCCGACCGCGGCTCTCTCGATGTCACCATGGCGCAGATCGCCGGGCGCGCCGGGGTGTCCTCGGCGCTGGCGCACCACTACTTCGGGGCGAAGGACGAGTTGATCCTCGCCACCATGCGCCACCTCCTCGCCGAGTTCGCGGCGGAAGTAGTCCGCGACCTCAAGCGCGCCGAGGGTCCCCGCGCCCGCCTCTCGGCGATCGTCCGCGGCAGCTTCGGGCCGGAGCAGTTCCACCACGCCACGATCAGCGCCTGGCTCACCTTCTACGCTTGGGCCCTGAGCTCCGGCGAGGCGGCGCGGCTGCTGCACGTCTACCAGCGTCGGCTGCACAGCAACCTCCTGCATGCGCTTCGGGGGCTCGCGCCCGCCGGTGAGGCGGAACGGATCGCCGAGGGGCTCGGGGCGTTCATCGACGGCGTCTACCTGCGCGAGGCGCTACGCCGCCGTCCGACGACGCCGGAAGCGGCCATCGCCACCGTCGAGGACTACCTCGACCGGACGCTGACCGGGGGGCGGGCATGATCACCGTCTACGGGCGCGCCACCTCCTCCAACGTCCAGGCGGTGATGTGGGGCCTGGCCGAGCTCGACCTGCCGTGCGAGCGGCTCGACTACGGCCACAGCTTCGGCGGCACCGACACGCCGGAATACCGGGCGATGAATCCCAACAGCCTCGTGCCGGTGATCCGCGACGGCGACCTGGTGATGTGGGAGAGCTGTGCGATCCTGCGCTATCTCGGCAGCCGCTACGGCCGCTTCCCGTTCTGGCCCGAGGACCCGGTCGCCCGTGCGCCCGTGGACATGTGGGCGGAATGGGGCAAGACCACGCTCGCCCGCGACTTCACCGTGCCGATCTTCTGGGCGTTGGTCCGGACCCCGCCGTCCCGGCAGGATGCGGCGGCGATCGCCCGTGCCATCGAGGTTCACGACCGCAACCTCGGCATCCTCGAGGCACAACTCGGCGACAACCCGTGGGTGATGGGCACGGACTTCACCCTGGCCGACATCGTGGTCGGCCACGTGCTCTATCGCCACTTCACCATCGACATCGACCGGCCCGACCGGCCGGTGCTCGCCGCTTACTATGCGCGGCTGACCGAACGCCCCGCCTATGCCACGCATGTCATGGTCGGCTACGAGTCGCTCCGCGTCCGCGACGCCTGATGGAAGCGGATTTCGTGATCGTGGGCTCGGGCTCGGGCGGATCGGCGCTGGCCTACCGGTTGAGCGAGGCGGGGCATTCGGTGCTCGTCATCGAGTACGGCGGCTCGGACTGGGGCCCGTTCATCCAGATGCCGGCGGCGCTCAGCTATCCGATGAATATGCGCCGGTACGACTGGGGATTTACCACCGAGCCCGAGCCGCATCTTGGCGGGCGGGTGCTGGTGACGCCGCGGGGTAAGGTGCTCGGCGGCTCCTCTTCGATCAACGGCATGGTCTATGTGCGCGGCCATCCGCGTGACTACGACCACTGGGCCGAGTTGGGGGCGGATGGCTGGGGCTGGGCCGACGTGGCGCCGTACTTCATTCGCATGGAGAACTGGCATGGCGGCAGCTCGGACTGGCGCGGCGACGCCGGGCCGCTGCACATTACCCGCGGGCCGCGACGGAATCCACTTTACCACAGTTTCGTCGAGGCAGGGACGCAGGCAGGATTTGAATTCACCTATGACTACAACGGCCAGAAGCAGGAAGGCTTCGGAGCCATGGAGCAGACCGTCTGGCGCGGGCGGCGCTGGTCGGCGGCGAATGCTTACCTGCGGCCGGCGCTCGCCCGCCGCAACGTCGGCGTGGTCAGCGGCCTTGCCACCCGTGTCCTCATCTCGGACGGCCGCGCCACCGGCGTCGAGGTGCTGCGCGGCAGCGCCCGCGAGACCGTCACCGCCCGGCGCGAGGTGATCCTCGCCGCCTCCTCGATCAACACGCCGAAGCTGCTGATGCTCTCAGGCATCGGCCCCGCCGACCACCTGGCCGAGCACGGCCTCGAGGTGCTCTCAGATCGCCCCGGCGTCGGCGCCAATCTCCAGGACCACCTGGAGCTCTACATCCAGCGCAAGAGCCTGAAGCCGATCACCCTCTACCGGCATTACAATTACCCGGCGATGGCGCGGATCGGGGCGCAGTGGCTGCTCGCCAAGATGGGTCTCGGCACTTCCAACCAGTTCGAGTCGGCCGCCTTCGTGCGCTCGGCGCCGGGGGTCGAGTACCCCGACATCCAATACCACTTCCTGCCGCTCGCGGTGCGCTATGATGGCAAGGCGGCGGTCAAGGGCCATGGCTTCCAGGCGCATGTCGGGCCGATGCGCTCGCCGTCCCGCGGCACCGTCCGGCTGCGGAGCGCGGATCCGATGGCGGCGCCGGCGATCCGGTTCAACTACATGGCCCAGGACAAGGACTGGGCGGACTTCCGGCACTGTATCCGGCTCACCCGCGAGATCTTCGGCCAGCCCGCGTTCCGCCCCTATGCCGGCGACGAGATCCAGCCGGGCGCGGGGGCCCAGACCGACGACGAACTCGACGACTTCGTTCGGTCCGAGGTGGAGAGCGCCTATCACCCCTGCGGCACCGCGCGGATCGGGCGGCGGGAGGATCCACTGGCGGTGGTGGACGCCGAATGCCGGGTGATCGGCGTCGACGGGCTCCGGGTGGCCGACAGCTCGGTCTTTCCCCGCATCACCAATGGCAACCTCAACGCCCCCTCGATCATGGTCGGCGAAAAGGTGGCCGACCACGTGCTCGGCCGCACGCCGCTGCCGCGGTGGACCGCGGCGCCCTGGATCAACCCGCGCTGGCGGGAGTCGGATCGCTGATGCCGGAGTGTTGCGTTGCCCGCGGCGCCGGGTGAGACTGCGCGAAAACCGGAGGGATCCATGAGACGTTTCGCGGTTTCACTTGTCGCGCTGGTGGCCCTCTCCGGCTGTGCGGTCGAGCCGAGCGCCACCGGCGCTTTCGCCAACCGGGCCGCTGTGCAGAACCCCGGTGCGCTCTTCGACGTGGCGCCGCGGAGCGACCTCCTGCGGGCGAACAACGGCCGGACGGGCGAGCCGCGCGGGGCGGCGGTCTGCCCCAGGGCGACGGATCTCGTCGACCTCGCGCCGCTGACCCAGGCGTCTCTGGCGGCGCTGCGGGGCAATCCGGACTCGACACAGGCGCCGCGGGAATTCGCCCGTGCCCTCAATGTCAGCGCCTACCGGCTGCTCATCGATCTCGACATGCAGCGGGCGGCCCGGGACGTCGCGGCGCTCCGGGCGCATGCCGACTCGAACGCCTGGCTCGGCGCCGAGGCCAAGGGGTCGTCGACCGGCTCGGTCATCGACGGCATGGGGCCGCTGCTGCCCGCCTGGCAGATCCTGCGCCAGTCCGCGGCGGCGAGCGCCGACGACCGGCGCGCCGTCGACGGCTGGCTGACGCGGCTCGCTTCCTTCGCCCAGTCGACGCCGAAGGAGAACAGCTCGGCGACCTTCCGGGGGGCGAACGCGATGCTGCTGGGGCTGATGACCGGCAGCGACGCGCTGTACCGTCAGGGCAGCTCCGGCGGGTTCTACGCCCAGCTCGGGACGATGCGGGCGGACGGCAGCTTTCCGATGGAGGTCGACCGCGGTTTGTCGGCCCTCGACAACCAGAGCCGCAACATCGGGCTCCTCGTCTACTCGGCGCGGATCGCCGAGAGCCGCGGCGTCGACCTCTGGGGGACGAAGGTGAACGGGCGCGGCATCGACGAGGCCATCGGCTTCCTGCTGCGGGCAGCCGACGACAACGCCCTGGTCGACGTCTACGCGCAGGCGAACCGCAATCCCTCGAAGGACCATCCGGTGTTCCGACCCGGCGCCCAGGTCGATCCGTTCAAGTCGAGCGCGACCCGGGGCTGGATCAAGCTCTATGCCGCGCGCTGGCCGGGAACGCCGCTGTCCGACGAGCTCACGTCGCGCGTCGCGCCGAGCCGGCGGCTGTCGAACGACATCGTCGGGGGGTACGTGACCTGCTACGCCGGCCGGGTCTGACGCGGTCGCCGCTCGAGCCGGATCCCGCAGTATAGCCGTTAACGATTAAACCCGCGTCAAATTCGTATGGGCGGTTTCCAGCCAGATTCCAGCCGCTTTCCAGCCACGCCAAACTGCCGTAAACCTTTGGCCTTTGACCGGTTTATCCCGGCTCCGAGCCCCGACCTTCCCGTCACGTCCGATCCGGAATTCGGCCCCAGATTTTTTCGCTCAGGCCACTTCGACCATCGCCTTGACCACCCCGGCGGCGGGGTCGGTCAGGCCGGCGAAGCGGTCCGGGACCTCGGCAAGCGACAGGCGATGGGTAATGAGCGCCGCGGGCACCTGTCCGGCGCGGAGCGCGGCCATTACCTGCTCGAAATCCGCGACCGTGGCGTTGCGGCTGCCGAGAAGCGTGGTCTCCCGCTTGTGAAATTCCGGATCGGAGAAGGTGATGTCGCTCGAGACGATCGAGACCAGCACGTAGCTTCCGCCGTGGGCGACGAAGCCGAAACCACGCTCGATCGCCCTGGGATTGCCGGTGGCGTCGAAGACGGTCTCGAAGAAGTCGCCGCCGGTCAGCGCCGCCAGCGCCTCGACGTCGCCTTCACCGAGCGGCACGGTCGAGGCGATGCCGAGATGTTCCCGGGCAAAGGCGAGCCGGTCCTCACGGCCGTCGATGAGCGTCAGCTCGGCCCCGGCGAGACCGGCAAAGATCGCCACCGCAAGCCCGATCGGACCGGCGCCGGCGACCAGCACCCGGGCGCCGGGACGGAGCCCGGCACGCGTCACCGCATGCGCCCCGATCGCGAGAAATTCGACCATCGCCGCCTGGTCGACCGTGAGGCCGTGGGCCTTGAGCGCATAGCGGGCCGGCAGGCTGAGGTACTCGGTCATCCCCCCGTCGCGGTGGACTCCGAGGACACCGATCCGGCGGCAGCAATTGGGCTTGCCCCGGGCGCAGGCGTCGCAGGTCCCGCAGGAGATGTAGGGCAGGACCGAGACGAGGTCGCCGGGCGCGAGGCCGCTGCCCTTGGGCGCTTCCTCGACGGTCGCCGCGAGCTCGTGGCCCATGACCCGCGGATAGGAAAGGTAGGGCTGGTTCCCGGTGAAGATGTGCAGGTCGGTGCCGCAGACCCCGATGCGGCGGAGGCGCAGGAGAACCTCGCCAAAGCCGGGTGATGGCCGCGGGCGGACGACGGACGAGAGCGTCCCCGGTCTATCGCAGACGATGGTCAGCATTCGGTGCCTGCGATGAAAGGGGGTGGTGGAGCCAAGGGGGATCGAACCCCTGACCTCTTGCATGCCATGCAAGCGCTCTCCCAGCTGAGCTATGGCCCCGGAGCGCGGTTCTCACCGCGCGCGCAGTCATTAGGAGCGTGCCCCGGCCAGATCAAGGGCAAAATGGCCGGAGGCGGGTGCCTCAGCTCTCTTCCTCGTCCGTCGCCACGTCGGCGATCTCTTCGAGGTCGACGTTGTCCTCCTCGTCCTCGAGAATCTCGTCGTCGAGGTCGTCGTCGGTCTCGATGGCGTCGTCATCGGCCTCGATGTCGGGCAGATCTTCGATGTCGGCGGGCTCGGGTTTCGGCTTCTCCGGCCGCAGCGCCTTGGCCTTCACCGCCGTGAGGCTCTCGAGCGTGAAGACGGCCCCGCAGTTCGGGCAGGTCATCGGATCGTGCTGCAAATCGTAGAACCGCGTCGAGCAGGTCGGGCAAATCCGCTTTACGCCCCATTCGTCCTTGGGCATCGGCTTCCTCGTGTGATGGGAATGGTAAATCGCGCGTCGCATGCCATGGGCGTTGAACTTTGTCAAAGGATTTGCCGTTAAGGATAGGTCACGGAACTGACAAATTTGACGGAAAACATCTTGATGCAGCGCAGCAGCCGGGAGTAGCGTGCGACCGTGCCGGCAACAACAACAAAATCTAGGGGTTGGGGATGCTCTACCACGCGTATGAGATGACGCACGCGGCGATCTCGCCGATGCGTGCTGCGGCGCGCATGAGCCAGGAGGTCATCAGCAATCCCTTCAATCCGATGGCCGGCTCCTACGGCTCACGGGCGATGTCCGCGGCCCTCGAGATGTTCATCAACGCCACCCGCCGCTACGGCAAGCCCGAGTTCGGCATCGAGGAGATCCTGGTCGACGGCGTCCCCACCCCGGTGGTCGAGGACATGGTGCTGGCGTTTCCGTTCTGCAACCTCATCCGCTTCCGCCGGGATACCCCGGCGGCGGAGGCGCGCCACGACCCCAAGGTGCTGATGATCGCGCCGATGTCTGGCCACTACGCGACGCTGCTGCGCGGGACGGTCCGGGACATGCTGCCGGACCATGACGTCTACATCACCGACTGGATCGACGCCCGCGACGTGCCGATCGCGATGGGCGACTTCGATCTCGACGACTACACCGACTACCTGATCGAGATGATCGAGCACATGAGCCAGGACGGCGAGCGGATCGCGGTGATGGCGGTGTGCCAGCCCGGCATCCCGGCGATGGCGGCGGCGGCGCTGATGGCGATGGATGGTAACCCGCGGCGGCCGGCGTCGCTGATCCTGATGGGCTCGCCCATGGACACCGCCTGCAATCCCAAGCAGCCGAACGAGCTTGCCCGGAAACGTTCTCTGGCCTGGTTCGAGAACAACGTGGTGGGGCCGGTGCCGTGGCCGAACCCAGGCTTTCTGCGTCGGGTCTATCCGGGCTTCCTGCAGCTCTCGAGCTTTCTTGCCATGAACATCAACCGGCACATGGACGCTCACGTGCACCAGTTCCAGAACCTGGTGCATGGGGATGGCGACGGGGCCGAGCAGCACCGGGCGTTCTACGACGAATATCTCTCGGTGATGGATCTGACCGCCGAGTTCTACCTGCAGACCATCGACCGGGTGTTCCAGCGTCGGCTGATGGCCGAGGGCGCCTACCGGTACCGGGGCGCGCTGGTGGACACCACGGCGATCGCCGACATCGGGCTGATGACGATCGAGGGCGAGAAGGACGACATCACCGGGCTGGGCCAGACCGGAGCGGCGCAGTCGATGGTGCCGAAGCTGCCGGCCAAGCGCCGGCTTCACCACGTTGCCGAGGGGGTCGGGCACTACGGGGTCTTCAACGGGTCGCGCTGGCGCAACTCGATCAGGCCGAAGGTGCACGACTTCATCCTCGCGCAACGCCGCACCATCTGACCGGCGGCGGGGCGGGGGGGTGGCGGACGCGATCCACATCGGCGATCCGGCGATCGAGATTCACCTGCGCCGCAACGCCCGGGCGCGGCGGATGGTGCTGCGCGTGGCCCAGACCGGGCGCGGACCGACGCTGACGCTGCCGCCGGGGGTGCCGATCGCCCATGCCCGGGCGTTCCTGAGCGACCAGGAAGGCTGGCTCCGCCGGCATCTGGCGGCGCGGCCGCGGGGCACGCGGGTGGGGGATGGCTCGGTGCTGCCGTTCGGGGACGGCACGCTGACCGTCCGCGCCGGCACCGGGCGATCCACGAAGCGGGCCGGGGCGGTGCTGCTGGTGCCGGGGCCGGCGGAGCAGCAGGCGGTGCGGGTGGCGGCCTGGCTGCGCGAGGCGGCGCGGGCGGCCTGCGTCGCCGGGGTCGAGCGGCACGCAGCCCGGCTGGGCCGGCGGGCGGGACGGGTGACGCTGCGGGACCCGCGGTCGCGCTGGGGCTCCTGCACGGCGAGCGGCGACCTCATGTTCTCCTGGCGGTTGATCATGGCGCCGCCCGAGGTGCTCGACTACGTGGTGGTTCACGAGGTGGCGCATCTCGTCGAGATGAACCATTCGGCGAAGTTCTGGGCGGTGGTGCGGCGGCTCTGCCCGGACGACCGGACGCCGCGCGACTGGCTGCGTCAGCACGGCGCGTCGCTGCACAGCCACGACTTCGGCATCGGGCCGACTTGACGGCGGCGGTCGACCCGTCCCAGACATCGTCGATGATCATCGAGCGCGAGCGCCTGAGCGAGACGGTGCTGCCGGCCCACGAACGGGTCTATCGCAGCCTGCGCGCCCGGATCATGCACGGGCAGATGGCTCCGGGGGCGGCGCTGACGCTGCGGGGGATCGGCGCGGAGTTCGGGGTGAGCATGACGCCGGCGCGGGAGGCGGTGCGGCGGCTGGTGGCGGAGGGGGCGCTGAAGCTCTCGGCCTCGGGGCGGGTGTCGACGCCGGAACTCGCCAACGAGCGGATCGAGGAACTGGCCGCGCTCCGGGCGCTGATCGAGCCGGAGCTGGCCAGCCGGGCGCTGCCGCGGGCCCACGCGGCGCTGACCGACCGGATGCAGGCGATCAACGACGTCATCGACGAGATGATCGTCAAGGCGGACGCCTCGGGTTATGTGCGGACGAACCTGGAGTTTCACCGCACCCTCTACCTCCGGGCGCAGGCGCCGGCGATGCTGGGGCTGATCGAGACGGTGTGGCTGCAGGCGGGGCCGACGATGCGGATGCTCTACGAGCGGCTGCAGCGGCGGCAGGCGAGCGACAATCATCGCAAGATCATCTCGGCGCTGCGGGCGGGAGACGAGCCCGGGCTGCGGCTGGCGATCCGGATGGACGTGACCCAAGGGCTGCGGATGCTGGTGTCGTAGTGTGAACGCGGGGGTGTTCACGCGTGAACGCATTGAAAACAAAGGCGTTAATCTTCAATAAAATCGGTTAACCTTCGCCTGCCGCCGCTCATTCGCGGGGGCCTTTTCTCGACTCGCGCGGGCGCGCATCATGGCCGGCGCGGGCGGTGCGTGGGCGCCGGACCGACAAGGGGAGGAACGGACGGTGGCACGGTTTCTTTTCGTCTATCACGGCGGGTCGATGCCGGGGACGCCCGAGGAGGGCGCGAAGGTCATGGCCAAGTGGCAGGCCTGGATCGAGGGCGCGGGGGGTGCGCTCGCCGATCCGGGGGCGGGGGTGGGCAAGTCGTCGACGGTCAACGCCGACGGCTCGGTGAGCGACACCGGCGGCGCCAACCCGGCGATGGGCTATTCGCTGGTCGAGGCGTCGGATCTCGCGGCAGCGCAGACGCTCGCCAAGGGCTGCCCGCACCTGGAGTACGGCGGCTCGATCGAGATTGCGCCCGTCATGCAGATGTAGGCGGGCGGCGGTCAGCCGAAGATGAAGTTGTCCGCGTCCAGGCTGGACGGGCGCAGGTCGTCCAGCCGGAGCGTGACGTCGGCGAACGCGACGTAGGTATCGCCGCGCACCCGGTCGAGCGTAAGGTCGTCGAAGTCCGCGGCGCCGGAGCGGATGTGGATCAGGTCGGTGCCGGGCGCGAAATCGGTGATCCGGTCGTTGCCACCGTCGGAGTCGAGGACGAAGAGATCTGCGCCTCGGCCGCCGGACATACGGTCGTCACCCTTGCCGCCGCGGATCTCGTCGGCCCCGACGCCGCCCCACAGCGCGTCGTTGCCTCTGTCGCCGATGAGCAGGTCGGTCGCCGGCGCCGCCGGAGAGACGATTGCCGGCCGCGTTGCCGCGCAGGGTATCGTCGCCGCCGCCGCCGGAGGCGCCCTCGATGACGACGCCATTGGCGATGGTGAACCCGCCATAGATGCCGCGGGCGTGGGAGACCCAGCCGCCACCGCCTTCCTCGCCGAGGAGCGTGGCAGCGCGGAGGTCTATGGTGCAGTCGCGGGCCCCGCCGAAGACGATCCTGTCGTCGCCGCCGGCGTCCCAGATGCAGGAAAAGAAGGTGCCCGGCCGGTTCGCCTCCGGCAGTCGGTAGACGTCGTCGCCGGTGGCGAAGTCGAGATTGGCGCCGTACTTTGCCTGAATGACCGCGATGTCGAGGGCCATCGGCGTGCCCTCGAACCCGAAGTCGGAGTACTTCGGTCCGTCGGCCCGGGCCCGTCGCCCAGCCGTCGTTGTAGCTCATGACGGTGTAGACGCCCTGGTTCAGGTCGCCGATTCCGTAGGAGCCGGTTTCCGAACGGACGCCCGCGAGAACCTCCGGACGTGCCGCCCGGCGTCATGGGGATGGGCGAGACCGAGGCCGTGGCCGAACTCGTGCAGCAGAACCTTGAAAGCGTAGCTGCCCTGACCGAGCGGGACGTCGTAGAACTTGACGTCGTCGTCGAAGGTCGGCGAGCCCGGCGAGCTGCTCTCCGGGCGGCTGCATCTCAGCCGTCATGGTCCATTGAGGATTGCCTGATGGTCAGGAGAAGTCGGCGTTGTCGGACCAGCCTGTCTCGCGGAAGCCGATGTCGGCGACGTTGGAGTACTGCTCGAGCGCCAGCATCGCCTGGCTGCTGCTCGTAGCGGACCAGCCGTAGAGGCAGTCGCCGAAGAGGAACCCGCCGGGCGCGAAGTAGACGCGGATATTCGGGTGGTTGACCGTCAGTCGCCCCAGTCGATCGCTTCAAGCGGATCGGTCGTCTTTCGTGCAGGCATCGCAGAACCCTCCCCAAGCGGGAGGACTCTACCTTAACTAGAGACGCCGGTCATCCGTAGCTCGCGATGCGAGGGAAGATCGTTACGCGTGGATGGCGCCGTCGCCACAGGCGAGCGCCGCCTCGCGGACCGCCTCGGAGCAGGTCGGGTGGGCGTGGCAGGTGCGGGCGATGTCCTCGGCGGCGGCGCCGAACTCCATGGCGACGCAGACCTCGGCGATGAGCTCGCCCGCCTGGGGGCCGATGATGTGGGCGCCGAGGACGCGGTCGGTCTCCTTGTCGGCGAGGATCTTCACGAAGCCGTCGCCCATGAAGTAGCTCTTGGCGCGGGCGTTGCCCTGGAACGGGAACTTGCCGACCTTGTAGGCGCGGCCGGCCGCCTTGAGGCTCTCCTCGGTCTCGCCGACGGCGGCGACCTCGGGCGAGGTGTAGATGACGCCGGGGATCACCCCGTAGTTCACGTGGCCGTGCTGGCCGGCGATGGTCTCGGCCACCGCCATGCCCTCGTCCTCGCCCTTGTGGGCGAGCATCGGGCCCGGGGTGGCGTCGCCGATGGCGTAGATGCCGGGGACGCTGGTCCGCCCCTGGGCATCGACCCTGACCTGGCCGCGCTCGGTGAGCTCGACGCCGACGGCGTCAAGGCCGAGGCCCTCGGTGAAGGGGCGCCGGCCGGTGGCGACGAGGACGACGTCGGCGTCGAGGGACGCCTCGCTGTCGTCCTTGCGCAGCTTCCAGCTGACGTGGACGCCGTCCTTGCCGGGCTCGGCGGACTGGACGGCGGCGCCGAGGACGAACGTCAGACCCTGCTTGGCCAGGGTCTTCTGCAGCGCCTTGCAAATCTCGAGGTCCATGCCCGGGGTGATCTGGTCGAGAAATTCGAGTACCGTCACCTCCGAGCCGAGGCGGGCGTAGACCGAGCCGAGCTCGAGGCCGATGACGCCGGCGCCGATGACGGCGAGGCGCTTGGGGATCTCGGGCAACTCGAGGGCGCCGGTGGAGCTGACGATGGTCTTCTCGTCGATGGTGACGCCCTTCAGCGGGGTGACCTCGGAGCCGGTGGCGATGACGATGGTCTTCGCCTTATGGGTAGCGTCGCCGACGGCGACCTCGCCGGGGGCGGTGATCCGGCCCCAGCCCTTCAGCCAGTCGACCTTGTTCTTCTTGAACAGGAACTCGATTCCCTTGGTGTTGGAGTCGACGGTCGACTGCTTGTAGGCCTGCAGCTTCGGGACATCGACCTTGGTGGCCTCGGCGCCCATCAGGCCCATCTTCGCGAAGGTGTCGTGCGCCTCGTGGTAGAGCTCGGAGGCGTGCAGCAGCGCCTTCGACGGGATGCAGCCGATGTTGAGGCAGGTGCCGCCGAGGGTGTCGCGGCCTTCGACGCAGGCGGTCTTGAGGCCGAGCTGGGCACAGCGGATGGCGCAGACGTAGCCGCCGGGGCCGGAGCCGATCACGATGACGTCGTAGTCTGACATGGGTGTTCTCCTTGGAACCGGCTACGCCGTCAGAACAGCGCGGCGAGGATCATGATCAGGGTGGCGACGGCCCCGACGGTATAGATCACCGATCGCCAGGGCGCCCAGCCGAAGGCGTAGGCGGGGATGTAGAGGACCCGCGCCGCGAGATAGATCCAGGCGCAGGCGGCGGTCAGCCGGCCGGCGGTCCCGGACAAGGTGACCACCAGCACGGCGATGGTGAAGAGGGCCAGGCCTTCGAAGTGGTTGTTCACGGCGCGGCGCAGCCGGCCGGTGAGCGGCGAGAACTCGGGCTCGGTGTCGCGGGGGCTGGCGTTGTATTCGGCGCCGACGTCGCGGTTCATGCTCCAGGCGGCAATGAAGATCTGGCCGAACTGCAGGATCGCGGCGAGGGCGAGGACGGTGAGCTCCGGGGTCACGGGGCCGCGTCCCCAGGGGGCGGGCCGGCCTCGAAGGCATAGGCGACGTCGTCGAACCGGTCGGCGGGGAAGCTGTAGAGGAATTTAATGCCGTCGGGGCCGCCGCGCCACTCATGGACGGTGCCGGAGGGGACGAAGACGGTGTCGCCGACCGCCAGCGTCAGGGCGATGCCGTCGAGGCGCGCCTCGCCGGAGCCGGCGAGGACGTGGATGGTCTCGTCGACGCCGGCGTGGTGGTGGCGGCCTTCGACCTTGCCGGCGCCGCCGAGGAGGGTGCGAAAGCTCACCTCGCCGCGCACGGGGTCGGCCCACGCCTCGAGCGGCGCGTCGGCCTCGTGCACGACGAAGGGAACCGGCGTCATCGCCCGTGCCCCGCTCAGAGGTCCATCAGCAGCCGGCGGGGATCCTCGAGCGCGTCCTTGACGCGGACGAGGAAGGTGACCGCACCCTTGCCGTCGACGATGCGGTGGTCGTAGCTGAGGGCGAGGTACATCATCGGGCGGGCGACGATCTGGCCCTTGATGACCATGGGCCGCTCCTGGATCTTGTGCATGCCGAGGATGCCGGACTGCGGCGGGTTGAGGATCGGCGAGGACATCAGCGAGCCGTAGACGCCGCCGTTCGAGATGGTGAAGGTGCCGCCCTGCATGTCGGCCATGGAGAGCTTGCCGTCGCGGGCGCGGGCGCCGAGCTCGTTGATCCTCTTCTCGATGTCGGCGAAGGACATCTGGTCGGCGTCGCGGACCACCGGCACGACGAGGCCGGTGGGGGTGCCGACGGCGATGCCCATGTGGACGAAGTTCTTGTAGACGACGTCGGTGCCGTCGATCTCGGCGTTGACCTCGGGCACCTCCTTCAGGGCGTGGCAGCAGGCCTTGGTGAAGAACGACATGAAGCCGAGCTTCACCCCGTGCTTCTTCTCGAAGAGCTCCTTGTACTCGTTGCGGAGCGCCATGACCTCGGTCATGTCCACCTCGTTGTAGGTGGTGAGCATGGCGGCGGAGTTCTGGGCCTCCTTGAGCCGGCGGGCGATGGTCTGGCGCAGGCGCGTCATCTTCACCCGCTCCTCGCGGGCGGCGTCTTCGGCCGGGACCGGCGAGCGCGGGATCGCCGCGGCGGCGGGCGGGGCGGCCGGGGCGGGGGCGGAAGGGGCGGCGCCGGCGCGCTGGACGTCCTCCTTCATGATCCGGCCGTCGCGGCCGGTGGCCTCGACCTGGTCGCGGTCGATGCCCTTGTCGGCCATCATCTTCTTCGCCGAGGGGGCGTCCTCGACGTCGCGCTTCGCGGTCGGGGCCGGGGCGGCCTTCTCCGCGGCGGCGGCGACCGGGGCGCCGCCCTTGCCGGTGGCGGCGCTGCCGCCCTCGATGCGGCCGAGCTTGCCGCCCTTCTCGACCGTAGCGCCGTCGGCGGCATAGATCTCGGCGAGAGTGCCGCTGGCCGGGGAGGGGACCTCGACGGAGACCTTGTCGGTTTCGAGCTCGCAGAGCATCTCGTCCTGCATCACCTGGTCGCCGACCTTCTTGAACCAGGTCGAGACGGTGGCCTCGGTAACGCTCTCGCCGAGGGCCGGGACCGAGATCTCGATCGCGCTCTCGTTGGCGGGGGCGGATTCGGCGTCCTTGGACGCCGCCTTGCCGGCGGTCGCTTCCTCCGGGGACTTTTCCGGCTTCTCGGACTTCTCCACCTTCTCCGCCTTGGCGGGTCGGGCCTCGGCCTTCTCGTCGATGGTGGCGAGGAGCGCGTCGACGCCGACGGTCTCGCCCTTCCTTGGCGACGATCTCGGCGAGGACGCCGGAGACCTTGGCCGGCACCTCCACCGTCACCTTGTCGGTCTCGAGCTCGCAGAGCATCTCGTCGACCTTCACGGCGTCGCCGACCTTCTTGAACCAGGTGGCGACGGTGGCCTCGGTGACGCTTTCTCCCAGCGTGGGGACGCGGATATCGGTCATGGGTCAGCGTTCCTTCTTGAGGCTGAGCGCGGTGTCGACGAGCGCTTCCTGCTGGGCCTTGTGCTCGCGGGCGAGGCCGGTGGCGGGCGAGGCGGCGGCCGGGCGGCCGACGTAGACGGGTCGGCCGTGCTTGGCGCCGATGCGGCCGAGGACCCATTCGAGGTTCGGCTCGACGAAGGTCCAGTAGCCCTGGTTCTTCGGCTCCTCCTGGCACCAGATCATCTGGGCGTTCTTGAAGCGGCCGAGCTCCTTGGTGAGCGACAGCGCCGGGAAGGGATAGAACTGCTCGAGCCGCAGTAGGTAGACGTCGGTGATCCCACGCGCGTCGCGCTCCTCGAGCAGGTCGTAGTAGACCTTGCCCGAGCAGATCACCACGCGCTTGATCTTCTCGTCGGGCACCAGCTTGGTCGCCGAGATGCCGTATTCCGGCCCCATGTCGGCGTCGTCCCAGAGCAGTCGGTGGAAGCTCGAGCCCTTGGCCATGTCCTTGAGCTTGGAGACGGCGAGCTTGTGGCGCAGCAGCGACTTCGGCGTCATCAGGATCAGCGGCTTGCGGAAGCTGCGGTGGATCTGCCGGCGCAGGATGTGGAAGTAGTTCGACGGCGTGGTGCAGTTCGCCACGATCATGTTGTCGGCGGCACACATCTGCAGGAACCGCTCCGGGCGCGCGGAGGAGTGCTCCGGTCCCTGGCCCTCGTAGCCGTGCGGCAGCAGCAGCACGAGGCCGGACATCCGCAGCCACTTCGCCTCGCCGGACGAGATGAACTGGTCGATCATGATCTGGGCGCCGTTGGCGAAGTCGCCGAACTGGCCTTCCCACAGGGTGAGGGCGTTGGGTTCGGCCAGGCTGTAGCCGTACTCGTAGCCGAGGACGGCGTATTCCGAGAGCATCGAGTCCACCACCTCGTAGGTGGCCTGATCCGGCTCGATATGGTTGAGCGGCAGGTAGCGCTCCTCGGTCTCCTGGTCGATGATCCCCGAGTGCCGCTGGCTGAAGGTGCCGCGCATCGAGTCCTGGCCCGAGAGACGGACGGGAAAGCCCTCGACCAGCAGCGTGCCGAAGGCGAGCGCCTCGGCGGTCGCCCAGTCGATGCCTTCGCCTGACTCGATCATCTTCGCCTTGGCGTCGAGCATGCGCTGAACGGTCTTGTGTGGCTGGAAGCCGTCGGGCAGCCGGGTCAGCGCCTCGCCGACCTTCTTCAGCTTCGCCATCTCGACCGCGGTCTTGCCGCGCTGGTAGCGGCCCTCGCGCTTGCCGAGGCCGGACCAGCGCCCGTCGAGCCAGTCCGCCTTGTTGGGGCGATATTCCTTGCCCGCCTCGAATTCGGCGTTGAGGTGGGCCTGGAACGCCGCCTTCATGTCCTCGATCTCGCCCTCGGGGATCAGCCCGTCGGCGACCAGCCGGTCGGTGTAGATCTGCAGGGTGGTCTTGTGGCCCTTGATCGCCTTGTACATCAGCGGCTGGGTGAACATCGGCTCGTCACCCTCGTTGTGGCCGAACCGCCGGTAGCAGAAGATGTCGATGACCACGTCCTTGTTGAACTGCTGGCGGAACTCGATCGCCACGCGGGCGGCGTGGACCACCGCCTCGGGGTCGTCGCCGTTCACATGGAAGATCGGCGCCTCGACCATCAGCGAGATGTCGGTGGGATAGGGCGACGAGCGCGAATACTGCGGCGCGGTGGTGAAGCCGATCTGGTTGTTAACAACGATGTGGATGGTGCCGCCGGTGCGGTGGCCCTTCAGGCCGGAGAGCCCGAAGCACTCCGCCACCACGCCCTGGCCGGCGAAGGCTGCGTCGCCGTGCAGGAGGATCGGCAACACCTTGGTGCGGTCGACGTCGCCCTTCTGCGCCTGCTTGGCGCGCACCTTGCCGAGCACCACCGGGTTGACCGCCTCGAGGTGGCTGGGGTTGGCTGTCAGCGACAGGTGGACGGTGTTGCCGTCGAACTCGCGGTCCGAGGAGGCGCCGAGGTGGTACTTGACGTCGCCGGAGCCCTCGACTTCCTCGGGCTTGAAGCTGCCGCCCTGGAATTCGTTGAAGATCGCCTTGTAGGGCTTCTCCATGACGTTGGCGAGCACGCTCAGCCGGCCGCGGTGCGGCATGCCGATGACGATCTCCTCGACCCCGAGGGCGCCGCCGCGCTTGATGATCTGCTCCATCGCGGGGATCAGCGCCTCGGCGCCGTCGAGCCCGAAGCGCTTGGTGCCGGTGTACTTCACCTGGAGGAATTTCTCGAAGCCCTCGGCCTCCACGAGCTTGTTTAGGATCGCCCGCCGGCCGCGCTGGGTGAAGGTAATCTCCTTGCCGTAGCCCTCGATGCGCTCCTTGAGCCAGGCCGACTGCACCGGGTCGGAGATGTGCATGTACTGGAGCGCGAAGGTGCCGCAGTAGGTGCGCTTCACCAGGCCGAGGATCTCGCGCAGGGAAGCGGTCTCGAGGCCGAGGACGTTGTCGATGAAGATCGGCCGGTCGAGGTCGGCCTCGGTGAAGCCGTAGGTCTCGTAGCGGAGTTCGGGGTGCGGGAGCATCTCCTCGAGACCGAGCGGGTCGAGGTCGGCCTCGAGGTGGCCGCGGATGCGGTAGGCGCGGATGATCATCAGCGCGCGCAAGCTGTCGGTCACCGCCTGGCGGACCTGCGCCTCGCTGATCGGGACGCCCTTCTCCTCGGCCTTGGCCCGGACCTTCTTCGCGAGATCGGGACCCCACTGGCCGTCGAGGGCCGCCGTCAGCTCGTCGGTCGGCGCCGGCGGCCAGTCGGCGCGCGCCCAGCTCGGGCCGCGGGCGTTCCTGGTCACGTCGGCGGCCGCGTCGTCGAGGCCGCGGAAGAAGGCCTGCCACTGGGCGTCGACGCTGGCCGGGTTCTCGGCGTAGCGGGCGTGCAGGTGTTCGATGAACTCGGCGTTCTGGCCTTGCAGGAACGACGAGGAATGGAACTGGGTGTTGGACTGTTCGGTCATGTGGGCCTCCTGCCCAATAATCCGCAAAGCCGCCGCGGGTTCATGCGGACAGCTCGTAGTCGTGCCGGGAGAACACCCAGTCGAACTCGCGGCGCACGATCGCCGCGGTCTCGGGGGTGTAGAAGTCGCGGAGCGGATAGGCCGGCGGCGCGCCGCCGGTCTTCTTGGTGTGCACCAGCCAGTCGGGGTTCCACGGCAGGCCCAGACGCTGGCAAAGGGCCTCGACGTCCGCCTCGAGGTGCTCGAGGCGGACCAGCATGTCGACCTGGGGCTGGCCGTCGATGCCGACGACGTCGATGTTGTTGCCCCAGCGCCGGCGACGCATCCACGAGCCGGTGACGAAGCGCTCGAAGGCCCGGCGCATCCGGTCGAAGGCCGCACCGTCCTCCGGGTAGCGGCTTGCTGTCTTCCAGAAGTACTGCGAGATCACCGCGGCATAGGGGTTCCGGATCGAGGCAAACTTGAAGTAGCGCGCCCAGGTCTCGGGGCCGACGAGCGCGCGCACCCGCGCCGCCGGCATGTGGTTCTGCCAGGTGTCGCCCGGGCGCTTGCCGTCGCGGCGGCTGCCGACGATGCCGGTCTCGGTCACCGTCTCGCGCACCGACTCGGTGCCGGCGTGGGCGCCCTCCGGCACGCAGAAGCGCTCGAAGTACATCTCCACCGTGGTCCCGCCGGTCTTGCGGGTCTTGAGGTAGATGAACTTCGCAGGATGGGAGACGAGAACCATGGTGGCCCCGATTCAGCTCCGCCCCAAGGCCTTCAGCACCGCCTGGCCGAGCCCGGCGGGGCTGTCGGCGACGACGATGCCGGCGGACTTCATCGCCTCGATCTTGTCCTCCGCCCCGCCCTTGCCGCCGGCGACGATGGCGCCGGCATGGCCCATCCGACGCCCGGGAGGTGCGGTGCGTCCGGCGATGAACCCGGCCGTGGGCTTCATCCGGCCTTTCTTCGCCTCGTCCTTGAGGAACTGCGCGGCGTCCTCTTCCGCCGAGCCGCCGATCTCGCCGATCATGATGATCGATTCCGTCTCCGGGTCCGACAGGAACCACTCCAGCACGTCGATGTGCTCGGTCCCCTTGATCGGGTCGCCGCCGATGCCGACGCAGGTGGATTGCCCGAGCCCCGCGGCGGTGGTCTGGCCGACCGCCTCGTAGGTAAGCGTGCCGGACCGCGATACAACGCCCACCGAGCCGCGCTTGTGGATGTGGCCGGGCATGATGCCGATCTTGCAGGCGTCGGGGGTGATGACCCCGGGGCAGTTCGGGCCGATCAGGATCGACGACGTGCCCTCGAGGGCGCGCTTCACCTTCATCATGTCGAGGACCGGGATGCCCTCGGTGATGCAGACGATGAGCTCGATCCCGGCGTCGACCGCCTCGAGGATCGCGTCGGCGGCGAACGGCGGCGGCACGTAGATCGAGGTGGCGGTCGCCCCGGTCTTGGCCTTCGCCTCGGCCACGGTGTTGAAGACCGGCAGCCCGATATGGGTCTCGCCACCCTTTCCGGGCGTGACGCCGCCGACCATCTTGGTGCCGTAGGCGATGGCCTGCTCGGAATGGAAGGTGCCCTGGGAGCCGGTCAGGCCCTGGCAGATGACCTTGGTGTTCTCGTCGACGAGGATTGCCATACCCGTTACCCCTTCACCGCCTTGACAATCTTCTCCGCGGCGTCCGCCAGGTCGTCGGCGGCGATCACCGCCAGGCCGGACTCGTTGAGAATCTTCTTGCCCAGCTCGACGTTCGTGCCTTCAAGGCGCACGACCAGCGGCATGTGCAGGCCCACCTCCTTCACCGCGGCGATCACGCCTTCGGCGATGACGTCGCAGCGCATGATGCCGCCGAAGATGTTGACAAGGATGCCCTTCACCTGCGGGTCGGAGGTGATGATCTTGAAGGCCTCGGTCACCTTCTCCTTGGTCGCGCCACCGCCGACGTCGAGGAAGTTGGCGGGCTCGGCCCCGTAGAGCTTTATGATGTCCATGGTCGCCATCGCCAGCCCGGCGCCGTTGACCATGCAGCCGATCTCGCCGTCGAGCGCGATGTAGTTGAGGTCGAACTTCGAGGCGGCCAGCTCCTTGGGGTCCTCCTCGGTCTCGTCGCGCAGCGCCATGATGTCCTTCTGGCGGTAGAGCGCGTTGCCGTCGAAGCCCATCTTGGCGTCGAGGCACTTCAGATCCCCGTCGCTGGTCACGATCAGCGGGTTGATCTCCAGCATCTCGCAGTCCTTCTCGGTGAAGAGCCGGTAGAGCTTCATGATGAGATCGACGCACTGCTTGACCTGCTTGCCCTCGAGCCCGAGGGCGAAGGCGACGCGGCGGCCGTGGAATCCGGAGATGCCCGAGGCGGGATCGACCGAGAAGCTGAGGATGCGCTCGGGCGTCTTCGCCGCCACCTCCTCGATGTCCATGCCGCCCTCGGTGGAGCAGACGAAGGCGATGCGGCTGGAGACGCGGTCGATCAGGAGCGCGAGGTAGAGCTCGCGGGCGATGTCGGAGCCGTCCTCGATATAGACGCGGTTCACGACGCGGCCGGCCGGTCCGGACTGGTGGGTGACGAGCGTGCGGCCCAGCATCTTCTGGACCTCTTCCGCCGCCTCGGAGACCGACTTGGTGATGCGAACGCCACCCTTCTCGCCGGCGCTCGCCTCCTTGAACTTGCCCTTGCCGCGGCCGCCGGCGTGGATCTGCGCCTTGACCACCCAGATCGGCCCGTCGAGCTCCCCTGCGGCACTCTTGGCCTCATCCGCCTTCAGGACCACCCGCCCGTCCGAGACCGGTGCGCCATAGTCCTTGAGCAACTGCTTGGCCTGGTACTCGTGAATGTTCATTAGCCGCTACCCCTCGCGTTGCGGCCCGGAATACCGTCTTCCGGCCGCCTTTGCGACCGGGTTAGGCCGGCTTGGCAAGGCTTGCAAACGAATTGCGACGAACCGCCGCCGCTCCCCGCCGGAAATCGACAGCTTGTGATCACATGCGATTTTGCGTGATCACAGTTGGCGCGACGCCGCCGATCCCCCGGCGGAACCGCCGCGACTCAGCGCCCGCCGCTGACGTCGAGAATCGCCCCTGCGACATAAGAGGCCCGGTCGCCGAGCAGCCAGACGATCGCTTCGGCGACCTCCTCGGCGCTCCCGGGCCGGCGAAGCGGTGCCGTGGCGCCGATCCGCTCTGCGCGTCCCGGCTGGTTATTGGTGGCGTGGATGTCGGTGGTGATCACCCCCGGCCGCACGCCGTTGACCCGGATTCCCTCCGGCCCGAGCTCCTGGGCTAGCCCGGTGATCAGGGTGTCGATCGCCCCCTTGCTCGCGGCGTAGTCGACGTAGTTGTTCGGCGCCCCGAGCCGCGCCGCCACCGAGGAGACCAGCACGAGCGCCCCGCCGGCGCCGCCTCGCGTGCTGCCCATCCGCCGCGCCGCCTCTCGCGCGGTCAGCAGCGCGCCGATGACGTTGGTGTCGATGACCCGGCGCATCCGCGCGACGTCCATGTCGGCCAACACCATCTCCGGCGCGACGATGCCGGCATTGGCCACCACGCCGGTGACCGGCCCGAGCGCCTCGGTCGCCCGGTCGAACATCGCGATGGTGTCCGCCTCCGATGCCACGTCGCCGGCGACGACAAGAGCCTCCGCGCCCGCCGCCCGGACCGCTGCGGCGGTCGCCTCCGCCGCCGCGGCGTCGCGGCGGTAATTGACGGTTACCGCCCAGCCCTCGGCGGCGGCGCGGCGGCACACCGCGGCGCCGATGCCGCGGGCGCCGCCGGTGACGAGGACATGGCCCATCAGGCGAGCGTCGGGTCGATACCCTTGCAGGCCTCGACCAGCCCGCGCACGGCCTCGACCGACTTGTCGAACATCGCCTTTTCGGTGCGGTTGAGCGAGATCTCGACGACCCGCTCGACGCCGCCCGCGCCGATGACCGTGGGCACGCCCACGTACATGCCCTTCAACCCGTAGGCGTTCTCCACCCAGGCGGCGCAGGGCAGCACCCGCTTCTGGTCCTTCAGATAGGCCTCGGCCATCTCGATGCCGCTCGCCGCCGGCGCGTAGAACGCCGAGCCGGTCTTCAGGAGTCCGACGATCTCCGCCCCGCCGTCGCGGGTGCGCTGGACGATGGCGTCGAGCTTCTCCTGGGTGGTCCAGCCCATCTCGACGAGGTCGGGGAGCGGGATGCCCGCCACCGTCGAATACCGCGCCAGGGGCACCATGGTGTCACCGTGGCCGCCGAGGACGAAGGCGGTGACGTCCTTGACCGAGACGTTGAACTCCTCGGCGAGGAAGTGTCGGAACCGGCCGGCGTCGAGCACGCCGGCCATGCCGCAGACCTTTTCGGCCGGCAGCCCGGAGAACTCTCTGAGCGCCCAGACCATCGCGTCGAGGGGATTGGTGATGCAGATGACGAAAGCATCCGGCGCGTTGTTGCGCAGGCCCTCGCCCACGGCCTTCATGACCTTGAGGTTGATGCCGAGCAGATCGTCGCGGCTCATCCCCGGCTTGCGCGGCACGCCGGCTGTGACGATGCAGACATCCGCCCCCGCGATGTCCTCGTAGGCGCTGGCGCCTTTCAGCGCCGCGTCGAAGCGGCCGATCGGCCCCGACTCGGCGATGTCGAGCGCCTTGCCCTGGGGGGTGCCCTCGGCGATGTCGAAAAGCACCACGTCGCCCAGTTCCCTGGTGGCCGCCAGATGGGCGAGCGTCCCGCCGATCTGTCCGGCGCCGATCAGCGCGATCTTCGGTCTTGCCATTTGCCCTCATCTCCCGTTCTGGTCGAAACCGGCATTTGGCTAGCCCCTCGGTCGTGCATTGGCAAGCCGGGATTGGACGGCGAAGCGAGGGGACCCGACGTGCATCCCGACGGCCTGTTCTACCTGGTGGCGATTCCCGCCGTGCTGATCGCCGCGATCTCCAAGGGCGGCTTCGGCTCCGGCGCGGGTTTCGTCTCCGCGCCGATGCTGGCGCTGGTGATGGAGCCGCGCCAGGCGGTCGGGCTGCTCCTGCCGCTCCTGATGCTGATGGACGTGACCAGCCTGCGCACCTACTGGCGCAAGTGGAGCTGGCCGCCGGCGCAGCGGATGATGCTGGGGTCGGTCGCCGGGGTGGCGCTCGGCACGGCACTCTTCCGCGTGGTCAGTGGCGACGGCATCCGCCTCATCGTCGGCGGCATCGCCGTCGGCTTCGTCGTCTTCCAGATGGCGCGGGAGCTCGGATGGCTCCGCATGGCCGAGCGGCCGCTGCGGGCGTTCTGGGGCTATTTCTGGGGAGGGGTGACCGGGTTCACCAGCTTCGTCAGCCATGCCGGCGGCCCGCCGGCGTCGATCTACCTGCTGGGCTCGCGCCTCGACAAGACGACGTTCCAGGCGACGACCGTGGTGACGTTCTGGTGGGTGAACCTGATCAAGCTGCCGCCGTACCTGGCGCTCGGGATGTTCACCGCCGAGTCGGCCTGGGTGAACGTGGTGCTGGCGCCGATCGCCGTCGCCGGTGTGTTCGTGGGGGTCTGGGCCCACTACCTGATCGAGCAGAAGACCTTCTTCCGGCTGACCTATGCGCTCCTGCTCGTCACCGGCCTCAAGCTGATCTGGGACGCGCTGGCCTGAGCCGGGGGTTCAGGCGTCGGTTCCGGGCTTGCTGAGCGGCTGGACGTCCTGCTCCCAGCGCTGGCCCGCGGCGATCAGGCAGGACATCCCGTCGGGATGGGTCATCAGGATCGTCCAGGTGCCGGTCTCCTCGGAGCTGTAGATCTCCACCACCCCGTCGTCGCGGTGCAGCCCGAGGCTGCGCAGGGTCTCGCCGAACCGCTCCTCGAGCTTCTGGACCACCAGCGCGCGCTTGGCGCAGGCCTGACCGGCTTCCTGGGCGGCACTCGGCGTGGCGCCGAGGAGGCTGAGCGCGATGGCGGCCCGGACCAGAAGGCAGAGTTTCGGCATCATCCAGCTCCTTACCAGAGAGGGGAGATCGGCTCCCGAGGACAGTGTCGAAACTTGCAACTTAAAGGCGAACTTAACCTTAACGGTTCGTGCGCTGGTTCGCGGGATCGCGCAACAGGGGCCGGGGCGGGGCGAATTGCCCCCTTTGTTTTCAGGCCCTGCTCGGGTAAGCACATGTCGCAGTGCAGCAGAGCGGGGGCCAATGCAGCAGGACGCCCATCCCTACCGGTCGGTGCTCTACATGCCGGGCTCCCGGCCGCGGGCGCTGGAGAAGGCGCGCACCCTGCCGGCCGACGCGCTGATCCTCGATCTCGAGGACGCGGTGGCGCCGTCCGAGAAGGTGCGCGCCCGCGACCTCGTCGCCGAGGCGGTGGCGGCGGGCGGCTACGGCCGGCGCAAGCTTCTCGTCCGCGTCAACGGCCTCGATACCGAGTGGGGCGAGGGCGACCTCGCCCGAGCCTGCGCCGCCGGGCCGGATGCGATCCTCCTGCCCAAGGTCGAGACGCCCGCCGACGTGACCCGCGCCGTGGCGCTCCTCGAGGCACACGGCGCCCCCGAAGGCTGCCGGCTCTGGGCGATGATGGAAACCCCCCGCGGCATCCTCAATGCCGGCGCCGTCGCGGCGGCGCATCCCCGGCTCGAGGGGTTCGTGCTCGGCACCAACGATCTCGTCAAGGACCTCGGCGCGGCCCACACCCCGGAGCGCACCCCGCTCCTCGCCAGCCTCGGGCTCTGCCTGCTCGCCGCCCGGGCCGAGGGGCTCGTCTGCGTCGACGGGGTCTACAACGCCTTCCAGGACCACGACGGCCTGCGCGCGGTCTGCGTCCAGGGCCGGGAAATGGGCTTCGACGGCAAGACCCTGATCCACCCCGACCAGATCGCGGTGGCAAACGCGGTCTTCGCCCCCTCCCCGGACGACGTGGCACTCGCCGAGACGCAGGTCGCCGCCTTCGAGGCGGCCGAGGCCCGCGGCGAAGGCGTGGCCGTCGTCGACGGCCGGATCGTCGAGAACCTGCACGTCGTCACCGCCCGGCGTCTCCTCGCCCGGGCCGCCGCAATCGCCGACCTGGAGGCCGCCTCGTGACCCTTCTGATCCTGGGCCTCTTGATCTGGACCGTCCCACACGTCTTCAAGCGGGCGATGCCCGGGGCGCGCGAGGCGCTGGCCCAATCCGCCGGTGCCGGCCCCGCCAAAGGCATCATGGCGCTTCTGATCGCCGTCGGACTCGTCCTCATCATCGTCGGCTACCGCCGGGCGCCGTTCGTGCCGGTCTACGATCCGCCTTCATGGGGCATCCACCTCAACAACCTGTTGATGCTCGTCGCCGTCTTTTTCATGGGCGCCGGCAAGTCGAAGGGCCATGCCCGGAGCTGGCTCCGCCACCCGATGCTGACCGGCGTCCTGGTCTGGGCGGTGGCGCACCTGCTGGTCAACGGCGATCAGGCGTCGCTCCTGATGTTCGGCTGGCTCGGGCTCTGGGCAGTGGGCTCCATGCTCCTCGTCAACGCCCGCGAGCCGGTGTGGAGCCGACCCGCGCCCGGCCCGGTCGCCGGCGACATCCGCCTCGTCCTCATCACCGTCGTGGTCTTCGGCGTGATCGCCGCGATCCACACCTGGCTCGGCTACTGGCCCTTCCCGTCGTGAGCGACAAGACCCGGAACGGCAACTTCTTCGAGGACTACCGCGTCGGCCAGACCCTGGCCCACGCGGTCCCCCGCACCGTCGGCGACGGCGAGCGCGCCCTGAACCTCGCCCTCTACCCCAGCCGCTTCGCCCTCCACGCCTCCGACGAATTCGCCCGCGCCTGCGGCCTCCCGCGCAGCCCGCTCGAGGATCTCGCCGCCTTCCATGTCGTCTTCGGCAAGACCGTCCCCGACGTCAGCCTCAATGCCGTCGCCAACCTCGGCTACGCCGAAGCCCGCTTCCTCGCCCCGGTCTGGCCCGGCGACACCCTCACTGCCACCAGCGAGGTCATCGGCCTCCGCGAGACCTCGAACCGCAAGAGCGGCGTCGTCTGGGTCCGCTCCACCGGCCTCAACCAGCACGGCACGCCGGTCCTGCAGTTCTGCCGCTGGGTGATGGTCCGCAAGCGCGACGAGGCCGCCCCCGCTCCCGATCCGATCGTCCCAGACCTCGCCTTCGCAGTGTCCGCCGCCGACCTCGCCATCCCCCCCGGCCTCGATTTCACAAGCTACGACTTTGCGCTCGCCGGCGAGCCCTGGCGCTGGGCCGACTACGCCGTCGGCGAGAAGATCGACCACGCCGACCGGGTGACGATCGAGGAGGCCGAGCACATGCTCGCCACCCGCCTCTGGCAGAACACCGCCCGCGTCCATTTCGACGCCACCGCCCGCCCCGACGGCCGACGGCTGATCTACGGCGGCCACGTCATCAGCCTCGCGCGCGCGCTGAGCTTCAACGGCCTCGCCAACGCCCAGCTCGTCGCCGCCGTCAACGCCGGCGCCCACGCCAACCCCTGCTTCGCCGGCGACACCGTCACCGCCTGGTCCGAAATCCTCGACAAGGCCGAAACCCCCGCCCCCGGGGTCGGCGCCCTGCGCCTGCGCACCGTTGCCACCCGCGCCGCCGCCCCCGCCTTCGCCCTCCGCGGCGAGGACGGCAAGTACCACCCCGACGTCCTCCTCGACCTCGATTACTGGGTGCTCCTGCCGCACTGAGCCCGGCCAGGAGGTGTACGCACAAACGGAATCCGGAGGGCCATTTCCGGCTGCTTTGCAGTCATTCATCAAACGTCAGGCGACGCCGGCGCGATTGTGCCGCCGCAAAACCGCGGCGGCAGCAAGCGCGAAGGGCGACGGGGGATGCGCCCTTCGGGGAGGTTCGCGCCCGGCAGCGGCGCGAAAACCGGACTAGTTCGAAGAGCCGTTCGGATTTTCGAGCATCTGCATCGCCGAATCGATGGCCTTCTTCATGCTGAGGGTGTCGGCGCCCTGGCGCGGCGGGAATTCCTGCAAGCTCTGCAGATGCGCCGCCAGGAACGGCCCGGCCGCGGTCGGCGCCCACATCTTCTGAGCGAAGAACTTGCGTCCGATGTAGCCCCACTCGTGCGACTGCGGATCCATCTTCTCCATCGGATCCATCAGCAGGTTGAAGACGTACGGCACGCTCGGATAGTACTTCTCGTCCCACCAGCTGCCGTCGGGCTTGACCCCGATATGCATCTTCCAGCCATCGACGCGGATCGCCATCAGATCGGTCTCGTCGTAGTAGAAGTATTCCCGCCGGGCCGACGTGTCGGTCTTGCCTTCCCAGTAGTCGAGGTTGTTGTAGCCGTCGAGATGCACCTTGTAGGTGGTGCCGTTCATCTCGTAGCCCGTAAGAAGGTCCTCCTTCAGGTTGGGCAGGCCGGCTGCGGCGGCGAGCGTCACGTAGAGATCCTCGTGCGACTGGATGCCGTTCGCCCAGGTATCCGCCGGGACGTGCCCAGGCCAGCGGATCAGCAGCGGCACGCGGACGCCGCCTTCCCAGGTCGTGCCCTTCTCGCCGCGGAACGGGGCATAGCCGCCGTCCGGCCACATCATCAGCTCGTTGCCGTTGTCGGTGGTGTAGATCACGATTGTGTTTTCGGCGATGCCGAGTTCGTCGAGCTTCGTCAGCAGCTGGCCGACCTGGTCGTCATGCTCGAGCATCTTGGCGCGGACCACGTCCTCTTCGGCGCGGCCCTCGTCCACGGCTTGCTGCAGGTACTTGTTCTGCGGATGCGACCAGATGTGGATTGCGGTGGTGTTGAACCAGATGAAGAAGGGCTTGTCGTCCTTCCCCTTGCGGTCGAGGTAGTCGAGCGTCGCTGCCGTCACCTCGCTGTCGAAGGTCTGCATCCGCTCGCGGGTGAGCGGGCCGGTGTTCTCGATCTTCTGCTTGCCGACCTTGCCGAACTTCGGATCGACGGTGGGGTCGTCGACGTCGGTCGCCCAGGTGTGCAGGACGCCGCGCGGGCCGAACTTGTCGAGATAGTCGGGGTTCTTCTGCCCCGGATAGTCGAGCTCCTCGGGCTCTTCCTCGGCATTAAGATGGTAGAGGTTGCCGAACCATTCGTCGAAGCCGTGAACGGTAGGCAGGAACTCGTTGCGATCGCCGAGATGGTTCTTGCCGAACTGGGCCGTGTTGTAGCCATCCGACTTCAGGACCTCGGCCAGGGTCGGGTCTTCCTTCTGAATACCCCGGGTCGAGCCGGGGATACCGATGGTCGTCATCCCGGTGCGAACCGGAAGCTGGCCCATGATGAAAGCGGCCCGGCCGGCCGTGCAGCTCGGCTGCGCATACTCGTCGGTGAAGAGCATGCCATCCTTGGCGAGGCTGTCGATGTTCGGGGTCCGACCCATCATGCCGTGGGTGTAGGCGCCGATGTTCCAGGTTCCGATGTCATCGCCGAAGATTACCAGAATGTTCGGTTTCTGAGTGTCCTGGGCCTGCGCGGGCCTAATGCAGACCCCTGTGGCCATGGCCAGGACCAACCCTGTTGCCACCGCCAATCTCGCCGAAACCGTGGGTAACATGTCATCCTCCGTCGCTGCCTTTAACGGCTTTGCGAATGCGCTGGCTTATCGAACTCAGCGCGGTGCAAAGCCATTCCGCCTAGTAAGCATCCGGCATGTTTCGGCGAAAGGCTAGTCTGAACCGGTCTTCCGCGTGCGACTTGGCGCCGTGTTCATAGGGTCTCGACTGCTGTGTGCGGCCGGGCTCGTATCAGCTTTTGCCTGATCGCGGATCTTTCCGTGCGCACCGTCGGACGAATGCCGTTGGTGAGCTGCCAGGTCGTTTTTGCACGGGCATCGTCACCACCGGGCGGCCCGAGACATGGGAACGAAACCGCACCGGATCGCCAAAATTCACCGAAAATTATTCTTCATTAACACCATTATTTTCAATGGCTTGCGAGTTGTTCACGCGTGAACACCCCTCTGTTCACACCTTGCGAGCCGTCAGATCTCGACCCCGGCAGCCAGGTCCACGTCCGGCCAGGCGGCGTCCTTGGGCGCCATCTCGGTGACCGTCAGCGGCCAGGAGATTCCGAACGCCGGATCGTTCCACCGCACCCCCCCGTCCGAGCCCGGCGTGTAGGGATGGGAGATCTGGTAGATCACGTCGGTCTCGTCCGCGAGCGTCTGGAACCCGTGCGCGAACCCCTCCGGCACGTAGAGGCTGCGCCCGTTCTCCGCCGAAAGCTCGAACGCCTCCCAGCGCCCATAGCTCGGCGACCCCCGCCGCAGGTCGATGATGACGTCGTGGATCGCCCCCCGCACCACCCGCACCAGCTTCACCTCCCCATGCGGGGCCCGCTGGAAATGCATCCCCCGGAGCGTCCCCCTCCGCCGGTTGTGCGACTGGCTCGCCTGCACGAACCGCGTGACCAGCCCCGCCGCCCCGAACTCCGCCTCGCAGAACGTCCGCGCGAAATACCCCCGCTCGTCCCCCCGCCGCTCCATCTCGATCAGCCGGGCATCCGCCAGCGTCGTCGCCCCGATCCGCATCCGCTCTTTCCTCCACGCGAGACGCAAGCCCCGCAGGTCAGACGCCGAGGCGGCTCATCCCGGGTGACGGTACACACGCTGACAGGGTGAAGTGGCGGACTGGGGAGGATTCGAACCCCCGACCCCTTAATTCGTAGTCAAGTGCTCTATCCAACTGAGCTACCAATCCGCGTGGCGAGCCAGATAGCGCCACGCTCCCGACTTTGCAACCCCGAGCCGCACCGCACCTTGGGCATCCCACCTTGTCCCCGACGCCCAAAGCCATTAACAGGCGCCTTGGAGAGGTGGCCGAGCGGTCGAAGGCACACCCCTGCTAAGGGTGCAGGCGGGAAACCGTCTCGAGGGTTCGAATCCCTTCCTCTCCGCCACCCGCCATTAAGCTTCTGATATGCAAGACAAAAAGCCGGAGGCAGCACATCGGAGGGTGGTACACTGTGTGCCTCCCGAGGCCGAGACCTTGGAGGCTTCCGCCTTGTCTCGTTCCTATCTTGTGCAGCCGAGGGGCCCCGGCACCTCCTATCAGTTTCGCATGCGGACCCCCGCGGACCTCATTGGCCGCCTAGACCCCACCTCGGGAAAGCCTTTCGGGGCCGAGGTGAAGCGCGGTCTGCGGACCCGCGACTTGCGCACCGCCGGCGCCCGCGCAGCCATCCTCAAGGGTCAGATCATGATCATGGTCGAGCGGCTTGTTTCCGCGGTCTCCGGTCTCAGCAACCCGATCATTCCAGTCAGGAGCACCGCCCGCAGCAGTCCCCCTGCCGCGCAGCGGCTTCGTTCAATCCCCAACGATTCACGCGGATCGGAAACTGCTCTAGTCTTCCGCCGAATCCTCTTATTCCTCGATGGTCGAGTCGCTCATGTGCAGGAGATGTGACCCATGTTCGAACGTCCCCTGGCTGGAGAAGCGGGGGCAACGGAGTGATCGACATGGCGTTACTGAGCGTGATCCGACGATGGGCATTGCTGGATCAGCTTTCTTATTCGGGAGATTGCACGGCGGACGGGGCTGTCGCGGAACACGATCCGCAAGTACCTGCGGCCGGGAGCGGCGACCCCGGCGTTCAGGGTTCCGGAACGGCCGAGCAAGCTCGATCCCTTCGTCGACAAGCTGTCGGCCTGGCTGAAGACGGAGGCGGGCAAGTCCCGCAAGGAGCGACGGACCCTGAAGCAGCGAAGCAGCTCCACGCCGATCTGGTCGCCCTCGGCTACGAGGGGTCCTATAACCGGGTCGCGGCCTTCGCGCGGAAGTGGAAGGCTGACCGCCAGCGCGAACAGCAGACCGCCGGACGCGGCACATTTGTGCCGCTCGTGTTCCAGCCCGGGGAGGCCTTCCAGTTCGACTGGAGCGAGGACCGGGCGGCGATCGCCGGGGAGCACATCAAGTTCCAGCTCGCCCACATCAAGCTGTCGCACAGCCGGGCATTCCCTCAGGGCCTACCTGCTGCAGACCCACGAGATGCTGTTTGATGCCCACCGGCACGCCTTCCGGGTCTTCGGCGGCGTGCCGGGGCGGGGTATCAACGACAACATGAAGACCGCGGTGGACCGGTCGGTTCCGGCAAGGCGCGTCAGGTCAATGCCCGGTTCCTGGCCATGGCCAGCCACTACGTCTTCCAGCCGGAGTTCTGCAATCCGGATGCTGGCTGGGAGAAGTCGAGGGGGGCAAGCTCGGTCAGGCGCGCGTCCGGGCCGGAAATCCCGGCGGCATTCAGCGCCGCCCTGAGGTATCCGTACGCCTCGACGGTCGCGGCGACCGCCCGTTCCTGTTGGGCGAGATCGGCGACGTCCAGGCGAAGCGCGATCGCCTTGCCGCCGGCGTCCCCGAACTCGGCCGCGGTCTGCTCGAGGCCGTCGGTGGAGACGTCGACCAACGCGAGGTTGGCTCCCGACCGCGCCAGGCAGAGGGCGGCGCTGCGCCCGATTCCGCTTCCCCGCCGGTGACGAGAACCGGCAGTCCCTCGACATCGTACGTGGCCATGACCTCACCCATGCCGGTCGGGCAGAGAGTGCCAGATCGCTCGCACGCTGTCACGATCTTCGGCGTGCGGAGGACCGGCGTGACGGGGGACGATGCGCCCTGGACGCGGCTACGCGGCGCTGCCGCCGACGGTGAGACCGCCGATCAGGACGGTGGGGAGGCCGACGCCGACGGGGACCCACTGGCCGTTCTTGCCGCAGTTGCCCATGCCGGGATCGAGCGCCATGTCGTTGCCGATGGCGCGGATGTGTTGGAGGGCCGTGGCGCCGTCACCGATGAGGGTGGCGCCCTTCACCGGCGTGCCGACCTTGCCGTCCTTCACCCGGTAGGCCTCGGTGCAGGAGAACACGAACTTGCCGTTGGTGATGTCGACCTGGCCGCCGCCGAAGCCGGTGGCGTAGATGCCGTTCTTAAGCTCGGAGAGGACGTCCTTGGGGTCGGCCTCGCCGCCGAGCATGTAGGTGTTGGTCATCCGCGGCATCGGCGCGTGGGCGTAGCTCTGGCGGCGGCCGTTGCCGGTGGGGGCGACGCCCATCAGGCGGGCGTTCTGGCGGTCCTGCATGTAGCCGACGAGAATGCCGTCCTCGATCAGCACGTTGCGGCCGGAGGGGGTGCCCTCGTCGTCGAAGGAGATCGAGCCGCGGCGGTCGGGGATGGTGCCGTCGTCGACGACGGTGACGCCTGGCGCGGCGATGCGGGAGCCGAGGAGACCGGCGAAGGCCGAGGTCTGCTTGCGGTTGAAGTCGCCCTCGAGGCCGTGGCCGATGGCCTCGTGGAGGAGGATGCCGGGCCAGCCGGGGCCGAGGACGACGTCCATGACGCCGGCGGGTGCTGGCTCGGCGCGGAGGTTGACCGTGGCGATGCGCAGGGCCTCGCGGGCGACGTCCTGCCAGTGGCCGGTGCCCATCAGCGGCGACAGGCCGTAGCGACCGCCGCCGCCGGCGGAACCCGATTCGCGGCGGCCGTTCTCCTCGACGATCACCGAAATATTGAGGCGGACCATGGGCCTCGCCTCGGCGAGGCGGGTGCCCTCGGGGCGGAGGATCTCCACCTCCTGCATCGAGGCGGCCAGCGAGGCGGAGACCTGGACGACGCGGGGGTCGAGGCCGCGGACCCAGGCGTCGATGTCGCGGAGCATCTCGACCTTCACCGCGAACTCGGCGTCGTCGAAGGGGTCGCGGTCGGTGTAGAGGCGCTGGTTGGTGGCGCGCGGCGCGTCGGCCATGGTGCCGCCGCCGGCGCCGACGGCGAGCCGCGCGGTCTCGGCGGCGCGTTTCAGCGCGGCTTCGGAGATCTCGGTCGAGTGGGCGTAGCCGGCGGTCTCGCCGCGGACGGCGCGAAGCCCGAAGCCTTCGGCGGCGTCGTAGCTGGCGTTCTTGAGGCGGCCGTCGTCGAAGAGGAGCGATTCCGAGCGCCGGCGCTCGAGGAAGAGCTCGCCGTCGTCGGCGCCGTCGGTGGCGGCGCGTAGCACGCCGAGGGCGGTCTCGGGGTCGAGGGCGTCCTCGAAGGGGCGGAAACGGGGCGATTGCGGCATGGGGCGGGCTCCGGGAATGGACGGGCGTGGGCACCCGCTGCGGCACTGCCGCGTCTTGTTCTTCCTGACCTAATATGGTTGATCTGGCTTCAGCTACAACACGCCAAACCCGGAGAGCGCCGGACGACGCGCGGGGCGGGGAACAGAACGGACGGACGCGATGATCAGGAACCGCATCGGCCTCGGCCTTTCTGCGATGCTGGCAGCTCTTGCGATGGCGGCAGCCGCGCTCGCGCAGGAGTCGGGCGAGCCGAGGGACCTGCCGGTGATCGGCGCCCCGGTACCGGGGGGGATCGACTACCAGCCGGCGGTCACCGAGGTGGCGCACGACACCCACTGGCTGTCGTTCTGGGTGCATTCGACGATGGGGGTGATCGTCGTCTTCGTCACGGTGCTCCTCCTCATCGTGATCTTCCGGTTCAACGCAAAGGCCAATCCGACACCGGCGCGCTTCACCCACAATACCAAGATCGAGATCGCCTGGACGCTGGTCCCGGTGGTGATCCTGATCGTGATAGGGTCGTTCTCGCTGCCGATCCTGTTCAAGCAGCTCGAGGTGCCGACGCCGGACCTGACCATCAAGGCGACCGGCAACCAGTGGTACTGGTCGTACAATTATCCGGAGAACGACGTCTCGTTCGACAGCCTGATCCTCGGCGAGGACGAGCTGGAAGCGCATGGATACTCCAAGGATCTGCATCTTCTGGCCACCGACACCGCCGTGGTGGTCCCGGTGAACAAGGTGGTCCACATGCTGGTCACCGGCGCGGACGTCATTCACTCATGGACGATCCCGGCCTTCGCGGTGAAGATCGACGCGGTGCCGGGGCGGCTGAACGAAACCTGGTTCCGGGTTGAGAAGGAAGGGATCTACTTCGGCCAGTGCTCGGAGCTCTGCGGCAAGAACCACAGCTACATGCCGATCACCGTCAAGGCGGTGAGCCAAGAGGCCTATGACAACTGGCTGAACTGGGCGATCGACGAGTACGGCGGCACGCGGCCCGAGGCGCCGGGCGCCGGCGCGGCCGCCGCGGCGGAAGCGCCGGAGGAACCCGCTGCGGCTGAGGAAGAGCCGGCCGCCGAGCCGGCTGCGGCCGAAGAGCCGGCGGCGACTGATGTGCCGGCAGCCGCTGACGAACCGGCGGCGGCCGAAGAGCCGGCGGCGGAGCCCGCGACGGCCCCGGCAGATGCAGCGCCGGCGGCGGATGCACCGGCCGAGGCGCCTGCCGACCAGGAGCCGGCGGCGCCGGCCAACTGAGGGCGCGATGACAGACGCAAACTGGACCGCAACCACACCCGCGCCCGAGGCGGAGTTCGGCGATTACGTCGAACTCCTGAAGCCGCGGGTGATGCGGCTCGTGGTGTTCACGGCCTTCGTCGGGCTGGTCTGCGCGCCGGTAGCTGTTCATCCGGTGATCGGACTTGCTGCGATCATCTGTATCGCGGTGGGCGCGGGTGCCGCGGGCGCGCTCAACATGTGGTGGGACAGCGACATCGACGCCGAGATGGCGCGAACGTCGCGGCGGCCGATCCCGTCCGGGCGGATCGGACGCGACGAGGCGTTGGCCGTGGGCGTGGCGCTCTCCGGATTCTCGGTGGTGATGCTCGCGCTCTTCGCCAATCTGGTGGCAGCGGGGTTGCTCGCGTTCACCATCTTCTTCTATCTCGTCGTGTATTCGATGTGGTTGAAGCGGGCGACGCCGCAGAACATCGTCATCGGCGGTGCCGCCGGGGCGGTGCCGCCAATGATCGGCTGGGCGGTCGCAACCGGGGGAGTCTCGGCCGAAAGCCTGGCGATGTCGCTCCTGATCTTCCTCTGGACGCCGCCGCATTTCTGGGCGCTGGCGCTCTTTCGCAACGAGGACTACACGCGGGTGAGCGTACCGATGCTGCCGGTGGTGGCCGGGCCGCGGTCGACCCGCAACCACATCCTGGGATATGCGCTGGTGCTGGCGCCGGTGGCGATCGCACCGGCCTTCAGCGGTGTTGGCGGCGCGGTCTATCTGGCGGGCGCGCTGGTGCTGAATGCGCGGTTCCTGCTCGGGGCGTGTGCTATCTGGCGGCGAGACGAGGCGACGGCCGTGGCCGACCGTTACCTGGCGGAGAAGCGGTTCTTCGGCTTCTCGATCGCCTACCTGGCGTTGCACTTCGCCTTGCTTCTGGCCGAGGCGGCGATCCGGGCGCTGCATCTGACCCCGGCCGGTTGGCCGGTGTGGTTCTGAGGAGCGCGCGATGCGGCCGGACAGCCACGAGATCTACGGACGCCGCCGCAGCCGCAACCGCGGACTGGGGCTGACGCTCGCCGCCTTCGTGGTGCTGGTCTTCGCGGTGACGGTGGTGAAGATGACCGAAGGCGAGGACATGCGCGGCTTCGACCACACCATCGAGTCGTTGCCGGCGGCGGGGGGCTGAGCGGTGCCGGCGCCGAACTCCAACCGCCGCATGGCCAGCGTGCTGGTCGCGTTCGTGGCGCTAATGGTCGGGGCGAGCTTCGCCGCGGTTCCGTTCTATTCCTGGTTCTGCCGGGTCACCGGTTATGCCGGCACGACCGGCGTCGCCGAGGCGCCGGAGAACCCGACCGAGGTGGTCGACCGGACGGTCACGGTCTATTTCGACGCCAACACCGCACCGGGGATGCCCTGGGAGTTCCGGCCGAAGCAGCGCTCGATTAAGCTAAAGCTCGGCGAGACCGGGCTTGCGTTCTTCGAAGCCCACAATCCCACCGATCACGTGCTGGCCGGCCAGGCCGGCTACAACGTGGTGCCGTTCTCGGTGGGGGGATATTTCGACAAGATCGCCTGCTTCTGCTTCAACATGCAGGTGCTGCAGCCCGGGGAGCGGGTGGACATGCCGGTGAGCTTCTATGTCGATCCGGCGATGCTCGACGACCCGGAATCGGATGACGTGACCGAGATCACGCTTTCCTACACCATGTACGAGGCGGACCTGCCCGAGGACGACGACAGCGCGGCCCTCGAGGATGGCAGCAGGTTCGCGGCGGCGGCGACCGGCCGCAAGACGATCGAACAGTAGAGGGACCAAGCTCATGGCCGGCCACAAGAACCACGACTACCACATCCTGCCGCCGAGCATCTGGCCCTTCACCGGCGCGGTGGGTGCCATCACCATGCTGTTCGGCGCCGTGCTCTGGTTCCACGGCAGCGGGCCGTGGATCTCGCTCATCGGCCTGGTGATCGTCCTTTATACGATGTGGTCCTGGTGGGCGGACGTGATCGCCGAAAGCGAGGCCGGGGATCATACCCTGATCGTTCAGATCGGCCTTCGCTACGGGATGGTGCTGTTCATCATCTCGGAGATCATGTTCTTCGCGGCCTGGTTCTGGACCTTCTTCAAGCACGCGCTCTACCCGATGCCGACGATCGAGGGCGTGACGCTCACGCCCGGGGTCTGGCCGCCGGCGGGGATCGAGACTTTTGACCCCTGGCACCTGCCGCTGATCAACACGCTGATCCTGCTCTGCTCTGGCTGCGCGGCGACCTGGGCACACCATGCGCTGGTCCACGAGAACGACCGCCAGCAGCTCAAGTGGGGGCTGTGGCTGGCGATCTGCCTGGGACTGCTGTTCACGACCTTCCAGGCGTTCGAGTACTCGGAAGCGGCGTTCAGCTTCTCCGGCAACATCTACGGGGCGTCGTTCTTCATGGCGACGGGGTTTCACGGCTTTCACGTGATCATCGGCACGATCTTCCTCGCGGTCTGCCTGGCGCGCGCCTATGCGGGACAGTTCACGCCGACCCAGCACGTCGGCTTCGAGGCGGCGGCCTGGTACTGGCACTTCGTCGACGTGGTGTGGCTCTTCCTGTTTGCGGCGATCTACATCTGGGGCTCGGCCTGACGGCCCCTGCGGGAATCCGAGGTCAAACCGGCTCCGGCATGACGCGGCGCATGATCGCGCCGCTGGTCTTCGGCCTCCTTGGGGTGGCGGTGCTGGTGTCGCTCGGGGTCTGGCAGGTCCACCGGCTGGCGTGGAAGACCGCGATCCTCGACGAGATCACCGCGCGCCTTGCCGCGGCGCCGGTGGCCGTACCAGAGGAGCCGGACCCGGTTGCCGACCGCTACCTGAGGGTGCGGGCGTCCGGCACGATCGAACCGGGCGAGACCCACGTCTACACCTCGGCGCCGCCGCGGGGCGTCGGCTACCGCATCGTCGTGCCGTTCGTGCTTGCCGACGGGCGGCGGATCCTCCTCGACCGAGGCTTCGTGCCGATCGAGGAAGAGCGGACGCCGCGGCACCTCGGGCCGATAGCCGTCGAGGGAAACCTGATCTGGCCGCAGGAGGGCAATCCGGAACCGGATCTCGACCGGAACATCTGGCTTGCCCGGGACACGCCGCGGATGGCCGAGGTGTTGGGCACGCTGCCGGTGATGCTGGCAGTGGCTTCGAGCGACGACCCGGACGGTCCGATGCCGCTGCCGGTGACGGTGAACATCCCGAACGACCACCTGCAATACGCCATCACCTGGTTCCTCCTGGCGGTGGTCTGGGCGGTGATGACAGGCTATCTGCTTTGGCGTATCAAGCGCCGGATCGACTGAAGGACAGCATTTTCGCATGCATTACATTTCGACCCGCGGCACCGCCCCCAGGCTCGACTTCGAGGAGGCGATGCTGGCCGGTCTCGCCCGCGACGGGGGGCTCTACCTTCCCGAGAGCTGGCCGCAGCTCAGCCGGGGCGAGATCGCCGGGCTGGCCGGGCTGCCGTACGAGGATGTGGCGTTCCGGGTGATGCGGCCGTTCATGGGGGACAGCTTTCCCGAGGCGGAGTTCCGGGGCATCCTGCGACGGGCCTATGCCGGGTTCGACCACCCGGCGCGGGTGCCGCTGGTCCAGATCGGGCCGAATGATTGGCTGCTCGAGCTCTTCCACGGGCCGACGCTGGCGTTCAAGGACGTGGCGATGCAGCTGATCGGGCAGCTGTTCGAGGTGAGCCTGAGGCGCTCGGGGCGGCGGCTTACCATCGTCGGGGCGACGAGCGGCGACACCGGCTCGGCGGCGATCGAGGCGTTCCGGAACAAGGTGGGCGTCGAGGTCTTCATTCTGTTCCCAGCGGGCAGGGTCTCCGAGGTGCAACGCCGGCAGATGACGACGCCGGCGGAGGCCAATGTCCACGCGCTTGCCATCGACGGCGACTTCGACGACGCCCAGGCGCGGGTGAAGGACCTCTTCAACGACCATGGCTTCCGGGATGGCGTCGGCCTCGCCGGCGTCAATTCGATCAACTGGGCGCGAGTGCTGGCGCAGACGGTCTATTACTTTACCGCGGCAGTGGCGCTCGGGGCGCCGCACCGGCCGGTGAGCTTCACGGTGCCGACCGGAAACTTCGGGGACATCTTCGCGGGCTACGTGGCCAAACGAATGGGATTGCCGATCGAGCGGCTGGTGATCGCCACCAACCAGAACGACATCCTGCACCGGACGCTGGAGACCGGCGAGCATCGGCGCGAGGGGGTGGTGCCGTCGATCAGCCCGTCGATGGACATCCAGGTGAGCTCGAACTTCGAGCGGCTGCTCTTCGAGCTGCACGACCGGGAGGGGCCGGCGGTGGCCGCGTCGATGGCCGATCTCGCCACGGGTGGTTTCTCCCTGCCGAAGGGAGCGCTCGAGCGGTTGCGCGCCGAGTTCGACAGCGCCCGCGCCTCGGAGGACGAGACCCGGGCGACGATTGCGGAAATCTACAGGACGATGGGAGAGGTCGTTTGTCCGCACACGGCCGTGGGCCTCCACGCGGCCAAGGTCCGCCGCGGCGATCCGGCAGTGCCGATGGTGGTGCTCGCGACGGCGCACGCCGCCAAGTTTCCCGACGCGGTGGAGGCGGCCTGTGGGGTTCGCCCGGCGCTGCCGCCGCGGCTGGCGGATCTCTTGACGCGACCGGAGCGGGTGACCCGGGTGGCCAACGACATCGAGGCGATCAAGGACGTGATCGGACGGGAGGCGGTGCGATGAGTGTCGAGGTTCACGAGCTCTCGAACGGCCTTCGGATCGCGGCGGAGCCGATGCCGGGGCTGCAATCTGCCTCGATCGGCATCTTCCTCACCGCCGGCGGGCGACACGAGCGCGCGGAGCAGAACGGCATCGCGCATTTCCTCGAGCACATGGCGTTCAAGGGCACCCCGACCCGGACTGCCCAGGCGATCGCCGAGGAGATCGAGGACGTCGGCGGCTACATCAACGCCTATACCGGCAAGGAGATGACCGCCTACTACGCCCGGGTGCTCGAGCCGGACGTGGAGCGTGCATTGGAGATTCTCGCGGACATCGTGCTGAACCCGCTCTTCGAGGCGCCCGAAATCGAGGTCGAGCGGGGGGTGATCCTGCAGGAGATCGGCCAGGCGCTCGACACGCCGGATGACATCATCTTCGACTGGTTGCAGGAGGTCGCCTATCCCGGCCAGCCGTTCGGGCGCACCATCCTCGGCCCGGCGGAACGGGTCTCGGTCTTCGGGCGCAGCGATCTCTCCGGCTTCGTGGGAGAGCATTACGGGCCGGACAGGATGATCCTTGCGGCCGCTGGCGCCGTCGATCCGGACCGGCTGCGGGGGGCGGCGGAGCGGCTCTTCGGGCATCTCGCGCGCCGGCCGCGGCTGCCCCTGCTTCCGGCGCGCTTCGCCGCGGGCGAACGGCGAGAGACGCGGGATCTCGAGCAGGTCCACATGGCGCTCGCCTTCGAGGCGCCGGGGGTGCGCGACGACGCGGCCTATGTGGCGCAAATCTATGCGACGGCGCTCGGGGGCGGTATGTCGTCGCGGCTGTTCCAGGAGCTGCGCGAGCGGCGGGGGCTCTGCTACACGATTTTCGCGCAGGCGGGCGCCTACGAGGACACCGGCCAGATCACGCTCTATGCCGGCACCGGCGCAGACCAGATCCGCGAGCTGACCGGGCTCACCATGGACGAGCTCCGACGCGCGGCCGGCGGGCTCAGCACCGCCGAGCTCGAGCGCGCCCGCGCCCAGCTCAAGGCCGGCATGCTGATGGGACTGGAAAGCCCGTCCGCGCGGGCGGAGCGGGCGGCGCGGATGCTGAGCATCTGGGGAAGCGTGCCGGAGATCGACGAGGTCGTCGCCAAGATCGACGCGGTGACACCGGAGCGGGTGCGGGTTTTCGGAGAGAGCCTCGTCGGACGTGCCGAGCCGGCACTGGCCCTCCTCGGCCCGGTGAGCGATGCCCCGGATCGCGCGGCACTGGCGAGGCGGCTCGCGGCGTGAGATGAACGTCCTCGGGTTTCGCCGCAGCACGCCGCCCGCGATCGAGACGCAGCGGATGGTCCTGCGGCTGCCCGAAATGGGGGACCATGCGCCGTGGGCGCTGCTGCGGCGCAGGGGCGAGGCGTTCCTGAAGGACTGGGAGCCGAGCTGGTCCGCCGACCACTTCTCGCGCCGCGCCTTCCGCAACCGCGTCTATTGGGCGTGGCGCGCGCGGGAGGAGGGGCGGGCGCTGGCACTGTTCCTGATCCGGCGGGAGGACTCGCAGCTGATGGGTGCGATCACCCTCGACAACATCCGCCGCGGCCCTTCGCAGTCGGCACAGGTTGGCTACTGGATCGGCGAGGAGTTCGCCCGGCAGGGACTGATGACCGAGGCGCTGGCCGCCGTCGTCCATCACGGCTTCACCGTTCTCGACCTCAGCCGGATCGAGGCTGCCTGCCTGCCAGAGAACGTGCCCTCCCGCGCCCTGCTCGAGCGCGCCGGCTTCAAGTACGAGGGCGTCGCCCAGAGTTACCTGCAGATCGGCGGGCGTTGGCGCAACCATGTCCTCTACGCCAATCTCCGCGGCGACCGCCGCGGGCGCGCCGCCCAAGAGTCATGATGCATCGCCGGGTTTCATACAGGTTTGCGAACCTGGAGAGCAGTCGTGATGCGTCAACAGACGCATCACCAAGAAAGAGAATCTGCGCTCACCTGCGCGCACCCTGTGGCGGCAAAGGCCGCCACGCGGCGGAAGTCGCGTTTCTCTGACCATGAGCGCCCGTCCGCTCAATCCGGCGTCACCGGATTTCCTCGACCGCCTGCAGGCTGCGCTCGGCGCCGACGGGGTGCGGCCGCCGGAACCGCGCTATCTCGAAGAGCCGCGCGGGCGGTTTCACGGCCGCGCCGCTGCCGTGCTGCGCCCCGCCTCTGCGGAGGAGGTGGCCGTCGCCGTGAGATTGTGCGCCGAGGCACAGGTCGGTGTCGTGCCCTATGCCGGTGGGACCGGCCTCGTGGGAGGACAGATCTTCGGGGACGGGCCTTTGCCGGTGCTTCTGTCGGTCGAGCGGATGTCGCGCATTCGCGACGTCGATCTCGTCGACGGCGTTCTGGTCGCGGAGGCCGGGTGCGTGCTTGGAGATGTCCAGGCGGCGGCGCGGGAGGCGGGGCGGCTGTTTCCACTTTCCCTCGCGTCCGAGGGTTCGGCGCGGATTGGCGGCCTGCTCGGGACCAACGCCGGCGGAGTCAACGTGCTGCGGTACGGCAACGCCCGCGACCTTTGCCTGGGGGTCGAGGCGGTGACGGCTGACGGCACAGTGCTGCACGGGCTAAGCCGGGTGGCGAAGGACAACATGGGGTACGATCTGCGGCATCTCCTGATCGGCGCCGAAGGCACGCTCGGGGTGATCACGGCGGCGAGCCTGCAGCTCTACCCGCTACCGGAAGAAACCGCGACCGCCTGGGTGGCGGTGGCCTCGCCGGAGGCGGCGCTCGAGCTCCTCGGCGAGCTGAGGGCCGCGATGGGGGACACGATTTCCGCGTTCGAGCTCATCAGCGTTCAGGGATTGGCGTTTCTAGGCAAGAAGCTGCCGCAGGTGCCGGTGCCGCCGGCGATGGGGACCGACTGGATCATCCTGGCGGAGGTCGCCGACGGTGCCGGCGGTGCGGTCGGATCCCGCCTCGAGACAGCCTTGGCGGGGGCGCTGGAGGGCGGGCGGGTCGCCGACGTGCTGATCGCCCAGAGTGCCGCCCAGCGTCAGGTTTTCTGGGGGGTGCGAGAATTGATTCCCGAGGCCAATCGGCTG